>NZ_JAKGBW010000009.1 GCF_021556485.1 Oceanobacillus alkalisoli | reverse complement strand
GCACAATACAGCTTGAACCCTTTCATCCAATGTGTGTTTCATTACTTTCTCAGACATAATAAAAACTCCCTTTATAGTAGTAGAGATCTTTTATTATTTCTCTGTCTACTATAAAGGGAGCATATCAGAGAGCACTTGTCCCAGATTTCTGGGACAAAAGCTCTGACCCCCTGTCCCGCTCAATTTGTGCGTTTGATTGTGTAGTTCAGGAAGTGGGTAAGGAAGTTTGTTTTCAAGTTTGCTTTATTTAACGTTTCAGCAGCGAGGGTATAGTGATCCCACATCGCTTTCTTTGCATTCTCCACTCCTAAAACCGTTACAAAAGTGGATGTTTCATTTTCCATGTCTTGTCCGGCAGGCTTCCCAAGTGTTTCTACATCACTTTCCGCATCAAGCAAATCATCCTTAATTTGAAAGGCAATGCCTGTATGATAGGAGTACTTTTTCAGAAATGAAATGACCTCATCATTTTTCCCTGCCAAAATTGCCGGCATGACAAGGGACGCTTCAAAGGCAAGTCCTGTCTTATAAAAACAAATGGTTTCTAATTGTTCGAGCGTTACTTTTTTTCCTGCAGCCGCCAAATCCATTGCTTGACCTTTACACATTTCCGTGATGATCCCGGATGAATATTGAATCAGTTTCAGTATATTTCCTGCATCAAACCCGTCTAAGCTTGCCTGTTCAAAAACGGCCTGCTGGGTTAGATAAAGTCCGGTCAATTCTGCTGTTGCTGTATTATATACTTTGTGCAACGTTGGATGACCTCTCCTTACTGAAGCGTTATCCTGTGCCGGTAGGTCATCAAAAATCAGGGAGGCGGTATGCATATATTCCAATGATTTCAGGAGCGGAATCAAAGCATTTTGCTCCAAACCAAATGCCTCTGTCCCCATAAAGGCTGTTAATATCGGCCGTAATCTTTTTCCGCCACTTTCCAAACTATAATTTGCAGCTTCGACGATTGGTATGCCGACTTTGGAAGCTTCCGTCAATTGATTTGTTTCTTCGACCTGTAAGATTTCATCAATCATCGTGCGGAGCTCTTTTACTTTCCCTACAAATTCTTGTTTTTCTTTTTCTTCCTGCTTGTAGTTTCCAATCATATGATCACGTATGAGCTTATCCAAGAAATCGACATCATCTATTCTTTTCGTAAGCTTTTGTACATACTCCCAAAATGTTGGGTCCTTTGGTGCGAAGACCTTCATTACATTCTCATATGTCGCTTTATCTGCCCGGTTTCTAAATCGCTTTTGACTGTTGATCGCCCGGCTTAACAAGGCCTCCCGCACTCTTTCCTCCGAACCATATACTTCATGAAGCAGATAGGAAATAACGGCCCAATATAATTCAAACGGATTCAGCAAGTCATCTCGTTCTGTATGGTACGTCAAATAATACGTATATGGTGTAACCGCTCCGGATTCCAAATCGGCAAATAAATCGGTGAAATCATCTGCCAGCTGATTATAAATTCCATAATAAAATGTCCGTTCGTCAAACCCGTCATCAACCGGTGCTCCAATAATTGACCGGACGATGAGACGGGAAAATGCTGATTTTAAAATAATCGAGATATAAATATCCTCATTACTGTAATGTCGATTTTCGAGCTGTTTGGCTCTGTCCTTCTCCTGAGCTTCAAAGAACACATAAGCTTGTTCAAAAAAACGTTCACGCAGAGCTTGTGGCTGATGCCCCTTTATATATTCAAAACCGCTTTTCAGCTCGGAATGAATCATGCGGATGAATGATTGGTTGGAGCCAATCCAGCCGGTGATGTCAGGTACTTCACCAGTAAGAAGGGTTTCTCGGATAAATGCGGTATATTGTTTTTTATCTTCCTCATTCAGCAGATTGGAATCGAGCAGATCGTCGATAAACGGATAGGTGAGCCCGTAAGAATATCCCAGTCGAATTGCTTGATCTAAAGCTTCTTTCCGCTCATCTTGCGGCACATCCTCAGGAAGCATGTCCAGCTGGTGCATAAGTACACCGGCTATTAATTTCATCAACTTCCGCTGGGCTTCCAAACCGTCCATGCCTTTAGGAAGTTTCGCGTGAATTCTATCCCATCTTTCTACCAGCCAAATAAAAGAATGTTCAATACCCTCTTTCTTGGCGAGATGGTACAATGCTTCTGTCCGGAACAATCCAGGCTCGTTTTGTTTCATTTTCTTTTTAAGAAACGTTTTGGTGCTTGTAATTTTATCCAATGTATCTTGATCTTCAAAGGATTTGCCAAGGTCACGCATAAAAATATAGGAAACACTCCGATCAAGATAATGATCCAATTGTTCGGTGTCCCCAAGCCATTTTATATAGCGATTATAATCAGCTAGGCTTGGATTACTTTTTCTGCGTTTCATCCATTCTAAAGCAAGGTGTTTACCTGAATGCTGCTTTTCCCATAGTTTAAAATCATTCCCTAAATTTGTTATATATTTCTCTGAGTCTAAATAGCTGGAGAGCTTCCGAAAATACTCACCCGCTCTTTTTTCATGGATTAAAAAGCTCTTTTCTCTATTTATACTTGTCTCGTCATTCATTTAAAATACCCTCTGTCTGTAAATTCTAATACTGTGAAATTTTATCCCGGTTTAACCGTCCGTAAACTTCTACCTCAAAACTTTAGGGTCTTCGAGAAAGTTTAGGTGGGAAGAAACGTGAGCTAACACCTAAGGTTTCATTCAACTAACAATCAGCGGGGGATGAAGAAAAAATCCTCACAGATTGAAGTTCCATTTTATAATATCAACGTAACATGAAAATAATGATTTAGCTACCGGGGACATGGGGGTCAGAGCAACTGTCCCAATAAAACGGGACAAATGCTCTGACCCCCATGTCCCAAGTGCTCTGACTCCCAGCCTAGGAGGAGAAGATGACAGATTTAAAAAAACGATGTATTCTAGTTTCAAATCATGATTAGGGGGGATACGATGCAACTGTATGAGATAAGGCAGAAATATAAGGAGACAAAAGTGATTGATGTAAAGACAGTAATTAGAACAGAGCTTCAAAAAAATCAGAAATTGAATTCCTTACCAGACCAAGCTGAAATTGCAATCACTGCGGGCAGCAGAGGGATTGAAAATATTACACGTATCTTAAAGGAGACGATTGCATACCTGGAGGAAAACAATTACCGGCCGTTCATCGTTCCGGCGATGGGGAGTCATGGCGGTGCAACAGCAGAAGGACAGCTGGAAGTGCTGCATCATTTAGGGATTACGGAAGAAACGTTTGGGGTGCCGATTCGGTCAACAATGGAAGCTGTACACTTAGGGAACACCCCGGAAAATCTGCCTGTTTATATGGATGAACACGCCTACGATGCAGATGGAGTTCTTATCATTAATCGAGTGAAAGCCCATACTGCTTTTACCGGGAAAGTTGAAAGCGGTTTAAGTAAAATGGTCACTGTTGGGTTAGGGAAACAAAAAGGAGCAAGTTTCGTTCATGCCCAGGGTGCGGGAGAAATGGAACATAACATTTGGGAAGCGGCGCGGTTGGCTGTTGCGAACCACTTGACGAAAGCACGAATCAAGTTGAACGATCATCGTGTCCTGGAGCTTAAGGAAGGAGAGGAAAACAACAACCATGGAAATTAAGAATATATATTGTATCGGACGTAATTATAAAAATCATGCACTGGAACTTGGAAACGAAGTACCTGACAAGCCTTTAGTATTTTCAAAACCGACAAGTGCTCTTGCTGTTGCGGATGGAAGTGTCTTATCCTTCCCGCATCATCGCGGGGATATCCATCATGAATTGGAAATTGTCCTTTATATTGGCAACGATGTGAAGGACGGCTTCACCGTAGAGGATATTGTGACGCAAATGACGCTCGGAATTGATTTGACATTAAGAGATGTTCAATCAGCTCTAAAGAAAAAGGGACATCCATGGCTTGTCGCTAAAGGATTCAGGAATGCAGCAATTGTGACGGATTTTTGGGATTTCCCTGGTGTGGAACAAATAAAAGATGTGGAATTCACCTTGGAGCGTGATCGGGAAGCGGTTCAGCAGGGAAATATCCAATCTGTTATTTTTGATTTCCAAACGCTTCTTACGTACATCCATCAGGAAATTGGCCTGACAAAGGGTGATCTTATCTATACCGGTACCCCAGAAGGTGTCGGGCCGATTATGGACGGGGAAGTGTATACGCTGAAATGGAACAATGAAATAAAGGGGAGTTTTACGGTAAGCAAGCGGTAATAAATAGGAGAAAAAAGAAACAGGAATCAAGTTTCTTTTTTCTTAGCTTCTTGTGGACTGTCCACCTAGCCACTAGGCAGATCGGAGGCTTTCTATGGAATTTGCACCAATTAAAAAACGGAAAAGACAAATCAAAGAATCTATTGCAAATGGACAAATTTTACCAGGGGAGAAGCTTCCGTCCGAACGGGCACTTGCAGAAATGTTCCATGTCTCCCGGACATCCGTGAAAGAAGCCGTAACGGTTCTGGAGTCTTCCGGTATTATTACCGTCCGGCCTGGTGTCGGGATGTTTATCAATGAAGATTCGCAGCAAGACCTATTGCATAAATTTTCCGTGACAATGGACGTGAATGGAAGAGATTTTATTAATCTACTGGAATTGAGACAGGCAATTGAGGAAGATGCGGCATACCACGCAGCAAATCGCATGAGTCCTGCCGAACAGGAAGAGTTGACGATGATTTATGAAGAGCTGCTTGCAGTTGAGAAACGAGGAAATATCGCGTTGGAAGAAGATTTTGCTTTCCATTATTGTATTGTTGAATTATCACATAACCCGGTCATGCTGGAAGTGATGAACCTTGTTTCAGATAAAATCCGTACACTTGTCATTTACAAAAGAGATTAATAAGGTCATTACCTATCAGCCTTCCTGTCATATGACGAACGTGCAAAAACGGGTGAATGAACCGTTAGAGATGCTAAAGGCTATTCCAGGGATTACTTATCTTGAACTTCCAGACAAAAATATGTGCTGTGGTTCGGCGGGAATCTATAATATCGTTCATTACGAGGCGTCAATGGAAATATTGGATGAAAAAATGAAACATGTGGAGAAGGTTTCCCCGGAAGTAATCGTTACAACCAACCCAGGTTGCCACCTGCAGATGAAAGTCGGCGTAGAAAAAGAAGGACTGACTGATGTGATAGAAGTCGTTCACATCGTGGAACTCCTAGCAGAAGCATGTAATATCGAATAAATCGAGTTGAGTGGGACATGGGATCAGAGCATCTGTCCCGGTTGGGACAAATGCTCTGACCCCATGTCCCAAAAAAGAAAACAACTTGCAAGCAGCGCGGAATGTTGATATATCAGCATTCCGCGCTGTTTCAATCGATATGCCTATGCCATAAGTCCATTGTGATTCGTATAGAGTTATGTTTGGATGGAAAGAGAATGGAAAATGGTGGTACTTTTCCATCTACCCGCGGATGTGGGAAAATCCTATTTCTGCAACTTTTGCATGTTTAATAGGGTGATACATAGGATATAGAATAAAGAATATACTGAAAAGGGAGGAATACAGCAGAATGGACAAAAATAATGACCAACAATTAGAAGGGGATTATGAGGGAGAGATAGAAGAGAAATCTACGGCTACTCCGCAACAAGAAACCATTCATCAGCATGCTTCAACTTACCAAGAAGGGATCCAACCCACACATCAAGAGAACGTCCAACAGTCATCTGATGCAAATGAAAATCAGCAAAAAGAAACAAATTCCAAAGATAACAAAATTAATTTCGACTTTGACAAGAGCCTGAATGAATCGAAAGGGATATTAAAAGACGCAATCATCAAACCGAATTCCGTCATTAACTCCAACCGTTCAATCAGTTTAGAAACAAGTGTCATCATATTCGTTCTTTTATCCATTATCCTAGGAATTTTCGCATACTTTTCTGTGAAAAACCTTATGGACAATATGTTTGGCGGGCTAGGAGGATTTTTGGGCAGTTCGGTAGGAATTGAGTTTCTATTCCAAACGATGCTTGGATGGCTCATCACGTTTGCGCTTGGCTATTTTTCTTTATATTACATGCTTTCCTTTTTTGGAAACCGCAAAATGGAACATAAAATACTGCTGACGAAATACGTTACCGTCAATATTCCGTTTGTATTCGTATTTTGTATCATATTCGTGCTCTTTGGCTTGCTTGCTATTGAATACTTTATGATTATGTATGTGTTCGGGCTGATGCTTTTTGGTATGATTCATATTTATCTTTTCTTAGCTAATGTGAACAAACCAAAATTTGATTTGTTTTGGTTAAGTGCGGGCTATCTGTTTGTTTTACTCGTCGCAACGTATCTCCTAACAGGGATTGATTTTGGGATTTAATTTTAAAAAACATAATGAAATCGGAAAATGGGTCAATCAGGGTTTATGCCTGTTTGACCCATTTTATCTTGACATGGAGTGAACTCTATTCTTTATACCGAAACTGGGACAGTTGCTCTGACCCCAATGTCCCGCTGTACAAATAAAAGGACGGCCAGAATTAATCTGGTCGTCCTTTTCGATTAGTCTTCTCTAATGTTTTTCCGGTCTTTCTTAAAGAGTTTACTTAAAAACTCATAGACAAGCGGTACGATAATGAGTGTGAGTAAAGTGGAACTTGCAAGGCCACCGATAACGGTGATACCCAAGTCTCTTGATACAAGTCCGCCGCCACCTGTAACAGCAAGCGGGATAAGTGCCCCGATTGTTGCGATAGCTGTCATCAGGATGGGACGGAGACGTGTGCCTCCACCTTCGATAATTGCTTCACGAAGCGACATACCGCTGCGCTCCATGCGGATGATCCGGTCGACAAGCACAATCGCGTTCGTGACAATGATACCAATCAGCATCAGGAGTCCCATCATTACCGTTACGGAAATCGTTTCTCCAGTCAAGTATAGACCAACGAAAGATCCAATAACTGCAAATGGAAGGGAGAACAGAACTGCGAATGGAGCAATTCCTTCACTAAAGGTAACAACTAGGATGAAGTAAACAATCGCAATGGCAGCAAGCATCGCAACGCCAAGCTGTTCAAATGTTTCTTCCATGTCAGCTGCAACCCCAGCAATGTCTACTTCCACACCTCTAGGTAACTCAAGATCTTCAATTGCTTCATCAACCTCTGAAGTAGCGTGTGAAATATCCTGGTCTAAAATCGTTCCAGTAACGGTCGCATAATACTGGTTATTACTTCTGGATAATGTAGCAACCGTTGAATCTTCTTCCACGGAAACTAATTCAGATAACGGAAGTACAGTTCCTGGCTGAGCAGGTACAGGTACTTCTAATTCAAGCAATTCATCAATTGAAGTTGCATCTGTTTCTGCTTCTTGCTGAACAATCACATCAAGTGTGTCGCCATCTTTTTCTACCGTTGTCAGCACATCTTCTGTCGAGGAAGTGCTTAGCATACCGACGATTTGTCCTGTTGTTAAACCATATTGCAGGAGATCTGCTTGATCAACTTGCAAGACATGTTCGACATATGCTCCTTCTGCTGTAGAAGATACATCTTCCAAGCGCTCATTCTCAGTCATGACGTCTTCAACCATCTCAACGGCTTCATTTAGATCATTGAGGTCTTCACTGTAGAATGTATAGCTCAACTCATTCGAACTCATGTCCATCGAAGCAAAGTCCTGGCTGATCCATTCTCCGGAGTGGCCGATTTCCGTGATGTAATGTTTAATTTCATCCCGTACGTCAGGGAAGTTTTCCATATCATCATCGAATGTAACGAAGATTAGCGCTCCGCCACCACCGCCACCCATCATCGCCGCTTCAGGGGAGGTGGAATCATTGATGGAAAGCTGGACAATTTCTGTATCATCCCGAGCAATCAACTTATCTTCTACTTCTGCAACATTTTGTAGCGTATCATCCATTAACTCACCTGGTTCGGGTGAATAGGTGATATACATTACTTTTTCCTCATCGCTGCCTAGGAAACTGAAGCCGATCAGCGGCGTTAAGAATAAGCTTCCAACGAGCAGGGCAATCGCAATAACGGATGTAATGATTTTATGATTTAACGTCCAGTTCAGGAATCTCTTATATCCTTGTGTGATTTTACCTTGCTCTTTATGTTTCACTTCTGTCCGGTCACCATATAATTTCTTCTTGAACAATGTATGGGATAACGCAGGCACGATTGTAATTGCTACAACTAAGGAAGCGAGCAATGCAAGTGACATCGTTAAAGCAAACGGCATGAATAGTTCGCCGACCATACCGCCAATAAAGACCATGGGGGCAAATACTGCAATCGTCACTAATGTGGACGAAAGAATTGGTTTAAACATCTCAATGGTTGCTTCACGGATTAATGCCCGTCCTCTAAGTGGTTCATCTTTCAAGTGAAGTCGTCTATAAATATTTTCGACTACGACAATCGAGTCATCGATAACTCGTCCGATGGCAACTGTTACCGCTCCAAGGGTCATAATATTCATTGTAATATCCAGCCAGTTCAAAATCAAGAAAGCCGTGAAAATGGAAACTGGAATGGAGATGATGGAAATAATCGTGGATTTAATATCCCGTAAGAAAAGCAAGATGATCATAACAGCGATCAGTCCGCCGAATAGCGCTTTTTCCACCATTGTGCTAACGGAGTCTTCAATAGGTTCTCCTTGGTCAAGTGAGATATCTACGACAAGTCCGTCCAATCGATCCTGTTCTTTTTTCATTAAATCTTTGACCGCATTAACGACATCAACTGTGTTCGCTTGCTGACCCTTAACAATTTGAATCCCAATCGCATCTTCACCGTTCGTACGGGAGACCGATTCAACTTTACCGACTGTTTCAATTTCTGCAATGTCAGCAAGTTCGACAAATGGGACAGGGTTTTCTTCTGTTGGAGTAACTGGAATAACCATCTCTTCCAATTCTTCCGCCGTCATGAATTTCCCGTCAACGGCAACAGCTTCTTCTCCCTCTGTAAACTCATACAGACCGAGGGAAACAGCCATATCACTCGCTTGGATCATATCTCGTACGGTCTCTTCGTCGAGCTCGAGTTCTTCCATGTAGGCTTCATCGAATGTAAGCTGTACTTCTTCGACGTGATGACCAGCCATTGTAGCAGAGGCTACTCCGTCAAGCTTTTCAATTTTTGGCAGAATGACTTCATCTACGGTCGATGTAAGATCGATAATATCCTCTTCTGTACTACTGATACTTAGTGCAACAATCGGCATCATATCAAGACTGATTGCTGTAATGGTCGGTTCCCCGGCATCTTCTGGCAGATTAACGCCTTCAATTGCGTCCTGCAATTCGCGGCGCTTCTCCGCTATATCGACTCCATATTCATATTCAATTTGAATACTGGATAGGCTGGAAGACGAGTCAGAGTAAATATTTTTAACATCTTCTAGATCTTCTACAGTTCGTTCAAGCGGAATGGATATATCCTCCATCACCTGTTCCGCAGTTGCCCCCGGGTAAACATCCATCACCATTAAATAAGGAATGGATATATCTGGAATGGACTCTGTTTTCATTTGAGTCCCGGCATAAATACCACTGGCAGTTACGATAATGGTGAGTAACCAAACCGCAAGCTTATTTTTCATAACGAAATTAGCTATACTTTTCATTTGCACCGTCCCTTTGTTGACATTATAAACTCATTTTCCTATAATAAATGACCAGCGGGTCAGAAGTCAATAGAAATAGCAGAAAGCAGGACGATAAAATGGAAAAAAGAAAGCTAATTATGGAAAAGGCACTGGAACTTTTTGCTGAACAAGGATTCCGTGAAACATCTGTCCAGGAAATCACTGAGCGTTCTGGTATATCAAAAGGTGCTTTTTATCTTTCATTTAAATCGAAGGATGAACTGATTATGGCCTTAATCCACAAATTTCTACAAGAGTTCATGATAAATATTGACCAATTAGTCAGTGAAGGTGCTTCCGACCAACTACTCTATAATTTTTACGAATATCACTTTGACCGATTTTTGAAGCAATCCGGTTTCGCAAAAGTCTTTATGAAAGAGCAAGTCCACTTTTTAGATGAGGAATTTATCACACAAATCAGTGGCTATAATGAACGGATGCGAGAATCGATTTTAACGATGCTTGAAAAAGTATATGGGGATAAAGTGCTGGAAAACAAATATGATCTCGTTTATACGATTCTTGGCCTCATGAAAAGTTATATGGAAATATTGCTACTCACAGACCTGCCATTTGAGGCAAAACAGCTTGCCGCATCCCTTGTGGAAAAGACGGATATTTTAGCGAAACATATGAGCCAACCTGCTATTACAGAAGATGTTTACATCATGCTAAAAGGACCGCAGGAAACGATCCTTACAATGGAACGGGTCTACGCGATTCTTGATGAGACGATTGCTTCACTGGAAGAATCTGTGGAAAAGGAATCTATTGTTATGCTGAAAAATGAGCTGATGAACCCTTCATTGAATCAAGCGGTGATTAAAGGTTTACTTAAAAATATTGAAGCCAATCCCCAGTGCAAGCGGGCTGCTTATGTATTCCACCATTACTTTGAACAGCAAAATAAATGGTCGGTCAGGGATGAATCCTGAACCGACCATTTCCAATTAATTACTTTCTGGCATGTACTTTATCTTTCCCAGCAATTCCTGGGGAAGTTAAGTTGTTTAAGTCGAGAATCATATCGACTTCTTTTTCTGAAAGAATTCCGTTATCAATACAGATTTCCCGGATTGGACGGTTCGTTTCAACTGCAATTCGAGCGACTTCGGTTGCTTTTTCATAACCGACATATGGATTAATCGCAGTGACGAGAGAAATACTGCGCTCGACCATATTTCGGCAATGCTCGATATTCGCTGTCATACCTTCAATGGCATATTCTTTAAAGATGTGAATACCGTTTTCTAAAATTGAAATGGATTCAAGCAGATTGAAGACAAGGACTGGCTTCATGACGTTCAATTCCAATTGTCCATTTTCCGCTGCCATCCCAATAGTCGTGTCATTCCCAGCAACCTGATAAGCAATTTGGCTAATCACCTCGCAAATAACTGGGTTTACTTTGCCTGGCATGATGGAAGAGCCGCTCTGCCGCGCTGGAAGATTGATTTCTCCAAGTCCTGCGGTTGGTCCCGAACTCATCAGGCGTAAGTCATTTGCGATTTTCGATATATTTAACGCATGGATTTTCAACATACCAGATACTTCGGTATAGACATCCGTATTTTGAGTAGCATCGATCAAGCTTTCACTGCTTTTCAGTGCGAAGCCAGTAAGCTCTGCTAAGTATTCGACAGCTTTCTCCGTATATTCCGGCAGGGCATTTAGTCCGGTTCCGACAGATGTTCCGCCAAGGTTAATAGAGCGCAAGCCTTTGATTGACCTGCTGATTCGCTCTAAGTCACGGTCAATTACGGAATAATAGCCGGTGAATTCTTGTCCGAGGCGAATCGGAACAGCATCCTGCAGGTGGGTTCTGCCCATTTTAATAACGTTGTCGAACGCTTCAGATTTCGATTTCAATGCATCCACAAGCTTGGCAATTTTATCAACGAGGTGATGAAGTCGTTCAATCAGTGCAATATTCACTGCCGTTGGGAATACATCGTTTGTTGATTGTGCCATATTGACATGCGAGTTCGGGCTGATGATACTGTAGTTGCCTTTCTTTTCGCCTAATAATTCGAGTGCCCGGTTCGCGATAATTTCATTTGCATTCATATTAAAGGAAGTTCCTGCTCCACCCTGAATCGGGTCGACGATAAATTGGTCATCAAACTTCCCGTTAATTATTTCCTCGGAAGCTGTTACAATTGCTTCAGCGATCCGCTTATCCAATTGGCCAAGCTCGGCATTCGTCATCGCGGCAGCTTTTTTAACAAATCCAATTGCTCGGATAAGTGTTACGTCCGTTTTATAACCTGTAATCGGGAAATTATCCCTCGCTCTCACGCTTTGCACGCCATAATAGACGTCGTCCGGTATTTCTACTTCTCCTAAAAAGTCTTTCTCCACGCGTACTTCCATTCCTGCATCCCTTTCCACCCTATATTTAACTTACCGTTATTTTTAAACAATTCATCTTCCATTGTACAATTTTTCTTACGATTTGTCAGTAGCTTGACGAACTCTTCAGACGAATAAAAAAAGGATTCATCCATTATTGTTCCTCATTTAATCAAAAAATACTGATTTTACCGGAAAAGCTGGAGCAGATTTGGGGAATATGATAAAATAATAGTGTTACAACTATATAGATTTGTGGGCAGAATTCATCGGGGTTTATTAATGAATTGAATTTGTGGAAGCACTTTCATTATTTGAAAATATACAGATAAGGAAGAGGATAGTATGAATAAAAGGGAGAACGCAGATGTTATTTTAATCGGTGCTGGGATTATGAGTGCAACGCTTGGTACGTTATTGCATGAATTGGTGCCAGATTGGAACATTACAGTGTTGGAGAAGCTAGGTAAGGCTGGGGAGGAAAGTTCACATGAATTAAATAATGCTGGTACAGGGCATGCTGCATTATGTGAATTAAACTACACGACGGAAAAACCGGACGGCACAATTGATGGAACGAAAGCGAATAACGTGAATGAACAGTTCCAAGTTTCCTTACAGTTCTGGTCCTATCTTGTAAAGAAAGGCTTATTACAGGAGCCGAAGAAATTTATTAGATCCTTGCCGCATATTAGCTTGGTCCAAGGTGAAAAGAACGTTGAATTTTTAAAGAAGCGTTATGAATTAATGAAAGAAAATCCATTGTTTGAAGATATCGAATACACGGAAGACCCTGCAACACTAGCGGAATGGCTACCACTTGTTATGAACGACAGAGTTCTTGAGGACGGCATTGCTGCAACGAAGATTGATAGTGGAACGGATGTGAACTTTGGCGCATTAACACGGAAGTTATTTGAACATCTTGACGAGACAGGTGCAGATATTCAGTACAACCGTGAAGTTGAAGATCTTAAACAAAAACCGGCGGGCTGGGAAGTGAAAGTGAAAAATCATGAAACCGGCAAGACGGAAAGCCATTTTGCGAAATTCGTTTTCATTGGCGGCGGTGGCGGTAGCTTACATCTTTTACAAAAAACAGGTATTCCGGAGAGCAGACATATCGGCGGGTTCCCTGTAAGCGGAATCTTTATGGTATGTAATAATCCGGAAATTGTCGAGCAGCATAACGCTAAAGTATACGGAAAAGCAAAAGTAGGAGCTCCGCCAATGTCTGTTCCGCATTTAGATACACGCTATATCAATAACAAAAGGCAATTATTATTCGGCCCGTATGCTGGATTCTCGCCGAAGTTCTTGAAGACAGGTTCCAATATGGACTTAATCACTTCGGTTAAACCGAGTAACGTGTTCACGATGCTAGCTGCAGGTGCAAAAGAATTGCCGCTTACGAAGTACTTGGTGACACAAGTACTGCAATCCAAAGAACAGCGCATGAAAGAACTTCGTGAATTTATCCCAGATGCAAAGAGCGAGGACTGGGATTTGATCGTCGCCGGGCAGCGTGTACAGGTCATTAAAGACACAGATTACGGCGGAAAAGGGACACTGCAGTTCGGTACAGAAGTGATTACAGGAGCGGACGGATCAGTCGCCGCATTACTCGGTGCATCACCAGGTGCATCAACTGCTGTTCAGGTTATGCTGGATATTTTGAACCGCTGTTTCCCGGATCGCATAGAAGAGTGGGAGCCGAAGATTACAGAAATGGTCCCGTCTCATGGTATGCGCCTACGCGAAAATCCGGAATTGCTGCGTGAAATTAAAGCATCAACATCTGAAGTTCTGGAATTAAACAAAGTCGACGAATCAGATTTATTAGCAACTGTATAATAAGCATATAAAACATCTGCGCACTGCCGCGGGTGTTTTTAAATTTATAAGCATGAATGAATTTCATCATTACCAAAGTCGGCTTTTCCATCACCATATGTAGTTGGGAACGAACCAACTCAACTACATATGGTGATGGTGAAGCATTAAATACGTATTATGAAATTCATTAGCATAGATAAAGATTAACAAGACATATATCCGCCATATTTGAAAACAATCCAGGTATCCTCTATACTTTTATGTATGAAGAAAGGATGAGCTCGTATGAAATTTGAAGAGGCATTGCCACGTCTTCGGGCGGGTGAAAAAATAATCCGTTCCGGTTGGCCGGGCGCTGAACTTTACGTCAAGCTTGTTGGTGAAAGTGCAATCGATGGTGAAAAATTGAATCCATATTTATTAATAAATGTCGAGGGGGAAGGGTATACAATGTTTACCCCGACTGTTTGTGATTTACTTGCAGAAGATTGGGAAATAGTCAAGTAAAGGGGGAGCCTATTTTTAGCATGGGCTCTTTTTTAATAGTAACTATAAAATAAAAGTGCTATGGATAACTTAGGTATTCAGGGCTGGCCACGTCCGGCTCAAGCGCCCAGCAACTATCAAACTTCACACTCCTCCAATCGATAAAGAAGACTTAGCCGTTTGGTCTTTGTGAGGCTTAGTCGCACTTATACCCTTGCGGTGAAAGTCAACATCAACTCTCTATCGTCGCCTGAGTTTCCTTTATCTCCCCTTCGGAGTGCTCCAGTTTGTACGTTGCTAAACGGGCGCTTGCGCCTTTGTTCTATAAAAAACTTTAAAAGGATGATGATGCTTGAATTTTTCAGAGTACGATGGGAAAACGGTTTTTATTACAGGTGCAGCTTCGGGGATTGGCTATGCGCAGGCAGAAGCCTTCTTGAAGCAAGGTGCTTCCGTATTTGCGGTGGATCAGAATGAAATGGGTTTACAGCTGTTAAAACAAGCGTACCCGGAGAAATTTGCTTTTTGGTGTGCGAATGTAGCGGAGAAGCAAGAAGTTGCGGAAGCGGTCCATCAAGCATTAAGAGAGTATGTCCGGATTGATATTCTCGTGAATACAGCAGGCATCCTCGATGATTATAAAACAACCCTCGATACGACGGAAGAATTATGGGATAACGTATTTGATACAAACGTGAAAGGAATTTATCATGTTACGAATAATATCCTGCCTCATATGTTGAAATGGGAGCAAGGTGTTATTGTGAATACCGCATCGATTGCCGGGCTTGTCGCAGGTGGCGGGGGAGCGGCATACACGGCTTCCAAGCATGCGATTGTCGGCTATACGAAACAGCTCGCTTATGATTACAGCAGGAAAGGGATCCGGGTAAACGCGATAGCACCTGGAGCAATCCGGACCCCAATGAACGCAGAAGACTTCGCGGGTGGAGGCGAGATGGCGAACTGGGTGGCAGAAGAGACACCGGCCGGGCGCTGGGCTGAACCAGAAGAAGTTGCAAGCCTTACCTTATATCTTGCAAGCAGTGCGGCAGATTATATTCATGGAGCTGTTATCCCGGTTGACGGCGGCTGGACTGTTAAATAGCGTATCCTAACTCTTTTCAGGCAAAAATCCTTCTATGCAACAGAAGGGTTTTTTGTTATACTCATCTGGCAAACTTTTTTGCTTGTATTATGGCACTTTGCAGGGCGCTTGTCCGATCCTTTGGCCATAATTATTACTAAAATAGCAATCTGCTATTTTACAAAGGAGTCTATCAAATGAATAGTTCTATTGCACACGAAGAGTCACTGACTTCCATAAGAAGTATAGTGAAAATTTCATTAGTTGCCGCATTATATATGGCGGTCACCCTCATTTTATCTGTCATTAGCTTTGGACCAATCCAGCTCCGTCTATCTGAAATGTTCAATTACCTGGCACTATTTCACAAAAGATATATTGTCGCGGTTTTCTTGGGTGTTGTGATTGCGAACTTCATGTCACCGATGTGGTTTATCGATGTGCCAATCGGCGGACTTGCGACCCTTGCAGTACTGCTCGCGGCCCGGGCTCTGACAAAAAATATAAAAAATGTAAAAGCTAAATTTGTTGTTACAGCTATTATTTTTACGTTATCGATGTTTACCGTCGCTGTGCAGCTTTATATCCTATTCAATCTTCCATTTTGGATGACTTATCTCACGGTTGCCCTAGGGGAACTGCTATCTATGACAATCGGTGGGTTCATCATGTACATGGTAAGTAAGAGAGTGGATCTGACAAAATAAGACGAAAGCCAGGTTTTCAAAGTGTTGACCTGGTTTTTAGTATTTGTATTAAATTACCGAGTCCCCTTACTATACGCCGCAATATATTGTATAATAGATTCAACTATCATTGAAACGGAAACACATTAGAAAAAGAGAAATTAGGTGTAAAAGTGAAAACAATTAGTGTAGAACGAATTTCCAAAGAATTATCCTTGGAAATTCTTGCAGGGGCAGATAGTCTTGACAGAAAAGTATCAAAGAATAAATCACACCGGCCAGGACTTGAGTTTATCGGTTATTTTGATTTTTTCCCGACGGAACGCGTGCAAGTTCTCGGATTAACGGAAATAAATTACTTGAAATCGCTTAGTGTGGAAGAAAGAAAACAAAGAATCGGCAATATTGTAAATTACCATCCTCCTTGCTTTATTGTAACGCGGGGACAAGAAGAATTGACCTATCTCGAACAGTATTGCAACCAGGAGAATATTCCGTTACTCCGAACGAATGATTCTACATATGAATTCATCGCTAAATTGGACGCTTATTTGGGTAGAGCTCTAGCAGAGGAGATTGCTGTACCGGGTGTTTGCCTCAATGTATTCGGGATTGGAATCCTCTTGCGCGGTGAATCGGGAATAGGAAAAAGTGAAACCGCTTATACGCTAATCGGTCGGGGTCATCGTCTTGTTGCCGATGATATCGTCGTCCTTAGAAAGCTTAGTCACCGTACGATCCTTGGAACACACAATGAGATGAATAAAGAATTCCTTGCATTAAGAAGTGTAGGTCTGTTAAATATTGTTCGTGTTTATGGAAGAAAAGCATTCCAGGATGAAACGCGGATTGCGCTTGATATCGAGCTCACCAAATGGGGAGATAATGAGCTGAACAATGATCTTGAGTTAAAGACAGAATATACGAGTTATATGGGAGTCGAAATTCCTCATATTAAAATCCAGCTTCAGCCGGGAAGAGATGTTGCCGGTTTAATTGAGGCAGCAGCAAACAGCTGGTATTTAAAACAACAAGGCTACAGTGCTGCTGAAGAATTTATCCATCGAACGGAAAATTATAATGGAAACGAATAAGGACAGCTGGTTCGAGCTGTCCTTTTCTTGTGTCCGGTAAATGGCCGGTTTTTCGTAGGGCGAGCATTGTCAGTTAAAACTCCAGCCTCTTCCAATTGAGAAAGAAAATTTATCCGTTCGTTCTTTGTCAGGCTTAGTCACCATTTAATCAACTGAAGCACCAGACGGCCAGATTTTTCGGGCGATTAGGGCATTACTAATCTACCTAATCAGCGGAATGGCAGCTCCTTCAGTTGATTAGGAGCTCTCTGATTTATCGAAACAACAGAAAATCAGATCTTTTACGTGATTAAGGGATATGTTTCTTACAAGTAAAAGAAAAGTTCGATTAAATTTATCTGCTTCTGGGGCGTTTCCCGCTCTTATTCTTTTTAAATCCGCTTTCTTACCGTAAAGTTATCCCGCAGCAATTCCCAGTTCTGAGGGAAAGGATAGCCGAGTGCCCAATAACTGATTCCGCCAAGATTGAATTCTTTTGCCAAATCAAACTTTGCCTGAGCACTTCTCGCATCCTCAAACCACACTTCATGATCTACGCCGTCTTCATCCGTATAACGAAAGAACGGTGAAGCGGCAACTTCATCATACTGAATTTCTGCGTTATATTCGGTAGCAAGCTCCACAGCCCTTTGAGGACTGAACGTTTGTGCAGCTTGCCCCTGCACATGTGGCAACTTCCAATCCCGCGCGTAAATCTGGAAACCGAGGAATATTTTTTCCGCGGGGATTTCTGTCAAGGCATATTTTATAACCCGCCGCATTTGGTTTAACGGTGAAATGGCTTGAGGCGGACCGAGACGGTATCCCCATTCATATGTCATCACGACAACGAAATCGGCAATCCTTCCTTGGGCTGCATAATCATGTGCTTCATATAATAATCCAGGCTGGTCGGCGCTCGTCTTCGGTGCTACAGCGGTCGAAACAAAATAGCCTTCTGGATGGAGCCGGTCCACAGCCAATTGAATAAAGTTATTGAAACGCTCCCTGTCTTCCGGCAATACATTTTCAAAATCAATATTTAATCCCCGGTAGCCTTTTTCATTCATCACCCTTAAAATATTCGTCAATAATGTATCCATCAGTTCGTCGCTCGTTAGAATGGTATGAGTGAGGGTGGACCCGGCTTCCTCCGAGGTGAAATTCAAAATCGACATCATCGGCAAAATATTCTCCTCATAACTTGCAGCAATCATCTGCTCATCCGGAAAAGGCTCCAAGCTTCCATCCGCTTGAATCAAATAGGCGAATGGGCTCACAATTGTCAGCAGCTCTCCAACTTCACGGATCGACTGGGCGCCAGCAGCATCTTGTTGGTAGGAATAGGCATTGACATCAATAATTGGTTTTTCCCGTGGGATAAACAGTGTTTGGCCAGTGAAGATAGGCTCGGTTATCGTGAGGGCATTCTCCTGGGCGAGTGCATATACAGATACCCCATACTGGTTTGCAATACTTGCGAGCGTCTCACCTGGTGCCACTTCATGACGTAGAAGTGGAATAAAAATTTCCTGTCCTGGCATGAGTGTCTCCGCATCAATTCCTGGATTTGCTTCTAAAACTAGATTTAAAGACATTCCATAATCATTAGCAATACTCCACAAGCTTTCTCCAGCCCGAACCGTATGCCACGTTCCTTTAACCGGAATAAGTAAAGCCAGCCCAACAACAAGCTGTTCTGGATTCGGCAAATCATTTACCCGCAATAAATCGGCCATGCTCACCCCATATCGTTCGTGTAACGTATACAAATTATCTCCTGGCTCCCCAACATGAATAATCAAAACAAACTCCCCCTCACAAATTTCGCTCCAATATCCTATGCCCAAAAAGTGAGAATGTGTAGGAAATAGGGTCAGGGCATTTGTTCCGCTAAATTAATAGAAATTTTAAGAAATAAATCATTATCCCAATAGACATCTGCCTATAACATGTTAAAATTAAAGTAAGGAAATGATTGGGAAGTGATGCTCATGAAGATATGGATGAAGAAAGCGCTCGTTGCACTTATTGCAATTGCAACACTCGGAATGTACACGCCGACCGCTTTACTGGAAATTGATGCCGAAAATAATAAGAATAGTGTCTCCTCGAAAACAGAATTTGATCAAGCGACTGAACTCCGTACAAGTGAAGCGACTCTCGAAAACTATGAAACAATGCTTGAGATCGAGACAGAACCGGATTATTTACGGAAGCTTCAAGAACAGGCGAAAGTTCAAAGCTTGATGAAATTTGGTCCTCGTATTGCTGAGCAGGTAGAGGACGAGTTTTCTGCGGTTATTTTGCCGAAAATGGAATCTGTGTTGGAAGAACTAGCAGTTGAAGCGGGAGAAGATGCTGTCCGTTATTATAGAATCACGGAACAACCGGCAAAAGGTTACGGGGAGCGAATCTTTCACGTAACGGATTACCGGACGGAAGAAGATATCGTCCGCTTCCATGTCCGCCGTGATAACCGCCCATTAGAAGGCTATTATTTCAATTTCCATTATCATCTTCAAAAAGATGATTTCAAAGAGCACCACACTCTCGGTGAAATTTACTGGGATAAAAATACACCACCTAAGTGGATGGCATAAAGATAAAGGAAAAGGTTGGGATATAACTGTCCCAATCTTTTCCTTTATCTTGTTAACAGAATGAATTTCATAATTACCAAAGTCGGCTATTCCATCACCATATGTAGTTGGGAACGAACCAACTCAACTACATATGGTGATGGTGAAGCATTAAATACGTATTCTGAAATTCATTAAATATAAAAGGGAGCTGCCAACTATTTTAGTAAACCACTTTACCATAGTGTTAATAGAACTAACTATTTAGAATAGTTTCACTGGTTTGTCACAATTCACCAAAACGGCAAGCGCTTCCAGATGCTATGATAGTTTTGAAAGCGAAAGACGAATTTTTATAAAATAACATGCTCAACAATTCACAATAAAGAGGTGATTATAACATAAACGAACAGACACTATTCTCCCGGTTTTAAATGAAATTTGCTGGCAAGCATTAAGCCATATTTTTTTAAAATTAAAATGATCAATATTTCACAAATAAACGAGGAGGATTTACGATGACTACCAAAGCGCCTGAAAAGAAACAAGTTAAATCATTAGTCGAAAGCATTGATGCCCTAGTTGAAAAAGGGAATAAGGCATTAAAAGAAATGAAAATGCTGGATCAAGACCAAATTAACAACATAATTAAAGAAATGGCTTTAGCAGGTATGGAGCAGCATATGGAATTGGCAAGGCTCGCTGTAGACGAAACAAAACGCGGGGTTTACGAGGATAAGATTATTAAAAACATGTTTTCAACAGAATATATTTATCACAACATTAAATATGAACGGACAATAGGGGTCATGCATGAAAATGAGATGGAAGGCATCGTTGAAATTGCAGAACCTATCGGAGTCATTGCTGGAATTACTCCTATTACCAATCCGACTTCTACGACAATGTTTAAATCAATCATCTCAATTAAAACGGGCAATCCGATTATCTTTGCTTTTCACCCCGGGGCACAAAAATCAAGCGCCAAAGCAGCGCAGGTCGTCTATGAAGCTGCTTTAAAAGCGGGAGCACCTGAGCACTGCATCCAGTGGATTGAACAACCAGCTGTGGAAAAAACGCAGTCACTTATGAAACATGAAGGTATCGCGCTCATCCTAGCTACAGGTGGAGCCGGTATGGTTAAATCTGCTTACAGTTCCGGGAAACCAGCCTTAGGTGTCGGTCCTGGTAATGTCCCTTGTTATATAGAAAAAACTGCACATATTAAACGGGCAGTCAACGACCTTATTTTATCCAAAACATTCGATAATGGCATGATCTGCGCTTCCGAACAAGCTGTCATTATCGATGAGCCAATCTATGAAAAAGTGAAACAAGAGATGATTGCCCATAATTGTTACTTTTTAAATGCTACGGAAAAGGTAAAAGTCGAAAAACTGGTCATTGATGAAAATAAGTGTTCTGTCAATCCTGCAATTGTAGGAATGAGTGCAGCTGCCATTGCGAACATGGCTGGAATCACCGTACCGGAAAATACAAAAGTATTGGTCGCTGAGTTAACCGGTGTGGGTCCTGATTATCCGCTGTCACGGGAGAAGCTCAGCCCTGTCCTTGCCTGTTATAAGGCGAATAATACAGAAACAGGACTCAGACGATGTGAGGAAATGCTGGAATTTGGTGGACTTGGTCACTCCGCTGTCATTCATTCTGAAAATCAGCAGGTCATCGATGCATTCAGTCAGCGGATGAAAGCCGGCCGCTTGATTGTCAACCAGCCATCTTCCCAAGGGGCAATTGGTGACATTTACAATGCGTATACCCCGTCACTGACTCTTGGATGTGGTTCATATGGCGGAAATTCAGTGTCTAGCAATGTGAGCTCTGTTCATTTATATAACATCAAAAAACTGGCAAAAAGAAGTGTTAATATGCAGTGTTTTAAAATCCCACCAAAAATATATTTTGAAAAGAATGCCGTCCGATACCTTGAGAAAATGCCGGATATCTCAAAGGCTGTCATTGTAACGGACCCGATGATGGTCGAATTGGGATATGTGGATAAGGTCTTATATTATGTAAGAAAACGTCCGGACTATGTCCATTGCAGAATTATATCGGATGTGGAGCCAGACCCTTCTAAGGAAACAGTTATGCGTGGTGCAAAGGTGATGAAAGAATTTGAGCCGGATGTCATTATCGCTCTCGGTGGCGGCTCACCTATGGACGCCGCTAAAGGGATGTGGTTATTCTATGAATATCCGGAAACAGACTTTAATGGTTTGAAGCAGAAATTCATGGATATTCGTAAACGTGTTTATAAATACCCGCAGCTCGGAAAACGGGCGCAATTTGTCGGGATTCCAACAACCTCCGGGACAGGTGCGGAAGTCACATCTTTTGCCGTCATCACGGATAAAGAGAATAATATAAAGTACCCGCTGGCTGACTATGAATTGACACCGGATGTCGCAATCATTGACCCACAATTTGTGATGAGTGTACCGAAAACGGTGACAGCTGACACTGGAATGGACGTCTTAACCCATGCGATTGAAGCTTACGTATCCAATATGGCGAACGACTTTACAGATGGGTTGGCAATTAAGGCGATTCAGCTTGTCTTTGAATACTTACCACAAGCCTATCATGATGGATCGAATGAATTGGCTCGTGAAAAAGTGCATAATGCTTCTTCCATTGCGGGAATGGCGTTTACCAATGCTTTCTTAGGGATAAATCATAGTTTGGCACATAAACTGGGCGGTGAATTCAATATCGCGCATGGGCGTGCCAATACCATTTTGTTACCTCATGTCATTCGCTATAATGCAACGAAGCCGACGAAATTTGTGTCATTCCCTAAATATGAACATTTCATTGCAGATAAACGCTATGCAGAGATAGCCAAAGCAATCGGCTTACCAGCTGCTACGACTGAAGAGGGGGTAGAAAATCTTGTCCAAGCCATTATTAAATTGGCAAAAGAATTGGATATCCCGATGAGTATGGAAGAGAATGGGGTCACGAAGCGAGAATTTGAGGCGAAAGTGGATCATTTAGCTGATAAAGCTTTTGAAGATCAATGTACAATGGCAAATCCAAAGTTACCTCTCGTCACAGAACTGGCTGATGTTTATAGAAAAGCATTTAAAGGTGTATAGGCCGTAAAGGAGAAGAGGTTGGGAAAAAAGCCAGTAAATAGAATTGAAAGACGCGGTATCTACTCTCATTAGTGGATACCGCGTCTGTTTTTTTTTCTTATAGATTCTCATCCAGTTCTTGCAAAAGTACACCAATTTTCTTATCTTGGATAACTAAATCTGCAGACCCATCAAGCGGTGTATCTTCCGCATTCACAATAACCAATTTCGCGCCGTTTTCTTTTGCAAGCATGGGGAATTGGTTTGCCGGTGTGACAGTAAGCGAAGAGCCGAACACAATGAATAAATCTGCCTTCTCCGTCTCCCGGAGTGCAAATTCAAACGCATCGACTGGCAAGCTTTCTCCAAATAAAACAATCGAAGGTCGCAACACACCGTTACATTCCTCGCAGTAAAACGCCTCTTTTACATAATTCTCACTACCATACTGGCGCCCGCATGATTCGCAATGTAATTTTTGCAATGTACCATGAAGTTCTGCAACTTGCTTACTGCCTGCAAGCTGATGAAACCCATCGACATTTTGTGTAATAATCGATTTTACTTTGCCGGACTGTTCCCAGTTTGCAAGGATTGAATGTCCTTTATGGGGACCGTATTCCTTCACACCGAGGACACGCTCCCGATAAAATGCAATAAATTCTTCCACATTATGATTGAGTGCATCAGTACTTGCAAGCTGCGCGGGGTCTTTTTTCGTCCATAATCCTGTATTTGCCGACCGAAAATCCGGGAGGCCACTTTCTGTCGACATCCCTGCTCCGGTGAATACGACCGTATAATCAGACTGCTCCAACCAATTTTTAAGCATGTCATTCCTCCTTCTTGATATCCCCAGTATACCGTGAATTCAGGAAGCTTGCAGGGAGACCCAAGTTGATTGACTTCATAGAAAGGATATGGTATTTAATTAGGTGGATTAGTACGTGCGAGTTTACATACTTATAACGAAAGAGGAGAGAGATTATGGAAAGAAGAGAATTTCAAGCGGAATCCAAGAAACTATTAGATATGGTGATCAACTCGATCTATTCACAACGGGAAATTTTCCTGAGAGAGTTAATTTCCAATGCGAGCGATGCAATCGACAAACTATACTACCGGGCACTTACAGATGACAAGCTCACGTTTGATCAAGACAGTTACTTCATCAAGCTTGACCCGAACAAAGATACACGAACATTAACCGTAACCGACACGGGTATCGGAATGACAAAAGAAGAGATGGAGAACAACCTTGGCATTATCGCGAAAAGCGGATCCCATCAATTTAAGCAAGAGAATGAAATTAAAGATGGCCATGACATTATTGGACAATTCGGTGTCGGCTTCTATGCGGCCTTCATGGTTGCGGAAAAAGTAACTGTCATCAGTCGTTCTGTTGATAGTGAAGAAGCTTATAAATGGGAGTCAACAGGACCAGAAGGCTACACGATTGAACCGGCAGAAAAAGCTGAAGTCGGTACGAAGATTATTCTCACAATCAAAGAAAATGAAGAAGAAGAGAATTACGATGAATTCCTAGAAGAATATCGACTCAAGCAAATTGTGAAGAAATACTCCGACTTTATCCGCTATCCAATTAAAATGGACGTGACGGAAAGTAAGTTAAAAGAAGGTACGGAAGACGAATATGAGAATGTTTCTACGGAAGAAACCTTGAATACGATGATTCCAATCTGGAAGAAGAATAAGAATGAACTTACCGATGAAGATTATGAAAACTTCTACCAAGAGAAGCATTATGGCTTTGATAAACCGTTAAAACATCTCCATCTATCCGTTGATGGTGCGGTTCGGTATGACGCGATTCTTTATATCCCGGAGAGCGCCCCATATAATTATTACACGAAGGAATTTGAAAAAGGCCTGGAGCTTTATTCAAATGGGGTTCTTATTATGGAGAAAAGTCCAGAGCTGCTGCCGGACTATTTCAGTTTTGTAAAAGGATTAGTAGATTCCGAGGATCTTTCTCTAAATATTTCACGGGAAATGCTTCAGCATGACCGTCAGTTAAAAACAATCGCGAAAAACATTAATAAACGAATCAAACAGCAACTGAAACAAGTACTGAATAATGACCGGGAAGCCTATGAACGCTTCTATCAGTCCTTTGGTCAACAATTGAAATTCGGGGTTTACAGTGATTTCGGCCAGCATAAAGAAGTGCTGCAAGATTTATTATTATTCTATTCATCGAAAGAAAAGAAATTGGTTACGTTGGATGAATATGTGGAGCGCATGCCAGAAGAGCAGAAGTATATCTACTATGCACAAGGGGATAGCGTTGACCGCGTGGATAAGCTTCCACAAACGGAACTTGTAAAAGACAAAGGATATGAAATTCTATATTTCACGGACGAAATTGATGAGTTCGCAATCCGCATGCTCATGAGCTATAAAGAGAAGGAATTCCGAAACGTCTCCAGTGGTGACCTCGGCATTGAACAAGATGAGCAAGAGAAGGAAGAGGAGAAAGAAACAGCGAAGGAACACGAAGACCTGTTTACGAAAATGAAAGAGATGTTAGGAGATAAAATTACAGATGTCC
Source organism: Oceanobacillus alkalisoli (assembly GCF_021556485.1). GTDB lineage: Bacteria > Bacillota > Bacilli > Bacillales > Amphibacillaceae > Oceanobacillus > Oceanobacillus alkalisoli. Next base: position 103,805 of record NZ_JAKGBW010000009.1, on the reverse strand, counting down.
GGGCTTCAAAACGTCTGAAATCCCATCCGGTTGTGCTCACGGCAGATGGCGATATTTCAATTGAGATGGAAAAAATCATTAATTCCATGCCGGATGACCAGCAAATTAAGGCAGATAAAGTATTGGAAATTAATGTGGATCATGAGATCATGAATGCATTGGAGAGAGCGAAAGAGCAAGGCGACGAGCAATTGAAACTTTATACAAATCTATTATATAATCAAGCATTACTAATCGAAGGCTTACCAATTGAAGACCCAGTTGCTTTCACGAATGATATGTGTAAAGTGATGCTTTAATATTTTAATGGTGCTTTTCCATATATCTGGAAAGGTGCCATTTTTTATCTACTCGATTTTCGTAAAAAAATAGCAATTTAGCCCTATCAAGCACTCGTACTTGGGCTAGATATGAAATGACCAGCGGATTGCTTTCATACAGCGTAAGTGCGCCAAACCCCGAAACTTCCTACTGGAGGTCCGCAGTCCAGACACCTCTCGCACCTGCTGAGCGGCTGGTGAGCCTCCTCGCGGGCAAGCCCGCTGCGGGGTCTCACCAAGCCTATCCTCCCGCAGGAGTCTCGAGGTATCTGGACTGCTACCAGGAAAGGAAAAATTTTGAACACTGTTTAATATTCCAGGAGTTTAATCCTTATCGTGACGGAACAATTTCTATTCAGAGAATCATCTAACCAGCTCAGTTGCCCGGGGGACGGTGACTCTTACCAGAAAAGCACGTGTCCAGACCTGAGCAGGAAGTGTACTTCTTCCGAGGAGGCTGAAGCCGTGCCCTTAGGATGCGCATCCGTCCCCCGGGCAACTGAACGGCGATTGGTGCTCTGAATAAGTGAACGAGCCAAAACACTTATGCTGTATGAAAGCAATCAGTAGCCTTGGAACGGAGCGTTTAGTTATTCCAGGCTGTTAAAGTTGGGTTATCTACTGAAACTTTAACTTGCAATTATATCACTTTTTTGATATGATGGAAGGAAACCCAAAAATTACAGTAAATAACTTACCATCTGAATGAATTTCATAATTACCAAAGTCGGCTTTTCCATCACCATATGTAGTTGGGAACGAACCAACTCAACTACATATGGTGATGCATTAAATACGTATTATGAAATTCATTAATCTATGTTAGAAATTACCTCCAGACGGGTAGACTGTTTTTCCCAGTCGATTGAAAGTATCTGAAAGGAAGTGATTTCATGATATTCAGTATTATCCTACCTGTCTTATTCCTCGGCCTCATTGTCTTCATCTTGCGTCAGTCAACTAGAAGATCCTAAATCAAAAGCGAGTCATTCCTGGCGTATTCATCATAGGCCAGGAAAGACCATGTCGCAGCCCTATCATTACTTACACATAAAAATTAACCTGTAAGATCAATTTTCGCCTTCTAAAATAGGTAACTATCTCTTGATACAATTAGTGAAACTACCTATTCACAATGGTTCTAGATACTTTAGAAATCCGCTCTGATTTCCCAATATCCCCGTCTCAAAAACTAACGTAACCACTTAATACTTTTACTCTCATTCAGCGTAAGTGATTTGCACGTTCTCTTGGTAGGTTTTCTAGTCGGCGTTCAGTTGCCCGGGGGACGGATGCGCATCCTAAGGGCACGGCCTCAGCCTCGACGCAAAGGACGTGCTAATGCAGGCGTTTCCACAGGACGTGGCGTTCTTAGTCTGCCTCGGAAGAAGTACACTTCCTGCTCAGGTCTGGACACGTGCTTTTCCGGTAGGAGTCACCGTCCCCCGGGCAACTGAGCTGGAAAGAGGATTATTATAAATAGCATTTATTCCAGTGCCGTATCACGGTAAAAATAATAATCTTGGAATAATAAACAGTGATCAAAATATGGCCTTTCCTGGGAGCAGTCCAGACACCTCGAGACTCCTGCGGGAGGATAGGCCTGGCGAGACCCCTTAGTGGCTCAGCGCGGGGAGGCTTGCCGGCCGCTCAGCAGGTGCGAGAGGTGTCTGGACTGCGGACCTCCAGTAGAGAGTTTCGGGCACTTACGTTGTATGAAAGTAGTCATCAAATCAATTTGAAAAGGCCTTCATTTTAAAGTACATACTTCAAAAAATACGGTTTTCAGGAAGAAAGTAGGAGTTTTGCTACAGCGAATTAAGGTAATAATGATTCTATGAGGCAATTGTGGAATAAATAAGTAAAAAGTTAGGAAACCCCCATATTGCGTTGACAAATGACACCGTGTCATCTATCATAAAATTATAAAGATGACACCGTGTCATGATCTGGTGGAAATGGAGGTACAGGAATGCCCAAAGCAACATTTTTTAATCTGCCAGAGAAAAAGCGTCAATCCTTAATTAAGGCAATGGAAATGGAATTTTCCAGAGTTCCTCTATTCGAAGCCTCCATCGCAAATATCGTAAAGACAGCAGAGATATCCCGGGGAAGCTTTTATCAGTATTTTAAAGATAAAGAAGACGCATATTATTATATTCTCCAAGAACAGGCAAACCGTAGAAACAAACAGTTCATTCAACAACTGCAAACACATCAGGGAGACTTATTCGAAGCAATTACCGCTTTTTACTACGATTTGCTTATTGAATTACCTGATCAAAAGGAGTATAACTTTTTCCGGAACGCTCTTCTTAACGTAACACATCAGATTGAAACCATTTTCAATGAGATAATTGAAAGCAATCTGAAAAAAGATGGCATGGAAAAAATTACAAAACTAATAAATAGAGAGCTTTTAAATATCGAATCAGACAGCGAATTAACCCATGTCATTCATATTATATCGGCCGTTGCATTTCGCAATTTTGTCGAAAAGTTTACGAAAGAGCTATCCGACGAGGAGGCAATTGAAAGCTTCAAAGTAGAAATGAGCTTATTGAAAAAAGGCATAGCAAGATAAACGTATCAATAAATTAACCAAATTGAAATGGGGTATGATATATGACAGTGATAATATATGGAGCTGCATGTTCATCGACAAGGAAAGCGAAACAATGGTTTACGAAGCAAGACATCCATTACGTAGAGCGGAACATTTTGAAACACCCGCTGACAGTATCGGAACTTCAAGGCATCTTACGTATGACGGTTGACGGTACGGATGAAATTATTTCAACCCGATCCAAGATTTATAAAGATCTTGATCTGGACATTGAGGCATTACCACTTCAAGAACTGTTGGAGCTGATTCACAAGCATCCTCGTTTGCTGCGCAGCCCAATTATGGTCGATGAGAAGCGATTGCAAGTAGGGTACCATGAGGACGATATTCGCCAATTTTTACCGAGGAAAACACGTGAGTACCAATGGTTGCAATGGAGACTTAATCATATGCGACTTGCTGAAGGATAATTTATGACACAATTGCTGGCAGAACAATCGTATGTGAAAGTTGTTCGCACCGTCGATTCCATCAGTCAGACAAATACGGAAGAACAACGTATGATGTATTTATATGAGGATCGATTGGTGACGAGACATCGTGAATTTTTGATAGATACCATTCATGATCTGTCCTACCGGATGCTCGGAACACAAGGTGGGCTGCTATATGTACATACGAATAAAGGTGTATTCTCCTATATGATTAAAAGCTCTCCAGAACAATTTATTGAAGTTTTTAAAACATATAAAAAAAGGTAAGCCCGGGCTTCAGGGTTTACTTTTTTTATTGCAGCAGCCTATTTGCTGAAAATATGTGGGCACCTCAGGTTACTAACTCGAAACAACCAATCACGCCTTTATTCTAATCGAAAGGGAGTCATGTCTTTAATCGGCTACTTGTTATCAGCCTCGTGTACATTCTGAAATACATTAAGAACAAACAAAATAACAGATAATAGAAATGCAATCCCGCCGCCTGAGACAAAAATTTCAAGCACAACTGGTGGTACATTAAAATAAATCATCATCATTCCGATAAAAAGGAAAGGTAGGCCAATCTGATGAAGCCAAAAGTGTAACTTACCAAGTGGACTATTTCCTGCTCTTGGATAAATGGAATAAATGACGCCGATTAGACCAGTAGACAGCCAACCGACAACATTAATATGAGCATGCGTCGCTCCCCATTGAAGCTGGATCGTGTAATGCATGAATAGCCCGAAGCCAATCCCGATAATGAAATAAAGAACTGCGATTTTTATCCACTTTGCACCCAACGTTATCCACTCCTTTATTTTTTGAATCCCTTTCGATCGTTAATCCGAATTCCAGGAATATAGAAATAGGCGGAAATGCTGAGTTACGATACTCTACCTAACAAGAAGCATCTTTAACATATTTTTCAAAAAACTTCCTCATTTTTAATTCAACTCCTTCATACGTATATATTGTTCCAATTGGAACAATATGCCCTACCCAGAGGCTATTAAGAAATGTTAAAATATAAAGTAATGATAGAACAGAGGAGTTTATCGGATGAAACGATTAAGTTACCGGGATACATGGGTTGAAGTTTCTTTAGCTGCAATCCGGGGGAATACGCAAGCCTTTAAACAATATATGAATAAAAATAGTAAACTGCTCGCAGTTGTAAAAGCGGATGGCTACGGTCACGGAGCGGCAGAAGTCGGAAGGGCTGCCTTGGCGGCTGGAGCTGATGGTTTAGGTGTCGCCTTGATCGATGAAGCGATTGAACTTCGGCGGGCGGGGATTGACGCTCCGATTCTAGTGCTTGGCTTCACGAAACCCGAAGTTGTAAAAGAAGCGATTATAAATGGAATCACACTTACTGTTTATAGCGAAGATGTGCTGGATGCCCTCATCACCGCTTGTGATGAATTAAAGCAAACGGCTAAAATCCACTTGAAAATAGATACAGGTATGGGAAGAGTTGGCGTTCAATCAAAAGAAAAAGCACTTGAGTTACTTAAGAGCATAGAAGGTAAACGAATTGAAGTTGAAGGGATTTACACCCATTTTGCAGATGCGGACAATGCGGATGATACATATACACGGATGCAATTTTCACGTTTTCTCGAAGTAACGGATTATTTGGCTGAGAATGGTTTTTCCGTGCCATTGAAGCATTGTTGTAATAGCGCAGCAACAATTAATTTTCCAGAGATGCACCTGGATATGTGCCGGGTCGGGATCAGCATGTATGGCCTTTACCCAGCAAGATATATGAAAAAGATGATTAGCTTGACCCAAGCAATGACCTTCCAGACAAAAGCGGTGCTGATTAAGGAAGTGGCGGCAGGAGAGCCAATCAGTTATGGATGTACCTATCAAACAGAGAGAAATTCGCGAATAGCTACTCTTTCAGTCGGATATGCGGACGGTCTTTCGCGTCGCCTGTCTAATTGTGGCAAGGTCACGATAAATGGTGAGCGAGCACCGATTGTGGGAAGAATTTGTATGGATCAGACAATGATTGACGTAACAGACATCGATGAAATGCAAGATGATGATATCATCACGATATTCGGTGAGGAAAAGAAAGGTTATATCTCCCTCGACGAAATAGCGGAACAACTGCAAACGATCCACTACGAAATCATTTGTCTTATTGGAAAACGCGTCCCAAGAGTTTATGTCGGATAAGGAGGAGGCGGCAGAGATGCCGCCTCTAAATTTTTTTATTAGACTTACGAATCATAAGCAAATAATAAATAAGAACAAAAAGATTGCAACTAGGGAGAAACCATGTTATATTATTGACTGTAATTAAGTTATATTTAATTAAAAGTTATTTAGACATAGACAACAGGAGGAATACGAATGTTAAAGATTGGTATTGTTTTAGGAAGTGTACGTGAAGGACGCAACGGAGAGCAAGTTGCGAAATGGATGATGGATTTTGCAAACAATCGCAATGACCAGGATGTCGAATATGAATTGGTAGACTTAGCAGATTACCGATTACCATTCTTAGGTGAAAGCCTTCCAGAAACAGAACAAGAAGAAGCAAATGCAACAATTAAAGCTTGGTCTGATAAAATGGCCTCTTTCGATGGTTATATTTTCATCACTCCAGAATACAACCATGCAATCGGTGGTGCGCTGAAGAACGCAACAGACTACTTAAATCCTGAAGTGAACAACAAAGCGGCAGGATTTGTTGGTTACGGAAGCCTTGGTGGGACACGTGCTCATGAAAACATGCGCTTAATTCTTGGTGAATTGCAAGTAGCGGACGTCCGTACTGCAGTTACCTTCTCCCTACTAGCTGACTTTGAAAACTTCTCTGTCTTCAAACCAGCTGATTACCATGCAGACAATGCAAACCAAATGCTGGATCAAGTCATTGCTTGGAGTACTGCTTTAAAAACACTAAGAGGCAATTTAGCAACCGAAAATGCTTAAAGAATAAAGTAAAAAAGGAAGATGCTGTGATTAACGCACAGCATCTTCCTTTTTTTCATATAATCTCAGAAATTCCGGGATATACATCAAGAAAGATATAGATAAGAAAATCCCTGTTACAATCATGAGGAATGTGATCAAATACGTATCCAAGTTAGGAAATGTAATCAAAATTCCCATTGCAAGATAGAACACTGCCGTCGATACTTTTCCAAACCACTTCGCTCCGTCCAGTTTTTTCCCGCGTTTTAATAGAATGAGTCCATTGATTCCCATAAACAACTCTTTCAAGATAAAAAGGATAAACAGAATCCACATATACGGATAGCGGAACAATAGACAGGCGACGATTGCTGTCTGGGTCAATTTATCTGCAATCGGGTCAACAATTTTCCCGAGTTCTGTAATTTGATTGAATGTCCGGGCAATCCAACCGTCCAATGCATCTGTTAGACCAGATAAAAGTATAATAAGACCGATAACATAATAATCTCTTGAGTCTGTTGCATGGAAAAAGAGATAAATAAATACAGGAATCAAGAGAATCCGGATATAAGATAAAATATTCGGGACCGATAAAACTTCCCTTGTTGTTAACTTCACATGAAATTCCTCCTATGTTAGAACTAAACGAGCGAACTCTTGTAATTTAAAGCAGCTAGGTATACCATATAAAGTCTTAATAAACATATTAAAAATAGTTGTTTTACATTCTGTATTGCTACCAAATGATGCGCTTGTTTTGGTCAATAAGCGAGTAGAGACTAACTGTAATGAAAAACTGAGCTGCATAGTACGGGAACATAACAAGAGCATCAGCAAATGGAACTGGATCGATGAACATATTCCAAGCAAGAATCGAGTCGGAGATAACAAATAATAATGCCCCAAATTGTGCTGGTCTATTCCCTGTTGCAACCGCGGCAAAGAGCATGAGTGAAATAATGATGATATAAGCAATTACTGGGATTACGAGCGCTTGCTCCCCGGTATCCGTTAGAGCAGGAATAAGGAATATCCCGAAAGTAATAGCGTAGATGCTGATTGGAACCGCAGCTAACATCCGCTTTCTAGTAAACTTGGCCACCGTAAAAAAGCCAATCACATAACAGACATGGGCAATAAAGAAAGCGACAAGTCCAACGAGAAACCAGTGCAAAGTTGCGTCACCTATCATCGAAAAAAGAAGACCAAGAATAATGAACCAATGGACAGCCATTTTATTTTCCGGTGCGATTCGGAAAGCGTAAAATAAAATGACGATCATTGGCAGCAGTTTAAAAAAGAGCTTGAACGCAAAGGGCTCATCAGGAGCGATGAAAATGTATACGAGACTTAGGGTAAGAATCATTATCGGCAAGCGGTAAAGAACCATGATGTTCCTCCTCGTCGTTAATCCATGTCAACTTATTTTAAGATGGCAGGCAGCTTAATTTGTAATGTAAAGATTTGATTTTTATAAACGAAATCAAGATAGCCAGCATGTTTTTCGACAATATGTGCAATAATCTGTGTTCCCAGTCCTTCATGATTTCCTGATTTTGTTGATTGTGACCGTTTCGTAAATAAATGATCGAGCACATCATTCGGCAAGGGACGGGTGCAGTTTTTGCAAGTTAGCATAAAAAGACCGCTGCGCTTGAAGGACTGTAAGATAATCTGCGGTTTTTTTCCGTTCTCTCTTTGCCATTCGGCACTCGCCTCCAGTGCATTATCTAGTATATTCCCGATTAAGGCTGTTAAATCACGATCAGAAAGTGGTAAGCCGGAAATCGCTGCTTCGAGATCATATATCACTTCGATCCCTTCTTCCTGTCCTTGCCGGTAACTGTGATGCAGGACACCCGCTACTGTTCCGCGTTCTCCTTGAATAGACAGGTTTGTTTCCTTATATCCTTCTACTAGCTCATTTAAATACGTTGTTGCTTCTTTATGGTTATTATTTTCGAGCATATAATGCAAGCTGGATATATGTTTTAAAAAGTCATGTCTTTCTTTGCGGACAATGAGAAAGGTGTCATTCATTTGCTCCATTTCTCTTTTGTGTGCCTGGATAAGTTGGCGGTTATTATGTAGCTTATGACTGATGATATGCCGGTTCGCTTCCAACAGGATAAAAGTGAGAAGCGGAATAAGCGAAATCAGACCAGGTTCAGTTAATACGTAAATGATGAGAAGCAGGAGCTGGATGCTGTATAATCTGAGATTTTCCTTTGTTCCAAGTGCATCTATGTGTACCATGAGTTTCCTCTGTAATAGAAAAATAAGTAGGAAAGCTAAAAAAATCGAGACGAAAAAAGGTAAATCAAAAGGTAAAGCTCGTCCTGCAAATTCAATATGAATAACAGCGAGCGAGGCAATACTTACCCAATAAAAATACACACGCTTCATAACTCAACCCCCTCTCAGCCGGGACAACTGCACTGACCCCATGTCCCAATGGAGCAGAGGGATTGTCCCGTTCTAAAAGTAATTTTCCTGTAAGTAGTCGACCATGTCTTTTGTAATCATTGCTGTTTCATCTAATCCGTCAAAGTTTACGACGAATGAATTTTTGGCGTATAGTTCAAAGTTTTGAATATAGTGGATGTTAATGATAAAGGAACGGTGGGAGCGAAGAAAATCCCTTTCCCTCAGCTCACCCTCCAACTCTTTTAACGTTTGGTACGTCTTAATGGTTCCATTTTTTGTGAAAATCGTAGAAGACCTGCCTGTTCGTTCAATGAAAATAATATCTTTCTTTTGGATGATATGAATGTTGTTCTTCTGCTTAATATAAAGTCTTCCCGTAATTTCCGCTTGCCGAGACCTCTCCATTACCCGCTTAATCGATGTCTTGAGCCGGTCTTTCGTATAGGGCTTCATAATATAGTCATGTACATTGATTTCAAAGGCATGAACCGCATACCCGCTGTTTGCTGTTACAAAAATAACCTCAATATGAAGCGCATGGGAATGAATAATATCTGCGAGCTCATAGCCGGAAAGATGGGGCATTTCAATATCGGCGACGAGCAGCATGATTTCCTCATCTTTAATCCGTTTATACGCTTCTTCTGCGGATGTGGTGGCGAAGACGATCTCCACATTATCAATCTGTGAAACAATCCCAACCACTTTATCTAAATCAATCTGACGGTCATCAACAATTCCAACCTTCAGCATACGTGCAACACCTGTACTTTCTATTGTTTTTGACGCAATCGTTTTTCTTCATTATACCATCTCGAAGCGTGAATAGGGCATTTTCACGACATCAAAGGGACGATTCGCGACATGTCCGGTGAAAGAAGCGATGGTTTTGCTTACAATGAATGTAACAAATCAAAAGAGGGATGGGAACGAAATGATTGAAATTCAAAACGTGACGAAACGATTTCAAGATAAGAAAACATCAGTAACTGCTTTAAATCATGTGTCCTTTACAGTTCAGGAGGGGGAAATTGTTGGTCTGTTAGGGGAAAACGGAGCTGGGAAGACGACGCTTCTCCGCTCGATTGCAACATTGCTTACACCGACTGAAGGGGAAGTTCTGGTAAAAGGCTATGACACGGTGAAAAAGCCAGATGAAATTAAAAAGCGGATGGGCGTCTTATTTGGCGGTGAGACAGGGCTCTATAACCGCATGACCGCTAGAGAAAACCTCGAATACTTTGCAACACTCTATCACTTGAGCAAGCATGAGACGAAGGTGCGGATTGATGAGCTCGCGAAAATGTTCGGTATGCGCGATTTTCTTGACCGGAAAGTGGACGGTTTTTCTAAAGGGATGCGCCAGAAAGTGGCGATCGCCCGAGCTATCATTCATGACCCGGAAATTATTCTATTCGACGAACCGACAACAGGGCTTGATATCACCGCTTCCAACGTATTCCGCCAGCTCGTTCAAGAACTGAAAACACAAAGAAAAACCATTATCTTCTCGAGTCACATTATGGAAGAAGTCGATCTGCTCTGTGATCATGTCGCGATGATCCATAAAGGTGAGCTTGTTTATCACGGGGAGAAAGAGGCTTTATATGAAGAAGAAAACAGTCGTGATTTAAACTATATCTTTATGAGTAAATTAGTGAGGGGGACAGATGGCTATGCTATTTAAAATATATAAAAAAGAAATGATCGATTCCTTCCGTGATAAACGGACATTGTTATTAACCGTGTTATTACCGATTTTGATGATGTCGGCACTGACTTTTTTCTATGAAAGTTTGATTAGTGACGGCGAAGATGAAACATATACACTGGCTGTGGAAGAAGAGTTGTCAACCGGACAGGAAACGATACTTGGGACAATGGATAATGTGGAACTCTTACGTACGGAAAATCCAGAACAGGCATTTATTGATGGAGACGTCCAAGCGGCAATTGTATTTGCGGATAACTTTGATGCGGAAGTTCAAGCGGGAGAAGCCGGTAATGTGGAGCTGATCGGCGATACATTTAGTCAAAAGTCTTCTAACCTTATTTACATTGTAACTAGCAAGCTTGCGGAATATGAACAGATTGTTGTCGCAGAAAGATTGCAGCAAGCGAATATCGATCCATCCATCACCCAGGCAGTTGCAATGGAGCAACGGGAAACGAATGCAGAGGATAGTAATATCCAGGTGCTGGCGCTGTTAATTCCCCTTATTCTATCGATTGCAATTGGGGTTGGAGCAGGCCCATCAGCAGCAGATATCTTTGCGGGTGAAAAAGAAAAGAAAACGATGGAAGCACTGCTTATGACACCAGTCAATCGCTCTACGTTATTAATGGCAAAATACTTAACGATATCCTCTGTGGGTGTCATTATTGGAGTTATTACGCTCACAGTCGTGGCAATCGAGGTAGCCTTCTTTACGGAACACTTGAAAGCGGCAATTTCGTTCGGTGATAATATGGTTGCGATCATTGGAATGGGCGCACTTGTGACGCTAGTCTATTCGTTCTTCGTTGGTGCTCTCTTAATGATCACAAGTATTGTTGGTAAAACGGTAAAAGAAGCGCAGAGTTATAGTACACCGATTATGATGGTAATCATTTTCCCTGCGATGATGATTGGCGGACTTGGGGTGAATGAGTTTACGATGAATCATTTTATCCTGCCATTTGTAAATATCTTTGCGATTCTTACGGAATTGTTGTTTGGTGTAGTGAATTATGGGCACATATTTATGACGATTGGCAGTAATCTTGTTTGTATCATCATTATTTTTATCATCAGCAGAATCCTATTTAGTAAAGATAAATGGGTGATGAACTAAACGTGAATGAAATGTAATCATCTTAGAGTTAAATAAATCCGGACCAATCAGCTGATCGGTCCGGATTTTATTTGAATAGGATGTGCAACCTAGATTATCCTAACGTATTCAATCGATTAAACCACCGATTCTCTCTACTAACAATTATTTGCTCATTGGCCGACAATATGTTCAACGACTTTTCCATTTCCATCGATTATAACAATCTCTACATATGGTGATGGTGAAGCATTAAATACGTATTATGAAATTTATTAATATAAGAAACGAATATAAAAGGCAAAGAATCTGACTCTAGTGGGAGTGCTATGACGGTATTCTCTTCGTGCGATTATATTGAATATTGCTTGGATGTCTAGTTGTCTCTTAAGATGAATGTTTCGATACCCAATTGTAAGATCTGTTTACGTTTGTTTTCCGCAATGATGCGACTTGAATAGGCGCCTATGATGACCCGGTGCATCGTTTTTCCGTTAACTGAGACTTGCTTTACAGTCGCTGGGATTTGTCTCGTGGTGAGTAATACTTGTCTTGCTTTGGCATTTGATTGCTTTGCAAAGGAACCGGCAATTAATTGGTATCGTCCTTTACTCGGAGAAACTGCTTTTTTCAATTTAAAAATCTCGACTAATCCATCTACGTGTGCAGCTGCGACTTTTTCCCTCCAAGCCGTTTGCTTCATCAATTTCGCATCTTCCGGATGATCGATAAATCCATTCTCTGTTAAAATTGCCGGCATATTCGATTCGCGCAGTACATGAAAGTTGGCTTGTTTCATTCCACGGTTCGGTATGCCGATTGCTCGCCGAACTTTTTCATGAAGGGTCACTTGATAACTTCTCGTAGCCGCTCCTCTTGGCAATTTGTTATAAACAAAATCCTCATATCCCCGGGCACGCCCGTTAAAAGCATTACAATGGAGGGAAAGGAAAATATCTGCGCCCCAGCTGTTCGCTTCATTCGTCCGTGCGCGAAGACTTTTCGTTACATCCGTTGTGCGGCTTAACTTTACGGTAGCTTGCGGGTAATTGTACAGTAGTCGCCTGATCCTGATTGCTAAATCAAGGACAACTTCCTTTTCCTGCAACCCATTGCCGGCTGCACCGGGATCACTTCCACCATGACCGGCATCAAGATAAATTTTCATCTGTATCATCTTCCTTTCTATTAAATATCCATTCATTTCTATAATCGAAAAGAAATGATAGAAAGGGAGGCATAGATATAGAAGAAAGCTGCATATAATAAAAAAGACCTGCAAATTTACAAAAGCTTTACATTCGGATAATACTTCCTTTACATTGGGGCACTATACTAGTACTTGAGAGCGAAAAGCACTCAAGATAAAATCATCTATTATTGGGGAGGACATTGTCGTATGAAGCTCAAGAAATTTCTTATGTTCCTTTTAATTGGAGCATTGCTCACAGTACTTGCAGCATGTGGAGGAACAGAAGATAACGGAGATGACACTGGAGCTGAAGAGTCATCGGAAGAAACAGAAGAAACAAATGGCAGTTCAGAGGAAGCGCAAGAAGGCGAATCTGAAGAACTGGAAGGTAGTGTAGAAATTGACGGGTCTGGAACAGTTTATCCATTAATGTCTAGACTTGCTGAAGAATATATGCTTAACGAACAGCAAGGCGTATCTGTCGAAGTTAGCCGTGCAGGTACAAGTGCTGGTTTCGAACGATTCTTAGCGGAAGGCGGAACAGACTTTAACGATGCTTCCCGTGAGATTAAAGAAGAAGAGCAAGCAACAGCAGATGAGCTTGGTATTGAAGTAAAAGAATTGAAAGTAGCGCTTGATGGGTTAACAATTGTTATCCATCCAGATAATGATTGGGCAACGGAACTCACTCCAGAGCAAATTATCGATATTTTCTTAGGTGAGTATACGAACTGGTCTGATATTAACCCAGACTGGCCAGAAGAGCCAATCAATACATACGGACCGAACGAAAACCATGGTACGTACGAATTCTTCTATGAAAATATTTTAGAAGAACAAGATTTAAGAGATGATGTTAACCTGCAACAAGAGTATTCAACCCTCGTAACGTTAATTTCTGAAGATGTGAATTCCATCGGGTTCTTCGGGTTCGGTTACTATGTAAACAACCAAGATCAAGTACAAGCAGTTCATGTTGATTTTGGAAATGGCCCAGTTGAGCCATCCCTCGACACGATTGCGGAAGATGGCGACTATGGAGATTTCACACGCCCGGTATTTACTTACCTGAACGTGAATAATGCCAAGGAAAAACCACAAGTACTTGATTATGCAATCTATGTTATGGAAACTGCTTCAGATCTTGCTGGGGAAACTGGATTTGCACCAATTCCTGAAGAAGAAGCAAGTACATTAGTTGAAGAATTAGAAGCTCTTAAATAAAATAATCAACATCATGTAAACAATAAAGATGAGGGCAAAATATTGCTCTCATCTTGTTGTGAGTTTTAAAGCTTGGGAAGGAGTCAAACGGAAATGGCGGGGAACAGCGATACAAACAAAAACGCTGTGAATGTAAGAGAAATGATTGCGGAAAAGAAAAAAAAGAAAAATCTCTCCAATTTTACGGAAAAATTCATTCCAACTTTTCTTCTCCTCATCGCATCGATCTCTCTTCTGACAACAGTAGGAATTATTATAACTTTATTTACGGAAGCAATTGAATTCTTTAAAATAGTGCCGATTTGGGAGTTCTTTACCGGTACCGTACTGAGACCGATGAGTCAAAATCCGGAATTCGGGGTGCTGCCTTTAATTAATGGTACATTGATCTCAACCTTTATTGCGATGCTTGTAGCAGGTCCAGTTGGGATCATGTCGGCGATTTATTTAAGTGAATATGCATCTGACCGGGTAAGACGGGTGTTAAAGCCTCTGCTTGAAATTCTTGCGGGGATTCCGACGATTGTGTATGGTTTCTTTGCATTCACATTCGTTACGCCACTCATCCGAAGTATTTTTCCGGAGGTTGGAGCGACAAATATTCTGAGTCCTGGTCTTGTAATGGGAGTCATGATTATCCCGATGATTGCTTCCTTGTCTGAAGATGCGATGAGCTCCGTGCCAAACAGTATGCGGGAAGGTGCATTCGCCTTAGGTGCGACAAAATTAGAGACGACCTTTAAAGTTGTCATCCCAGCAGCACTGTCTGGAATCATTTCATCCTTTGTACTCGGTATTTCACGGGCAATCGGGGAAACGATGATTGTTACGATTGCAAGTGGGAGCTCAAAGAATTTTACCTTTGATATCACGCAATCGATGCAGACGATGACCGCTTATATCGTGGAAGTTTCTTCAGGAGATGCTCCGGCAGGTTCGACGATTTATTACAGTCTTTATGCTGTCGCAGCTACATTATTCATATTTACGTTGTTAATGAATATCCTTGCAAGATATCTCTCTCGTAAATTCAGGGAGGAGTATTGATTATGAAATATGTTGATGAAGCAGTTGTAGAAAAACGGATGAAAGCACGTATACGCAATAATTCCATACTGAAATTCATCTTTTTACTATCTACTTTATTTGGCTTGGTAGTCTTGGCAGTATTGCTTATACGTGTATTTTCCCAAGGTATTGCTTGGCTGGATTGGGATTTTATTACGGGTAGACTATCTACAGACCCAGATCGTGCAGGAATTTTGGGAGCGATTCTTGGAACCTCATGGCTCATGCTCGTCGTCATTCCAGTTACTTTATTCATAGGGGTAGGGACCGCTATCTATCTTGAACTTTATGCGAAACCTGGCCGTTTTCAAAACTTTATCGCAACGAATATATCGAACTTAGCTGGTGTACCATCGATTGTTTATGGTCTACTCGGGTTAACTATTTTCGTCCGGGCACTTGAGTTTGGCAATGTCGTGTTGGCAGGCGGTTTAACCTTATCACTCTTAGTATTGCCGATTGTTATTGTAGCAGCTCAGGAAGCGATTCGCGCCGTTCCGCAGTTTTTAAGTGAAGCAAGCTATGGGATGGGGGCAACGAAATGGCAAACTGTAAAGAAAATTATCTTGCCTGCAGCTTTACCAGGTATTCTGACTGGTTCAATTTTAGCATTGTCACGGGCAATCGGAGAGACAGCACCACTTACCGTAATTGGGATTCCGGCATTACTGATTCCGTTCCCGGGCAGCTTCTTCGATACATTCACAGCACTCCCGATGCAGATTTATTACTGGACACTTGATGCATCCTTAGTATCTGAATATGCTTATCTTGCAGCTGCAACGATTATTGTTCTGCTCGTGCTGTTATTCTTACTCAATTCCGTAGCTATTTTCATTCGGAATAAATTCCAACAACGTTATTAGGGCTTGTTCGAGAAGTCTGGTAAAAGGACATTTATTAATAGGATACGGATCGATTCAAGTTATGTTTTTTAAGGAGAGAAAATAATGAGCCAGAAAATAAAGGTAAAATTAAATGATCAGGCCATCAAAAGTTCTGATCAACAGGAAGACAAGCGTGCCGTATTTGAAACAAACCAGTTGAATTTATGGTACACAGACACGCATGCATTAAAAGATATTAATCTATCCATTAAAGAAAAAGAAGTAACTGCCGTTATCGGGCCCTCCGGTTGCGGGAAGTCGACATATATTAAGACACTCAATCGCATGGTTGAACTCGTTCCAGGCGTTCGCACAACCGGTGAAATCAAGTATAAAAACAGAAATATTTTAGATCGGAATTTCCGTGTAGAAGATTTAAGGACCCAGGTAGGCATGGTTTTCCAGAAACCAAATCCTTTCCCCAAATCGATATATGAAAACATTGCGTACGGGCCGAAAATCCATGGAATCAAAAACAAGAAAATCTTAGATGAAATAGTTGAGAAAAGCCTTCGCGGGGCATACATCTGGGATGAGGTGAAAGACCGCTTGAATGAGAATGCGTACGGGCTTTCTGGCGGGCAGCAACAGCGTCTTTGTATTGCCCGTTGTCTAGCGGTTGAACCTGGCGTCATTCTGATGGATGAGCCGACGTCAGCACTCGACCCGAAATCAACCCTTCGAATTGAGGAGCTTGTTCAAGAGCTTCGTGAGGATTACTCCATCGTTATTGTCACACATAACATGCAGCAAGCCGCGAGAATCTCTGACAGGACTGCTTTCTTCTTGAATGGAGAAGTCGTTGAGTTTGATGAAACAGATAAAATCTTTACCAATCCAAAAGATAGCCGTACGGAAGATTATATTTCCGGCCGTTTCGGCTAAACATGAATAAAACGAGACCAGCTGCGTTGTTGCTGGTCTCGTTTTATCACGCATTAACGGTCTGTAATCTCCTCACCTCTAAACATAGTGAAACGAAACATGTGAAGGTGAGGGTTAAACAGTCCGTAAGTTCCTGATTCTCTTCAACTAACATTCAGTCGGGGGAAGGACTTCCCGACTGAATGAAGTTTCACTTTATTAATAAACCTTTAAACTTCTGCTATACTTGGGGTAGATTTTGTTTTGTTGAAGGCAGGTGCTTTTTAGGTTGACTGGTGTATTGCGTATTATTACTCATATTTTCTTCTTATATGCATTACTCCTGATCGGGAATGTTCTTCAGGAGATTTTTCACTTATTCATACCAGGCAGTGTCATTGGTATGATCCTTTTATTTCTACTGTTAAAACTGGGCATCATGAAATTGAAGTGGTTGGAGGAGGGGACCTCACTTTTATTAAGACATCTCACGTTATTCTTTATTCCGGTGACAATTGGATTTATGGAATATCTTGAATTGTTTAAAGGAAGAGGATTATTACTTCTTATTATTACAGTAATCAGTACAGCGCTTGTTATGGGGGTAGGCGGAGCTGTTAGTGAACAGCTGGCTCGCAGAAAGGAAACGCAGAATGAATGAAATCATGATTGGTATCATTGCAATTGTTGCAACCGTCGCTATCTATCTCTTAATTCTTCCAATTCATAAAAAAATTCAATCGCCGTTTACACAGCCAATCGTCGCTGTATCAGCTATAATAATTCTGTTTTTATTTCTGCTTGATATCCCTTACGAAACATATATGATTGGCGGTCAGTGGATTGAATTTCTGATGGGTCCAGCAGTTGTAGCGCTCGCATTGCCGCTTTATAAGCATTATGACATGTTGAAGGAATATGTGAAGCCAATTCTTGTAGGAGTCACGATAGGTGCCTTTGTAGGGGTGACTACGGGTCTTTTCATGGCTAAGGCGCTCGGCTTTGACCGGGAAGTGATTCTCGCAATTGTACCTAAATCGGTTACGACTCCAGTAGCTATCTCTATTGGTGAAACATTGGGAGGATCGCTGTCGTTGACTGCAGTATTCGTTGTCATTGCTGGGGTTTCCGGATCGATTATTAGCCCGCTTATATTTAAACTTTTTAAATTACAGGGTCCGCTAGGAAGAGGAATTGGTATGGGAAGTGCTTCGCATGCCATCGGTACAGCAGCGAGTATGGACAGAAATGCGCTGGAAGGGTCGGTAAGTTCCATCGCAATGATCATCAGCGCAATCATCGTCTCTTTCTTTGCACCGTTATTCGTCTTGTTATTTTTGTAATTTAATATTAGCGAATGAATTTCATAATTACCAAAGTCGGCTTTCCCATCACCATATGTAGTTGGGAACGAACCAACTCAACTACATATGGTGATGGTGATGCATTAAATACGTATTATGAAATTCATTAAGCAGCATGAGGCAACTGGGTGTATCTTTGTAAAATTTAAGAAAATCCGCAGATTACATTCATTCAGCGTAGGTTTTTGTTTGTTCCATAGGAGGGCTCTCTAATTGCCGGGCAACTGAACTGGTTGGAATAATTACTCTGAATGGAAGTTATTCCGTTATAACGGGCATTTGAGGTGGGAGTTTTACGGATGTTTGCACCGAGTTGAAAAAGAATAGAATCCTCGAAATGTGGTATTTATTATAGTAGACCATTTATCCATTCCAGGAGAAAGGAACATACGCCATGGCATATTACCAGCAAGACATAATAGAAGTACTGGAAGAACTCGATTCAGTAAGAGAAGGTTTAAAGCAAAGCGATGTAGAGAAACGGTTAGAGAAGTTTGGTTATAACGAATTAGCAGACAAGGAAAAAGTTCCGACATGGAAATTATTTCTTGAAAGCTTCAAAGATCCAATGGTCATCGTCCTGCTTGCTGCAGCAGGAATCCAAATTTTACTCGGAGAAATTGCGGAGTCTCTCATTATTTTCCTCGTGCTCATTATCAATTCTGTGATTAGTGTGATTCAGACAAAAAAAGCAGAAAGCTCGCTCGATGCATTACGGGATATGTCCGCTCCTGAAGCTAAAGTGATGCGGGATGGGGCGAATAGGCTGATCCCAGCCCGTGAGCTCGTCCCAGGGGATATTGTGCTGCTTGAAGCAGGGGATTATATTCCTGCTGACGGAAGAATTATCTCAAGTGAATCACTTAAAATAAATGAAGGCATGCTTACCGGAGAGTCGGAAGCGGTGGAGAAAAATACGGAAACGATACCGGAAGAAGCTCCGCTCGGTGATCGATTTAATGCTGTTTATAGTAGTTCCCTCGTCGTCAATGGCCGTGGTATGTTTATCGTGACAGGTACGGCTGAACAGACGGAAATTGGTAAAATTGCCGACTTGATTGCGACCGCTGAGGCAAAACAGACCCCGCTCCAGCAAAAGTTAGAAGTATTTTCAAAGAAACTTGGTCTTGGTATTTTAATTCTTTGTATTTTAATCTTTGCCGTACAAGCGCTACGAATTTGGTTGGGTGATTCAGAGGTAGCTACCGGAACGGCACTGCTCAATGCGTTGATGTTCTCTGTTGCGATTGCCGTTGCAGCAATCCCTGAGGCTTTATCATCAATAGTGACAATCGTCTTATCTGTCGGTACGAATAAGATGGCAAAGCAGCATGCGATTATTCGTAAGCTTCCTGCCGTTGAAACGCTTGGCAGCGCGAGCGTTATTTGTACGGATAAAACTGGAACATTAACCCAGAATAAAATGACGGTCACCGATTACTTCGTGTTAGACAAGGAAGAGAAGACCGCTGGAAAAGCAAAGCAGATGCTGCACTATGTTGCTGCCCTCTGTAATGATGCAGGATTGAATCAAGATGGAAAAGAAATTGGCGACCCGACGGAAACAGCGCTTATCCATTTCGTCAATGACAATGACAAAGGATATGAGGCGATTCGGGAGGAATTCCCGCGTCTTGGAGAACTGCCATTTGATTCGGATCGGAAGCTCATGTCAACCATCCATTCTATTCAAGGTGAAAACCTCTTGCTTACAAAGGGTGGCCCGGATATTATGCTGAATCGGGCAAGCTATGTGTTACAAGCGGGAGAAGAAGTTCCGGCAACTGAAGAATTGCTTTCTAAGTTCACTGAAATGAATGAGGAGTTTTCCAACCAAGCCCTACGCGTACTTGCCTATGGTTATAAAAAACTTCCTGAAGGTATGGTGAAGGTAACGGCAGAAGATGAAGATGACTTTGTGCTTGTCGGAATTACCGCGATGATTGATCCGCCTCGGGAAGAGGTTTATGACTCAATTCGCCAGGCGACAAACGCAGGGATTCGCACGGTAATGATCACGGGAGACCATAAAACGACGGCTCAAGCGATTGCAAAAGATATCGGAATAGCACGTATTGGGGATATTGCACTTACGGGGCAGGAATTGGATGCTTGGAGTGACGCGGAACTTGATGAAAAGTTAGATAAGATATCCGTCTATGCCCGGGTTTCACCGGAAAACAAAATTCGGATTGTGAAAGCTTGGCAGCGGAAGGGCAAGATTTCCGCGATGACGGGAGACGGTGTGAACGATGCACCGGCTTTGAAACAGGCAGATATTGGAGTTGCCATGGGGAGCGGCACAGATGTTGCGAAAGACTCCGCTGCCATGATTTTAACCGATGATAATTTCGTCTCCATCGTCCGTGCTGTCGGTGTTGGCCGTACCGTGTACGATAATATAAAAAAAGCAATCAGTTATTTATTTGCGGGGAACTTAGGAGCGATCATTGCCATTCTTTACGCGGTTATTTTTAACTTGCCGAATCCGTTCACTGCCTTGCAGCTTTTATTTATCAACTTGGTAAATGATTCGCTGCCGGCAATTGCTCTTGGGATGGAAAAGTCGGAACCGAACATTATGGACCGGAAGCCGAGAAAGCTTGACGAAGGCATCTTTGAAGGCGGGACATTACGAGCTGTCATTACGAGAGGGATTCTGATTGCAGTTGTTGTCATCATTGCCTTTTATATCGGGCTCCGTTATTCCACAGAAATGGGTGTAGCGATGGCATTTTCAACGCTCATTCTTTCCCGGACGTTACAAACCTTTGCGACCCGGTCGAATACGCAGACAGCGATTGGTGCAGGGTTCTTTCAAAATAAATATGTACTTGGCGCAGTTGTAATAGGCTTTCTTTTATATGGGATGACAACCTTGCCATTTGCAAGAGGTATTTTCAACATCCCGCCGGATTTCGGTTTCGGGGAATTTGCGATTAGTTTAGGACTTTCCCTTACCGCACTGATTGCAATGGAGCTTGCGAAAATCATTCAAACACGCCTCGTGAAGACAGAATAAGCGGGCAGAAAGGAAATTTCCTTTCTGTCTTTTTTATGCATAATTTTTAAGTTTTTTGTAAAGCTATGATTGTAACAATCTTAGGAGGTGTAAACAATGCATACGTTGCGAAAAATTGCATTGGCACTTGTAATTATTGGGGCGATTAACTGGGGACTTATTGCTTTATTCCAATTTGACCTGGTTGCAAGTATCTTTGGCGGACAGAACGCTGGGCTTTCCAGGCTGATTTATGGACTCGTCGGATTAAGCGGATTAATTTGTCTGAGTTTCTTCTTTGACCCAGAGACAGACGGTGACGTAAATCGTGGTGTTCAAGCGACGAACCAAACGACATTTGGAACAGAATTCGCCGATGATTTTGAACCGGAATATCGCAGAGAACAAGCCGACGAAGTTCCGCCACGCGGCCGAGATGATGTGTGACTGTAAAATAACCCTCTTCATTTAGAAGGGGGTTATTTTATTGTTGACAATGCAACGTATTCCTGTTAACATTTACATATAATGAATTACAAATACTTTAATTAATATAACCTTAATTTATGGAGGGTGACGAATGAATCATTTAAAAGGTATTCACCATGTAACTGCAATTACGAGCAGTGCTGAGAAGAATTATGAATTTTTCACGTATGTATTAGGAATGCGCCTTGTGAAGAAAACAGTAAACCAGGACGATATTCAGACCTATCATTTATTTTTCGCCGATGATGAAGGAAACGCTGGAACAGACATGACGTTCTTTGACTTCCCGGGTATTCCAAAGGGAATGCACGGAACCGATGAGATTTATAAAACATCTTTCCGTGTGCCAAGTGACGCAGCCCTTGATTACTGGGTAAAACGCTTTGATCGCTTGGAAGTGAAACATACTGGAATCAAAGAACAATTCGGCAAGAAGACAATTTCATTTGTCGACTTCGATGATCAGAACTACCAACTTATTTCAGATGAAAACAATCAGGGAATCGCATCTGGAATTCCATGGCAAAATGGCCCGGTCCCGTTAGAATATGCGATTACTGGTCTCGGACCAATCTTCGTTCGGATAAGACAGTTCGATTATTTTAAAGAAATGCTGGAAAAAGTCTTGCTCTTTAAAGAAATTGCAGAGGAAGATGGTGCACATTTATTTGAAGTTGGTGAAGGCGGTAATGGTGCCCAAGTTATTGTAGAGAAAAATATCGTACTCCCGCCACACCGACAAGGTTTCGGTACGGTTCACCATGTAGCCTTCCGGGTCGAGGATCGCTCTGTTCTTGATGAGTGGACAGAACGGATGCATCGTTTCGGTTTCCAAACGTCCGGCTTTGTTGACCGCTTCTTCTTCGGTTCTTTATATGCACGTGTGGCACCGCAGATTCTTTTTGAATTTGCAACAGATGGACCAGGATTCATGGGGGATGAACCATATGAAACCCTTGGTGAAAAATTATCTCTGCCACCATTCTTGGAACCGAAACGGGAAGAAATTGAAAACATGGTCCGTCCGATTGATACGGTAAGAAGTACAAAGGCAATTGAAAAGGAATATTAAGAATAAAACCTCGTTCCGTAATGGAACGAGGCTTTGTTTTTTACTTGATATGCTTACTGGAAATCTCAATGCCAGTTTTTTAAACCGGATATGCTTTGGAGGTTTATTCCGGTGTAATCGTCCGTAAAACCCCCACTGATTGAAGTTTCACTTTATACATTTTTTATCGCATCTTCAACGGGCTCTTCACCTGCAACAAGGTCGAAGGATTGATTTTCTGTATTTTTATTCTTCAAGCTTGCAATCACTGCTTTTGCAACATCTTCTCTAGCAATTGCGCCATATTCCTGCAGATTTCCAGCTTGAACTTTACCAGTGCCAGCTTTATTTTCAAGCTTGCCTGGTCGGATAATCGTATGCTTCAATTTACTCTCCAAGAGGAAATGGTCTGCATAATGTTTTGCAGCCATATAGTGCTTGATTGGACTTTCCGCCCAAAACTCTCGATTTTGTGCTTGGAATGCGCTAATCATAATAAAGCGATCTACACCAGCCTGTTCTGCTGCTTCGATTGCTTTAATTGCACCATCAAGGTCAACGAGAATTGTTTTATCTGCTCCTGTATGGCCACCAGATCCGGCAGTAAAGATAACCGTCTCTACACCGTTCATTACATGCTGTAAATCTGCAACAGAACCTTCCAAGTCTGCGAGTACAGCATTGGTGCCGTCTGCTTTCAATTCTTCCAATTGTTCATTTTTACGTACCATTGCAGTTAAAGAGATATCAGCTTCATCCTTTGCAAACTGGATGATATGTTTTCCGATTTGACCATTTGCGCCAATTAACAGTACTTTCATGAATCCTTCCCCTTTCTTATTTCTTGCTTTGTTTCATTTTTGCAAAAGGATGAAACAAATTCAAGCAATTTAATGAATTTCATAATACGTATTTAATGCATCACCATCACCATATGTAGTTGAGTTGGTTCGCTCCCAACTACATATGGTGATGGGAAAGCCGACTTTGGTAATGGTGAAATTTATTCAATTGATTTCGAGGATTAGAAAAACCAAAAAAATGCGGCAATCAAACTGACGGTAAGCTTGAAAATAAAGCGCATCATCTCACTCCTGAAAGTATGTCTTACCCTTAGTATAGCGTGAGATTATTAAGTTAATATCAAGTCTGTTTAAGAAATCATTAACAATAACAATTAGTGTCGTTTATTCAACCAGAGTACTCCAGACTTCGCCAAACGCGGGAGGAGTCCTGTCATTGGCATCGTCATCATGTTACCGAAACCATCGGACTTTCCGAGTGACCCGAGTGTACCTCTTAACTTGATTGGGCGTGGTTTCCTTGGATTCTTACCGCGTAATAGGGCAAACAAGATTTCAGCAAGCTGTTCTCCCTGTACTCCAGCAAGCTGAGCGCTCGGTGAAAGCTCGGAAGACGCACAGTCACCGAGTACGAAAATATTTTGCTGCTCTGGTACTTGATAGTAATCATTAATGATAACTTTCTCATGAACATCTTTGTCAAATGGAAGTTCCCGGACCAGATAAACCGGTCTTACTCCGGCAGTCCAAATGGTGACATCGTTCAAGTAGCAGACGCCATTATTACACACACCATCTTTTTCTACATATTCAACATTGGAGTGGTGGATGACATCGACATCATTGGCAATGAACCATCGTTCCACATGACTTTGAATTTTTTCATCAAATGCTTTTAAAACAGTCGGTCCGCGGTCGAGGAGACGAATGTTTAAATCTGGCCGGCTTTCCCGGATCTCAGAAGCAACTTCAATCCCACTCAAGCCTGCTCCGACAATCGTTACCCTTCCGTAAGCACTTAAGTTACCAACGGCTACACCCGTATGTCTTGCCTTTGTAAAGGTTTGGACACTTTCCGTATATTCCGTAGCTCCTTTGACACCGTGGAAGTTGTCTTCACAGCCTAGTCCAATCACTAGGTAATCAAAGGGAAGTGTATCTTCCGGGTCCTGGAAAATAATTTGGTTATTCTCAGTATCAATTTTTGTAACTTCTTTAAAAATATATTGAACCCGCTTGTCCTCCGGGAATTCTACACGTACTTCTGAATCTGCTACCGTCCCGGCTGCAATCGTATAAAACTCGGTTTTTAAGGAACGGAATGGATTCCGATCAATTAATGTAATCTCTATATCTTCTGGAAGATGATTTTCTAGCAATCCGGAGAGCACTTTGATTCCGCCATAACCTCCGCCTAATATTACTAGCCTCTTCATGAAATAACCCCCTCAAGTTTGTTCGCATCACTCTTTATCCCACCTTATAGATTACCAAAGTTAGGAGAATTCCGCTACTAACGGCCTCGAAACCTTAAACCAGATGAAAGGGCATCCAAACAGATATATGATATACTAAAGGTAGTTTTTAATGTGTTAACGGTTTACCCCGGTGTAACCGTCCGTAAAACTCCCACTTCAAAACTTTAGGGTCTTCGAGAAAGTTTAGGTGGGAAGAAACGTGAGCTGACACTTAAGGTTCGTTCAACTAACAAGCAGTGGGGGATGAAGAAAAACCTCCACTGACTGAAGCTTCACTTTATTATACAGGGGGAGAAAAGATGACGCAGGAAAAAATCGCTATCCAGGATGAATATGCAGAGGAATTTGCTTGGTGTTATGGATGTGGCAGATTAAATGAAGCAGGACATCATTTTCGAACGTTTTGGCAAGGGGAAAAAACGAGGACGGATTATCGACCGAAAGACGAGCATAAAGCGGTACCAGGTTTTGTTTATGGTGGTGTGCTTGCTTCGCTTGTCGATTGTCATGGAACAGGCTCAGCGGCTTTAGCTTTGCACCGCAAAAATGGTCACGAACCGGGGGACGGGGCAGAACCTCCAAGATTTGTGACAGCATCACTCCATCTCGATTTTTTAAAGCCGACCACACAGGACGTGCCATTGACGGTGATTGGTACGGTGGAAGAGATCCATCCGAAGAAATGGAAAGTTCGTGCCGAAGTATTTGCCAGTGAGGAATGTGTTGTTAAAGGAGAAGTTGTTGCGGTTGTTATGCCGGAAAGTTTTCTGAAAGCATAATGTAGTTAAAAGCTTTGAATGAATGTTGAGGTGGAACATGAAGATGTTGAACTTAGACTCCCTATTGGATGTCATGGGAGAGCTTTTTTCCGATGAAGTATCCATTGCAGTCTCGAATACGACAGAATATATTTATTACCGCAGGAGCAAAAGAATAGATTTAAAGATAAATCCAGGGGACCCAATTAAAGAAGGAACGATTGCCTATCAAGCTATTCAAACGAAACAAAAATCATCCGAGTTCATCGATCGTTCCGTGTTTGGTGTACCTTATCACGGGATGGCAGTGCCTTACTTTGAAGATAGAGAAGTCGCTGGCTGTGTGATGGCGATTTACCCGGCATTCACGGACGGGAAGTCTGTCGTAACGGTTCGGACGGAAGATGGCTGGAAACCAATCCCTTTTCAGGAAGTGAAATTTTTAGAAGCGAAAGACAGGAAGACCCATGTCATTGCAGAACATGATTATGGTACACATAAGAATACGCTGCAAGAGTTTGAATACGTATTGCCGCGGGATACATTTGTACGCTGTCATCGTTCCTTCATCGTAAATGTGCATCAAATTGAAGAGATTTTCCCTGATACACATTCGACATTATTACTATCGATGGTTGGCGGGGAAAAAATCCCGGTAAGTCAATCTTATTCTAGTTATTTCCGAAAATTGTTAGGATTCTAATGCAAAAAATTCATGTTTTGTTCACAATTAGACTTGTCTTAAACAAATAAATATGAAATCTATCCAGCTAATCCATTTTTCCCCCAACTCTCTTGTAAAATAATTATTAAGAGAACGTTAGAGATGGGGGAATTTTCATGCGGGAAAAATTAAAGCGCATACATCTTGCTGAACTTCATGATCGCGTTACTTCTGCAGATGTTGCAGCATCATGGATAGAAGATGGCATGACACTAGGCTTGAGCGGTTTTACGCGGGCAGGCGATGCGAAAGCAGTACCAAGAGCCTTAGTGGGGAGAGCGAATGATGGCGAGGACATAAAAGTAAATGTATATACAGGCGCCTCCCTCGGATCGGATATTGATAAGATGCTGGCAGAAGCAGGAGTCGTGAACAAGCGTGTTCCATTCCAAGCGGACCCAGCAATGCGCAAAACAATTAATTCAGGGGATCATTTGTTTGCGGATCAACACTTATCCCATACGGCTGAACTGCTTCGTTCGGGAGTTATTGGAATCGATTATGCCATTGTTGAAGGGGTAGCGATTACAGAAGATGGATTACTGATTCCAAGTACATCCGTTGGGAACAATCTGGCCTTTGTCGAAGCGGCGGAACATTTGATTATTGAAATCAATACAGCACAACCGGAAAGTCTGGAAGGGGTCCATGACTTGTATAGTCCTGGGAAGCAAGGGGAAAGACAGCCGATTCCATTAACAAAAGTGGACGATCGTCTCGGTGAAATTGGAATTCCGTTAGATATAGATAAAATTAAAGGGATTGTTTTCACCGAGCAGATGGACTCTCCATCGACTATTTTACCACCGGATGATGAAACACAGCAAATTGCGGATCACTTGCTTGGTTTCTTACGGGATGAAATGAAAGAAGGGCGCTTAACAGAAAAGCTCATGCCGCTACAATCTGGCATTGGTACGGTTGCGAATGCAGTGCTGCATGGCATGCTTGACTCTGAATTTGAAAATCTTGAAGTCTATTCGGAAGTATTACAGGATGCTGTGTTTGACTTAATTGATGCGGGGAAAGTCAATTTTGCATCCGCATGCTCCATGACTCTGTCTGAAGAGAAGATGAAAGATGTCTTCGGTGACTTTGAAAAGTACCGGGAAAAGCTCGTTATCCGGCCGCAGGAAATCTCCAACCAGCCGGAACTCATCCGTCGTCTTGGTCTGATTTCTATTAATACAGCACTCGAGTTAGATATTTATGGAAACGTTAACTCCACACATGTGACCGGAACGAAGATGATGAATGGTATTGGTGGATCGGGCGATTTTGCACGTAATGCTAGACTGGCTATTTTCGTTACGAAGTCCATCGCAAAGAATGGCGACATCTCGAGCATCGTGCCATTTGTGTCACATGTCGACCATACTGAACATGATGTAGATGTTATTGTGACAGAGCAAGGATATGTAGACTTGCGCGGCTTGGCACCGAGAGAACGGGTTCCGTTAATTATTGAAAACTGTGCCCACCCGATGTACCGGGAACAGCTTTGGGCCTATTATCAGGAAGCACTTGGACGCGGGGGGCAGACACCGCATGTCCTTGAGAAAGCATTTTCCTGGCATACAAACTTTATACAAAACGGAACAATGAAAGAACGTGTCACGGAAAAAGTAAAAAGTTGAATGAATTTCATAATTACCAAAGTCGGCTTTTGCGTCACCATATGTAGTCGGGAACGAACCAACTCAACTACATATGGTGATGGTGAAGCATTAAATACGTATTATGAAATTCATTAAGTTAAGTTTCAAACAAAATAGGGGTAAATATATAACAAAGGCGGAAGCGCCCTTACAGGCTAAGTACGCGATTCGTCTTCGCAACGCCTGTACTAGCACATCCCGCGTCCCACCAAAAGATCTGCTAGTTGCTGGGCGCTGGAGCTAGACGTGGATAAAGAAAGGCATATACACTTCGGGCAGGAAGTGTATATGCCTTTTACGTTACCTAGAAAACTATAAAGTAAAAAGAGGACGTCGCGTACTTAACCTGTGTGGGCACATCCGCCTTTGATTGTCCCAGTTATCTTCTAATCAATTGCAGGAAGTGGGTGAGAATTCTTGCGGTCAGTCCCCAAATTACTTTGCCGTTATATTGATAAAATAGTTCATTGATATGGCCTGCACTCCATTTATAGTCTTTACCACCGACGATGCGATCGAATGGGAAATTATCTTCCGGTTTGACGTGAACGTGAACCTTATAAATTTCAGGCTCTGTTTCTAGGAAGAAATTGAGCGGGACGGTGAATACCTCGGCTACCTCGGCTTCATTTGGAACAATTCTTTCAGATTGAAGTAAGGTTCCTACAAAGGGATAAATGATGCGGCCGCTGTCATTCACGATATAATCAAGTGGAGTCAGACCTTCAATATCTTTCGCACTGACCCCCAATTCTTCCGTTGTTTCCCGAATTGCTGCATGCTTTGGGGTAGGGTCCTCCGGGTCAATTCTTCCCCCGGGGAAACAAATGTCGCCGGGTTGACTGCGCATATGCATCGCCCTTACTTCAAATAAAACATGGGTTTCATTCTGAATGGTTGTGAGAGGGAGAAGTACGGCAGATTGTCTATAATGTTGTTCGCCCATAACCCGGGGAGTTCTATTTTCTAATTTCGCAAGTATTTTAGATGCATCCATTTCATCACCTCCGTACACGTTTCTTTCTAAATGATTGTTTGAAAAGTCCGGTAAAAATGACACTTCGAGAAAGAGAAGGTTCTACTGAAACCGTCCACGTCCCGTGGACAACGTAGAACTCACCACATCTTATGGAAGCTCGTTGGCTCGCTTTTCCGATCCTCATGTGCCTAATAACGTACATTCCGGTGCCGGGAGCTTCACCGCCTCGAATTTCGACGCACAGGATGTGCTAGTGTCGGCGTTGCAACAGGACGTTGCTTATTTAGCCGATCTCGGTCCTTTTTATCCTCCTTTTTGAATACACTTTCTATTACTATTATACATGAAAATATGGAAATATCCCTTTGTCTGCTTGTGTAAAAGTGTATTTGAGCCCATGTCCTTTTCCAAGCGAAAGTATCTATGCTAAAATAATAGGCATAATACACCCAAAGGATTGAGGGATAAAATGAAGTTGGTATAT
The DNA here is from genome assembly GCF_021556485.1 of Oceanobacillus alkalisoli. GTDB lineage: Bacteria > Bacillota > Bacilli > Bacillales > Amphibacillaceae > Oceanobacillus > Oceanobacillus alkalisoli. The sequence goes on along the minus strand of NZ_JAKGBW010000009.1, from coordinate 74,242 downwards.
GAAGGAAAAACAAAGGATGTCTATGAACGTGAAGATGGAAATTATTTATTGAAATTTAAAGATGATGTGACAGGTGAAGGCGGTGTGTTCGATCCTGGTGCTAATACAGTAGGATTGACGCTGGAAGGTGCTGGTCGGGCAGGGCTCGAGCTTACGACATTATTTTTCGAAATACTAAAAGAGAGAAACATTCCAACCCACTATGTTACAAGTGATTTAGAAAAAACGACGATGACCGTTATACCAGCAGACGCTTTCGGTGACGGTTTGGAAGTCATTTGCCGTTACCGGGCTGCCGGAAGTTTCCTTCGCCGCTACGGAAAATACGCTGAAGAAGGACAGGAGCTGGAAACGTTCGTAGAAGTTACCCTGAAAGATGATCAACGGAATGACCCGCCAATCGGAAGGGAAGCACTTAGCACGCTTGGAATTCTTTCTGGCGGGGATTATGAGACGTTAAGGCAATTGACGATTGATATTTCTGATATCATTAAAGAAGAACTTGCTAAGAAAAATATTGAACTTTATGATGTTAAACTCGAATTTGGACGTGATAAAGAGGGGAATATCATTTTAATCGACGAAATTTCCGGTGGTAACATGCGCGTCTACCGGGACGAGAAAGCGATTGATCCAATTGAACTTGCTAAAATCATGACTGCGGAATAATAAAGCACCTGGAACGTGTATTGCTGCTCGTTCCAGGTGCTTTTGTGGTTTTAGCTTACGTCTAGCTCCAGCGCCCAGCAGACTTCCTTTATCTCCTTTCGGTAAAAAGGAAGTTCGATTAAGTTCGCTCACGTATGGGGCAACATCGAACTACCTCCCAACCTAGGGGGCGCAGTTTGTACGTCGCTACGACGCACAGGATGTGCTAGTACAGGCATTGCGAAGACGATCGCGTACTTAGCCTGTAAGGGCGCTTCCGATTTTGTTAATGCTTCTCAACTTTCACATTCGGTTCATCTTTGATTTCACCGATTGCAAGGTCGTCTGTTATATGCAGTTGGCGAGTTTTACCATACTTTGTGACAAATTTAAAGATTCCATTGTTAAAGTCTGTGCCGATTTCTTTATAAAAGATTCCTTCAAATAGATTTTCCTTCGCTCTTGTGAAGGTGATTCGGTAATCGTCTCCTTCTCTAATTAAAAATGCGCGGACACCTTTTTCAAAATCTGTATCGGTATCGAACTTTAAAGAACGGTCGACGGATACAATATGCACATCGACAAATGTTATTTCTTTCAAAATTGAATTGACAAAGGAACCTTTTGTAATCTCTTCCCAACGGCTTTGCGGTGTTTGCCCGACAACAATTTGCGTAATGTTCCGGCTGTGGGCAACCTCAGCTATTGCTTTTGCGACTGGACGTTTTTCGTTATCGCGTAAAATAAATTCTTCTATACCTAGTTGATCGCAAAGCTCTTTCCAAGCCTCCACATAATTTGAACGTTCCGCATCAAAATCATCATATGGAAGTGGGTCTACTGACAGCACATATAATGGACAATCCATGATTTGAGAAAGTTTATGTCCTCTTTTGATTAATCGCTCGCCATTTGGGCCATAGTAAACACAGACTAAAATCTTTTCATCCATCCGACTTTTAATATTTTTCATGATGGCAAAATTCACCTCTTCATACTGATTAATCAGCTGTTATTTCACTTTATCTATTGAAACTGTACCATTCTAACATGTATTAGAAGGTTCGTGAAGACCTATTCGAAAAAAATTACTTTATGTTATAAGTATGTGGAAAAGGGGAAGATGGTAATACACTAATTTATTACGCATGAACGGTCTGTAATCCCCCGTCTTTAAATATGAGGGAAAGCCAAAATGTGAACGTGGGAGATAAACAGTCCATAAACTCCTGATTTTGTTCAACAAACACGGAGTGGGGAAAGAACCCCCCACTGCGTGAAGTTTCACTTTATCATTTTAGACTTCTCAGACATCTGAAGTGCAAGCAGCTTGAATTTCATGTATAATTAATACTTGTAATATCCATTCCACATAAGTTTTACTACTAAAACACATTTTTAAACATACCGTTTAACCCCTTATTTCCAAGTGGTTTGTTGCCCCTATTATCATACGCGTAACTTATTAAGTCAAGGTATCATGATATAACTTCATATATAAAACAAAACTGGCATGTTTCTTAAGAAAATCCTGTATGTTTTGGGCAATCATCAGGTGAATTTTGATTGGAGGTTTGATTTTGGGAACGTTGAATTTCATTGTACTCATACCCTTTTTAGCTGCAATATTTATTCCCCTATTCTATAAAAAAGGATCACGGCTACATATCGGACTATTACCGATGATCGTTGCTGTATCATTATTTATCTATCTTTTGACTTATATACCTCAGATAGCGAATGGCAAGACTTTTTTGCATACCATATCCTGGATTCCTTCCTATGGTATTAACTTTACCACTTATTTGGATGGGCTTAGCTTAATTTTAGCTTTACTTATTACGGGGATCGGAACACTCGTGATCCTCTATTCGATTTATTATTTGTCTGAAAATGAACAGTTGGGTCACTTTTACACTTATTTAATGTTGTTTATGGGTGCGATGCTTGGTGTCGTCCTCTCTGATAACATGATGGGGCTTTATGTGTTCTGGGAATTGACGAGTATTTCTTCCTTCCTCTTAATTGCATTCTGGTATCAGCGGAAACGTTCACGGGAAGGAGCACAGAAATCATTGCTTATTACGGTAAGTGGTGGTTTCGGAATGCTTGTTGGATTTCTGATGATCTATTCGATGACTGGGACGATGAGTGTGCGGGAGGTTATTCAAATCATGCCGGGTATGACGGATCACGGCTTGTTTGTACCGGCAATGCTGCTCATCTTATTAGGGGCGTTTACAAAGTCTGCCCAGTTCCCATTCCATATCTGGCTGCCGGATGCGATGGAAGCGCCGACGCCGGTAAGTGCATATCTGCACTCTGCAACAATGGTAAAAGCGGGAATTTATTTAGTTGCCCGTTTTACACCTGTATTTGGCGGTGATGGGATTTGGTTCTGGGTAGTGACTGGAGTAGGGTTGTTCACGTTGTTCTGGGGTTCCTTCCAGGCAGTGCGGCAAACTGACCTGAAAGCGCTCCTTGCATTTTCGACGGTCAGTCAGCTCGGAATGATTATGAGCATGTTCGGGATGGGCTCTGTTGCTCTTAACTTCGGTTATTCAACCGAATCCGTATTCTACTCACAGGCTACTTTTGCTGCGTTGTTTCATCTTGTAAACCATTCGACCTTTAAAGGTGCACTATTCATGGTAGTTGGAATCGTTGACCATGAAGTGGGGACACGAGATATTAGGAGACTTGGTGGCTTGGCTACGATTATGCCGATTACCTTCACTATTTCCCTAATCGGTAGCTTTTCTATGGCAGGACTGCCTCCATTCAATGGGTTCTTGAGTAAAGAAATGTTCTTCCAGGCAGCTGTTGATATTACCGAGCTTGGACTATTTCATATGGATACAATCGGTAATTTGATTCCGATTCTTGCATGGGTGGCAAGTATTTTCACCTTTGTCTATAGCATGATTATTGTATTTCAGACGTTTCTTGGGCCATACAGGGAAGAGCGTTTGGAAAGACCGGCTAGTGAAGGTCCAGGCGGAATGCTTATTTCTCCGGTTATTTTAGCAGCGTTTGTCGTTCTTATTTTCTTCATGCCGAATGTGCTTGGGAATTATATTATCCGTCCAGCGGTGGAAAGTGTGTTTCCGACGCTTGCGGCAGAAGTGGACTTAGGTGTTAAGATATCAGCTTGGCACGGACTTAATACAGCGCTATGGATGACGATTGGTGTCATTGTCCTTGGTATCTTGCTTTATTCCTTCCCGAAAGCCTGGCGCTGGATTTATGCGATATTCCCAACAGGTTGGTCGCTGAATTCCTTGTATAACTTCACGCTCGAACAGGGTGTGAAATTTTCAAGAACGTTTACGAATGGCTATATGACAGGTTTACTGCGTCATTATATGATGTATATTTATCTGTTTTTCATTGTGCTTGTTGCCGGAGCCTTTATCTTGACTGGGTCGTATGACTTTACGATTTCGGGTAATGCGGAGATTTCGACTTTTGAATGGATTATCGCAATGACCTTGATTATTGCAGCTGTTTCCATCCTGTTTGCAAAATCTCGTCTTACAGCAATTCTCCTAAACAGTGTACTGGGTTATGGGGTTGCACTCTTTTTCGTTATTTTCCGGGCCCCAGACCTCGCGCTAACACAGATGGTTATTGAGACGGTAACGACTGTTCTCTTCCTTGTTGCTTATTATTTCTTACCGGAATGGAAACGGGAAAAAGAGACAAGAAGAATAAATATGTCGAAATTGTTCGTATCAATAGGTGTTGGTGCAACCTTCACTGTCGTTGCTTTGGCAGTTCAAAATAATCGTTTGTTTGAACGGATTTCGACATACTTCGAGAATTCTTATGAACTTGCAGGCGGTCGCAACATCGTAAATACGATTTTAAGTGACTTCCGTGGATTTGATACGATGCTTGAAGTTGTCGTGCTCCTCATTGCCGGACTTGGAGTGTATTCCATTATTAAATTGAAGGCAGGAAAGCGGGGGGATAAGCTTGAAAATCAATAACGTTATTTTAAGAACCGTTACGAAGATCTCTGTATTTATTATCCTGACCTTGGCTGTTTACCTGTTTTTCGCTGGGCATAACAGCCCAGGAGGCGGGTTTATTGCAGGACTTGTTCTTGCAGCTGCATTTGTACTCCTGTTTCTTGTGTACGATATGGATACGATTCGCAAGGGAATACCTATCGACTTCAAAAAAATTGCTGCATTCGGAGCGTTTTTGGCAGTCGGGACGGGCTTCGGTGCATTTGTATTTGATGTGCCGTTTCTTACTCAAAGCTTTGATTATTTTGAAGTTCCGTTCTTCGGTGAAGTTGAACTGTCGACTGTGACGATATTTGAAGCTGGTGTCTCGTTTGCGGTAGTCGGTGTTGTAATTACGATTATCTTAAGTATTAGTGAGGATGTGTAGGTTATGGAAACATTGATGATCATCCTAACCGGCGTTTTAGTCACGATTGCGACTTATCTTGTTCTATCGAAAAGTGTGATCCGTGTCATTCTCGGAACAGCCGTTTATTCCCACGCCGCACATTTATTAATTATAACGATGGGTGGCCTGAAAACGGGTAATGTACCGATTTTGGGAGATGAAGATATTAGCACATTTGTTGATCCGCTTCCGCAAGCATTAATTTTAACATCGATTGTAATCAGCTTTGCGGTGACGGCACTCGTGCTTGTACTTGCATATCGTGCTTACCAGACGCTTGGAACGGATAACATGGAAGAATTGCGAGGTAGTAAGTATGAATAATATTATTGTACTGCCGATGGCTCTTCCAATTATGCTCGGCATTATTCTAATCTTTTTAAGACCTTATATAAAAACACAACGGGTAATAACCGTTTTGGGGCTATTGGCTACTATTGGAACGAGCATGTACATGCTCCACTGGATTCAAACGGATGGCATTATCCGGCTTGATTTTGGAGGCTGGGAACCGCCGTTTGGTATTCTGTTTGTAGCGGATTCCTTTGCAGTCATTCTTGTGACTGTCGCTAGTATCGTAACTTTAATTTGTTTAATTTATGCATTTTCCTCGATCGGCGAGAAAATTGAGAATATGTATTTCTACTCCTTTGTTAATTTCCTCCTTGCAGGTGTTAACGGATCCTTTTTAACAGGCGATATCTTTAACCTCTATGTAAACTTTGAGATTATGCTGCTTGCATCATATGTGTTGATTGTCCTCGGTGGAAAAAGGATGCAGCTAAGGGAATCACTTAAGTATGTTGTCATCAATATTATCTCTTCTTGGTTTTTCCTTGTTGCTATCGCGTATTTGTATGCACAGCTCGGGACGTTGAATATGGCGCATATTTCAGTGTTAATCAGTGAATCAGGACAAACGCCATTGCTTACGGTAACGAGTCTCGTGTTCTTGATCGTTTTCGCTTTGAAATCCGGGCTCCTTCTATACTTTTGGCTGCCGGGTTCGTACAGTGCACCACCGACTGCTATTGCAGCTTTGTTCGGAGGGTTACTGACGAAGGTAGGAATTTACGTCATGATCCGCGTGTTCACGTTGATCTTTTACCATGAACCGCAGATTACCCATACGATAATAGGAATTTTAGCTGGTCTGACTCTCGTTATGGGTAGTATTGGAGCGATTGCCTATAAAGATATCCGGCAAATCGTTGCGTACAACGTTATTATTGCGGTTGGCTTTATACTAGTCGGGCTTGCTGTGATGACGCAGGAAGCATTGGAAGGTGCGGTTTATTACCTGATGCATGACATGGTTGCGAAATCCCTGCTCTTCCTGCTTGCCGGTACGATGATTACCGTGACAGGAGAGAAACGACTCGATAATATGAGTGGATTAATCCGTAACTATCCGGCATTTGGCTGGATGTTCTTTATCGTCATGCTATCCTTAGCCGGAGTACCGCCGCTCAGTGGTTTTATCGGAAAAGTACTAGTTGGTCAAGGAGCAATTGAAGCAGGCTCTTATGTTCTGCTTGCACTTGCCTTCATTTCCAGTATCTTTGTACTTTACTCCCTCTTACGGATTTTCTTGAACAGCTTTTGGGGAGAGACGATTATTAGTTTTGATGATGAAGTACCAATGAAAAGGGGCTGGATTGTTTCATTTGGATTACTGACCGCACTCATGTTTACGTTTGGAATCGGAGCAGAATATTTTGCCCCCTACGTAGCAGATGCAGCCAACACCTTGCTCAACCCGCAAATTTATATTGATGCTGTATTAGAGTAATTAGATTGCTGCCTGTAGCAAGCGGCTATAGGCAACAGTTAAAAGAGGAGCTGACGATGGATGCCAGCACAATTTTTTCTAAATGTATTTATTGCGATATTATGGGTATTTATTAGTGACGAATACGAATTGCAATTCACTACATTCGTTTTCGGATATATTGTCGGAATCGGAATCGTATTCCTGATGCACCGATTATTCGGGGAGCGGTTCTATCTCGCTCGCCCATGGGCTTTATTTAAGTTAATACTTATCTTTATCCGTGAGACATTTTCATCGAGTATCTGGGTGTTGAAGCATATTTTAAGTCCGAAAGTAACGTATAAACCAGGTATTTTCAAATATGAGACACAAATGCGGGGGGAGTGGGAAATCACGGCAATTTCATTACTTCTTACGCTCACGCCGGGTTCAGTAGTGATGGAGGTTGCTCCGGAAGAAGACTACCTATACATTCACGGCATGGATCTGGAAGAATCAAAAGAGATGCTGCTCAAATCCTTGTACACGTTTGAAAAAGCAATTATGGAGGTGACGCGCTGATGATTAATACATTGCTAGTTACATCGCTCATATTATTCGGAGTGGCGATCGCCATTACCCTCATCCGTATCATTATTGGGCCGAGTTTACCAGACCGCGTCTTGTCTCTTGATATGATTGGTGTTCAAATCGTTTCTTCACTTGCGATTATTTCAATTCTCCTCAATACTCGTGCATTCTTGGAAGTAATTCTCGTACTTGCCATCCTGGCATTTATTAGTACGATTTCCTTCACGAAGTACATAGAGAGGGGTGTTATCATTGAACGTAAGCGTGATAATTGAGTATATCGGTGCCATCTTGATTTTTATCGGTTCATTATTTGCTGTTATTAGTGCAATCGGACTGATTCGATTTCCTGATGTCTACACCCGTTCTCACGCAGCGACCAAGAGCTCAACGCTAGGTGTACTGCTTACCCTGACAGGTGCACTGATCTATATTCTTGAAAGTCAGGATTACTTCAGTGTGCGCCTTGTCTTAGGGATTGCCTTTGTGTTCCTGACTGCTCCAGTCTCCGGGCATTTGGTTACGAGAGCGGCTTACCGGAAAAAAGTCAAGTTGGCGGATATTACGGTTGAAGATGATTTGAAAGATGTTATTCATGGGAAGAAAGAAGAATTAGAGGAAGATAATACGAATTAAAATTGGGACATAACTTTCTGCTTTAACGGAAAGCTATGCCCCAATTTTTTTGATTAAATTTTTGAAGTTATAAAATAAAAATGTTGTGGATAACTTGATATCCAGGGCTAGCCACGTCCGGCTCCAGCGCCCAGCAACTAGCAAACTTCACACTCCTCCAATCGATAAGTCAACATCAACTCACTATCGTTCGTTGTGTTTCCTTTATCTCATTACGGAGTGCTCCAGTTTGTACGTTGCTAAACGGGCGCTTGCGCCTTTGTTCTTACTAATCGAATAAATCAGCCACAATTTCATACGAACGTAATCGATCTTTCAGGTGGAAAATCTGTGATCCGATAATGATCTCATCTGCCCCAGTTTCTTCTTGGAATGCGATGAGACCCTTTCTGATCGTATCTTTATCCCCGACAATCGTTGTGCGTGGATCAAGCGATTCATAGACGGCAGCTTTTTCCATTGGAGACCAGACGCTATCCATGCTTTCAATTGGTGGCTGGAGTTTTCTTGTTTTCCCGCGGCGCAAGTCAAGGAATTGCATATACTGGGAGCTTGCCAGATACTCTGCTTCTTCGTTTGTATCTGCTGCAATCACGTTGACACCAACCATCGCATATGGCTTCTCTAACACATCAGAAGCTTCGAAGTTATCCCGATAAAGCTTTAATGCTGGAACCGTGTAAGCTGGTGCGAAATGACTTGCAAAGGAGAAAGGCAGTCCTTTATGGGCAGCAAGCCTTGCGCTAAAGTCGCTGGAGCCAAGCAGCCAGATTGGAACATTCAGTCCCTGGCCAGGAACAGCCCGGATATTTGTTTTCGGCTCGTCAGAAAAATAATCCTGTAATTCATTTACTTGCATTGGAAATTCCTCTGGTCCTGCATTCAGGGTTCGTCTTAGAGCAAAGGCTGTCGCTTGGTCGGTTCCAGGCGCTCGGCCAAGTCCAAGGTCGATCCTTCCCGGGAAGAGGGACTCAAGCGTGCCGAACTGTTCAGCGACGACAAGCGTTGCATGGTTTGGCAGCATAACGCCCCCGGCTCCAACACGCATATAATTCGTATTCCCGGCGATATGAGAAATCAAGACAGATGTCGCCGAACTAGCAATCCCCGGCATATTATGATGCTCAGCTAGCCAGTAACGGTTAAAGCCTAACTTTTCAACGTGCCTGGCAAGTTCCACACTTTCCTTAAACGATTCCTCTGCATTTGAACCTTGGCGAATTGGTGCAAGGTCTAGTACAGACAAAGGGATTTTATTAAAATTTTTAGCATGTTCATGTTTCAACCAACTCACTCCTTTAATCTCAGTACTCTATTTTTCACAACTAAAACAAATCTATTCAACCTGATGATTGCTTTCATTCAGCAGAAGTGAGCGTAACTCCGAAACTTTCTCCTGGAGGTCCGCAGTCCAGACACCTGTCGCACCTGCTGAGCATTAAGGGGTCTCACCAAGCCTATCCTCCCGCAGGAGTCTCGAGGTGTCTGGACTGCTCCCAGCATAGGCCGAATTTAGATCACTGTTTAATATTCCAGGAGTTTAATGCTTATCGTGATGGAAAATCTCTATTTATAGAATCATCTAACCAGTTCAGTTGCCCGGGGGACGGTGACTCCTACGGGAAAAGCACGTGTCCGAAGACCCCGCAGGAAGTGCCCTTCTTCCGAGGACGCTGAGGCCGTGCCCTTAGGATGCGCATCCGTCCACCGGGCAACTGAACGGCGATTAGTGATCTAAACTAGTGAATGCGCAGGACACTTACGCTGAATGAAAGCAATCATCATAAAGGTACACTTAGTTTGTGCAGGTTGCAAAAATGGAGTCATTACTATAAAGGATAATCTTTTGAATAAATGCCGTCCACTTATCCGCTTAAAGCTGAGAATTCGATTTGCTACTATAGACGGATTAAAGTAAGATTAAGGAAGGAAAAGTAAAAGAAATGGGGAAACATCATGGCAAAAAAATCCATTTATGGATTAACATTTAAGCAACTGGAAGATTGGCTAATCGAAAATGGCGAGAAGCGTTTTCGCGCAAATCAAGTATGGGACTGGATATATAAGAAACGAGTGAACCAGTTTTCTGACATGTCCAATGTTAACCAAACAACCATTCAATTATTGGAAAAAAACTATGACTTATCAACATTAGAAGAGGAAGTTAGACAGGAATCAAAAGATGGAACGGTTAAATATCTCTTTAAGCTTGCAGATGGAAATGTAATTGAAACGGTTCTCATGCGCTTTGATTATGGACTTTCTGTCTGTGTGACGACGCAGGTCGGCTGTAATATCGGCTGTTCCTTCTGTGCAAGCGGATTGCTCCGGAAGAGCCGGGATTTAACAGGTGGAGAAATCGTTGAACAAATTATGCATGTTCAGAAGAATCTTGACTTGAAAGGGAAGGACGAACGGGTCAGTCATATCGTTGTCATGGGGATAGGTGAGCCATTAGATAACTTTAATAACTTAATGGATTTCCTTTATATTGTAAACGATGATAAGGGCTTGAACATCGGTGCCCGTCATATTACCGTTTCAACAAGCGGGCTTGCTCATAAGATTTATGAGTTTGCCGATACAGGAATCCAAGTGAATCTTGCTATATCCTTGCACGCTCCGAATGACGAACTGCGTACGCAAATTATGAAAATCAACCGAGCATTTCCAATTGAGAAGCTTATGAAGGCCGTTGATTATTATCTTGAGAAAACAAACCGCCGCATAACATATGAATATATTATGCTACAAGATGTCAATGACCACAAAAAGGAAGCAAAGGAACTCGTCAAGCTTCTTTATAACCACCGTCATTTAGCTTATGTGAACTTGATTCCGTATAACAAGGTCGATGAGCATATTCAGTATGAAAGAAGCCATGTCGATACGATTCAGGAATTCCACCAAACATTGAAAGCAGGTGGCATCAATAGTGGAGTGCGCTGGGAAAACGGCGCAGATATTGATGCAGCATGCGGTCAATTAAGAAGTAAGCAAATTGCAAAAACGAAAAAGAACAAAGCGGTATAGTCTGAAACTAATCTGAAGAAAGGATTACAAAGCAGATGAATGATTACGTGACACCGTACGAAGCGAAGAAGACGACACCGGAGAAAATAGCCCAGCACGTCGAGTCAGGCTGGGTTTGCGGCTCTGATATCGGTCTTTCGGCACCTCCCGGGATTATTGCTGCGCTTGATGAACATGTAGGGGAAAAAGACTTGGCCGATGTATATTATCATACGCTTTTGGATTGGTTGCCGATGGGTGCTTACAGCGAGGAGTATCCGGGAATAACTGGAGTTTCTTGGTTTTCCGGCGGTTTTGCCAGAAAGGCTGTTAACCAAGGAATTGCTGATGTGATGCCATCCTATTTCCGTGATATGCCGTCTTTAATTGGGGAACAGAACCAAATAGATGCAATTTTTCTTGCGGTTGCCCCAATGGATGAATTCGGAAATTTCAGTACTGGTCCTTCTGCAGCTCTTAGTGAGGCATTACTTAAGAAGGCGAAGCGTATTTACCTGGAAGTGAATAACCATATTCCCCGCTCCGTGACAGGACCTGTCGTGCATCTTTCCGATGTGGAAGCATTGTGTGAGAATCATGTGAAGCTGCCTGATTACCCGCGTCCTGAACTGGATAAGGTGAGCAAGCAGATTGCAAGCTATATTGCTGAAGAAATACCAGATGAATCCGTCATTCAATTTGGGATTGGCGCTATTCCGGATGCAGTAGGGCTTGCATTACGGGAAAAGCGGGATCTCGGCATCCATACAGAAATGTTAACCGAAAGTATGGTTGAATTAATTGATGCAGGAGCGGTTACAAATGAGAAGAAGACTTTGCATCGCGGGCAAACCGTTGCATCTTTTGCCTTCGGTTCCAAGCGGGTATATGATTTTATTCACGAAAATGAAGCATTAACGATGCTGCCGATCCAATATATCAATGATCCAAGTATCATTAGGCAGATTCCGAGTTTCATGTCGATCAATTCTGCGATTGAAATAGATTTCTTCGGCCAAGTTTGTGCAGAGTCAATGGGGACGATGCATTTTTCAGGAACGGGCGGGCAAGTCGATTTTGTCCGCGGTGCGGTATTATCACCAGGCGGAAAAAGCTTCCTCGCCTTCCCGTCGACGGCAAAAGATGGGACCGTTAGCAGAATCAAAGCAATCTTGTCGCCAGGAGCGATTGTAACGACGAGCAAGAATGATGTGAATTACATCGTGACGGAGTATGGAATCGCTAATTTGCGAGGCAAAACGCTAGGACAACGCACAAAAGCATTAATCGATCTCGCCCATCCGAAGTTCCGGGAAGAACTAATTTTTGAAGCAAAAAAACGAAATATTATTCTATAAGAAAACAGCCAGATAAGCAGATACTGGCTGTTTTTATTTTGGACGGGACATTGGGGTCAGAACACTTGTCCCACGTGAAGTGGGACAGTTGCTCTGACCCCATTTGTCTCATTTTTAAGTTTTCTCAAACTTTTTTGCGAGTTGGGGGGTATTTATTAGTGAAGAGATTTTGGAAAGGGGTGGTGAGGTGAGTGATAAGGAACGAAAATTGATTAGGAGAATCAAAAGGGGAAATCAACACGCATTTCAAACGTTATATAACCGGTATGTGGATGATACTATCCAGACGGTTTACGGCATTACGAGAAATCATAACCATACCTTTGATATTGTTCAGGAAACATTTATTAAAGTTTATCGGCATCTGGAAAAATTTGATGAAGAGAAACCGTTTAAACCGTGGTTTCATCGTATTTTATTAAATGAGAGCATGCGTTATTCAAAAAAAGAAAAGTCCGCTATCCCGATTTTCCAGAAAGTTTATATGGAGATCAGTCGGGAAGAGAATACGACGACTGAAGAAGTTATCGAAAGGATTAAAGAGGAAATAGAAGCAGATGCAGGAATGGGTATCCGCAGAGAGGAGCGAACGACGGAGCCGATTGAAGCGGAGATGATTCTAGGGATGGGACTGGATGGCTCAAGGGACACAGAGAGCTTCGGCAGCGAATGGAATACACCGATTCATCGTTATTACGTGATGGATACGATAAATGAGCAAGTTTTCATCATTAAACAAGTTTACTTTCTTGAAGCAGCAGAGGGGCATGGGGCAAGATTTCATTATATGCTAGAAAGCTTTGAAATTGCCAAAGAATAGATAGAAAGTCATGTAGAGAGGCATAATCTGCATGGCTTTTTCCTTTTAAACCAATACTAACCAACTCATTTTTTAGAATTGTTTTAAAAACAGCTATCTTAATTACTGAAAATATGATAAAATCACACGTATACAATATTACTTTAGTACGTTAATGCGCACAGGGGGTAAAGTGAATGAGAAAGATAGTTTGGACATTGTTAACAATTGGGCTCTTGCTGCTTACAGCTTGCGGCTCAAGTGATACAGAAGCAACAGAAAGCAGTGATAATGAAAATGCAGATGGTGAAGTATACAACATCGGTGCAACGCAAATCGTTGAGCATCCGTCACTTGACGCTGCATATGAAGGATTCCAGCAAGCATTGGAAGATGCTGGTTTAAATGTGGAATATGATTTTGACAGTGCGCAAAATGATCAGAATAATGTAAAGCCGATTTCTGATAGTTTTGTAGCGGATGGAGTGGATCTCATCTTTGCAAACTCGACACCGAGTGCACTTGGTGCCTTACAAGCAACAAGTGAAATTCCGATACTATTCACATCTGTAACAGACGCGGTTGAGGCAAAGCTTGTTGATTCGATGGAAGAACCTGGCGGTAATGTAACAGGAGTGGTGGACTTGCATCCAGAGGGAATCCAGTCAACAGTACAATTTATTGCTGAATATTTCCCGGATGCGGCAGTTGGTACAGTTTATAATGCCGGCGAGCAAAACTCTGTCACGCAAGTAAATACAGTAAAAGAAGCTGCAGAAGAAGCAGGTCTCTCGGTTGTGGAGCGTACTGTAGCTAACACATCCGAAGTACAGCAAGCGATAGTCTCATTAGTGGAAGACGTTGATGTACTATATATCATCACAGATAATACGGTAGTTTCAGCACTTGACAGTGTTGTAGGTGTTGCGAACGATCATGAAATACCACTCATTGTAGGTGAACCAGATTCCCTTGCAAAGGGTGGCTTTGCAACATTTGGGATCGATTATCATACAATCGGGTATCGTACAGGTGAAATGGCTGTCGATATTTTAACAAATGACAAATCTCCAAGCGAAATTCCGGTAGAATATCCAGCGGAAATGCAGCTGTTCATTAACAAAGAGGCAGCTGAAGCGCAAAACGTCGAATGGCATTCTGACTGGGATGAAGATGCACAATTTATAGAGTAAAAATAGGATAAGTCGCTAATATTGGCGACTTATCCTATTAGAAGAAAGAAGTCAGCAGAAGGAGTACAAAATATGTTTATTTCAATGTTTGGTGCAGTAGAATCCGGGATTATTTATGCAATCATGGCACTTGGTGTTTATTTGACATTCCGAGTTCTTGATTTCCCTGATCTAACAGTCGATGGAAGCTTTGTCACAGGAGCTGCTGTTGCTGCATTAGCCATCATCAACGGGGTTCCGCCGATTATCGCTACGATTCTTGCTGGTATTGCAGGTTTCCTTGCAGGAACGCTAACAGGACTCTTGCATACAAAAGGAAAAGTAAATGCCCTCTTAGCCGGTATTCTTATGATGACGGCATTATATTCGATTAACCTCCGTATTCTCGGCCAGCCGACCTTATCCCTCCATACAGAAGCGACCATTTTTGATCAATTAGGGAACGTATGGGGAGCACCAATCGATAACATGTTGAACAGCATGCTAGGTATATTCGGGCTTGAACGGTTGCCGAGCACGTGGGGAATTTTAATTGTTATGCTTCTTGTGACGGTTATCATCAAGCTTATTACCGACTATTTCCTGAAGACAGAGGTTGGTCTTGCAATCCGGGCGATCGGGGATAATAAGCGGATGATTCGCAGCTTGTCTGCTAACACAGATAATTTAACGATTCTTGGGGTTGCTCTATCCAATGGGTTAGTCGCTCTTTCGGGTGGTCTAATCGCCCAGCTTGGTGGATTTGCTGACGTCGGAATGGGAATCGGAATGATTGTTATCGGTCTAGCATCTGTTATTATCGGAGAAGCGCTCTTCGGAACGAAGACGATCGCGCGGGCAACCTTGGCAGTCATTGGTGGAGCTGTCATCTACCGAATGATTGTGACACTTGCGTTGCGTTTTGATTTCTTTGAAACGGGTGACATGAAATTGATTACCGCAATCATCGTTATTATTGCACTTATTTCACCGAAGATTCTAAAGACCCAGCGTGAGAAGAAGCGCCGAATTGAAAAACGTCGGGCTTTAGAGCAAGAGATCAAGGAGGTTGGCTAAATGCTTGATGTGAAGAATATTTCCATTGTCTTTAATGAAGGAACAGTTGATGAGAAGACGGCCTTGAATAATATTAATTTAAGCTTAGAAAAGGGAGATTTCGTCACTGTTATCGGGAGTAATGGTGCCGGGAAATCTACCTTGATGAACGTCATTGCCGGCCAGCTTTATCCGGATGTCGGAGATGTGCTCATTAACGGGAAACAGGTGATCCATCTGCCGGAGTATAGACGTTCACAGTTTGTCGGCCGCGTGTTTCAAGATCCGATGGCAGGGACAGCCCCATCCATGACGATTGAAGAAAACCTAGCAATGGCTTATTCGAGAAATAAAAAGCGGAAATTAACCTTTGGTGTTACAAAAAGTCGACGGAAGATGTTCAAAGAATATTTGCAGACTCTAAACCTCGGGCTGGAGGATCGTTTGACGGCAAAGGTCGGAATGTTATCAGGCGGGGAACGGCAGGCATTATCGCTGCTCATGACGACATTTACCGATCCAGATATTTTGCTGCTTGATGAACATACTGCAGCGCTTGATCCATCCCGGGCGGAGCTAATTACGGGTCTTACGAAAAAGGTGGTTACAGATGCTGGGCTCGCGACTCTGATGGTAACGCATAATATGCAGCAAGCCCTTGACCTCGGAAATCGGTTAATCATGATGGATAAGGGACAGATTATATTTGAAGCAAGCGGGATTGATAAACAAAGACTAACAGTGGAAGACCTTCTACATGAATTCCAGCGGATTCGCGGGGAGCAGTTCGAAGATGACCGTGTTGTTTTAGGGTGAGGAAGTTGTCAAGCAATCTTCATTTATAGCTACTCCAGAACGCATGCCACCATGCTAAAATAAAAGCATGAGATTAATTTTATGCAGGGAGAGTGGAATAGATGATGAGAAAAATGACAATACTTATCTTTGTAATTTCAGGTCTCATCCTGTCAGCTTGCAGTGCTGGAGAAGAAGCGGCAGACACGGAGGCGCCAACGGATATTGAACAGTTTGTTCATGAATACAGTACAGGTACGTTTGAAAATGTATCTGCATCGATCACTTCAAATGAATTAATTGTCACTTATACTAATAATAAGGAAGAAATTTATGAACTGCCAGCAGATAAATTTTTCCTTTCCATTGCTCCATTTGAAGAGGTGACCCATCCTTGCTTTGACCACAGCTTAACCGGTTGTCAGGGAGAAATGGTGAACGAATCATTTGCAGTAGAAATTATCGATAGTGGAGGCGACATGATTGTGAATGAAACGATGGAAACAATGGATAATGGCTTCATCGATCTTTGGTTGCCGCGCAATGATGATTATGAAGTAAAGATATCGTATGAAGATAAAACAGCTGAACAAACTCTATCCACTTATGAAGGGGATGGAACTTGCGTAACAACGATGCAGCTGCTATAAAAAAGAAGACCTGCCAATCAAGAAGAATGGCAGGTCTTTTCTTATCTGTTTTTAGATAACACCTTGAGCAATCATTGCATCCGCAACCTTCTTAAATCCGGCGATGTTTGCACCTTGGATTAGGTTTGTTGCATTATCGAATTGTTCCGTTGCATCTACACAGTTATTGTAAATACTCTTCATAATATCTTGGAGACGCTCATCAACTTCTTCAAACGTCCATTTGAGGCGCATGCTGTTTTGTGCCATTTCTAGCTGGGAAACAGCTACTCCACCAGCGTTTGTTGCTTTCGCTGGTCCGAATGCGACACCATTTTCAAGAAAGACATTCGTTGCCTTTTGTGTGCTTGGCATGTTTGCTCCTTCAGCAACTGCGATGACACCATTTTTGACGAGTGCAATCGCATCTTCTTCATCAAGTTCGTTCTGTGTTGCACAAGGTAAGGCAACGTGACAAGGTACACTCCAAATCCCTTTACAGTTTTCATAGTAAGTTGTATCTGGATCGAATTCCAGATAATCGCTTACTCTACCTTTATCCACTTGCTTAATTTTCTTAAGTACTTCGATGACAATTCCATTTTTATTATAAATGTAACCGGAAGTATCACTACAAGCGACGATTTTCGCTCCAAGTCGGCTTGCTTTTTCCATCGCATAAATCGATACGTTACCAGAACCGGAAACGACGATGGAACTTCCGCTAATGTTATGTCCAATATCTCTCAGCATTTCTTTCAAGAAATAGATTGTCCCATAACCAGTTGCTTCCGTTCTTCCAAGACTTCCACCATAATCTGGGGATTTCCCAGTGATTACTCCAGCCTCATAAGCACCACGGATTCGTTTGTACTGGCCGAACATATAACCAATTTCCCTTGCGCCGACCCCGAGGTCGCCAGCAGGAACATCAACGTCTGGACCAATATATCTGGCAAGTTCCGTCATATAACTTTGACAGAAGCGCATAATTTCATTATCTGACTTACCCTTCGGATCGAAGTCTGCGCCACCTTTACCTCCACCGATCGGCTGGCCAGTTAGTGAGTTTTTAAATGTTTGTTCAAACCCTAAGAATTTAACGATACTTAAGTTAACGCTTGGATCAAAACGAATGCCGCCTTTGAACGGTCCAATGGCACTGTTGAATTGTACCCGGTACCCACGGTTTACTTGGGTTTTGCCGTTGTCATCCACCCATGTAACGCGAAAAGAAATAACGCGTTCGGGTTCAACGATTTGTTCGAGAATACCCATTTCCATATAATGAGGCTCTTTTTCTAGTAGAGGGAGAATCGATTGGAGGAATACAGCAACAGCTTGGTGGAACTCAGGTTCATTCGGGTCGCGTTTCACAACCGAACGATAAATTCCATCCAGATATGCGGATACTTCTTTATTAGCGGTATCTAGTTGATTACTGATTGTGTTCATATATGCTCTTCCTCCTTATGTCTATACGTATAATTATACCTCTATTTTACCTTTTTATATCTATCTAAACAATATAAAAGATAGATATAATCAATGCCGATATGAGATAATAAGTTTGGGAGGGCTCGAATGTGGAACTAAGACAGATTAAATATTTTATTGAAGTAGCGAAAAGGGAACATGTAACTGAGGCGGCAAATCACCTGCATGTCGCACAATCTGCGGTTAGCCGGCAGATTGCAAAGCTTGAAGAAGAGCTGGGGGTGAGCTTATTTATCCGTGAAGGAAGAAATGTCCGGCTCACTCCAATCGGGGAAATCTTTTTAAAGCATATGGAGCAGGCGATTCATGTGATTGAAGATGCCGAACAGGTCATTCATGAATATACCGATCCAGAAAAAGGAACGATTCATATCGGTTTCGTCAGTACATTAGCGTTGTATATTTTGCCGACCTTGATTTCTGCTTTTCGGCGGCATTATCCGGCGGTAAAGTTTAAATTAATTCAAGGGAATTATTATGAGTTAAAAGACTATGTATTGAAAGGGAAAACGAATATGGCATTACTTGCGCCCGTTCCAATGGATGAATCTCGCCTGGTGGGGAAGGTGTTGTCGACCGAAAAAATTGTGGCCTTAGTTCCATTGCATCATCCGAAGGCGAATCAGCAAGCATTACGGCTCACCGATCTTCGTGATGAATCTTTCATCATGTTCCCGGAAGGCTTTATCTTACGGCGTATTCTCATGCAAGCTTGTGAGCAAATTGGCTTTACCCCAACTGTTACGTCTGAAGGGGATGATATTGATGCACTTAAAGGGCTTGTTTCGGCAGGGCTTGGTATTTCCCTCGTTCCGGAAAGCACGCTTGTCGATAACTTACCACGGGCAACCGTCCGAATCCCTTTGATTGATCCAGTCGTCACCCGCACGGTTGGGATGATTATTCCGGCCGATCGCGAACTACTACCGACTGAAAAAATCTTTTATGAATTTGTCGTTGATTTCTTCAGCCGTTTAGAACAATTTAAAAAATAACTATCCTGCAAGTTAGTTCAATGTTTCCACATTATGATGTTAGCCGGAGCAGGTTTATTTGATTATAAAATCCCTTCAACCAAAAATGGTGAAGGGATTCGTGTCTAATGAAAATAATTTAATAATCCTTTGGCAATCGCATCCGCCACCGTTTGTTGATAATCGGCTGTTTGAATAACCGATAAATCATAAGGGCTCGTAATAAATCCTAACTCCAATAAAATGGCCGGTGCATTCGTGTTACGGAGAACTTTATAGCCGGCTTGTCCAATTCCGCGGTTCGCTAAAGGAACAGCAGAACTTATACTCGAATGGACATGTCTTCCAAGTTGATGACCAGCTTCTGTATAATAGAATGTATTGAAGCCTTGAACAGAAACAACTGGGAATGAATTATAATGGATACTAATGAATGCATCCGTATTATAAGCGTTGCTCAAATCTGCTCGCTCGTCCAATGATAAATAGTAGTCCGATGTCCGTGTTTCAATTACGGTTGCCCCGTAATTCCGAAGCGTTTGCGCAATCTGGTTTGTAGTCTGGTGAACAAGTTCTTTCTCATACACACCGCCAAGACCAATCGCACCAGGATCTCTTCCGCCATGACCGGCATCTAATACGATATTGAAGCCAGATAGAGAGCGGTTTGCTGACGTTGGTTCCTTATCGGTATTGACACTTGCAACTTGTGTGGTAGCTGTCTCTGTTGCTTGTTCACTTGAACTTGCAGTGCTCGCACCCGATGAACTTGTCAGCCAGGAAGCAATCCAGCCGGTATTTCCATTGTTAAGTTCAACATTTATCCAATCACCTGATTTGGAAATCGTATTAAATGTTTCCCCTTGGGATGCTCCGGCAATGACCGCATACTCAAGGGTTGGACCAGAACGGATATTGACACTTGGAGCAGTAACGGTCACTGAGTTTGCAGCAGCTTCCGTTGTCTTTGCTGGTGTTGCAGTTTGTTCCGGATTTGCTGCAGGTACTTCGGGGCTCGCCTGAATCAAATGATGCTTTGCAACCCAAGCGGTGCTTCCGCCATAATAAGTCTGCACCCAGCCGTATTGTTCCTGGAAGACTGTAAGCCTATCTCCCTTATGTAGAAGTCCAATAATAGTTGCATCACTTGCAGGATCCTCGCGAACATGAAGAATATTTGCTCCCACTTCATAAGTTTGTCCGCTTGCTGCCTCCATTTTTTCCACATGAATAAAGAAAGTAAGTAATACTATTACGATAAAGCTAATCTTGAGGTTCCTCATAAATGCCTCCTTGTATTTGGAAAAAATTAGATTAATAGTTTTATAATAATATGAATGAAACGAGTAAACAAGGGAATAGAAGAAATAAATCCATAATGATGATAAAGAACTATTCGGAATAATTGGGAAAAAGGTCCTTAGAGACTGGTTGCTTAAAAGGCTTACTTTCATTCCGGAGTATAACCTTCTCCCCCCTAGGCTCTGGATTGCTTTGTGAGAAAGCTTAATTTGAAACGTTATTTCATATATTTTCCGAGTAGCTCGTTTACCTATCTTTAGTGGGAAAGCAATCACGTTTAATCTTCCCATCAATACGCTGACTTTACTCTAATGGAAAGTAACCAGGTTTATTCTCAATCAGCATATGCATCTGGTTTTCATCGGAAAACGCCCGTCCCAAGCAGGGCAACTGGACACTACATAAAAAAAGAGCACATCCAAACCGTGGATGTGCTCTTCGCATCTTATTAATCCCATACTTCGCTTGCGATAATTAAACTGATGCTTACTCCGATACCTAAGGCTATAACATACATTAACATATGAATACCTCCCACAAGTGAATGCTATTATACTAATATTATAGTATATATTTAAATGAAAAGGAAAAAGAAGTTTAGGCTTTTAACCATTTCCAAATTTCACCCGGGGTTGCGTTCTTCCCGTACATGAGAATTCCGACCTTAAAGATTTTGCCAGCAAGCCTGACAAAGATAAAGACACTGACGATGATAATCGCAAGAGAGATGCCGATTTCAAGCCATGGCCAAACATCGAGCATCGTAAGGCGGAGCAGCAATACTCCTGGAGCAGTGAACGGAATGTAAGTTCCGATTTGCGCCATTAAACCAGAAGGGTCTGCAACGACCGGACCGATGAAAATGAATGGCAAGAATGGCAGCATCATGACGATCCCTTGGAAGTTGCCGGAAGTCGTCACATCTTCAATCGTAGCACCGATTCCCACAAAGATTGCTGCAAACATCAAGTAGTTCAGCACAGCAATGAATACAAACAGCAGTGTTTCCGGAACGAATAAATACTCAAACAGCGGGATATCGGTCGTGAACAGGATAAATGGCACTAAGAACACGAGCAATACAGCCGCTTGCACAAGTCCAAGAACAAAATAGCCGATAATTTTCCCTTGCATTAATTCTTCAGGAGTGACGGAAGAGAGAATGATTTCGGCGATTTTATCTTTTTTCTCTTGAGAAGCACTTTGGAACATTGCCATCCCGGTGAAAAGAATCGAAATGAAAATGATACCACCAAAAGATGCTGGAACGATTCCCGCTAGGAAATCTTCACCGGCTGCCTCGTCTTCAAGAGCTCCATCGTCCGTGATTTCTTCTGCATCCATTTCCGCAAAATGAATCCCGCGAGAGACAGCAAGTGATTGCTCTTCCGTTAAGCCAAGCGTCTCCATCTGATAGCTAAGAATTGGTGCTTGAAAAATGGCCAGCTGATTTGAAAAGAATGAATCCACATCTTCAGCGATATACACTGGAATGACGCCTTCGTTCAAGGCAGCCTCATTTAAGAATACATAGGCAGTATCTTCCGCTTCCTCTAACTCAGCAGCAACTTCGCCAATTTCCACATTCGTTTCCTCTATCCGAAAGTCCAGTCCACTTTCGGAAGCATACTGCGAGAGTTCATCGATAATGCCAATCTCATCATTGATGAAAACAGTCATCTCATCTCCTTCAGCGCCATCGTCTGAATCGCCGCCAATCCAGCTGCCAATCAGGCCGAAACCGACAATTAAGAGGGGAGTAAGGAATAATCCGATTAGAAAGGTTTTATTTTTCATATTTCGCTTGATTTCCCACTTCGCCACTTTCATCGCATTACGCATGGACTTCACCTTCTTCCGGCATTAAGTGCTTATCTGTTGCGATATCGATAAAGATTTCATGAAGAGATACACGGTCAATCGCTAGTTCCTGAATCGTAACATCGTCTGGCAGTTGTTTCAGCCAATGGTTTGGATTGACATCCTTCGTTAAATAAAGAATCGAGACATCGCCGTCCTGTTCAATATTTTCAACGTCAGGAATGGCCTCTAAAGTGCTTCTTTCATTGCTGCCGCGGATGGTGCATTTAAAGTTGGCATACTCTTGTTTCACAGCATCAAGTGAACCATAAATGACCTTCTCTCCGCGTTGGATCATAAATAATCGGTCACACATTTCTTCCACTAAGTTCATTTGGTGGGATGAAAGTAAAATTGCAGTGCCATTATCCCGGAGACTGCGAATTTCATCTTTGAAAATTTCCTGACTTACCGGGTCAAGACCAGAGAATGGTTCATCAAGAATCAATAATTCCGGTTCATGAATGACTGCACCGATAAATTGTACTTTCTGTCCCATTCCTTTTGATAGCTCTTCCATCTTGACGTTTTCTTTACCTTCCAAGTCAAATTTTTTCAAGTAGGCAAGTACTCTTTCTTTTGCCTTCCCAACGGGATAATCTTTCAAATCGGCAAGGTAAAGCAAGATGTCCATGACCTTTACGTTTTTGTATAAGCCCCGTTCTTCAGGAAGGTAGCCAATTTTATTTTGCGGTATTCCTTTCCCTTGGTGGTTATGGAACGTGACAGTTCCATCGTCGGGGTACATGATTCCCATTATATTGCGGATGGTTGTTGATTTACCAGCACCATTCGGGCCAAGAATCGCCATTATTTCACCCTTCTTGACTTCGAAGGAAATGTTTTTTAAAACTTGTTTGTCTTTAAAGGATTTATTAAGCCCATTTACTTCCAACATCAAATCCATTCCAGCACCGACTCCTTTCGAATAAAAAATATGTATGTTTCGTTGTAGTAGGTTATACGGGTGAAATGGATAAAAGTTTCAAGAAATAGCATATTAAAAAAAATCCTTCTTAGCCGACCTCCCGCAGGAGTCTCGAGGTGTCTGGACTGCTACCAGCAAAGGTCGAATTTGAATCACTATTTAATGTTCTGGAAAAAGTATACTCCTTATCTTGACGGAATAATTTCTATTTATAATAATCATCTTACCAGTTCAGTTGCCCGGGGGACGGTGACTCCTACGGGAAAAGCACGTGTCCGAAGACCCCGCAGGAAGCGGTTTTCTTCCGAGGAGGCTGAGGCCGTGCCCGTGGAAAGCATCCGTCCCCCGGGCAACTGAACGGTAATTAAAGCTCTGAATATGTTAATGAGCCAAATCACTTACGCTGAATGAAAGCAATTATCCTCTTCAGTGTGCGGGTTGGGATATTAAATATTTCCATTCTCGAAATAATCCGGTATAATCTAGTATTAAGCATTTAGGAGAGGGAGTCTGATCAAATGGGAGAGGCAAGACTTTATTCGAACCCAAAAGAGAACAGAATTTGGACAAAAGACTTTGTTTTTATTTGGTTAGCGAACTTTTTTGTTTTTCTTGGCTTTCAAATGACACTGCCGACTCTTCCGCTTTATGTAAAAGAACTTGGCGGCAGTGACCAGATGGTTGGGATCATCGTTGGAATCTTTACCTTTTCAGCGTTATTATTGCGCCCCTTTGCAGGTCATGCACTAGAATCAAAAGGGCGTGGTTTTGTATATATTATTGGACTTACTATTTTTGTCATAACAATGGGAATTTATGGGTTCCTCGCAAGCATCTTCCTGCTTGGCCTGGTTCGGATTCTTCAAGGTGCGGGCTGGGGATTTTCAACAACTGCAGGAGGGACGATTGCTACTGATTTAATTCCACCGAAGAGAAGGGGAGAGGGGATGGGATATTTCGGTTTATCGGGAAATATCGCATTGGCTATGGGGCCATCACTCGGGCTCTCTCTTGTCGGTATTATTTCGTTCCGAGATATCTTCTTCATTTCTGCGGCGCTTGGGCTTACCGCTTTACTATTATCGCTTGGCATCGGATATAAAAAGGTAGAAGTACCGGATAGGCGATCAAAACCTGCCCGTTTTGATGTACTGGAGAAGACTGCGTTACAGCCGTCGATTCTTATGTTTTTTATTACGGCGACATTTGGCGGGATTGCTACCTTTTTACCCCTCCATGCGCTGGAGCGGGATGTGGAAGGAATCGCAACGTATTTCCTTGTCTATGCCATTTTTCTCATGATATCCCGGCTTTTTGCAGGGAAAATTTATGATAAGAAAGGACATCTCTATGTGTTCGTGCCAGGTGCAATATTCATATTTGCCGCTATGCTATTGCTCGCCTGGTTGCCGAGTACGACGATTCTGTTGACGGCAGCAGCGTTATATGGATTTGGATTCGGAACCGTTCAGCCAGCACTTCAGGCATGGGCGGTCGATAAAGCGGATGCAGACCGAAAAGGGATGGCAAATGCGACATTCTTCTCCTTCTTTGATTTAGGGATTGGGGTTGCCGCAATATTTTTCGGAATGCTCGCATCGAATTTTAATTACGCATCAATTTATATCGCATCATCCATTTCAATTCTTTGTTCGATCATCATGTATATTTATTTTTATATAAAAGGAAGAAAGCAGGAGAGCAATGCATGATTTCTTTTCACTTTTGTTCTTGCTTCCTTTAAAATAGAAATTGAGGCAATAGCAGATAAAGGCAGGTAGTATGATCTTGAAACCATTAAAGGATGTTAACATCAGCAGATTATTCCCATCGGTTATCTACCGGCGGGGACTCGATTATTATAAAAAGGGCAGGGTCAGTGAACCGCTTTATGATAGGAATCATGGAGTATGGACAACAACCGTTGCTGGTACAGAAGATTACTTTGTCGAAATCGATGTAAAAGACATCGATAAAGGTACGATTGATACGTATTGTGATTGTCCTGCTTTCGACACATACGGGTCTTGTAAGCATATCGTAGCAACTTTGCTCATGATCCAAGCGAAGGACGGAGCCGGAGAGCAGGCAGTTTCCTATGATTATAAAATTACGGATCGTTTCATCGAGCAGATCAGCGAACTGCAGCAATTGGAACAGAAGAATCCGAGCCTAGTCATGGATCAGACGCCGGTGCAAGTAGAGTATCATTTGCACGTAAGCTATAGTGGGAACTTGCTCATCGAACTGAAATTTGGTGAGAATCGCACCTATGTTGTAAAAGAACTGTTCGAGTTAATTGATGCAGTCCTAGCTGGAAAAGAATACTTTTTCACGAAAAACTTCACGTACAGACCAGAAGAAAATTACCTCCTGCAATTGGATGAAGAAGTATTCCAGATGCTCCACGCGATTCAAAAGAATGAAAATATTTATCATTCCACCTTCTATTCCATGACAAATACAGCCGATGACCGGTATATGACAATCCCACCGCTTGCCGCCCGTGATTTGCTTTTAAAGCTTGCAAACCGGAAGACAACGGTTACGGTAGCAGACCGGACATATGAGGATATAACGATTGCGGAAGAGGGTTTCCCTTTTCAATTTATGCTTGAAAAAAGTAATGAACAAGACATTTTGCTGCGTCTTGCTGAAGGCAGTGGAATGTCCATTTTACAAGAATATAATATGCTGTTAAATAATGGGGTCTTTTACTTTATTACGCCAGAGCAAACGAAGATCGTCGCTAACCTTTTTAAATTCAATATCAATCATTACGCTCTTGCAATTTCAAAACAACAGGCAGATCGTTTCTTTTCAGAAGTCATTCCGTCTTTAAAAACGGTAGGTGATGTGACGGTTGCTGAGAATATTATTGAAGAAGTCATTCAAGTACCACTCCAGGCGAAACTGTACCTCGAATTACAGGAGGACGTAGTGAATGGAAAACTGGAATATCATTATGGAAAGCATCTCGTTCATCCATTTAACGGAGGCGGTCAGGAAGACGTCATTATTATTCGTGAAGTCGAGAAAGAACGGGAAATCATGGAGCTGATCGAGCATGCGAACTTCCGGTATAATGGAAAAGAGCTCTACCTGGAGACGGAAGCAGAAGAGGAGCTTTATGAATTCCTTTATGAAATCCTGCCGCTTCTAGCAGAAAAGGTGGAATTGTTCCTGACGTCAGACTTGAAGTATATGATTGTGGAGCATGAACCGACAGCAACGACGAATGTGAATCTTGATTCAGCTTCCAATCTGCTTGAAATCAGCTTTGATATCGATGGAGTGGATGAGTCGGAAGTGGATGCGATTTTGCAGGCTGTTATTGAAAAAAGACGATTTTATCGTTTAAACAGCGGAGCATTGCTCTCGCTTGAAAATGATGCCTTTTCCTCGATAAATGACTTTTTCGATCAACTGGATATTAAAAAACAAGATGTAACTAGCGGAAACGTGCAAATGCCGCTGTACCGGAGTACGCAAATCGATGAACTGATCGATACAAAGAAGAGCTATGATCCGGAATTCCGCTCGCTCATTCATCACTTACGTTCACCGGAAGAACATGTCGATGAATTACCGAAGCAGCTTGATGCCGAACTTAGGACCTATCAGGTTACTGGTTACCAATGGTTCAAGTCACTTAGCCGCTATCACTTAGGTGGAATTTTAGCAGATGATATGGGACTTGGAAAAACATTGCAGACGATTGCTTATCTTGCATCTGAACCGAGTGAGAAGCTGCATCTTGTCGTCGCACCTTCATCCGTTGTTTACAATTGGAAGAATGAATTCGATAAATTCACACCACATTTAAACGTTGAAATATTAACCGGGACACCTGCGGAAAGACTGGAAAAAATCAAGAATAAGCAGGGTGCCGATGTTTGGATTACGTCCTATTCTACGGTACGGCAGGATATTGAACACTATAGCCAACTCGACTTTCAGACCTTGATTCTAGATGAAGCACAATATATTAAAAATTATGCAACAAAGACATCCCAGGCAATCCGCCAGATCAATGCTTCCCGCCGATTTGCTTTAAGCGGAACGCCAATTGAGAACTCGATAGAAGAATTATGGGCCATTTTCCAAGTCATCTTGCCAGGTCTAATGCCGAATATACGGAAGTTCAAGCAGCTTTCCAATGAACGAATCGCGAGTATAACAAGACCATTTATTTTACGCCGCCTGAAGCAGGATGTATTAAAGGAATTACCTGATAAAATTGAATCTGTCAGTCTTTCTGAATTGACCCAGGAGCAGAAGGAGTTGTACGTCGGTTATCTTCAGCAAGTACAGCAAGATGCTTCCGAGTCATTAAAAGACAGCGGCTTTAATAAGAACCGGATGAAAATACTGGCGGGACTCACGAGACTGCGTCAGATTTGTTGCCACCCATCCTTGTTTATCGAGAATTATCAAGGAGAATCGGGCAAGCTGATGCAACTGATGGAGACGGTGAAGACGACTCTTGAAAACGATAAACGGATGCTGATTTTCTCCCAATTCACGAGTATGCATGAATTGATTATCAAAGAGTTGAACAAAGAAGGAATTGATTTCTTTTATTTGAGCGGAGAAACGGGTTCCGAGGAACGGCTCCATATGAGCGAACGCTTTAACAGTGGAGAGAAGAGTGTCTTCCTGATTTCACTGAAAGCAGGGGGGACCGGGCTGAATTTGACAGGGGCCGATACGGTTATTTTATATGACCTTTGGTGGAACCCTGCCGTGGAAGACCAGGCAACCGGGAGAGCTCATCGTTTCGGACAGAAGAAGATTGTTCAAGTGATCCGTCTCATCGCGGAAGGAACGATTGAAGAGAAAATTTACGCCCTGCAACAGAAAAAACGCGAACTCATCAACCAAGTCATTCAACCAGGCGAACAAATGCTGAGTAGCCTAAGCGAAGATGACATCCGTGAATTACTGAGCTTGTAAAACGAAACTTCATTCCGCGGGGGTTTTACACTTGGGTTCGCATCATCATGAATGAAAGAATCCTCCATACCGTCCTTTTAGGAACGATAGGGGGATTTTTTAATGATTCAACGTAAATAGTTTTCGTGGTCTGCCTTTTTTATAGGGGCGTTCTTCACCGGCAATTTTAATAACATTACCCGTCAACAATTTATTTACTGTCCGCTCGGCACTTCTTTTCGTCACTTGATAAAACAGTGCCACATCATTTGTTGAAAAAGGCTCATTATTTCGGTCGGTAATAAAGTCAATGAAATTATAGGAAAGCTCATTGTTCAGGCGGGCATGATGAATTAAAGCCTGATAAAGACTGGATGTATCGATTTCTTTTTTCACGCCAATCGGCCCAATCATCTCTTGCCTCTCATTCGTAATATAGCAGATGCTGTGTTCGCTGCGTTGACAGCTTTCATGGGCTATTTCCGCATTTTTTGCAGATTCAAGTGCACTGAGCCCAAGACCGAACCCAAGATGAACCGGAAGTTTAATACTGCTTTTCATTTCTTGTAATAATGGAAACGACCGGTAATGTTCTTTCAAATGTTTATGTAGCTTCTCACTGCCGTATAAAACAAATTTTCTTTCCTCTGTTTCTACAAAGGTTGTGTCTGTTCGTGTACTAAACCGCGTCAATATTCTCCTAATCCGCTTTAAAATATCTAAACTATGACCGATGATTTCTGTTTTTTCGTCAATGCCTTTAACTGAAATATAGCCTGTAACCATTTGGTTATTCTCTGACTCACTCAGTTTAGCGAGTGAAATTGTTTGATTGAGTGCTTCTTTCAGCCGAAGCTCAGGCAGATGGAGTGTACTTGCCGGAATATCTCGTCCTCTTAACTCTGCAGCGATTTCCTCTGTGCTTGCAAGTACATATTCAATATTACCTTCGTTCCAAAGAGTTGTATAAGAAGTGATTAGCTTCTCTGTATCTGGCTTTTCCCAGCTGTCAAATAGGATAGGCTTGATTGGTTCCTCATCCAAGTTCAGCTCTCGCACAACATCATCAAGATATGATTCATCAAACAAATCAAAGGCAATTCGTTTAACGTTTTTTTCCGCTTGTAGACGGTATAGAGCCACGCTCACCATATAAGGATCCGGTTCAATCTGAATCGTAGGCAGGCGTTCTTTTTCAATCTTGTTGTAAACATATAAGTAAGATAGATATTCTGTAAATAAATAAACATCACAATTATAAACGGTATCAAGGAGAGTAGTTGTCTCCTCTGCTTTTGAATAGGTGAAAGGTAGTAGTTCAATTTCTTTATTTTCTTCTAAAAGCGAATGGATTCGGTCGATCGTCGGTTGTATTCCAAATACAGCTAATTTTAGTTTCATCTCATTACCTCCAATCATGAGAAACATCTAAATATTTACACATCATCATATTGAATTTTCGTAATATTGTCAAGAACTCTGCTGGAAGCGGATACAATATTATTGCTTTTTTTATTTAAAGCAGGTAAAGTGGATAGAAAGAAATAGTGCAAACAGAATCTATGTTTATCTAATAGATTATCGTTAATTATCTGTTAAATATTGCTAATTTGTCGATAATTACTAAGAATTATATTGACAAAATAAAGCTTTTTGTTAGAATTTTACGTATAACGAAAGGGGGATGTAAGATGAAAAAGAATAAATTATCCATTATCTTCGCACTATTGATAGCGCTTGCTTTGTTTTTAGCAGCGTGTGGTGGCGGTGGAGATGATGAGGGAGATGCAAACGGCGACACTGGCGGCGATGACGCTGGTAGCGAAAATGGTGAGGAAACAGAAGCAGGAGAAGATGCACCAGAGTTTCTAAGTATGCTTACTGGTGGAACAGGCGGTACTTATTACCCACTTGGAGGAGAAATGGCGCAGATTATTTCTGAGGAGACAGGGATTCAGACAGATTCTCCATCATCCAATGCTTCTGCGGATAACGTTATCTCTCTCAAGGAAGGGGAAGCAGAGCTGGCGTTTGTCCAGACGGACGTTGTAGCTTTCGCAAAAGAAGGAATTAATGCATTCGAAGGGGAGCCGGTTGATAATGTATTAGCACTTGGATCCCTTTACCCGGAAACGGTACAGATTGTGACAACCGCAAGTTCGGGAATTGAATCGATAGAAGACCTGGCAGGTGCAACTGTATCAGTAGGTGCGCCAGGTTCAGGGACTTACATCAACGCAGAACAAATTCTTGAAGCGCATGATCTAACAATGGATGACATCGATGCTCAGCACTTGGATTTTGATGAATCTACTAGCGGTATCCAAGACGGTAATATTGATGCTGCATTCATTACAGCTGGCACACCAACTGGATCAGTTGAAGGTCTAGGCGCAACTACAGATGTTACTGTTATTCCGATTGAGCAGGACAAGATTAATGCGATCATTGAAGAGTATCCGTACTATGCGGAAGATACGATTCCTGGTGGAACATATAGCGGGATTGATGAAGAAATCAAGACGGTAGCTGTTCTTGCGATGATAGCCGTGACGGATTCTTTATCAGAAGATGTCGTTTATGAGATTACGAAAGCAATCTATGATAATGCGGACTCGATCTCACACTCCAAGGGAGAATTCATCTCACCGGAAACGGGAGTTGAAGGAATTGGAATTGACTTCCACCCTGGTGCCGAGCGTTATTTCCAAGAGGCAGGAGTACTTGATTAATAATTGATTTAATATAAAGGCCGGCAATCAAGACGGTAAACTAGTTTTGAAAGCCGGCCGTTTTATTGACCGAAAAACTGGTGGTTACATAGAATGAAACTTAAAATTATAATTCCTATTTTTGGCATCCTGCTAATTGGCTTCATTTTATTGATTCCTTCAAAGTCAGCACTTACTTTTCATGAAAGGAATTCAAATGAACTGGTTGCATTGTTGCCGCTCGATCAAGGTGACCGATTCGATATTATATTCACTCATTCCATCCACTTAACCGATGTGGTAGAAAGATATATTGTAACCGCGGACTTGAATATTGAGCAGTACGAAATGATTTTTGAATCCTATGGAATTGGCATGCCTTCCAATGCCGAGGAAGGGCAGACGTTTGAAGTAAAGGATGGCAAATATCATGTCGGCAATTTAAATTATATCTTTGAATCGATGGATATCCGCAACGGGAAGACAGTATCTGAGCATCGGCTCCGCTGGCAGTACGGAGGTGAAGCGGAGAAGCAGATGGTTTGGTTCAATGACTATTTTGAACCTGGTGAAACATATACTGTACAAATAGATAAACTGCCGCTATGGAAATACTTGAAAGGAGTGAAGATAGATGAGTGACAAAAATGAACAAGTAGATATGGTACAATTGTCAGAAGAAGAACAGCAGAAGTTGATGGAAAAGTATGATGTGGAATCAAACCAGAGAAAATTAGGTGGGATTCTTGGCTGGCTTGTCTTTATCATCCTTATCGCATTTTCTCTATTCCATCTTTACACCGGAGCATTTGGTGCCTACACCGCATATATCCAACGAACGATTCACCTAGGTTTCGCTTTATCACTCATTTTCTTACTGTTCCCGGCGAAGAAGGGATTAAAGAAATCAAGTGTTCCATGGTATGACTGGATCCTCATCATCTTGTCCGTTACCGTGAGTGCCTACTGGCCTGTATTCTATGAAACATTGGTAATGAAAGTCGGAGGAATTGATAACACCCAAATGATCATTGGGGGAATCGCAATTCTGCTCGTTTTAGAAGCGGCGAGACGAGCAGTTGGATTACCAATTGTCATCATTGCAGCGCTGTTTCTCGTTTATGCTTATTTAGGTCCGCATATGCCGGGAATGCTGGCCCACCGTGGGTTGACGTTGAATCAGTTAATTAATTCGATGTTCTTTACGACGGAAGGGATCCTGGGTACGCCGTTACAAGTATCGTCCACGTATATTTTCTTATTCCTTTTATTTGGGGCATTTTTAGTTCAGACAGGTGTTGGTCTTTACTTCAATGACTTGGCACTTGCAATTGCAGGACGTCGGGTTGGTGGACCTGCAAAGGTAGCTATTTTCTCCAGTGCCTTGAATGGGACGATTTCTGGAAGTTCCGTAGCGAATACGGTAACAACCGGTTCATATACGATTCCAATGATGAAACGTCTTGGATATAAATCGAACTTTGCAGGTGCAGTTGAAGCAGCCGCTTCAACCGGCGGACAGATTATGCCACCGATTATGGGGGCAGCCGCATTTCTCATGATTGAATTTGCCGGTGTCCCGTATTGGGATATTGCAAAAGCAGCGGTTATACCCGCATTACTCTATTTCACTGGTATTTGGGTGATGACACATCTGGAAGCCAAGCGATTAGGGCTAGTTGGATTACCAAAAGAAGAGCTTCCGAATAAAATGCAAGTGCTGAAAAAACTGTACTTGCTTTTACCTATCGTAGCGATTGTCTATTTCCTGTTTGAAGGTTTTAGTATTGAGCGGACTGCTCTTTATGGTATCCTTGCTGCAATTATTGTGAGCATGTTCAGTAAGGAAACGAATATGTTCCTTGACAAGAAGGGCAAATTTACACTTGGTAAATTCTTGACTGCGTTAACAGACGGTGCACGAACTGCTTTAGGGGTAGCAGCAGCGACAGCCTGTGCGGGGATTATTGTTGGGGTAGTGACCAGAAGTGGGCTAGGATTAAAATTAGGAAATAGTTTAGTTGGAATGGCAGAAAGTATTGCATTCAATGATATGATGCTTATCTTGCTCACGCTATTCTTTACAATGATTACGTCGATTATTATTGGAATGGGATCACCGACAACTGCGAACTATATTATTACTTCAACCATCGCCTTGCCAGCAATTTTAGCCTTGAGTGATCAGCTGGAGCTGGCAATCCCGATTCTTGCAGCGCACATGTTTGTGTTCTTCTTTGGAATTGTGGCAGACATCACTCCACCAGTTGCACTGGCAGCCTTTGCTGCGACGGGTATATCTGGCGGAGAACCGATACGAACGGGTGTAAATGCTACGAAACTAGCGATTGCAGCCTTTATTATTCCATATATGTTTGTCTTCGAACCGCAACTGTTAATGATTGACGTTACCATCTTAGGGATTACTTGGATTATTATTACCGCAATTACCGGTATGATTGCAATCGGAGCAGGCCTAATCGGATTCTGGTACCGGAAGCTGCACTGGATTGAACGAATCATCGCTTTCGTTGCAGGTATCCTGCTTATGTATCCGGAAGGTAATACGGATCTTTTTGGTGCAGTCATTTTCGCAATCATGCTCGTGATTCAGTTCATGGATAAAAATAAAAACAAAAACGATGCGGAAAAACAAGTGGTAAATGCTTAAACAAAAAATATGTTACAAAGAGAGGCTCCTGATTCGGTTTCAGGAGCCTCTCTTTTGCTTATATTTATCAATCCGGTATTATGAAGGATAGACTAAATATGGATATAAAGGCTGATCGGATATGACAAGGCAATATGACTTTACGGAAGGAAATATTTTAAAGCAATTATTTCATTTCTCCTGGCCGATTCTACTTACGAACTTGCTGCAGACATCCTATCAATTTATTGATAGTTTATGGGTCGGTAACCTACTCGGCGCAACTGCGCTTGGGGCGATTGGAATATCAAGTACAATTCTATTTACTGTCCTCGCGTTTATTATCGGACTGAACAATGCAGCACTCACAATCCTTTCCCAGCAGAAGGGGAAGCAGAATGATGATGGTTTGAAGCGCTATTTAAACGCATTTGTTGTACTGATGACCTCACTTGCTGTTCTCCTTGGTGTCATTGGTTTCTTTTTTGCTGAACAATTATTGAATCTATTAGGCACGCCGGAAACGATGATGCAGGATGCGAAGGCATACCTCCAAATTAATTTTATGGGAATCTTATTTTTGTTTGGCTATAACTTCATCAGTACGGTCATGCGCGCACTCGGTGACAGTAAGACGCCACTTCGATTTGTAACAGTCGCAGTAGTTGCCAACGTTATCCTTGATCCGTTATTCATTTCGGTGTTTGATTGGGGAATTCAAGGAGCGGGCTATGCGACGATTGTATCTCAAGGACTTGCATTTTTATATGGATTCTATTATATGAGACGCGAGCGCTTGGCACCATTCACCGTGCCGACTGTTCCCGCTTTAAAAGATATTCGCCTCATCTTTCATCTTGGAATTCCATCTGGTCTGCAGATGGCGGTTATCTCAGCTGGTTCCGCTGCGATCATGAGTGTTGTGACGTCATTTGGCGGACCTGTTGTTGCCGGTTTTACAAGTGCTCAGCGCCTTGACAGTATTATTATGCTTCCTGCTCAAGCTTTAAGTACAGCTATAACGAGTATGGCTGGGCAAAATATAGGGGTGAGAAACTGGAAGCGGGTAGACAAAATCGCCAAATATGGTGTGTTATTTAACTTTGTGATTATGGTGACGATTGGCATATTCATCATTTTATTTGGTGAATATGGTATTAAATTATTTACACGAGACGCAGCTTCGGTTGATTTCGGCGCCAGATATTTATCGATTATCGCGCTCTGCTATCCGTTTTTAGGAATTAACTTTATTTTGAATGGAGTCGTACGGGCTGCAGGAGCAATGTATCAAGTGCTCATTTTGAATCTATTATCTTTTTGGGTATTGCGTTACCCGCTCACCTGGCTCTTCTCTCGGTGGTTCGGTGACACGGGGATTGCGATGGGGATGGGTGTAAGCTTTATGATTAGCAGTATTTTTGCCTTTTTATATTATCGTTATGGAAAATTCCGTGAAAAAGACTTATTCGAATCGAAAGATAATTAGTATAATGGTAGAATAGAGTTAGTTGAAGAAAGAGGAGGAATATTCATGGTAAAAGCAATTCATACAGAAAATGCACCAGCAGCAATTGGACCATATTCACAAGCGATTCAAGCAGGAGATTTCCTATATATTTCCGGACAGATTCCAGTTGACCCGGAAACAGGGGAGGTTGCGGAAGGTATTGAGAAGCAGACAGAGCAAGTAATGGAAAATCTGAAGGCAATCTTGAAAGAAGCAGGAACCGATTTTTCTCAGGCGGTCAAATTCACAATTTATTTAGACTCGATGGAACACTTTGGAACCGTGAATGAAATCTATGGGTCTTACTTAATTGAGCCATATCCGGCACGGGCTACCATTGAAGTGAGCCGGTTACCGAAAGATGTCTTAGTTGAAATGGATTGCATCGCACATATCGAGTAATAGAGGAGGGTATATAATGGATAACTTCGTATTTCGAAATCCAACGAAACTATTGTTCGGGAAGGATCAGATTCAAGCCTTGCCGAAAGAAGTCTCCCGTTATGGCAAGAAAGTGTTGCTCGTCTATGGCGGTGGAAGTATTAAACGAAACGGCATTTATGATGAAGTGATGGGGAAGTTACAGGAAATGGAAGCGGAAGTATTTGAGCTTCCTGGAGTAGAACCGAATCCAAGGCTCTCCACTGTTCGAAAAGGAGTGGAAATCTGTAAGCGGGAAGGAATTGACTTCTTGCTTGCAGTCGGTGGCGGGAGTACGATTGATTGTACGAAAGCGATTGCGGCTGGCGCAAAAACGGAAGCGGATGTGTGGGATATTGTCATGAAGAAGGAAAAGGCAACAGACGCCCTTCCGCTCGGTACTATACTTACATTGGCTGCAACCGGATCAGAAATGAATACGAGCTCGGTCATTACAAATTGGGAGACGAAGGAAAAGCATGGCTGGGGTTCTGTATTTGTTTATCCGAAGTTTTCTATACTTGACCCTGCTTATACGTTTAGTGTGCCGCGAGATCAAACGGTTTATGGAATTGTTGATATTATGTCCCATGTGTTTGAACATTACTTCCATGTTACAACAAATGCACCGATGCAGGACCGTTTCTGTGAATCCATTTTACAAACGATGATGGAAACAGCGCCCAAACTGATTGAGCATCCGGAGAACTATGAATATCGGGAAGTCATGATGTTAAGCAGCACGTACGCATTAAATGGCATGATTAATGTTGGAGTCCGCGGTGACTGGGCAACCCATAACTTGGAACATGCAGTCTCAGCAGTCCATGATATCCCGCATGGAGGAGGGCTTGCGATTCTTTTCCCGAACTGGATGAAGCATGTACTGAATGAAGGAAATGTCGCTCGTTTCAAACAGCTCGCTGTTCGGGTTTTTCATGTTGAGACAGCTGGAAAATCTGATGAAGAAGTGGCGCTTGAAGGGATTGAAGCATTACGGATGTTCTGGAACGAAATCGGCGCACCGAGTAAGCTCTCTGATTACAACATAACCGCTGATAGCCTTGAACTTATTGCAGACAAAGCGGTCGCTGTCCGTCCAGAGTATGGAGTGTTCAAGAAATTGAATAAACAAGATTCCTTGGAAATTTTACAGGCAAGCTTATAAGCACTGACTGTTTTCGACAAAAAGAGTTAAATTATTTCCAGGGAAATGACGGACAAAGGCGGAAGTGCCCGCTTAACAACAAAAAAAAGAACTTGCTCATTCAAATTGAGCAAGTTCTTCTTTTATGGCAACTCTTATTTTATCGAGACATTCTTCCGGTGTTTTTCCGAAGACTCTCTTGTTATTGACTAATGCATACGGGCGGACGGCACATAATCCGCAGAAGTTTAAGCATTCATTCATAATGACTGCAACTTCTGGAAATTCGGATTCTAAAATACCTTCGACGTCAACTAACGTAATGGTATTTCCATCGCAAATTTCTACGACAACAATTCCCATTTCCATCACACTTTCTCTTTTAGGCTGACAATTGCTTGCCTCGTTGTCTTATTGCTGTTGCTAGTATAATCGGTTGCTTCGTCAAATGCAATATTTCTGCATAAAAAGGCCGGGACGGAGCAATTAAGCTACGTTCCGGCTTTTACTTCATCTATTGTTTCAGCATGGAAAACAGTTTCGATTCTTTTCCTTCGTATTCGGAAGTGTACCATGTATAGAGCATAATGACACCACTTAAAACAAGTATTCCGCTCGTAATATAAAATACAGCTGAGAAACCAAATGATGCGGCAATCAGACCACCGAGTGCTGGTCCAATGACGTTCCCTAAAAAGCGCAGACTCGTATTGTAGCCAAGCACTTCACCTTGCATGGATAACGGAGCGGCCTGCCGGATATAAGCGATCCGCAGCGGAACGAGTCCACCAAGAGCAACTCCAAGTAAGAATCTTAGGATAATTAGTTGCCACACGCTTGAGACGAAGGCGCCTGGGAAGTAGACAATACCTGCCGCAAATAAGAGAACGGTCAGTACTTTGACATGACCAACCTTATCGCCAAGCTTGCCTAATCTGCGTGAGAATAATAGGTTCCCAAGTCCTGCTGCCGAGAATGCCATCCCAGCAAAAAAGGCGATATTTACAGGTCCATGAATCTCCTCTACAAATAAAGAGAGAATCGGCTGGATACTGAAATGTGCCACTTGTATGAGTAACGATAATAGCATGACGACGAGCAGTACTGGTCTACTAACAATGTGCTTTAATACTTGTTTACTGGAATATGTTTTATAATCTCGTTCATCTTTTGAAACCTTATATTGAACTTCTTTAACAAAGAATACGAGAATAGCAGAAATGAAAATTGTGACGGATACCCATTTGAATGTATTCGTAAATCCAAACGCATCTGCTAGAGCTCCGCCGAGCATTGGTCCCATTAATGCACCAGTAACACTACCTGTCTGCAGGGTACCGAGTACTTTACCGGCTGTTTCCTTAGGTGTTTGCACGGCGATAAGCGCTTGGGACATTGGGATAAATCCTGTTACAACCCCCATGATTAATCGCAATAAAAAAAGCTGCCAAACTGTTGTGGCAAACCCCATCAATAGTACGGATAGTCCAATTCCAATAGCGGACATGATCAAAATCTTTTTTCTTCCGAACCGATCGCCAATCCTACCCCAGATTGGTGAAAAGATAAATGCAGTAATGAACGTAACTGCAAATGTCAGTCCGGACCACGTTTGCACATACGCATCAGAGAAATTCCCCATTGAAGCGATGTACAATGAAATAAATGGAATTACCATTGTCATACTTCCGCTAACAAAAAAGTTAGCAAACCACATGATTGCTAAATTCCGATTTGTTATTTGACGATAACTAATTTGTAATGCCCTTCCTTCCAACGAAATGTTTCGTTACTCTAAATATAACGTATCCCGAAGTAAAAATAAAGGGATTAGCTCATATTTATATAAATTTGTCAAATATGAGTGCGGTTATTTTAAAGTGTTCATTTTCACGGAGAAAAGGTATAATAAATGCAAGTTCCCTTTCCATATAATAGGGAGCAAGGAAAGGTAACATTGAACTTCTCTATTCAAAGGAGTGTTTATGATGCGAAAAATAACAAAATCGATACTATCCCTTCTATTAATAGCCGTCTTATTGGTCGGACTTGCTACACCTGCAGGAGCTGTGTCAGAGAGTATCCTGATATACGGGGAGAAACTTTCAGAGTCCGAGCGCCAGGAAGTACGAGCTGAATTAGAGCTCGGTGAGAATGCTGCAGTGGAGGAGCATGATGTAACTGGACAGGATTATGCAAATTACATTAATGGAAATCCAAATGCGAATATGTACTCTTCTGCCATGATTACAATGGATAATGGTGGAGAAGGGCTTGTCGTTAATATCTTAACGCCAGGAAACATTACGAAGGTGACGAGT
Source organism: Oceanobacillus alkalisoli (assembly GCF_021556485.1). Lineage (GTDB taxonomy): Bacteria > Bacillota > Bacilli > Bacillales > Amphibacillaceae > Oceanobacillus > Oceanobacillus alkalisoli. The sequence continues at coordinate 35,116 of NZ_JAKGBW010000009.1, read as the reverse complement.
GAAATGTATGAGAACGCACTGCTCACTGCCGGTGCGGAGAATGTGACTGTCGATGTTGTATCTCCTGTGGCGGTAACCGGTCACTCAGCACTGACTGGTATTTATAAAGCATATGACGTGGAAGGTGTGGAACTTGATAAAGAGCGGATGGAGCTTGCGAATGATGAACTTGTCGTAGCGACAGATCTCGCAGAAAACGAAGACGTCTCTGATGAAGATGTTGCCCATCTTTTAACGGAAATTAAACAAATGATCGCGGAGCAGAACCCGGTAACCAGGGAAGAAGTTGAAGAAATTGTCAGCGAACAATTAAGTAAACTCGAAATTAACTTAAGTGAAGAAGATCGTCAAATGTTAATCAACTTAGTTGATCGCATGCGTGAATTAGATATTGACTTCGGCAGTGTACGTGATCAATTGAAGGATATTGCGGACAGTGTCGCTGAGCGGGCAGAAGAGCTCGGTCTTGATGAAGGATTCTGGAAGAGTGTTGCCAATTTCTTCGCTGACATTTTCGGTGCATTGAGCAATTTCTTTAAAGGATTGTTTAACTAAGCAAAAAGGCAGGGGGATTTTATACTCCCTGTTTTTTCTTTGTAACATTGTAATATATCTTTACGCTTACACCCGCTAATATTTCAGGAACATTACACCTAGACGATTATGTAGGAAAACTGTAAAACCTGTCATGGACTCTTAATTTTCCTGTAACTGTATTCCTCTTTTTCCTGTGGTACGATAGTGACTGTCAGAAATTAAGGAGGAATTGATTTGAAGAAAATAGTAGCGGCTTTAATGACTGGATTAATCCTGTCAACTGTAGCTGTAACTACTGCTTCAGCAGAGGAACATGAAGTTCAACCAGGAGAGAACCTATGGGACATCGCAAATGAATACAATACAACGGTTGACAAGCTCGTCCAAATCAATGATTTAAAAACGACAGTGATTCAACCAAAGCAAACTATATATATAAATAACACATACGTGGTACAACAAGGAGATACCTTACTTAGTATCGCAAAAGACCATGAAGTTTCCCTCGAAGAACTAAAAGAGTGGAATAACTTGGATTCAGCCCTGATTGTCATTGGTCAGGAATTAGAGATTCAAAATGTCGGGGGCGATCAAGTTAAGCGTGAGGCTCCTGAAGAAGTAAAAGAAGAGGAACAAGCTGTTGCGAAGAAAGAAGAAGCAACACAACCGGCACCAAAACAAAAAACAAGCAGCAATACAGCAGATTCATCTAATACAACAAAAGAACAACAGCCACAAGGAAAAACAATTTCCGTAACTTCAACTGCATATACAGCAAGTTGTGATGGCTGTTCAGGAATTACTTCCACTGGTGTTGACTTGAATAAGGATCCGTTCGCTAAAGTAATCGCGGTAGACCCAAATGTGATTCCCTTAGGTACAAAAGTTCATGTTGAAGGCTATGGTTACGCAATTGCAGCTGATGTTGGCGGAGCAATTAAAGGAAATAAAATCGACGTTCACGTCCCAACGAAAGACGAAGCATATAACTGGGGTGTACGTACGGTTAACGTTACAATTGTAGAGTAATAGATTCACAATAACACAAAGATAAAAAAGGAAAGCATCCATTTAAATGGGGTGCTTTCCTTTTTTGCTGTCAATTCGTTTCTATCGTTTGCTCGATTTCACGAGACGGGCTGTCATCATAGAAATAACCAAATAGAACGAGTGCAATCATGAATGTGATTAATAGGCCTAACAATGCTTTCTTCATCTTTTTCTTTTCCTCCAACAAAATATTCCTTCCAATTGAATGAATTTCATAATTACCAAAGTCGGCTTTGCCATCACCATATGTAGTTGGGAACGAACCAACTCAACTACATATGGTGATGGTGAAGCATTAAATACGTATTATGAAATTCATTAAATTATATAAAAGTCTTTAACAGAACGCGACAGGGAACTTGAGGAAATGTTGAAAAGAATAAAATTGGGTTAGCTTTTAACATTTTCCAATGTCTATGTTAAACTTATAGATATAAAGTAAGCGCATACATTATAGTTAAAAGGAGGTTTCCCACAATGTCCAGCAAAGCTTTGGAAAAGTTTATCCATGATCATATTGCAGATTTAAAGAATAAAGGTTTATATAATGAAATTGACACTGTTGAAGGGGCAAATGGACCAGAAATACAAATAGACGGTCAGAAGCTCATCAACTTATCCTCGAACAACTACCTTGGTCTTGCAACAAACGTTACGTTAAAAGAAACAGCGAAAGAAGCGGTCGATTCTCATGGGGTTGGAGCAGGTGCAGTTCGGACGATTAATGGGACACTTGATTTGCACCAGGATTTAGAGGAGAAGATAGCTGCGTTTAAAGGAACAGAAGCGGCCATTTCCTATCAATCTGGTTTTAATTGTAATATGGCTGCGATTTCAGCAGTAATGAACAAGCATGATGCTATTCTCTCCGATGAATTGAATCATGCCTCGATCATTGACGGTTGCCGTCTTTCACGAGCAAAAATTATTCGCTACGGGCACTCAGATATGACGGACTTACAGAAGCAGGCAAAGGCAGCAGTGGAGTCTGGTGAATATAATAAAATCATGGTGATTACAGATGGGGTATTTTCCATGGATGGAGATATCGCTAAACTACCTGAAATTGTTGAGATTGCGGAAGCGTACGACCTCATCACCTATGTCGATGATGCTCACGGCTCCGGTGTCCTCGGAAGTGGTGCCGGTACAGTAAAACACTTCGGCCTGCAAGACAAGGTAGACCTGCAGATGGGGACGTTATCAAAAGCAATCGGTATTGTCGGAGGTTACGTGGCAGGGAAACAAAACCTAATTGACTGGCTGAAAGTGGCTTCCCGTCCATTTTTATTCTCCACAGCAGTTACTCCAGCTGACGCAGCGGCGAGTACGAAGGCAATTGAACTATTAATGGAAAACAATGAATTGGTTGAGAAACTCTGGGAAAATGGTGATTATTTAAAAGCAAGATTGAAAAAGTCAGGTTTTGATATCGGGAACAGTGAAACACCAATCACCCCGGTCATTATCGGTGACGAGAAAGTGACACAGGAATTCAGCAAACGCTTGTTTGAATCTGGTGTTTATGCGAAATCGATTGTCTTCCCAACGGTTCCAAGGGGCACAGGACGCATACGCAATATGCCAACAGCTGCACATACGAAGGAAATGCTTGATGATGCAATTGGAGTATATGAGAAAATCGGTAAAGAGATGGGCATCATTTAATCAGGGGAATGAATTTCATCATTACTAAAGCACTAAATACGTATTATGAAATTCATTAAGGAGAATATAAATATAGAAGAAGAGTGAAAGGAATTTTTGCCATGAAAAAAATTCTCGTAACGGGAGCATGCGGCCAAATCGGTTCTGAACTGGTGATTAAATTACGGGAGCTTTATGGAGAAAACAATGTGGTGGCTACAGATATTAAGAAACCGCAAGACGGATCAGAAGATTCCTTATTTGAAACCGTGGACGTCATGGATGAAAAACAACTCCATGAAACTGCGAAAAAGCATGAAGTGGATACGATGCTGCACTTAGCCGCAATCTTATCCTTTAAAGCAGAAGAAACACCAAGGCTTGCTTGGAGACTAAACATGGGAGGCTTAATGAATGCGCTGGAAGTAGCCCGTGAGCTCAATCTTAAATTCTTCACCCCAAGTTCCATCGGTGCCTTTGGTCCGAAAACGCCAAAGGAAAACACCCCGCAAGAAACATTGCAACGCCCGACAACGATGTATGGCATTAATAAAGTGGCGGGAGAGCTCTTAGCTGACTATTATTTCGAACGGTATGGAGTTGACACGAGAAGCGTTCGTTATCCGGGGCTCATTTCTTCCAAAACAATGCCGGGTGGCGGCACGACTGATTATGCCGTCGAGATATTCTATGAAGCATTGAAAAATAAAAAATATAACTGCTATATTGCTGAGGGGACGTATATGGATATGATGTATCTGCCTGATGCATTGCGTGCCGTGATTGATTTAATGGAAGCGGACCCGGATAAACTTATTCACCGGAATGCGTTCAATATTACAGCATTCTCCGCAGCACCGGAAGATTTTGAAAAAGCGATTCAACAGCATATTCCAGAATTCCGGATGACTTATGAAACAGACCCAGTCCGGCAAAAGATCGCCGACAGCTGGCCGAACCGTCTTGATGCAACTGCTGCTAGAGAAGAGTGGGGTTACACGTATCAATATGATTTAGATAAAATGACGAAGGAAATGCTAGAGCGATTAAGTAATAAATTAGGGTTGGGTAATGTATCTTAAGCAGATGAAACAAGACATGAGGAAATACAATTGTGTTTCTTTATGTCTTTTTCTTGACTGTGTGATCCTGTAATCACCTTGAAATAAGGATTGATATGCAATTCGGTCGTTTATATCCCCCCTAATCACTCGCCCTCACACCCGAGCATATTTATCAATAGTTAAGAAGTGGTTGAACAACAAAAACGTTCCTCCAATAAAAGAGGAACGTTCATTTTAGGCATACATTTTATCAATTTCTTTCTGTAATGCTTGATCACGTACATAATCATCATAACTCATCTCTTTATCGACGATGCCGCTTGGTGTAATTTCGATCAAGCGATTCGCGATACTATTAACAAACTGATGGTCATGGGATGCAAACAACATGGAGCCTTTGAATTTAATTAGTCCGTTGTTGAGTGCTGTAATGGACTCTAAATCCAAGTGGTTGGTCGGCTCATCCAAGAGGAGCACGTTCGCATTGGATAGCATCATTTTCGAAAGCATACAGCGGACCTTTTCTCCGCCGGAAAGGACTTTCGCTTGTTTCAACGCTTGTTCCCCGGAAAATAGCATTCTCCCTAGGAAGCCGCGCAGAAATGTTTCTGTTTGGTCCTCTGGTGAGTATTGCCGGAGCCAGTCGACAAGATTCAATTCCACTCCATCAAAATACTCCGAGTTGTCTTTCGGGAAATAGGACTGGGAAGTCGTGACACCCCATTTAAATGTCCCGGCATCCGGTTCCATTTCACCCATTAAAATTTTAAACAGTGTGGTCTTCGCAATATCATCGCGACCAACGAGTGCAATCTTATCGTCCTTATTCATGATGAAGCTGACATTATCGAGTACAACCGTATCACCAATTTTCTTCGTTAACCCTTCGACGCGCAGTAAATCATTCCCGATTTCACGTTCCGGAGTAAAAGCGACGTATGGATATTTTCTCGAAGATGGCTGGATATCATCAAGTGTAATATTGTCGAGCATCTTTTTCCTGGAAGTCGCCTGTTTCGATTTTGAGGCGTTCGCACTAAAGCGCGCGATAAAGGCTTGAAGTTCTTTAATCTTCTCTTCCTTTTTCTTATTCTGATCTGCCGCCATTTGTGCTGCTAATTGACTTGATTCATACCAGAAGTCATAGTTCCCGACTGTAATCTGGATTTTACCGAAGTCAACATCAGCTATGTGGGTACAAATCTTATTCAAGAAATGACGGTCGTGGGAAACGACGATAACCGTGTTTTCAAAGTTGATCAGGAACTCCTCCAACCACTGAATTGCATGGATATCAAGACCGTTCGTTGGCTCATCCAGCAGCAGGATATCCGGGTTTCCGAATAGGCTCTGGGCAAGCAAGACTTTAACCTTCTCATCATCTGCAAGCTCGGACATCAATTTATCATGAAGCTTTTCTCCGATACCCAACCCTTTCAGAAGGATTGCGGCATCTGATTCTGCTTCCCAGCCGTTCATCTCCGCAAATTCACCTTCAAGCTCTGCAGCACGGATTCCATCTGCTTCTGAGAAATCTTCCTTCATATAAATTGAATCCTTTTCCTGTTTCACTTCGTATAATTTACTATGACCCATTAAGACAACTTCAAGTACGGGATATTCTTCATAAGCGAAGTGATCCTGTTTTAATACAGCAAGTCGCTGACCCGGCGTGAGGGACACTCCTCCAGTTTGAGGCTCGATCTCACCGGATAAAATTTTAAGGAAAGTGGACTTCCCTGCACCATTGGCACCAATTACTCCATAACAGTTACCAGGAGTAAATTTCAAATTGACATCTTCAAACAGCTTCTTATCGCCGAAACGTAAGCTGACATTCGTAACTGTAATCATATAAATCCTCCATTATAAAAAATCCAGGCTGTTTAAAATTGAACAACCTGCACGATTCGTGTTAATTGTAACTATCCACAGTAAGCTTACGTTATTTGCATGGATTCGTCAATGAAAAATCGCTTGTCATTCGCATTTCAATGGGGTTTGAACAGGTTCCTGAAAAAATTAATATAATGGATAAAAAAGAACTTGGCGAAAGATGATTTTTGTGTAATAGTAAATGAAGCTCGCCTCTTCGTATGAATGGAAGAAAGGGGGAATGACAATGGAAGAAAGAGAGATTTATTTTCTGTTTACGGACACAGGTACCAGCTTAGCGAAAGTGATCAAATTTTTTACGAGGCGGGATTTAAATCATGTTTCGATATCCTTTACAAAGGATTTTTCAACCGTATATAGTTTTGGCAGGAAGCGGCCAAAAAATCCGTTTATCGGAGGATTTGTGAAGGAAGATATAACGAGCGACTTCTTGGCGAATGCTGACTGTGCCGTTTACTTACAAACGATCAGTGAAGCAGACTACTGCATCATGATGAAGAAAATACAAGAAATAGAAGCGAGACAACATGAATATCGCTATAATTTTATAGGACTGTTTGGTGTACTGTTCCGAGTCAGGATAGAGCGGCGCGCTGCCTTGTTCTGCTCGCAATTCGTCGCAACAATTGTTCAAGATTCAGAGAAGTTCAATTTTGAAAAGCCGACCCATTTTATCACGCCATATGATATCCGGAAATCCTTGGAGAACAAACTGATTTATTATGGGAAGTTAAAATATTATAGAGAGAGTTTACAATCAATTCCGGTACCTCGGCTAGTCTTCGGGGAAGGCACGATACCAAAGCAATCATTTATATTTTATATATCTAATAAATTTAAGAGGTTAGTTATTAAATAGTGGGAGCCGTATACGTGGGTATAGGCTCTTTTTTTATGGTCTTAAAAGCTCTGGGTGCTGGCTCTGGGAAGGGGTTAGCGCTTTTTTTTCTGTAGACATGATATTTGTCATATTACATCTTAAAAAGTTAGAGACTTCTCCTATAATTATCATATTCCGAATAGGTCTTTATACCTGTATTTTGGGTTTTTGAATGGAAATTATGATGATTTGTATAGTTTTTGTTTAGAAAGCATACATATACTTAGGTTTGGTGAAAAACGAATGGAAAGGAAAGGGGTACGAGGAATGTCTAGGAAAATGGGCAGTAGAATCAGTGTATTGTTCGCAGTAATGTTGCTGTTCCAAACCTTGCTAAGCAGCTTTGCTTATCCGAGCCAGATTTTTGCAGCAGGTTATAATGACTCTGTCTTTACCGGTATTTCAGCCGAAGAGACAGGCGAACAGCAAGATACAGAAGATGGAACCGTTGATTTAGTCGATGTGCAAATTAATTGGTCCATTGAACATCTAGAGATTAAACCAGGAAATACGGACTCACTTCAACTTTCTGAAGATCTGTCAATTGAAGCAGATCAAACAGGAAGACTTCTTACGGAAGAGGGGGTGGATATTGGGGAATACAAAGCCTCCATAAATAATACGGTAATGGTAACTTTCGAGGAGGCGACGGAAGAATATCCAGACTCGAAGGGAGTATTTGTTGTAGAGGCGACACAACCACATCCGGAGAGTGAAGATGTGAGCTCAGAAGAAGTTGCTGAAGAGGGAGATGAGGATAAACCTACAACAAAACCTGAAGAAGAGATTGATAAGGTAGAAGAAACTCCTGAGGAAGACGAGGAATCTTCAGAGGAAATTGATAAAGAGGAAAATTCCGAAGAGGATCCCCCAGTGCAAGAAGAAAATGAAGAATATACTGATGAAAAGGCATTAGAAGATAAATCGATAGAAGATAAAGAGGATAAAGAAAGAACTGTTAGCACTTTCGCAGAGTTACAGGAGAATATCTTTACTTTCTCAAGCCTGACTCTTAACGGAGAAAAAATTGAAGATGGAGAAGTCATTGATGTAAGTGATGGAACTGAAGTTCAAGTTGAATTTACTTGGGATACAATCGGGCTTGATGTTTTTGCTGGAGATACTGCTACCATGCAATTGCCAGATGTTTTCCTACAGGTTAGTACCCCAAGTGCGCCCATAATGGTAGAGGGTGTTCAAGTTGGTACTTACAGCATTGTTGATGGTGAATTACAATTTGTATTTAATGAAAATATTGAAGGCCAGGAAGTGCACAACGGGGTTGTAGGATTAAAACTACAGTTTAACTTGGAAAAATTCCAGGGAAATATTGAACAGGAAATCCAATTTCATGATGAACAAGAAAGTACATTCACTGTTATTGCAAGGCCAGGTGGTGACATCAGTGGTATAACAAAAGAAGGTCATCCGGACAGAGAACGTGATGCAAGAGAAATAACCTGGACGATTGATGTGATGAATGATCATGAAGAACCAATAACGGAGGCCACTTTACGTGACATTCTTCCAGAAGGTTTAGGTGAACCAAGAGATTTTGCTGTTAATGAATTAACAGTTGGAATCAATGGTGATAAACATGTTGGGGCTGGAGTTGAAGCGAATCCACAAGTGAGTGGAGATGAATTCAGTATTGATTTTGAAAGTATAGCACCATTTCAGGGTTATAGAATTCAATATACAACTACGATAGAAGATTATACAATCGACAGCTTTACAAATGATGCATTATTCTCTTATGGAGATACTGAATTACCTGCAAAAGCGACTGTAGATAAACTTGAAAGAAGTAATCCTATTCAAAAAGAAGGTTCTTATAATTGGGAGAACCATCAAATTGACTGGGAGATAATAGTGAATGAGTCAGGTGGAGAAATTGATGAGGCAATTGTAGATGACATTCTTCCAGACGAACTGTCTTTATCAGAGGGTTCTATTGAGGTTTATCGTTATGATAGTAACTGGCAAAATCGGGAAAGAGTGCAGATAGATTCAGATGACTTCCCGATTAATTTAGGCCAAGTAAATGCTAATGAAATCTATAAAATAGAATTCAGCACAGATATTGACTGGACCGTGGTAAATGGTGGCGAATATCAGCATCATAACCAATTTACCAATCAAACGGAGTTATATGATGGGAACATTAAAATTGGTGAAGCTGAAACAACTGTTGACCATTGGAGAGACACGCTTCTTGAAAAATCAGGAGCATCCAATGTAGATTACGACAATAATACACTTACTTGGACAGTTGAAGTGAACAATGCTAAACATCCATTAGATAATGTCGTAGTAAATGATGTCATACCTGAAGGTTTAAGCATCGATGAAGGCGATATTGTCATTACAGGTGAAGATGATGAGCCATACAAAGCAAACAACGTATCAGTCAATGGACAAAATATTCAAATTGACTTGGGGAATATTGGAACAGAAACAATCACAATAACGTATACAACGACAATTGAAAAATTCACAATTGATGAGTTTGACAATAAAGCATCATTAGATGGCGATGGTATTGGAGAAGATAAACCTGAGGATAATGATGTTATTTATCCGCCAGCCAATAGCTTTGCCAAAGATTTCGCAGGTATCAACTATAATGAAAAGACAATCGATTGGAATTTAACAGTTAATCCGATTAGAGAAGCAATCACAGAGTTGACGATTGCTGATACATTCCCGAATAAAGGAATGATTTTACTTCCTGATACATTAGAAATAACAGTTGATGGAAAAGAAGTTGAAGAAGGCTTTACATTAACACGAAACGAAGAAGATGGAGAAACTGGCTACCATAAAGGTTTCATAATCCAATTTGACAATGAACTTTTACCATTGAATGCGCAGATGGAGATATCCTATCAAACTTCTTATGACCCACAACTTGATGTTGACGGGAACACCTTAGACCCGCATGTTGGCGGAGAAGGTCAAGATAGAGTTTATGAGAACCATGCTCAATTTACAGGTAAAACTGAGCAAACAGAGTTTGATGAAGGTAGAGATGCAAAAACAACAGTAAGAGAAGATTCATGGAACAGTGGATATAAAGAAGGTCAATTGGTCCATGAAAATGAAGATGAAAATCTGATTGATGGCTGGATAAGCGGTTCGGAAAGAAAAATCGCATGGCAGTTATACACGAACTACCAGCAGCAAGATCTTGGAACTGGAGTTGTCATTGAAGACACGCTCGATTATGAAGGAACAATCGATGAAGGCAGTGTTGTAGTATCTGTTTATAATGTGGCTGCTAATGGCGACACAACAATCACAGATGAAGTTTTAAGTAATGAAAACTATACAGTGAATTATGATGGTGACTCCTTCACGTTAACATTCAATGATGATTTTAAAGTGGATGAAAGATATGTCGTACAATTCACAACAACCGTTCCAAATATCTCACAACCAAATTACACCAATAATGCAACAGTAAAAGTTGGTGATAATGACTATCCTTATGAAGGAACAGTGAATTATGATAAACATGATCACTTCCTGAAAAAGGGAACTGTTGGTCTTGACGGTAATGATGTCTTCACTGGAGAAGAAATTGATTGGCAAGTTACATTGAATGAAAGCTTATCTGTTATTCTGCGTGATGTGGCAATCATAGATACAATCAGTCCAGGACTGGTCTATGTAGAAGACAGTTTAAAGCTTGCAACAATTGACGGCACTGTTTTTGAAGAGGGGGAAGATTACTCTCTTGATGTAGAAATAAATGAGGATGGGGAAACAACATTAGCTATAGAACTTCTATTTGATTTGGAAGAAACACTAGTATTAAACTACACAACGGTTGTAACCGAAACAGATGGTGAAGTTAATAATACAGTTTCTTTTGAAGGTACTGGTATTGAGGAAGAAAACGTAACAACTGAACAGCTAAACGCTAGGGAATTCTCATGGGTAGACGGCGAGTTTAATCCTGAAAGAGGCGCGTTCAGGGTTACGAAGTTAGATGCTGAAGACAATCAAGTAATTGAAAACAACGAAGCTACATTTATACTTGAATTCGACCTTAATGGAGAAAGAGTTCAATTTGGTGAAGAGTTTACGACAGAGAATGGTATTCTGGAAATTGGAAACTTACCGCTTAGAACTTACTATCTGAAAGAGGTAGAGGCGCCTACAGGGTATATTATTGATGAAGAAGAGAAAACAATTGATGTCACTGAACCATATGGCACTGAAGAACATGTTTATGAAGTAGAGTTTACAAACACTAAAATGAAAACAGATATTTCAGTAACAAAAGAGTGGGATGATGAGAATAACCAAGATGGTCACCGCCCAGGGAGTATTGAAGTTCAATTAACAGCTGATGGTGAAGCAATTGACGATGCCGTAGAAATACTTTCAGTTGATAATGAATGGTCATATACTTGGACAGATTTAGATGAATATCATTCTAATGGGAACCTAATTGAGTACTCTGTTGAAGAAATCAATGTTCCTGAAGATTATGAGTCTACATCCGAAGTTGGAAACAATGGTGAAATAACCATCACAAACTCCTACGAACCAGAAACAACAGAAATCGCAGTAAACAAAGTCTGGAATGACGAAGAAAACCAAGATAACGTCCGTCCAAACAATGTTACAGTAAACCTATTAGCTGACGGGGAAATAGAACGACAAACTGTTCTAAATAAAGATAATGAGTGGCAATACCTATTTACGGATCTTCCGGTCTATGAAGATGGTCGTGAAATCAAATATACTATCACGGAAGATGCTGTAACTCATTATTCAACAGATGTTGAATCTACTGGAACAGAAGAAGAAGCAGCTTACACAATAACCAACAACTATACACCAGAAGAAACATCCGTAACCGTGACGAAATCTTGGGATGATGACAATAACCGAGATGGTAACCGTCCGACTGAAATTCAATTACAACTTCTAGCAAACGGTGAGCCACACGGGGACTCTGTAACAGTAGACCAATCAGATTGGACTTATACATGGTCTAATTTACCTGCTAATAAAAATGGTGAACCAATTGAGTATACAGTTGAAGAAGTTGATGTTCCAGAAGGTTATACTGAAAGTGTAAATGATAATGATCATGGAAACATTATAATCACGAACAGTTACGAACCAGAAACAACGGAAATAGCTGTAAATAAAGAATGGGATGATGCAGACAACCAAGATGGCAATCGCCCAAGTGGCGTAACTGTCAATCTATTAGGTAATGGAGAAGTTGTTAAAACAACTGTTTTAGATGAAGAGAATGAATGGAATCACACATTCACAAATCTGCCAGTCTATGAAAATGGAGAAAAAATTACCTACCGAGTGACAGAAAATAATGTGGAAGGCTACACTCCTGACATTAAGTCGGATCCAAACAATGAAAATGGATTTGTTATCACGAATAGTTACACACCTGAAGAAACAAGCGTAACCGTAACAAAGGGTTGGAACGATGTAAACAACCAAGATAATAAACGTCCAGAAAGCATTGACGTTCAATTAACAGCTGATGGTGAAGCGATTGGCGACACACAAACATTATCAGAAGAAAATAATTGGACATATACTTGGGATGAACTAGATTTAAATGCGGATGGTAAACCAATTGATTATTCCGTGGAAGAAGTAAATGTTCCAGAAGGCTATACATCATCTATTAATGATAACGACCACGGCAATATCATCATTACCAATAACTACACACCAGAAGTAACAGAAATCCCTGTTAAAAAGGTTTGGGATGATGATGACGATAGAGACCGCGTTCGTCCAAACAACGTAACAGTAACCCTTCTTGCTGATGGAGAAATTGAAAGGCAAGCGGTACTAAACGAAGCGGGAGATTGGGAGCATACATTTAAAAACCTTCCAGTCTACGAAAATGGCACGAAGATTAACTACAGTCTAACGGAAAACACTGTTCTAGAATACTCTACTTCAGTTCAACCGGATGAGAATGGATTTGTAGTAACAAACTCTTACACGCCAGATGAAACAACAGCAACCGTAACAAAAAATTGGAACGATGCCGAGAACCAAGATGGTGTCCGCCCAGAAAGTATCGAAGTTCAGTTATTAGCAAATGACGAACCAACAGGAGACCCAGTCGAAATCCATGCAGAAGATGGATGGACGTACACTTGGGAAGGTCTGCCGCTAAATGCGGATGGTGAACCGATTAAATATTCTGTTGAAGAACTCAATGTACCAGAAGGGTATGAAATGACGGTAAACGATGAAGATCATGGCAATCTCATCTTAACGAATAATCATACACCTGAAGAAATCAATATTTCCGGTACGAAAACATGGGATGATGCGGACAATCAAGATGGCATCCGTCCAACAACAATTACAGTAAACTTATTTGCAAATGACGACTTTGTTAAGTCAGTTGATGTAACAGAAGCAGACGATTGGAGCTACAACTTCAATAACCTGCCGAAATACGAAGCAGGTGAAGAAATAACTTACACGATTACAGAGGATGAGGTTGAAGGATACGAAACTGAGATAGACGGATTCGATATTACGAACACTCATACACCTGAAGTAATCGATGTAAACGGCACGAAAACGTGGGATGATGCAGATAACCAAGACGGCATCCGTCCAGACACAATCACAGTAAACCTGTTGGCAGATGGCGAGCAAGTTGCTTCTACTAATGTAACGGAAGAAGATAATTGGTCCTATAGCTTCACAGATTTACCGAAATTTGAAGCAGGAGAAGAAATTGTCTACACCATTACAGAAAATACAGTAGAAGATTACACGCAAACCATCGATGGATTCGATATCACGAATGAATACACACCAGGTGAAACAGCAGTAACCGTAACGAAAGACTGGGATGACGCCAACAACCAAGATGGTATCCGCCCAGAAACGATTGAAGTTCAACTAACAGCTGATGGGGACGACCAAGGCGAACCGGTAGAGCTTTCTGAGGATAACAACTGGACACACACTTGGACGGAACTAGATGAAAAGGCTGCAGGTGAATCAATTGTTTATTCCGTTGTTGAAGTTACCGAATTACCAGAATATGAAACAAGTGTAAACGATGAAAACCATGGCAACATCATCATTACAAATAGCTACACACCAGAAACAACAGAAGTAGCTGGAACGAAGACTTGGGATGATGCGGATAACCAAGACGGTATTCGTCCTGAATCCATTACAGTAAACTTGTTATCAAATGGCAATCCAATTAAATCCGTAGAAGTAACCGCAGAAGAGGATTGGAGCTATCAGTTCAACAACTTGCCGAAATACGAAGCAGGTGAAGAGATAGCTTACACGATTACGGAAGATGCAGTGGAAGGCTATGAAGCATCGGTGGATGGATTCGACCTAACGAATACACACACACCTGAAGTAATCGAATTAAATGGCACGAAAACATGGGATGACGCGGATAACCAAGACGGTATTCGTCCAGCGTCCATTACAGTAAATCTTCATGCAAATGGAGATGAGGAAGCAATTGATTCTGTAGAAGTAACAGCAGATGACAACTGGGAATACAGCTTTGATAACTTACCGAAATTTGAAGCAGGCGAAAAAATAACCTACACGATTACAGAAGATGTTGTAGAAGGCTATAACACAACAATCAATGGCTTCAACATTACAAACAGTTACACACCAGAAACAACAGAAGTAGCTGGCACGAAAACATGGGATGACGCTGATAACCAAGACGGTATCCGTCCTGCATCCATTACAGTGAACCTAGTTGCAAATGATGAAAAAGTTGATTCTGTAGATGTAACCGAAGAAACTAATTGGAGTTACCATTTCGATAACTTGCCGAAATACGAAGCTGGTGAAGAAATCGTCTATACGATTACGGAGCAACCTGTAGAAGGCTATGACACCATAATCAACGGCTTCAATATCACAAACAGCCACACACCAGAACTAACCGAAGTAACCGGCACGAAAACCTGGAATGACGGTGACAACCAAGATGGCATCCGTCCAGACTCAATCACGGTCAATCTTTTAGCAAATGGTGAGCCAGTTGATTCCGTCGAAGTATCAGCAGAAGATAACTGGAACTACAGTTTCACGGATCTACCAAAATACGAGAATGGCAAGGAAATAAAGTATACGGTAACCGAAAATACAGTCAAAGATTACTCACAAGAAATCAATGGTTACGATATTACGAACCACTACACACCAGGCGAGACTGCAGTAACCGTAACAAAACATTGGGATGATGCCGCTAACCAAGACGGCAAGCGTCTCGAAGTGATTGAAGTTCGGTTAACAGCAAATGGCGATCCGGTAGGTGACCCAGTTGAATTATCAGAAGCGAATAACTGGACACATACATGGACAGAACTTGATGAGAAAGCAGCAGGCGAAGCAATTGTTTACTCGGTGGAAGAATTAACAGAGGTACCGGAGTATGATACAGAAATAAATGATGAAAATCATGGCAGCATCGTTATTACGAATTCCTATACCCCAGAAGTTATAGAAGTTTCTGGTGAGAAGACGTGGAAAGATGCAAATAACCAAGATGGGATTCGTCCAGACTCGATTATGGTCAATCTTTTAGCAAATGGTGAGCCAGTTGATTCTGTCGAAGTATCAGCAGAAGACGATTGGAGCTATAGCTTCATAGATCTGCCGAAATACGAGAATGGCAAGGAAATCAAGTACACTATAACGGAAAACACGGTCACAGATTACTCGCAAGAAATCGATCGTTACGATATTACGAACCACTACACACCAGGCGAGACAGCAGTATCTGTAACAAAACATTGGGATGATGCGGGTAACCAAGATGGCAAGCGACTTGATGCAATCGAAGTACAATTAACAGCAAACGGCGATCCGGTAGGTGATCCTGTTAAACTATCAGAAGAGAACAACTGGACATACACATGGACAGAACTCGACGAAAAAGCGGCAGGTGAAACAATCATCTACTCTGTCATCGAACTTACGGAAGTGCCAGAGTATGACACGGCAGTAAATGACGCAGATCATGGAAATATCATCATCACGAATGCTTATACGCCAGAAGTTATAGAAGTTTCCGGTGAGAAGACGTGGGATGATGCGGATAACCAAGACGGTATTCGCCCAGACACTATCACGGTGAATTTATATGGTGACGGTGAGTTTATTGCATCCGTTGAAGTGACGGAAGCAGACGACTGGAGATATAGTTTTACAGATTTACCGAAATATAGTGAAGGCACAGAAATTGAGTACACGATCACTGAAGTTCCGGTAGAAGGCTATGAAACGGAAATTTCCGGATTCGATATTACAAATATTCACGAACCGGAAGTTGTAGACGTTTCTGGCACGAAAACGTGGAATGACGAGAACGACCAAGATGGTGTACGGCCAGATTCCATCACGGTCAATCTTTTAGCGAATGGCGAACTCGTTGATTCTATAGAAGTAACCGCAGAAAATGACTGGAGCTACGAGTTCAGTGACTTACCGAAATACGAAAATGGTGTAGAAATTAAGTACACCATTACAGAAAATACGGTCGCAGATTACTCGCAGGAAATCGATGGTTATGATATTACGAACCATTACACACCAGGCGAGACAGCCGTAACCGTAACAAAACAGTGGGATGATGCGAATAACCAAGATGGCAAACGACTTGATGCTATCGAGGTACAGTTAACGGCAAATGATGATCCGATTGGGGACCCTGTTGAATTATCAGCAGCGAATAACTGGACATATACATGGACAGCGCTTGATGAGAAAGCAGCGGGCGAAACAATCGTCTATTCCGTAATTGAGTTAACAGAAGCAGCAGATTATGTAACGGAAATCAATGATGAAAATCATGGCAATCTCATCATTACAAACAGCTACACACCAGAAACTATGGACGTTTCCGGTGAGAAGACGTGGCTCGATGGTGACAACGAAACGAATGATCGACCGGAAGAGATTACAGTTAATCTCTTGGCAAATGGTGAAGTTCTTACGAGCACGAATGTGACGGAGGCAGATGACTGGAGCTACCAGTTTACAGACTTGCCGAAGTATAGCGCTGGTGAAGAGATCACCTACACGGTTGAAGAAGTACCGGTAGAAGGTTATGAAACTATCATTGATGGTTATAACATGACGAACCTTCGAGTAGGTACGATTGATGTAGAAGGTGTGAAAACATGGGTTGGTGACAGCGAGGAAGTTCGTCCAGAATCCATCACCGTCCATCTTTTACAAAATGATGTCGTCATTGATACGGAAGAAGTAACAGTGGCAGATGACTGGAAATACAGCTTTACAGATCTTCCGGCGTTTGACGAAGTAGGTGCAGCTTATGTTTATACCATTGAAGAAGAAGCAGTAGAAGGTTACGAAACAACAATCAATGGCTATAATATTACGAACACGTATACCGTAGAAGTTGATGAAGGCGGAGAAGATCCGATAAGCGGAGATGAAAAAGATAAAGATAAAACTCCGAGCACACCAGTTGATAAAGAGGATACAGAAACATTAGCGGGTGTGGACAGTAAAGATTTAGACCCTGGAAAAGGAAGCAAGCTTCCGAAAACAGCGACAAACATCTTTAACCTGTTAGCAATCGGAATCGGCTTAATTGTATTAGCAATCGCGATTACAATTTACCGCCGTAGAAAAGCTGCATAAACAAACAAAAAGGACTCTAATCGTCTTAACGACGGTTGGAGTCTTTTTTTGTGCCGGACATGAGGTGGGGGCGGGACAAATGCTCTGATCCCAGTGTCCCGCTGTTTAAATTAAAATTTTTAGTAAAAGGTCTTGACAAATGTGGGGAGAGGTAATATTGTGGTGTTTAGAACATAATGTTGCGTGAGGGAAACTTTGGGGGAGGAAGTAAAAATGAAGGTGTTCAGTAAAAAGTTGTGTGTAGTTACAGCATTAGTTTTTACGCTTTTACTAGCCGCTTGTAGCGGAGAAGAAAAGTCGGCAAATGATTCTGAAGCCTCTTCAGATGAGAAGATTCAAGTTTTAACAACGATTGCTCAAATTGGTGAGCCGCTTTCGGCAATCGGGGGTGATCGTGTAGATGTCGAGAGTTTGATGGGACCATCGGTAGATCCACATTTATACAATCCGACCCAGAGTGATATGACCAAGGTCGATGAAGCCGAAGTTATTTTTTATAATGGTTTGAACCTGGAAGCGAACATGGTAGATATGTTCCAGTCCATCCGTGATTCGAAACCGGCATTGGCGATTGGGAAAACACTTCCTGAAGAAAGCCTTTTAGATGATGAAGACGGGGCGCGTGACCCGCATATATGGTTTGATATTGATCTGTGGGAAGCGGCACTGGATGCGGCTGTAGAGGAGCTTAAGGCTTATTCACCGGATGATGCGGATTACTTTGAAGAGAATAAACAAAATTATTTTGCAGAACTGGATGAGTTGAGGGAAGAGGCGAAGAAGTTAGCTGAGATTCCGGAAGAAAACCGGGTTCTCGTAACTGCGCATGATGCTTTTGGCTATTTCGGAAATATGCATGATATTGAAGTTGTTGGTTTACAAGGTTTAAGTACAGAAGATGAGATTGGCATCTCTGATATTGATGAAACAATTGGAATTATTAAAGAACGTACGGTACCAGCGATTTTTGTAGAGAGCAGTATTAATTCCAATACGATTGAAGCAGTACTCGAAGGTGCACAAAGTGAAGGGGTTCCGGTTGAACTCGGCGGGGAGTTATTTTCCGATGCAATGGGAGCGCCCGATTCGGAAGAAGGCACATATATTGGTATGTACCGCTATAATGTGAATACGATTTATGAAGCACTAAGTGGAGAGTGAAGGAAATGAATGAAGTCGTGTTAAACGTGAACAATTTATTCGCTTCTTACCGGAAGACGAATGTGTTGCACAGTATCAACATTGATGTGCATGCGGGATCATTAACAGGGATTATTGGTCCAAATGGAGCGGGTAAATCCACTTTAATCAAAACAATATTGAATTTGCATCCACCGCTTACCGGTTCTGTGAAGTTTTTCAATGAACCTTTCCGGAAAGCGAAAAGGCGTATTGGATATGTCCCACAGCGCGGGGCGGTGGATTGGGATTTTCCGACCGATGCTTTAGATGTTGTGACAATGGGGCTATACGGTAAAATCGGCTGGTTGAAGCGGCCGACGAAGAAAGATAAAGCGAAGGCATACGAAGCATTGGATAAAATGGGGATGGCTGACTTTGCTGATAGGCAGATCAGCCAGCTCTCAGGAGGTCAGCAGCAACGTGTGTTTTTAGCAAGAGCCCTTGTACAGGATGCTGATTTATATTTCATGGATGAACCGCTTGCCGGTGTAGACGCGGCAACAGAACGGGCGATTATGACGATTCTCCAGGAATTAAAGGCAAAAGGGAAAACCGTGCTCGTCGTTCATCATGATTTACAAACCGTTGAGGATTATTTTGACCATGTCCTTTTGCTGAACCGTACAGTCATCAGTCATGGACGGACCGCAGAAGTTTTCACAAGGGATAAGATTGCGGAAACGTACGGCGGAAATATGCGCTGGATGGGAGCGAGCAGTTAAGATGCTGTCAACTTTATGGAATAGTAATCTTGGTTGGGTGCTTCTGAGTACGATGACTTTAGGGATTGCGGCTGGTGCAATCGGCTGTATCGCTTACTGGAAACGGCAGAACTTGATGAGCGATGCCCTTTCCCATGCGGCACTCCCGGGTGTAGTGATTGCATTTTTCATTTTGGGAGAGAAAAATCTCCTCGTTATCATTATAGGTGCTGCGATCAGTTCCTTGATTGGGGCGCTATTTATCCAATGGATCACCACCTCCAGTAGGATTTCAGAAGACTCGGCAATGGGCATGATTTTAGCTGTGTTTTATGGCTTCGGTATTATGCTTTTGACTATTGCGAACCGGTCAGCTGGAGGAAATCAGAGTGGACTGGATAGCTTTATCTTCGGTCAGGCGGCAGCAATGGTGCGTTCGGATGTCATAACGATGCTTATTCTTGCGCTCATCGTATTGTTTATTGTGTTCATTGGATTTAAAGAGTGGAAAATATTTCTGTTTGATCAGCAATTTGCGGGGGGAATCGGCCTATCCGTTAAAGGGATGAATACGTTATATACAATCGTACTTGTGCTGACGATTGTGATTGGAATCCAGGCTGTTGGAGTGATTTTAATGGCGGCATTGCTTATCATTCCTGCGGTGAGTGCCCGTTACTGGACGCAATCCTTTCGAACGATGATTCTTTTATCAGCAGTAATTGGCGGTTTGTCAGGAGCAATTGGCACGTTGATTAGTTCCTATGGGCGTGGATTACCGACCGGGCCGTTCATCGTTGTGATCGGTGCAGGATTTTTTGTATTATCGTTAGTTTTTGGAAAGGAAAAGGGAATACTGATCCATTATGTACAGTATAAACTTCAGCGGAAAAATCAGCTGCAAGGTTGGAAACAGGAGGTGGGAGGACGATGAGTTATACAGCATGGATTCTGTTGACAGCTTCATTAGTAGGCTTATCTTGCGGTATTATCGGCGTCTTCCTCATCTTGCGGAAAACGGCGATGATGGCAGACGCGATCAGCCACACTGTTTTACTTGGAATCGTACTAGCGTTTATTGTAACAAGGGAAGTAAGCGGGACGGCGATGTTAATTGGTGGAATACTTGCAGGGTTACTGACAGCTTTTCTTGTGCAGGCCCTGCATACCCTCGATGTGCAGCATGATGCCTCGATGGGGATTGTGTTTACGACATTGTTTGCAATTGGTGTGATTTTAATTGCTACATCAATCGGGAATGCCCACTTGGACGTTCAGCATGCATTAATGGGGGAAATTACCTTCATTCCATTCCATACGATTACATTGCCGATTATCGGGGAAATTCCCCAAGCGACTGCGATGTTGTTATTTGTATTTCTCGTTGTTTTAATTTCGATTGTGGCATTTTATAAAGAGTGGAAGATTACCACTTTTGATCCAGCATTGGCAGCAAGTTTGGGAATTCCGGTGCTGTTGATGCATTATGTATTTATGGGGTTAGTTTCCGTGACAACGGTCGCTTCTTTTGACGCGGTGGGGGCGATCATGGTCGTTGCGATGCTCATCACTCCAGCAGCATCTGCCTATTTATGGACCGATAAATTGTCGCTTATGATTGTACTAAGCGGCGGTTTCGGAGTTGTGTCCGCTCTTGTCGGTTACTGGATTGCTGCATGGATTGACACATCGATTTCAGGCTCCATGGCCTTTGCTACCGGACTGGTCTTTCTATTAAGCTTCATCTTCTCAGCAGCCCATGGCCTCATCGCCAAACGAATGAAACCAGAAATCGGGACATAGGGGGTCAGAGCATTTGTCCCACTGTGCGTCGGGACAAATGCTCTGACCCCGTGTCCCGCCTACCACAACTGGGACAGCTGCACTGACCCCAATGTCCCGCTTTAATATGGTTCGGCGTCGTGTCCTTTTCGGGTTGCTTCTTTAACAGCTTTGTCTGCGTTTTTTGCGCCGAGGGGATGCATTTCTTCCGCAGCTTCCGCCATAGTGGAAGCTTTTTGTTTATTTGCTTGTTCCAGACCTTCGCGTAATCTTCTGCCATATTCTTCATCCGCTGCCTCCGCAAGAGCAATCATTTTATCCTGGATGACTTGCGCACAAGTTGCAAGGTCGTTCACGAGGTTATGGATGAGCTCATCTTTTTCCCATTGTTCGAATTTACGATAGGTTTCTCCAGCTTGTTTCGTATTATCATCCCGGTCGATCGATTTGCGGACAATATTACCTTCTACATAAGGAGTGTACTCTTTCCCGGTCTGTTCAGCTTCTTCAAGACCGCCTAAGCTGGAAGGTTCATAGTTCACATGTAAGTTTTGTTTGGATCCTTTATCATTATCAAAACGCATTTGGCCGCCTTCCTGATTCGTTGCGACACGTCTTTTTGCGGCATTAATTGGCAATTGTAAGTAGTTGGCGCCAACGCGGTAACGCTGAGTGTCAGAGTAGGAGAAGGTACGTCCCTGCAGCATCTTGTCATCGGAAAAGTCTAACCCATCGACAAGTACCCCTGTTCCAAAAGCGGCTTGTTCTACTTCTGTAAAATAATTCTCCGGGTTGCGATTTAAGACCATTTTTCCAACTGGAAGCCACGGGAATTGGTCATCCGGCCATAATTTTGTATCGTCAAGCGGATCGAAATCCAGTTCTGGGTGTGGGCCGTCTTCCATAATTTGGACGAACAGCTCCCATTCAGGATATTCTCCTCGTTCAATCGCTTCATATAAATCCTGTGTTGCATGGTTAAAGTTTTTTCCTTGGACTTCTTGCGCTTCTTTCGTAGTAAGGTTCTTGATTCCTTGTTTCGGTTCCCAGTGATATTTAACGAGAACCGCTTTACCTTCCGCGTTTACCCATTTATACGTGTTCACGCCGGACCCTTGCATCATACGGTAATTGGCAGGAATGCCCCAAGGTGAATAAATAAATGTCACCATATGGAAAGATTCCGGTGAGTTCGCGCAGAAATCAAAGAAACGCTCACTGTCCTGAACGTTTGTCACAGGATCTGGTCGGAAAGCGTGGATCATATCAGGGAACTTCATCGCATCACGAATGAAGAATATTTTTATATGATTTCCGACTAAGTCCCAATTTCCATCTTCTGTGTAAAATTTTACGGCAAAGCCTCTTGGGTCACGTACGGTTTCAGGGGAATGATTCCCGTGTACAACGGTTGAGAAACGGACAAAGACAGGGGTTTGCTTCCCTTTCTCTTGAAAAACTTTCGCCCGGGTATACTTAGCAACAGGTTCATCTCCGACGGTACCGTATGTTTCAAAATAACCATGAGCTCCGGCACCTCGGGCATGTACAATCCGCTCCGGAACTTTTTCGCGGTCGAAGTGGCTGATTTTCTCAATAAAGTCATAGTTTTCAAGCATCGCCGGTCCGCGGTTTCCAACGGTTCGGATATTCTGGTTATTCGTAACCGGATGACCTTGCCGCGTCGTTAGCGTGTTCTCGTCTTCCTTATGTGTCTCGTAATTGTCTTTGGGTGGTTCTTTACTCATTGTTCATCCCTCATTTCGTAAAGTTAACAATGATTAGCCTGCCCTAGTAAGAAAAATTCATGCAAAAAGGAACGAGAGGCTCAGAGCAGTTGTCCCACTGGGACAGTTGCTCTGACCCTCACGTCCCGCTCCCAAATGGGACAAGTGCTCTGACCCCAATGTCCCGCTCAAGGGAACATTTTCCAGCTTTCGATGCCAAATGTTTCGTAGGGGACGCTGATGCGGAAGGCGAGATTGTTTTCCTTCAAGTCAAGACTTTCGACGGCAAGTTCGAAGTTACTGCGGATATCCATGTCTGTAATTGCAATATAAATTTCTTCTTCATTTGGATCGACAATGACCCAATCTGGCATTGGTAAATATCTGTCCAAGTATTGCATAATTCTTCGGTTCGGTAGTTCCAATAGTCCAAGTGAAATCGATTCCTGTCGCAAAATAATATCCCCGTTTTCCACGACTTCCGGTTCAAAGCGCATGGAAATAGGAACAGTGGTTGAGAAAACCGGAAGTTCACCGATTAAATGCACATCCTCCTCTAACTCAATGCGGTACTTATGACGCGTATTTTCAGTTAAATGTTCAATATATGCGTTAATCAAGCTATTTAAATTTTCCTTGGATGTCCGGACGACGAATTCGGAGCTTTCCTGTTTCACTTTTTCTGTTTCGCTAGGCAGTTCCACATCTTCCGCCGGCCAAAAAATCAAGCTGATAAGCAGCAGGAAGCCGGCAATATTTAACGCTAGAATCAGGAAAAAACCTTTTTTCCAATTTAGTTTTGGTTTATGCTTATCGGTTCTTGCCATGAGTCAACCTTCTTCTCTAGAAATATAGTCTAACACGCGCTCTGCCATCAAATAATAACCAGCATAATTTGGGTGAAAATTATCATCGGCAAATATAGGATCCTCATTCCCGGCAAATAAATCGATGATCGGGATGAACGTAATATTATCCATTTCGTTCGCCAAGCTGCTTCCTGTCTCATTCCAGGTATTTACAATCTGATTTAATTCCTCGATATCTTGGAAATACCTTTCAAAGGGATTGTAAATTCCGAGCAGATAAATATCGGCATTCGAATTAATGTCAGAGAGCGTTTCAAGAATTTCCTCAAGCCGTTCTTCGTAATCGCTATGTTCTTGAATGAAGTCTTTTATTTCCAGGTTTGTAATATTTTCCTTCGCCACTTCCATAATGTCATTCGCACCAATTGTGACAAGAACAATATTCGCTTCTTCCAGCGCTTCAATGATTTCAGGTTGCCCTAAACGGATTAAAAGCTGATCCGTCCGGTTACCAGGTATACCAAAGTTTTCAAATGTCGCAATTTCTTCTTCCTGGTTTAATGAGCGTTCTAAAATTCCTACATAACCGCCGCTATTTGTCGTATCACCGACTCCGCGGGTGAGTGAATCCCCAATCGCGACTATTTTTACTTCACGCTGAAAAATCCTTCCGAACGTATCTTTAACGACGTGGGATAGCCGTTCGGAAAAGCTGTTTTCTTCCTCTGCCGTTTCCTCTACCTCATCCTGGTCATCTTGAATTGGTTCAGTTTCTTCCATTAATTCTTCTTCGTTCTCCTCAGGGATTAAAGGCTGGTTTAATGCCGGGGGCTGACTATCTATATAATAAAGTATTCCTATTGTTAAAAGAATGATTGCAAAAAGGATAAATAATATTTTTTTCATCGTATCACACCTATAATCTGTCTACTACCAGTATAAAACGTGGATTTAATTTGTCTACTATTCTCTACTTACCCTATTATACTACTCCTAAAAAACTTAAGTTAAACAAGAGGAAGGGAGGAGACAAAAAAGAAACGAACGCACCTGGCATTCGTTTCTTTTTGAAAGCTCCATTTCTATATTTCAATTGTCTCTTTTGCTGCTTTACTGCCGCGAATACGGTCCAATTCACTCGCAATGGACTTGCTTTCAACCACCTGAATGCCTGCAGCTTGCGCATGTTCAGCTGTAGCGTCATCAGCGTTAGTTTCAAGCCAAAGAATCTTGCTTTCTTTATTGATAAGCTGCTCGATGATTTCTTTTGGAAGCTCCTCTGCGTTTACGACAAGTGCATCAAGGGATCCGGAAACATCGCTCAATTGTTCCGCATTTTCAACAGCTATTACTTCAAAACCGTAGTTCCTTAGTTTTTTCTCTGTCGCATCTTCAACGCCAGCAACCGCAATTGCTTTCTTGCGTAACCCTTCTGAACGATCAAAAGGCGAATGGAGCAGCCAGTTTACTGCATCTTCTGCTGTCGGTGTGATTTGCGGTGCCTCGCCAGTTGCTTTTGCAATTGCTTGGTCAAGGTCTTTTAAAATATCTTTCGTTGATTCAAGACCAATTGACAAGCGGACGAGTTCTTCCGGTGTACCGCTCTTTTTCAAATCTTCCGCATTTAGCTGCTGGTGTGTCGTTGAAGCAGGGTGGATGATCAAGGATTTCGAATCTCCAACGTTTGCCACATGGGACCAAAGCGTAATGCTATCGATGAGTTTACGTCCCGCTTCCCGACCACCTTTAATACCGAATGTAATGATGGAACCTGCACCGCGTTTTAAATATTTCTTCCCTAATTCATAGGAAGGGTGCTCTTCAAGACCTGGATAGTTGACCCATTCTACTGCCGGATGGTTTTTCAAATAAGCGACGACATCTTTCGTATTCTCCAAGTGACGGTCGATTCGCACTTGTAAAGACTCAAGCCCTTGGATGAACGTGAAAGCACTCTTTGGACTTAATGAAGCACCAATGTCACGTAATAGTTGGACACGTAACTTTGTTGCAAATGCAGCTGGTCCAACGTCAACGTATTTTAAGCCTTTATAGCTCTCGTCCGGTGTTGTGAACTCAGGGAAACGCGGGTTATCCCAGTTGAAGCGTCCACCGTCTACAACGACTCCACCAATAGTTGTACCGTGACCGCCAATCCATTTCGTTGCGGAGTGGATGACGATATCGGCACCCCAGCTAATTGGTTTTGTAATGAATGGGGTTGCGAACGTGTTGTCGATGATGAGCGGGAGTCCATTTTCATGTGCGATTTCGGCAACTGCTTCAATATCGAATACGTTTAAGCTCGGGTTCGTGATCGTTTCACCGAAGATTGCTTTCGTGTTGTCGGTAATTGCTGCACGGAAATTCTCTGGGTTTGTCCCGTCGACTAGTTTGAAGTTGATTCCGTATTTTGGCAATGTATTCAGGAAAAGGTTATACGTTCCACCGTAAAGGTTGCTATCTGCAATAATTTCGTCACCTGTTCCAGCGATATTTAAAATAGCGAGTGTAATGGCAGCCATTCCAGAAGATGTTGCTACTGCTCCAACACCATCTTCAAGATCTGAGATTCGTTGTTCAAAAGCTGCCACCGTCGGGTTCGTGATCCGTGTGTAGACGTTTCCTGGAGTTGTAAGTCCAAAAACACCCTGCGCATGCTCTGTACTTGGGAAAACGTAGGAAGTTGTTTCGTAAATAGGTACTGCTCTTGCTCCGGAAGCTGAATCTGGCTCCTCTTGACCTGCGTGAAGGGCTTGTGTTTCTAAATCGAAAATATTGAATTCTGACATTGTATTTCCTCCTTGGTTTTTTAAAATATGTAGTTCGTTTGTTCTGGAGAGAGGGATAATAAAAACGCCCTCTTCCTTAAGAAGAGGGCGTATAGTTTACTATACATGTCCTCTTCTTATCTTCCAGATCAGGTTAGATCTGTAGGAATTAGCACCATTAAAAGTAAAAGTTGCTTACTTCAAGGTTGCCGGGCTTCATCGGGCCTAATCCCTCCGCCGCTCTTGATAAGAAGATTTCTAACTTAAAATTTTCAGGAAAAGCGCTAACTGCGCTACTTGAAAATCTTTTATAAATTTACTGATGATTATAACGCCTTCCTCAACCGAATGTCAACCCCTTTAGTTGGTTTTCTTAAAAAAGATTTTAGCGTGGGGACAGATGGAGACAAGGGGGTCAGAGATCTTGTCCCAGGCGTCGCGGGACATTGGGGTCAGAGAAACTGTCCCGCTGGTGACTGGGACAAATGCTCTGACCCCAAGACCCTAAGCAAAGTTTTTCCTCAGTTTTATGTTTTTGCACGTTTTTTTGCTGGGTGATGATAAACCGAACTTAAATAAAGAATGAGTGCAAACCAGATAAATAAGAAGGCGATAAAATTTTCCATTGAAAAAGGTTCATGATAGACGAACACACCGAGGAAAAGCATCATTGTCGGTGTGATAAATTGTAAGATCCCTACCATGGATAATGGAATTGCCCTGGCACCACTTGCAAATAATAAAAGAGGAATCGCAGTGGCAATTCCTGCTCCGACAAGTAACAGATTTGTCCCTGAAATAGCTGGTGAGAGTGTGAAAGCTTGAGCCGGAAGCAGGAAAAGATAGCCTGCTGCAATCGGGGTGACAAGCATTGTTTCAACCGTAAGCCCGTGAGTTGCACTAATGTTGATTTTCTTTTTTAACAGACCGTAAATTGCAAAGCTTGTAGCAAGGGCAAGAGAGACCCAAGGGAATACGCCGCTAGAAATTGTCAGATAGAGAACACTTACGATACAGAGCAAAAAAGCGAACCCTTGCCGCATCGTAACTTGTTCCCTTAAGACGACAATACCTAAGAAAATGCTCATTAATGGATTAATATAATAGCCGAGACTTGCTTGGAGGACGTATCCATTCGCGACTGCCCAAATAAATAAAAACCAATTGGTCGAGATGAGGACGGAAGCAGCTGCAATAGCTAATAAGTTCTTGGGATTTCGTAATAAACTCTGGCACGTAGCGAGGAATGACCAAAATTGCTTGAGTGTGAGCAGTAAAGCGATCATGAAAATGAACGACCAGACAATCCGATGGGCGAGCGTTTCCATCGGATTCACATGGTCAAGAAGTTTCCAGTACATGGTCAAGAAACCCCAGAGCAAATACGCGCTAAGCGTATATAGCGTACCTAACTTCATCTCCTTTGACTCCATCGCCACAACCTCCTTCCGATTCCTCTGTTAAGTATAAAAACAATATTAAGACTAATTACGCAAAAACTCAAGAATCGGGACACGGGGTCAGAGGTTTTGTCCCGGCTATCGTGGCGGGACATTGGGGTCAGTGTAGCCGTCCCACTGGGACAAATGCTCTGACCCCAAGTCCCACTTCCAACTATAGAAACCGATTTCATTAAAGGCGTTTTTCTTGTATGCTAGTAATAGAAGTAATGCTTCATGAATTGTCATATTTTCGAGTAGGAGAATAAAGGGGAGGAAGCACATGGCAAACAAATATCAGAGATTTGAAACGGCAGTGATTCACGAGGGATATGATGAGTTGGAAATGCTCGGAAGTCTTTCCGTTCCACTCTTTCAAACATCCACCTATGTCTTTAATTCGGCGGAACAAGGCGAAAGACGCTTTAGCGGGGAAGAGGAAGGATTCGTTTATTCTCGTTTAGGAAATCCGACTGTTCGTGTTCTCGAGGAGCGGATTGCCCGGCTTGAAAATGGGGAGAAAGGTCTTGCGTTTGCTTCGGGTATGGCGGCTGTTTCAGCTGTTTTATTGTCTTTGACGAAAGCGAATGATCATGTTCTGTGCTCTGCAGGTCTCTATGGTTGTACGTATGGCTTGTTGATGATGCTGAAAGAAAAATACAATATTACTTCAGATTTCTCCTTGCTCGATTCAGAAGACGAAATCCACGCTAAAATAAAACCGGAAACGACATTGATTTATGTTGAAACCCCGATTAACCCGACAATGAAGCTCATTGATTTAGAACTTGTTAGCAAGGTTGCGAAACAATATGGTATACCAGTCGTCGTTGATAATACATTCTCTACCCCCTATTTACAGCGGCCGATAGATTTAGGATGCGATATCGTGCTCCATAGTGCTACGAAATATATCGGGGGTCACG
The DNA here is from genome assembly GCF_021556485.1 of Oceanobacillus alkalisoli. Taxonomy (GTDB): domain Bacteria; phylum Bacillota; class Bacilli; order Bacillales; family Amphibacillaceae; genus Oceanobacillus; species Oceanobacillus alkalisoli. The sequence continues at coordinate 6,025 of NZ_JAKGBW010000009.1, read as the reverse complement.
GAGACGTGATTGCCGGTCTTGTCGCAGGGAAGGCCGATTTTATTGATGAACTTGCTATGTCTGCACGCAAGGATATAGGCGGGATTATGTCTCCATTTGATGCATGGTTGCTGCTCCGAGGTCTCAAAACATTGCCAATCCGCATGGACCGTCACTGTAAGAATGCAACCCATATTTTTAAAAAGTTAAACGGACATCCAAAGATTGGTTCGATTTACTTCCCAGGGAATACCGATGCTGAAGACGGAAAAATTGCAGCAAAGCAAATGCATAAAGGTGGCGGGGTGATTTCTTTTGAAATAAAGGGAAGTAAACGAGATGCCCAGCGCTTTATGAATCGGCTCAAATTTATTAAAATCGCAGTGAGCCTTGGCGATGCGGAAACTTTGATTGAGCATCCGGCAACGATGACACATGCGGTTGTGCCGGAAGAATCGCGCTTGGAAATGGGGATTACCGATCAGTTGATCCGGCTTTCAGTTGGTCTGGAAGCATGGGAAGACATTTGGGATGACTTGGAACAAGCGTTAGCTGCGAGCACTTAAGTTATCCGCAGCATTTATTATAGTACGCTATGCAATAAAAAAACATCATATTCCAACCTGGATTAAGATGTTTTTTTGTGTTCATATTGTCTTCTAGGGGTATAGTAATTGGGACAAATACTCTGCCCCTCTTGTCCCAACTAAAACCGGGACAAATGCACTGACCCCCTGTCCCACCAGCACAGACCGGGACAAACACTCTGACCCCGTGTCCCGCTCGAAGTGGTGGGGGAGTTGTGCTATATTAGAGGTAGTTATGTTGGTTTGATTTGATTGATGAAGAGGGCTGGTTAGATGAGCTTAGTTGCAATTTTGTTAAATATTACGATATTAATTAATATCATTCTCGGGTTGTCGATTATCTTTCTGGAGCGGAAGAACGCTTCATCCACCTGGGCTTGGCTCATGGTTCTTTTATTTATCCCTGTTGCAGGATTTATTCTCTATTTAATATTTGGAAAACCAATCAGTAATGGGCGGATTTTCGTCTGGGATACGAAAAGCAAGCTCGGTCTAAAGGCTGCCGTCCAGTCTCAGCTTCGTGACATTGAGAATGATGAGCTTGAGTATAGTGACCAGGACATGAAGAAATATGCAAGCTTGACTTATTTAAATTTACGAACAGACTCATCCCTCTTCTCCCAGAATAATGCAGTTGATATCCTCCTTGACGGAAAGGAGAAGTTTGACCGTTTGATGCAGGACATGCGGCGGGCGAAAGAGCATATCCACTTGATTTATTATATTGTCCGGAACGATGAGCTCGGCACGCAACTAGCCGATGTTATGATCAAGAAGGCAAATGAAGGGGTCACCGTCCGTTTCCTTTATGATGCGATGGGTGCACGTCGGTTAAGTAAAAGCTATATTAAACGGCTCCGTGAAGCTGGCGTCCATGTCGAAGCGTTTTTCCCGGCGAAGGTCATCAACTTTAAAATCAATTACCGGAATCACCGGAAACTCGCAATCATTGACGGGAAAATCGGCTACATCGGCGGTTTCAATATAGGTGATGAGTACCTTGGTAAAGATAAAAAATTCGGTTATTGGCGTGATACCCATCTCCGTGTGAAAGGTTCTGCTGTAGAAGGGATGCAGACACGGTTTATCCTTGACTGGAACCAAGCAGCGAAAGATAATATTCATTACGAAGACCATTATTATCAATCGGAAAAAGCAGGAGATGCCGGTATGCAAATCGTCTCTAGCGGACCCGACCAGAATCTAGAACAGATTAAGAATGCATATATAAAGATGATCCTCGAGGCGAAGGAGTATATCTATATTCAAACACCTTATTTCATTCCAGATGAAAGCTTGCGGGATGCGTTAAGAATCGCCGCCTTATCGGGCGTGGATGTAAAGGTCATGATTCCGAATAAACCGGATCATCCATTTGTTTACTGGGCAACATTATCCTACAGCGGAGATTTGCTCGAAGCAGGCGGAGAAATTTACATTTACCAGAACGGTTTCATGCACGCGAAGACATTAATTGTCGACGGAAAAATATCCACGGTCGGAACAGCGAATATTGATGTACGCAGTTTTCGCCTGAATTTTGAAGTGAATGCCTTAATTTATGATAAAGAAATTACTGAGGGGCTTGTTGAAGCATTCCATGACGATATTCGCCGCTCCACGCAAATGACGAAGAAATTGTACGAAAAACGTTCCATCGGAATTAAATTGAAAGAATCAATTTCGCGGCTTTTATCACCAGTTCTGTAAAAGCTTAAGGAGGACACCATGAAAGCAAAACCATGTGCCAATTCATTGGCGATTAAAACGACCCATGTTCACCCACCGGATACGAACGTCCATAACACATTATTCGGTGGAAAGCTTTTAGCACATATTGATGACCTTGCAGCAATTTCAGCTGTAAAACATTGCCGAAATCCTGTTGTGACAGCTTCAATTGACTCGGTTGACTTCTTAACTCCGGTTCGTGCAGGAGATGCGATCTTAATCGAATCATTTGTGACGTGGACACGGAATACATCGATGGAAGTCTTTGTCCGGGTCATTACGGAAAACCTTGTTACAGAAGAGAAGGAAGTATGTAACACTGCATTTCTCACCTTTGTAGCGATCGACGAATACGGCAGACCGACCCCTGTTCCGCCCGTTTACCCGGAAACCGATTATGAAAAGACGCTGCACGAGTCCGCACCAGAACGTGCTGAACAACGCGGGGAACGCCGAAGTAAATCGAAAACCTTCGCTCAAAAAATCGGTTCCGAATATATTTGGGACAGAAACTGAAAAAAGAGTGTGCCTAAGCACCTCTTGCATTTCTGCCTGAAAGCGATTACGGTTAAGTGTAACAACGACTTCATAGCCAAAAAACGAGGTGTTCTTATGTTTAAAAAACAAATTTCATACGCAATAATTCCAGGAGGCATCGGTTTTCAACCATTGCCTCCTTTTCTCATGCTTCTTTACTAAAGTAATGCCGTGGAGGTGTGAAAGGATGCGTCACATTCTTACCGGAAGCAAGCTTGTTACAAGACAAGGGGAACGACGGGTGCAGAATGCTTATTCTTTACGTTGCATCCCGCAAGTGCTCGGGGCATGCTCGCAGGCGTTACACTATGCAACAGAAAAGCTTGAAATCGAAATGAACGCCGTAACAGACAATCCGCTCATTTTTTCTGATACGAACGAAATAATTTCAAGGGGCAATTTCCACGGGGAGCCGATCGCTTTTGCAATGGATTTTTTAAAGCTCGGGATTGCCGAACTTGCTAGCATTTCCGAACGCCGGAATGAGCGCCTTGTTAACCCGCAGCTAAATGATTTGCCAGCATTTTTAAGCCCGAATCCTGGCCTGGAATCCGGAGCAATGATTTTACAGTATACAGCAGCACCCCTCGTCTCGGAAAATAAAACATTAGCACATCCGGCAAGCGTCGATTCCATACCTTCATCCGCCAATCAGGAAGATCATGTCAGCATGGGAACAATCGCTGCCAGGCATGCACATCAAATGCTTCAGAACACACGCCAAGTCATTACTATTGAACTCATCTGTGCCCTTGAAGCATGTACGTACCGCGGTCCAGAGAAATTAGCTGAAACGACACTAGCTTTCTATGAAAAGGCACGGGAAATTATCCCTGAGATCACCCCAGGTTTCCCGGCAAATGGACCAGGAGGAATGCATACCGATACGCTTATTGAAGCAATTGAAATCGCTGCAAAACATCCATTTGTAAAAGTGATGGACGTCGTGGAAATTGAGCCTACCCAGGATATCCGCGATATGACGAGTAAAACAGCTGCTTATCTCTTGTTAAGTTTAATGAATTTCATAGTACGTATTTAATGCTTCACCATCATCATATGTAGTTGAGTTAGTTCGTTCCCAACTACATATGGTGATGGAAAAGCCGACTTTGGTAATGATGAAATTCATTCAAGTTATATGAAGCATAAACAATAAATATAGGGCTTGGAGAACTACTGCATTCTCCAAGCCCTATGAATGTGCCCGGGACTGAAAAGCCAAGTGCACATCTGGTTATTTACTTCACCTTATCTGATTTTTCCGCTTCAACTTCTTCTTTCGTAATATGCCCTTCAGCCCAATTTTGAATTTCGCGGATGACTGGCTCTAAAGCCCAGCCCTTGTCAGAAAGCGAATATTCAATCCGGACAGGGAACTCAGAATATATTTTACGCTCAACAATACCTTCTTTTTCGAGCATCTTCAAGCGATCGGAGAGCAATCTGCCACTAATAGGTAAATCAGCTTCCATCTCTGAAAATCGTTTTGTCCCTTTCAGCAAGTCAAATAAGATTAAGCCTACCCAGCGGGTACTTAATAACCCCATCGCCTTTTCAAAACGTGGACATAAGATTTCCTCCATGTTGATCACCTCACTAATCCAATGTCAAGCCTTAAGAAAAGGAGTTACAGTAATTACAAAAAGTAACTTAATATTAGTTTACCATAAAATAGCTCTATTCGCAATAAGAGATAGGGTAAGACAAAGGGTTCGCACACAAAAAAGTTGGTCAATTCCATAATATATGAAATAATAGGAGTTATATCATTTGAACTAATGGGAGGCTATAACATGGCAAGTATTGAATCGCAAGAAAAATATGCAGAACTCGCTTTAAAAACCGGCGTCAATTTACAAAAAGGTCAGGCACTCATGATCAATGCACCGCTTGAAGGCGCTGATTTTACAAAAATTGTAGCAAGAAAAGCTTACGAAATCGGAGCAAAAGATGTTCATATCAATTGGGTGGATGATGAGTTAACCCTCTTGAAGTACCAGCATGCACCGGATGAGGTCATTGCTTCATTCCCGGAATGGCGTGTTAAATTGCATGATGAATTTGCTGAAGACGGGGCGGCCGTACTTCATATCCGTTCGACAAACCCGGATTTATTAAAAGACATTGACCCATCTCGAGTTGCAGCAGCAAATAAAGCAGCGGCTGAAGCAATGGTGAATTTCCGAAAATATACGATGAATGACAAGATTCCTTGGTCGATCATTTCCATTCCATCCAAAGACTGGGCGCAAAAAATTTTCCCTGATAAATCCCCGGAAGATGCGGTAGAAAGCTTATGGAAAGCTATCTTGAAAATCGTCCGTGTTGACCAAGCCGACCCGCTAGCAGCGTGGGATGAGCATAACGCAACATTGCAGAAAGCCCGTGAAGTTTTAAATAACAAGAATTATAAAAAGTTAATCTTAAAAGCTCCAGGTACAGAATTAGATCTGGAATTACCAGAAGGGCATATTTGGAAAGGCGGCTCAGCAGTTGCGGAAACTGGTGTTACGTTCAACCCGAACATTCCTACTGAAGAAGTATTTTCCTTGCCGCATAAATATGGGGTAAACGGCACGGTCTCCAGTACGAAACCATTAAACTATGGCGGCAGCTTGATCGACAACTTCCAGCTTACATTCAAAGACGGAAAAGTAGTCGATTTCAGAGCCGAAGAGGGAGAAGAGGTGCTCAAGCACTTACTCGATTCCGATGAAGGAGCCCGTCGTCTCGGTGAAATCGCACTCGTTCCGGATGAATCCCCAGTATCTCAATCGGGACTCATTTTCTATAACACGCTATTTGATGAAAACGCATCCTGCCACATTGCATTAGGTAAAGCGTATCCGACCAACGTAAAAGGCGGTTCGGCAATGAGCGATGAAGAACTTGATCAACATGGGGTGAACGACAGCCTTATTCACGTAGACTTCATGATCGGTTCCGATAAGCTCGATATCGATGGCGTCAAACAAGATGGCACAACCGAAGCCGTTTTCCGGAGTGGTACATGGGCATTAAATGTAAAAGGTGAATAATAAAAGTGGGACAAGAGGGTAGCCCGAGGCCACTGAAAAAGTCTCCTTAGAACAGCTAACAAAAATGATTTGTTAGCTGTTCTATTTTATAATCAAAGTAATAACGATGAAAGTAGCGGGTGATTACATGTTACAAAAGCAAGAGAGTCT
>NZ_JAKGBW010000069.1 GCF_021556485.1 Oceanobacillus alkalisoli | reverse complement strand
GACAAAACACGTGATTTTCGCTTACATGGTGGATTTGCGAAGAGAAAACGCGTGATTTTCGCTTAAATGGGGGATTTGCGAAGAGAAAACGCGTGATTTTTGGGTTAAATGGGGGATTTTCAAAGAGAAAACGCGTGATTTTCGCTTAAATGGGGGATTTGCGAAGAGAAAACGCGTGATTTTCGCTTAAATGGGGGATTCTCGAAGAGAAAACGCGTGATTTTCGCTTAAATGGGGGATTCTCGAAGAGAAAACGCGTGATTTTCGCTTAAATGGGGGATTCTCGAAGAGA
>NZ_JAKGBW010000008.1 GCF_021556485.1 Oceanobacillus alkalisoli | reverse complement strand
TGCGTTGCTTTATCCGGTATTAGCTCACGTTTCCGCAAGTTATCCCGATCTTACAGGCAGGTTGCCCACGTGTTACTCACCCATCCGCCGCTCGATCCACAATTCGTCACTCCGAAGAGATCTGAAAAGTTTCACGCGCTCGACTTGCATGTATTAGGCACGCCGCCAGCGTTCGTCCTGAGCCAAGATCAAACTCTCCATAAAAGTGTTTGTGATAGATGACACCGTCATCTATTCTTAGCTTCAAAAATTGATTCAGGGATAAAAAGCTTTCGTTAGATTAATCCAACGTTTTACTTCTTACCTCTTTTTCATACTGGTTGTTTTGTTCAGTTTTCAAAGAGCAAATTCACCCGCCAAAAAGGCGACTTTCTAAATGTAACACAAAACATTATTTTGTGTCAACACTTATTTTTATTTGTTAATGAATATTTACAAGAAATTAACCTTGGATTTATATCATAGCATGGCATTCGATAGTTGTCAACGATAAAAACGCATTTTCTTACATGATCATACATGTTTTTTAATAGAATTTAGCAGCATCGTATTCATCAGTACCTTTCCAATCGGTCTTTAACGCTATCCACTTACCATCTTCGTAATACCAAAGTGTCTCAACTACACCTAATTGATCAGCGTGATACGCTCCGCTTATTTGTTTAAAGCTTTTCAATCCATATCCATTACGATCACTAATTTCAACAGGTTCAAAAAAAGCGATTGGGTCGATCATGAGTGGTGTTTCTTGAAGCAGCCTGCCTTCTTTGTCAAATATTCCAAGTCTGATGTAATCATCCTTCCTATCCTGTACATCAAGTATAATAGGTTTCGTATTTGGCGCAATCTCTATGACTGCCTGGAATCCATCTTCAAAATATCCTTTTATATAATCTTGTTCCGGTAAAGGGATTGATTCCAATTCATTGCGGGCAAGTGTATCTAGTTTCGATGTGTACAACCCACCGCTTCCCCCTGTTGGGCTTTGATAGAAAATATCTGGAACATTATCGTGATTCAAGTCGATAAACTGAATAGTTGGGTCATACCCACCTTGATAATCAATTCGCCATTCTTCGGTCTCAGTTGTGATAATCGCAAAAATATCTTTATAATATACGGAATCCGGACTAAAATGAACGCCGTATAACTTAATTGCATCAAGCTTGCCATCCCCAGTCACATCCTCTTCATATGTCGAGATGAGAACTGGTTCAACTTCACTTGCCGCTGCTTCAAGGGGTTGAAAAATCATAATCGACACGATAAAAAAATAAATAAACAATCGCATATGGATTCCTCTTTTCATATATTGTCATTTGTTAGCTTGTGTATCTTGATTGCAACCTATGCATGAAGACAGTAAAATAAAGCGTGAATTGAATTTGTTAATATAGAAAGGATAATTTTAATGGATCATATTAAAGAAATAAGCACAACGGAAGTAGAAAAGGTCATGCAAAAAGAGCAAGATGTCGTTCTTATCGATGTAAGAGAAGATGAGGAAGTTGCAAACGGAATAATAGAAGGGGCAACTCATATCCCTTTGAAACAAATTCCTGAAGCCATTGGTTCACTTGATCAATCGAAAGAATATATTTTAATATGCCGCTCGGGCGGTAGAAGTATGAACGCGGCATTATATATGAAAGAAAAAGGTTTTGACGTTTCTAACATGACAGGTGGAATGCTCGACTGGCAAGGTGAAGTCATCATTAAATAACAAAAAGCTTTCTCTCCTTTTCAATTTAGGAAGAGAAAGCTTTTTTATCTATTAATTTAATGAATTTCATAATACGTATTTAATGCTTCACCATCACCATATGTAGTTGAGTTGGTTCGTTCCCAACTACATATGGTGATGGGAAAGCCGACTTTGGTAATTATGAAATTCATTCAATTAGCAACAATATTAACTAGCTTACCAGGGACAACAATTACTTTTCGTACTGTCTTCCCTTGAGTCCATTCTTGGATTTTTTCGTCTGCTAATGCTAATTTCTCAAGTTCATCTTTTGAAATATCTCTTGATACATTTGCTTTCGAACGGACTTTACCCATTACCTGCAGAACGATTTCGATTTCATCCTCTACAAGTTTACGCTCATCAAATGCTGGCCATGCCTCGTACGTTATCGTACCAGCGTTACCTAATCTATCCCAGAGTTCTTCTCCCATATGGGGTGCAATCGGAGATAGTAATTTAACAAAGCCTTCCGCATACTCTTTCGGAATCTGGTCGACTTTATAAGCCTCATTCGTAAATACCATTAATTGGGAAATCGCTGTATTAAAATGCAGATTATCATAATCTATGGTGACTTTTTTAACTGTTTCATGATAAACCTTATCTAATTTCTCATTTGTTCCTTCTGTAATTTTATCTGTCAAACTTCCATCCTCATTAATGAACAAACGCCATACTCGGTCCAGGAAGCGTCGTGCACCATCAAGTCCGGTAGTAGACCAAGCAACAGAAGCATCAAGTGGTCCCATGAACATTTCATATAGTCTTAGTGTATCCGCGCCATGCGAGTGAACAATATCATCAGGGTTTACGACATTCCCTTTCGATTTACTCATCTTCTCATTACCTTCACCGAGAATCATTCCTTGGTTATATAGCTTTTGGAACGGCTCTTTCGTAGGTACGACACCGATATCGTATAAGAACTTGTGCCAGAACCTCGCATAGAGTAAGTGTAATACTGCATGCTCTGCTCCTCCGATATATAAATCAACCGGCATCCATTCTTCAAGTGCCTTCGGATCTGCTAACGCTTCTGTGTTATCCGGATCGATATACCGCAAGAAATACCAGCTGCTTCCTGCCCATTGCGGCATCGTATTCGTTTCACGACGACCTTTCATTCCGGTTTCAGGATCAACAACGTTCACCCAATCTTCCGCATTCGCTAACGGAGACTCACCTGTACCAGATGGTTTGATTTCCTTGAGAACTGGTAATTCCAATGGAAGCTCCTCCTCAGGAACAGCTGTCATTGTACCATCTTCCCAATGGATGATTGGAATTGGTTCACCCCAGTAACGCTGTCTTGCAAAGAGCCAGTCGCGGAGGCGGTAAGTGATTTTCTTCTCACCCTTGTCATTTTTAACAAGCCAATCAATCATTTTCTTGATTGCTTCTTCAGTATGAAGTCCATCTAAAAATTCGGAATTGACATGAGAACCATCACCAACATATGCTTCCTTCGTCATATCCCCCCCGCTCACAACTTCGATAATTGGAAGTTCGAATTTCGTAGCGAACTCATAGTCCCGTTCATCATGTCCTGGAACTGCCATAATCGCCCCAGTACCGTATGACATTAATACATAATCCGCAACCCAGATCGGTACTTTTTTATTGTTAGCCGGGTTAATAGCATAAGCTCCTGTAAATACTCCGGTTTTATCTTTCGCTAAATCCGTTCTTTCCAATTCGGATTTCGTTTCAACCTCATGAAGATATCCTTCAACTGCATCCTTTTGTTCTGCAGTCGTAATCTCTTTAACGAAAGGGTGTTCCGGAGCAAGTACTGCATAAGTAGCACCGAACAACGTATCAGGCCTAGTTGTAAATACAGTGAATTGTTTATCATGACCATCAATCATAAAGGTCACTTCTGCACCTTCCGAACGTCCAATCCAGTTTCGCTGCATTTCTTTTAAGCTCTCCGGCCAATCCAAGTCTTCGAGATCTTCAAGCAAACGATCTGCATATGCAGTAATACGAAGCATCCACTGCTTCATCGGTTTCCGAATGACCGGATGACCACCCCGCTCACTTTTCCCGTCAATTACTTCTTCGTTGGCAAGAACCGTCCCAAGTGCCGGACACCAGTTAACTGGCACCTCATCGATATAAGCAAGCCCTTTTTCGTATAATTTTGTAAAAATCCACTGGGTCCATTTATAATAGTCTGGATCCGTCGTGTTAATTTCTCTGTCCCAATCATAAGAAAAACCAAGCTCTTTAATTTGCCGTTTAAATGTAGCAATATTTTTTTCTGTAAACTCTGCCGGACTATTCCCTGTATCAAGGGCATATTGCTCAGCCGGCAAGCCGAACGCATCCCACCCCATTGGGTGAAGAACCTCGTAACCTTGCATCCTCTTCATCCGGGAAATAATATCTGTCGCTGTATAGCCCTCCGGATGACCGACGTGAAGTCCCGAACCCGACGGATAAGGGAACATGTCTAGCGCATAGAACTTCTCTTTATCGGAATACGTATCTGTTTTAAACGTTTTATGCTCATCCCAATATTCTTGCCATTTCTTTTCAATCTCCGCATGATGATAACTCATGCCGTGACCTCCTTCATGCAACATGGTGCTGATTATTTTTAAAACAAAGGTGGAAGTGCCCGTTCAGCAACGTACAAACTGGAGCACTCCGAGGGGGAGATAAAGGAAACACGGCGAACGTAGAGAGCCGATGTTGACTTTCACCGCAAGGGTATAAGTGCGGCTAAGCCTCACAAAGACCATTCGGCAAGTCTTCTTTATCGATTGAAGGAGTGTGAAGTTTGCTAGTTGCTGGGCACTGGAGCCGGACGTGGCGATTGCTGGCATTTTTAGTAATCCACAGCAATTTAATTTATAGTTTCCTATATCAAAAAAAGCCACTCATCCCCGAAGAAAGGGACGAGAGGCTTACATTCCCGCGGTACCACCCAAATTAGCAATTATGCTCACTTTCCATCTTTAACGCAGATCTACGGCAGAAGTTACTCATTTCACCTCTGCAACTTATAGGTGAGTTCATAAATACATCATGTGCAGCTTCCACCAACCGCTGCCTCTCTAATCATGATTGCATTTACTACTAATCCTATGCGACGTTTTTTTAATGTAATGATTACATCGAATTATAAAGAATCCTATGTTTATTGTCAAGATAAGCCAAATGTTCTATTCTTATGCTAGAAAGGATGTATGAACAATGTTAAAAAATGTCTTGCGTTTTGCCCACGAATTACTCGAAGAAACGATATCTCCAGGTGACCTCGCGATTGATGCAACCTGTGGGAATGGTAATGATACGATTGTCTTGGCAAAACTTACAGGTAAACAAGGAAAAGTATTGGCATTCGATATACAAGAACAAGCGATTGCTTCCACCAAGGAAAGACTTGAGGCATCCGAACATACCAATGTCACACTCATCCAAGATAGCCATGCCCTTGTCGATCATTATCTAGAGAATGATGAAGAAATCAGTGCAGCGATTTTTAATCTCGGTTATTTACCGAAAAGTGATAAACAGATTATCACGACAAGCAGTTCGACTATTCCAGCGGTGGAAAAGTTATTAGCCAGGTTAAAGAAAAAAGGCCTCATCATCCTCGTTGTCTATCATGGTCATGAAGGCGGGAAAGAAGAAAAAACGGCACTTCTTGAATATGTTACGGGACTCGATCAGAAAAAGTTCCATGTCCTTAAATATGATTTCATTAATCAAATTAACGATCCGCCATTTGTACTCGCTATTGAAAAGAAATAAATCGATAGAAAACAGGTCAGCCGGATTTCTTCTCGGGCTGACCTGTTTCTATTAAGAACCTGTAATTTTATAGCGTTCGCTCACAAATGCAACTGTTTCTTTTATCATTTCTCCCAAAATAACTTGATCAATATCTTCAAGCTTGTTTACATAAATACAAGCTTTTCCAGCTTTATATTTACCAAAGTTTTCGAGCAATGCTTCCCGCTTCTCTTCCTCCACCATGAGATAGAGGCTGAGTCGTGCTTTCCTTGGAGAAAAACCGACAATTGGTGCGTCGCCTTCATGGCCGGATGCGTATTTATAATGGTAAGAACCGTAACCAATAATACTTGGCCCCCACATTTTCGCTTCCCCTCCAGTTACGTTGGAGAAAATATCCAGTAATTTATAAGCGTCTTCCCGCCGCTTCGGATGATCTACCGACTCGATAAATTCCAAGACATCTCGATCATTTTCTTTCATTTTTAATTCATACATCTATTCACACTCCCTTTAACTTGTAAGTTTATTAAAAAAGAGTTCTAAACACTATCCTCGGATTTGTTCATAGTTTTCGATATTTGCTAATGCCGACTGGCATGTGCGCACTAATGCTTCAAGATAGCCTCCATCAGCCTGCTCCTCGCAGTAAGTATAATAATTTCGTAAACCCACACCAGGACGCAGTGCATCCTTCATCGCTTCATGTAGCATACGAAAATCTTTCAGATCAAAAGACGTGCTGCGGTCACAAAGATTATCCAAGTAATCACTGATCGTCTGGTAGGCTATGATAAAGCGAACAGCCTTCTCGCACATCTCACCTGCAAGCAATGCAAAAACAGCACCACCTTGGCAATGGAATTTTTTTTGAAGCGATACTTGAAAGGGCTTGAGTCCGAAGTTCTTCATCTGGAATCATTGTCGCCTTCTCTTCCCACCATTTAAGTTCATTTCATTGTTTTCGCGTCCATTTGTTATACTATCATTATTATCAACATTGCTCTTAAAAAATACAAGGGAATAGGAGTGTTCGTATGATTGATCATTATCAAGGGGTGTATCCAAAGATTCATGATTCCGTCTTCGTAGCAAAAAACGCTGTTATAAATGGAGATGTTACGATCGACGAAGAGTCGAGCATTTGGTTTCATGTCGTCATCCGGGGAGACGTTGCACCGACAAGAATCGGCAAACGTGTCAGCATCCAAGACTTGACTGTTCTCCATCAAAGTCCAGATAATACGCTTATTATTGAAGATGATGTAACGGTTGGCCACCAAGTCACCTTACACTCTGCCATCATTAAAAAAAATGCTTTAATCGGTATGGGAGCAATTATCCTGGACGGAGCAGAAATCGGAGAGAATGCATTTGTAGCGGCGGGAAGTCTAGTTCCACCCGGAAAGAAAGTTCCACCAAACACTTTATATATGGGAAACCCTGCAAAATATGCAAGAGATCTTACAGAAGCAGACTATCAAGAAATGGAACGAGTAAGAAAATCCTACGTGGAGAAAGGTCAATACTATAAAGAACATACGGATTTAGGTGAAAAATAAAGTGATACTAACATGAAGTGAGGTCACTGAATGTTAGTTGAACAGAATCAGGGATTTACGGACTGTTTCATCCCCCACCTTCACATTTTAGACTTTCCTCATGTTTAGAGGTAGGGGGATTACAGAACGTTAATGCGTGATAAATTTTTTTATACAAAAAGAGCTATCCCGATTTAACGGAATAGCTCTTTTTTCACTCCATATAAAAATGGAGTGATTAACTAAAGTTGCTAGTACTAGACAAGTCCGGCGCAAGCGCCTTTGTGCTTTTTATTTTGCACAGACTATTCCTTGCAGTTCCTCTACCTTATCCAGCTTCTCCCACGGGAAAATAATATCGGTTCTGCCAAAGTGCCCGTATGCTGCTGTGTTTTTGTAAATCGGGTTGCGTAAATCAAGCATCTGGATTAAGCCAGCAGGTCGCAGGTCAAAAAGCTTGCGCACAGCTTCCACTAATACTTCTTCCGGATATTCGCTCGTTCCAAACGTATCGATTGTGATGGACACAGGCTCTGCAACCCCAATCGCATAGGCAAGCTGTACTTCACATTTTCCAGCAAGGTCGGCCGCTACGATGTTTTTCGCTACATAACGAGCTGCATACGCACCGGAACGGTCCACCTTTGTCGGGTCCTTCCCGCTGAATGCTCCCCCACCATGGCGTGCGTAACCTCCGTACGTGTCCACAATAATCTTCCGGCCCGTTAATCCGACATCCCCTTGGGGACCGCCTAGCACAAAACGGCCAGATGGATTAATGAAATATTTTGTGTCTTCATCCAGAAGCGCTTCCGGTATAACCGGTTTAATCACATGCTCGCGAATATCAGAATCAATCTGCTCATTTGTAACTTCTTCATGATGCTGCGTAGAAACAACAATTGTATCCACACGAACCGGTCGATTGTATTCATCATATTCAACAGTAACTTGCGTTTTCCCGTCTGGGCGCAAATAATCCAATACCCGATTTTTACGTACATCTGCAAGGCGTCTTGCAAGCTTATGGGAAAGACTGATCGGAAGCGGCATATATTCCTCTGTTTCTTTCGTTGCATAACCGAATACTAATCCCTGATCTCCTGCACCGATTGCTTCCATCTCTTCTTCCATTTTTCCTTCTCGTGCTTCAAGTGCCTTATCAACTCCGCCAGCAATATCGGATGATTGCTCATCAATCGCAGTAATGACCGCACAAGTTTCATAGTCAAATCCATATTTTGCACGAGTATACCCGATATCCTTCACTGTTTGACGAACGATTTGCGGAATGTCGACATACGTTGTTGTTGAGATTTCCCCTGCGACAAGTACCATTCCTGTCGTAACGACTGTCTCACATGCTACACGAGCATCTGGATCTTCTTTTAAAATGTCATCCAATATCGCATCCGATATTTGATCCGACATTTTATCCGGATGCCCTTCTGTTACAGATTCTGAAGTAAATAAACGACGATTTGCAGCCATATGGCTTGTTCTCTCCTTTGTAATATGTAACGGAACCCAATCTTCATTCGTTCCATTATTCAAAGCATGAAAATAAAAATCCCTTCCTGCAATCATGAGGAAAGGATTCAATAGCCTTTCACTCTTATTGTTCAAGGAATATTCCTTGCAACAGATTAGCACCTTTCACAAATTGTGAGGTTGCTGGGCTTCACCGGGTCTGTCCCTCCACCAGCTCTGAATAAGAATTGAAATTATTATAACCTTATTTAAAAAGGATTCGTTACTTAATAATCGATTACTGCAAAATAGCGTATCATATTTCATTATTTTTTACCAGTTTTATTTCCATACCGCTTATTCTTTGTTACAATCAAATAAACAGCAACATATTGCAATCGCTTTCCAACAAAAAGAATAACCCAATGTAACAGATAACCGGTATTTCTTTAAATTATTTTTTAATTAGTATGGACTATTCGTTTTAATGTGTTATACTAATGTCAGATTTAAGATAAGTGATAAGGAAGTTTGCAGTCTTCCTTCAACAAAACCTTCTAAAAGGCGGGAGAATAAGAATGAAAATGGTGGAGAAATCATTGACAAATCAACTATTGGAAAACGGGAATTTAAAGCGAAACTATTCAGTGGCTCGTCTGGTGGAAAGCGTGTTAGACCGGAATGAAGGTGTTCTAACTTCAACAGGGGCAGTAACTGCAACTACAGGTAAATATACAGGCCGTTCACCAAAAGACAAATTTATTGTAAAAGACGAGATTACGGAAGATACGGTAGATTGGGGTGCTGTGAACCGGCCAATCGATGAAGCTTCCTTCGATAAGTTACACGAAAAGGTAGTTAATTACTTAATGGATAAGGAAGAATTATTCCAGTTCCAAGGCTTTGCCGGAGCCGATGAAAAATATCGATTGCCAATTCAAGTGATTAATGAATTTGCCTGGCACAATCTTTTTGCCCGGCAACTATTTATAACACCTACAGAAGAAGAGCTAGAAACACATCAGGCAGAGTTTACTGTTATTTCCGCTCCGCATTTTAAAGCAGATCCCAAAATAGATGGTACGAATTCCGAGACATTCATCATCATCTCTTTCAAAAAGCGTGTTGTATTAATTGGCGGTACAGAGTATGCTGGTGAAATTAAGAAGTCGATCTTCTCTGTCATGAACTACCTGCTGCCACAGCAAGATATTCTATCGATGCACTGCTCAGCAAACGTCGGTCAAGAAGGGGATGTCGCCTTGTTCTTCGGCCTTTCAGGAACTGGAAAAACAACACTTTCCGCTGATCCATACCGCAGGCTGATTGGCGATGATGAGCACGGCTGGAGTCCAAATGGTGTCTTTAATATTGAAGGCGGCTGCTACGCTAAATGTGTGAACCTTTCCGAAGAGAAAGAGCCACAAATTTATAATGCGATTCGTTTCGGTTCTGTCCTTGAGAACGTTGTAATCGATAACATAACAAGTGAACCGGATTATGATGACACGAGTCTGACAGAGAACACTCGGGCAGCTTATCCGGTGGATAATATTGATAACATCATCACTCCAAGTGTTGCTGGACATCCGAATACAATTATTTTCTTAACAGCTGACGCATCTGGAACATTGCCGCCGATCAGTAAGCTTACGAAAGAACAGGCAATGTATCATTTCTTAAGCGGTTATACAAGTAAGCTTGCAGGAACAGAGCGAGGCGTGACAGAACCGGAAGCAACCTTTTCCGCTTGTTTCGGCTCCCCATTCCTGCCGCTTGCACCAGCGAAGTATGCGGATATGCTTGGCCAAAAAATTGATCAGTATAATTCCAACGTATTCCTCGTAAATACAGGCTGGACTGGTGGTTCATACGGTGTTGGAAATCGGATGAAGCTATCCTATACACGTGCAATGATCCATGCCGCACTAGAAGGTGAATTAAACCATATCGAAACAATAACCGATGCTGTATTCGGCTTACAGATTCCTGTACACGTAGCAGGTGTACCTGATGAAGTACTTATCCCAAAAAATACATGGGAGGACAAAGCAGCTTACGAGCAAGAGGCGAAAGCACTTGCTAAAAAATTCCATGAGAATTTTGCGAAGTTCGAAAACGTGAGTGATGCAATCAAAAAAACAGGTCCCGTGTATAAAGGGTAACAATGTATCCTCATCCCAAAAGGATAATTATAAAAGTGAAACTTCACTCAGTGGGAATTCTTTACAATCCCACTGCGTGTTAGTCCATGTTTCTTCCCACCTAACCTTCCTCGAAAGACCTGAAGTTTTGATGTGGGAGTTTGGACGGTTACACCAGAATAAATTTCATTAATAGTTACTTTGCTGAACTTCCGATTTTTAATAAAAATCGGATGTTTTTTTATTCTTCTACCCATTGTCTTCTGCACAATTCCACCGCCCAGGCATAGAATGTAGTTGACTACCTACTATCATGCGAAAGGGTCGGACAATATGAAAATAATAATAAAAGGTTTACTTTTGCTCGGCTTCCTGTTTTTCATTACTGCCTGCCAATCAGAAACAGTAAAAATTAATCTTGCTGAGGTTACACGTTCCCTTTTTTACGCACCTCAATATGTAGCACTGGAACAAGGTTTTTTTGAAGAAGAAGGATTGGATGTTGAACTGCAAACGACTTGGGGTGGGGATACGACGATGACTGCTCTTTTATCCGGTGGTGCCGATATTGCCCTAGTCGGGTCGGAAACATCAATCTATGTCTATGCACAAGACTCTCGTGACTATGCCGTAAACTTCGCCCAGCTCACACAAACAGACGGGACGTTCCTTGTTGCAAAAGAAGCTTATCCGGATTTCAGCTGGGATGATATGAAAGGGAAAGAATTTCTTGGCCAGCGTGTTGGTGGTATGCCACAGATGGTTGGAGAATTTGTATTGAAAAAGCATGACATTGATCCGCACAATGATCTCATCTTGGATCAAAGTATTGATTACGCCAATATTCCGAGCGCTTTCCAGTCTGGCAACTATGAATTCGTGCAATTATTCGAACCAACGGCAAGTGTCTTTGAACAAGAAGGCCAAGGACATATTATTACATCATTCGGTGAAGAATCCGGCAAGGTCCCATATACCGTCTTTATGACACAAGAAAGCTTCCTGGAAGAAAATGAAGACACCGTGAAGAAGTTTACTCGAGCAATTTATCGCGCTCAGCAATGGGTGGAAGAAAACGATGCCGAAACGATTGCTGAAGTGATTGCCCCTTATTTTGAAGATACCGACCAAGACATTCTCGCCTCATCGATTGAACGCTATAAAAATCAGGATTCTTTCGCAAATGATCCATATTTAGATGAAGAAGAATGGGAGAATTTAAAAACGATTATGGATGAAGCTGGTGAACTCCCAATTGATGCTCCCCATGAAGAGTTGGTAAATACAGATATTGCAGAAGAAGTGATAAATGAATAGGAGGGATATTTATGACGATTTTAAAACTTGCCGGTATCAGCCATCATTATTTTTCCAAAAATGGTTACACGAAAGCACTGGAAGATATTAGCTTTTCGTTAGAACGAGGAGAATTCATTTCCATCCTTGGACCAAGTGGCTGCGGTAAGTCAACGATCCTCTCCATTATCGCCCGGTTACTTCAGCATACCTCTGGAGATATCTTTATTCACGAGGTTCCAATCAAAGAAAGCAAAGAAGAAATCGGCTATATGCTGCAGCAAGATTATCTATTTCCTTGGAAAACGGTTTTACAGAATGTGTTACTTGGACCAAAAATTCAAAAACGCGAAGACGAAGCGATAGAGGATCGGGCAAATGTTTTGCTTCAAGAGGTTGGACTATCGAACGTAAAAAACCAATACCCGACTGAATTATCCGGGGGCATGAGACAACGTGCTGCACTCGTTCGAACACTGATGAACAATCCAGAAATATTCCTGCTGGATGAACCGTTCTCCTCCCTTGACTTTCAGACAAAATTGAAATTGGAAGATCTTGTTGCAACAATTCTTAATCAATATGAGAAAACAACGATTCTTGTAACCCACGACATTGGAGAAGCGATTGCAATGAGTGACCGAATCATCATGATGGAGGCAAACCCCGGCAGAATCGTAAAAATTTATGATGTGCCAACGGAATTACGGGCAGAATCTCCCATAGTTGCACGAAAGCATGATGCATTTCAACCAATATTCGATACGATTTGGCAAGAGTTAGAGAAAAAAGAAAAATCAGGTGAAGGAATATGAAACCTCTAAAAGATGAACAATTATACGAAGCGTATCAAAAAGGACTGAAAAAAGAGAGAAAAATTGTCTTAACCTGGCAAGTAGGTATTGCCGTTATTTTTTTCCTCTGTTGGGAAATTAGCAGCCGCCTGTACATTATCGATCCGTTATTATTCAGTTCCCCCTCCAAGATTTTTGATTTAATTCTAACACGAATTGCGAACGGCAGTCTATTTGTCCATGTATCGGTTACATTATTTGAAACATTGCTCGGCTTTCTCATCGGGACTATTGGCGGTGTGTTAATCGCCACTTCATTATGGTACTCTAACCGATTTGCAAATATTATGGACCCATATTTAGTCATTTTTAATGCGATGCCGAAAGTTGCTCTTGGACCAATCCTTATTGTTGCCCTTGGTCCCGGGTATTTATCGATTATCGCAATGGGGTTTATTATATCAGTTATTGTCACAACCTTAGTCGTCTACCGGGCATTTCTAGAAGTTGATCGGAATTACACAATGGTACTGCGCAGTTTTGGGGCAAATCAATCACAGATCTTCAAAGAAGCAATTTTCCCCGCGTCACTGCCAGTGATGATTTCTACGCTGAAAGTGAATGTCGGTTTATCCTGGGTGGGTGTTATTGTTGGAGAGTATCTTGTTTCCAAGCAAGGGCTCGGATATTTAATTATTTATGGTTTCCAAGTGTTTGACTTTTCATTAGTAATGGCGAGCCTTGTTATCATCGCGATCCTAGCAGCATTAATGTATAAAGGAGTAGAAAAGCTTGAGGCCTGGCTGATGAAGCATACAAAATAAGACTGGGACATAATTTCTTAGCATGGATATAAATCCGAATTAATCATAATAAAGAGCATCGACACCGCTCCGGGAATATACTTCGCTTTCCGCAGGCGGCTGGTGATCCTCCTCACGGGCAAGCCTGCTACGGGGGCTCACCGATGCCTTTCTTCCTGCAGAAGTCTCCGTATATTCCCGGAGCTGGTTAGCAGTTTTGTTCGGATTTAATTCATATCAGAATCGTTATTTCCCAGCCTAATCTTATTAAAAATTCTTTGTGATATATCCAATCCCATGTTCAATGATCCGGTCCTTCATAATAAAACTGTAGGATGAGTTAAATCTGACATTCTCAGGGATTTCCAGCAATAATACTGGACCATCTGTTTCATAGTAGGTTGGTTGCTCTTTTAATTCATTCACTTCGGCAAAATAAAGATTTTTTATGACATAATCCTTCTTACCATCTACAAAATATTGTCCAATATAATGGAGCTTGGTAACGACTCCACCAGTTTCTTCCATCACTTCTCTTACAGCAGCATCATTTGCGATTTCTCCAGGTTCAACTTTTCCTCCTGGAAATTCCAGTCCTCGTTCTTTATGCTTTGTTAGCAGCCACTTTCCTCGGTGTCTGCAGATGACTAAAACATGCTTCGGATCTTTGGAAAAAGGATGATCTTGAAAGGATAACTGCACCTTATTATTATAAAAATCACTAAATGTAATCAAACAAAAACACGACCTTTGATGTATTAATAATTCCGCTTATTCGTCTTTTTTATTTCCTTAGGTTGCTTCATTGTACCATATGTAAAAAAAGAAAGTGAGGTCCTCCCCCACTTTCTTCTTAAACTAAATTATCACCTGGTTCGTTCAGAATACCGATGGACTCGATATGTGCTTTCGTCTCCTCATCACCAAGCTCATAGAGGAGTGCATACAGATCCTTTAGGTTATTATCATACCGAGCATTTTCGGGTGATTCATCTTGAGGAAAAAAAGGACTGTGCGCCCGAATATAGCTTCCATTATTCGCATCGTCCATATTCGTCATTTTCTCCCTTAACTTGCCAATCTCACCATTATCTGCATAAATCCCAAACGTCGCGTTGGTGGCTTCAGTTTCCTGAGAAATACCACCTTCTGCGATGTTCACGTAATATTTCTCCTTCATGATGTCATCCTCCTTTTTATTAGTTTACCTTTTTAAAGAAAATGCATGTACGAAAGCCAACCGAATCATTTGATTTTCCTTTTCAAAATTATTCATTGTTTCGTTTTCCCTCTTCTTTAATCGTTGTCTCTTCGATTGTATTATCAAATTTCTTCAAGTATTTAGCTGCGAAATCTTTTCCACCTAAACCAAATGCTAAACCGAATGCAAGTGACAATCCGCCAAGAATCAGTATAAACGCCGCGTTTACAATCGAAGGAGCTATACCAAGTTGTGTCAGTGCCATGAATACGGCTATTGTGATGATCGTTATTTTAGCAAAGAGAGCAAGCGTTCGAGCTGCCGGTCCAGATAAAATATTTTTCAAGACTTTTTCCACGATATTCGCTAAAATCAACGCTACCCCAAGTGTAAGAACTGCAGCAAGAACCATTGGTAAATACGCAGTGACAGCAGTTGCAATACCTACTAGGAAGTCTAACT
This sequence comes from Oceanobacillus alkalisoli, assembly GCF_021556485.1. GTDB lineage: Bacteria > Bacillota > Bacilli > Bacillales > Amphibacillaceae > Oceanobacillus > Oceanobacillus alkalisoli. The sequence goes on along the minus strand of NZ_JAKGBW010000008.1, from coordinate 133,338 downwards.
GCAAAACATGGAAGGCTTGAATCGTCATAAAGAAGACGATTAATACTTGGACGATATAGCCGACAAGAGCTGCTGGTGCGAGCTTCCCGGACATCTTCCTTTCATTTACATCCATTTGCTCCGTGATCCGGTTAAATCCAATGTTTCCTAAGAAATCACGGACAAACTTGCCAATAAATTTCCCTAACCAGACACCGACAAGTATCAGTACGATTGCTACAGCTATATTCGGAATCATGCTAACTGCTTTATCAAGCATGCTGATTGCTGGATCAGTGATACCGGCAATTTCCAGTTGCTCGAGTGCTGCAATTGTAACTGGAATGAGGATGAGAATAAAGACAAGATTCCCGACGAATCCTGCTAAGGTCGTTCCTTCAAACAGTTTTGTAAGATTGAAGCGGCTTACGAGTTTTTCAGAGCCGACACTTTGTAAAAGGTTCGTGACAATTGTTTTTGTAATTTTAGCTACGAACCAACCAACAGCGAAAGTTAATACTGCAGCCGCCAGTTTCGGAATAAATGCGAGTATGGAATGCAGCAGATTTGTAAATGGTTCCGCTACCCCTGTAATGTTTAATGCATTTAATATCGCTGGCAAGAACAAGAGTAAGATAAGATAAAATGCTACTTTACCGATTGTGCGCATATACCCTTGGATTTCTTCTTCTGTCTTGGCGACTTTCATTTTATAAAACAGGCGGGTGAGATTAAATTTCTTTGTTCCCTCTGCAATTAACCATTGAACAATGAATCCAATCGCCCAAGCTACAGCAAAGATAAGTACTGCTTTTAAAATCGCAGGAATAATCGATAATAAAGTAGCTACAAGATTTGATAATGGACCTGCGAGAATGGTGAGACTAAGCATATTCAAGAAAAGGATAATAACAATCAACAACAGGAAGTAGTAAACAATCTTACCGATTATCTCGTTTGTGTCGATTTTCTTCCTGTCATCTGATGTCGCTTCCCCTTCCACCTGATACCGCTTGAACACTTTTTCATCCCAATTCGTCTTATGAAGTGCTTTCTCCACCGTTTTCCCAATCGCCTTAGCAATAAGCCATCCAACGACTAGAACGACTAAAGCGATTAAGAAATTCATTAAACTATGCATAAAACTTGCTGAAAAATACTGATCAAAAAACTCATTCATCTTCCATAACCCTCCTCTACTTGTACTAACTGTTTTCCTTATAATAAAAAATTTAAACCATTTATTGACTGGGACATGGGGTCAGTGCACTTGTCTCAAAAAATAAGCTCCCACTATTCTTAGCGGAAGCTTTAACTGTTTTTTTATGTTATATCCTTTAATTTATTTCTAACCAATTTATTCGACGCATTTCTCGGCATTTCCTTAATAAAAATGATTTCTTTCGGCAATTTATATTTAGCCAGCTGTTTGCCTAAGTTTAATAAAATATCTGTTTCCGAAACAGGCTCATTCAAAACAACATAAGCAACCGGAACTTCTCCCCATGTCTCATCAGCGACTCCAATTACACCAGCTTCTTCAATCTCAGGAAGTTTTACAAGAGCATTTTCAATTTCAGATGGATAAATATTTTCTCCGCCGGAAATAATCAGATCTGTTCGGCGATCGACAACATAAAGATAACCAGCATCATCGAGATAACCAAGATCTCCCGTATGAAGCCATCCATTCACTAGCGTCTGCTCATTGGCAGCTTCATTTTTGTAATAACCTTCAGTTACCATTGGCCCTTTCACGATAATTTCGCCGACCCCATCTATACCCGGATTCTTAATTTCCAGTTCAGCAGGCAAGAGCGGCTTACCAGCTGAGCCAATTTTATCTAACGCATCTTGAGCAGATAGCGTTGCAATTTGTGATGTCGTTTCTGTCATTCCATAACTTTGGAAAACCGGTATGTTTTTATCTTTTGCTTTCTCCAATAATATTTTTGGAGCTGGGCCACCTCCTAAAAGAAAACAACGCAATGTACGAGGGTAACTTTCTGAATTCAATTTTTCCATAAGGCGCTGCATCATTAAAGTTACAACCGAAACGATGGTCACCTCTTTTCGCATAATTGCATCGTGAACGAGGTCCACATCAAATTTCTTCATTAAGTAGATCGGCATTCCATACATTACGCTTTTCATCAAGGTGGACAGTCCACTTACATGAAAAAGCGGCAGAGAAATTAACCATTTATCGTTTTTCTCAAGACCTAAATTGAGTGCAGAGGAAATAGCGCTCCACCAATGGTTGCCATACGTATGAACGACACCTTTTGGAAAACCTGTGGTGCCAGAGGTGTAAATTATTGTAAATGGCTGTGCTAGATTTAATTCTTTTTGCAATACTGTTTGCACTTCTGTTTGCTTATTGACTTCATCATACGAATAGCTTTCGTTCACTTGAAGCTGCCGATTGGAATTTTCTTCATCCGTAATAAGGATACTCACTTCAGCATCTTGCAGTTGATAATTTATTTCATCATCACTCAGCCTTGTATTCAGAAGTACACCGACAGCTCCGAGGTAACTGACAGCATGAAGTATATAGACCATATTTAAATTGTTGGCTGATAGTATCCCAAGATGTGTACCTTTTGCAACGCCGAGAGCGGCTATTTTATTTGCCATTTGTACACTTTTCTTATGTAATTCAAGAAAAGTAATATTACTGCCGTCCACTAATTCAAGTGCCGTATTCTCAGGCGATAAATTCGCTCGTTTGGAAAGCCAATGTGGAATAATTTCAGACATTTATATAGGTTCCTTTCATCATTTGCATCATTGCTTTTTTACTACTGACGAAGTGGGACAGTTGCACTGACCACCATATCCCACTTTAGACTGGGACAAGTGCTCCGACCTCACATCCCGCTCTCAACCGGGACAAATGCTCTGACCCCACGTCCCACTCAAAAAGAAAACCTCTGCTGTGGGAGCAAAGGTTTTGGTTTTACGGGAAGCGTGGGAACTTTTTGAAGTCCGGTTTTCTTTTTTCTTTAAATGCATCGCGGCCTTCTTTTGCTTCATCTGTTGTATAATAAAGTAATGTTGCATCTCCGCCTAACTGTTGTAGACCAGCAAGGCCGTCGGTATCCGCATTAAATGATGCCTTCAAGAAACGGAGCGCAGTTGGGGATTTCTCCAAGATTTCTTCACACCACTGGATTGTTTCTTCTTCCAATTTCTCATAAGGTACGACCGTATTGACAAGACCCATATCAAATGCTTCTTGGGCGTTGTATTGACGGCAGAGGAACCAAATTTCACGCGCACGTTTATGTCCGATATGACGTGCTAAGTAACCTGCTCCGTAGCCTGCATCAAAGCTTCCAACTTTTGGACCAGTTTGACCAAAAATCGCATTATCTGCTGCAATTGTTAAATCACAAACGACATGAAGTACATGTCCACCACCAATAGCATAACCTGCCACCATTGCGATTACCGGTTTCGGTATCGTACGAATAAGACGTTGTAAATCGAGCACGTTCAAACGAGGGATTTCGTCTCCACCAACATACCCGCCGTGTCCGCGTACCGATTGGTCACCACCAGAGCAAAATGCTTTTTCCCCTTGACCAGTTAAAACGATAACACCAATCGATGAATCATCGCGCGCATCTGAAAAGGCATCAATCATCTCATTAACAGTAAGCGGTGTAAATGCGTTTCGCTTCTCTGGACGATTAATCGTCACTTTAGCAATACCATTATATTTTTCATAAATGATTTCTTCATATTTTTTAGCTTCTACCCATTGTACAGTCAAACCTTGTTCCTCCCTTATTCTATTACAAAGCTTGACATTCGCCAAACTTTTTTCGGCGAATGCCTTCGTTGCACTTATGCAGTAAGAAAGAATTTATACTTATCTTTCTGCCAAAAAACTCACTTGATTAATTTTCTCATGATGTATGCAATTTTGCAAATTCGAGTAAGGCTTGTCGAAAATGCTCTGGCTGCTCAATATGTAACGCATGGCCGCACCCTTGGAAAATTTCTAAATCTGCATAAGGTAAAATTCCAGCCATTTCTTGATTGATTTTTACGAACTTCTCATCCACTTCTCCTGCAAGAAGCTTAACTGGAACCGTTACATTTTCTAACGCACCCCAGTTGGATGGCTGACTTCCAATTCCCATACCTCTTAGTGAATCAGCAAGACCTTTTTCTGATTGGGACATCCTCTCCGCGCGTATTGCTGCCTGCGTTTCTTCCGGCAACTGTTTCTGCGTAGAGAACAGCGGCATATTCTCCCAGTAATCGACGAATGGTTCGATTCCTTCTTCCTCAAGTCGCTCTGCAAGCTCTTCGTCTCCTACCGCTCGTTTCTTCCTGTTCGTTATATCTCGGAGGCCGGGAGAAGCACTTTCCAAAACTAGCCCTTGAATAGATTGCGGATACCTCACCGTATAAGTTAAAGCAGTTCTTCCCCCCATCGAATAGCCAACAAGGAAAAACTTTTCTAATTCAAGATGTTGAAATAATTTGTGTAAATCATCAATACAGGACTCCATCGTTATTCTTGACGTCCCCTTCGTCCAGCCATGGCCCGGTAAATCAACCGTAATCAATTGCATCCCATCCGGATGTGTCACAATTTTATCCCATGTTAACGTGCTACCTGTGAAGCCATGAAGAAGAACGACTGGTACCCCTTCTCCATGAATCTCGTACCAATAATTCATATTTTCTACTGAAAAATACAATTAAAACCATCCTATTCTGCTAAAATTTCGTCTGCAATTGCCTGCCACTTCTCACGGTGCCACTTCACATTCTCTTCCCGGTCCGTTTTCACTTCAACAATTGACAAACCTTTCTTTTCATAACTTACTTGCAATACTTCTTTCAATTCTTCTTCTGTTTCAGGTGTGAAATAATTCGCCTCATAAAGTTCAGCTGCTTTTGCAAAATCTAAATGTAGAGGCGTTCCAAATAATGCTTCAAAATGCTTTGGATTTTCTGCTTGAGAAAGGAATGAAAAAATTCCGCCACCATTATTATTTATGAGTAAAATTGTAATATCAAGTTCATAATGCTTGGCTGCATGCAGCCCATTCATATCATGGAAGAATGATAAATCACCTAATACGAGTGTCACACGCTTCCCAGCAGCTGCCGCCCCGACTCCACTCGAAACCATTCCATCAATCCCGTTTGCCCCTCGGTTTGCAAGAATCGAAATCTCTTTCTCATCGCTTAAGAAAAAGGTATCGACATCTCGAACAGCCATGCTGTTTCCGACATAAAGGGTACTCTCTTCAGGTATGACTTCACGCAATCCCCGAATCGCTTCACCTTCCGTTATTTTTTCTTCCCTGCCAAAAAGGAAATGATTTCTCGCTACCTCATTCATCGCTTGCCAATCATGCAACCAATCCTCTGAAAAAGCTGGCTGCCGAAACGCAAGCAATCCTTCACAAAATGCACTCGGATCAGCAAAGATGAATTCCGTAACATTGCCTGTCGGTTCTCTGTAGCCGGAATGATTTTCTATAATGAATTGCGGAGTCGTTTCATTTTCTTTCATGAAAAATAAATAAGCTTTTGAGACAGGCATAGCACCAAAACGGATAATAAAATCAGGCTTCATCCGGTCACGGATTGCTTTATCCTTGAGTAGTGCGTCATACGTTTCGATGATATTTGTTTTATGATGAGACCCGCTTCGCAACCCGGAGAGCGGGTCAGCGAGTACCGGCAACTGCCACTTCTGGGCAAGGGCAACTATTTGCTCTGGGAATTGTTCATCATCTGCTTGCGGTCCGCAGACGATCAGTCCATTCCGCATCCCTTCCAACCGGCTGACGAATGCTTCGAGCTGCTTTTCTGTCAGCTGTTTTTTTCCATCAAGCGGGAGGAGGGTTGCCTGTTCAGTCATTCCATCATATTCCCAAATCCCTTCTAGAGAAAAATCAAGCGCAAGTGGTTCACGGAATGGGAAATTCAAATGAACCGGCCCCGGGTTCCCTTCACACGCCATGTAGACCGATCGTGCTGCCTTTTGTCTTACGTAACGAAGCATCCCATTTTCAACTTCTGGAAGGGCCATTTCCTGGAACCATTTTACATAGTTGCCATACAAATGAAATTGGTCAATTGCTTGTGGCGCTCCCACGTCTCTTAACTCATGGGGACGATCCGCCGTCATGACAACAAGTGGAACACGGCTATAATGCGCCTCGACAATTGCCGGATAGTAATTCGCCGCCGCAGTACCTGACGTACAAACTAATGCTACCGCTGCTTTCGTCTGCTTCGCAAGTCCGAGCGCGAAAAATGCCGCCGAGCGTTCATCAATAACGATCCATTCCTTTATCGCTTCATGTTCCGAAAAGGCGAGTGCTAACGGTGTTGACCGGGATCCAGGAGAAATAACAACATGCTGGATTCCGTTTTCATTCATTTCATCGACAAAATTGGCAGTATATCTTGTTAATATTTCTATATAGTTCATTCCTGCTTTCCTCCCAGCACATGTAGCATCGGCAGCATTTTAATTCTCGTCTCTTCAAATTCCATTTCCGGATCGGAATCAGCTAAAACTCCGCAGCCAGCAAATAAAGAGGCCGCGTCCGCTTGTATCAAACCACAACGGATCGCTACCGCAAACTCGCCATTTTGGTTACTATCTATCCAACCGATCGGTGCACCGTACCATCCTCGGTCAAGCAGTTCATGTTCCCGTATATAAGCTAACGATTCTTCTGTTGGCGTACCACCAAGCGCAGGTGTCGGGTGCAAATCTTTAATCACGTCGAATATGGAATACGATTCTTTCAATCTTCCAGTGACCGGTGTATACAAATGTTGTAAGTTTTTTAACGGATGAAGTACCGGTTTGCTCGGAATATTGACGTCTGTACAGGTTTTTAGTATGGCTTCTTTAATCATTTTTACGACAAATTCATGTTCATCCCGATTCTTCTTATCATGCAGCAGTTCATAACCGATCTGCTCGTCCTCCGCTTTTGTCTTTCCACGTGGAGCTGTTCCTGCTAGACAGGTTGAAAGTAACTGATTCTTTTCTACTTTAACCATCCGTTCTGGAGTCGCACCAATAAAACAGTCCCCTTCACTTTCGAATGCGAAGATGTAACTGTTTGCCTGTGTATGATGCAGTTCTTCAAGGACTTGCGTAATATTAACTTCTTCTGTAAATGTTAGACGGACTTCCCGAGCGAGGACAATTTTTTCTGCCCGCTTTTCTTTCATTTCCTTTGTTGCTTCCTTAACGGTTTCTTTCCATTTTTCCGGTGCAATGACCTGATTTTTTCTTATCCTAATCGGCTGTCCACCGAAGGATTTTCCTGCTGCAAACTGCTCTGTGTTTTTACGGATTCTTGTTGCTGCTTCTTCTATTGTCTCTTCTTTATGGATAAGTATATTCACCGTCACATAACTGTGTGATTGATAAGTCGTCCACATCAGTTCCGGTATATAGAATTTGCTTAATTCAAACTTCTTCCAAAGCTCTGTTTTTACTTCAAGTGGATCAAAATCCATCCCACCGAAAGCGACAAACCCTGTTGCCGGCACCGTCGAGTAAGGATTATCAATCCAAGTATGCTCTAACGCTTGCTTCCATAAATCCTCTGTTTCCTGAAAACGATTCTCTTCAGCTATTAACGTTTGCACACTGCCAACTCCAGTTATTGCTAGGGTGCGATTCGGATTCATCCAATAAAAGCGGTCTTTAACAAACTGCTTCGCCCCCTCAAATATAAGGAGAGGGTCTTTATTTTCTATTTTCTTCGTCAAACTGAAAAGCTTGGATGATTCATTTGGGCCGATGGAATTCTTTACGGCTGCTATTTTTTCTTCAAGCTCTTTCATTTGAATATCGATCATAACTATACCTCCGATAAATACCACTAAAAAACACCTATAACCATTTTATGCTCTTTTCATCACTTTCTCAAGAAAAGGACCGTTTTTTGATAATTAAGCCAAGAAAATGGAACATAGCAGGAGATATGGAGGATAATAAAAGAAATTGACACTTGTCCTTTATTTTCATAAGATTAATAGGATAGCGTGGAGGGGGAAGATTTATGGATACGGTTAATAAAAATTCAATCAAAGAGGCATTGAACGAAAAATCAGGCTTTGACGTCTGGTGGCGCTTGATGCGTCCGCACACACTTACAGCATCGTTTATCCCTGTATTCGTCGGTACGATGCTTGCTTATCATGATGGAACCATCAACTGGACCTTATTTCTCGCCATGCTCGTAGCGTCCTTATTAATTCAGGCTGCGACAAATATGTTTAATGAATACTATGATTACAAACTCGGTTTAGATACAGAAGAATCTGTCGGAATAGGCGGAACGATTGTCCGGGATGGTGTGGAGCCTAGAACAATCCGTAATCTAGCTGTTTCGTTTTATGGAATTGCTGTTATTCTTGGCGTTTATATTTGTATGGAATCCAGTTGGTGGATCGCCGTCATCGGTTTAATATGTATGGCAATCGGTTACTTATATACTGGAGGACCTATTCCAATATCTTATACACCATTTGGTGAGTTGTTTTCCGGTGTCCTAATGGGAACCGTCATTATCGGCATCACGTATTTCATCCAGACACTTACAATGACGAGTGAAGTCATTTGGATATCGATTCCAGTTACCATTTTTATCGGGAGCATCAATTTGTCTAATAATATTCGTGACCGTGACGGAGATAAACTTGGTGGAAGAAAGACGATCGCTGTACTGGTTGGCAGAGAAAAAGCAATTACCTTACTCGCTGTATTGTTTATCATCGCCTACGGATGGACACTAGGTTTAATTATGGCAGGTCTTTTACCAATTTGGACACTGATCACTTTCTTTAGCATACCGAAAGCCGTAGCAGTCATTAAAAACTTCCGCGGGAAAACCGAACCGCTCGAAATGATGCCAGCCATGATTGCAACCGGAAAAACGAACACCATCTATGGCTTCCTGCTTGGAATATCCCTTGTCATTGCAGCATTTGCATAAGCGTGCTTGTCACTGCTTAAATATTTTTGCCTGAATGCAAAGGAGCGATTTTGATGAAAACCTATCTTTCTGATGATAAATTAGCTTATTTCCGTGAGCGCTTGCTCGAATTAAAAACGGAAACAGAAAAGCTTTCCAATCAATCTACTAATGAATCACCGAACGACTCGATTCGTGAACTGTCTGATTATGGCAATCACCCAGCTGACATGGGCACAGAACAGTTTGAACAGGAGCGCGATGCTGGAATGGAACTCGTTCACCAGGAGCGATTACGAGCGATTGATGATGCACTGGAACGAATTGATAATAAAACGTACGGTATGAGTGTAGTATCACAAAAACCGATACCGGAAGAACGACTTGATGCCATACCAACAGCAAAAACGCTTGTGGGGGAAGAAGAATAAAGAAACACTCTAAAATAGTGGGTAAAGTCATTCAGCAATGACTTTACCCACTATTTCTTTTTAGTTATTAAGAGGTAGTTCGAATTTAAATTCCACTATTCCATCTTCTTACAATAAGGTATCTGTTATAAAGTGAAAATTCTTTCAGTCGGAGTATTACAGTCCGTTAATGCGTGAAAAAATAAGATCAGTGGTTCTTTCTTTACCGGGCAGAATCTCTTCATAAAATGCAGGCACTACGTCCACTTCTTGGTATTCACTTGTGATGCCTCCACGTAATACAGGAGTTATTGTATCATTCACAACAAAAGAATCATCCCGGTATTTGCTAAGGGATACTATCTTATTTCCCAAAGACATAAAAAAAGTCCATCTCCACGATTGAGATGAACCTTTTCTGTTATATTATGCAGCTAAATTGGTTTGCTTCTGTTCAATCCAACTGCGCATTTTTATAAACACGGGAACAAATAACATGCCGACAATAATTCCTTTCAGCAAGTTAAATGGAAACACCCCAACAAGTACGGCGCCCCATACCATTTGCTCACCCATATCCCATCCCATGAACCATGCATAAGCAGGCAAAATAACATAGTAATTTAATACAGACATTCCAACTGCCATCACAATTGTTCCTGTAACTAAGCCGGAAACGATCGATTTCACGCCTTTACGGAACTTGTGATAGATCAGTGATACTGGTAGGACAAACATGACACCTGCAAGGAAATTAGCTAGAACACCGATTGGGTCTCCTGCACCAGATACCGCAAAATAAAGTACGTTCTTAATCAGAACGACAGCGACACCAGCGAGTGGTGAAAATATAAGCGAGGCCATCAATGCCGGCACATCACTAAAGTCAATTTTTAAATACGGTGGCAGGAACGGCAGCGGGAAGTTCAAGAAAAATAAAACGAGAGCGATTGTACCCAGTAGTGCTAAAATAATGAGTTTTAATAACTTTGAAGATTGCTTTGCAGAATTTTGCATCTTCATTTCCTCCTTCATCTTTTCCTAACCGATTCTAACTCGTGATGAAGGATGGCCTTGCCTCTTTGACAACTCTTATTTCTTTCCCAGCGTCTTAAAACTTCTTTCAAGACAGAAAAACCCTAAAGCCGATAAATGGGGCTTTAGGGTTTGGGAATACAAGAGTAAATGAAGGTACATAAAAACGCACCTTGATTTGGCTCGACATCTTCTCCCATCCAGACTGTAACTGTCGGTTCTGGAATTACACCAGATCAACCATAAGAATTCAAATTATGGTTCGCGGACTTAGAATACGTATATACTCCTCACCGCCGGTCGGGAATTGCACCCTGCCCCGAAGATTAGAATCGATTATTCAGTTACTAATGATAAGTATACTACATTTTTCATATATTGCAAGAGGTGTGCTCAAAAAAAGATGCGGCAGGTTGCCGCATCTTTTCCATCATTCATCTGTATTAATAAATAGCTTCCCATCCGTTTGGTCTCTTGCTTCATTCCCATAATCATCGACTGCGATGACTTCGATAACCGCTCCTTCAGCGACAACATTGCTTGTTGCGGTCCAGTAGCCGACGTAATGCCCTTCAGACGTTTCCATCATTGGTAATTCCGTCGGGTTAGAGTTTACGTTTGCGAGCGGCATATGAACGACAAATGTCGCTCGAAGGCCTGGCTCGCTGTCAAATTCAAACTTAACGCTTTCTCCTGCACCCAAGTACACATCTTCCTCAGGGGTCAGATTCCCGATTTCAGGAGGCGTGAAGTCAACATCCAATGATACAGCTTCAACCGCCGAATTTCCTGCCAAGTCGGCTGCTGTAACTTCAATGTCATTTACCCCTTCATCAAGAATGATCCTTAGTGAATAGGTTCCATCATTGATTTTAGCACGCTGGCCGTTAACCTCGACATAATCAAGATTAGCGTCCTCAACCGTCCCTTCAACCGTTAGAGTTTCACGATTTGATTTTTCGCCGTCTTCTGGATTATCGATAGTAAGTGCTGGTGCTTCCGTATCTAGTACGACTGTTACCGGTTCTGATTCCATAATTTCAGTGTCATCCAGTACGGTGACTGCAACCAATTCGTTATCACCTTCCGAAAGCGTTGCAGAGATTGCAAACCCACCATCATCGCCAACTTCAACAGTATCTACTTCTTCCCCGTTATTCACTAATTTAACGGAAGTAGTTAGGGATGCACTACCTTCTACAGTAATATCCGCTTCATTCGTAATAAGCCCCTCTTCAGGTGACGTTATTACTGGTGCTTCCACCTCGTAGTCTACTCTAGCACGAATCATATAGTTTCCTTCATCAGCTGGAGACGCGTTCCATGCGCCATCTACATATTGGAAACTTCTTTCAGCGTTCGGACCATTTTCATCCGTTGCTAGGCCTGGCGCATTTGTATTCACATCTTGCTGGATATAGACCATATAGAAATCGCCATTCACTTGGATAGAATGTTCACTCAAGTCCACAACCGTCCACTCCTCCAGACTACGAGTCGCTTCTGCCTCAACTGGTCCGGCAATCCGTTCACCCGGTGTACCGTCTGGACCATTTGCATCCCATACTTCAACAGCAAATTCCGTACCTCCTGGTACAGGCCAATCCGCATCATGGAATTGGAAGACCCCATCGGTTACAATTGCCGAATCTTGTCCTTCATCAAGAGACATCCGAACTGCCCAACCATTACCTGCCTCATAGAATGCACGAGCATTTTCCGCTGTTCCGTCATCATAGCCAATCTCTCCGCCAGGAACGGTGTAGAAAGGTTCTAATTCGATATCAACCGTCCCGTCAGAAGTAAAGTCAGCTTCTACTTCTGCTCCGTGATAGCCGCGAGCAAGTACTTTCAGCGTATATACGCCTTCATAAGCAGTAATCGTAAAGGCGCCATTTTCATCTGTCGTGACGGCTTCCACATTCGCATCTTCTACAAGTAAAAGTGTAGCGTGTGCAATTCCCTCCCCAGTCACTTCATCTGTTACTGTACCTGAAACGGTGTATTCATCTTGTTCTTCTAAAGTAAAGTTAACCGTTGTTGTTTCATCCGCCTCAACTGTTACATTTTCTTCTGCAGGATGATACCCATAACTTTCTGCAACCACGGTGAAGTCCCCTGCAGCATGCATGATAGAGAATGATCCATCTGCAGGATTTGTATTCACTGATCTGTCGCTTTCTAGCACGCTTACTGATGCGCCTAACGGTAAAGCTGCAGGTGTAATTGCATCTTCTGTAACTGATTCATTTTCATCTGGAAATGCTGGTTTTAATTTATCTGGATCAATTGGAGCCTTCTTCATTCCGATACTATTGTAACCTAACAATAATCCAATAGAAGAATTAGAATTCATTCCGATGCTCGGTGCTTGTGCCGACTCACTTCTAGACGTATCAGCAAGCCCAACATCATCAATATACCAACCATCCCGGACAACACTGACATCAGTAGTCAGATTAAATCCGATATAAACTCTTTCTCCGCTATAATCAGATAGATCAATTTCTGAGTTCACCCAGCCATCCGAAACATTTGTAATACGTTCTAATTGTTCCCAGTTTTCCATATCACTGGAAATATACACATGCCCATAATCCCAGTTATTCTCCAGATTGTACCACTGACTATATTGTAAATAAGAATCTCCATCTGGTAAATCAATTGGCGGCATCACTAATGTTGAATTCTCATTGCTATTATACGTGCCGCTTAAATTCGTTGCATATACATTCTCACCAGAGACAGCCTCACTCGGACCTGAAGTCGGAACCCCGTGCTCCCAACTGCTATTTTCTCCAAATATAGACCATCCGCTAGGTGTTCCTTCAAAATCCTCGAAATATCCAACTGTAATTCCCGGTTCTACGGTTACACTGTAGGAATCAGTTGTTACCGAATTGTTTCCAAAGTCATTGATTTCAAAATGATATTCAAATGTTCCTTCTGCAATATCCTCACCTGGAATCGTTACGGTATACTCACCTGACAAGTGATCCCCAGATACCCGTTCCGCCGCAATCCGGTTATCCCCATAAACGACTTCTACAGAGGTTACACTGATATCATCTTCTGCAGTAATAGTTACTTCAAGATCCATTCCCGCAAATATTACTTCTGGTGCTTCATGATTATATGTTGGTGCTTCTGTATCCTCTCCATCTCTACTTACAGCCCCGTCAATGACACCTAACCCGGAAACAATGGAAGATACTGCTTCATATGCATTCAGCAGTCCGTGTCCATAACCGTTATTCGGTGACTCAGGGAATGTGCCGTCTGTAAGTGGAGTTGCAGTAGTCGTAAGGATTTCTTCTATTTCGGCAACGGACAGATTCGCATTCGCTTGTTTTACTAATGCGACTGCACCAGAAACAGCTGGCCCCGACATCGACGTACCATTCCAGCCGCCTTCATACCCACTTCCTGGTACACTCGAGCGAATATTTACCCCCGGTGCTGAAACATCAGGTTTAATCTCTTCATAAGGAGATGGCCCCTGTAAAGAGAAACTTGCTAAATTATCATTAACATCCGTTGCACCTGTTGCGAAAGATTCCGGGTAGTTTGCCGGGTTAGCAATTGAACCTGGTCCGCCCGGGTTAAATAATGTTGTGTTCCCTGCTGAGAATTCAGGGAAAATATTTGCTGCACGCCAGGCAATGACGACATCCCGGTACCATTCGTCCATTCCCGAACCACCACTCCACGAGTTATTTACTACATCGGGAGCTTGAGAGACATCTCCACCCGGAGCCATAATCCATTCAGCCGCAGCGAGTAAATCTGTATCCGTTCCACCTGCTGCAGTGAATGCTTTAACAGCAATCCATTTTGCACCTGGAGCGACTCCAACTTGGTTCGCCCCATCTGGTTCAGACCCGACCATCGTTCCAGTTACATGTGTACCATGTCCGTCATCGTCATACGGCGTATCCTCCCCCGCTGTAGCGTCAAACCAACTATACGTGTGATCCGCCTCACCGGTGCTTGCATCATAACCGCGATATTTTTCCATCAATGCCGGATGATCCCACTGGACACCAGAATCAATGCTCGCGACGACCGTGCCTGTCCCGTCTATTCCCATTTCCCAGGCAGCTGGTGCACCAACACGCTCCACGTTCCATTCGATATTTGCAAGTTCTGCTTCCTCTGTTTCCGCTCGTTCCGAAACTGTTGTGTTCAGCTCGCGAACTTCATTTGGCAGTAGCTTTTCGACTTCAGCAAAAGTAGCAATTTTTTCGGCAACTTCTTTTGTTGCAGTGACTGCCATGCCGTTCACAATATGATAGGAAACAAATTCCTTGGCATTCCCGTTCTCAATCTCCTGTTCAACAAATTCTGTCACGTGCTGCTGTGATGTAAAGGAAGTTTCTTTTAATTCAGCGATTACAGCTGATCGTTGCACATGTTCTGTTTGAGTGAGTGATAGATTTGATTTTGCTGCATTTTCTCTTGCCTCTTTAGCTACATCTTCTACTTGAGCTTTATCCGTAAACTTAACTAGGAAAGTTACAAACTCATCATCTTTGAAACTTTCTAAGAGGCGGTCATTCACTTTCTGTTCCATGAGCTTACGAGAATCATTCATAGACTGACTAATCTCACCGTTTGATTGGGCCAGTCCGGCACCAGGCAGTATGAGTGATGCGACCATGAGCGCAGAAGCTGCAATACTGAAGATTTTCGTTCTTTTTCTGTGTTTTACTCTCAAAGATTTTTCCTCCCCTTTTTTTGAATTTCTCTCCAGAGTTTCGACTTTTAAATAAACCAACCTCCTCTTTTCTCACATTTGTCGATTCCTCCAGAAATTAGCGACAGGTTGATTCTAGGTGTTAGCTCAAGTATAGTAGGTTTAACAGCAAGAGAGTGTCGAATACCGTCGAATTTTTACCGAATTTTCTAAATTGATAGATTTGAATTATGTTTTCATCTTTCGCTTCATAGGACTTTTGATAGTTTTTAGCCGGTTTTTATACAGTCAGCTATATTTCTTAAGTAATTCATGTGAAAAGCATTGCAAATATAAGTTTTTACTATGTGGCGGAATAAAAAATGATAGATTTAACCTAGATAAAGCATAAGAAAAAGGCCCTGGTTTTCTAGATATAAGAAAACAAGGACCTTTATCCTGCATTTGTGTCATGTTTTAATTGAATATAGTAAGTCTCTACTCATATATAATTTAAATGCTAGGTCTATCTACTGCCAGTTCTTTTTTGTTTATTCAAGTGGATTCAGACTCTCATCTCCAGAAAGGTTTGCAATCATCTCTACAAGTAAAGCAATTTCTTCTTCCATATCCTTCGTACTTGCGGTTTCTACCGGGGAATGCATATAACGTAATGGCAGCGATACGAGAGAAACCGGGACACCTTTTCCAGTTAAGCGCATCCGGTCCGCGTCTGTTCCTGTATGCCTAGGCGTTAACTCATATTGCACATCAAGCTGTAAATCTGTTGCCGCTTGTTCAAGAAGACGATTTATTTTAATATTGATCGGTGCCCCTTTAGCAAGCACCGGACCACCCTCAAGCTTAATATCGCCATATTTATTCTTATTCACTCCCGGGTAATCCGTGGCAAAGGTCACATCACAAGCAATTGCCATTGTCGGTTCAATTCCTGCAGCTGCAAAATATGCTCCACCCATATTTGTTTCTTCATTTACAGTACTTGCGGCATAGACCCCAACCTTAAGTTCTTTCTCCGAGAGACGCTTCAATACTTCTGCTACAATAAACGAACCTGTCCGATTATCAAGCCCTCTTCCTGCAATATAACGGCCCTGTAACATTTCCGGTTCTGTTTTATATACACAGAGGTCGCCAATTTGAACAACTTTTTCTGCCTCTTCTTTTGTCTGATAACCGCAGTCAATAAATAAATCTGCTAGCGTGAAATCATCTTTTAAACCTCCGTGATGCTGGGCATTCACTCCAATCACTCCTGTTACTTGACCATTGTAACCGAACACTTGAACCCGCATTCCGACAGCTGCTTTAGGATTAATTCCACCCATTTTATCAAAATGTAAAAATCCTTGCTCATCGATCCGGTTGACCACAAGCGCAATCTCGTCACTATGTCCTGCGAGTAGTACTTTGAACGGAGCTTGTGGATTAAGAATTCCGATTACATTACCGGCATTATCAGTCCGCACCTCATCAGCAAATTCCTTTACATATGCCATCCACTTCCGCTGAATATCCATTTCCATACTGGAAGGTGAAGCGGTATTTAATAATTCCATTAGGAAATCTTGATTGAACGTTGTCATTTAATTCCTCCTAATCATCATTCACTCAACCCTCACACCTAAAAATCAACACTTTCACTCAGTGTAAGTGTGCCAAACTCGAAAAACTTTCTACTGGAGGTCCGCAGTCCAGACACCTCTCGCACCTGCTGAGCGGCTGGTAAGCCTCCTCGCAGGCAAGCCTGCTGCGGGGTCTCACCAAGCCTACCTCCGAACAGGAAGTTCTAATGCCTGCGTTGGTCACAGCACGTGACCGTTCTTAGCCTGCCTCCCGCAGGAGTCTCGAGGTGTCTGGACTGCTACCAGGAATGGCCATATTGAGATCACGGTTTATTATTCCAAAGATATCATTTTATCGTAAAATGGCACTGGAATAAATGCTATTAATAATAATCATCTCTACCAGTTCAGTTGCCCGGTGGACAGTGACTCCTGCGGGAATAGCACGAGTCTGGAGACCCCTTAGTGCTCAGCCCGAGGAGCTCCGGCAGTGCCCAAGGATGCGCATCCGTCCACCGGGCAACTGAACGGTGATTAGAACTCCAGTCTAGAGAATGCGCAACACACTTACGCTGAATGAAAGCAATCGGTGAAGGTGGAGTGCATTATTTGAATTCCATTTTAACAAAAGAAGACAAATTTGTTTACTTAAAGCATGAACATCGGTAAAATTTAAGCGACTAAACAATGAAGGAGTTGGGTTGGATGTCTTTAAATCAATGGTTCGAAAAAGCAATGAGCGCAGATGACTATATTGAGAGTATGAAACAGAATAAGGAAGGTCTCCTCCACATTTATGATAACTTTCATATACCTAAGGATGACACATTTTTTGAAAAAATAGCCAACAAAAAATTACGAGTGATTGTCTTAACGGAAGACTGGTGCGGAGATGCTATGCTAAACGTTCCAATTTTACTGCGGATTTCTGAAAAAACGAATATGGAAGTACGAATGCTGCTCCGTGATGATAATTTGGAATTAATGGATCAATATTTAACGAACGGTACAGCCAGATCCATTCCCATCTTTATTTTCATTAATGAGGCTGGAGAAGAAGTTGCAAAATGGGGACCACGAGCAGCTAAAGTCCAAACATTTATCGATGAGTCTCGTGCTGCCCTTCCATCAAAAGATGCGGCTGACCATGAAGAAAAGGCAAAAGAAATGTATACATTCATTAGCAAGTCTTTCCATGATAACACCGATTTTTGGAATGATGTTTATCTGAGTCTGAAACAAGAATTAGTATCAATCGAATAACCCAGCTGACAACAACTCAGATACTCTATGACTTTTTGCTAGAA
This sequence comes from Oceanobacillus alkalisoli, assembly GCF_021556485.1. Lineage (GTDB taxonomy): Bacteria > Bacillota > Bacilli > Bacillales > Amphibacillaceae > Oceanobacillus > Oceanobacillus alkalisoli. Next base: position 115,362 of record NZ_JAKGBW010000008.1, on the reverse strand, counting down.
TCCTATTCTTATGTTAGAATGGATAATTGTGCGAAAAGAATAGAGTTGAATTAAATAATAGGAGTTGTTTTGCATGAATAAAAGTTTAGAAAACGGTCAAATTGTAGAAGGTAAGGTGACAGGAATCCAGCCATATGGTGCTTTTGTCGAGTTGGATGAAGAGACACAAGGGTTGGTTCATATATCAGAAATTACGCACGGATTTGTAAATGACATTAACGAGCATCTTCAAGTTGGCGATGAAGTAAAAGTGAAAATTCTCGAAGTAAATGCAGCGGAGAACAAAGTATCTCTTTCCATTCGAGCTACTGAAGAAGCACCAAAGAAAGAAACCCGAGTAAAATCTTCCCATAACAATCCATCAACAACAGATGACTCTACTACAGGATTTAATACATTAAGAGACAAACTACAAGAATGGATTAAGCAATCGGAAAATAAATAAGTAAAAAAAGTCCCTTTAAGTCATCCTTAGAGGGACATTTTTTTTTGACAAAACAATGAAAATTCAAAATGAAGGTCTCTCCTTCTTGATTTCTAAAAGTAAATCCCGTAAAGTTAAACTAATAAAGTGAAACTTCATTCACCCGAGGATTCTTTATCTCCCCCACTGAATGTTAGTTGAACAAAATCAGGGATTTACGGACTGTTATCCCCCACCTTCACAATTTGAGCTTCCCTCATATTTTGTGGTTGGTGTATTACACAGACCGTTAATGCGTGATAAATCCGTACAAAAAGGAGAATACATATGACAAAAGTTACATTAACCTATGATAAAGCATTACCTTTCTTTTCTGAAGAAGAACTCCAAAATATGCAGCCATTTGTCGATAAAGCCCATGAGCTTGTTCATGAGAAAACAGGCCAAGGAAGTGATTTCCTTGGGTGGGTCGACCTGCCGGAGAACTATGATAAAGAGGAATATGCAAGGATTAAACAAGCAGCAGAGAAAATCCGTGAACATTCCGATATTTTGCTTGTAATTGGAATTGGTGGTTCCTACCTTGGAGCTCGTGCAGCTCTTGAAATGCTGAATCACTCTTTCCAAAACTTACTTTCCAAAGATGAAAGAAAAGTACCGCAAATTATTTTTGTTGGACATCATCTAAGCTCAACATATACAGCAGAATTATTTGATCTCTTAAAAGACAAAGATTTCTCTATCAACGTCATTTCTAAGAGTGGAACAACAACAGAACCTGCTGTTGCCTTCCGGATTTTCAAGAAATACTTGGAAGAAAAGTATGGAATGGAAGAAGCGAAAAATCGTATCTTTGCAACGACAGATAAAGAAAAAGGTGCCCTAAAAGGCGTAGCAGATGAAGCTGGTTACGAGACTTTCGTCATCCCGGATGACGTTGGTGGCCGATACTCTGTACTTACTGCCGTCGGACTACTACCAATCGCAGTCAGCGGCATTCATACAGATGATATGATGGATGGCGCGAAACAAGCGATGGATGATCTTGCAAACCCTGATTTAAAAGAGAATCCGAGCTATCAATACGCAGCAATCCGTAATATATTATATAATAAAGGAAAAGTAACGGAGCTCCTTATCAATTATGAGCCAAGCCTACAATATTTCGCTGAATGGTGGAAACAGCTCTTTGGCGAAAGTGAAGGAAAAGACCAGAAAGGGATTTACCCTTCTTCTGCCAACTTCACAACCGATCTTCACTCACTTGGTCAGTACATCCAGGAAGGAAGAAGAAATATTTTCGAGACGGTTCTTCATGTCCATGAGGCAAGAAAAGAATTAACACTTGAAGAGGCGGATAACGATGCAGATGGATTGAATTACCTTGCTGGAAAAACCCTACACGAGATCAATGAGAAGGCATTTCAAGGAACCATGCTCGCTCACACAGACGGTGATGTTCCAAACTTGATCGTTGAAGTACCAAGACTTGATGCGTATACATTCGGCTATCTCGTTTATTTCTTCGAGAAAGCTTGTGCCATTAGCGGTTACCTACTCGGCGTCAACCCATTTGACCAGCCAGGCGTTGAGGCATACAAAAAGAACATGTTCGCACTTCTCGGGAAACCTGGATTCGAAGATGAAAAAGCTAAATTAGAAGAAAGATTATAAAACGAAACTCCATTCAATCAGAGTTTTATGAATGGTTGTACCGTTATAAAAAGAGCGCCCGATTGGACGCTCTTTTTATTCCTTCTCATGATACAATTCTTGCTTCGCTACCTTCCAACCTTCATCGTCTGCAATTAACTCAATAGTTGCAATCACATTCACGGAAAAGTCTTTGCTAAGAAATGTATATTCTACCTTTTCCACACTACTACGGTTTTCCAGTAACCTCTATAAATTTCCATCCAGTCGATAATATCCGATTGTGCAGCGTCACTCTTCAACTGTTCATATAATGCTTTATCATTCACTGATGCATACATGTACAATGATAGGAATTCAAATGACGAATCATTTGATAGTAGCGTTCTATCTTTTGTCTCCTCATACTGTTTGTAATTCTTGAGTGTATTCGTTGAGAGTGGCCATCTGTTCACCTCTCTACGCTCGTCAAATTCGATATTCTCATCCATTAACTCAAACAGGATATAAAGTTCATTAAAACTAGTATAGGAATATGGCTGCCAATTGTTTTCCTCATATGTTTCCAGTGCATCTGTGACAATTGGTGTATACAACGAGTCAGGGTGTTCATTTACAAAAGAGGTAAGCTCTTCTTTTAGTTTTCTTTGAATATCCTCCCACAATTCCCTGTAGCATTCCTCGCTAAATAGTCATTTAAATACCACTTGGTAGCGAATAACCGACTAAAAGGCATCGACCTGAAAATTAAATTTCTGCTTTCTGGATACGTTTCATAAATTGTTTCCAGTTCAAGCAAAATATCATCAAATTCATACCACGGTATAGCATGCATATTATCTATCCCTGGATAGTACACATCAAATTTATCATCTATAAGTGAAAAGTATGCTGCAACTCCTTCAAATTCCCGCCAATCATCGACCCCTTTAACGACTGAATAATAATCCGGCCGGATCTGAAAACGGGATTGATGTTTAAAACTCGACTCGATGATTTGGAAGCCTTCCCTACGGAGCAACTCGATAAATTCTACAATCTCTGCTTGACCTTGATAATGGTTCGGATTCAGATAGATTTCTTCCAGATCTGTCTTGTTCAATTGATGTTCAACTCTTAAATTTTTAAAAGAACTATTAAATAACTCTGACATACTGCTCATTCTCTCTATTAGGAGACTAACATTTCCTTCCGACAACTCCCGCTCACCTGAATTTATTTGTTCGATAATCTGACGTGAAGTTATGAATAAATCATCAATATTGTTTTTAATGTTCTCTATCACTTTACATAAAATCTTTAAATGAACTGCTAATTGAATGAATTTCCATTACCAAAGTTGGCTTTCCCCTCACCATATGTAGTTGGGAACGAACCAACTACATATGGTGAGGGTGAAGCATTAAATACGTATTATGAAATTCATTCAATTGCTTTCATTCAGTGTAAGTGTCCGAAACTCACTTCTGGAGGTCCGCCAGTCCAGACACCCCTCGCACCTGCTGAGCAGCCGGCAAGCCTCCGTCCATCGGGCAACTGAACGGCGACTAAAGAGCATTTCAAGGGGATGAGCAAATCACTTACGCTGACTGAAAGTAATTCACGGGTTCGCTTGACAAAAAGAGGCATATTATATTGTTTCAAACTTTAAAATTAGTTTTTTAATAAATATTTTAGTTAATGTGTTTATAATTCAAAATTAGGGGTAATACTATTATCGTAAGACTTTCTCGTATTCCCCCTGTAAGCAAAGCGTATAGCGCTTTGCTCTTTTTTTGTTATAATTGATTATAAAGTGAAACTTCATTCAATGGGGGATGCCTTATCTCCCCCACTAAATGTTAGTTGAACAGAATCAGGGATTTACGGTCTGTATATCCCCACCTTCTGATTTTAGACTTCCCTCATGTTTAAAGGTAGGGTATTATAGATCGTTAATGCGTGATAACATTGCTAGGAGGTAATTAAATGGGAAACTTTGACGAAAACATTGACCGAAAGAATACAAATTCTGTGAAATGGGATATGGCGGAGACTTTATTTGAATCACCAGATGTCATTCCAATGTGGGTTGCTGATATGGATTTTAAGGCGCCTAAAGAGGTAAATGAAGCATTAATGGAACGAGCTCGCCATGGAGTATACGGATATACGATTGCAGATGATGAACTAAAAGCTTCAATTGTTGATTGGAATAAGCAGCGACATCAATGGGATATTCAACCAGAATGGTTAACCTTCAGTAACGGAGTCGTTACATCCCTACATATGGCTATCCAAGCATTTACAGAACCAAAAGACGGTATTTTGATTCAGACGCCAGTTTATCCACCATTCTATAATGTAATTGAAGCGCATGACCGTACAATTGTCAAAAATCCTCTCGTTTTTGAGGATCATTATTATACGATTGATTTTGCTGATTTTGAAGCTAAACTTAAAGAAGTAAAAGCATTTATTCTTTGTTCACCGCACAATCCAGTTGGTCGGGTTTGGAAGAAAGAAGAACTGGAGAAAATGGCCGAGCTGTGCGTGAAGCATGATGTGCTGATTATTTCTGACGAGATTCATGGTGATCTCAGCTATCCTGGTTATAAACATATTCCGATTGCCGCCTTGTCCGAGGATGTTGCCAATCAAACAATTACATGTATGGCTCCATCGAAAACCTTTAACGTCCCTGGTCTCGCTACATCCTATTGTGTAACATCGAATCAGGAAGTAAGAGCGAAGTTGGACGAGTTTTGCCATAAACAAGGTTTTAATAATATGCTAAATACAATGGGGCAAATTGCAATGCAAGCTGCCTATACACACGGTGCTGCTTGGGTCGATGAATTGACCGCTCTATTAGAAAGCCATTATCAATATGTGAAAGAAAACTTTGAAAAACATGCTCCTGAACTGAAAGTAGTCGAAACAGAAGGAACGTATCTCCTCTGGATTGACTGTAGTGGACTTGGACTTGATTCGGCAGGTATTCGTGAGTTTTTCGTAAAAGAAGCAAAAGTCGGATTAAATGCAGGAATTGATTACGGAGAGGAAGGAAGTGCGTTTATGCGCCTGAACATAGGGTGCCCCCGCTCTACTCTTGAGGAAGCTGTTAATCGAATCATTAAAGCAGTTGAAAATAGAAGGTAAGAGAAATTGAAAAAAGCGCCTATTCGGGCGCTTTTCTTATTGAATTAATTTGCAGTAATTTCACCACAAGCAATCCGTTCTCCAGAATCCCCGCTCGGCTGTGTATATCCATCATCTGGACTGTCATGCAGAACTAAGGAAGTCCCGTCTTCTCTTATCAGCGAGTTTTTACCATCTAATAGGGTAGCTTCCGGCAGTTCAAGTTCCACATCTATTTTACCGTCCCCATCCGCCTCGACATTGGGGAGATCACCAAGATGCGGACCTTCTGGGTTCATCAACCCATGCTCACTATCCTCTGGGTTAAAATGATTACCGGCACTCGCAAAGTCCGGTGGCTCGCATTTAGCAAATTCATGGACATGGATCCCGTGCCAGCCCGGTTCCACCCCTTCCAGCTTGAGTTTAATACTTACTCCCTCCCCGTCTTCTGTTAAAGTTGTCGTTCCAAGCTTATCACCATCCGCATTCAACATGGCAACTTCTTTTAAAGCCTCATCTGTATTAGATGTACAAGCCGCTAAGAATATAATAAACAAACAAAAAATCCAACGCATAGCTCTTCTCCTTTAGGTTACTAATCTTAGTATCCCAAAAAAAGCTATATTTTAAACGTTGGATTATACGAACTAATGATTATTTTTATTCAACTCTTTTTCTACTTCTTCAATCCGTTCTTTATATTTCTCTTCAAACTTAACTTCTTCTTTCTTGGAGCGTCGCACCATAAATCTCACCGCAACAAATGCAAGAGCAATAAAAAGAAGCAGGGTGAGTATTGGAAGAATCATTTCAGATTTATCATCCGGAAAATAGAAGAAATCCATTTTTCATCACATCCTTACCGTTTATTATAGCAAAATTAACTTTCAATAGAAAACAAGTGGTAATTATTCGCAAAAAGTTCATGGATTTGGCACAATAAGTAGAGGGGGTTGTAAAATGGGTAAGGTAAACATTGGGGAGCTTGCAAAAGCACATTACAGGTCCGGAACATATATCGGAAAGGTGAAAGAAGACCGAGGCGACATGTATCTCATTGAAGTACTTGCTGTCCACAAGCACCCGCTCCAAGGGGATCTGCATAATATGTATGAAACGGAAAATGTCTTTTTCCATGAACGGAAAGCGCTCGCCTTTCGCGAGAAGATGAATGTTAAAAAGCCCGCTGTCCATCCGTTTGACGGCAAGGTACCGGACTATGCCGCCTCACTCGAACAAGCAATTACAGATTATCGAAAGAAGCTGAACGAAGAAGACAGTGCTTACAACCGACTAGCATTGCAGACATTGGATCGCTTAGCAAAAGAAGTATATGCCAAAATAGGAAAAGGAAGCTAGAGATATTCTCGCTTCCTTTTTATTGTTTACTCTCCTAGATGTTCTTCAATGACTGAAGTAATTCCTTCAATAGCTTCTTCTGCGTCATTACCATCAGCAGATACTTCTACTTCCGCACCACGCGGGATACCAAGAGACATAACACCCATGATTGATTTCAAGTTTACTTTTTTATCCTTATACGTAATTTGAATATCTGAACTGTACTGTCCTGCCTTATTCACCAATAATGTGGCTGGACGTGCGTGTACTCCTGATTCAGCGGTTATAGTAAAGTTTTTTGTTTGCATATTTATCGCTTCCCTTCCATCTATTTACCGTAACTATTGTTACAATATAACCCTTACATCTATTATAAACAATTCTTCGGCACTTTTAAACTAATAACCAGTGAAACGGCTATCATTTTTTCAAAAATGTTGTTATTTGTCGTTTGTCATTCATTTTTGAGTGTGATACCTTTACTTTAAGATCGTTTAAGGAGGAATAATTCATGAGTGTACACATCGGTGCAGAAAAAGGCGAAATAGCAGAAACAATATTATTACCTGGAGATCCATTACGGGCAAAATACATTGCCGAAACTTTTTTAGAAGATGCGAAGCTCTATAATGAGGTTCGTGGCATGTATGGTTATACTGGAAAATACAAAGGTAAAGATATTTCTGTTCAAGGGACGGGAATGGGAGTGCCTTCTATTTCCATCTATGTCAATGAGTTAATAAATGAGTATGATGTGAAAAATTTAATTCGGGTTGGTAGCTGCGGAGCACTTCAGGAAGATGTTCAAGTTAGGGATGTCATTCTTGCCCAAGGAGCAACAACCGATTCCCAGGTAAATAAGCTTGTTTTCGGTGATATTTTCTATGCTCCCCTTGCAGATTTCGATTTATTAAAAGGGGCTTATGATGCTGCGTCGGATAAGAATTTGCCAGTGCGCGTAGGGAATGTATTTACAAGTGACAGCTTTTATCGCGAGAATGCGAAAGCTGTAAATGAATTACTCGCAGCCTATAAAGTACTTGCCGTGGAAATGGAGACGACTGCTTTATATACGCTTGCAGCGAAATTTAACAGACACGCTCTATCCATTCTTACTGTTTCCGATCATATCCTAACTGGTGAAGAAACAACTGCAGAAGAACGCCAAACAACATTCAATGAAATGATCGAAATCGCACTAGAAACTGTATAATTTGGTTGATGATAAGCCTCTCAAACTTCCGAGAGGCTCTTTCCTTTATGTCACCCCCCCATTTAAATCAGGTTGACAAAAACTCATTTCCCTCGTATTATCATAAAAAAGGGGGAATTTTTATGAGTAGAATTAAACCAATTGATTTAACATTTGGGGCAATGTTTGTTTGTTTAATGACGATAGGAGCAAATATTACAGTATGGTTCCCGTTTCTTGCGATACCAATTGGCGGAACGAGTGTACCCGTTTCTTTACAAACATTTTTTGCAACTTTGGCTGGATTTATGCTTGGTAAACGGCTCGGTGCTTTTGCTATTATTACATATATTCTTGTTGGTACGAGCGGTGTGCCGATTTTTGCCGGATTACAAGGTGGTCCTTTTGCATTGATTAGTCCTACAGGCGGATTTATTATTTCTTTCGTATTTATTGCTTATGCTGCCGGCTGGATTAGTGAGAAGTTTCATAAAGAATCGATGGTTGGATATTCTCTAGGAGCTTTTGCCGGTCTCATTTTGAATTATGTCATTGGAGTCTCTTACATGTATCTTGCGATGAATACGTGGCTTAATCTTGAAATTTCTTATCTCATCGCTTGGACTGGAATGATTCCCTTTCTAATCAAGGATACGGCCCTTTCCTTTGTCGCTGCTTTCTTTATGGTTCAGCTTGTGAAGCGTGTACCTGCAAACTGGATTAAAGCAAGAGCCTGATTACTTTCGGTGTCAGCGTAAGTATTTTGCACGTTTTCCTGGCTGGCTCTCTACTCGTCGTTAAGTTGCCCAGTGGATGGATGCGCATCCCAGGGTCCCGCGCTTGAGCCCCCTCGGAAGGAAAGCACTTCCTGCGGGGGCTCAAGCGTCTTCGCTTTCCCGCAGGAGTCACCGTCCACCGGGCAACTAATTGTGAATAGAAATTGTGGAAGATTATACTTCTGGAATTTGACATAGTGCTCCTAACTTGGCTTTTCCTCTGAGCATGCAGAAGAAAGTTCCACTTACGCTGAATGATAGGAAGCCGCTGATTTATTATTTCCTTCTATACTGCAATTGTTTTACGGATGCTATGCCACTATGATAAACTTAAAAAAACATTGGCAAACAATCAGGAAGGAAGAAATAAGCAATGGAAATCTTTGCAAACTTTCCGTTATGGGCTGCTTTAATTGCAATTGTCTTTGCGCAATTTATAAAAATTCCGATCAAATTAATCGTAGCAAGAGAGCTTTCTTTTCGTATTGCATTTAGTACAGGCGGGATGCCAAGCAGTCATTCTGCTGCTGTCACATCGCTTACGACTGCAGTAGGTATTGTGGAAGGTGTTACTTCAACGATATTTGCGGTTGCCTGTGTATTTAGTGTAATTACGATGTATGATGCTTCCGGGATCCGGCGTCATGCAGGTAAACATGCAGTTGTTCTCAATCAATTGATGAACGACTTACAAACTATATTTGAAGATGTCAGAGACTGGAATAAAAAAGAGGATAAAGAAAGACGAGAAGATCTAAAAGAATTATTAGGGCATGAACCGATTGAGGTTTTCTTCGGTGCAATTACTGGTATTATTGTAGCGTTCGTTGTCCATCCTTGGTTCATCTAATAAATCCAGAAAGGAATTTAAACTCCTTTCTGGATTTTTCGTATGTTTATTCACCTGTAAACTCTGAGCGAAATACTTGGAGGGCTTCGTTTTCATTAAGCTCTGCGAGGGCTTCTTCTGTTAACTGTCCGTCTCCCATCTCAATGACGTAAACATCAAGTTCTTGTTTCCCCCACTCATTAAACACATCATCGATCGTTTCATAATACAAATCAATTTTATTGCCTCGGATTGCACTCCCTTTATCCGCGACAACTCCATAGCCATAGGATGGAATATAAAGAATTGTTCCGATTGGAAATACATTTAAGTCCGCTGCGATTGTTGAATATAAGTCCCGCTTCACTGTCACTCCTGAAAAGGTTATGCCGTATTCCGGATGGGATTCTGTTTTTCCTGTTGATTCATACCCTGCCGTATAACCTGTCGCAACAACACGTTCGGTTGGATAGACTTCAAAATCAATTGCATCCTCTAACGTTTGTCGTGGTTCAATACTGTCACTTGAAATATACGTTACTGGTGCTGACTTATGGTTGAATTCTTTCTTGAATAAGGATATTTCTCTCAAACCAACTTGCTCTTGTTTGATTACTTTATTTACAAGTTGGGTCTTCGCTGCCTCTGTTTGGATATCTTCTTCTGGTGTCAACATCGATACTGCCACTAGGAAAATAATAATAGCTAGACTAATGATTCCCAGCTTTTTGTAAAAAATATTCATCTTTACACCTCTCTGGTACTTGCAATTTGGTAGTTTATCGATTGTCACTACCTTTACACCAGACTAGGATGTCCAGATTGTTGATGAATATACATTATTATTAAAAAATTAAAAATTAAACATCCAAAAAGACGGGCAGGGGTTGCCTGCGCGTCTTAGATTATACGATGTGTATTTTTTTATTCCATCGATGCGAGTATTTCTTCAATCTCAGCCATAATTCTTCCTGCCTCTTCCCAATCTCCACTTGATAATGCTTCTTGGTAATCATCAAATAAAGTTGAGAATTGTTCAAGAATCATATCTGCTCCCTCAAGCGGGATAGATGGCATCGATTCTTCATCTTCTGGTTGCTCTTCTTGTTCGTCGTCAGTGGCTGGAGGTGATTCCCTCTCTGGATCCATTAAATCAAAGAGTGAGTCCATTGCGCGGTCAAAAGTCGTCTCCATCACAATATGATCTTCATACGCGACAATAATCTGTTTTACTTCAGGTAAAGAAGTTTCATTAGCAGATTCGATGTAAATCGGTTCAACATACATAATCGTGTCCTCGATCGGTATCGCAATCAAGTTTCCGCGAATAACTTCTGAACCACCTTGAGACCATAAGTTCAGCTGTTGAGAAATCGTACTGTCTTGGTTAATTCGGTTCTCGATTTGCTGTGGTCCATAAATATTCCGTTGTTTCGGGAAGGTGTAGACGAATAATTCACCATAATTCTCTCCGTCATTTCGTACACCCATCCAGGCAATCATATTCTGCCTATTCCGCGGGGTATATGGAACCATAAGAATAAACTCTTCTTCCTCATACTCCGGTAACTTCATCGTTATATAATACGGTTCAATTACAACATCGGAATCGAAATAGTTCTCCGTTGCAAATTGCCAGAAGTCTTCCCGGTTATAAAATACTTCTAGGTTAGACATATGATACGTACCATACATTTCCGCTTGCACTTTAAACAATGTCTCCGGGTAACGGAAATGACGCTCTACATCTTCTGGAATCTCCTCCGTGAATAAATCCGGGAAAATCGTCTGATATGTCTTGACGAGTGGTTCATCCGGTTCCACGATATAAAAATCGACCTCTCCAGTATATGCATCAACAACAACTTTAACCGAGTTACGCATATAATTGCTGTCGTCACTGAACTGTTCCGAATAAGGGTAATTCTCAGCGATTAAATAGCCATCCATCATCCATGCTAAGCTTCCATCATCTCTAATAAAAATGTATGGATCAGAGTCATATTCAAAGAACGGTGCAATTTTTTGAACCCGGTCCATAATATTACGGGTCTTTAATAATCTACTTTCCGAATCGAGTTGATCAGATACGAGGAAACGGAAAGACCCTTGGTCGATTGCAAATAATAAACGATTAAGACCGTTCAGCTGAATCCCTGCTTCTTCTTCATACCGGGTAGAGACGTTCTCGTCCCCTGATGGATAATCAAATTCGTCCACCTTTGTATTCACAATAACATCATTATAATCTTCTTCACCAAAATAAATCTGTGGACGGTCAATATCAATCGTTCCTTCAACAGGAATGTTACGCTGTAAATATTGTGGTTGCCCTTGAGCAGTAATTTCATTTACATGACTCATCGCAATCCCGTATCCATGTGTATAACGAAGATTTCTGTTTACCCATGTCTGAGCTTGGTCCGGTAAGTCTTCTGTACTTAATTCACGAGCTCCGATAAACACTTGCTGATAATCCCCATCAATTTCGTACCGATCAATATCGATATCATTAAAACGGTAATACGTACGGAACGTTTGAATTTGGTTATAGATATCTAATAATGGCCGTGAATCATTAATCCGAATGTTGTCAATGGTGAGGGAGTTCCTCTCTATCATTTCTTGATCAAGTGAATGGTTTCCAGGGTGTTCCTCTTCTGTAATCCCATCCAAGTCATAGGCTGCTCGTGTAAACTCCAGGTTACGCTCCAAGTATGGAGATTCTCTTTGAAACTCATTTGGAGAAACGACGAAGTTTTGCACAATCATCGATGCACCTTGTCCGGCAATCAATACAACAACATACACAGCAATTGGAATTATTGCCGAATTGATTCTGCCGCGGTATAGTACAATAATCGTCCAAACAGCTGCGATAATTGCAACTCCCGCTAGGATGTAAGCTTTCGGTATATTGATGAGCTCATCCGTATAACTTAATCCATAAACGACACTCGTCTGGAAGATATTCACCTGGTTTGATAGCAAGGTGTGATAGGGCTGCAGAAAATGAATCGCTGCCACCATTAGTCCAACAAGTCCGATTGTAATTCCAATGTGAAGCTGTGCCCGCTTACTTAAGCGATACATATGAAAGACGGAATAAGCCCCGATTACAACAAGCAGAGCTAAAATCGCCAATGTTAAGATTAAATAGACGATAAACTCCAAGAATGGTAAAACAAACATATAGAATGAAATATCCATATTAAAATGTGGATCGGCTACTCCGAACTTTTCATGCTGCAAGAACTTGAGCAGCGGTTCCCAGCCAAGCCCTTGGACAATCGAACTTCCTAAAATCCCTACGAAGAAAGATGTACCAACGATAATTAAGCGACTCAGTTTTTTCTCCGCAAGAAATGGCGGTAACTGACTTTCATGAAAGTGATTTAAATATGAACTGCGGATCCACTGTAAAGTTATGAATGACGCAACAAAGAAAAGGACGAACCCTACTCCGATCAATGTCATTTTACTTCCAAGAATCGTTGTGAATACGCTGCCGAACCCTAAGTTATCCAGCCATATATAATCGGTTATCCAATTAAATGTAAGTAAAAATAAAAGTCCTACCACTAACAAAATTCCAAATATCCAGCCGAAAATCTTTCCCATTTTCCTCAATTTTGCCAGTTGCTCTGGCGTTAATGTAGGTGGTTGTTTATTCAATGTGACCCTCCCTTTCTTTTTTATCTATATCACTATTAATCATAACAGAAAGTGAGCTAAGACGCTCTTTACATCTCTTGCTATGTTCATTCTGTCTTCCTAACTATACGAAAAAGAAGAACGAAATGTTTCACTTTTTGAATATAAAATGAGACTTCATTCAGTGGGTGGTTCTTTATCTCCCCATCTTGACATGTTTAGAGATGAGGTATTACAGACCGTTAATCCGTGAGAAAAAACCTAGCCTACAGACCAGGTATGAATTAGTCTATAAGCTAGGCTCTCATTGGTTGATTTTCTTTTTTGCGCACAAATTTCTCTAGTTTATCGAGTTCCGCAAATAATTCGATGAGACTGTTCGCTACTGGGAATACATATGTCCACTTATCATAGCCTGAACCTTGCAGTTCTTCAATTAGATTATTAATGGTCAGCCGCATTGCATTTTTTGTTTCTCGCTGCAGATCACGGTCTAGAACGATTTTATTTTGATAAAGTAAAAATACGTTTTCACTGTAATTTGCCATCTCATTAATTAACTTTTTTATGACATGACTTTTACCGCTGCCGAGTGCTTCTATTTCTTCTATATTTTTTTCCAATTGGGTAATAAGTGTATATTGTTTCTCAAGCACGCGAATCATATGTTTATAGATGACGATACTACGAAGAAAGTGAATCTTATTCCGGATAAATAATCGGCTGCGTTCTTCAACAATAATATCGAAGTAATCCTTGATTTTTGTTATTTTTTTTTCAATCTCTCGATCTTCCGTTTTAAGTGTAGGCACACTCATCGTCTTATTTGGAATAACACGCAGTAAAAAGAGTGTCTGATTAATCGCATCCTCAATCTGGTTAAAGAGCATCTTCTGATGATTCGGCGGGAAGACAAATGCATTTACAATAAATGCCGATACGACTCCAATCACTACAAGGGAAACCCGATTAATGATAAAAGGTACATTGATCCCATCAGCACTTTGGAGCATGATTGCGATAATCGTTAATACGGTTAAATTGACGGTTTTACTTAAGCCGAGGCGAACGTTAATCGCAATCGATATGATTACTACCGCACCAACGGATAGCGGATGGTTACCAAGTAGAAAAATCCCGATTAAGGAAAAAACAACGGCCACTGAGTTCCCTATCACGACTTCTTTAAAATAAGTAAAGGATCGCATGATCGATGGCTGCATTGCTAAGACGGCGGCTATAGCGGCCACTAATTCGAGTTCCATTTGCAATGTGTTTGTAATGACAAGGGTTAATATCACTGCGATTCCTGTCTTCAACATCCTCGGACCTATATTAAAATCCATTTCTACACCTCTATATTTATTGCAATTATAATTGCATCAACATATACCATCTTATTATAAATTCTTCCCACCACTTCCGCAACTACATTTACTACTCAACCGTAAAAGAAACTTGCTTTTCAGGTACCTAGACAAAGCTTACTAATCACAGTCACCTTCATCCAGCGTAAGTGTTCCAAACTCTCATCCTGGAGGTCCGCAGTCCAGAACCTCTCGCACCTGCTGAGCGGCCGGCAAGTCTCCTCGCCAGGCCTATCCTCCCGCAGGAGTCTCGAGGTGTCTGGACTGCTCCTAAGCAAAGGCCGAATTTAGATCACTGTTTATTATTCCAAAAATATTATTTTTATCGAGATATGGCACTGGAATAATGCTTTTAATATTAATCATCCCTACCAGTTCAGTTGCCCGGAGGACGGTGACTCCTACGGGAAAAGCACGTGCCCAGACCTGAGCAGGAAGTGCCCTTCTTCCGAGGCAGACTAAGAACGCCACGTCCTGTGGCAACGTCTGCATTGGCACGTCCTTTGGGGCGAGGCTGAGGCTGTGCCCGTGGATGCGCATCCGTCCTCCGGGCAACTGAACGGCGATTAGAGAGCGAACCATGAGAACGTGCAGAACACTTACGCTGGCTGAAAGTGATTGGTTGCTCTTAGGGTTGGTAAGGACGGTGGGATATCATTTTAGTACAAATGCTGTTTCACTGTGCCCCTGTCGGGTTTTTTTGACCTCCAGGATGGCTGGGAAGATTTCTTTCAGCTCTTTGACGTGGGAGATCACGCCGATCATGCGCCCTGATTCCATGAGATCGACAAGAGTGTCAACAGCTTTAGCCAGGGCATCTTCATCAAGGGAGCCGAATCCTTCATCGATAAACATCGTATCGATCGCTATACTGCCCTGGAAACTCTGAATCACATCAGACATTCCTAAAGCGAGAGATAGTGCCGCATTGAATTTCTCCCCGCCGGACAATGTTTTTACATCTCTCGTTAATCCAGTGTGGTTATCGTACACATCAAGCGCGAGTCCACTTTGTTTACCATGGGATTCTTGTCTGTCGCTTCTCGTTAAATAATACTGGTTATTCGAGAGCTTCTGTAGCCTGCTATTAGCTGATTGAATAATTTGCTCCAAATACTCCATCTGTAAAAAACGCTCAAACGATATTTTCTTACTGTTTTGTCCGCGCAGCATGTCATGTACATCGGAAACTGCGGAAACAAGCTGTTCTTTCTTCCCTAATTCCTCTTCCGCTTCCAGAATCTCTTCCTTCCGCTTCATTGCACGTTTCCGGAAGTCACGTGCTTCATTAAGCTGCTTGAATGTTTCTTCATATTGGATTTCAAGCTCATCCAATTCCTGTTTTAGTGCAACTAAATCTTTTGGTTCTTTTCCTGTTAAGCTTGCCGCCAGCTCTTTCGTTTGCTTGGTTAGTATCGCAAGCTGTTGCTTGAATTCCGTCAATTCCTGTTTTAATCGTTTCTGTTCATCAATTTGTAGCTTTGCTTTTAAATATGCTTCTTCCGTATCAAAATTCGCTTCCATTAATTTATCGCGGAAATCTTTTTTTGCACCTTCTACTTTTAATGTAATCTCTTTTAGTTGTTTTTCTGTATGCAATGTATGTGCTTCACTCTTTGTGTATGCTTCTTTTTTCGCCTCAAGCAGCTTTTCAGCCGATTCCCATGCTTTTTCAAGTTGTTCTTTTTTATCTTGCGTCCATTTAATCTGGATTTTTAATTCCTTTAAATCCCTTAATGACTGAGGGATAACCCGCAATCTTTCTTCAAGGAGTGCTGTTTCCATCTTATATTCTTCGCGCAATGTATAATACTGGTCTTTCAGTTGATTAAAGTGTGGTTCTAACTTTCGCTTGATGCCTGCATATTTCTCTTCTTCTACCTTTTTTGTTTTTCGTTTTTTTCTAGCAGCATCATATTCCTCTACCTCGGCACGAACCTTTTTGCCAGTGACAACAAGCTGTTCATAGAAAGGTTTGATTTCTTCTCCTGCCGTTATCACAGTTACCTCTTCTACAATCTCTTTCTGCTGGGTACGCTTTGCCTCAAGTTGAATGCTTATTTGCCGATACGCATTTTCCATCTCTTCCAAGCTGGCTTTTGCAAGCTGAAGTTCTTCCCTAGTCACGCTTCTATCAGAGCTTGTTGCAACCTCGGGATGCTCGAAGCTCCCACAGACCGGACAAGCTTCTCCTTCGTGAAGATGACCGGCTAGTACAAGCGCTTGATTGCTGAGCCAGGAATTTTCTTTTTCTTGATAGCTTTCCTTTGCTTTCGTGTAGGATGCTGTAATCGAAGTTACCTTTTTTTCGATTTCACTAATCTCTGCAGTAATATTCCTATACTGCTCAAAAATTCGCACCTGATCCTTTAGCTTCAAGTACTCTGCCGGCTTATCACTCAACTTCTCGATTCGATCATCAAGGAGAGTGATTTCACGCCGGTACGCCTCGTACGTTTTTTCTGTTGACTCAAGCTGTTTTTCCGTTTCTTCAAGCTTTTGTTTCGTCTTTAAACCACGGCTCTTCATTTCGTTTATCTTTTGTTTCGTTTCCTCAATGCCTTGTACGATAGGTAAAAACTTCTCGAGCTCATTCAATTGATTCGCGACTTCATCTCTTTCTGTTTTCCTATTTTTTTCTGCCTCAAAAGTCGTTTCAGCTTCCTGCAATTCCTTTTTCGCTTGCTCTAATTGAATTTTCGCTTGTTTAAGATTTCCACGAGTCGTTTGTTCATCCTCCATCGCTTGTTCCTGTTGGCTTTCATAAAGCAGTAAACCATTCGCTCTTTCTGCAGCTTCTAAACTTGCTTCTTTCGCAGCGAATTCAGCCTCCCTTTCCGTCCATTCTTTTAACTGTTGCTCTTTAACTGCTAACTCACGGAAACGTTCATTCAGATGCTCGGCTTCGTGAAATTGTTTTTGTCGTTTATTTCTTAACTCATAAGCTTGCTTATACTTCTCTTCGCTAGAACTGATTTGTTCCTCATAAAAGTCTGTTTCTTCCTCTAGCGCAGCAGCAACTTGATTAATATTGGGGTATTCTGCCTCGAGCAACTCACTCATTGCCGTGTCCGCCCGTAACGGAAGATAAGAAGAGATTCCATGAATATAATCATTTCTAATTTGCAATTGCCGATCATAATCTATTTTGGCTTGGTCGCGTTTCTCTTTTAAGACGGAATTAATTGATTGATAGTTTTCCGTTTTGAAGAGTCTGCGTAAAATTGCTTCTTTATTTTCCGTATCTGAAGTGAGAAGTTTGCGGAACTCTCCTTGCGGTAGCATGACAATTTGTTTAAATTGGTCTTGGGTTAACCCGATTAATTGCTCGACGCGTTCATTCACTTCCGAAACGATCTGCCTGTCGACACACGGTACTTCTTCCCCGTCTCTCTGGATGAAAAAGAAAATATCATCACCCGTTTTTGACTTATTTCCATGTTTCACATGACCGAGCTGCCTCCGGATGCGATAGTGCTTTCCTTTTAGTTCAAACTCTAATTCAACCGCAGTATGGACATCATCATCAGCAAAATCACTGCGGAGCATTCTTGACTCCCCACGGTCTTGTCCACTCGCCGTACCATAAAGGGCAAAACAAATTCCGTCAAATATCGTCGTTTTACCAGCTCCCGTATTTCCAGAGATGACAAATATATCGTTATCTCTCAGTTCGGAGAAATCAACAATTTCCGTGTTTTTATAAGGTCCAAATGCTGTCATCGTTAATTTTAATGGCCGCAATTCTATTTCCCCCTTTATTTCCGTTATTTATCTTCATTCATAATCGCTTCAAGCGCTTCTTTAAAAATATCCTCTGCCGCATTTCCTGGCGCTTCTCCTTTTACTTCTTCATAAAAGGCACGAAACAGTTCCAGTTCTGTCATTTTTCTTCGTTCTTTGATTGCTTCTGAATCATCAGTTAGATGGAGGGCTGAGTAAATTTTGCGTTCAACATGCATCGCATTCGGGTAAACCGAGCGGATTTTTTCCATTGGAGAAAGTACAGGAGTTTCATCCAACAACTGGACAAATACATAATCTTCACATACCGCTTCCTCTAAAATATCTTCCATAAACCCTTCTACTGTGTACATGTCTCGCCTAGGAGTGAACAATCGTTTTTCCAATTCGACTTTGCCTTCTTCGTCCATCGTTACAACATAATATCCTTTGTTATGATGTTCTTCTGAAATCGAATATTTCAATGGCGAACCAGCATAGCGAATCGTTTCGTTTGCAACATAATGAGCCTGGTGCAGGTGCCCAAGTGCCGTATAATCAAATGCATCATAAATTGTGGCATCCACATATTCAGACCCGCCGATAGATAACGGCCGTTCGGATTCACTCGTGTTCTCTGCCTCCTCCCCAAATGGTGTGACAAAAGCGTGAGCAATCGCAACATTTCGCGTATTCGGCAAAATGGATGCTTGTATTTTCTCAACAATCTTTCGCTGTGCCATATTATGATTGCGTATCGAATCATCTTCATACAGATTACGAATCATACTCGGATCAGCGTAAGGGATTGGATGGAAATAAACTTCACCAAATTCATCATTTAATACAACAGGTTGATAATCCTTCTGCAATCTGCCGATCACATGAAACCCATTCTGCTGCATGAACCGACTCCCGAAGTCCAATCTGCTTGGGCTATCATGGTTCCCTGCAATTGCAATAACCGGCACATGCAAATCAAGAACAATTTTGTGCAGAACGTCATCCAGCAGCTGTACCGCATCAGTCGGCGGAACAGCTCGGTCATAAAGATCTCCCGCTATAATCACTGCATCCGGCTTTTCCTCTTCAACAGCCTGAACGAATTGCTCTAGTATAAATTCTTGGTCTTCCGTCATATAGACACCTTGGACAAGTTTGCCCAGATGCCAATCTGCAGTATGAAAAAACTTCATCTCGTTTCCTCCCGTTCTAATTTTCCCTATTAGAAGAGGCATTCGCATGTTTTAACTACGAATGCCTCCCTTCTACTGAATACGAAACAATAATCTATTTACGAACCTTCTTCAAGAACATCTTGATGATGGTGTGGTGCTTCAATAAAAAGTAGTCCCAATCTGTAATGATCACTTTCATAAAATGCACTTTGCACGAAGCGCATTTCCTCTTGGTCATCCAGTATTTCTAACTTAAAATAAGCACCTGCAGCCTGAAGTCCCTTATAAAATTCATCTGAGTTGTTAACTCTTCGATCATTTATTTTCGTAATTACTTCACCCGCTTGAATATCCAACCGTTCAGCAGGTGTGCCAGGAATAATTCCCAGAACACGTAGACCCTGTTGTTCCGGTTTGAAAAAGGCATTTTGCTTCTTCTCCTGTGTACGTAATCGATACGTAATGAATTCCCTGCCGAAAATAGCAAGTATCAAAGCAATTGGAGACAATCCTTCGAAAAAATAGCCAGTGACAGAAATAGCGATGACGAACATCCCCAACCAAAAGATTTGTTTACTTAACTGCTTGCCTCTAACAGGTGCAATACTCGCCCTTATCCGGTGGGAAAATCCGAGTAGAAAAGGAAATAGTACGATACCATATGATTCCTCGCCAAGTGAAATTAATGGCCAATAAGGAGCAAAACTCTCGAGCACCCCCCCTGGTACAAGGAAAAACAATGGAATCATCGACATTTTTCGCAAATGATGTTCACCGACCCAGATACCACGCTCACTCTTTACTAAGCGCGGGAATGTCTCATTGCGTTTTACCCGACGAACATAAATTGCTTCTGCAACTAACATGATACCAAGTAAAAATGTTAAACCGACGAAATTATTCTCTGCAAAATATGCAGTAGGAATAACATCCTGATTCTCCAGCAGCGTTGGCAACAAAAGTAATACGATATATGTAAGTCCAATCGTATAACTTGCTGATAGCAATGTAAAACGTAAATTCAAGGATAAGAGAATCATCACGAAGCTCAGGGTGATTAACGAACCATATGAAAATACAACCCCTCCTCCGATCAAAATGAGCGATACAAGTATTCCAGTGATAACAGCAGGAAGCAATGTCCGTCTCCATTCACTGAATAAGTCAAAGACTTTCACTCCGAACTGTTCCCTTTCCATCTTAATCCGCCGGTAACCAACTAAAAAGATTAATAGAAATATCCAATAAAATAATGGATTAAGAAATAATTTTAATATCCCTATCCCCAATTCTTGAAGCCATAATTCAACCAAGCAAACCACCCTTTACGTATGGATTCTTCTATACAGTATACCACGAAAAGTGGGACATGGGGTCAGAGCATTTGTCCCAAAAAATTAGAAATTTTGGTTGTCATCATTCCTTACGGTGACAACCAAGCCCGCACTTATGCAGTAAGAAAGGATTGATACTTATCTTTCTGCCAAAAAAAGACTGGGTTTCCCCAGCCTCTCC
This sequence comes from Oceanobacillus alkalisoli, assembly GCF_021556485.1. GTDB lineage: Bacteria > Bacillota > Bacilli > Bacillales > Amphibacillaceae > Oceanobacillus > Oceanobacillus alkalisoli. The sequence continues at coordinate 94,587 of NZ_JAKGBW010000008.1, read as the reverse complement.
TGTCTTACTTATATAGTTCTTCCAATGCTTTTTCCAATTGGACATCATCTTCACCAGAACGAATCTGCTCGATCACTCTCGTATCAATTAATCCGGCTGTTTCTTCATCGACTTCACCAGTTGCCGATAGATCATTATCTTCCTGGAATTGTTTTACAGCTTCTTCCGTCTCTTCACTAAAGTAGCCATCCATTCGTCCAGGATCATAACCGATTCCATCCAGCATGAGCTGAATATTGGCAATACCTTCGTCCGTATCATCCAAACCAAACGGCTCTTCAATCGTAATCGGGTTAGCATAATAATAATCCGGCTGATCTACAGGAATGGTCGGCTCAACCCCTACTTCATTAATCCACTCGCCACTAGGGGATAGCCATTTGAATGTCGTTAATTTAATCGAACTTCCGTCACCTAATGGAACAGCAGTCTGAACAGTGCCTTTTCCGTAACTTGTCTGACCGACTATATCATTATCGAGCTCTTTTAATGCTACGGCAAGAATTTCAGATGCAGATGCACTACCTTCATCAATCAACACACTGATTGGATATTCTTTAGTTTCCTTCAGGTCAGAATGAATTGCTTCAACATTTCCCTCCGCATCTTCTATTTGAATGAATGGAAGATCCTCGGGTACAAATAATGCCAGCATATCTTCAACGACATTCAGTAATCCACCTGGATTTCCGCGAACATCAATGACTAATCCGTCCAATCCGCTTTCCTCCAGCTCATTTAAATGTTCCATGAACTCTGTTGCTGTATTCTCGGAGAAGTTCGTAATTTCAATAATACCAGTTGTATTTCCATCTATTGTTTCTGTTTCACTATAAACAGTTTCTACCGGAATGGTATCCCGGACTATGACTACATCAAAAGGATCACTTGCTGCCCGAATAATTTCAAGTGTTACTTCTGTTCCTTTTTCTCCACGAATTTTAGCGACAGCTTCATTTAAATTCAGTCCTTCAAGATCTTCGCCATCAACCGTAAGAACTTGATCATTCGGCCGTAAACCAGCTTTCTCTGCAGGCGAATCCTTGATTGGCGAAACAATCGTTACAACGCCGTTCACCATACTAACTTCTGCTCCGATTCCCTCAAAGGAAGATTCAATCTGCTGATTAAATTCATCCATCGATTCAAGGTTCAAATAGGATGAATGCGGATCTTCCAGTGTGGCAAGCATACCCTCAATTGCACCTTCGACCAATTCATTACCTTCGACTTCTTCAACATAATTTTCTTGAATGAGAGCATAAGCTTCCTCAATCTTTTGCAAATCACCTGTGAGTGTTTCCGGCTCATCACCGGGTAACTTTTCTTTCAGGTTTTCCCGGCTTGCTGTTTGCTGTCCACTATCATTATCTCCGGCTAATGAAATGCCTGCATACGCTCCAAGAAAACCGAGTACTAATGCAGCAGCTAATAAAAAAACTATTTGTAATCTGTTTAATTTCATCATTCCACCTCAAATTTCTTCCGTCCATTATAGAAAAGCATACCATTATATTTCTTTCATGACTATGCACAAGACCTAACATTGATGAAATTCTTTACAAGGTCATTCTGAAATATAATGCCCTACCTTTCTCACCTTTACATAAAGCAAATTTTAACATAAACTACTAATTGCTTTCATTCAGCGTAAGTGTTTTGGCTCATTAACATATTCAAAGCTTTAATCACCGTTCAGTTGCCCGGTGGACGGATGCGCATCCTTAGGCACTGCTAGAGCTCCTCGGGCTGCCGCCCTGCGGGGTCTCCAGGCTCGTGCTGTTCCCGCAGGAGTCACCGTCCACCGGGCAACTGAACTGGTTGGGACGATTATTAATAGCATTTATTTCAGTGCCATGTCACGATTAAATTATATCTTTGGAATAATAAACAGTGATCCCAATATGGCATTTCCTGGTAGCAGTCCAGACACCTCGAGACTCCTGCGGGAGGATAGGCTTGATGAGACCCCTTAATGCTCAGCCTGAGGAGGCTCATCAGCCGCTCAGCAGGTGCGAGAGGTGTCTGGACTGCGGACCTCCAGTAGAAAGTTTCCGAGTTTGGCACACTTACGCTGAATGAAAGCGATGATTTATTGGGTAAAAATTAAGTTATGATTATCACTATGGAAAAAGGTATCGTAAAAAATCACGATACCTTTTTCTTCTTTATATTATCTTAAATATGGCATTGGGTCTACTGGGTTACCGTATCCGCCAAGGTGAACTTCGAAATGGAGGTGTGGACCAGTCGAATTACCTGTGTTACCTGTTGCTCCAATCACTTGCCCCTGACTTACAGCCTGTCCAGCTGAAACATCCATTCTGCTTAAGTGCGCCATGACGGTTGTATAGTTTTTACCATTTATGTAGTGAGAAATCATGATGACATTTCCAAAACCGCCCATGGCACCTGCCGTACTTACTACTCCGTCCGCTGGAGCAAGAAGTGATGTCCCAGTTCCAACTCCAAAGTCAACTCCAGCATGCAAGCGAGGAATATTAAAGATAGGATGGTTTCTCATACCGAACCCTGAAGTGAGACGTCCATTTGCAGGGTGGATGAAAATTCCCCCTCCGGTATTTCCGGAATCAATTTTCGTCTCTGGTGCAGAAGCGACTTTATCTCGGTTATCATTATTATTGTTGTTATTATTGTTGTTATTATTGTTTGATTCCCGCTCTTGTCTTTCCTGTTCCATTTTACGACGCTCAGCTTCTTGGCGTTTTCTTTCCGCCTCTTCTCTTGCCAATTGCTCTAATTCTCCTACCTTCTGCTCAGCAAGAGCAATTGCTTGAGATTTTGCTTTTTCCTCAGCAGCAAGAATCGTCTGTTCTTCTTCAATCGTTAACTTAATCTCTTCCAAATGTTCATGTTCTTCTTCAAGCTTAGCCATAAGCGTTTCTCTTTCGGCTTTTTGATTATCCAGTTGATCTTTTAAAGCGAGAAGTTCTGTCTTTTGACTTTCCAGTTCTTCTTTCTTCGCTACGACTGTTTCTTTCTTTTCTTCCACTTCTTGTTTGTGCTCTGCAAGCAGTTGTTTATCAGCAGCTTGTTCTTCCATAATCTGCTTATCTTGATCCATGATTGTATTTACCGCTGACGTGCGGCTAATAAGATCTACAAAGTTTTTAGAACCGAAGATGACCTGAATCAGCTTGATTTGTCCACCGTTCTGTTGAATAGCACGAAGACGTTCTTTTAATAATTCGTCACGTTTTTCAATCTTATCTTCTAAAACCTCAATCTCGTTCGTAAGTGTTCCAATCTGCTCGGTTAAATCATCGATCTCATCATTCGTAGTTTTTATCTCGTTCTCTTTAGTAGCAATTTCATTCTGTGTTGTCGCAAGTTCATCTTCTATACCCAAAATCTCATTTTCTACTGTTTCCTGTTCACTTAAATTTTCATTGATTTTCGATTCTGTGTCCTGTTTATCCTTACTCAGGTTATTCTTATCCTCGGATATTTTAGATTTTTCTTCTTCATGTTGGTTGATCTGTTCTTTCAAGTCATCGATTGACTCTGCAGAAACCGGAGTTCCTGCTGGAACTGCAGTTGCTAGTAAGAGTGTAGCGGCTATACTCGATAGGATCGATTTCTTCAATTCGTATTCTCCCTTCATCATAATGCGTTCTTATCTTCTAGTTGTCTCTTAAACTTTCAGGAACTTACGTACGCTCATGACACTTCCCCAAACACCGATCGCTGCTCCAATTAGCAGAATACCTAGCGATAAGTACCAAGCAAATGGATTAAATTCCAATATCTCTACGAAACTAATATTAATTTGACTTGCAAGGTTTTCGGCTATGTAATGATATCCGAATAACACAACTGCAATTGGAATAATCGAACCTAGTACACCAAGCAATAATCCTTCCACAAAAAATGGCCAACGAATGAACCCATTGGTAGCACCAACAAGCTTTTGAATGGAGATTTCCGTGCTTCTCGCTATGATGGTGATTTTAATCGTATTGGAAATGAGGAATACTGCGGTGAGTACCAATGCGGCAATCAACACAAGCCCGATGATTCTTGCGTAGTTATTAAACTCAAACAATTTATCTACAATATCCTGACCAAACGTTACGTTATAGATATGATCAAATTCCATTATTTCTTCGGCAATTCTTTCTGTCTCCTGCGGGGTTTCCGCTTTGACGACGTAAGCATGGTTTAACGGATTATCTTGTTCAAATAACTCCCAAGCCCTTCCTTCTTCTCCTAAACTATTAGTCAAACTTTCTAGTTCTTCGTCATTAGAAGAAAAGTAGACGTTTTCGACACCTTCTATCTGTCTAAGTTGGTCTCCCAAGGCAATAACATCATCTTCTTCTGTTGTTAAATCAACAAGCACTTTAATTTCAACATCTGATTCAATATTTTTCGCAAATTCATTAAGGTTAAGGACGATTGCGAGGAATACACCGACGAGGATCAATGTTGTCGTTACGGCTCCTATGGAAGCAATAGTCATCCAACCATTCCGGAAAATGTTCTTCGTTCCCTCTCTCAGATGGCGTGTAAATGTTCTAAACTTCATAGCCGTATTCACCTCGTTGTTCATCTCTCACAATTACCCCGTCTTCAATCGCGATGACTCGGTTTTTAATCGTGTTTACAATTTCCTTACTGTGGGTAGCCATAATTATAGTAGTTCCTTTATCATTAATTTCTTCAAATGTCTTCATTATCCCCCAAGACGTCTCAGGGTCCAGATTTCCAGTTGGTTCATCCGCAATGACAATACGCGGGCGGTTGACTATGGCGCGTGCAATTGACACACGTTGCTGCTCTCCGCCGGAAAGCTCTGCAGGAAGAAAACGGGCTTTATTCTTTAAACCGACTTCTTCTAATACTTCCATAACTCTCGTTCGTATCCCTTTTGGTGTTTCTTCAATTACTTCAAGCGCATATGCAACATTTTCATAGACTGTTAATCTTGGCAAAAGCTTGAAGTCTTGGAAAACAACGCCAATTTCTCTTCTTAAATATGGGACTTTTCTTTCTTTCATCTTGCTTAACTCGATATCATTGATAACAATATTCCCTTTTGTCGGCTTCTCTTCCCGGTATATAAGTTTAATAAAAGTGGATTTCCCAGCTCCACTGTGGCCTACAATATATACAAATTCACCTTGTTTAATATCAACATTAATTCCGTTTAGAGCTGTGACTCCATTCGGATACGTTTTATGCACATCTTCCATTAAAATCATATATGTATCACCTTTTATTTATTTCAAATTATTTTTGTTTATTTATCAGACTTAACCATTTACTAGATTCCTTAGCTATTATAACATCATTAAGCGCACTTTTTAGACATAAAATTATTACATTTATGTTTCAAGAATACCGTTCATGTAATGTTAGAGGGATATTTAGGATGTTTTGTCGAACAAGCGGCATGCCACCTGAGATTGAGTGATGTTACGGAGGCGTAATAATAGGATTAGACAAAATAAAAGTTCGACTCACAAAATGCAAGTCGAACTTTTTTCATTTCGTTCGTTATTATTGTTCTTCCAACCAAGTCACTAATGCGTCAAGGTCGTCACCAGAAACATCTTGTGGAGGCATAGAACCTGTCCCATTCTGAACAATATCTGCAATTTCATCGCTGGAGAATTTACTTCCTACGTCTGTTAATGCAGGGCCTGCTCCACCGGAGAGATCTGCCCCGTGACACATTGCACAGTTGTTTTGGTAAATCTCTTCACCACTCGCAGTGTCAACAGCATCTCCATTGTCAGCTGGTTCTTCTGTGTCTGTGTCGCCGTTGTCTGCTGGCTCTTCTGTACTTGTATCATCTCCGCCGCCACAAGCTCCAAGAACTAAGACTGCTCCAAATAGAACCGCTAGTAACCATTTCTTCATGCATAAATCCCCCATTCGAATTGTGTAATAAGTACATCAATACTATTATATCCTATTGATTATTTTTTAAAACCTATTTAGAAGAGAGTCTGTGAACAAAAGCCAACATTTTCCTAGTCTTACCACCATTTGGAGGCAGTTTCGCTTATTTTAGAATAATTTTCCGTTCATTGTATTTGAGAACGTAAATACGCATCGATAAACAAATCAATTTCTCCATCCATTACTGCTTGTGTATTTCCTACCTCCACATTTGTCCGGTGGTCTTTTACCATCGAATAAGGATGGAAAACATAAGAGCGGATCTGACTTCCCCAACCGATTTCTTTCTGTTCACCGCGAAGTGCAGCAAGTTCTTGCTCTTGCTTCTCTACCTCAAGCTGGTATAACTTGGATTTCAACATTTTCATCGCTGACTCCCTGTTTTTAATCTGAGAACGCTGATTTTGACAAGTTACAACAATATTTGTTGGTAGGTGGGTAAGACGAACAGCTGAGTCCGTTTTATTAACGTGCTGCCCACCTGCACCACTTGCCCGGTACGTGTCAACTTTGATATCCTCATCCCGCACTTCAATCTCGACATCATCATCCATTTCCGGCGTCACGTCGCAGGAAACAAAGGATGTATGGCGCCGACCAGAAGAATCGAAAGGTGAGATCCGCACTAAGCGGTGAACTCCTTTTTCCGTTTTCAAATACCCGTAGGCATTATGCCCTTTTATGAGCAACGTGACGCTTTTCACACCTGCTTCATCTCCCGGGAGATAATCGAGGGTTTCGACTGTAAAACCTTTATTTTCAGCCCAGCGTTGGTACAGCCTTAATAGCAAGCTCGCCCAGTCTTGAGACTCGGTTCCTCCTGCACCAGGATGCAGTTCAAGGATTGCATTTTTCGAGTCATATGGTTCACTTAATAACATTTCCAGTTCAAAGTCATTAATCTTCTCCATATATGTTTCCAACTGTTCATTCAGATCTTGAAATAACTCCTCGTCCGCTTCCTCTTTCACCAGTTCATAGGAAACTTCGAGATCCTCCAGTGTCGATTCCATTTTTTCAAATGATTCCACTCGGTATTTTAAGCCATTCGTTTCGTCAATCACTTTTTGTGCGGCTTTTTGATCATCCCAAAATGTTGGATCTGTCATTTGCTGCTCTAATTCGGTAATACGTGCACGCTTGTCATCTAAGTCAAAGAGACCCCCTGAAAGCTTCAACACGTGAAGTTATTTTATCCAATTCATTTCTGATTTCTGCTAAATCCATGATACATCACCTCATAATAAATATATTTTATTTTACAGTTTCCTATGCAATAAAAAAGGAAAAGAACGAGGTCGGAATCACCCTGTTCCCTACCTCGTCTGAATTCGTTTAGTTTTTACCGTGACAGTTTTTATATTTCTTGCCGCTTCCGCATGGACATGGGTCGTTCCTGCCGACACGGTTTTCTTTAACAATTGGCTTACGAACCTTTTTCTTGCCGTCTTGTCCGCCTCTGGCTGCGGTCGTATTTTTCACAACTTCTTCCCGTTGTAAATTCTCACGGATTTGTGCTTTCATAATGAATCTTGCTACTTCATCTTCAATGGACTGAACCATCTGCTCAAACATCTGGAATCCTTCCATTTGGTATTCCCGGAGCGGATCTGTCTGCCCGTATGCACGCAGGTGAATTCCTTGACGGAGCTGATCCATTTGGTCAATGTGATCCATCCATTTCGAATCAACCGCACGAAGCACAATGACTTTCTCAAACTCTTGGAACTGGTCCGGTTCCAATTCTTCCCGTTTCGCATCATAAGCTTGCTCAATTTTTTCTAAGATGAGTTCTTTCATTTCTTCCGGTTCTTTACCTTTTAAGTCATCTGCCTTAATCGCATCAGGACTTAATACATTCGCATGGAGATGCTCAATGATCGCATCGATATTCCATAAATCCTCATCTTCATCTTGAGTGTGAGAGTCGATGACCCTATCGACCGAAGAGCGGATCATGTTCATGATGATTTCCGTTAAGCCGTCTTCCGCGTCAATTACTTCAAAGCGCTGTTTATAAATGATTTCTCGTTGTTCACGAAGAACGTCATCATAGGAAAGAATTGTTTTACGTGCGTCGAAGTTATTTCCTTCTACCCTTTTCTGTGCAGATTCTACCGCACGAGATACCATTTTACTTTCAAGCGGCTGATCCTCATCCATTCCAAATCGGTCCATCATCGCACGGAGATTGTCTGAACCGAAACGGCGCATTAGCTCATCTTCCATGGAAAGATAAAATTGCGTTACACCTGGGTCACCCTGACGTCCAGAACGCCCTCGAAGCTGGTTGTCGATCCGTCTGGATTCATGACGCTCTGTCCCAATAACAGCTAGACCACCAAGCTCAAGAACACCTTCTCCAAGCTTGATATCTGTACCACGCCCTGCCATGTTCGTTGCAATCGTGACAGATCCTTTTTCTCCTGCGGTTTCAATAATTTCCGCTTCCCGGTAGTGGTTCTTCGCGTTTAGTACTTCATGACGAACTCCTGCTTTTTTAAGCATTTTTGAAATTAATTCTGATGTTTCAACAGCTACTGTACCAACAAGGACAGGCTGACCTGCTTGATTTCGTTCTTTGATTTCTTCAACGACCGCACGGAATTTTGCTTCCATTGATTTATAAATCAAATCGGAGCGATCATCCCGAATAATCGGCTTATTCGTCGGTATAACGATGACATCCATATTATAAATATTACGGAACTCTTCCTCTTCCGTCTTTGCAGTACCTGTCATCCCGGATAGCTTGTTGTACATCCGGAAATAGTTTTGGAAGGTGATGGATGCAAGGGTCATACTTTCATTTTGAATTTGCAAACCTTCTTTCGCTTCAATCGCTTGATGCAGTCCATCACTATAGCGACGGCCTTTCATTTTACGACCGGTAAATTGGTCGATGATGACGACCTGTCCTTCTTCAACCATATAATCATCATCACGATGCATTGCTACATGAGCTTTCATTGCTTGGTTAATATGATGAGTTAAAGAAACATTGTCCAAGTCAAACAAGTTTTCGATATTGAAAAATCGTTCTGCTTTATTAATTCCTTCTTCTGTAAGCTGGACACCCTTCGTTTTTTCATCATAAGTATAGTCTGTTTCTCTATTCAAGGTCGTTACAAAACTGTTCGCCTGTGTGTAAAGTGATGCAGACTTTTTAGCTGCTCCTGAGATAATTAATGGGGTTCTTGCTTCATCAATCAATATCGAGTCGACCTCATCAATAATAGCGTAGTTAAGTGGTCTCTGTACCATCTGATTTTTATAAAGCACCATATTATCCCGTAAGTAATCGAAACCGAACTCGTTGTTCGTTCCATACGTAATATCACATTGGTAAGCTTCACGCTTTTGTTCTTTCGTCAGACTGTTTAAGTTAAGCCCGACTGTAAGACCAAGGAAATCATACAGCTCTCCCATTTCCTTCGCATCACGTTCCGCTAAATACTCGTTAACGGTAATAATATGAATGCCGTTTCCTGTCAGCGCATTTAAATATGCCGGCATGGTGGAAGCTAATGTTTTCCCTTCACCTGTTTTCATCTCTGCAATATTTCCGCCATGCAGGGCGATTGCTCCCATAATCTGAGACCTGAATGGGCGCATGCCGAGCACTCGTCTCGATGCTTCCCGAACTACCGCATAAGCTTCCTCCAATAGATCGTCTAATATTTCACCGTTTTCCAATCGTCCTTTGAATTCTTCTGTTTTATTTTTTAGTTCATTGTCTGAAAGTTTTTCCATCTCTGGTTCTAAAGCATCTATTTCATCTGTTCTCTTTTCAATTCGTTTAACTTGGCGCTTGTTTCCATCGCCAAAAATCTTTGTCAACAATCCTGCCATATATTATACGCTCCTCAATATAATCAATACCATATCACTATAATCATAACACTATATGTCAAAGCCTGACAACAAACAAAGGCGAAACAACCTAGTAAAGACACTAAAAGGATTGGCAAATTAAAAGGACGATTCTTCTGGGAAGAATCGTCCTTGCTAATATCCTATTTCTTAAATAGTTGGTTCAATTAGACCGTATTTACCGTCTTTTCGGCGATACACCACGCTTGTCTCACCTGACTCCACATTGTTAAATACAAAGAAGGTGTGGCCAAGCATGTCCATCTGAAGAATAGCTTCCTCAGAATCCATCGGTTTCAAGTCAAATCGCTTTGTACGCACGATTTCAAAATCATCAGATGTATCTTCTTGATTATTCGCAATTTCTTTTTCCATTTCCGCAAATACATGTTTAGGTGAACCATTTTGACGGGATTTACGATTAATTTTTGTTTTATATTTGCGAACCTGTCTCTCTAGTTTGTCTACTACTAAATCGGTCGCTGCGTATAAATCATCATGTCGTACTTCCCCACGCAATAGGAGGTTGGTCATTGGAATTGTTACTTCGATGCGCTGCTCATCATTATAGACACTTAAATTTACATGAACATCACTTGTTGGAGTAGAATCGAAATAGCGCTCGAGCTTGCTGATTTTCTTTTCCACATATTCTCTGATAGCATCTGTAACCTCAATATTTTCCCCACGAATGTTAAATTTCATAAAAGTGTCCTCCTTTAATTCTTTATATATATAGTATACTATGTTTCCCGCTATATTTCCTCTCAAACGTTAATCTTCTGTAAAGGCTTTCAGCGGAGTGCGCCAATAAAGGTTGATGCAGCAGCGTTTAAGCTAGCAACATTTTTTTATTAATTTTTACAATTTCTTCACTTTAAATTCATATTTTGCTAGATTCTGCTTTTAGTTAATAATTTAATGAATTTCATAATACGTATTTAATGCTTCACCATCACCATATGTAGTTGAGTTGGTTCGTTCCCAACTACATATGGTGATGGAAAAGCCGACTTTGGTAATTATGAAATTCAGTCAATTTACAACAATATTGGATAACGACAAAAAGTGCCATAACTTTTCCGAATACAGGTTGAAGTTATGGCACTTTCTATTCCTTAATTTTTACGGTCTAAAAAAGTACCGTCCGAGGTGGAAAAATTTTTATACGGATTTGTGTAAGATTGCTGTGATTTTTTTTGCTGCTTCATTTGCTTCATTTCTGTTTTCAAATCTGTAAAGAGCATTTCCATTTTCATTTGGATTTTCGGGTTCAATTGAGCAATCTCATTACCAAGTTTCATTTCATCCTCTGAATATGGTGGAGATAGTTGTTCCATGCATTTCCCCCGTTCTTCAATCAGTCCATTTAGCTGTTGGATAACGTCATCCCGATTCTTTGATGTTACCGGTTGTTCAAGTAACATTATCAATTTTTTAGTCAGTTCATAGACTTTTTCCAGTGCCTCCATTAGACAGTTGGTCTCTCTGAATACTGCCGTTTCCGGTGCTGAAGAAGGACTTGTTTCCAAGTATCCCTGAATTCAGTTACAAGTTCAAGGACACCTTCCAACTTTTCACGACTATTATCAATATTTGCAGCTGTTAGTTCCGTAAGCATAAATTCATAAAGTGGCTGAAATTGCTTAGAAATCTCCACTTTCGAGTCTAACGTAATTAATAATTCACGGACGATATTCTGTGCTTTTTGGATATTTTTATTCTTTGCTTCAAAGTCCTTTGCATCCACATCTTTCATTGCCTGCTTTACAAATTTGATGCAGCCATTATAAAGCATAAGTGTCAATTCGCCGCCAGATGCGGTGTTCACTGAATTATTTTGATAAGTTTGATAGGCTTTATTCATGTTTCATACTCCTTATTGAGGCATATTACCGCCGAAATTCATTAACATGGCTGATTGGTTGTTCATCATGGAAATTGCCCGCTCCATTGCTGTGAACTGGCGCCAGTATCTATCCTCTACTTGCACTAAGCGATCTTCAAATGCTTTAATTCGTTTTTCCATCGCTTCTAGTTCGCGTCCCATTGTATACATCTGATTCGTGAAGGAACCTTTTCCTGCTCGTTGCTCAATTCGGCCAATTGTCGTCTCAAGCGAATCTTCCAATCGATTTAATAGCCCACGGTCTGAACCTTCCGAACTATTGAATAGCAAATTTTGGACAGAACTTACATCTTCCTCCAGCTTCTCACGTAATTGAACTTCATCGATTTCGAGCATTCCGCCATCCAAATAATCTTCCGTAGTCGTAATTCCAATCTCGGCCATCAACCGAAATGCCCCGTCATTATCAACCGTGGTTGACCAGGTCGAACGAAGACTCGTTAATGCAGAAGGGATAATGGATTCTCTGCGCAATAGTCCACTTCTCGCTTTTTCTTCCCAAAGTTCAATTTGTTTATCAGACATTTCTTCCATTTGTTGTTCTGTTAACGGTGGGAAGTCACGATAAATCGGTTCTTGCTGGGTACCGTTTAATGTCATAATCAGTTCATTATATTTATCGACGAATTCGGTGATATTTTCCACTGCTTTATCAACATCATTCGTAACTGTAAGTGTTGCGTTGATTAGCCCGCCACTTTCATCTTTTCCAGTAACATCGTGGAACGTGAATGTCATCCCGTTTAAGGTGTAGCGGTTGTCTTTTGACTCTAATTGAACAGCATCATTATAATGAAATATTGCATTTTCTCCGCCTTGTTCTTGATTATGTTTCATACCAAAAGTCTCAGTAAAAAAACTGCTTTCACCACTTTTGAATCCTATTTCGGCTCCGTCAAATTCACCGGTCGTGTTATATTCACCAGTACGTTTCGTCTCCATGACAAACTGCCCCTCAGCTTCATCATAAAAAGCACGAATGTTTTTATCTGCAGCTTGGATCTTTTTTATAACTGAATCGATTGTATCGCCCTGTTCAATTTCAAATGAACGTTTTTGCATCCCTGCTTCCAACCCTTTATCAGGATCAGCTTCTCCATAGGTGTAAAAACTTACTGTTTCACCATTATTATTGGAAATGAAATTCTCAATTTTTTCTTTTGAGGCCTTGCCCGTATTAATCGCATTAGTAGCAAGCTTCTCCACAGCAATCTTAAAAGTACCATTTCCCGCTGCGGCAGATCCAGTCGCTGTCACTGCGCCTTCCATAGAGGATGTAACCTTCTTCGGATTAATCGTATTACTGTTTAACCGCATATCTGTGATCAGTCGCTCCAGCTCTGATATCTGTTTATTAATATCACGGAAAGCATCACGCTGCCATTCCATTTTCGTCCGTTGCTGTTCGAGTTTATCCAATGGAATCCGTTCTGCGTTCATTAAGTCTCTTATCATGGAATCTGTATCTATTCCACTGGCCAAGCCACCTATACGCATATTTTCACTTCCTTATATTTTTTCATCGACTAGTAATCCCATGAATTCTGCCATTGCGGCATACATATCAAGAATTTTCTTTGGTGGGATTTCCTTGATTACCTCATCTGTCGCTTGGTCAATAACACTCACATAATATTTATCGAGCTTATCATGTAATTCGAATTTCAAATTGCGGCGAGAAGGCTCAAGAAACTGATTCAGATTATCAACCGCTTCTTCTACCGCTTCACGCTGTGCTTTCCCGTATTTTTCAATTTTTACATTTGTAGTGTTTTTTTGTTGGTGTTCTTTTGTAGCGGATCGATCAACTTTTATATCTTGTTGAAGTTGCATATTGCTCTGAATGATTGTCTGAGATCCGACCACTTTTATCGTCATCCCCACTCATCCCCCTCATCGTTACCTACTAATAGTATCGGCATATTCCGGATAGTTTGAAGGGAAATTATCAAATTACTTATCTAATGTATTATCGTTCATCAAATCAAGTAAATCGAGTGATAGATTAGCTGCCGCATTATTTTGTTCTTTAATATCCAAATAAATTTCTTTACGGTGAATATCCACGGATTTCGGAGCTGCTATCCCCAACTTCACTTGATCTCCTTCCACCCCAAGCACTTTGATTTCAATATCGTCTCCAATTTGGATGGCTTCATTTTTCTTCCTCGTTAACACTAACATGACGCGTCCCTCTTTTCGTCTGGGGCAATCGGCGCGCGGGAAGTATACTTGTGTTCGTTCAAAATATACTGTTTACCGATTAATCGCTTCGTATTGATAATTACAGGGGCACGCAGATTCATCGTGCTTTGGGTGAATGGTTTATTTAACGTCACAATTGAATAAACCGCGACATCTTCTTTATCCGTAATTTGTAATACCTCGAGAAAATCTTGTTCCAGCTTCAGTTCATAGGCTTGGTAAAATAAATATGGATTGGTGATTACGAAAGCGAGACTGCTAGTTTTTGTTGATTGTAACAATTGAAATGCTGTATTATTCGGCAATTCCAAGATGATGAATTCTGTTTCTTCAGGAAAACCAGGCAGACCATTTGGAAATCGAATCAGCTTCTTTTCGTCGATTTCCACATTGCCTAAATATTTAGTATGAAGTTTCATCGTCATAATACCTCTCTTTTTACAGTTTTTATTGACTAATAAATTTACAGGATTTATTTTACGAAAAAAACCCTAAGTCCTTTAAAAGGGCTAAGGGCTCTCTGTTTTTATATCGCAGTGTAACCGGACGCGCGACTCCCACTTCAAGAAATAAAAGATACTTCTTATTTCTGAGCGGGAGATCCAACAGCCGATAACGACCCGATTCGTTCAACTAACCTTCAGTCGAAGATAAAAGACCTCCCGCTAAGGTAAATTTCACTTATCTAAGAAAATCGAGCAGGCTTGGTTGAATCATTCGCGAACCACTGGAGAGTGCTGCACGGTGGATGCTCTCTTGCGTCATCAAATTGGTAATTGCCTCCGCATAGTTCACATCTTCATTAGCAGATAAAGATCCAGTTGCGATGATTTCTTGCTGTTCCAAGCGGTTCTCTACCAAATCTAACCGGTTCACTCGCGCACCAAGATCAGCCCTAGCATTGATTACATTATCAATAATTCCGTCGATAGCAGCAATGCTTTGGTCGATTTCCCCGTCCGCATTCCCTGTATTCAAGCTTGTAATGAACGAGTCGATTACCGCAAACATATCTGTTTCTCCGTCTGTAAATGCCTTATTCCCGTCGACATTTGCAGCTAAAGTCACACCTGCTGCGACTTCAATTTCGACTGAGCTCTCATTAAAGTCGGATATCACTTCACCGTCTACCATCTCAACAGGAGCTTCATTTGTTCGCGTACCATTGAAAATATATTTGTCATTTACTTTTGTATTCGCTACATCTATTAGGTCAAGTTTAATTTGTTCGGCTTCTTCTGCGATATTTTTCAGCTCTGCTTCACCATATGTGCCATTGCTTGCCTGGACAGCAAGATAACGCAGACGCTGCAGACCGCTATTTGTCTGATCCAAGGCGGCATCTGTATTGTCATACCAGTTCTGCACCTCGCCGGTATTCCGCTGGTATTGTTCGATTCGGTGCAATTCCGTACGGTAGCCGATTCCTTTCATTGCTGCTACCGGGTCTTCCGATGGACGGCTGAACTTCTTGCCTGTATTCAATTGGTTGAAATACTTATCCACCTCAGCATAACTTTTATTTAAATTTGTCAATAGATTATTTGAAATCATACTTTGTGTGACGCGCATGTATATGACCTACCTTCCTACAAGCCCCATATTATTAATAATGCGGTCCAATAATTCGTCTGTCGCAGTCATCGACCTTGCGGCTGCATTGTACGCATGCTGGAACTTGATCATATTCGTCATTTCCTCATCCAGCGAAACAGAACGGATGGATTGACGACTGCCTTCCAACTGGCTAAGTAACACAGTTGTATTACGCTGCATTCTTTCAGCATCCTCGACTTGAACGGCTAAAGATCCAGTTAATTGCGCGTATGCTTCTTTAATTCCCGCCTCATCAAAAACTTTCGCAAGCTCCAAAGCATTCTTCCCGTCGCCTTCACCTTCAAGCGCGGCAGTAATCCATTCCGGGTTATCAATTATCTCCTGATTCACCACCATATTCCCGTTATCATCGATGACAAAGAAATCAACCGGCTCCACTGTTTCGTCAAGGGGAACTCCTTCATGATGAACCACATTAAAAGCTTCAATGAAATTATTTCGCAAATCTGTTAAGTCTTTAAGACCTTTCAGGAAATCCCCTTTATTTTCCCCACTACCGTAAGCATCGATAAGGGATTTTAATGTTCCTTCTCTGCCAGTCTCCAAGCTAAGCGGGGATCCGTCAAGATCAAGCTGGATTCCACTAATATAAGAAAACCCTTCACGAACTGATTCGGCAAGTGAAATTGACTGATACGTTAAATTCTCTCCGTCAACAAGCTTGTAACCGTTCTTTGTATTTCCGTCTGCATCGGTATATTCTTCTGTCTTCACTTCAATTACAGCTAACCCTTGTGCAGCGTCACCAACATGGTCACCTGACTTCTCATAGCTTACATCAATCGGGATGATCCGTGATAACTCGTCAATAAGCAAGTCGCGTTGATCATATAAATCGTTTGGAATATAGCCCGCTATTTCAAGTGCTTTAATCTCTGTATTCAATTCATTAACCTGCTCTGAAATACGATTTACATTTTCGACAGAATGATTCATTTCCGTTTTTAAATCATTCCGAATCTGTGTTAAGGACTGGTTAAGATAATTAAACGTGTCGCTAAGCGCAATTCCACGATGGACAACAACAGAACGGGCGCCCCCATTCGTCGGATTTACCGCGAGATCTTGGAGCCCACTCCAAAACTGGTCCATCGCTTCAGACAATCCTGTATCATCCAAGTCATTCAGCACATTCTCCATGCGGCCAAGTGCTTCTGCGCGTTTTTCCCAATAGCCTGCTAAACTATTCTCACCGCGGAACTGATGATCAATAAAGTGGTCACGTATCCGCTGAATCGAACCAGCTTTCACACCTGTTCCAATTTGACCGGGCATGCCAGATCTATTTCTTGAAGCGCTCGGCATTGCCTGGTCAGCTTCAAAATTCACTCGTTGCCTCGAATAACCTTCTGTATTTGCGTTTGCAATATTATGACCAGTTGTATATAAAGCAGATTGCTGGGCAAATAATGCTTGTTTTGCCATTTCCAATCCGTGAAATGTACTCATTTGCTGTTACTCCTTTAATTTAAATTATGCCTTTGAGTCGAATATGGATCGATTTGGCTGTTCCGTACTTGGCTTATCCGTATTCGAGTAATTCATATTTTTAAGGGACGGACTCATTAAATCAAGCGACATATGCACAAATTGCATGGATTGATTAATTAGCGCGAGATTCAGTTTTTCTTGGGCTTTCAGTTCCGTAATAACTTTCGTTAGTCCAATCGCTACTTCTTCCAGCTCACGTTTGTCCGTTTCATTTATCATTTGTTCCAATATGAACGTAATTGTCGGGTTTGGTTCGGTCATCCCTTCTGCTTCAACCCAGTTATTTACAAGTCGAGTACGGATTTTCTCCACCTTTTCAATCTTTCGTACAAGCTGTCGTTCATTGACTAGGGTTTGTTGCAGGTTATCGATATTTCCAGCTTTAATCCATTCCGTTTTTTCTACGGATATATCTAAAAGCTCCCGATGCAAATTTGTTAATTCCGTTAATGCTAGTCTCAATTCATTCATGGACTACATGGTCCTCCTTTGAATGGGGTTACTCCCAGTTAAACTTACTTCGTCCAAAAATCGAGCATTTTTTGTGCGGTAACTTCATGATTCATTTTGTATTCTCCATTTTCTATCTGTTTCTTAATCTCCTGAACCTTCTCCGCGCGCTTATTGTTCGGCTGATCTTTTTCTTGAAGTTTTAGAGCTTCTTTGGAAATTTGCAGTTCATCCGAACGCTTTGCAGCCTTTTTCATTTCTGTCTGTTTTTGGAGCTGCTGTTTATAAGGATTGAAATTCAGTTGATTGAATCGATTGATTTTCATTCCTATGCCTCCTCCCATCTATTCATCTATCTATAACGAACAGTCGTTTTTAACTAATCCTATACTTAATATCGGCATATCATTAAAATTATGAAGGATTATTTACTTTTTAGCAGTCACAAAGTATAATTCCTTTCTTACTGCATAAGTGCAACTAAGGTTGTCACCCACAAGCTTGGTGACAACCAAGTTTTCTAATCTTGATTAAAGGAAAAATAAATGTTCTCTCGTTCTCTTTCTTCTCTTTCCTGTTTCATTCGTTCCTCTTCTTCCAGTACAGCCAAATCATTCTTCAACTCCTTTTGGCAATTCTCACAAAGCTTACCAGCCGTTATACCATTACCACACCTCTCACAAGGATAAGCAAGGTTGGGGAAATCTGTTGGCTGCAACCGTCTTTCTTTCACAAATTTAATAATCAATTCTTCTTCTACGCCCGTTTCTTCCACAATTTCTAGAATCGTTGCTTCCCTATTCTTCTTTTCACGAAGAAATTGAGAAACTGTTTGGAATGCTTCTTCCTCTTTTTTAAAACAATCCTGACAAATATCACGAATCGTTTTTACATATACTGTACCACAGTGGGAACAGTTTGCTAATTCTCCCATGGAAAATTCTCCTCTTCCTTTATTCTTCTTTTATTATAACAAAATTTCTACCCGCGAATTAGTGTTAAGGCATAAACACTTGGGCAGCCATGTTCCTTTAATCGCCCAGCAGCATGCCGTAATGTTGTTCCGGTTGTATATATATCATCGACTAATAGAACGGGAGTGTTAATCTTTTCGATAAGAGAAAATGGATTTTTTGCCGTGATTCGTTCTCTTCGGTTTCTCTTCGACTGCTTTTCACTGTCTATTCGGATAAAAGCTGTCTTTGTTTCGAGCGGCAAAAAATGAGCAAGCATTTCCGCTTGATTAAATCCCCGCTCATCCATTCTCTTTTCACTTAAAGGAATCGGAACGGCAATTAATTCCTTCTTTTTCTTTCCGAACTTCTTACTGAAAGCTGCCCGTATATACGGGCGGAATAATTCCCCCAAAACGTAATCACCACGATACTTCCATTTTGCAATGATTTCCTGCATGAATAGGTTGTATGGAAAGATAGAATAATTAAATAGTAACGGATCATCTTGCATCTGTTTCTCCCAGCGGATGCAATCAAAACAAATCTTCTCTTCTGACTCTCTGCTGCATTTTGTACAACGGCTTGGGGTTTCATAAAGAAAAATCAGATTGGAAACACAGGAATCACATAGTTCATAAGGGTTCATTAAGTTTAAGAAATTTTTCCAACCGATATGTCTGCTACGTTCCTCCTCACACCATAAACAATTCATATTAAAAGCCTCCCCGCTTATTCATTTGCTTGATTGCATAAATTGCAGCAAGCATCGCCTCTGTTTTTCCGTCATGAAAAAATAGGACTTCCCCTGTCGGATCATTCGAATTTCTTCCTGCCCGGCCAGCAATTTGAACGAGAGCTGCTTCATCAAACACATCATGTCCAGCATCGAGGATTGCAACATCAACAGACGGAAAAGTTACTCCCCGTTCAAGGATTGTCGTCGTTAAGATAACTTTTAATGTTTTTTCGCGAAAAGACACGACTTTCCTTTCCCTGTCAGGGTCTGAGGCATGGACGGAACCGAGTTGATTAGGATGATGAATCAGCTTGTGCTTGAGCATTAAATTCGTTAATGGAGTTTTTAATTGACCAGCCCGTTCTACTGTCGGAACGAAGACTAGGAGCTGCCTTTTGGGATTTTGTCGGTTAAGAAGCCAGTAAAGGAGCGGATTAGAAGATTGCAATTTCGGGAGTTCTTTGTTTAGGGAATGCCACATTTTTAATTTAGGAACGGGCAGGGGATGACCGTGATAGCGAACAGGTACAAAAACATGTGTTAATTTACCACGGCGGATCTCAGCTTTCAAGTCTTCTCTAGGAGTCGCAGTTAGGTAAATTGTTGTACAATTTCGTTTGGCAGATCGTTTCTGGGCAAAGGGCAATGCTGGATCAGCATGAAAAGGAAAAGCATCGACTTCATCGATTATCATGACGTCAAAAGCTTTTTCATATCGGAGAAGTTGATGTGTTGTCGCGATGATAAGCTGTGCTTGTTTATGCTTATCTTTACTGCCGCCGTACAATGCTTGGATTGGAATATGCCGGAACGCTTTTTCCAGCCGGGGCTTTAGTTCCCGCACCACGTCTGCCCTGGGAGTAGCCAAACAAATGCGCATTCCCTCTTCAAGAGCTTTGGAGATTCCAGGGAAAAGCATTTCTGTTTTTCCTGCTCCGCAAACTGCCCAAGTCAGGATTTCTTTCTCTCTATTTGTAATTGCTTCTTTTATTCTTAGCGCTGCTTTTTCCTGGGCTCGGGTTAGTGTTCCTTCCCACGAGCAAGGATTTTTTTGTTTTGACCAAACTGCTGACGGGCCATTCCAATAATATAAGACATCACATTCCATCAGCCTTCCCATATCCATACAGTTTCTGCAATAAAAATGGGCTTTATTACATTTTTGACAGGGAATCTCAGCGAATTTCCGGGGAGTCTCATTGCCACAACGCATACACCGGGTACGAAGAAATGATTTGGTAAGAGCGGGCTTTGTTTTTAGAAGATTTCGAGAGAGGAGGAAGCGAGTCAGCTTGCGATCAATAGGGAGTTCTTCAAGTCGGAGCAGTTTACCATCTAAAGTAGAGGCTAATTCGGCGAGATCACGTTTTAATTTTTCTTGAATCAAAAGAATCTTCCTTTCTAAATAATATTAAATTTCAGTATATAATATCTCTTTTTAAAAAACAACAAAAAACAGCCTAATCCCTAAAGATAATAGACTGTTTCATGACAAGTTGCTTATTTCTCGTACCAGCCAACTCCAACGGCTTTTTCGCCGAGGTGGGTGCCGATAACCGGTCCGAAATAGGAGATGGAAGTTTCGATATTTGGAAACTTTTGATTGAAATCTCTTTCCAGGGCTCGTGCAGATTCTTCGTCATTCGCATGGATGAAGCAAACCTTCAAATCCTTCCCTTTTTCTGCTTCACTTTCAAGCATTCCAATAATGCGGTTAATTGCTTTTTTCCGTGTGCGGATTTTTTCAAATGGAACGATTAGTTTATCGACAAAATGGAGCACCGGTTTTACTTGCAGTAAGCTTCCAATGATTGCCTGGGCGTTTGATAGTCTTCCACCCCGAGTTAAATTCGTTAAATCATCCACCATAAAATATGCACGCATCGATTGCTTCATCTCATCCAGGCGTGCAATAATTTCTTCGGGTGTTTTATTTTCCTTACTAAGCTTCACAGCTTCATAGACATAGAAGGCTTGGACAAAGCAACTCGCTTCTGAATCATAAGCATATACATCTATACCTTCCACCATCTCACCTGCACTTAAAACAGTTTGAAATGTCCCACTGATCCCACTGGATAAATGGACGGAAATTACTGCATCGAAATCTTCGGCAAGTTGCTCTAGTTTCTCTGTGGCGTACCCAATAGATGGCTGGGATGTAGTTGGCAGTTCTTTATAATTCTTCAATTTCTCATAAAATTCTTCGGTTGTAATATCAATTTCCTCACGGTATGATGTATCATCAAACACGACGCTTAATGGCACCATATGAATGTTTAGCTCTTCACGGATTTTTTCCGGTATATAAGCTGTACTATCCGTCATGACAGCAATTTTCATCGTAACCTTCTCCTTATTCCATTTATTATTCAATTTCTGCAATCTGAAGCGGGTGGCTATTCCCTCTTCTATAACTCCATCTAAAAAATAACCGAAAGCAATTACAGATTCTGTTCATTTTAAAAAAAGCTTATTTACTATATTCCCGTATGTATGACCTATATTCTACATGAAAACCGGAAAAAATTCATTATTCATCAACTATTGTTTAACCAAACAAAGAGCCCCCGTTTTACCTGGGGCTCTTTAAGCTTACAATACTTCTACCCAACCTTTTTTAATCGCGGTTACGACGGCTTGGGTTCGGTCGTTAACATTCATTTTTTGTAAAATATTACTCACATGGTTCTTTACTGTCTTCTCACTTATATACAAGGTTTCTGCTACTGCGCGGTTGCTTTTACCGTCTGCAAGCAGCTGGAGCACCTGACATTCACGCTTCGTAAGCAAATGGAGTGGTTTATGATACTCAACGACCCTTTCACCTGCATCTGATGCAACGCTTTCCGTAGCAAGACGGCGGTACTCTTTCACTAGATTATGGGTAACTTTAGGGTGGAGGTAAGATCCGCCTTCACTGACGACACGGATTGCTTCGATTAAAGAATCGGAATCCATTTCCTTTAAAAGATACCCCGCGGCACCAGTTTTTAAAGCATGGGTAACATAAGCTTCATTATCATGGATCGATAAGATGATGACTTTCGTTTCCGGGAAGTAGCGAACTAAATCGCCTGTAGCTTCAATTCCATTAATATTGGGCATGTTGATGTCCATCAAGACAACATCTGGATTATTTTCCTTAACAAGCTTTGCTGCTTCAGTCCCGTCATCGCCCTCGGCAACGACTTCAAAGGATGATTCAAAATCTAGAATCCGCTTCACACCTTCGCGAAATAACTTATGGTCATCGATTAGTACAATTTTAATTACTTTGTCATTTGTCATCTGGACTTCCTCCCAAAAATCATTTAATTATCGATTTGTTTCTATTTGTGTAAAGTTCGGTTGTCTTATTCAGCTGCATCAGGAACGCGAATGATGACCGTCGTGCCTGCATTTGGTTCTGAACTGATGTCAATTTCACCGCTCAACATCTCCACTCTTTCCTTCATGCCGATAAGACCAAAAGAATTCTCTTTTTTTATATTTATATCGAATCCTTTTCCATTATCTTTAATAATCATGATGATACTTTTTTTCTGAATTTGTAATTTCACTTGAATAAGTGTCGGCTTGGCATGTTTAATTGCATTTTGAACCGATTCTTGCATTAACCGGAATAAAGCCACCTCATATTTATCATTTAACCGCTTTTCTTCCCCAATCAAGACAAAGTCAATATCGATTTGATGAAAATCAATGAGATTTGCAATATATTTCCGGATTGTTGGAATTAGTCCTAAATCATCAAGTGCCATCGGCCGTAGATCATAAATTATTTTTCTTACTTCATAGAGTGATGAACGGATCATTTTTCGTACACTTTGAAGCTCATTTACCGCTGCTTGAGCGGAACCTTCATTCAATACCCGCTCAATAATCTCAGAACGGAGGAGGATATTTGCAAGCATCTGAGCTGGTCCGTCATGTATCTCACGTGATAATCTTCTACGTTCTTCTTCCTGGGCTTCAATGATTTTCAGACCAAATGCCTGCTTTTCCTTGGCCGTTTCAATCATCTCATTAACCTGGTAGAGATCTTGTTCAAGATACTGTTCAACAACTGAGATTTTGCTTGTAATTCCTTCTGCTTTATTAATTGTATCATATAGATTAAGGAGTCTGCGCTCGATATCGTCGCGTTTTTTTCTTAGATCTGCTTCTTTGTCCCTGTACAGCGTCATCTGAGCTTGTAACCAGTGGGTTTCTTCATATGCTTGATGGATATCTTCTTCTGTAAAACGTACGAAATCTTTACTTACCTCCGCTAATCGTCTACGCGAGGCCCGCACGTTTAATTCCAAGCGGTCCCCCTCTTCTATGTACGTTATTACAAGTCTTTTTGTTTCCTCCAGTTCTGTTTTTAGGGTATCATATTCGTGACGAGCTTGTTCACTTATGTTGAAAATTTCATTCTTGCTACTCTTAACTACACGAATCATTTCATCGATGACCTGATCAATTGCTTTTTCACCGATATTGATCGACATCGTTACCACCACCCTATGTGTTATAATATACGCGATGCATTTCTATTTTCATGGGGTCTATTCCCTAGTTCCCTGTTTTCGGAACCTTTTACCTATTATTATCTACCGTTATGTAGTACACCATACAGGGATACTCGTGACCCAAGTATGATTGTAAGGAGTGATTCAATGCTATCACATTATTATACCGTAAAACAAGAAGGACAGGACGAAATAATCATACAGAAATCCCGTTTTATCGGTTACGTCCGGCGTGTCGAATCAGAAGAAGCAGCCCAAAGCTTCATACAGGAAATAAAGAAGAAACATTATGATGCCACCCATAACTGTTCATGTTATATGATTGGCGAAAATAATGAAATTCAGAAAGCAAATGATGATGGCGAGCCGAGTGGGACTGCCGGAGTACCCATGCTGGAAGTATTGAAAAAGCAAAATCTGAAGGATACTGCAGTAGTAGTGACCCGTTACTTTGGCGGGATTAAGTTAGGTGCAGGAGGTCTGATTCGTGCGTACGGAAATACGACAAGCCAGGCGATTAAAACGACCGGGATTGTAAAACGTGTTCTGATGCAAGGTGTTTCCGTCACAGTCGAGTATGGCATGCTTGGTAAACTGGAAAACGTTCTAAGACAATCTGACCATATACTGGAGACGATTAATTATCTGGAAAATGTAGAATTTATCGTTTATGTTGAAGTTGGGGAAAAAGATAATTTCATAGATTGGATGGTTGATTTAACGAGCGACCAGGCTGCTATCCACCTTACCGATCAAAAATATCTAGAAATCGAAGTAGAAAACACGACCGATTAAATATTCACAAAAAAAGCTGCATTCTTCATTAGAATGCAGCTTTTTTACTTGACTAAAGTGTGTTGTGATTTCACACCAATATTCGTTGTGAGTTCATTTATTAATGTGCGGATTAATTCTTCGGACGTTTGAATTTTTTCATTTTCAGTTGCATCGATCACTTTTCTTAACATGTTCTTGTATCGTTCTTGCTCACCCATAACTCTATTCCCGCCTTTTCATTGCAATTGATTCTAGTATTTTTGAAGTTCAGCCTCGTGATGCATTGTCAGTGTAAGCTTTCTCTAGAGGTCAGTGAATCAATGTTATAGCTTACGTTACGAACTTCATATTTTTTCTATCTTTTCATATAGGACATTATACAACTAAATTCATAGAGTTTCATCTTTTTTCGCGAAAATTTTTAAGGATTTTTAGGGAAAGCTTATAGTGTGTGTTCAAAAAGGAGGATAAAAAGGACCGAGGTCGGCTAAATAAGCAACGTCCTGTTGCAACGCCGACACTAGCACATCCTGTGCGTCGAAATTCGAGGCGGCGAAGCTCACGGCACCGGAATGTACGTTAGTAGGTACATGAGAAGCGGAAAAGCGAGCCAACGAGCTTCCACAGGAAGTGGTGAGTTCTACGTTGTCCACAGGACGTGGACGGACTTAGTAGAACCTCCCATTCACGAAGTGTCATTTTTACCGAACTTTTTGAACAACCTCTTATATAATACTATTTGGACCAGTTGATTTTACGAATAATAATCAAGAGAACTACAGCAATTAAACTACCCATACTATCAAGGAAAACATCCCCCATGTATGCGGTACGATTTGGGGTAAAGCCTTGATGAATTTCATCCATAATAGCATATGCAGCTGTCAGCAAAAAGGAAAGTAATACTTGGTTTTGAAAGCGCATCTCTGTTGTCTTGTCGAAAGCGAGCTTGAACAGAAGTGTAAGGATGAAAAAGACGAATACATGCGCACCTTTTCGAATAAAGAACTCAACAATCCCTTCCACACCGTGGGTTTCGATACTTACAATGGATTCGTTATATGTAAAGCGCACCTCATCTGCCAAAGGCTCCAAAAACTCCAAGTTAACAGATTCGCCTAGAAATGGCTTCATGTCTTGCTGTTCGTACGGTGTAGCAGAAGAATAGAAAATAATCCCCATCCATAAAATGGGAAACAACCAATACAAATATTTTTTATCCAATCTGGAAACGCTCCGATCCCTTCATTATTCGTTTATATTTTCATATGCAGTAAAAAAACCATAGTATAAGTTGATACCATGGTTTGCAGGTTGTCCATTAAGAACGTAGAACAAGATAAAATCTCTAATCCAACTCTTGTTCTTTTCTCCATTTATTAAATTCAAGATATTCCTTAAATTGTTTTTTGGATACTCCTGACTCCATTGCTTCTAACACAATCTCAAGCCATTCCCTGTCCAGATCCTCAATATCAACTTCATCACCATCATAGAGAAGTTCATTTATCGAAACACCTAAAGCTTCACTAACTTTCTCAATAAATTGAATGGATGGGTTTGTTTGCTTGTTTCGCTCAATCGAGCTCAAATATGATTTGGCTACCCCTGCTTTTTCTGCTAATTCTGATATAGACATCTTTTGTTCTGTTCTGAATGTTTTAATACGTTCACCAAGCAAACCCACTCACCTACTTTCAATCGAATTATATCATATAATAGGTGAGGCTTCTATCCTTTGTTTATTGTTTTAATAATTTCTTTTGCTCTTCAAGGAAAAAACGCACCTCTTCCGTCTTCAACCCTATTCCTTTTGCCTGTAAAATTAATAAGACCCACTCCATATCCACCTCTACCGCTCTTTCCGTTTTTTCCACTTTGCCGCCCCCTGTATAAATCCATCCCTTTTTTAAATGCTCCATCGCTTACCCGGTAACTAGGACAGATGAACTGTAAACGCTTGACCATTTACTAAGTCTATTATACTACAACATTGATTGAATAAATTGACTTCCTTTGTCGACTTTCCTTATTTGTGATACGGAAAGGCAGTGGAAAAATGTTGCAACTTGTTTCATCGTTGCAACCGTTTTTTTCTTTTGTTCGAGTAACCAATAATGCCTCCAATAAAAAGCAGAAATAAACCAATTAACAGGTAGGTAAATAAGTGAGTTGCGGTTCGTGGTAAAGGGAATCCGACTCCTTTACCATTACTGAATTGTGGCTTACCTTCCCCTTTCAGGGTAGCAGCACCCACACTTTCCTCTATAATCGCCTTTGCAGTAAACTCCAGATGGAATGCTGCGTTCAAACCTTGATATTCGTTTCCAAGCTCTTGGGGAAACTCTAAACCGAATTCAATGGTTTCTTCTGTATGGGATTTCAACGGCCGCTCGACTATTCCTTCGTAATCTTTTAGTTTCCCATAAAAGATAACTTCATCCAAATACATTACTCGCAATAATAATGCATCATATAAAGTTGGATCACCAGCATTATGCAGTTCCATCGTATAGGTGATGTCTTGGTTATGAATATTTTTGATGGCAAGTGTTCGGTAAGCGGCATCCCCTGGTTTCATATTTTCCAGTTGAAACAATACTTCATCTGGGTATCGTTCAATGGATACTTCTTTCGTAGCCGTATTCCCACTAACCGGATTTACCTCAAAGATCCAAAAACATAAAGTCAGCAGGAAAACGACAGGAACATGAATAAAAAGTCGTCGCTTCATAAACTTCTTCCTACCTTCCGAAACATTTGCCGTTTATTTTACTTCCGCTTGTTCATTCTCTTTCTTCATATCTAATCTCCGGATTACCAGTGTAATCGTAATAAATGAATACCCAACCATTAAGATGCCAGGAAGAATTAAAAATGCTAGCGCACCATTTGGAGACTGGGCAAAGGAAGCGATATAGCCAATATAGGGAATGGTGAACCCTTCGTAGCTTGCGATAACATTGGCAGCAAGAACCGGGTCTCGGTCCTGACCGTTATTATTATCTCCTTTTGTTATATACAGCGCGCCATCTGCAGATTGCTTCACGTCGATGATGCGGTGCGTAATACGTTTATCGTTCGTTTCCAAAAAAGTAATAACATCACCGACCTTAAGATTGTTTTTCTCTTGGTCTCGAAGTGTCTTAACAACAATAACAGAACCAGTTTGAATTTCCGGCTCCATGGAACCAGATAGCACTGTTTTCAGCTGGTATCCGGCAACCTCTGGCGCACCGCCCTGCATTTTCGTCATCATGACTAATCCAGCTACGGATACTAATAATACGATGAGTATCGTGGAAACGACGTGATTTAACCATTTAAATACTGTCTTCATTTTCACTTGCTCCTTCCTCCTCTTCTTCAGTTTCTTCTGGGGTAACGGACTCTTCGTTTTTCACTTCTTCTTCAGAATGTTGCTCTTTATCTTCTATTGTTTCTTCTTGTTCCTCCTCTTTCTCTCCCTCATCAGACTCCGTTTCTTCTATTGGGTTATCTGTCTCTTCATTTGGAGGTTCCTCTGTTACTTTCTCAGTTTGCTGCTCTTCTTCCATATTTTTTTCTTCATCGGCTTCCGCATCGATTTCTTCGTTTTCTGCATGGATGCTACTGATGACTTTATGATTCTCTGTGAAAACAGCACCGGTTGGCGCATTCATATAAGTTAAAGTGAATAACAGTAAATATGAGATTAGAATGAGCTTACTAATAAAGAAAAATAGGCGATAGGTATCTCTGAATTTTCTTAAGCGGGTCAATCTCACTTCCTTCTCCACCTTTTATTGGATTTCTTTAATCATCAGTCTGGATCGCTTCAAAAGTCCAAAGCAGATCTATTTTATTACCTTGGAATTCATTCTGCTTTTCCTTTGTTTTTTTAAATTCGAATTCAACATAAACTTGGACTGTCGAGGAATTGACAGCTATATTTTCCTTTAAGATTACTGGGGTTTTACTTAATTTTTCTAAAGACATTGGTTTCTTAAGAATATTTTTATTGTCCACTTCAATTTTTTTCAAGATGATTTGGTTAGCAAAGCCATTATTTTTCTTATTTCCTTCACGATTGTAGGTTGTATGTTTGGAGTGAAGGCTAATATCCCTCATATCAAGTGTCCCGTTATTTTTCATGCTGAAACTGTGACTGAATGTATCTCCCGGTTTTTTATTCTTAAATTCAAATAAAACACCCTCATTATTTACGTTGCCAATGTCCAAATCCATATAGCCGGATAGTATTTGATTTTCCGTATCGGTTGCATCACTGAAATATGCGATGGTTCCCCCGCTTATCAGTGCCATTCCAATTAAACCGGTCATGATCCCTATGATGAGATTCTTCTTTATATCCAAGAAATCCCCCCTAAATTGAGTGATGTAAAATCTTGACATTGAAGTGTTCATTATGTAGAAAGAGAAGAGGGTGGGGCCTCTTCTCTTCTTATATGAAAACTTATCTTTCTTCACCTTCTGTTTGGAATCCTTCAAATGTCCACTTTAAATCCAACTTAAGATTTTGAAGCTCATTTTGTGATTCTCCTGAGTCAACGAACTCAAACCTTACATCAAATGGAGCAGTTTCTCCCGGCTCTAAAGTTTTTATATTTTCGGTTGGAATGTCATTTTTCTCCCAATATCCTATCCAATCGAAAGGCCAAGGTAATAGGGGAATCCATTGTCTAATTGTTTCAATATCGATTTCTGTTAACAACTCTTCAATATCATCTTCAGTCATATTCACAAGCTGATTGACGGTAAGTTCGAAAATCACCTCATAAGGCTTATCGCCACCAGTATTTCTTAAAAATTGAACCATCATAGCATCACCATATGCCTCAGCTACACTTGCATCTACCGGCATATTATTTGATGCGTTTTTTACAGTATAATCTGTTTTTAAGGTCACACTCCCAATATCTAAGCTTCCGTCATTAAGTAGTCCAAATTCTTCTTGTATAGTATCCCCGGGTTTTAGATTGTCTAAATTTACAACAACTTCCGGAACAGATTCTAGTGAGAGTGTACCCGAAGCAAATGTATTCGTTTGCTCTGTAGTATCACTGAAATAAGCAAAAGTCCCCCCACCAATTAGCGCCATCCCTAACAATGCTGTTGCAATACCTGATGTTAATTTTTTCTTTAAGTTCATGTTTTGTTCCTCCTGTTTTTTGTTTTGTAGATTTCTACATCCCCTTATACTGTTTACCTTCCTTTATTGACCGTCCGCTTTTTTCCACATGACCCTCCTTTTGCTCTATGTAATGTCGTTCTTAATAATTATAATTTGTTCTTTTTAAAGAACAACACAACTAGAGTATAATTTGTTTTCTCAAAATAAGAAAACCTTAAAAACAGCCTTTCGTACTATATAAAGAACACTTTACTTGAAATACCTTCCATTTACTTTGTTTTAAATAGTTTTTTCTATTTCTGTCCTTCCCGCCTGAAACTTGATATATACTATAGTTGGAATTATTTTTCTAATAATGGATAGTCCGTACAAGGAGCTTTTAAATTTTGATTCATCACGCTATACTAAAGTTAACGCTTATAATGAGGTGGAACAGATGAAACTTCTCTCTTACTTGCTTATGATTGCGGGTATTGTTGTATTAGCTTTTAGTGGTTATCAGTGGTATGCAACTACGACAGCACAAAATGAAGCAACAGCAGAAGCCCAGGCAATGCTCAAAGAACGGGATACTGCCAACAAGGCAGAAGATTTTAATGCACAGGAGGTCGCAGAAGGGTATGATCCAGATATAGGTGAAACCGCTGGGATCCTGCATATTCCTGCGCTTGAAGCTGATTTACCAATTATTGAAGGAACTCATGAAGACGAGCTCGCTCGTGGTGTTGGTCATTACCGGGGAACGGCTTACCCTCTGCAAAATGAGCAAATTGTTCTTTCGGGGCACCGGGACACGGTCTTTCGTCGTATGGGCGAACTTGAAATAGGAGATCAGTTGGTTCTTAAGATGGATTACGGTGATTTCATTTATGAAATCAAAGAAACGAAAATCGTCGATGCAGATGACAGAACGATAATTGTTCCGCACGGTGAGGAAGTACTTACCCTTACTACGTGCTATCCCTTCAATTTTGTCGGCTATGCGCCAGACCGATATATCATGTACGCTTTCCCTGTAAAAGCTCAAGATGAATAAAGTCATCTCGGGCTTTTATTTTTCCTTGATAAGCGACATACTTCCACATATTTTACCAAATTCATGCAAGTTCTTATAGACGAAATGAACTAATTCGGCTATAATTTTATACAGTAAAAGTAACTGACAATTGTTTAAGGTCTATAGGGCCTGTTTTTTTAAAAAAACGCTTTCCCTGTTCATGGGGAACATTATACATAAGAGGAGAATTTACAAGTGGTAGCGAGAATGCAAAGAAGTAGTGGAAAAAAGAGACGTAAATGGCCATATTGGGTTGGTGGAATTTTATTACTGTTCATTATTACAATTGGAGGACTTGCTTTTTACGTATATAGTCAACTTGGCAGTGCTGTAGATACAATGCACACTCCGCTTGCAAGAGATGAAGACCCGGAGCGGCAAAAGGTAATCAAAGAAATATTTGATGAAAAAGCTTCTGTAAATATGTTATTGCTTGGAGTCGACGAACGGCCCGGGGATCAAGGAAGATCTGATACGATGATTCTAATGTCTTTGAATCCGAGGACAGACTCGATGATTATGTTAAGCATTCCACGGGATACATATGTTAATATTCCGACGCGTGGAATGGATAAAATTAACCACGCCTACGCTTTCGGCGGAGTGGAATTAGCCGTCCAAACGGTTGAAGAGGCATTCGATATCCCGGTTCATGTGTATTCACGCGTAAATATGGAAGGATTTAAACAGGGAATTGATGCAATTGGCGGAGTAACCGTGAATAATACGCAAAACTTCTCCCAAGGTGGTTCTAATTTTGCTGAAGGGGCGATTCACTTAAATGGAGAACAAGCACTTGATTACATCCGGATGCGAAAACAAGATCCACGTGGTGATATGGGACGGAATGATAGACAACGGGCGGTTATTACTGCTGCAATGAACAAAGGTGCAAGTTTCTCCAATATTACGAAATTCGGTGAGATTCTTGATATCCTTGGCGGCAACGTTCAGACCGACTTGGATATGCAAAAGATCCAAACCCTTTTCACTGGATATCTTGGAACAAGACATAATATTGAAACGCTTGAGATTGAAGGTTCTGGTTCAACCATTAATGGTATTTGGTACTATGTGGTGCCGGACTCAGAATTCAACAGAATTAATTCTGAAATTAGAAGTCATATGGAAGGTTAAAGAAAAACGCCAAGGGAGTTATTGTCCCTCGGCGTTTTTCTCTAATCACATTCATTTTACCCAGTTATAATTGAAACATTTTTCACAGATTTTTCCTATAAACAATACTTACATGATGATATACTAGGTATATATGACGAATCAGGGGGCGGAATAAATAAAATGAAACGTGCTTTTCTATTGATATTTGTTGCTTTAGCATTAGTAGCATGCTCCAAGGAAGAACAAGTTTCACCAAATGAACGATTTTCCACTTTTACTTCTCATTGGAGTGAGCAGGAATTTGAAGAGGTCTATGATATGTTCAGCAAGGAGACAAAATCGAACATAACACCCGAACAATCAGTCGAACGATACGCAAAAATCTATGAAGATTTAGATGTGGAAAATATCGAGATTACCTTTGATGAACTTTCTGAGGAAGAAGTAAAAGCATTAGCTGAGGAAGAGAATCCGAGCGTCACCCTTCCCTTCTCTGTTGAGCTGGAATCCTTTGCCGGACCAATTGTTTTTAATTATGAAGCAACACTTGTTCAAGAACCAGTCAGTGAGGAAGATGATGCCGAATTAAGCTGGTTTGTTAATTGGGATGCTGGTTTTATTCATCCGGAACTTCAGAATGGCGGAGAAATCGGCATTCAACCTGTACAGCCAGTGCGTGGTGAGATTCTCGACCGGAATCAGATGCCGCTAGCAATAAATGATTATGTTTACCAAATCGGCATTAAGCCTGGAGAGTTAGAGAACAAGGAACAATCAATCGCGGAAATGGCCGGCATTTTAAATATGAATGAAGAAAAAATTAATGAAGCACTGGATGCTGATTGGGTGGAGGATCATCTATTTGTTCCGATTACGACAATCCTCCCGACGGACAAAGATATCTATGATCAATTAATGGCAATATCCGGTGTGCAAAAAAAGGATATGACAGGCCGCATCTATCCCGGCGGTGAGGCAACTGCTCATTTAGTCGGTTATATCGGTGACATTACAGCAGAATTCCTGGAAAGTACAGACAGCGATGAATACGGGCCGAATGACAAAGTTGGCCGGCGTGGTTTGGAACAACTATATGAAGAGCAACTGAAAGGTAAACGAGGAGTCACCGTGTTCATTCGTAAAGAAGACGGCAGTGAAGTTACCATTGCAGAAAAGCCGGTTGAAAATGGCAAAACGATCCAACTTACAATTGATATAAATACTCAAGAGAAAATTTTTAACGTTTATAAAGACGATGCCGGTACTGCTGCAGCAATTGACCCACAAACAGGAGAGACGCTTGCACTTGTGAGTGCCCCATCATTTGATCCGAATGAAATTCTTTATGGCACCAATAACGTATGGGACGATTTAGAGAAGGATCCGAAACAACCTCTCGTCAATCGGTTCGCAGCAAGTTTTGCACCTGGGTCCGTCATCAAGCCTGTCACAGCAGCTGCTGGTATCCATGCAGGTACACTTGATCCAGAGGAAACGTTTGAGATTGATGGATTACAATGGAGTAAGGGTGAAGAATGGGGCGACTACAAAGTGACACGAGTTTCTTTATCGAATGGTCCCGTCGATTTAAAAGACGCCCTCCTCCGCTCCGACAATATTTACTTCGCCATGCAAGCAGTAGACATGGGCAGTGATGCGTTTATTGAGGAATTTAAACGGTTCGGATTTGAAGAAGAATTCCCTTACGAATATCCAATCGCAACGTCAACGATTTCAAACAACGGTGGGTTAGCTGATGAGGTCTTGCTCGCGAACTCTAGTTACGGTCAAGGAGAACTTGAAATGACTGCACTACATTTAGCCACTTCGTATACGACATTTTTAAACGAGGGAAATATGTTGCAGCCTACCCTGCTTCTTGATGAAGAAACAGGACAAATCTGGAAAGAAGGTCTCGTTGCAAAAGAAGAAGCCCAACGAATAGATGACATTCTTCGGGCTGTTGTTACAGATGGTACAGCACAGCAAGCGGAAGATGCGAATGTCCCGCTCGCTGGTAAAACAGGAACAGTAGAATTAAAATTGACTGCCGAAACAGGCGGATCCATTAATAGTTGGTTTGTCGGTTATCCGCATGAATCGCGAGATATTTTAATTGCAATGATGATGGAAAAAACGGAAGATAAACCGAATGGCTATACAGTCGGACAATTCGTTGACGTGATGAATCAAATTTATCCAGGCGAACAAGAAAGTCAGGATGATTAAAAAGCTGGCAGAGAAATTTCTCTGCCAGCTTTTTCTTTTTTCATTGCTGCTCCTGCTCCATATCCACTAAGATTGTTGCCAATGCTTTAAATGTATCTTCATCTCGTTCGTCTAGTGCTTTATCGATAAGTCGTAATACGTTTTGGCGTTCCAGTTCGGTAATAACCGCTGTATAATCTTCGCGCGTTTCTGTTTCTACCTGTTTTTGGGCACTGAAGTAATATGGTCTTGCAATATCATGAATCTGTTCCAAAAACTCAGGTAAGGTAATGAGCTTCACCATTGGGACATTAACAATTTCTTTGCCATTCTGAAAAGCAAAGACCGCATCGATGTTCTCAATTTTCTCCGTGCGGCGGTTAACGCGAATTTCATTGGATTCTACAGGGATGAACTGATAGACTTTGTTTTTAATAATGACGGAAAAATATTGATACGCTAAAATGATTCGGACAAAGTTCTTTTCATTCTTAATGTAGTAAGGTTTCAACATTTTCAACGTTACCATAACTTCACCACCCTTTTTTAATGTCCTATCCTAATTTTCAGTTAATTAATTGTAACCGATTTCAACAAAAAACACAAGGGTGATTTACTAAAATAATCAAAATACTCCTTTTGTTTGAACTTCTTATGACTGAAGTCGGGGGTATTCTTGGTTTATTCATAAAAAAATAAAGTACAGACCCGCTCTCCATTCGGGTCTATACTTTATTTTTTTAATGGCTTTTCTGCAGGTCCTTCGATTACTTCACCCGTATAATCGAATCGTGAACCATGACAAGGACAGTCCCATGTCCGCTCTCCGTCATTCCAATTCACCTCACACCCAGCATGCGTGCAAGTCGTGTCAACGATATGAAGCTGTCCTTGTTCATCTTTATAAGCACCTTTTCTTTGACCATTCAGCGTAACGATTGCACCTTCATCGTTTGCCAGGGATTCCGGAGATCGGTCCGGTCTTTCAAGTTTTCCTTTTACAAGGCTCGTAACGACCTTTTTATTAACCTCGACAAGTGAAGGAATGCTTGCTTTCGCATGGAAACGAGACGGGGTGTACAGCTCTTCGTATTTATTTTTCTGCCTAAGTACTCGGTCATAAAAAAGCTTAGCTGCAACAACACTATTTGTCATCCCCCATTTCCTGAATCCAGTCGCAACCGTTACATATGGATGATTCGGAGTCAATTCTCCAATATAAGGCACTTTATCCAAGGTAATTAAATCCTGTGCCGACCAATGGTATGGAATATCTTCTATTTCAAATAATTCATCACCAAAAGCCCGCAGCGACTCATACAACTTGTGTGTTTCCGTTTCCTTACCTGTCTTGTGGGTCATTCCGCCGATGAGAACCATTTCTTCTCCATCAATCGTTACACTTCGGAGCGAATGTACGGGGGGATCTGCTTGAAGGTACATTCCCCCTGGATAAGTCTTTTTCATTTTAGCAGCGATGATATAAGAACGTTCCACATCCATGCGGGCTGCATATAGACCGAACCCTTCATGAAATGGAAAGTGGCTCGCAACAAGTATATGTTTACTTAAAACTTGCGCCCCATTCCTCATGACAACTTTTTGATTATCACCTTTTTCAACTTTCACTGCTGTCGTCTGTTCGTAAATCTTTACATCCTTTTTCTTCAGTTCTTGAACGATATACTGTAAAAATTTCACAGGATGAAATTGTGCTTGCTCCTTCATAATCAATGCATTCTTAATAGGTATATCAAGTGGAATATCCGTTGTAAGTGTACCGGGAATACCGAGCCGTTCATAGGCTTTCGCTTCCCGTTCGATTTTCGCCTCATATTCCTTTGTCGTTGCATAAAGGATTGCATCTTGTTCTTTATAATCACAGGAGATATCCAACTGATTGATCATCTGTTTCAGATATTGTTTCGCTGCTTCATTTGATTCATAATATAATTTAGCTTTTTCTGCTCCCACATTGGATATCAATTCATCATAAATTAGTCCATGCTGTGTTGTAATCTTCGCCGTCGTATGTCCTGTTGTACCGCTCATCAATCGTCCTGCATCCACTATAGCGATGCGTAGTCCTTCGTTTGCTAAAAGATAAGCTGCTGTGAGTCCGGTAATTCCTGCGCCGACAATCGTAACATCTGCTTTAATATCCTCTTCCAGTGGTGGGAATTCAGAGAGTGTGTCATTGCTTGTTAACCAATAAGATTCTGGAAATTGTGGAATAGTATGGCCCGTCATATACTTTGTCCTCCAACCTGTCTGTTTTGCTTAGTTTACCCACTGGCTGGAGATTTTAATCGAGTTTCATTTGAAGGTTGTCGACACTTTCATTTATTTCGGTTTGATTGAACGGTTTCTTCGCATCTTGTGCAATGATTTCTGCACCTTCCCTTTGTAGAGCGGCTAATCCTTTTTTCATATAGCTTTTATATTGCTTTGTCAGATTGCTAATTTCGTCCGCATACTTTTCATCTGTACCGGGTGTAACGGTTTCTTTGTATAAATCAATCACTTTTTCTTTTGTTTCATCTTCTGGTTCAAAAGCGTGTGGGTCTGTACTATCAAATAAGCAAATATTCAGTTCCGGTATTAAAACCATATCGATACTGTTAGGATCGAAACTGCAATAATAAATCTCAAGGTCTAAACCTCGCGCCTCGCATGCCTTTACGATTCTTTTCATGAAAGTCGATTTCCCTGTGCCCGCTCGGCCTTTGATATGATAAACCCTATCCAAATGAGCAGTCAGATTGGGTACTTCATTTACAACACCGTCCATTGTATTCGTACCGAAAAGTCTCCGAAAAATCTGAGGGTTGCGAGATCCTTTTACGTTCTCCGGAAGCAGTTCCTCGATATACCTCTTTGCTAAATCATCCGCCTTTTCGAAGTCCATTTCCTGGATAAATACGAGTTCAAGGTCATCGTGGATATGCAGACCTTTTTTAAATAAATCATATGCCTGGTTCGAAAACGGGCAATCCCTGTTACCAAGAATGGCTATCTTCTTCTCCCTGAAAATGACCCCTTCAAGAAATTCTTCACTAATCGGGCTTTTTAAGACTTCAACTTGTGTCTGCTCTTTATTTTGCTCGATCAATTGTTTGATGATAGCCGTATTTGTCTTATAAGAAGCATTACCGAGTTGAATCACTTCTTCTATGCCATGTAAATTAGACTCTAAGCTATCTACATAGCCTTCCGCTGTATTTCCAGAAACATAATATTCTTTAAGCTTCATCAGAATCATCCTCTTCTAGCCTGATATGTTTAGTTTATGCGCATTAAAATCCCAGGTGAGCAAATCGTTATAATTTCAAGTCTACCCTACTGAGGTTTTTTAATAAGGCGTACAGTAAACCAACTTCAACTGGATAAAGAACAATCGCTTTAACAATCCGTGGCCCGGCAAATAATGGACTGCCAAACATAATATTCAACCAAATCGGTGTCAAGATCAGCGAAATGATAATCGTGACAACCAAATTAGCTGTCGCAATTCTTCCGAGGGTAATTGTTTTCCTATAAAAGAACCAACCGAATAATAGCCCGATCAATAATGCATTAAAAGTAAACCCGGGGAAAAAGAATCCGGCAGGTCGTAAAACAAAACCGATCGTATCAGCAACAACAGAAGCTATTCCCGCATTCACTGGTCCATAGAGAAAGCCAAGCACTGCAATTGGTAAAAATGCGAATCCTACTTCCAGCAAAGGACCGAATGCTAAAGTGAATTGATTCAACACTAAATTGATTGCAACTAGTGCAGCTGTAATTGTTAGCATTTTAGTCGGACTTTTTGTTCGTCCGTTCACTACTTCTTTTTGCTTCTGCATGTTTACGCACTTCCTGACGTCAAAATAATTCGTTCATCTGTCCTCGTATCATATCCTATTTTTAATCATTCGCCAACCGCTTAGCTTCTATCTTTATCGATTCAGACCCGTTTAAAGTGAAACTTCAATCAGTGGCGGTTAACCTCCGTTATCTCCCACCTAAACTTTCTCGAAGACCCTAAAGTCGGGATAAATGATTTCACATCATTCCTTTGAATAATTATTAATAAAGTTAAAAATCACTTTAACTTTATTAAGTTTTATGTTAAGGTATATTTAAATAATAAAAAGAGGTGAAAGGATGG
Organism: Oceanobacillus alkalisoli; assembly: GCF_021556485.1. Taxonomy (GTDB): domain Bacteria; phylum Bacillota; class Bacilli; order Bacillales; family Amphibacillaceae; genus Oceanobacillus; species Oceanobacillus alkalisoli. The sequence continues at coordinate 56,457 of NZ_JAKGBW010000008.1, read as the reverse complement.
AATTGAATAAAATACCCGCTTGGATATTAGCTTTAGAAGCGGAAGACATTGAATTTATCAAAAACTTTGTCGTGCACTCCGGTTCATTAAAAGAAATCTCCAAGCTCTATGATGTCTCATACCCTACCGTTAGAATCCGGCTCGACCGATTAATTGAAAAAATTAAGGTCAATGAGAAAGTAGAAAATGAAGGATTTATCCAATTTATTAAACAGCTGTCCATTGATGACAGAATCAACTTAGAAGAGGCGAAATTAATTATCGATAAGTATAAACAGGAAAGGACTAATGCGTAATGTTTGGTTACGGTATTTATGATGTATTGATCATTGCGGCTTTTCTCGGGGTACAGTACTTCTTTTCCACGAGGAATAATCCATTCTGGGGTGCGATTGTACCTATTCTTTTTGCTACGTGGATGACCATTTCATTCATAAATGGCAATATAGAAAGCTTCTGGTTCTACCTCATCATCCTAATCATCGGACTGCTCTTTTTATTCGAGCAATGGAGCGAAGGAAGGAAATCGTTAAAGAAAAAACAAGAAAAAGAATTAGAGAAAATGCAAGCACATGATTTGAATTAATATTATTGATTTCTATTTGTAAAGCCAGCTTTCACAATCTAAAACAGCCGGATAATTCATCCCAATCTTTTAAAAGCTATGAATTGCTTTCACTCAGCGTAAGTGTTTTGCACGTTCTCATGGTTCGCTCTCTAGTCGCCGTTCAGTTGCCCGGTGGACGGATGCGCATCCTTAGGCACTGCCGGAGCTCCTCGGGCTGAGCACTAAGGGGTCTCCAGACTCGTACTATTCCCGCAGGAGTCACCGTCCACCGGGCAACTGAACTGGTAGAGAGGATTATTATGAATAGCATTTATTCCAGTGCCATTTCACAATAAAATTAGATCATTGGAATAATAAACAGTGATCTAAATTTGACCTTTCCTGGTAGCAGTCCAGACACCTCGAGACTCCTGCGGGAGGCCGGCTAAGAACGGTCACGTCCTGTGACCAACGCCGGCATTAGAACTTCCTGTTCGGAGGTAAGCCTGGCGAGACCCCGCAGTGCGATAACGCGAGGATTGCCGGCCGCTCAGCAGGTGCGAGAGGTGTCTGGACTGCAGACCTCCAGTAGTAAGTTTCGGACACTTACGCTGTATGAAAGTGATTAGCATGTTGTTGAAATGATCATGTATAGCAGATTATTGGTGATGAGTACTTGATAAAATTGTTCCATTTTTGATTTTCGAGTGCAATAGTAGAGCAAATAAAAATAAGGCGATTCTTCATGTTTTAAGAATCGCCTCTTACTATGCCGGCAGGTTTATACATTCAAAACAAATTTTTCAATCGCCACCCCAACACCTGATTCATTATTCGTCACTGTCGTGTGATCTGCCACTTTTTTAATCGCTTCCTGGGCATTCCCCATTGCGACTCCTACTCCTGCTTCCTGAATCATTTTAATATCATTCAAACTATCTCCGCAGGCTAGAACATTATCCATCGTTATGCCGATTCGCTCACATAAGAAATGCAGCGCATCTGCTTTCGAAACACCTTTCGCATTCACTTCGATGTTTGTAGGAAGTGAGTTCGATAGCTCGAGCTCTTCGTACTTAGAAAATTCTTTGATAAGAATATCTAGCTTCCTTTGATCCGTCGTATGACAGCCGAATTTCAGCCATTCGTATTCGTTAAAATCTTTCGGGAAATCTCCGTTAAAAGCCCCCTCCGTAGAAATCACCCACATACCTGCCCCTACTTGTGTGGCAATATTATAAAGCTTTTCCATCATTTCCGTTTCTAATTTTCTTCTTCTAAGCAATTCCTTCTCCATTGTCCAAATTTCCGCTCCATTGGCGGAAATGAGGTATGTTGGCAGCTCCAGGTCCACTGCATAAGGGTAACACGTATTAAATCCGCGACCGGTGCTTAATACAACATGAACATCTTTTGCAAGTGCTTGCTCAATTGCTTTTCGGTTCCTTTCCGGCACTTCTTGATTATCATTCAATAAGGTACCATCCATATCTAATGCAATTAATTTAATATCTTTCATTATAATCCTCCTTGTTCGGCTTTTATTTTTTTGTCATACAGGAAGGTGGTTATATAAGGTATTAACAGTAACCCTACTAAACAGAAGAATAAAATTTCAATATGATAGTAATCGACAATGAAACCGCCGACTAATGGACCTGTCATTCTTCCCACCGTTGCAATACTATTAACTAATCCCTGATAAAACCCTTCTCTCCCTTTTGGTGCTAGCTTGTTGGCTAATGTTGGGAAGGCCGGCCACATGAGAACCTCACCGATTGTCAAAATAATCATCGCCACAGCAAACATCGTAAACTGCTGGGCATTCATAACAACTAGAAAAGAGACAATCATAATGGTCGTTCCTATATAGATGTGGTGCTTCTCATTTGTAAAACGATTCGTAAACCATTGTACCAAAGGTTGAGCAAAAACGATAAGGAAACCATTGATTGCCCATATTGTACTATATTGTTCAACCGGTATACCAATGTCTTGTGTATAAGAAGCAATTGTTGTCATCCATTGGGAATAACTAATATGTATGAATAGAAATCCAGCACAAAGAATCAATAAAGCTATGAATGTTGTACTGTTTTTAACTTTTCCTCGTTGCTCAATTATCGACGTATGCATCTGTCTGTTTTTAGCTTCGTCCAACTGTTTAAATGCAAACAATACGAGCAGAAAAAAGAGAGCAATGAAAAGGGCATTTGCTATGAATATATAATCGAATGAAAAGCTTGCAACATAACCACTCAGCGTAGCTCCTAACGCGACCCCGAGATTTTGGGCTACATAAACCGCATTAAATGCCTTTCTGCCACCATCTGGCCAAAGTGAACCCGCCATTGCAAACATAATTGGCCAAGTAATTCCATTTCCAAATCCAATGACGACAAGTAAGATGGCATAGGGAACAATCGAATGATTGAAAGCCATCGTGATTGCCGCAATAAGAGCAATGCCTGTTGCACAAAGGATAGAGTAATAAGCGCTGAAACGGTCATACAACGCTCCACCAATCAAATTCCCTATAACAGCTGCACCCTGATTCAACATTAAAATAAACCCGGCAAAAGCTAATGATTGCCCGAGCTCATTATGCATATAAATCGTATTCATCGGCCATAAAAAAGATCCGCCTGTAACGTTAATCGTTGTTGCTATCACTAATAACCAAATCACTTTAGGCATCATTGCATCGCACCTTCTACATTTTTTTCAACGCCTTAAATTCCCTATCTCATTGTAAATTACAAATGAACATCCGGCAATTGGGACAAATGCTCTGATTCCCTGTAGTTGGGAACGAACCAACTCAACTACATATGGTGATGGTGAAGCATTAAATACGTATTATGAAATTCATTAGTTGCAAGTTTTTGTGCTTCAAACGAGCCGATGTTCTTGGCAAATTTCGCTTGCATGGGTGCGACAAAGGCATGAAGTTGATATTCTGAATATCCGTAGCTTTGTTCCATCGCATGGACTTCATCGATCAGTCGTTTATATTTACACATGATTTCTTTTTCCCCCGCTGTCCGTCCCTTTGCCTTCTTCGCTTTAGCGGAGTGGTAAAAAGAACGAGAAACTAAAAAGTTCGGCTTACGACACCCTACAAGGGAGTGCCCCACTCCGAACTCCCTATCATCCTCCCCTTAAAGGAGTGAGCTTTCTCGTTCGTAAGTTCTGTAAACATGAAAGCCCGGATGAATTTTTTCATCCGGGCTTTTCTCTTATCATCGCTATTGTAATACTTCTCTAAATCCCTCTGTTTCTTCCAAATTAAGTGTTTTTGCGATGTTTAACAGGAGTATCAATTCTCCATTGACTTTTGCAACACCTTTCAGATAGGCAGCATGGACTCCAGAAATGATTGGGGGAGCTTCTTCTATGTTACTCGGTTCAATATCAATCACTTCTGTCACCGAATCTACAATTAGGCCAATTTGCATCCCTTCCAATGTAACGACAAGAATCCGGGTGTCATCCGTATTCGCTGTCGCCGTTATATTTAATCCTGTCCGCAAGTCAATAATGGCAGTTGTTTGATGACGGATTTCCGTAACACCCTGAATAAATTCCTCTGTTCGCGGAACCTCCGTAATCGCCTGCATCCGTTCAATCGATATAACATGCTCTATTCCAACAGCAAAGGTTTGAACATGTAGTGTAAATAGTATATATTTACGAGATTTTTCCATTCCAATACCACCTTACTTTATTAATGCATTTGGATCGATTATTAAAGCTACTTGTCCATCACCTAAAATCGTCGCTCCAGAGATTGCAAATACATCACCTAAATAATCACCGAGAGATTTTAAGACGAGTTCTTGCTGACCGATTAGATGATCAACGACAAGCCCAGTAAGTTTGTCACCCTTTTTCATGACTACAACAGCATGCTCTTTCTCCTCTTCCCCATGACCCGGAATCGCCAATACTTCCCGCAAATCAAGTAAAGGGACAATTTGTCCACGGAAATCTATAACTTTTTGACCATGACTTGTCATGATTTGTTCTTTCTGAAGCAATACCGTTTCAATTATTGAAGAAAGTGGTATCGCATAGGTCTCTGCCTGAGATTTTACGAGCAAAGTAGAAATGATGGAAAGCGTTAATGGCAATTGGATGGAAAAAATACTCCCCTCTCCTTGTGTCGATTCAATGGAAATCGAACCACCGAGGGATTCAATTTTATTTTTTACGACATCAAGCCCAACACCGCGTCCGGATACACTCGAAACTTTTTCAGCCGTACTGAAGCCGGATGCGAGAATCAATTGTGATACTTCTTGCTCAGATAATTGTTCTGCTTCGGCATTCGTTACTAATCCGTTATCGATTGCTTTTTGCTTTACCTTTTCCGTATCAATTCCTGCACCATCATCTTCAATTTCAATGAAAACATGGTTTCCACTATGGAATGCGCGCAGCACGACATTTCCCTCTTCAGGCTTTCCGGAATTTTTTCGTTCTTCCGGTCGTTCAATTCCATGGTCTACCGAGTTTCGGATTAAATGAACGAGCGGATCACCGATTTCATCAATTACCGTCCGGTCGAGTTCCGTATCTGCTCCAATAATTTCCAAGTTAATTTGCTTATTCAAATCCCGGGCAAGACCGCGAACCATTCGCGGGAATCGGTTGAACACCTGCTCAATTGGCACCATACGCATTGCGAGAATTAAACTTTGCATATCGGATGACACTCGGTTCATATGCTCTACCGTTTCTGTTAATTCCAGGTTATTAATCCCGGTTGCAACTACATTCAATCTGCTCTGATCAATAACGACTTCTTCAAAAAGATTAAGCAAGTCATCAATCCGGTCTAAATTGACACGAATTGTTTTAGCAGGCTGATGACTGGGGGCAGCTGCATCTGGCTGATCAACAGGATGGACTTTTTCCGGTTCTTCTTCTATTTCAATTTCATCCTCTTCTATCGCCTCATTCTCGGAATGGAAACTCACTTGATTGATTTGAACATTATGAACCTCAGATACTTTTGAAATCAAAGACTCTAACTCTCCTGGACTTTCTTTGGAAAGGAAAATCATTTCAAAAGAATGATCAAAATTACCTTCTTCGATATCTTCTGTCGCAGGATTTGTTTTAATAACTTCCCCTTTGTCTTCCAATGCTTCAAAAACCATATAAGCCCTGGCACCTTTCAGAATCGACTCTTCCGAAAGCTCGACGATGATCTGATAAGCGGCAAATCCTTGTTCTTCGCCCTGTTCAAGAATTGTCATCTGAAACTCATCAAGATCAACGGGAACAGCTGTTATTTCTGCAGTAGGTTCCATCATGCTCGGTTCGACTGCAGCAGCTGCTTCGCCTTTTTCAAAGCGATCAAGGCGGGCCACTAATTCAGTGACATCCTTTTTCCCGTCAAGACCATTGCTGATTGCTTCGACCATTTCTTCTAAGTATTCAATTGCTATAAAAATAATATCAATTACTTCCGTCGTAACTTGTAATTGCTTATTACGAATTAAATCCAGGACATTCTCCATCTTATGTGTTAGAGAAGCAATATCTTCATAGCCCATCGTTGCGGCCATCCCTTTTAATGTATGAGCTGAACGGAAAATTTCGTTCACCAAGCCATCATTCTGTGGTTCCTTTTCTAATCGTAAAGTATGGTCATTAATCGCTTGAAGATGTTCCCTGCTTTCATCCAGAAAGACATCCAAATATTGATTGGTTTCCATCATGTACATCCTTTCCAAAGCTCCGTTTCATCACACTTAAGCGGGCCAGTTTAATTAATTTTAAATCGGTTAATCTCTTCGTTCATTGTGCTTGCGATTGCTTCTAAGTCTGTAGCTAAATCAGTCAACATTTCCATCGAAGCAGTTTGTTCTTCAATTGACGCAGAGATTTCTTCAGTACCCGCAGCCGTTTCCTCACTGATTGACGCATAATTTTCCGTGTTCTGAATGAGTTCTTTTTCCATTTCTACAATCGAATTCGTAAGCTTCATAATCTGTTCTGCCATTTGGCTGTTCTCATTCACTGAACCAGAAATAGCAAGGAAAGCTTGTCCAGTTTCACCGACACTCTCCGTTTGCTGTTCAAATAAACGCATTGTTTGTTCTACGATTCCAACTGATTGCTTTGTTTCTTCCTGCATCTCAGCAATAATTGCTCCAACATCTTTCAAGGCGTCTGTCGTCTGTTCTGCAAGCTTACCAACTTCATTTGCAACAACGGCAAAGCCATGACCATGTTCCCCGGCACGTGCTGCCTCGATGGACGCATTTAGGGCAAGCAGGTTTGTTTGGCTTGCAATGTTTGCAATCTTGTCAACGATGGTATTAATATTTGCCGATTTCTCATTTAATTGTTCAATCGCGGTCACAACCTGCTGCGCCACTTCAGACGTTTCAGTAGATCGGGTTGCAAGCGCCTGGATTGATTTTACCCCAGTACTGGAAAGCCGCCCCATGTCCTCAGCTTTAGCAAAGATTTGTTCATTCTTTTCTTTAATTTCCTGAATCATTTCTGATAAAGATTGGAACGCTTTTGTGTTCTGTTCATTTAAGTCGGCTTGATTACTTGCACCAGCAGCAATCTCTTCCATCGTCCGGGCAACTTCACTTGCAGAGGCCGTATTTTCTTCTGAACTTGCGACAAGATTTTCGGCAGCATCCGATACTTTGTATGAACTATGGGATATCTGATCGATTACATTGCGCATTTCATTCACCATAAAGCTGAAACTCTTGCTTAATGCACCAATTTCATCCTTCCGGGGAATAACCTTCGTCGCTGTTAAATCTCCCTCTTCCACTCGCTTCATTGATTGTTGCAATTCCTGAATCGGATTAATCAAACGATTGGAAATGATTGCTGCAGCAATTATCGCTAGAACTAACACGATAAGCAGCGTAATAAAGATCGGTAACATAACAGCACTTGCTTTATCTGCAAATTCATTCTCATCGAGAAATCCTGCAATAATCCACCCGGTTGTCGAATTTTTAATAAAACCGATGGTTAAGGATTCTCCGTTTACATTCGTCTCAATCATACCTTGCTCACCTTCAGCAAGTATCTCCTGATAGAAATTTTCCTCTGCTACATTTTCTCCAATCCGTGTTTCATCGGGATTCGTAACGAAATTTCCAGCCTCGTCCAAAACAACTGCATACCCGTTATCTCCAATTTGAATATCATTAATTAAATTCAACAAGGCATTTGTATGAACATCAATCCCCGCCACGCCAACGAGTTGATTATATTCGTAAAAAGCTTTTGCAGCTGTAATGACGATATCCCCTGAAAGAGCATCTTCGTACGGCTCGGTCCAAACAATTCCTCCATCCTGTTCTACCGCTTCCGTATACCAATTCCGTTCTTTCGGGTTAACATCCTCTATCGCATTATCATGAGGATAAATAATGATTTCTTCACTATCATCGTAACCTGCAAATGTAGCCTTTAAATCATCACTCGCCAAACTCGATTCTTGCAAATAGGAAAATAGTTCACTGAAATTATCCCCGCTAAATCTACGTAATGTTGAATTCGATGCCATTCGAGTCAAAGCATTTTCCATATAGCCAAAATACATATCAAATGTGTGATTCACACTAATCATTTGCTGCTCCACATTTTTAGATAGTTCATCTGTAGTCGTCCGTACACTGAAATTATAACTAACAAAGGCGACAATTCCCACCGCAAGAACAATTAATATAGCGAAGGGAACCGTTAATTGCATGCGGAGACCTGCTGTAAATTTTTGCCGTTTATTTTTCTTTTGTGCTTCTTTCTTCTTCAATCACTTCACTTCTCTCTATATGTGTTGGTTATTATGTTATGTATTTCTGTAAGTCTACCTATCTTATATCGGCAGCTTCATCCATTTCTTAAAGGTTCTTGACAGATTAATGTGATTAAAAAGACCTAAACCCTTTTTTCCTTCCATTACTTTTGTAGAACAGATAATAATATTTTTCTAGAATGTCCTTTTATTGAAACGGATTCGATTTATACGTTAAAATAAACAATGGAAGATGGAGGGATTATAATGGCAAATATATTACTACTTTATATTTCTACAACAGGGAATACAGAAATGATGGCAGAGGCAATTGCCGGCTATCTTGAATATAAAGAGCATGACGTAGAAATCAGGACCTTCGACTTCGACCCGATTGATGTTGATGAATTATCCGACTACGATGCTGTATTTATCGGGACCCACTCATCCGATGACGGGGAAGTTCCGTTTGAAGCAGAAGATTTTTATGATGAATTGGATGATGCAGATTTAGGAACGACGACATTCGCTGTGTTTGGATCTGGTGATACTGCTTATGATGAATTTTGTTTATCTGTCGACTTAATGGGAGATAAGCTAAAGTTTCTTGGAGCAAAGCTTGCACCAGTTCGTTTTAAAGTTGACTTAACACCATCCAACGAAGATATCGAGCAACTCGAACAATTTGCAGAAGCCGCTATTCAAATCGCTGCAAGTGAAAACAAGGACAGTTAGGTGTTTGCCTAATTGTCCCCATTAATTTCAATAAGACTAATCTGACTTTGATTCAGAAAGCGAACAGGTATCATACTCGTACCTAACCCACTATCTACGTAAATATACCTATTCCGCTTCCATTCACACGTCCCTTTATCAAGTTCTGGAAACACTCCACCTCCCGGAGATATGACAGCGCCAATGAACGGCAAGCGCACCTGACCGCCATGCGTATGACCACTTAATACGAGATCCGCCGGAAGATTCGGATACGTCTTAATCACATAGGGAGAATGGGATAAAAGAATCGTATACCCGGTTTCACTTATCTGTTGAAATGCCTCCTCCACATTTTCATGATGCGTGGAACTATCATGGACGCCAACAAGAGTGAGCGGAATACCTGCAACTTGAATCCGGGTACTTTCATTTCCTAGAATCGTTATATTCCGTTTCCTTAATTGTTTCATGAATTTTTTTCTCTTTCTATTTCCCCATTCATGATTTCCTGTAACAAAGTAAATCGGAATATGCATATTGATCAGCTGATCGAGAAAATTAAATATCTGTTTGAAGTTCCTTGTCCGCCGGTCGATCAGATCTCCTGTGATCACGATAATATCCGGTGATGATCTATTTATTTTATGAAGTAAACGTTGATGAATATTCCAAGCCCTTTTATTATGCATATCACTCAGTTGAATAATCCGTAAAGATTGACTAGGCCTGAGCTTGTTTGTTTTAAATTCTATTCTGTTTATTTTTACATGATTCGTATCTTTCCATGTTTTTAATGTTAGCCACATCGCAAAGATTGTAAAAAATCTCCATACATATTTGAGCAAAATGTCACCTGATTCCTTAACTTCTTTTCATAACCATCGCAATTCCTTGGCCGCCTCCGATACAAAGACTGACAAGTGCATATTCCTTATCCCTGTTTCTTAGTTCATAAGCTGCGGATAATGCTAGACGAGTACCGCTTACTCCAACTGGATGGCCTAAAGCAATCGCTCCGCCGTTAACATTCGTTTTCTCTCTATCAAGTCCAAGCTCCTTCTCCACGGCAAGATATTGGGCTGCAAAAGCTTCATTTACTTCCACGAAATCGATATCTGTAAGTGTAAGTCCAGCTTTCTCCAACGCTTTCTTCATTGCCGGAACCGGCCCAATTCCCATAACTGATGGGTCGACACCTGATGCGGCCCAAGAAACGATTTCAGCAAGCGGTTGTAATTCCCGCTCTTTTACCGCTTGTTCTGAGGCAATGACAACACTTGCTGCTCCGTCATTGATCCCCGAAGCATTGGCAGCAGTTACCGTGCCATCTTTCTCAAATGATGGGCGCAATCCACTGATTTTTTCTAATGTCGTATCCGGTTTAATATGTTCATCTTGGACAATGGATTCCGTTTTCCTTCTTGATTTCACGTCTACAGCAACAATTTCTTCATTAAAACGGCCGGACTCCTTTGCCTTTCTTGCACGCTCATGGGAAAGAACTGCATATTCATCCTGTTCCACTCGGGAAATATTATATTGTTTTGCAAGATTTTCCGCAGTTACCCCCATACCAAATCCAGTATATTCATCAAATAATGTAGATAGAAGCATATCATGGAATTTTAATTCACCGAGTTTTGCGCCACCGAATCTTTTTTCGAAATTCGCATATGGTGCTTGGGACATATTTTCCACCCCGCCAGCGAGGACGATTTCTGCATCGTTCAGCAATATTTCCTGCACACCCGAAACAATGGATTGCAGCCCGGAACCACAGAGCCGGTTCACAATATAAGCGGGGACTTCCTTTGGCACACCTGTTTCCAGTCCAATATGTCTCGCGATGTATGCCGCATTTGTCTCGGAATGGATAACATTCCCGTAAATCACATGGTCAACCTGTTCCGACGCAACATTCGATCGCTTTAAGGCTTCTTTCGCTGTTACGGTTCCAAGCTCTGTTGCTGTTACACCAGCGAAAGAACCACCAAATGCTGTGAAAGCTGTTCTTGCTCCATCAATTAAATAAACCTTTTTCATGATCATTCCCCCTCTTATTTCTTTGTACTACGGATGCCAAATAAAAACAAGCAGGATCGTCAGCATATCGCTGACGATCCTGCTTGTTTCTATTTATCCATAACTAGCTCAATTTCTTCCGGTTTTATTGTTTTAATATGATAAATGAAGTAGTAATGTTTGATAAGTCCTAGTGTAATCATGATGATCCGAATAATAAGTATATCAATCATCACTACAGATAGGATAATAAAAAAATCGGCAATAATATTGATCCGAATTTTTTCCCATCTTGTCATATATCGTTTAATGAAGTAGCGGTCTACATATTGTTTATAGAATGATGTGCTTTTAAACCATCTGTCGAGACGTTCCGAACTCTTTGTGAAACAATATGAAGCAAATAGGAAGAAAGGTCCTCCCGGCAGTACTGGCAGTATCGTTCCAGCTACCCCAACTCCGAAAGAAATAAGTCCTAGTGTAATATAAATCCATCGTCTTAGATTACTGATTGCCATCACCTAATTTCAAAATAACCTCTCCTCCTATTTTACCATAGAATTCATCTTTCTTTATGAAATGTTTATGAAAATTTTTGGCCATTCATGAATAATCCAACCTAGTAATGAGACGGTTATTTCTCACCCCGACCCAACCACGACACCAAATCAAAAAATCACTTTTATTCAGTGTAAGTATTTTGCGCATTCTCTAGACTGGAGTTCTAATCACCGTTCAGTTTCCCGGTGGACGGATGCGCATCCTTAGGCACGGCTAGAGCTCCTCGGGCTTCCGCCCTGCGGGGTCTCCAGGCTCGTGCTGTTCCCGCAGGAGTCACCGTCCACCGGGCAACTGAACTGGTAAGATGGTTATTTTAAATAGAAATTATTCCGTCGCGATAAGGATTCAATTCCTGGAATATTAAACAGTGATCTAAATTCGGCCTTTGCTGGGAGCAGTCCAGACACCTCGAGACTCCTGCGGGAGGATAGGCTTGGTGAGACCCCGCAGCGGGCTTGCCCGCGAGGAGGCTCACCAGCCGCTCAGCAGGTGCGAGAGGTGTCTGGACTGCGGACCTCCAGAAGTGAGTTTCAGACACTTACGCTGAATGAAAGCGAGTGCTTTATTTTAGTTTGATGGTTAAGTTCTAGTTCTAATCACAGAGCATAGCAATATAAATGGGATTGTAATTTAGACGGATAAGGCGGGTGTTTAATAAATGGATAATAAACCATCAAGAAATCAAAGTTCCAACACTGAAAACGAAAAAAATGAACAGTTGAATGAATTCCGTGTTAAAAATACTGGAAAACCAATGACTACCAATCAATCGTTAAAGGTATCCAATGATGAAGAAATTTTAACTGCCGGAGAGCGTGGACCAGGTTTATTAGAGGACTTTCATTACTTTGAAAAGATGACACACTTTGTTAAAGAAAGGATACCGGAAAGGGTCGTTCATGCAAGGGGGTACGGGGCACACGGAGAATTCGAATGCTATGAATCCATGAAACAATTTACAAAAGCTGGATTTTTACAGGAGGCTGGGAAAAAGACTTCTGTATTTGTCCGGTTTTCTACTGTACAAGGCGGCAAAGATTCTTATGACACTGCACGAGATTTACGCTGCTGGGGAACAAAATTTTATACAGAAGAAGGAAATTATGATTTAACGACCATTGCCATGCCTGTGTTAATTAACCAAGATCCGATGAAATTTCCAGATGTGATACATGCATACAAGGCCGAGCCACGTTCGGATATCCCAACAGCTTCTGGGGCCCACGACAACTTTTGGGATTATGTAGCAAATAATCCAGAATCCCTGCACATGGTATTATGGATCATGTCTGAGCGAGGTATTTTACGAAGCTATCGCATGATGGAATCTTGGTCCATTAATACGTATCTCTTTGTTAATGAACATGGGGTGGCTACCTTTGTAAGATTTGTTTGGAAACCGGTTCTTGGTGTGCATTCTTTACTGCAAGACGAAGCACTAAAAATAGGGGGGCTCGATCCAGACTTCCACCGCCGGGATCTCAGGGAAGCAATTAATCGTGGAGCTTATCCGGAATATGAACTAGGTGTTCAACTCATACCGCTTGAAGATGAATTCAAATACGACTTTGATGTTCTTGATCCTACCAAGTTTTGGCCAGAAGAACTTATACCTGTCCAGCTTGTTGGTAAAATGACATTAAATAAAAATGTGGATAATGAATTTGCCGAATTAGAACAAGTAGCATTTAACCCAGCAAACGTTGTTCCAGGAATAGACTTCTCGAATGACCCTGTCTTGCAAGGTAGGTTGATTGCTTACCAAACGGCCCAGTATCACCGCCTTGGTTCAGCTAACTTCCAGGACCTGCCGATTAACCGACCGATCTGTCCGTTCCATAATAACCAGCGGCAAGGGTTTATGAGATACCGTATTGATGTCGATCAAGTAAACTATCATAGAAACTCAATCGCAAATAACACACCATATACAACGCCTCCTATAGAAGGAGGATATGCACATTATCCAGCGAAAGTTGAAGGGCATGTCACTCGGAATCGAAGCGAATCTTTCTATGATTACTTTTCACAGCCAAGAATTTTCTGGAATAGTCTAACACCTATTGAAAAACAGCATACGATTGACGGGCTTAGTTATCAGGTTGGAAGTGTGAAAAGAGAATTTGTCAGGCAGCAGGTTGTTGATCTTCTTGTTAACGTTGATAAGGAGTTAGCAAATATTATTGCTGATAATATTGGGGTTAACCGTCCTAGTGGGACGAATGTTCCTGTTTCCACAAGCTACCCTTCCCTGAGCCAAGCAAACACCCCTAAATATGCTGCTACACAAAAAGTCGGTGTATTGATTGGCGATGGTTTTAATTATAATGAAGTATCCAGCGTACTGAACACCCTTGAACGTTATCGCGTATTTGTCGTTATTGTAAGTGAAACACTCGGTACCATTACAGGATCTAATGGCACAGAGCTCAAAGTGGATGAAACATTTCTTACCTCGAGTCCCTATCTCGTAGACTCACTATATGTCGTTGGCGGAAATGCTAGAAACCAGAGGAAATTCAATGCTGACGTGACAGAGTTTGTTCATGTAGCATATAGGCATTATAAACCAATTGGCATTGCAACAACCGGACAAAGCTTTATTCAGTCATCAACTGGAAATAACCTAGCAGGTGTTATATTTGCAGCGAATAATCCAAATTTCGGTGAGGAGTTTGTATCGGCAATTGCACAGATGCGTTTTTGGAATAGAACGTAATCAAAAAAAGGAAATGGCTACTACGTCATTTCCTTTTTTTGATGGGATGGAATTTAAAGATTAGGTTAAAGCTTTCTTACGCTTCGTGACGCTTTACGAAAGCAACATAAGCTTCTACTATGGATTGCAAGAATCCTACTGTATCCTGATTTGTAATCTTTCCGTCTTCACCAAGCAATTCGTGGACATTTGCAATATATACTTCTGGCTGCTGTACAACTGGCATGTTTAGGAATGCGAGCACTTGACGCAAGTGGTGGTTTGCACCGAATCCACTTAAATTACTTGGAGACTGGCTCACAATTAGAGCTGGTTTGCCGTCCCATACATTTGAACCATAAGGACGTGAACCAACGTCAAGAGCATTTTTAAGTGCAGCTGGAATGGAGCGGTTATGTTCTGGTGTTACAAATATAACAGCATCAAGGGCCTTTATTGTATTACGGAAAGTTGTATAAACTTCCGGGATATTATCATCAGAATCCTGGTTATAAAGTGGCAGATCTGCAATTTCGATAAATTCTGCTTCATAACCTGCTGGGAAGAACTCTACAATATTTTTAGCAAGCTGCTCGGAGAATGAATTATTACGGATACTTCCAATTACAATACCTACTTTTGTCATCTCAATCATCCTATTCTTTTTAAATTTAATTACAACTCAATAGTAAGTTATCATTAATAACCCGTCAATCGAATTGCTCTTTCCTTCTATCTTGCACAATCCTTCAACTTTCTATGTCTGGTTATTTTAAATAGAAGTTATTCCGCCACGATAAGGAGTATACTTTTTCCAGAACATTAAACAGTGATTCAAATTCGGCCTTTCCTGGTAGCAGTCCAGACACCTCGAGACTCCTGCGGGAGGCTCACCAGCCGCTCAGCAGGTGCGAGAGGTGTCTGGACTGCGGACCTCCAGAAGTGAGTTTCGGAGTTAGGCACACTTACGCTGTATGAGAGTGATGAGTTGTTACAAGGGCTTGACAAGGTTGGGGTTACTTTGGTTTTATTAAGTGAGATTGTTGATTTAAAAAGGAGGAGTTTTAAGTGGCAATGACAAAAGCTGTGAAAGATGCGTTAATACAATCGATAGAAAATAATAAAGAACATTATATCCAAACAAGTCACTCCATACATGAAAAACCTGAGATCGGTAATCAAGAGTTTTTCGCAAGTGATTTACATATTAAAAACTTAAGCGACGAAGGGTTTAAGGTTGATAAAGCTGTAGCTGGCCATGAAACATCCTTCTACGCGATAAAAGAGAGCGGAAAGCCTGGCCCTACTATCGCATACCTTGCAGAATATGATGCCCTCCCAGGTCTTGGCCATGCATGCGGGCATAATATTATCGGAACATCCAGCATTGCCGCGGCAATAGCACTCTCAAAAGTTGTCTCGGATACAGGTGGACGAGTCGTTGTGCTCGGGACGCCTGCTGAAGAAGGTGGACCGAATGGCAGTGCGAAAGGGAGCTTTGTAAAGCATGGCTACTTGAAAGATATCGATGCTGCACTCATGCTCCACCCAGGTGGTAAAACGACGCTTTCTCAAGATACACTCGCTGTCGAACCACTTGATTTTAAATTTTACGGAAAATCCGCCCATGCGGCAACTTCTCCAGAAGAAGGTATCAATGCACTTGATGCAGTTATCCAATTGTTTAACGGTATCAGTGCATTAAGACAGCAGCTACCTCAAGACGTTCGGATTCACGGCATTATTACAGATGGCGGTGATGCTCCGAATATTATTCCAGAATACGCAGCTGCCCGCTTTTTTATCCGGGCAGACTCATGGAAAAAGACGGAGAACGTTGCAGCGAAAGTCCGCGCAGTCGCTGAAGGGGCAGCTCTTGCCACTGGTGCGAAAGTGGAAATCGAGCGGTTTCAAAATGAAGTAAAAGACTTTGTCATTACTCCCCTGCTAGATGAAGTACTTGGAGAGGAGTTAACAGGTGTTGGAGAAGAACTCGTTATTCAAGAAACGGAAGGAAAGATTTCGACGGACGCTGGCAACATTAGTTACGAAATTCCAACCGCCCATTGCTATATTAAAATCGGTCCCGATGATCTTATTGCTCATACAGTTGAATTTCGGGAAGCAGCCAAATCCAAGCTTGGAGATCACGCACTCCTAAACGGTGCCAAAGCGTTAGCAACTACCGGTTACCGGCTACTCACCGATCAAACTTTGCTTGAGCAAATCAAAGCGGAGCATATGCAATCTACTTCAGAAAAAAGTTCCTTATAAAGTGAAACTACTTCATTGAGGGGGCTTTCCCCCGCTGAATGTTGGTTGAACAGAATCAGGGATTTACGAACTGTTTATCCCCCATCTTCACATCTTAGATTTCCATCGTGTTTAGAGGTGGGGGATTACAGACCGTTAATGCGTGATAATAACGCAAAAAAAAGATGCACCCAGTATGAAGGTGCATCTTTTTTATCTGAATAAATCTAAAAACCGTTCCCAAAGTGATTTCTTTTCCGATTCTTCTTCCGCTTCATCTGTTTCCTCTGCTTTTTCAATCGGTTCCGTTTTTAAAACAAATTGAACCGAATTTACTTCCTCATTTTTGTCGGACACAAATGAAACAGCTTCAAAATCGGACTTATCATATTGGGCGAGCATTTCATCAATTTCTTCTGTTACCTGTTCCGGCATATCCTGCGTCGCTTCTGCAAGTTCAGCCGTGCCATCCCGAAGTTCGGAAACACCACTTGCCAGCTCACCGGTACCATTATTTAATTCACCAATACCTGCATCGATTTCCGTATAGCCTGCAGCAAGTTCTCCGACGCCTTCCGTATACGTAACAAGCCCGGAATGGAACGCTTGATAGTTAGCTGATAGGGTAGAAATTCCTTCTTGTAATTCCTTTAATCCGCTCGTCGGGTCCATTTTTTCAAGGAACTCATTGAATCCAGCAATCAGTTCCTGTATTGAACCTACAATTGTTTCCAAGGATGTTATCATTGTTTCCAGTGTGCTTGTAACTGCGGAAAATCCGTCTCTCACCTGTTCATACGTTCCTTTAACCGTTAATGCCGCAGTATACACTTCAAGCAGTTTATCCACCGTATCTTGGTTTGCATTGCTTTGTTTTAATGCAATGATTTCTTCTTCACTAACTTCGTGTCCGGGAATTGCTGTAATGGCCTCATCAAGTGCTTCATAAGCTGCACCGAATCCATCTTTTAATTCAACTAAGCCATTTTTAATTTCTCGTAGTGCACTGGCAAATTCCTCGAGGCCTTCTGTCATCATATTAAAATCACCGCCGTCAATACCATCTGTATCGCCAAGTGATTGATCAATCGTTGCCAGTGCGTCTTGAATAGCTTTCGAACCACTCACAAGCTCCCCGGAACCGTTATTTAAAGCCTGTATTCCCTCTTTATATTCGGTTGAACCGCTCTGTAATGCCGTCGTCCCTTCGTGTAGTTCTGTTGCTCCACCCTTCAATTCAAGAACGCCATCATCAATTGATTGCAAAGCATCAGCAAGTGTACCAATCTCTGCTGTGAATTCATCTGTATCCGGCGCATCGATCGACATATTTTGCGGGATAGCCGATATATCTATACCAGCTAGTTCAAAATCTGTTACATCAGCTGTCACCGATAATACCGCTTCTTCTTCCGGCAGTACCGTATAAGTTACTTGGATGTCTTTTCCTGCATTTGCCAGAATACCTTCATCTGTTTCAATATTGCTTGTTTTCTCTCCGTCAAACGCAAAAGATATCTGGAGTAAATAGTTTTCATAAAAGATGGGGTCAATCGCTTCGTTTTCAGTTGTATCAATCTCTATTTCAAGGGTTCCATCTTTTCCTGCAAGTTCTTCCGGTGTCACTTCTTCCCCGTCAAGGTAGTACGTCATCTTGAAATCCCAAGGCAAGTTTGTATGATCTAACGTACCTTGGTAATAGAACTTCCCAACAGATGCACTCATTTCAACCACATCACCGGATTGGCTGATCTCAGATAAATCGGTAAGGTTCTTCACATTCGAGTATGCTCCATAATCAGCAATCTCGCCCGCTTCCGTTACTTCGAGACTATTAACGATATAAAGCTCTTTTCCTGCACCAGAGGGACTTAATGTTGCATAAACCACTTCATCTTTACCAGCTGTTTCTCCTGCATCTTCCGCTTCAATTTCAGTCTCATTCTGATGATTAGAAGCAGCCGTAAACGGTGCAAGCCAAGGCAGCACGAGGAATAAGCAGAGTAAGGAAATTAAAATTTTCTTCATACTTTTCATTATCGCTCCTCCTTGTAGAAATTCGCTTTCCATGTCGTTTTTTCAATTACTTTATCAAATAATACGAGTAATGCCGGCAGGAAAATAATCACTAATAGGAACGCTAGCAATGCTCCCCTGCCAAGCAAGAGTCCAATCGACGACACAATTGGATTCGTCGATGTAAGCCAGAGGATGAAGCCGACACTGGAAAGAATCGACGCCGAGATAAGAATAGCGAAGAACTTATCATTCAGTGCCTGTTTAATAGACTGAAAGACAGGCATTTCTTTCCGTTTCAACGTATAGTCTTCTGTCAGCAATATCGCATAATCAATCGTTGCCGCTAGCTGCACCGTACTTACGATAAGATACCCGACAAACACAAGCGGAGATTCCGTAAAGTATGGAATCGCCAAGTTAATCCATACCGATGCCTGAATCGTGAGCAATAGGACAATCGGGAATGATAATGACTTGAATGCCACAATAAGTGCGAGAGCAATGGTTACAATTGTCATGACATTCACAAACGTATTATCTTCCGTCACAACAGATTTTATATCGTAGAGGGTGACACTCTCACCTAGCATATAAAAATTATCGTAATATGCTGATGCCGATTCATCCACCTTTTCTACAAATGAAAAAGCTTCCTCCCCTTCATCTTCCGTTGTCGTATTTAAAATAAATCGACTATAATTTTCCGAATAGAATTGTTTCGTTACTTCTTCATCTAAATACTCAGGCGGAACAGCTGCGCCGACTGTTGTAACATAACTCATGATGCTTTTCACTTCGTCATTTCCTAATAGATCTTGTGTGAGCTGCTCCTCTTTGCCGATATCACCTTTAGGAACGAGAAGAACGACCTGCGTATTTTTCCCAAACTCTCCTTCGATTTTTGCAATATCCATACCTGCTCTCGTCTCTTCTGGCTGCTCCCCTATGCCATAGATAAAGTCGGTTTGACTTTGTGCTAAAAACGCTGGAACAATTAATAGAATGACAAGAACGAATACGGGAAATCTCAATTTTAATAGTCCTTTTCCTACCTTGTTTAATCTAGGAACAAACGGATGGTGCTTTGTTTTATCAATCCATTTGTAAAACATAATCGTAAATGCCGGCAAGAAGACCATCACACTAATAAAGCTAAAGATAATTCCCTTTACAAGGTTGAACCCAAGGTCAGAACCAATTTCAAAGTTCATGAAGCTTAGTGCGATAAATCCGAAGAAGGTTGTTGATGCACTAGCGATTATTGCCGGGAATGAACGCTTGATCGCAAGCTGCATCGCCTCTTTCGGATCCCCGACCTTTTCCCGGTAATCGGAGAAGCTGTGCAGTAAGAATATCGCATAATCCAGTGACACGGCGAGCTGCAGAATTGGTGCAACGGATTGTGTCACGAACGATATTTCACCAATAAAGATATTCGTTCCAAGGTTAAACAGAACCGAAATTCCAATTGCCATTAAGAAAAAGAACGGTTCGACCCAAGAAGTCGTGGAAAGAATAAGAATAATAATGATGATTGGTACGAGCAATGCTGCTGCATACATCGTTTCGGTAAAAGCCATTTTTTGCTGTGTCGCTGTATCCATCGCTTCCCCAGCCATCGCATTTTCTTCACCAATCAATTCATAAATTTCATCGGTAATCCGCACCTCTTCCCCGTCACGGACAACAAAAGAAAAGAGTGCATTATTATTTTTATAATAGCCCTCGACGACATCTGGGTCTTCCATTTCAATCGGAGTCTTGATATCCATGACATCATCAAGCCAGAGCACATCCGTCACGCCATCGATTGCTTCGAGTTGTTTTTTAAAAACAAGTGCTTCCTGCAAGGAAACATCATAAATCATTACATTCGTATTCGGGATTGCTCCCCCATACTCTTCCTCCATCACTTCAATCGCTTCGGTTGATTGGGCATTATCCGGGAGATAATCTACCATATTATAATTAACCGAAACGAAAAATTGAAGGATGACACTAATAACAGCAAGACTTACGAACGTAATGACAATTGACTTTCTTTTTTCAATAATCCAGGCTGCAATATTTATCGTGGTTCATCCTCTCTGTTCCCCTGCCTTTACATTTAAAAAATGTCACGATATTATTATATAAAACACGATGTTGGTTTATCAACAGTCAGTTCGATAAAATCCGTCTAATATCCAACGTTTTTAATTGAAATGTTGGATAACTCCGGTTAGAAAGGTGACAAAAATATGACTTCTGAAAAACTAGATCGCAGAAAGAAATATACACGAATGGTTTTAAGGAAAAGCTTACTCCAATTGTTGAAACAAAAAAGCTTCTCCTCCATCACGGTAAAAGAAATCTGTGAGCGTGCAGATATTAACCGTTCTACCTTCTATGCGCACTACAGCGACCAATTTGAACTTCTTGAGACGATTGAAAATGAGATCGTCTCTGATATGAAGCAATATATTGATACATATAACTTACAGGAAAAAGAAGACGCACTGCGCATGACCGAGAAGCTAATCAGCTATTTCGCAGCCAAGCAAGAAGAATTAATCATCTTATTAAATGCCAGTGGAGAGACCTCTTTTGAACGGAAAGTAAGAGAGGTCGCACAGACCTCCATCCGCAACGAATGGATTGACACGGAAAATGCCAATCAACCACTTTCTTCTTATATGAGCGCTTTTATCATTAGTGGGAGTGTGCATGTATTGAAGATGTGGCTGCTCGGCGGCATGGAAGAACCACCACATGCAATGGCCAAACTGATTAATAATTTAATTAACCATGGGATCTATGGAAGTAATTGGGATAACTTCGCTTGATTGTAAGATTTGCTTGGAAGGGACAGTTGAAATATTAATGCCAAAAGATTTTCATTATACAACAGATAAAATGTCCATGTCAATAGATAACTTGTGTTTTTCACTAAAAAGTGATATACTATAGTTGTAGTAATTTTACGATGATACTTTTCCAGCGCATCTTCATTGAGTTTTGAATTGGGATGCTCTATTTTCATCCCAAAACTCCCCCGCTGTTGGACCGGTAAACATACTTGCAGAAGTCGTATCGCTCGAAAAGAATGTCGTGGGCATAATCTAAAGGAGTGGAAAAATGAATCTGATTGACAAAAAGGTCATGCACAAAAGTTTCGGTAAAGGTAATATTGTGGACCAAGATGATGAGTTTGTAACGATTGATTTTGATAAGGAAACGAAGAAGTTTGTTTTTCCTGATGCCTTTGGAAAGTTTTTAAAGCTCAAGGATGATTCAGCACAAGCAACATTAAAACAAGCTATTACAAAGTTTGAAGCAAAACAGGAACAACTGGAAAAAGAACGGGAAGAAGAACAAGCACAGCGTATTTTAGAACAGCAACGCAAGAATGAACTTAAGAAATTATTGAAAAACCACCGGCTTCATGAAAAATCCCAACTTGTATTTTGGCTTGAGGATACAGAAGAAGAGCAAGCATTTGCCGATTGGCAAGTATTCGCTGGCGAAATTAGAAGCGGTAAAAACAAAGGGAATCCGAACAAGCCCGTTCGTCTCCATCAAAACAGCCTCGTGTTGCTTACCAAACGGGATGATGAAGAAGATGAAAACGAACGTAAAATCGTCGGGCTATACATGGTAGAAGAAACATTTATCGGGAGACTCGCAGAAGACGGGCTCATTCCTGCTCATTCTGAACTTCGATTAAAACTTTCCGACGAAGAAGCCGAAGACATGCTGTTTTGGAATTATTATATTAATGAAAAATACCCGCACCGCATGACATGGAACACTGGGAAATATCGTTATTTCGATAATATTTGGGCTGCACAAATTTTGAGAGATATCGTATCACTCAAAAAAGATCCAAATGAAAAACAACTTGCGGAAGAATTCTTTTTGCATTTCTGTAAAATGAACCAGCTCGAACCAAACGAAATTCCAGAACCAAATGGTGCTTTAAAGTATAATAAATGAACTCAAAAGGTTAGGCCCTACATGGCTTAACCTTTTTTCTGTTTCCGTTTTCCTTTTACAACTTTAGGGAAGTGTAAATTAGTCGTAAAAGTTTAACAAATTGTCAGAGAGATGTCAGGTAAGCACCTTTCCTTACTGTATAATGAAGCTAGAATCAGATCATGCCAATAGACACTGTTCGATTTCGAGGAGGAATCAGCACATGAAGATCAATAAGAAAAGTTTCGTCATTCTACTTATCGCAACTGCTGTCATGTTCATCATCTTGTTCTTACCTAACCCGGAAACATTACCTGTAGCCGGACAACGTGCACTCGCAGTGCTCGCATTTGCTGTCATTCTCTGGATAACGGAAGCTGTAACATATCCAGTAAGCGCGGTGATGATCGTCAGTTTACTTGCATTATTCATCGGTTTATCCCCGACAATTGAAGACCCATCGGTAACATACGGCACAAGCCAAGCTCTTAGTTTGGCAATTGGGGGATTCAGCTCTACTGCTGTCCTGCTCGTCGGTGGCGCACTCGTTCTTGCAGCAGCGATGGAGATTACCGGACTGCACCGGCGGATCGCTTTATACATCTTATCTAAAGTAGGTACACAACCTGGCAGACTCGTAATGGGAACGATTCTAGTGAGTTTCATTTTAGCGCTGTTTGTCCCAAGTGCAACTGCAAGAGCTGGAACGCTCGTACCGATTTTACTCGGAATTGTTGCAGCTTTTGGACTAGCAAAAGAAAGTAGGCTTGCGGCTTTATTAATGATTACAGCTGTGCAGTCTATTTCAATCTGGAATATCGGGATTAAAACAGCAGCTGCCCAGAATATGGTCGCTTTAGGGTTTATTCAAGCTGAATACGGAATGGATATCACATGGGGAGCATGGTTCCTATACGCAGCTCCTTGGGCGATTATCATGTCATTTGTCTTGTATTTTGTCATGACCCGACTCATCAAACCTGATATTCCAGATATATCGCAAGGAATCAGTCTTAAAAAACAGCTAGAAGCGTTGGGTAAAATGTCAGGTAAAGAAATGAAACTCATTATTATCGCACTCGCCCTGCTTATCCTCTGGTCAACAGAAGGATTGCTTCACCCATTCGACTCCACGACAATTATGATTGTCGCTGTAGCTGTCATGCTGACTCCGATTGTTGGAATTTTTGGCTGGAAAGAAGTTCAACAAAAAGTGCCTTGGGGAACATTGATTGTTTTTGCTACAGGTGTATCGCTTGGAACTGTTCTTTTGTCGACAGAAGGAGCATCCTGGTTATCAGCAAACTCCTTTGAAGCCATGGGAATTAATTCGATGTCACTCGTGATGATGATTGCATTGCTTGCTGCTTTTAATATACTGATCCACCTTGGCTTTGCAAGTGCAACAAGTCTTGCTTCTGCATTCATTCCAATCGTCATCGCTCTTGCAGGCAGTATGGAAGCAACGAGCTTTAACGCAATTGGGCTTGTACTTATTATGCAGTTCGTCGTCAGCTTCGGATTCCTGCTTCCAGTGAACGCACCGCAAAGTATGCTTGCTTACGGAACAGGAACCTTTACGGTAAAAGATTTCCTGAAATCCGGAATACCATTAACTGTCATTGGCTATCTCCTCATTATTATTTTCAGTGCCACGTATTGGCAGTGGATTGGATTGCTGTAGGTTGTAATACGCCGGGTTGTAAATTACATTTGGTCGTTAAAAGAGCGTCGATGGGGTGATTAAAAGCTTGATAAACGACGGTGAAACTAGTATAAGAGCATCATCTAGGCAATTAAAGGCACGATAAACGACGCTTCCTCGATGGAAGAGTATCATTCGGTTATTTAAAGCCCTCCTAAGCGCCCACTTTAATCTAAGAGTACAAAACAAGTCTTTCATTATCCTAATAAAAATCAGCAGGTCACTCATAAGAATTCTTCCCATGAGTGACCTGCTGATTTTTACTTCGCGGCCTGCACCGCTCCACTATCTTTTTTCGTCAACTTCGCCTGGACAACGAATCTTCCTGTTAATTCATCCAACTCATAATCACATGTCGATAACGTGAGGATATGATCATCTGCAGTGACATCCACACCTGTGTCATACAAGGAATGCCCGTCAATTTTATTTAATAACGCGTCAAAATCCTCATCATTTGCAAAGTCGGTTTGAATATAATTGAAATCCGTCGTCGTATTATAAACAGCAAAGATTTCCGCTTCATAACTGTCGTACAACGTATCAAAGGTGAATGATTGATGCTCTTCAAAAAATGCCTGATCCTCGTATTTCGTCAAGCCTTCAAACATCGATTGGTCCTTCGTCCGGTGGCCATAAACAATCGTATTTTTACCGAGAGATGTAATATCATTCCGGAAATCCATAAAAATACTGCCGAGAATATTATAGTCATTATGAAAATCATGACGTAAATAATCAAAGTTATTATCGGATTGAAGGATTGGATAATCTATTTGCGTCCCGTCGATTGTAATCCAGCCAACCAATTCTTCATTTTCTTCCAGCAAAACATCGAAACCGGAACGGACGTTCAGCTCATCGCCGTCATTATCCGCCCATTCCGTAAAACCTCCACCTTCATAAAAAGTCTGCTGGAGATCATCCATTGTTTTACTGTTGTTGTGATAATCAAGATACGTACTGATTAATCCATGGGCCGCATAGACAAAAACCCCTGCACATACGAGGGTAACTCCAATTGACAGTATACGTTTCAATTTATTGTTCATAACATCCACCTCACCTAAGTCGGTTAAATCCCAATCGGCACGATATACATGCCGAGCTCTGGGTCATCTTTGACAACGACATTTACACCATACACATCCTGCATCAATTGCCTTGTTACGATATCCCTTGGATTACCATGGGAAATGATCCGGCCGTTTTTCATCGCAATGATTTCATGGCTGTATTGAACCGCCTGATTGATATCATGGAGTACCATCACAATCGTGAGTCCTTCCTCTTTACAAAGCTCCTTTACCAGTTCAAGTATTTCGTATTGGTAAAAGATATCCAAGTTGGCAGTTGGTTCATCTAAAAATAAATACGGTGTATCCTGGGCAAGTGCCATCGCAATCCATGCCCGTTGTTGCTGACCGCCGGATAGGTTGTCTAACGGAGCATGGCGCTTTTCGATTAATCCGGTACGTTCCAGCGCCCAGGCCACCTTCTCCGCATCCTTGTCTCCGTGCTGCGTGAAGGCTTGCTTGTGGGGAAGTCTTCCGTAATAAACAAGCTTCTCGACCGTCATCCCGGACGGGGCGCTATTTTGCTGATGCACTACCCCAAGCTTTTTCGCAAGTTCTTTCGGTTTATATTGTTTAATCACTTTTCCATCTAAGATGACCTTGCCCTTTTGGGGCGCGAGATTATTCGTAAGGACGCCAAGAAGCGTTGACTTTCCCGAACCATTCGGGCCGAGTATCGTCGTAATTTTCCCTGGCGTAATACCAGTTTCAATCCCATGCAGTCTTACTACTTTATCCTGATAGGCAAAAGTTATATCTTTAATTTCCATAAATCCGATCACTCTTTCTAAGTAGGAATATCAGGAATGGTCCACCAATTACGGCCATAATGATCGATGCCGGAATCTCAATTGGCGCCATGATTGTCCGTCCTAACGTGTCTGCTGTTACAATAAGCAAAGCACCCGCAAGTGCTGAAAACGGAATCAACACTTTATGGTCATTACCGACGAGCACACGTCCGATATGCGGGACAAGCAGGCCGACAAAGGTGAACATCCCAGCAATCGCTGTTGCAATCGATGCAAGCAGGACTGCGACAACAGAGATGGTGAATCGCGCTCGGTTCACTTGGAAACCGAGGTTACGCAACGTTTTATCCTTTAAGCCTAAATGGTTACACCATGCATAGAGCAGCAGGCTGAGCAGAAGCCCAATCGTCCCGTACAGTACGATAATCCCCACATCATCCCAAGTCTTCATCGTGAGTGTCGATGCATCAACGGAAATACCTGACATCAGGCTGCTTGCATTTTGCGCGGATAACAATTGACTAAGTCCAGTGAACAATGCGTTAATCGCGACCCCGATGAGAATCATCCGGAGCGGATCGAGCCCAGACTTCCATGCAAACAGATAAACGAGCAAGAATGCTGCCGCCCCACCGATGAAAGAGAATAATGGCGTATAGAAATAAAGTGTCGGGAAAAAGGTGATCATCACAATCGAAACGAATCCTGCACCTGAAGATACCCCAATTATACCCGGTTCTGCAAGCGGGTTCCGTAAAACGGCCTGTAAGAGCACACCGGAAACCGAGAGACAAGCACCTGCAAACAAAGCGATAATAATCCGTGGCAAGCGCAAGTCTTTTATAATTTCCACATTTTCATTCGTACCTGTAAATAATCCAGTAATAAGTTCTCTTAGACTAATTTCAATACTGCCCGTGATCATGGAATAAAGACTTACAAAGAGAAGCAAGCCAAGCACGGCAATGAAACTGATTAACTTTTTGTACATCTAAAAAACCTCTTTCGTAAGCCCTACTCTGCTAATTCCCGGTGAAGTAATCCAACTAACTCTTCGAGCGCTTCCACGGCTGCAAGGTTAGCTGTAGTACCAAAACGAGTTTCTTCCAAATCATAGACCCGATCGTTTTGAACTGCTTTAAAGTGACTCCAAATGTCATTTTCTTGGAACTCTTTATGAAACATTTCCACTACTTCATCTGGCATCCCGTGGGACATTCGTAAAATAATATCCGCATCGGTCTGTTGTAATACTTCTGTATTTGCAGATACGTACTCTAGGTCTGTATCCTCAATCGCATTGGTTCCGCCGGCGCGGCGCACCAAGTCACCAACATAGGAATTTTCCGTTGCGACGAGGTAACTGCCGGGAACACCTAGAAGGATAAGTACTTTCGGAGATTCTTTTCCTTCAATCTTTGCTTCAACTTCCGCTAATTTCTCTTCAAAATCTGTAACGAGTTCAGCTGCATGCTCTTCCCGGTTATATTTGTCGCCAAGCGCCTCAATTTCTTCATACATATTTTCAACACTATCTAAATTCATATATGTAGCTGGTACGTCTGTTTCTGAAAAGGAATCCTGTACATAATCAGTCAATGTCGTTACGGTAAGCACATCTGTCGGTTTTAAGGAAAGGATCGTTTCCATATCGGGATCCATTGCCATACCGATTTCCGTAACACCGTCATAACGGGCCGGGAGATCTTTATAAGATGTCGGAACCCCTACAAGATCCAATTCCAGTGCGTCCATCATTTCTACGATTGCTACGGTTGTTGCGATGATATCACCATCTGTTTCGAGGGCCGGTTCCGCTTCTTCAGCCTCTTCGTCTGCCCCCGTTTCCTCTGTTGTTTCTGCGTCTTCCTCTTTGCCTGCACTCGCATCAGAGTTCGCTGCTGATTCATCCGATCCACAAGCCGCTAAGACAATAATAAATAAAAGCATTAAACATACATATAGTTTATTTTTCATTCTTTACACCTCTGTTTAAAAAGTTGCGCATCATTATGTATATAAGGATAGAAGGAGAAATAATCCGAAGCGCTAGAGAGTTGGGGAGTTAAAATACAAGTCGGGACAATTCAGAACCTGACATTTGCCAGGTTCTGCATGCCCCGTCTTGCACTTGGAACAAATAATATTCGTTCCTATTTACACAAAGCGTCTTTTTAGTTGAACAGCTAATGGGATTGCAGATGCAATCAATAGCAGCATGTACAACATGACATTTGTTTCTTCCCCTGTTTTAGGGTTAAGTCCGCTTGAGTTTGTGTTCGTATTTGTTGATTTGCCGCCATTGTTATCTGAATTGCCAAATTGCGGTTTTTCCGGTGTGTTTGGATCCAGTTTGTTATTACCAGGTTTGTTTCCACCAGGTTTAATATTATCTTCTTCTGGAGCTACATCTGCATTTTCTTCCGGATCTTGGGCATTTTCAGCGTCAGGACCGTTTTCATTTGTGGAAGCAACTAACAGATAGTTACTTGCATCGATAGCTTTCATACTGCTTGGATCAAGTATGAGTCTTGCAGAATGCGCTTGGTTTTCATAAACGCCTGGAACTGTAAGCAGCATATCAAGCATAATTTCATCCGTTAATTTACCGTCAATCTTAAGCTGGTAAACAACAGAACCATCCATATTTTCCCGAACGAAAACAAACTCGCCAAACTCATTTTTGATAGAGTTGATATATTCGCTTCCATTAACAGTGATCTGCAAGTAGTAGACACCATCTTTTTCTAAAAGAATAGCTGGTTTAACAAAGAAACTGTCTGCAGCAGATGGACGATCCTCTGTTTCATGTTTGATTTCATAATTAATTTCGTACGCTTTATCTGGAACTAGACCATCGTCTTTTTTTGGTGCTTTAGGTGTTTCTTTGTTGTCTTTATCATCATTTGCAGGGTTCTCAGGTTTTGTCGGCTTTTCTTTATTTTTATCTTCGTCTTCTTTAGGTGTTTCTTCTTTGTCTTCATCTTCTTCTGGAGCTTTTTCTTCAGGTTTTTCTTCTGGCTTCTCACCTTGCTCCGGTGCTAATAGAGTGTAATTATCCACGTCGACTTCCTGTTTCGTATCTTCTACAAACGAAATCTCTGCAGTATGTTCCATATAGCCCATCGGAGTGTCTATGTACATACCAAGTTCATATGTTGCATCGAGTGAAGTAACTTCGAACTGGGCAATGTAATGATCATTATTATCTACATTACTTAACGTGACTTTCTCACCATTGATTGTCAGATAATCAATAAACTGTCCCATGTTACCAACAATTTGGATATATGTTTTTCCATCTTTATATAGTAATGCAGCTGGGTTATGGAAGTAACGATCTAGAGCAATATCGGATTCATACGTAATTGTGTATGCTTCCTCTGGAGTGAATTCCGAATCCACTTTTTCTTCTTCATCCGCCTCATTTTCATCTTCCGGTTCTGTTGGCTGCTCCGGTTCAGTTGGTTCTTCTTCAGGCTGCTCTGCTGGCTCTTCCGGTTCAGCAGGGTCTTCTGGTTGTTCAGGTGTCGGATCTTCTTCTGGTTCTTCTTCAACAACTGGTATTTCGTCCAATCTTTCTAAAATAAATCGGAATGGTTCGTCACCTTTCATGCCAATCGCTGGAACCTCATATTGTACTTGAGCGTGAAGTTCTGCTTTAACAGTTTCCAGTGGAAATGCCATAGACCTTGCAGCATCATCCTCGGTTACAGTAGCTTCGATTCCTTCAATTTGAATACCTGTAACTTCAGCCATTTCATTATGCGGCACTGTAATAACCAGAGTAGCTTTTCCATCCACTATCTTCAATACAGCTTTTTCATCTATGAAACCAGCTGCACCAGAAGGGTCATCTGAATCTTTTTTAAGAGCTACTGCATTTATTGTATACTCTCCGTCCTCATAAACAACTTCCTCTTCCGCAAATACAGACGTGCCGAATAACGGCAGCGCTAATAATGCGACAATTAAAGCAAGAAACCATTTTCTCATTTCATTCTCTCCCTTGTATCTTCAATTAGTTACGTGCAGGTCGGAATTTCCAAATGGAAATCAATGCGATTCCCGATACTAATAAAAGGACAGTGTACAATACGATTGGCGTTTCCTCTCCAGTTTTTGGATTTTCAACTACTTCGCCACCGACGTTTGCTGTAGATTCATCTGTTGCACCGCTAGTTTCGCCGGAAGTACTTGTCTCGCCTGCATCTGTGCTTGCTTGTGCACCAGCTTGCGGTAATCCGCTGGCATTGAATACTGCACGAGCTGTATGGACCGTATCATATAAATCTGGAACAACAATATGCATGTCCATGTTTAAAGGTTGAGATAGATCTCCATCTACACGAAAACTCACGGTTCTCGTTTCATTGGCGGAGTCTTCGCTTACTACATTGACTGCCCCAGCAGGTGTGGAAAGGGATTCGATATAATTACTGCCAGTTACCGTTAACGAAACAGTCTGTACACCATTTTCCACCGTCAAAGTAGCAGGACTAACAAAATATCCATCGGCAATGGACGTGTTGTCACTGCTCTGTTCCTTCATTTCATAAGGCACTTGATATGTACCGTCTGCGATTTGCGCAGATACTGGTGTTGCAATTAACGTAAAAATGATTGCAGCTAACACCATACCAAGTGGAAATCTGAACTTCATTATTTT
This sequence comes from Oceanobacillus alkalisoli, assembly GCF_021556485.1. Lineage (GTDB taxonomy): Bacteria > Bacillota > Bacilli > Bacillales > Amphibacillaceae > Oceanobacillus > Oceanobacillus alkalisoli. The sequence continues at coordinate 25,701 of NZ_JAKGBW010000008.1, read as the reverse complement.
TCCTCCTTATTATTCACGATAAACAGGAGATTAATAGATTCCAAGTGACCGGTAAGCGTATTTACACATTCGTCCGGCTCCTTTTAATCTTATCAACTGCTTATAACGTATTTATTTCTCACATATTCTAATCTATCACAAGAACGCATTCACATACAGGAGTATTATGAACAAACGATGAACAATCAATGAATTTCCGCTAACAAAAAGGTTAAATAAACAAATAACGGACTAATTGAATGAATTTCTTAATTACCAAAGTCGGCTTCATCATCACCATATATAGTTGGGAACGAACCAACTCAACTACATATGGTGATGATGAAACATTAAATACGTATTATGAGATTCATTAAATTCTTTCAATATAAAAATAATCACCCAATGAATTCAAGGTGATTATTTTTATTATTTCCAATTGATTTTTCCGTCATCTTCAAGGATACCTAGAACAACATCAGCTACATCAGGCTGATTCAAGAGCATATTTCTCAGATGAATTTGTACATCGTCGGCTTCGTCCAGCATCATTCCTTTTCGTAATTCAATCGTCCCTTCGACATGGTAAAGCCGCCCCTCCTGTATAATGCGTATTTGTTGAATATCAACTATATCTTTATGTCCAAGGATGATATTGGTGATATTCTCTTCCACTTCAGCTGGTGCAGCAACTCCAATTAATCCGGCCATATTATCATAGCCAACTCGGTATGCTACATAAAGCATCAAGATTCCAATAATGATGGATGCGATTCCATCTGCTGCAAGTACATTGAAAAATTGGGCGAGCACAATTCCAATAATCGCTAAGACGGCGCTGAATGTCGCAACTAAATCTTCATAAAAGACGAGACGAGTTGCTGGTGCCGCCTTTCGAACTTGTTGGAACGCAGTACGAATGAGTCCACCTTTTTCTGCAGTGCCTGTTTCATCGCGGATTTCCTTCATAGCCTTGACTAATATAAAGCCATCTACGAAAAATGAAATGAGAAGAATGATGATGTTAAGGAAAAAGTTTGTCGCCTCTATTGGGTGTTGCAATAAATGCCAGCCTTCTTTAATTGTTTCATAAGCCATGATAGTTACGACTACAACAGCAATCATGCAAAAAATATTTATGACTCTGCCAAATCCTGTCGGAAATCGTTTCGTGGGCGGGAGTTCAGCAAGCACACTTCCAAAAAACACAAATCCCTGGTTTATCGAATCAGCGAGAGAATGCATGGCAGAAGCAAACATCGTCCCGCTTCCACTAATGGAAGCTGCAACCGCCTTAATTCCAGCAAGAAAAATATTCCCAACCGCAGCAACACCAGACGACGTGTTCCCCTTTTTTATCTTCTCCAACAAACCCATCCATTTTCCTCCATTTCATTGGGACGTGGGGTCAGAGCATTTGTCTCCGGGACAAATGCTCTGACCCCACGCCTCACCTTCTTACAGCTAGTTTGTATCGCAGGAAATTATTTATACAGGAATTAATGGAAATCATTGTTCTTCTGGTTCCCTGCTCCAATTTAAACTTGCATTCAAATTCTCTTCTACTTTTTTATAGTAGAGATAATAAGCGGTCCAGAATATCGAATAAACGACCGTAAATAAAAGTGTTGTCACGAGCATCGCAATAAATGTCAATGGCACCCAGCCACCTACCAGAGCAATGATGAAATAAAAAACTACCGACATGCAATAGTGGATGATTGTCTGCTTGAGCATACTCATTCCATTTTCCACAAAAATTAGAGAAGACAAACCAAAGTAAATACCAAGGATGAAAGATAGCAGCATGTAAAACCAAATTTTAAAAACGGTAGTCTCCGTCCCTGTCCACATTACGATTGTTAAAGCAATGAAGGTTACAATACCTCCAAAAGCTATTCCGGTCATAATCCTTTTAATTGCCTCGGCTATCATTGGCTCTTACCTCCCATCTCCAACTTTTTCTTTATTGCCCCCACATATTTTTTTGTAATATACTCTTTGTTTCCCGATTGAAAATACACACAGAGATTCCCATTGAAGGCTAATTCAAACCGTTCAATTCTACTCAAGTTACCAATAACGGATTTAGAAAAGCGCATGAATTGATGGGGATAGAGCAACTCCTCCACTTCATATAATTTCATTCGAATCTCCACTTGTCGTTTGCCCATACAGGCGAACACTTTCCGACTCTCCGCATAGACAAAATCAATCCGTTTCGGATCAAGGAGGATGGTTTGCTCATCCTCCACCCCGAATATACGCTTCCTGTTTTTCCGCTTTAAAATCATCACAATTTCCTCTAACTCTTCCGTCCATTCATTCGTTTGAATCGTAATGGAAGGTTCATCATATTGGTCATCAATATCGATATTGATTTTCATGAAGCTCCCCCTATCCCGTTGTTCGTTTAAGAAAGTTCGGATACCTGACAACTGCAAGGATAAAACCAACAATACCGAAGCCAAGCAGAATACTTGAGGTTTTAAGGAAATCACCTATCTCGAGTGTTCCGGCCATCGCTGCTTGCAATCCTTGATGTCCCCAATACTGTGGTGTGAATCGGCTGATTGTCTGTATGAAATCAGGCATCATATCGACTGGCATCCACAAGCCGCCAAGCACCGCTCCGCCTAAAGCAAGAACCTGAGTAAGCGCAATTCCCATATTTGTTGTTTTTACAAGAATGGCCAGCGCCAGACCTACTCCAGTCACCATGAATGTCAGCACAAGTGCCAATACAATAATATTAAACAACTGCTCAAGTGGAACATTATAAACGAGCTTTCCAAACAATAACAAAATAACGATCTGTATAAAAACGATATACATGTAGGGAATCCATTTGCCCAGTAAATATAAATTACGAGAAAGCGGCGTACTTGCAATTCGGGCAACGAGACCGTTATTTTGATCCTTTATCAGCGACTCTGTCATCGTTATCATAATAAAAAAGACGAACATTACCGTGTATCCTGGAACAATCGTCAAGATCACAGGCCGACTCTCGGCTTCATTAAGTCCTGAAGTAAACACGGAAATAAATAACACCGTGAATAATAGTGGTAATACTAGCGTCCAGAAAATCATTCCCCTATCCTGCATGTTCTTTTTTAACTCTAGCTTCATGATCGCTTTCATAATGATCTCCTCCCTTTATTCCCTTAATAGGTTTCCTGTTAATGAAAAGAAAACATCTTCAAGTCGCGGTTTCGCAAGCTCCAGGCGTTCAGGATAAGTGCCGTTCTGTTTACAATAACCAACAATTAACTCCATTGCGTGCAGTGGAGCAGAGGTGATAAGCAGATAGCCTTCTTCTTTTTCCTGAATATCTCCAAGCTTTTCGATTTCCTCCGGCAGACAGTCTTCCCCGCGGACAAAAATCGAAGGGGTACCATGTTTTTGCAATATCGCTGAAATCTCTCCGCTTTCTATCACTTCCCCGTGATCAAGAAAGACAGCTTCATCACAAATCCGTTCAATCTCTTCCATATAATGGCTCGCATAAATAATTGTCGTCCCCTTTTGCTTCAATTGCTCAATCATTTGAAATATATACTGACGAGACTGGGGATCGATTCCGACCGTCGGCTCATCCATTATGATGAGATCGGGTTGGTGCAATAAAGCACAGCCGATATTCAACCGCCGCTTCATTCCACCCGAAAAGGTCACGACTTTATCCTTCGCCCGCTCCGTAAGACCTATTTCTTCAAGCACTTCTGCTATCCGTAATCTCAACGCTTCCCGAGAAAGTCCATATAGTTTACCGAAAAATAAAAGATTATCCTGTGCGGTGACCGTTTCTTCAAGTGCTATTTCTTGGGGAACATAACCAATCGTCCTATCCATATCTGCTTGCCGAACCTTCCCTTGATAATCACGGATGACTTTTGCAATGATTTTCAGAAGTGTCGATTTCCCGGCTCCATTCGGACCAACCAAACCAAAACAGTTACCCGGCGGAATCTCCAGCGAGACATTTGCTAAAGCTGTCTTTTTTCCGTATGCCTTTGTTATATGATCCACTTTCAACATATTTATCACCTTCCCTTTTTCTTAATTTCATTATTACAAATACCTACGAAAAAGAATGAAGAACGTGAACAACATACACCGCTTCCTGCATGAAATAACAGAATCATGTTATAAAGAGCTCTTTCGTTCGGGATTTAAATATTGGACAATCGAGCAGGGAAGAGCGTTCGGTAACCAATATAATGACAAGCGCAAAAGGAAGAAATATCAGGGAAGCAAGTCTTCATGTCGACCGGAATATCGCCGGTACATTTGATCCAGCAAAAGGGAGAACCGTCATTTTGGGAAAAGATCTTGCTAGGGAAAATATTTATCAAGCATTCGATTCAGTGTTTCGTAAACCGCGGGTCAATATAAATGCATATGTAGCAATGACAGATGGAACAGCCGAAGATCTCTTGACCCACTTATCCGAAAATGAAGTAGAAAAAGCAGAATTCTTCTATGAACTATTCGATAGCAGCGAATAGTTTACCGAGATCCCTTTTATTACACTTCAGAGTTGCTAACGTTATTATTTGATGAAGGGAAGGATTTCTTTATTCCGTATGTAGGTATCGATGAAGAAGTAAAGATGGCAAGTGTCAAAGGTGGTGCACTTTTCCATCAAGAAGATTTACCGCTAAAGGAACTAATAAGCTCTATCTATGACCTGAGGTGGTGATAATCCGTCGCATAAGGAACTGACACGCTTATCTATAACCTATCACAGTAATAACAGCTTACAACCAGCATTGGTATGCTCGTTTAATGCCTTGAACTAAAAGTAATTCACCAGCTTGGACGTATATTACAAAGAAGAAGCAGGGATTGACCCTGCTTCCATGCGCGAGACTGCTATATCAATTCTCAAAGAATTTTATTTAGGAATTCTTTCGTCCGCTTGCTTTGCGGGTCGGTAAAGATCTGATTAGGGTCCCCTTCCTCCATGATAACCCCCTCATCCATAAAGAAAACCCGATCGCCCACCTCGCGGGCAAATCCCATTTCATGGGTAACGACAACCATCGTCATCCCGTCCATGGCGAGGCGTTTCATCACTTCAAGCACTTCTCCAACAAGTTCTGGGTCAAGTGCTGAGGTCGGTTCATCAAACAACATCAGCTTCGGCTCCATTGCAAGCGAGCGGGCGATGGCTACACGTTGCTGCTGACCACCGGAAAGCTGGGATGGATATTGTTCCGCCTTCTCCGCAAGTCCCACTTTTTCAAGCAGATCCATCCCTCGCTTTCTCGCCTCCTTATTTGATATTTTCCTCACTTTCATTGGCGCAAGCATTAAATTTTCAATAACCGACTTATGAGGGAATAAATTAAAATGTTGAAACACCATTCCGACTTCTGTGCGGATTTTATTAATATTTACCTTTGGATCTGCTAAATTATCCCCATCTATAACTACTTCTCCATTGGTGATCGCTTCAAGTAAGTTCAAGCAGCGTAAAAATGTACTCTTACCAGACCCGCTCGGCCCGATCACACAAACTACTTCTTCGTCAGCAATCTCACAGTTAATTCCTTTTAAAACTTCATGGTCTCCAAACGATTTATGCAAATCCTTCACCGTAATCATTGAACATCCAACCTTCTTTCTACGTAGCGTAAAATATAAGACAGGGACAACGTAATCGCCAAGTAAAACACAGCTACCGTCGTATATATCTCAACGGCATTAAAATGGTTTGAAGCGATTAATCTGCCTTGGAACATCAACTCAGGAACGAGAATGACAGATAATAGCGAGGTATCTTTAATACTGATGATAAACTGGTTACCTAAAGGTGGAATCATCCGCTTAAATGCTTGCGGCCAAATGATATATTTCATCGTTTGTGACTGATTCAGACCTAAAGACCGGCCTGCCTCATGCTGACCTTTATCAATTGATTGAACTGCACCACGGACAATTTCCGCAATATAAGCACCAGAGTTAATCGAAATAACGACAATCCCAGCTACTACGGAAGCCATATTGTATCCAGTAATAAGCGGCAAAGCAAAGTAAATCCAAATAGCTTGCACGAGAACCGGGGTACCACGTATCACTTCAATATAAATCGAAGAAACCGCATAGAAAAATTTATTTTTAGAAATCCGTCCGAGCCCAAAGATTCCGCCTAAAATAAAACCAATTAACAGTCCGACTACCGAAATTAACAGAGTATAGTAAAGACCTGTTCCTAAGTTGGGTAAAAAATCAATTACACTTGCCCAATTAAAACGCGAAAATCGCTCTAGCATCCTTTCACCTCTTCAATTGAAATAAGGCTTATCTTATCTGAATGAATTTCATAATTACCAAAAACGGCTTCTTCGCCACAGCATGTAGTTAAGAAAGCTTCTACGCAACTACATATTGTGGCGTAGAAGCGGTAAATCCTTATTATGAAATTCATTAATCTGTTTGGATAAGCCTTATTATTTACGTGTTTTGTTTAGTCCTCTTCCGTTCCCTCTTCACTGTCACCTTCCGCATCGCTAAACCATTTATTATAAATCTCATCATATGTTCCATTTTCTCTTAATGTAGCTAATGCATCGTTAATGGCGGCAACTAAATCTTCATTCCCGGCGGTGATGCCAATCCCATAATCTTCTGCTTGATAAAGTTCGCCGACCACTTTCATACTGCCATTTCCTTCTGTTGCAATATAATATTCAATATTCGGTAGATCATACATGACCGCATCCGCACTACCATTTTCTACAGCAAGGTAAACCTGGTCCATTTGCTCATACTCATTGATTTCCGCACCTGGAACATTCTCTCTTAGATAGTTACCAGAAGTAGTTCCTAGGCGAGTCGCTACGGTTTTCCCATCCAAATCTTCCAGTCCATTAATATCATCCCGGTCAGCTAGCACACCGATGGCAATCCCTGATTCATAATAGGGATCAGAGAAATCAATAACTTCTGCACGCTCTTCCGTAATACTCATTCCTGCAATCGCTATTTCAAATTGACCGGTCTGCAGTCCTGGAATAATTCCGTCAAAATTTGTTGTTTCAATTTCATCATTCTCAATCCCAAAGCCTGCTTCTTCAGCAATTGCTTTAATTAATTCAATATCAAAACCGACAAGCTCCCCGTCTTCCACGAATTCAAAAGGGACGAAGGAATTATCGCTAACAACCGTATACGTATCTTCCAAATCATACTCCCCATCAGCAGAAGCTGTATCGGAATCTCCCTCATCCGACGTCCCGCAAGCCGCAAGTAATGTCACGAGCCCCACAAAAAATAGAATCCCAAGTTTTCTTAAATCTTTAACCATCTAAAATCCTCCCCTTATGTTTTTGTAGCAACTACGATAAATAACCACTACTCGATATGTAATGCTACATTTTTAATTATTTAATCTATAACCTAAATTCGGACAATTAAAACATCAGTAAATGGAACTGGGGTCAGAGCATTTGTACCAGTGGGACAAATGCTCTGACCCTGATGTCCCGCATTCACCTTTCCTTGGCAGTGACGACTTCTTTGATTTGCTGGATTGCTGCCGGGTCTTCCAGACCAGTTACGTCCCCTGCAACGTCACCTTCTACTTGCAGTTCTTTCAGTAACCGGCGCATAATCTTTCCGCTGACCGTTTTCGGCATTGCTTCGACAAAGAAGACATCACGTGGTTTTGCAATTTGGCCGATCCCTTTTACAATGCTCGCTTCAATCTTTTTCCTTAAATCCTCATTTCCTATATACCCTTCCGCAACGGTGACAAATACAATCGGCACTTCCCCCTTAATTTTATTAGGCGCACCAATCACAGCAGCTTCCGACACACCAGGAACTTCAAGGACCGCACTTTCAATTTCCATCGTACTTAATCGGTGACCGGATACGTTAAAGGCATCATCGGAACGACCGACAACCCAGAAATAACCATCTTCATCAATTAAGGCGATATCACTTGCATAATAACTTCCTTTGACCTGGCTAAAATAGGTCGCATGATAACGTTCCGGCTCTTTCCATAATGTGCGAGAGAGCATCGGGAATGGATTGCGGATAACAAGGTTTCCAAGTGTCCCTGCTGGAACTGGTGCTCCTGCAGCATCCACCACAGCTGCATCAATTCCAAGGAAAGCAACACCGGCAGATCCAGGTTTCATCGGTGTCAGCCAAGCCGCTCCTGCAAGCGGAGTCCCAGCGGTTTCCGTTTGGCCCCATGTATTATTTACACAAATATTTCCACCACCTAAAACATCCCTAGTCCAGTGCCACGTATCCGGGTCAAATGGTTCTCCTACAAGGGATACAACATCGAGACAAGATAAATCATATGCACCGAGCGCCTTCTCCCCGAGACTCCGCAGCATTCGTAATGCGGTAGGAGCGGTGAATAGCTTATTGACACGATACTTTTCAATCATTTGATAGATTCGGTCCTGATCCGGATAGTTTGGTGCTCCGTCATAAACTACTGTTGTTACCCCGTTAGCTAAGGAACCCGCAACACCCCAAATATGCATCGTCAGCCAGCCCACATCAGCCGTACACCAGAAAACATCATCTGATTGATGATTCATATGATACTTCGCATAAATATAATTCTGAATGACAAAAGCCATCCCTGAGTGTACTACCCCTTTCGGCTTCCCAGTCGTACCACTCGTATAAAAAACAATTCCCGGCTCATTCGCTTCAACCCACGCCGGTTCACAATGAATTGCTACTTTTTTCCGTTCTTCATGCCACCAGACATCCCTGCCCTTTTTCATTGCAATTTTGCTTCCTAACCGGTCGACAACAAGTACACCGGTAACGCTCGTTATATCACGTACAACCTGGTTCACTTTACTTTTAAGCGGAATCGTTTGCCCGCGCCGTACAGCCGCATCGGCCGTTACAACAACTTTCGGCTCAAAAGCTTGTAGACGGTCACGTAAGGATTGCTCGGAAAAACCGGAAAAATGGTGCTATATACTGCCCCAAGCCGGAAACATGCTAGTATCGCAATAAAGGATTCGGCAAGATTCGGTAAATAAATCGCTACTGGGTCACCTTTTTTAATTCCTAAAGACTTCAGCACATTGGCGAAACGGCTCACTTCAACCAGAAGCATCTGATACGTATAAAAACTTGTTTCCCCGTCTTCCCCTTCCCAGATAAGAGCGGTTCGGTTGCCGGCACCATTTTCGATATGACGATCAAGCAAGTTATAACACGGGTTACTGATTCCCCCTTTAAAAAACTCAAAATCAGGCAGCTCACCAGTCATCGTTTCTTCCCATGGTTTGAACCAGTGCAGTTCACTCGCAACCTCTGCCCAAAATGCTTCCGGATCTTCCTGTGACCGCTTCAATAACGCTGCAAAAGCTTCACTATTTCCAAGCTCTGCTTTTTGTTGTTCCTCTTCTGTCGGATGAACTAACTTGCTGTCCCTGACGATTTCCTGAATTCCCCCAACATCCGTATGCATCTTATATAACCTCCTTTAGCTAATTTCGTTAGAAACAAAGATGAGACTTCCCGAAATGATAACGCTTCCAACATTATGCATCTTAAAATTCGTTTGTTCTAATAATATATCTATTCAGAATGAAAAGTCAACAAAGTTGAGTAGAATCTTTTAACTTTTTCCAAATCATTCGCAATTGAAAATAACCCGCATGTTTTATAGTCCATAAAATATATATAGTAGTAGCTTATGACAAAGGGGGAAGACATGCTGTGAATGCAATTTTAGTTGCCATCATTGGAATGCTTATTTTAGCGCTTGGTTATCGCTATTATTCCAAATTCGTGGCGGAAAAGATTTTCAGACTTGATCCGAACTATGTCACACCTGCCCACCGGTACAATGATGGAGTCGATTATATACCCACGAATAAGCTTATCTTGTGGGGACATCATTTCACCTCTGTAGCAGGGGCTGCTCCGATCTTAGGTCCGGCAATTGCGTTATATTGGGGCTGGCTTCCGGCATTTCTCTGGGTTATCCTCGGAACGGTTTTTGCAGCGGGGGTTCATGATTTCGGAACACTGGCAATATCAGTGCGTAACAAAGGACAATCTATCGGAACCATTGCCGAAAAGTTGATTGGAAGACGCGGGAAAATCTTATTTTTATTTATCATTCTTACCCTTGTTCTAATGGTTAATGCTGTGTTTGCTTGGGTTATCGCCAATCTGTTCATCTCTTATCCAGCAAGTGTTTTTCCGGTATTCATTCAAATTCCTTTAGCAATCTGGATTGGCTTTGCGGTGTACAAGCGGAAAGCGAAAATGCTTCTTCCATCATTAATTGCTCTTGGTGTAATGTATTTAGCTGCTATTTTTGCGGCCGAATACCAATTTCTCCAAATCGACCTCGTCCAGTACATGGGAGGAGAAAATGGAACTGGGCTCTTCGGTTTAGGTGCAGTTGGAACCGCGTTTATGATCTGGATTATTATATTGATGATCTATGTCTATTTCGCTTCAACTTTACCTGTATGGATGCTCCTCCAGCCGAGAGACTTCATCAATTCTCATCAGCTCGTCGTTGGGCTCGGTATTCTTTATCTCGGTCTTTTATTTACAAATCCTACGATTACGGCACCAGCGACAAATGCAAATCCGGATACTCCTTGGCTGCCGTTGCTCTTTATCACGATCGCTTGTGGTGCTATATCCGGTTTCCATGGCCTTGTTTCATCGGGTACATCGGCAAAGCAATTGAATAAAGAAACGGACGCCCGATTTGTTGGCTATTTAGGGGCAGTTGGAGAAGGTATTTTAGCTCTTATCTCCATCCTAGCAGTTGCAACTTTATTCCATAATGCAGACGCTTTTAAAGAAGCATATTCCAGCTTTAGTGCTGCAAATGCTGGCGGTCTTGGGAATTTCGTTGAAGGTGCATCCGTTCTAGCAGGCGGTCTTGGCATACCAGCTCATATTTCCGTAACAATCGTATCCATCATTGTCGTCAGTTTTGCGGCGACGACATTAGATACTGCCGTTCGACTAATGCGCTATATTATTGCGGAGATTGGCGCGGAATACAATGTACAACCACTCACAAAAAAACATGTCGCCACATCTGTTGCCGTTCTATCTAGTGCTGCCCTTGCAATTCTCCCTGAAGGACCAAGCGGATTCGGTTCTGGCGGATATTTAATCTGGCCGCTTTTTGGAACATCGAACCAATTACTTGCAGGGATCAGCTTACTGCTCATCTCCATTTGGCTGAAGCGGAAATGCATCAACTATGCCGTTACCCTCATCCCAATGATTTTCGTCATGTTTATGACGTTGTATGCCATGTTCCAGCAAGTATTCTTTGAATGGATTTGGTTCGGAAATGAAGCAAATAATCTACTCTTTGTCCTCGGATCGGTCATTTTTGTCTTTGCGGTATGGATCACGTTGACTGCGATACAAGTGTTCAGAGGGAAATTCGAACAAGAGAATGTGGATGATGAGCGGACAGATAAGTAATTTTAAAAGGGATCATTCATTTGGTCCCTTTTCCTATATATCAATAAAGAAGAAGGTGTTAAAGTGCTGGACCGTCTTAAACGCATCATAGAAATATATGAAGAAATCCTTCGTATGCCCCATCGTACGGAAATTGCCCGTGAATTACGGGAAGAGGACGATATTTTTTTACTCTTGCTTTACTCCGAAATGATTGGAATTCCGAACCCCGTCTACTACTATACGCTGGAACTTTATCCATACATGATTGAGAAGTTCCATGACTGGCATTTACGGATGGGTATGGAGAAATCCCCCCTATCCGGTATTCGTTGCTGTTAATTATTGAGGAAAGGTGGCTTCACATGTTAAACGATACAAAGAAAATCTTATTTATCGGGGGTAAAGGCGGTGTAGGGAAATCAACTTCCGCTTCAGCTATTGCTTGGAGACTCGCTATAATGGGGAAGAAAACCTTACTTATTTCTACAGATCCAGCCCATAATCTAGGGGATATTTTCTCCGTAAAGATTGGCGGAGAACCGAAAAAAATTGTTCAAAATTTATATGCGCTTGAAATTAATCCGGAACACGAGACGACGAAATATATTAATACCGTAAAAGACAATATAAAAGGGGTCGTCCATTCAAGCATGGCTGACGAAGTATACCGTCAGCTCGACACAGTAAAAGCTTCACCAGGTGCAGATGAGGCAGCATTATTTGATAAACTCATTTCCATTATCATTGAAGAAAGGGAAGAATATGACCATCTCGTATTTGATACTGCACCAACCGGACATACAATCAGGCTCCTAACCTTGCCAGAACTAATGGGAGTTTGGATAGAAGGAATGCTTAAGAAACGGAAGAAAACGAATGAAAACTATGTACAGTTATTGAATGATGGTGAGCCAATTGAAGATCCAATCTATGAGGTATTACTGGAAAGGAAAAATCGCTTCCGTAAAGCGCGGGAAATCCTGCTTAATCAGGATCGAACAGGCTTTATCTTCGTTCTCAATCCGGAGAGGTTACCTATTTTAGAAACGAAAAAAGCTATTGATTTATTAGCAAGATATGACCTGCACGTCCATACAATCATCATTAATAAAATACTGCCAAAAGAAGCAGACGGAGCATTTCTAAAAAAGCGAAAAGAACATGAAAAGCTGTACTTGGAACAAATCCAACAGCTATTCAGACAGCAAAAACTCATTCATGTACCACTACTCTCTGAAGACATTACAACGACAGATCAATTACACACCTTCAGTAATTATTATTAAAATACGGGACATGGGGTCAGTGCAAACGTCCCAATTGGGACATTTGCACTGACCCCATGTCCCAACTTCAGTCATGAGAGGTTCAACCGTTTACGATTGTTCCACCGTTTACATGGATGGTTTGGCCTGTGACATAGCTTGCGTCTGCACTTGCCAAATAAACATAGGCAGGTGCTAATTCTCTCGGTTGACCTGGTCGTTTCATTGGGGAATCGCCGCCAAACTGGCCAACTTTTTCTTTATCGAAAGATGCGGGAATAAGTGGTGTCCAAATTGGTCCTGGCGCAACTGCGTTCACACGGATTCCTTTATCCACAAGGGACTGGGACAGGGAACGTGTGAAGGAAGTGATTGCACCCTTTGTCGCGGAGTAATCGATTAAATCCACATTACCTTTGTACGCAGTAATCGAGGAAGTATTAATGATTGCACTGCCCTTTTTTAAATTCGGCAAGACAGCTTTCGTCAAATAAAACATGCTGAATACGTTGGTACGAAACGTTTTCTCCAGTTGTTCACTTGTAATACCCATAAAATCTTTCTGCTGATGCTGCTCCCCTGCGTTATTCACAAGGATATCGATTTTTTTATAATGCTTTAATACTTGCGTCACTGCCGATTCACAAAATGTTTGGCTGCCAATATCACCGCTAATAAGCAAACAGTTCTGTCCTTCCTGCTCCACCAACCGCTTCGTATCATCAGCATCTTGATGCTCATCCAGGTAGATAATCGCAACATCTGCCCCTTCTTTTGCAAAATAGACGCTGACAGCACGGCCGATTCCGCTATCTCCACCAGTAATGATTGCTACTTTTCCTGCTAATTTACCACTGCCTTTATAATTTGGACTTGTATATTCTGGTTCCGGCTTCATTTTTGATTCAATCCCCGGCTGCTTGTCCTGCATTTGTGCAGGTGGGGTTATTTTCCCATTCTTCTCTTCCATTTCCATCGTTCAATTACCTCCTTGGATGTAAGATTATCATGTACGTTCGCGTGTACTTTTCCCATATTCGCGAAAGGTTAATCATCAAGCATCTTTTTGGGATATTTTTTGTTGATTATTGGGGGATTTATCGATAATATATGGAATGTTGGTTAATAACTTTAAGAGAGAATGGTGTGTATGTTAGAGAAATTCTTTAAACTGAAAGAAAATAATACAACGATTCGTACAGAATTCACAGCAGGTCTCACAACCTTTCTTACGATGGCTTATATTGTTGTCGTGAATCCAGCAATCCTCCATAGTGCGGGAGTACCTTTTGAACAAGTGTTTATGGCAACTATCATCACAGCCATCGTTGGCTCATTGATGATGGGGTTACTCGCAAATTATCCGATCGCAATCGCTCCAGGCATGGGGTTAAACGCCTATTTCGCCTCCGTAGTTGCTACACAGGGATTGTCTTACCAAACTGTGTTCGGCACGGTATTTATTGCTGGTATTCTATTCCTCCTTCTTAGCTTAACGACATTGCGGGAGACGTTGATTAATAAAATACCAAATAGCTTAAAATTCGGGATCACCGCTGGTATTGGTTTATTCATCGCTTTCGTTGGATTGAAAAATTCAGGGCTTGTCGTTCCAAATGAGACCAATATTATCGGGATGGGGGATTTAACCGATCCGATGGTGATGCTCACCATTGTTGGATTATTCCTTACGTTAGTGTTCTATATGCTAAACATTCGAGGCGCACTATTTCTTGGTATGATTCTGACAGGAATTCTGGCCTACTTCACGGGACAAATTCAATTCGAAGGCGTTATTTCTGCACCGCCTGCTCCAGTATTTTTCGATTTAGATATCGCAGGCGTTTTCTCACACGGCCTTTATACCGTCGTTATTGCATTTTTACTTGTTACATTATTTGATACAACAGGAACAATCATCGGAGTCGCGGAGCAAGGCGGGTTCATGAAGGATGGAAAATTACCGCGCTCTAAACAAGCCTTGATGGCTGATGCAACAGCTACAACGGTCGGGTCTGTATTCGGGACAAGCCCGGCAACTGCTTATATTGAGTCAACTTCAGGTGTTGCTGCGGGCGGGAGGACAGGACTGACTAGCTTTTTCGTCTCCCTACTATTTGCCTTGTCAATATTCTTCACGCCGATTATTAGTGTCGTAGCTAACGTTCCGGCAATCACGTCGCCAGTCTTGATCATCGTTGGTTCATTTATGATGCAAGGCTTGGCAAAAATTGACTGGAAATCGTTTGATGAAGCATTCCCAACCTTTATTACAATGATTGCCATGCCATTTACAGCTAGCATCGCAACCGGAATCGCAGTCGGGTTCATCACGTACCCACTCATGAAACTAGCAAGAGGTAAAGGCAAAGAAGTTCACTGGCTCATTTACCTGTTCGCTTTGCTTTTCCTTTTGCAGC
The DNA here is from genome assembly GCF_021556485.1 of Oceanobacillus alkalisoli. Lineage (GTDB taxonomy): Bacteria > Bacillota > Bacilli > Bacillales > Amphibacillaceae > Oceanobacillus > Oceanobacillus alkalisoli. Next base: position 10,589 of record NZ_JAKGBW010000008.1, on the reverse strand, counting down.
TCCTATTCTTTCCGATGAACGGGTAATTAGCGGGACAGGGGGTCAGTGCAAATGTCCCAGTTTTTGGGACACTTGCACTGACCCCATTGCTCTCTTCCATCATGCATAGATTTCCGTCATCCAATCAACGATGCTTTGTTTGTTTTCTTTTCTAATATCGTCAACATTATGATGTGCGATGATATATCCGTCCCTGATTGCCACAATTTCATCTAGAATATTTTCCACTTCTCTAATCTCGTGTGTCGTAATTAAGACGAGTTGTTTATCTAAATCTACAAAGGAAATAAGTCCTTTGACAATTGAGTTTCGCACCATCGGGTCAAGACCCGAAAAAGGTTCATCCATCAAGACAACTGGCGCATTTCGACCTAAGGTAAGCACGATTTTCACCCGGCTCCGATTCCCTTTTGACAAATGTTTCAACTTCTGCTGTGGCTCAAGCTTCATAAACTTCATAATTTCATACGCCTTCTCGATATCGAAGTCCACAAATTGACTCGCTTGAAACTCAATTGCATCCTTCACCGTGAAGAAACGATAATATTCATCCAGCTCCGATAGGTAGGATACAGAGGAAGCAATTTTCCGAGTGACTTTTTCACCGTTTACCGTAATATCTCCGCATGTCGGATGATTCAAACCGGCAATCAGCTTCAGTGTCGTCGATTTACCGCTCCCATTTTCCCCGACAAGACCAATTAACTTTCCCTTAGATAAAGTTAAATTCACGTCTTCCAGTGCCCTTTTCGTCCCATACTTCTTCGTGACATCCGTTAACTTAATCATCCCTTATACTCCCCTCATCTAAAAAATTCGCCAGTCCCCGTGTGATTTCCTCTTTTGAATAGCCCATTTCATACATCTGGCGCGTGAAATTCTGTAAGATTTCAGCTTTCATTTCTTCCCGGATTGCAGCAAGCACTGCTGTATTCCCCGTAACAAAGGTTCCTTGCCCCCGCTTTGACTGAACAATTTCCATCGATTCCAACTCCCTGTATGTTCGTTGTACCGTATTCGGATTTACATTCACCTCAATCGCCATCTCACGAACAGACGGCAGCTTATCACCCGCATGCAATTCTCCCCGGATGATTTGCTTCTTGATCAATTCTGCAATCTGTTCATAAATCGGCTTTGAAGAATGGAATAAATCTGCCATTCCACTACACCTCAACTTTTCTATCAATCATCCAACAAGCTGCGAAAAACATAATAATGGAAACAATAAGATCTCTTATAAAATGTCCAATATAAAAAATGGAAGCTTCACTCAGTGTGTTTGCTTCGAAAGCATTATCCATGTAACCAAACTCGAATCCGACGATAATGTCATCCACTCTGATCGGCCCCCATGTTGTGATTGTCTCAACGAATCCCATACTCGTAATTAAGCCATAAACCCATCCGGTAATAAGAAAAAGCATGAATGTCAAAATGAAACTGAGAAAATCATTCATCTGCTGACTAAAGGTTAGAAATATCGACCAGAAGAAAATAAATGTGACAGCTAACCATATTGCCCCGTTAAAGACAACCGCTGTAGAAAGTCCCATAATATTATAAATAGTTTGCTCATTGAAAAAGTCAATGTTTTGATTGAAAAATAGGGAAGATGCTGACAAAGTAACCACGAATGTAACAGCCATAAACACGATACCCGTGAACAATTTGGATAGGAGCAATCCAGCGATGGACATCGGTGTATGCAACCAGAGATGTAATCTTTTTCTTTCTGAACTTAATGTGTAGTGAAGATAAAAAACTAAGAAAAGAATATGAACCCCCATTACAAACATAAATGCCATCAAAATTAACGCTTCTTCATGATCAATTTGTTTCCCTAAAAAATACGCACCAACCATCATTCCAGCATACAAAATCAAAGCAGTAATAAAAACTGGAAAACCAAGCCGAAACTCCTTCTTCGTTAACGCCAACCAAGCACCCATTTTTTCATCCTCCCGTACATTGCATTAGTGTACCACTCAAATAGTACACTAATACTAAAAGAACTGTCAACACCCTTTTTAAAGTTGGGACAGCGGGGTCGGAGCATTTGCCCCAAACACTGGGACAAATACTCTGACCCCACTTTTCAATCTAAATAAACAGATGCGATAACATAATTTTACATTTAGTAAACTATCATCTAAAATAAATTTACAATTCATCTATAGATTTTAACTTTGAACTTTTATATGATTATTTAAAATACTTTAAACAACACGCGTGTTTGTAAGCGCTATCTTTCGTTTGAAGTAGTAGAATTATAACTTTACAGTGGGAGGAATTGGGATGAGTAATCAGCAAGGTCAATTGAAATCTGATTTAAAAGTGAGACATATAAGTATGATTTCAATTGCAGGTGTTATCGGGGCAGGTTTATTTATTGGTAGTGGGGCAGTCATTAATTCCTCTGGACCAGGTGCACTTCTTTCGTATGCTTTTGCCGGGTTAGTTGTTGTCCTCGTGATGAGAATGCTTGGAGAAATGGCGGCAGCCAGGCCAACAAGCGGGTCCTTTTCCACATATGCAAGTGATGCGATCGGACCATGGGCCGGATTTACGATTGGTTGGTTATACTGGTTTTTCTGGACGGTTGTCATTGCAATTGAAGCGATTGCTGGTGCAGCCATTATCCAGTACTGGATACCAGATTTTCCACTCTGGCTCATGGCGCTTATCCTAACTGTATCTCTTACGATGACGAATTTATTTTCCGTCAAATCCTTTGGTGAGTTTGAATATTGGTTCTCCCTCATCAAGGTTGTTAGTATTGTTGCATTTCTGATATTAGGACTCTGTGTTATCTTCGGCTGGTACCCGGGCATCGGCGCTCCTGGTACATCCAATCTATTTGGTAATGGCGGGTTCATGCCAACTGGTTTCAGTTCTGTCTTGATTGGGATAACCGTTGTTATTTTCTCATTTATGGGAACTGAAATTGTCGCCATTGCGGCGGGCGAATCGGAGCACCCAGCGAAGTCCGTGCGAATCGCAACCAATAGTGTCATTTGGAGAATACTTATCTTCTATATTGGTTCCATTGCCATCGTCGTCACACTATTACCATGGAACTCGGCAAATATCTTGGTAAGTCCATTTGTTGCGGTGCTTGATTATGTCGGCATACCAGCCGCAGCGCAAATTATGAATTTCGTCGTTTTAACAGCTGTACTTTCTTGCTTGAACTCAGCCCTCTATGCAAATTCCCGGATGCTATTCGGAATGGCGCAGAAAGGGGAAGCACCGAAAGCTTTCCAGAAGTTGAGTAAAAAAGGGGTACCAGTTCGAGCAATTTTATTCAGTACATCATTCGCTTATGTTGCCGTTATTTTCAGCTATATTTCACCGGACAAACTGTTTCTTTTCCTCGTAAATTCGTCAGGTGCAGTTGCCTTACTTGTTTATCTTGTCATTGCCTTCTCCCATTTACGAATGAGAAGAAAGCTAGAGGAGGAAGATCCAGGATCCCTGAAAATAAAAATGTGGTTATTCCCGTACTTAACCTATGCGACTATTCTATTCATCGTTGGGATTTACGGGGCCATGTTCTTTATTGAGTCCTTAAGAATTCAAGCGATTCTCACTTCCCTAATAGCCGTATTTACCGTTGCTTCCTATTTTATGTTTGTCCGGAGTAAAGAAGCCGTTAAAAATTTGCAGGAGGACATGACGCAAACATCTTCGGAACATACGAGATGATGAAAAGATGTCAAGCACATTGATTTGTGCTTGACATCTTTTTTCCAATCGGGACATGGGGTCAGTGCATTTGTCCCAAAATTCTGGGACAGATGTACTGACCCCATGCCCCAGTTTCTTTCCCTCTCTCCCATATGGTATAATGACCAGGTAATAAAGATACGGCAGGAAGGAGCTGAAAGCTATGGGAAATGATAAATCATGGTACAAATTAGATAATGCCGGGAAACTATATTCCTCTATCATATCCTCCCGTGCGACAACCCTATTCCGACTTTCTGCCACACTTACAACCCAAATTGATCCAGCCTATTTGCAGCAGGCCCTGGAACTAACCCTGGAACGCTTTCCTTTTTTCAAAGTTCAATTAAAGCAAGGCTTTTTTTGGTATTATTTTGAAGGTACCGAACAAATGCCGAAAGTGGAAAAGGAAATGTATTATCCATGTATCAGCTTATCGATTAAAAAGCGTGGTTCTTTCCCTTACCGGGTATATTATTATAACAATCGAATTGCTTTGGAATTGTCGCATAGTATGACGGACGGGACGGGCGGTCTGCAATTTTTAAATGAACTCGTCAAACTATATTTGCATTTGAAGGAATCCATCCCGATTGAGGTGGAGAATATAAGTAATGAACAGCTGCAAATGGAAACAGAAAATGCTTTCCGTAAATATTATGATAAAAAAATACCTGCTCCAAGAACGCGTGTAGGAAGTTCATACAAATTGCCGCTGGAATTAGATAAAAAGGGGTATTATCATATTGTTACGGGAATTGTCTCAGTAGAAGCGCTAAAGAAAAAAGCGAAAGAATATAATGTGTCGATCACTATCTTTCTTACTGCTGTTTATATCCAATGTCTGTTAAAAATTCAAGAAAAAACGTCAAGGCGTAAACGGCCAATTGTCATCAATGTTCCAGTTAATATGCGCTCTTTCTTTCCAAGCGACACGATGCGGAACTTTTTTGTAAGCATTACACCTTCAATTGATGCGCGGCTCGGCGAATATGAATTTGAAGAAATCATTCAGGAGTTAAACATTGAATTCAGCCGTCTATTGACACCGAAAAAATTAAAGCAATACATCAAGCGCAGTGTTATCAGCGAGAAATCTTTGGCGTTACGATTAATGCCATCACCAATTAAAGACATTGTTGCTCCGTCCATTTATTCTTTTTTTGGTGAGGGTCAATATACAAGCGGCTTATCTAACTTAGGCGTTGTACAAGTTCCTAGTGAAATGGAGGCATTCATCGAAAGGATCGAATGCTATCCGCCTCCTAGTATTGGAAATAAAGTGAAGGTCATCCTAATTAGCTACAAACAGCATATGTATATTTCATTTGGTAATTTATCCAGAGATCGCGTAGTTGAGCGCGAATTCTTCCGTAGCCTCAGGCGGTTCGGAATTGAAGTAGTAATAGAAACAAACGATGAGGAGAATTAAAATGGCCTATTGTCCAAAATGCGGTATAAAAGTGGAGAGGGATAACCGGCCATGTCCACTCTGCAACTTCCACATCCCAAAAGTACAAGAAGAAAATGAGGATGTCCTAAGAGTTAAAAAGTTTCCTAAAACAATAAATCCCTATCCGACTTATACAAGAAGAGTGTTGAACCGAATCTTTATCTTTATCACTTTATTAGTTTTCGTTGCGGTCAGTCTTCTGTTTTACATCGACTATGAACTGAATAATACATTTACATGGTCAAGATACAGCAACTTAAGTGTGCTGGCAGGTTGGGTCATGGTCTATTTCACGTTCGGATATGTGAGAAATTATTATAAAGTAATCATCGGCATCGGCTTAGACGCTCTTATCTTATTATTTGGACTGGATATGTTGGATGGCAGCTTAGAGTGGTTTATTCCGTTAGCATTTCCGATTGTCACTGGAACAACGGTTATCGGGATTAGTTATTGGAGTGTGATACGAGCATTATCCGTTAGAGGTTTTAATGTGATTGGATTCTTATTCATCGCGATTGTAATTCTCACGATGTGGGTTAACTTTTTCATTCAAAATTACCAAAACAAAACAGATCCATTATATTGGATTATCGTTACCGCACTACAATTACTGCCTGTTTTATTAATTATGCTCTATGTCAGATATGGGATGCCCGAGCGAATCAAACAAAAAATTGCACGGAAATTTCATTTATAACGTGAAACGTCATTCAGTGGATTTTTCCTTATCTTCTCCACTCCATGTTAGTTGAAAAGGATCAGGGATTTACGGAATGTCTATCCCCCTGCCTTCACAAGTTGGGTTTCCCTTATGTTTAGAAATGGGGGATTACAGACCGTTAATCCGTGATAAATAAATGGAGGGTGACAGCTAAACTGCACCCTCCCCTTTTATTTAGATTTTTTTATGAAAGACGCTGGTACATCCGCTTTAAACGTCATCAATTTATTTGTCGCCGGATGATGGAAAGCTAATACCTTCGCATGTAGTCCGAGCCTTCCAATTGCATTTCTCTCCTTCGATCCATACTTTTTATCTCCTACAACCGGGTGGCCCAGATCTTGCATATGAACCCGAATTTGATTTTTCCTGCCCGTTTCTAGATTCACTTCCAATAAAGAAAAGTCCGCATTACCCTGAATAAATTTATAGCGGGTTTTCGCGAGTAATCCGTCATTAGGCGTTTGGCTGGAATACATAATATGTGTTTTCGTTTCTCTAAGCCAAGACGTGATGTACCCTTCTTTTTTTGAAACTTTTCCTTCCACGAGTGCCGCGTATGTCCGTTCTTTCACCATGGTCTTCCAATTATCCTGCAGTTTCCTTTTCACGTCATTTGACTTGGCAAACAGCATAATCCCTGACGTATCCTTGTCTAAACGATGTACGATAAAAATGCGGTTATCGGGATTTTCCCTTTTCACATATTTCATTAATTGATGCAGAGCGGTATGTCTTTTCTCTTTCTCTGTTGCAATCGATAATAATCCCGCTTCTTTATTGATGACAAGAATATCATCGTCCTCATAAAGAATTTGCACGCCAATTAACGCATCTTGTTTGATAGCAGCTTTGTTTTTTAAAATGGTGACCGTTTGACCGGGTTTTAATTTGTAATTAAACTGCTTCTCGATTGCGTCATCGATCATTACTTGGCCTCTGCCGAGAATCGATTTTACAGAGTTCCTGCTTCGAGTAGGCATTGCCTTGAATAAAAAAGATAGTAATTCATCGGGTTCTTTCACCCGGACGATAATTGAGTTGGCATCTTTCCTGTAGTTGGATTTCTTTTTAGGCATGTGATATACTCCTTAAAATATTGAAGTTGTAATGATTCCATCATACACCCTTTAACTAAATAAGAACAATCCCTAACCTTTTTTTAAGAATTAACAACCTTATTGTCAACCACGAAAATAAATAGTTGACAATTAATTTATTGCGTTATACAATCCAAATAATAAGAAAATTATCGGGTAACTTATCACAAATCAAAAAGGGGTTTTGTTCGATGGATGCAAAAAGCAAAAAACTTAGAATTTTACTCAATTGCTCAATGTTCGCAAGCGTTACAGCAATACTGGCACAAATTGAAATCCCCCTCCCCCTCATTCCCATCAGTGGTCAGACGCTCGCAGTTGGGATAGCAGCGACCATTCTCGGCAGCCGACAAGGCGCACTAGCAATGGTTTGCTATGCAGCTATCGGCGGAATTGGACTCCCTGTCTTTGCCGGTTTTGCTGGTGGTCCGCAAGTTTTAGCAGGACCATCTGGAGGATACATTTTTGGCTTTATCGCAGCTGCTTATGTGACCGGATTAATCCTTGAGAAAACGAAATTCTCTATTACAATGGCGCTTGTTGCTAATATAGCTGGAATGGTTGTGACACTACTTTTTGGTACGATACAATTAAAAATTGTATTGGATTTGAGTTGGAGTGCTGCACTTGCAGCTGGTGTCTATCCGTTTCTTGTGGTGGGATTTATTAAAGCATATTTGGCTAGTTTGATTGGGATTAAGGTGAGAGAGCGGTTGATTGATGCGAGGTTGATTGTGGATCGAAAGAAAGTTGCATCCTAATATACTATTGAAGATACTTGATAAAAATTCATTGTCCAAAGCTTTAAAAACAAAAAATCCCAATACCAATCTTTTCTGGTATGGGATTTTTCATGCACCACTATTAACGCATGCAACCAATTTGAGAATAAAAGATATCAAGTTCGGTATGCAAATGTTGTTATGAATATTTTAATCTATTTAATTTTTTCTTAAAATCGATGTACCCAACCTACTGACTTTGACCGGAGAGCCCCATCGTAATATCCAAATCGGCGAGCATATGCTGCAATACTTCCTTAACCCCCAGCTGACCGGCAGCAGCAAGTGCCGAACCAACTTCTCCTTCCTTATGAATAATGGATTGCACACCAATAGGTGCATGCAAGATAGGAGACGGATAAATCTGGCCAAATAAATTTATTGACAAGTCTCGCTGTTCAACATCCCGAAGCATTCGTGGGACAACCTCAACGCCAGTAAACGCTTTCAAATTTTCTCGCATTGTATGTTCTGCACCAGCTCCGCCTGCGATATAATAATATGGTCCATCTTCTAGTTTTTCTCAATCCTCAATAATTACTGGAAGCCTATCAGGGCCAGGACGATGCATCGTGGAATAAATCTGATATTGAATCATGTTTCCGATATTTTCCATGAAATATATCTCCAATTCCTTACTTTTGAAGATTATTTACCATTACTTTGCAAATGAAAATAGTCTTATCTTTTAGTTACATTATCTAAATATCTCGCACGCAACTGATATTTAAGTAACTTTCCTTGAAGACTTCGCGGCAGTTCATCAACAAAATCGACGCGTTGGGGAATCTTATATTTAGCTAGTTTCCCGGAACAAAAATCTATTATTTCCTCTTGATTTGCAGATTCCCCTTCTCCTAAAACAATAATAGCAATTGGTATCTCTCCCCATTTTTCATGAGGTATACCAATGACTGCCACGTCGGCAACTTTAGAATGCTCATGTAGAACTTCTTCAATTTCGGCAGGGTAAACATTGATAGCACCTGAAAGAATCATATCTTGCTCCCTATCGACGATATAGTAAAACCCCTCTTCATCCTGTACACCTACATCACCCAAACCGAGCCATTCCCCTTTAAATGATTCAGCTGTCGCATCTGGTCTATTATAATATTCATCAAACAATGTGATTCCCTTTACGTAAAATGCTCCCGCTTCACCAGATTGGACGGTATTCCCTGCTTTATCGATAAGCTTCACTTCCATGCCAAGCATCGGTACTCCTACAGATCTGTTTTTATTCCTTTGATCTTCCGGGAATAAGTTTGCAGCACCACCGAGTTCCGTTGCCCCGTAGAATTCATTAAGGTCCGCAGTATTGAAGTATTCCAAGATTTTATTTTTGGTATTCGTATGGAGTGGTGCTCCCACCGAGATTATGGACTGTAAAGAAGAAACATCATACTTGTTTTGAATCTCTTCCGGCAACGAAAAAATAGCATCAAACATTGGCGGGGCCAAAAAAGTAGAAGTCGGCTTTTCTCTTTCAATTGCTTCTAAAACTTCAATTGGATGAAACTTTTCTAGAATATGAACTGGATTCCCGACAAAAAAGTTCGGCAGCGCAATTGAAAAAGCCGCTGCACCGTATAATGGGCCTGATGCCAACCCTTTTCCATTTCTTCCTATAGCAAATTCAATGCTGAAAAGTAAAGCAACCAAATATAAACTTCGATGTGTTCTTAAAGCCCCTTTAGGACGACCAGTTGTTCCACCAGTGTACATAATCGATATCCGATCAAGTTCATTCAATGTTTCAGATGGGATTGGTTCATCATTCGAAAAACTAGAAATCCAGGCTTCATATTCGAAATCTCCAATATCAGTGGCATTTCCAACAGTTATAAAATGCCTTGTCGTTCGAACCTTGTTTGAAATAGCAATTATTTCATTTGAAAATCGACTATCGAAAATAAGAACACAGGAATCTGAATCATCTAATACATGTTGGATTTCAGGACCAACAAATCTGGAATTAATCGGAACAAACACTGCACCAATTTTGCTGCATGCAAAGACAATTTCAAATAACTGGTTGCAATTCATTAACATAAACGCTACTTTATCACCTTTTTTAACTCCAATATGTTGCAAGGCATGTCCCAACTGATTAATGCGACTATTGAATTGGTGATATGTAAATCTCTTCTCCATAAAAGATACTGCTTCTTTTTCCCCGTAGCGAATTGCATTTAATTTGATTGGATCGCTGAACAGCATGTGCTGCATCCGTCATTCCCCCTTGGAAGTTTTATTCTAATACGTGATCTAGTCGTATTACCTGTAAATCCACCCACCTTTCCAGCTAGCGTTTACTATACATTTTACCATAAGATTGATTATTTTCTATAAACTATTTATAATTATTTTTCAGAATTCTGCACCCTGACTCTTATTTATGCTTTGCTAAACTTAATGAATTTCATAATACGTATTTAATGCATCACCATCACCATATGTAGTTGAGTTGGTTCGTTCCCAACTACATATGGTGATGGGAAAGCCGACTTTGGTAATTATGAAATTCATTCAAACTAACTAACAAAGAGGCTGGGACAAAACCGCAGTAAATAGAAAATCGCTTCGCGCAAAAAGCGTGAAGCGATTTTCTATTTACTCTTATTTTACTCAACAAAAAGGACACCTTTTGATAAAATTAAAGTTACCACAGCAATAATTCATCACAAAAGAGGTGTCCTTATGTTTAAACATTATAACATGAATCAAGTTGTTTTGCCGCTAGATTTAGAAATGAAACTACAAGAAAATGATATTGCCTTTGCGATTCACGATTTAGT
>NZ_JAKGBW010000068.1 GCF_021556485.1 Oceanobacillus alkalisoli | reverse complement strand
GGCCAGAGAAGGAGGGTAAGTGTTGTATTAGGAAGTGAAAACATAGGTACTGTCCTGCGTGGAAGCAACAGAGCTCCTTCTGGCACAGGAGGCAGCTTGGGCAGGGTGGATGGGACAAGGAGCCTTGTGCCTGACGTTAGTTTTACTCCCTTCTGTAACTCAATGCTATTTCTACTCAGAGTGATCTACTTTGAGAGGTGGGTGTCAACAATGGATGCTCGTCAGTAGAAATGTGCAGTGGTTGTGGATAGGAGGCCTCATCCAGGCAGACTGATCTTAGCATCTTTTCTCA
>NZ_JAKGBW010000067.1 GCF_021556485.1 Oceanobacillus alkalisoli | reverse complement strand
AGGAGAGTGGAACATCAGGAGCAGAACTGCCTGCCTGTAGTTGGAACATCGTCTGATGGCCAAGAAATAATGTGGGGAGGAGAAGCAGCCAGGAGAGAAGGAACACAAGGAGCAGAACTGCCTGCCTGTAGCTGGGATGTTGTGCTGCAGCCAAGGAACAGCACAGGGAGCAGAACTGGCCAGGGAAGGAACATAAGGAGAACTGCCTGCCTGTAGCTGGGAGCTCAGCCCATGGCCAAGAAATAACGTAGGGAGGAGAAGCAGCCAGGAGAGTGGAACATAAGCAGCAGAA
>NZ_JAKGBW010000066.1 GCF_021556485.1 Oceanobacillus alkalisoli | reverse complement strand
ATTTATATTTTCCAATTTATGATTGCACATTGATTATTTCAGCAATTTGCCGACACGTCCGACTGCGTTTCCTGCGGCTGCACCCGCCACGCTGCCCGCCATGCTTCCGGCTCGTCCCGCCATCTGGTTCACGTTGCGACCGTAACCGCCCATGCCTCCGGCTTGGATAATCCAGCCCGCAACGGTGGGAATGGTAAAGTAGCCGATGATGCCGATGCAGAGGAATACGATATACACCCCGTCGCTCGAATCCAGCGAGAAGTTCGGGTCTGCCTGCATCCGCTCGATGTCG
>NZ_JAKGBW010000007.1 GCF_021556485.1 Oceanobacillus alkalisoli | reverse complement strand
GTTGTGGTAACTTTAATTTTATCAAAAGGTGTCCTTTTTGTTGAGTAAAATAAGAGTAAATAGAAAATCGCTTCACGCTTTTTGCGCGAAGCGATTTTCTATTTACTGGGGTTTTGTCCCAGCCTCTGGAAGGCAGACCGTAATGATTGTACCTTGATCTGGTTCACTATCGATTCGTATTTCTCCGTCATGCACTTCAACAATATGCTTCACAATGGCCAGTCCTAAACCAGTACCTCCCGAATCTCTTGCCCTAGCTTTATCGACGCGATAAAATCGTTCAAACACACGTGGTAATTCATCCTCCGGGATACCAATTCCTGTGTCACGAACTTCAATTTTCACTTGGCTCCCCGCCTTAAAGATACTTAAGGAAACTTCCCCTTTTTCTGGCGTGTAATTCAAGGCATTATTCACAAGGTTGATGATAACCTGGCTAATCCGATCCTTGTCCGCTTTAAACTGGATATCCTCCACTTCCGTTGTGAAGAAGATATCCTTTTGTTCCGCCTTAAAGACTAGCGCCGGCATGAGTGATTCCACCAACTCTGGAGCATTTATTTTATGCAGGACGAGTCTGAAACTCTCACTTTCCAATTTCGACAAAGAAAGCAGATCTTCAATCAAAATTTGAATCCGATTACTCTCATGATAAATAATTTGCAGGAATTGACTTACCGCTTCCAAGTCATCAAGGTTTCCATCTAATAATGTCTCTGAAAATCCTTTAATTGAAGTTATCGGTGTCCGTAATTCATGGGACACATTAGCGACAAAGTCCTTTCGCATACCTTCCAATTTCTTCAATTCCGTTATATCATGAAGTACAAGTACGGCTCCCTTAAGAATATTCCGTTCATTGATGATCGGGGCTCCTGAGATCTCAATATACATATTCTCAATCCCGATATAGTGTTTGAAGGTATCTTTTACTCTTCCCTCATAAAGAAACACTTTTTGAATCGTCTCTTGCAGTGTCTCATTTTCTAACACATTATAATATAAGTAACCGACATAATCTTTTTCCGTTTTACCGAACAAATCGATAAATTTTCGATTCACAAGATGAATATATCCTCTCTCATCAAGCAAAACAAGTCCGCTTGCCATATTATCAATAAGCGTCGAAAGCTGTTCAGATTGAATTTGCTCTTGAAGAGAAAACTCTGTCAGTTCTCTAGCTAGCTTATTAATATTTGTACTTAATTTACTGTGCAGTGGATTCCTCGTATTGTGAAATCTTGCTCGGTAATTCCCTTTGCCAATTTCATTAATTGTGTCTGATGCCTGTTCAATCGGTAAAATATAATCATTATAAATTCGAATAAAAAGAACACTGATAGAAACAAAGACAATGACAAGTACAGCAATCAAAAAAATTATATTTTCGACAAGAGTAGAAATAATCAACCCAGCAATAAGTACGATAATAAATAAACCAACCATGTAGGAGAGTAATACTTTAGAAAAAGGCCCACTCATTTAGCGGGCTCCTCCATTTTATAACCTAATCCCCGAATCGTTTTGATATAAATTGGTTTCTTCGTATCAGGTTCAATTTTATCTCGTAAATGACTAATATGCACATCAACAATCCGTGTATCCCCTACAAAATCATAGTCCCACACCCCACTGAGCAGCTGATCACGTGAAATCACTTTGTCTTTGTTTTTAGCAAGGTAATAAAGTAATTCAAACTCTTTTCTCGTAAACGTTATTGTTTTATCATTTAGTTCTGCTTCATATCTTTCCGGATAAATAACCAAATTGCCGATGGCGATGGAACTGAAATGATTTTGGTTCGTTTTCGTTGCTCGCCGTAAAATAGCTTTGATTCTTGCAATGACTTCTTTCGGGCTAAACGGTTTTGTTAAATAATCGTCCGCTCCAAGTTCTAGTCCAAGAACTTTATCAAATTCTTCATCCTTTGCCGTCAGCATAAGAATTGGTGTATCAATTTTATTATTTCGTAATTGTTTACAGACTTCGATACCGTCCATTCCTGGGAGCATTAAATCAAGTACAATTAAATCAAATCTTTGCGTTTCTGCTTTGCGGACAGCCTCTAGACCATCATAGGCTTCGTCAGTCACAAAGCCGGATTTTTCCAAGTTATATTTTAATAATGTAACAATAGGCTTTTCATCATCCACGATAAGAACTTTTTGACTCATATTGATTTCTCGTCCCCTTTAACAACTAGTAATCTATCTATACGTTTCTATCATATCATTTAAACCGCTCTGGCGTATATCAAATAACATATTATTAAGAAATCTTAACATAGTTGAATGAATTTCATAATTACCAAAGTCGGCTATTCCATCACCATATGTAGTTGGGAACGAACCAGCTCAACTACATATGGTGATGGTGAAGCATTAAATACGTATTATGAAATTCATTAAGTTTACAGTAAATTAGTATGAAAGATGTCTATCGCTCCAGAAATACACTACGCTTTCCGCGGGGTCTCATCGTCTCCGCTTTCCAGCAGGAGTCTCCGTATATTTCTTCCGCTAAGATAAAGCTACCTATTTTTATAAAGATTTGTAATCCAATACAAAATAACATGAACAGAAGTTCTAACTAGAATATCTCCTGGGAGCAGTCCCGATACCTCGAGCATTCTGTGGGAGGACAGGCCTAGGTGAGACCCCTTAGTGCTTCACCAGCAGTGAAGAATGAACTGCAATTCTTCATTGCCCACGGAAAGCGAGAGGTATCGGGGCTGCGGATCCCGGAAAGACCTTTTCTTCTAATGGAAAACCACCATTCTATGAAAACGACATAAAATGGTGGTTTGATTAATTGTTCTTATAGATTTTTGATTAGTTCATCTGCGAACTCGGAACATTTCACTTCAGTTGCTCCGTCCATGAGACGAGCGAAATCATAAGTTACAACCTTGGACGCAATTGTTTTGTCCATGGAAGCTGTAATCAAGTCTGCTGCTTCTCTCCAGCCTAAATGTTCTAACATGAGAACTGCTGATAGAATGACAGATGAAGGATTAACCTTATCTAAGCCAGCATACTTAGGTGCTGTACCGTGTGTTGCTTCAAAGATTGCATGACCCGTGCTATAGTTGATGTTTGCTCCTGGAGCAATTCCGATTCCACCTACTTGTGCAGCAAGTGCGTCAGAAATATAGTCACCGTTCAAGTTCATGGTAGCTACGACATCAAACTCTCTTGGACGAGTTAAGATCTGCTGCAAGAAGATATCGGCAATGGCATCTTTAACTAGAATCTTGCCGGCAGCAATTGCTTCGTCTTGCGCTTTGTTTGCAGCATCTTTTCCTTCTTTTTCTACAATACGGTCATATTCATCCCAAGTGAATACTTTGTCGCCATATTCCTCTTCAGCTACTTCATAGCCCCACTGTTTAAATGCACCTTCTGTAAACTTCATAATGTTTCCTTTGTGCACAAGTGTAACACTCTTGCGTCCTTCTGTTATTGCATATTCAATTGCCGAGCGAACGAGACGCTTCGTTCCTTCTTCAGAAACTGGCTTGATACCGATACCAGAGGTTTCTGGGAAACGGATATTTTTTACACCCATTTCATTTTGTAAGAAATCAACTACTTTTTTCACTTCGTCAGAGCCTTTTTCCCACTCGATACCCGCATAAATATCTTCTGTGTTCTCACGGAAAACAGCCATATCTACGTCTTCAGGTCGTTTTACTGGTGAAGGAACACCATTGAAGTGACGAACCGGGCGCAAGCATGTGTATAAGTCCAGCTCTTGGCGCAATGCTACGTTCAAGGAACGGAATCCACCACCAATTGGCGTTGTTAATGGACCTTTGATTGCAATTTTGTAATCATCAATTTTATCAAGCGTCTCCTGTGGAAGCCACTCGCCAAATTTATTATATGCTTTTTCCCCAGCATATACTTCGAGCCAATCGATTTTCTTTTCTCCGTCATATGCTTTCTCAACAGAAGCATCAATTACTCTGCTTGCTGCTGCCCAAATATCCGGACCAGTTCCATCCCCTTCGATAAAAGGTACAATTGGATTATTTGGTACTTTTAGTTCTCCATTTTCTACTACAATCTTTTCTCCCTGTGTCATTACAACAACCTCCTATATGTATTCATCAAGAATAGCCGGAAAGATATCCAGCTATTCCTATTAACTATCTATAACTTAATTACTCACGATTTTCAAGTGGAATAAACCTTGCATGCTTCGGTCCAACGTAATCTGCACGCGGACGAATCAGGCGATTATTTTCATATTGTTCCAGAATATGTGCAAGCCATCCAGATGTACGGCTGACTGCGAATATCGGAGTGAATAGATCATGGTCAATTCCTAAACTATGGTAAACGGATGCACTGTAGAAGTCAACGTTCGCAGGCAACTCTTTTTCCTCTTTGATGTAATCTTCAATTTTAATACTCATTTCATACCATTTCTCTTCACCGATTAAATTAGTCAGTTGTTTGGACATTTCTTTCAAATGCTTTGCACGCGGATCCCCGTTACGATATACACGGTGGCCCATACCCATAATTTTTTCTTTATTCGCTAGTTTTTCTTTGATATATGGGAGTGCATTGTCTACTTCACCGATCTCACTCAGCATTTTCATTACTGCCTCGTTCGCACCACCGTGAAGTGGTCCTTTCAGTGCCCCAATCGCTGCAGTGATACCGGAATACATGTCGGATAATGTAGCGACACAAACGCGAGCTGTAAATGTTGAAGCATTAAGCTCGTGATCAGCATGAAGGACAAGCGCTTTATCAATTGCCTCTACTTCAATATCTTTCGGATCTCTGTCATTTAACATGTAAATAAAGTTCTCAGCAAATGTATATTCTGGTATTGGCTGTACAGGTTCTTTTCCATTACGAAGTCTTGCGAACGCTGTCACAATTGCGCCCATGTTCCCTTGAATACGAATTGCTTTCTTCATATTTGTTTTTGCGTCGACTTGGTCTGCATCCGGATCGCTGAGCCCCATGTAAGATATTGCCGTACGAAGTGCTGCCATTGGATGAACAGCTTTCAAGTCATAAGATTTAAAATGATTAATCAAGCCTTCTGGAACTTTCATATGTTCGACTAGCTCTTTACGTAATTCTTCTAATTCTGTCTTATTCGGCAGTTTTAAATGCCAAAGCAGATAGACTACTTCTTCAAAGCTTGCATTTTCTGCTAAGTCATCAATTGGAATCCCAACATAAGTAAGTTGGTCATCAATAATTGAGCTAATCGATGATTCGGCTGCTACTATACCTTCTAACCCCTTTGTAGTTGTCATACTTAAACCTCTCCTTTTCTATATGTTCATTCACTCAATGACAATATTATATGTAACGGCTTTCTTTTGCATAGTTAGTCAATTTTCAAAATCTATCTAGTGCTGTTTTGATATAATATTGTCTTCCCCAAATTTAATTATATAGTAATTGCGGGTTAAAGTGAATTGAAAGTGCTTAAATACTATAAAAGACCGCTAAATTCCTTGTATTGCAGTCTTATTTTTCACCTGCTCGCATATGTATCTTAATAACATGTGGTGAAACAACCTCTTAAAGATAGAATTATTTGGGGGATTTCTATGGACAAGTCAATTTTATCAAAAATATTAAAAAGCTGCATCATTTTACTAGTTTGTATCGGCAGCTATTTCGTTATCCGTTATACATTTTCCATTATGATCCCGGCCATATGTGTTTTTTTATTAACATCGTTCATGGAACCTGGGGTAAAATTCCTGCAAGAAAAAGCTAAATTCCCTCGCCCTTTTGCTAGTATTGTTATTCTTTTAATTTTATTGTTCTTGATGGTTGGCATACTATTTCTTGTCGTGACAGAGATTTATGAAGGTGTTACCTACCTTGCAGACATTTTGCCGGGACAGTTCCAACATTTTGGTGCAATCGTGGAATATTACTTCCAATCAAATATTGTGCCGCTTTATGAACAGATTTTTCGATTCTTCAATGAGCTATCACCAAGTGATCAACTTTTCATTCAAGAGTATTTCAGCAATTTATTTCAGGATATCGGCAGTCTGGTTGGCGCTTTTTTTCAACAGCTATTATTGGCACTGCCGCGTAATCTTGCTGTGATCCCGGAAGCACTTACCGTTACCTTCTTCATTTTGTTTGCAAGTTTTCTATTATCGGCTGATTTTCCTCGTGTGAAAACATTTGTTGCAGAACGCTTTCCAACTAGATGGAATAAAGGCTTGCAACATCTTACCTATTACGTAAAGCGATCAACATTCGGATATGTGAAAGCACAAATTATTCTAGTTACGATTTCCTTTCATATTATATTCTTCGGATTATTATTAATTGGGGTCGAACATGCTTTAACGATTGCATTACTTATGATAATTGTCGAGTTAATCCCTTTTGTCGGAACAGGCCTATTATTCATCCCATGGATTGGCTATT
The DNA here is from genome assembly GCF_021556485.1 of Oceanobacillus alkalisoli. Classification (GTDB taxonomy): domain Bacteria; phylum Bacillota; class Bacilli; order Bacillales; family Amphibacillaceae; genus Oceanobacillus; species Oceanobacillus alkalisoli. The sequence continues at coordinate 182,867 of NZ_JAKGBW010000007.1, read as the reverse complement.
CCTTTTTATCGGAAAATTATAGCCTGACGATTGGACTTGCTGTAATGTACGGCATTGTAATCATAGTAAGACAATTAATCGAACCGAAAATATACTCCATGAATCTAGCCATTCATCCGCTCGTCTGGCTGATGGCTGCCTTTATCGGACTCAAAGTATTTGGAATCACTGGATTAATTCTCGCACCAATATTTATTGTATTATTTAAGGGAATGTACGATTCCGGTTTTTTCCGCTGGTTGATCAACTATGTCAATGGAGATATTTAAAAACGGCGGTAAATGATTGTACCTTTTTGCACAAACCTATGAAGGAGTCTTGCAATATAACGCTTCAGTAAATTCCTAGTGAATGGCAGAAGTAAAATCAATCCTATACAATCGGAAATAAAACCCGGCGTAATGAGCAAAAAGGCTCCAATAAGAATGCAGAGACCATCTGTCACTTCAGCAGTCGGCACTTCCTGTCTCTCCATGGATCGAAGCACTCGATTCCATGTTCCAAATCCTTGAATTCTGCCAAAAATCAAACCAAGAAAAGCGGTGAATACGATTAGAAATAATACCCACCAGACCCCTATATGACTGCCTGCCCAAACGAGTAATCCGATTTCGAGCAAGCTGAATATGAGTAAGCCAATTAAAAACATCCGCATCTTCTTCACAACCTTTCATTCTAACTTGATAGCATAACATCCAATTTTCATAGCCCAAACCAGCTGACCAAACCACACAAAACTTTTACAAAAATACTATTACTTTCATTCAGCGCAAGGGTTTTGCACGTTCTCATAGTTTGCTCTCTAATCGCCGTTCAGTTGCCCGGGGGACGGATGCGCATCCTTAGGCACTGCTAGAGCTCCTCGGGCCGCCGCCCTGCGGGGTTTCCAGACTCGTGCTATTCCCGCAGGAGTCACCGTCCCCCGGGCAACTGAACTGGTAAAGATGATTATTATTAATCGCATATATTCCAGTGCTATATCACGATAAAAATTATATCTTTGGAATAATAAACAGTGATCTAAATTCGACCTTTCCTGGTAGCAGTCCAGACACCTCGAGACTCCTACTGAAGGCCGGCTAAGAACGGTCACGTCCTGTGACCAACAACGGCATTAGAACTTCCTGTTCGGAAGTAAGCCTGGCGAGACCCCTTAGTGCTCAGCGCGAGGAGGCTTGACGGTCGCTCAGCAGGCGCGAGAGGTGTCTGGACTGCGGACCTCCAGTAGAAAGTTTCGGACACTTACGCTGAATGAAAGTATTTCACTTAATTTTTTAAGTGATTGTTGGGTATAGAAGAATAAGCAATGCCTTTCCCCAAAGGAAAAGCATTGCTTATTACTTTAATAAAAATTACAATACGCTTGCGTGGCCATCGTAAATATCGCCTTTTGTACCGTCGATTGTTATATCTTGACCATCTTTCAACAGTTCTAAAGCATTCTCCACTCCAACGATAACAGGAATTCCTAAGCTTAAGCCGACTACTGCCGCATGGGAAGTTAATCCGCCTTCTACAGTGATAAGTCCTGCTGCTTTTTCAATTGCTGGCATCATATCACGGTCTGTTCCATGGGTAACAAGAATATCACCGGAAGAAACTTTTTGGATAGCCTCTTCATTGTTACGGGCAATTACTGCTTTACCATAAGCACTCTGGCGGCCGATTCCCTGACCTTTTGCAAGAACATCACCAATAATATGGACCTTTAATAAGTTCGTTGTTCCACTTTCACCAACCGGAACACCTGCTGTAATAATTACACGATTACCATGACTGCAAATACCGGATGATAATGCACGCTCAATTGCCACATCTAGCATTTCGTCGGTAGTGCTTGTCTTTTCACCAAGAACTGGGTAGACTCCCCAAACAAGAGCGAGTTGACGGTTTACCCGTTCATTGAACGTAACAGCTAAAATCGTCTGTTTTGGACGATATTTAGAAATCATTCGTGCTGTATGCCCGCTTTCTGTTGGAGTAATTATGGTTTGAACATCCAAGTTCATCGCCGTATGCGTTACGGATTGACTAATAGCCTCTGTAATCGTCATTTCAACAAGCTTGGAGCGCTCGCTTAAAATATTTTTATGCTGAAGTGCAGATTCTGTTTTTAAAGCAATGTTATTCATTGTCTGTACCGATTCAACAGGATACATACCTGCTGCTGTTTCACCAGATAACATGATGGCATCAGTTCCGTCAAAAATCGCATTCGCCACGTCGGAAGCTTCTGCACGTGTAGGGCGCGGGTTACGCTGCATCGAATCAAGCATCTGTGTAGCTGTAATGACCGGTTTACCAGCAAGGTTACATTTCTTGATTAGTTCCTTCTGTACAAGTGGCACATCTTCAGCTGGTATTTCCACACCAAGATCCCCACGAGCAACCATAAGACCGTCACTTACTTCTAATATCTCATCAATACGGTCTACACCTTCCTGGTTTTCAATCTTAGGAATGATGTTAATGCGGTTGCCAAGATGTTCTTCCAGTACTTGACGAATTTCAAGTACATCAGATGCACGACGGATAAAAGATGGTGCAATGAAATCAACATTATTTTTAATACCGAAAATAATATCTTCTTTATCTTTTTCCGTCATGCCCGGAAGGTTCAACGATACGTTTGGTACGTTTACACCTTTTTTATTTTTAATTTCTCCAGAGTTCAAAGCTCTTGTTGCAATTTCATTGTTTTCTTTATCGATTGAAACAACTTCAAGTTCGATTAATCCATCATCAAGTAAAATTTTCGAACCAACCGCAACGTCATTGATCAATCCAGGATAGGAAACAGAAAATCGCTCTGCATTTCCTTCAACCTCATCCATTGCGATATAAACGGTACTGCCGGCTTGGATATCAGCTTTTCCATCTTTGAATTGGTTTGTACGGATTTCCGGACCTTTTGTATCTAATAAAATTGCAACATTTTTATTTCGGTTAGCTGCAGCTTCACGGATGCTTTTAATACGGGCACCATGTTCCTCATAGTCACCGTGGGAGAAGTTTAATCTTGCTACGTTCATCCCTGCATCCATCAATTGCTCTAATGTTTCCACCGATTCAGAAGCAGGACCAATTGTACATACTATTTTTGTGTTTCTCAATGTAATTCCTCCTTGTTTTAAGCTATATCGATAATTCTTTTGATAAACTGTACATTTCTCCATGAACTGTACTTGGTTTGTTAAAGATATCACTAATAGAATAGTCAACAAGCTGATTGTTCTCTATACCAACCATTCTACCCGCTTTCCCTTTCATTAAAAGCTCGATTGCACGAGCACCGAGCCTGCTTGCAAGCACGCGGTCTGCTCCAGTAGGTGAGCCGCCCCGTTGAATATAACCGAGAACGGTCACACGCGTTTCCAGTTGTGTCGCCTCTTCTATTCTTTGACCATATTCAAAACCGCTGCCTACCCCTTCAGCGAGAAGTATAATACTATGCCGCTTCCCACGTTGGTGACCACGCTTCAAACGGTCAACTATTGTTTCAAAATCCTCTGTATCCTCTGGAATAATGATGCTTTCCGCTCCTCCAGCAAGTCCTGCCCACAATGCCAGGTCTCCTGCATCTCTACCCATTACTTCAATGATATAGGTACGCTCATGCGAAGTAGCTGTGTCACGGATTTTGTCGATTGCTTCAATAACGGTATTTAATGCAGTATCAAAACCGATTGTAAAATCCGTGCCCTTAATATCATTATCAATCGTGGCTGGAACACCAATACAAGGGAAGCCTTTTTTTGTAAGTGCATCTGCACCGAGGAAGCTTCCATCACCGCCGATAATCACGAGGCCTTCAATTCCAAACTTCTTCAATTGCTCAATTGCCTTTTCCTGACCTTCATTCGTTTTAAACTCATCACTTCGGGCTGAATAAAGCATTGTTCCGCCTCGCTGTATAATGTCACCAACAGAACCGATTTCCATTTTTTCGATACGGCCTTCCATCAATCCTTGGTAACCGTACTTGATGCCATACAGTTCCAATTCGTGATAAATTCCTTTTCGAACGACAGCGCGGATTGCAGCATTCATTCCCGGCGCATCGCCGCCACTTGTTAGAACTCCAATTCGTTTCATCTTCTTCACCTCAAATATAGGTTTTATTAGTACAAGCTTGATTTCAGCTTTTACATCAATTCTCAAGCAAGGAAAAACTGTACTATTACTTTCATATTCCCTGTATCATTTTACCTCACTACATTAAAGATAAATAAAAAGCGGTAAAATAGCAATTATTTCACCGCGAAATGATTAGAAAACTAGCATTCGCCAATACTTTTCGGCGAATGACTTCGTTGCACTTATGCAGTAAGTAAGGCTTTATACTTATCTTTCTGCCAAAAAACACGGCGCTTGTCACTAAAAAGACAAAGCACCGCTCATTTCTTATCGATTTGTATAGTCACCAATTTGTTTATATTTTTCCCATCTTTTTTCCAATAACTCCTCTTCATCGTATGTAGCTAAGGTCTTAAGGGATTTAGATAGGACTGTATCGATGAATTTTGCTTGTTCATCAACGTCACGATGGGCTCCACCTCGCGGTTCCGGAATAATTTCATCAACAACCTGAAGTTTTTTCAAATCATAGGAAGTGATTCCCATCGTTTCTGCCGCATGTTTTGCTAAACTTGCATCTTTCCAAAGAAGCGCTGCTGCCCCTTCAGGCGATATGACAGAGTAAGTTGAATTCTCGAGCATATGAATATGGTCTCCAACTCCAAGCGCAAGCGCTCCGCCGCTACCGCCTTCTCCGATGACAATACAGACGATCGGAACAGTAAGGCCAGCCATTTCCATTAAGTTTCTTGCAATTGCCTCACTTTGTCCCCGTTCTTCTGCAGCTTTCCCAGGATAAGCTCCCTTCGTATCGATAAAACAAATAATTGGTCGCTTAAATTTCTCAGCTTGTTTCATATGACGTAATGCCTTCCGGTACCCTTCCGGATGAGGCATCCCGAAGTTACGGCGGATATTTTCCTTCGTATCCTTCCCGCGCTGATGGCCGATAATGGTAACCGGCTTATCTTTATAGAAAGCAATACCAGAAACAATTGCAGCATCATCACCAAATAAACGATCACCATGAAATTCGATGAAATCAGTAAAGAGGAGCCCGATATAATCAAGTGTCGTTGGACGGTCTCCGTGTCTCGCCATCTGCACCCGTTCCCACGGTTTTAAGTTACCGTATATATCATCTTCCAATACTTTTAACCTTTCTTCCAAGGTTGAAATTTCATCGGTTAAATCCATTTCACTATCTTGTGTAATCTTTTTCAGCTCGGCAATTTTGTCCCTTAAATTGACTACCGGCTTTTCAAAATCTAATACTTGCTTCATTTCTTACTCTCCACCCTTCTGATGCAGCTTCAGCAACTGGGAAAGGGTATTCCGCATATCTTTTCGGTGAATAACTTTATCTAACTGTCCATGCTTTAGCTGAAACTCAGCGGTTTGGAAATCTTGAGGCAGTTTTTCCCTGATTGTTTGCTCTATAATTCGTCTACCTGCAAAGCCGATTAACGCACCTGGTTCCGCAAAATTATAATCGCCGATAGATGCAAAGCTTGCAGACACTCCTCCTGTTGTCGGGTGGGTCATAACAGAAATTATCAATCCGCCAGCATCACTGAATCGTTTAATAGCAATTGAAGTTTTCGCCATTTGCATAAGGCTAAGAACACCTTCCTGCATTCTTGCGCCTCCTGAAGCAGAAAAGATAATGAACGGAATCGCTTCTTTTCTCGCATTCTCAATCGCACGGGCAATTTTCTCACCGATTGCTGAACCCATACTTCCCATCCGGAAATTCGAGTCCATTACTGCAAAGGCAGTCGGTTGGCTGTCAATCAAACCTTTTCCCGTTACAACACCTTCATTTAAACCCGTTTTCTGCTGATCTTTTTCCAGTTTTTCTATATAATCCGGGAAGTTTAGCGGGTTTGCAGATGTGATGCCCGCATCCCATTCCATAAATGTATCTTCATCAAAGAGGCTATCAATCCGCTCCCAAGCGGCAAGTGGATGATGGTAGCCGCAGTTCGTACAGACGTGTTGGGATTTCTTCACTTCTTTTGTGTAAAAGATTTTACTACATCCTTTACATTTCTGCATGAGACCTTCCGGAACGTCCATTTTCCCCTGTTCACTTGGTATCGATGCATATCGTCTGCGCTTGCCAAATATATCTTTTAGCAAGATCATACCTCCTTCTTTCTAACAGCGTGCATAGTATATCTATTCTACTATAGCTTAACCACGACGAAAAATCTGTTATTTTCTGTAAGCTATTCGGAATTAATCATATAATTGATGATCTTGCTGTTCAAATAATGCTTCTATCGCATAACAATCTTTTTTCGACAATAGTTCCATTAATTGGTTATAAAAAGTTTTACCATAATAAGCTACAGGAAGGGAGCTTGAAAATTCTTCAAGCATCATCCAAATTTTTAGCAATAATTGATTATTCGCTTTTTTAAATAAGTAAGAGAAAAAAATCATATGCTTTTCTTCTCGTGTTATTTCCTTGCTAACCGAAGCATCCAATTCTAATAGTGCCGTCTCGTCCAATTTTGGGCATGCTAACTTCACCGCTTCTTTTTCAATCATCGCTTTTACTTGAAGGAGTTCATCTTTCGTCCTATCTGCTAATAAAATGAATGAAGATAATAATTCCACAGATTGTAATGATTGATAGGTTCTTAAAAATGTTCCTTCCCCGCGACGGGTTTCAATCAGCCCTAACAACTCAAGCGCACGTAATGCTTCCCTGATGGAAGATCGGCCTGCCTGTAATTTATCGGCTAACTCTCGTTCCGAAGGCAATTTATCACCGGGTAATAGATGATTGTCTTTAATATAAGCCCGTAATTCCTCGAGCACGCCTTGATATACTTTTGGTTTCGAAGAATTTGACACCTTAAACATCTATCCCTTCCTAAGCTTCTTCATCTCATCATTCGTAGTTTCCTGCGAGCTCTCTCGTCTTCTCTGCTACCTCTTCTGGATCGACTTGGATACGGGCTACACCAGACTCCATTGCTGCTTTTGCAACACTTTTTGCTACAATTGGTGCCACACGTGCATCAAATGCTACAGGAATCACATAATCCTCATTCAAATCTTCATCCGAAATTAGAGAAGCAATTGCTTCCGCTGCTGCTACCTTCATCGCTTCATTTATTCTTGTTGCACGTACTTCAAGCGCTCCCCGGAAAATCCCTGGAAATGCCAATACGTTATTTACTTGGTTCGGGAAGTCAGAACGACCGGTTCCAATCACTTTAGCACCAGCCTTCTTCGCCTCGTCCGGCATAATTTCCGGATCCGGGTTTGCCATGGCAAAGATAATGGGATCTCTATTCATTTTTGCTACCATCTTTTCTGTCAGAGCCCCGGCAACAGAAACACCAATAAATACATCGGCATCCTCCAGCATATCCTCGAGTGTACCTTCCAACTTATCAAGGTTCGTAAACTGAGCGACCATTTCTTTAATTTCATTCATTCCATAGCTTCTGCCGTCATAAATAGCCCCGCGGGAATCCGTCATCACCATATTGCGTACACCAAAGCTCTCCAGTAACCGGGCAATTGCAATACCTGCAGCCCCTGCCCCACTTAATACGACTTTAATATCTTTAAGTTTCTTATCGACAAGCTTCAAGGAATTAATTAAGCCTGCAACCGTAACAATTGCTGTTCCATGCTGGTCATCATGGAATATCGGAATATTTGTTTCATCCTTCAAGCGTTCTTCAATGATGAAGCAGTTTGGTGCCGCAATATCTTCTAAGTTAACCCCGCCGAATGTCGGCTCAAGAAGTTTTACCGTATTGACAATCTGGTCAACATCTTGAGTTGCTAAACAAATCGGAAACGCATCTACCCCTGCGAAGCTCTTAAATAATACTGCTTTCCCCTCCATAACAGGAAGTGAAGCTTCAGGTCCAATATTGCCGAGCCCGAGAACTGCTGAACCATCACTGACAACAGCAACCATATTCCCCTTCATCGTGTAGTCATAGACGCGAGATGTGCGATCGTAAATTTCTTTGCAAGGCTCCGCTACGCCTGGTGAATAGGCAAGACTTAAATCTTTTGCATCGTTCACCGGAACTTTTGATTCAACCGAAATCTTACCCTGATTCACTTTATGCATATGTAATGCTTCATCTCTTAGATTTGCCATGATTATATTCTCCCCTTTAAATATTCCCATATTCAGACGGCTGACTGTACGCTCTAGTGGTCTGACCACCTGCAACTTCTATATTATATCAAATGAGAAACATCTGTAAAGCATCACAACAGACTATGCTTTTCTCATTACGACATTGTCTTTTCCGAAAAAATCTCTTAACTTGTTTAAACTTGCGTGAGTTGGATAAAGGAAATAATTTTCCTTTAATTTATAGGATTGGTCTTGTACTTCGTTATATAGAATAATTGGTGCACTTCCTGGATGCTCTTTAGCAACTTGATCAATTACGCCCATTGCTTCAGGATTGGTCTCCTCCGTCGATTTGATAAAAATAACTTTTCCAGATGCTTGTTCCAATTCTTCTTCCTTAAAAAGCTCCATCTCCTGAGCCACAAATTGTAAACGCCCGTTCCTCTCTTCTGCCCTGCCGGTAATCGTTATAAGCTGTTCTTCCTCGAGCCAGCGCTTTACTTCTCTATAAGTATCCGGAAAGATAACTGCGTCTAACGTATCCTGTTCATCTGCAATCACAAGGAATGCCATCTGTTCACCACGCTTCGTTCGAATTTGTTTAATCTCCTGCACAATTACAACAATTTTCGTTTCATTCTTCTGGAGAACATGCTTTAATGCAGCAAGTTGCAAGTAACCACTTGCACGAAGCCGAGTTCGGTAATTTTTAAGTGGATGACTGGAAATATACATCCCAAGTAATTCTTTCTCATCCTGAAGCTTCTTTGCTACCGTGAAGTCTTCTATTTCTACATATTTTCCTTCCAAACTGAGCTGATTTTCGAAAAGATTCGGCTGGTCATAGAACTCGCGGAATAATTCGCCTTGTTCCATCGCCTGATCAATGGAAGCAAGCAAACTTGCGCGATTATCATATAGATCATCAAAGGCACCGGCAAGAATCAAATTTTCAATCGTCGAACGCTTCACAGTCTCAGTCGGTACCCTTAAGCAAAAGTCAAACAGATTCTTAAACGGTGCTTTCCTCCGTGTTTCAATAATAGCCCAGATCGCATCCCTGCTAATCCCTTTAATCGAGTGAAGACCCATGCGAATCTGCCCCTTTTCCACCGAGTACTTACCAAAGCTCTGATTAATCGATGGCGGCAAAAGTTCCAGATCCATCTCACTCATCTCTTTTAAGTAAAGTTGAATCTTATCTTGCTGATTCCGAGCGGCACTTAAAATTTCAGCAAAAAAGTTCGCAGGATAATTTGCTTTCAAATAACTTAATTGATACGAAATTTTACTATAAGCAACTGCATGACTTCGGGGGAATCCGTAATTGGAAAAACGAACAATCCAACTGAAGATTTCCTCCGCCACTTGCATCGTATAACCATTGCTCATACAGCCTTGGATAAAGGCTTGATGCTCTTCTTCCATTGCTGCATGGTTTTTCTTACTGACAGCTCGTCGCAGAATATCTGCTTCACCTAGACTGAACCCGGCAATCCGGCTGGCAATTTGCATAATCTGTTCCTGATAGACGAGTACCCCGTAAGTTGATTCCAAAATTGGCTTCAGGTCTTGATGCGGATATGAAGTAGCCTGCTCTCCATTTTTCCTTGCGATATAGGTCGGTATGAAATCCATTGGACCTGGCCTGTAAAGCGCATTGACCGCAACGATATCTTCAAAGTCTGTCGGCTGTAATTCTCTCAGCACCCGCTTCATCCCTTCAGATTCCAATTGGAAGACTCCATTCGTTCGGCCTTCTCGAAGGATTTGAAACGTTCGATTGTCCCAAACAGGAATTGCTTCCAAACGAAGCGGTCCCTTTCTCACATAATTTACAGATTGAACGACCCTTTCGAGCAAAGACAAATTCCGCAAGCCAAGAAAGTCCATCTTCAATAAGCCGATTGCTTCCAGGTCATTCATGGCAAACTGGGTTAAATAGGTCTCCCCTGCCCCTGTTGTAAGCGGAGTATGCTCAAGTAATGGCCTTTCACTAATAACTACACCGGCCGCATGGGTTGAGATGTGACGCGGGAGCCCCTCCAAGCTTATCGCTACCTGGAATAATAGTTTTAATTTAGTGGATTGCTTAATATACGCTGCTAGCTCAGGAAGACCTTTCATCATCTCTACTATAGAATTCGACGGCTGAGAGCCGATTTCCTTTAAAATAAATCGGGCATCTTGTTGTTCCACGTCAAGTGTCTTTATTAATTCTCTTATTAATGACCTTGCCGCAAATGTACCAAACGTAATAATTTGTGCCACATGCCCCGTACCATATTTTCCTCTGACATATGCAATGACTTCATCGCGTCTTTCATCGGAGAAGTCAATATCAATATCTGGCATCGTCTGCCTTTCCGGATTCAGGAAACGTTCAAACAGCAAATCATACTTTATCGGATCGACATCCGTAATCCCGAGCGTATATGCGACGAGTGAACCAGCTGAAGAACCACGGCCAGGGCCGACAACGATCCCTTTCTGTTTGGCATATGCAATAATATCTGCTGTTATAAGGAAATAGTCACTGAAATCCATTGTCTTGATAACAGATAACTCGTAAGCCAGGCGTTCTTTAATTTCTTTCGTTGGTTCGTCGTATTTCTCTTTCAACTTCAACATACATTGTTCTTTTAAATAAGTATGTGCATCCGTCACTCCCTCGAGCGGAAACGTCGGGAGATAGCGTTTTGTAAAGTCCATTTCAACCGAGCATTTCGCAGCGATTTTCTCTGATTCATGGATTGCTTCAGGAAAAAGCTCCCCAAGTTCAAGTTCCACTTCCTGCTCGGTACGTAAATGCTTACCTTTTAGCTCAGGAGTTGATAATTGCATATTCCACTGCCTGCCACTTCTCATCGCAAGAAGACAATCATAGCTATAGACGTCTTTCTCCTCGAGATAATGAACATCTGTAATGACAGTAATGTTCGTTGGGTATGTATCTGCGTAAGCTTTTAATAATGAAGCAGTTCTCCCACTTTGTTCGACACCAATATAAAAATCTTCTTTTCCAAACAGCTCTTCAAATGATTGCAAATAATCCTTTACATCCTGAAAGTTATTATCACCCAGCATTGAACGAAGCTTCGTATCTTGAACCGGAATAATCCCAATTAATCCGGTTGCTTGCTCTCTAATTTCTTCCGTAGAAAGTGCCGCTTTATCTTCCACTTGAAGGAGTGTGCTTAAACGCATCAATTGATGATATCCGGTATAATCCTTCGCAAGTAATGTAAGATTCGTAATTGTTCCTTGTTCATCCGCTAAGAGTGGTACGATCAAACCAAGTATCGGTTTAATGCCTGCACGCATACATGCACGGTAAAAGGAGACGGCTCCGTACAGTACCCCCTCATCCGTTAAAGCAAGTGCAGGGAATTGTAATTCCTTCGCTTTATTTATTAATTTATCAATGGTAATTGTACTGTTCATAAGACTGTAGCCGCTTCTAACTTGTAAATGTATGTAAGCCATACAATCCCACCTTCTTTTCATTACTTTCTATTATAGCAATAATATAAGAACAAGCATACGGTTACGTGTTTTTTTCCGTGATTGTTACAAGGGTTCATAATCAGAAACATCTATTCATAAAATAATAAAGGACATGCTAAAAGGGGTGAAGTGCTTCATGGAGGAACGGTTTTTCGCAGCATTTATCCATTGTTTTTTCATTGCTTTCGGTGTTATTCTTGGCGGTTCCGTTATCGGTAGTATCGGAGACTTCGCAACTGGGGAAGCTCCGTTATCATCCATGACAAGAATCGCGGACAAATTGCGTATTTGGGCAATTGTGGCGGCAATCGGCGGAACATTCGATGCGATCGCCAATGTAGAAAGAGGCTTACTCGATGGCTCCACCTTTGACCTTGTAAAACAAGTGCTCCTCATCGTCTCTGCAATGGGGGGAGTTAAAGTTGGAATTATGATTATTGAATGGCTCACACAGAGAGGGATGTCTTAAATGCACTTCCCTCCTTATTATAAACGACCGGAATGGCAGCGATTCATCATCGGTATCCTCGTTGGCGGCCTCGTCAGCTACTTCGTCTTAATCTATATGTATGGAGTCATGTACGAAGAATTGCTCGCCGAGAATTATGAACTGCGAGAAGAAATCATTGATCTCAGACAACAGAATAAAGCGTTACTTGAAAGTCAGGAAAATCAGGACACCGCAAGAACAATAGAAGCGATTGAAATTACGATTTCAAATCCAAATGTGCTGAAAAATGACAGCTTACTCGTCTCCCAGCTCAAAACATTAATCAAAGAAGAAGTCAGTCATCTCATCGGAAATGATATCTTAAATGTTTCCTCCAGTGTAGAACTGCTTATCTCAGCAATTGAAAACAAAGCGTTCACGATTGATAGCGTTACGTATCACTTTTCGATTACACGCTTAATCATTGATTCAAAATTAATTATTGCCGTTGAAGGAAAAGTAGCGAATTGAACATTTCATGAGTTATCTAGAACTCCCGTTTAATGTGCGTATATTTTGTGTAATATAGGAGTAAAAATGATTGTAAGCGTTCTTCTTGGATTCAAGTAAAATCGGAACCAATTTATTAAATGCCCATAGGATAGAAGAAGAATGGAGGAGAAACATCATGGTCATACCTAGAAAATCCTTATTGAATCAAAAAATCGAGCAATTGAAAAATGGGGAAAATGCCTTTGCTGAATCAGCGGAACTTATTCGCCTGCTCGAGCGGGATATAGCGAGAGAAAATCTAAATGTCGTATTCGATAAAACTCCAGCCGGCTGTTGGATTATTCCCCAGAAGGATTACCCGGAGATGAGTGAATAACCCAGACGAGAAAAAGACTGGGTTATTTTCTAGCAGATAAGAAATATAAGCCCTTTCTTGCCGCATAAGATAAAAACGTAATGAATGTCAAGTTGTCTAATAGTTTTCACATGCTTCATTTAAATCATGAATGACCTGGTCCGCTTCCTTCCATTTATAAATGGTCGCACCTGACGCCATCGGATGTCCCCCACCATCATATTTAGCGGCAATTTCATTAATGATTGGTCCTTTCGAACGAAGCCGAACACGAATCAGATCCTCTTCCTCAACGAAAATGACCCATGCTTTTATTCCCTTCACGTCTCCAAAAATTTGTACAAGTTGCCCTGTCTCATCTGGAGAAACCTGAAACGTTTCGAGTAATTCCTTCGTTAATTTCACAGCGCAGAGCCCTGAATCAAACATTTCAAATTCCTTTAAAATATGTCCTCTTAAACGGAGTATATGAGTTTCCACACTATAAAGATTCTGATATAATTCCGAACGGTTGAAGTTATACGTAACAAGCTCAGCTGCATATTGGAACGTCTTCTTCGTCGTACTCGGGAAAAGGAACCTGCCGGTATCCCCGACAATTCCCGCATAAAGCAGGCGGGCTCCTGCATCATTCAAAATAAAACCTTCTTCTTTCCCTGCTTCATACAGCTCATAGATCATTTCACTCGTCGAACTTGCCGTTGTATCAACCCATTGTACGTCACCGTAGATGTCGACGTTTGGATGATGATCAATTTTAATGATTTTCTCGCCCTTCATGTATCTTTCATCATCGACCCGAGGTGTATTCGCCGTGTCACAAATAATGATAAGTGCCCCTTCATATGTCGCATCGGAAACAACATCCATCTTCACAAGATAATCAAATTCAGGGTCATCCTCCCCTACGATATAGACTTTTTTCTCCGGGAAGGAGGCTTGGATAATTTCTTTCAGTCCAGCTTGCGAACCAAGTGCATCCGGATCCGGCCTGACGTGCCGATGAATAATAATCGTGCCATACTGTTTAATTTCTTTCATGATTGCTTGCTTTTCCATACTATAGCTCCAATCTTATTGTAGAATATAATCACTTTATTCATCAAACCTTCCTCATATCAATTAGAACGAACTGGCATAATAAGTGAAAACAAGTTAAAATAGACTTATAATAGCAATGGATCGTTTCATAGAATGTTTATTTAGGAGAGATTGAATGATTATATTCACTATCGGTATTGTTATTTCTATTGTGTTATATGTATATTATAAGGTTGCAATTGTGAAAAGCAAAGATATCTTAACACAGAAATATTTTAATGGAAGATCCCGACTCTGCCTCGGTGCTTTTATTCTTCTTTTCGCTATCAACCAATATTTCTTTTACGAAAGTGTCATTTCCATATTTATTGGAATTATCTTTGCCCTCTTAGGCGGCATGCAAATTATCCGTGGATATAATGAATCAAGACATTATAAGAAAGAATACCGCAGACTCCATCCAGCTGAATGAAAAACAAAGGCGGAAGCGCCCGTTTAGCAACGTACAAACTGTGCCTCCCAGGATGGGAGGTAGTTCCATGTTGCCCCAGGAAGGGGCGAACTTAATCGAATCTCCTTTTTACCGGAAGGGAGATAAAGGTAACTCAGGCGACGAGAGTGAGTTTATGTTGACTTTCACCACAAGGGTATAAGTGCGACTAAGCCTCTGGCTGAAGCCAATTGGCAAGTCTTCTTTATCGATTGGAGGTGTGTGAAGTTTGATAGTTGTTGGGCGCAGAGCGGACGCGGCTAGTCCTAGTAATTATAGTAGTCCACCGTACTTATTTTATAGATGCAATGAAAAATGCACCCAATAAACGGGTGCATTTTTTTATCGGCTGATTAGCTGTGCCATTAAGAGCCCCTTTCCAATCAATGTGCGTTCATCGTATACCTCAACATCAATTTTTGCGTATAAACGTCCGATTTCAAGAATGGTTGGATGGATGCTCAGTTCACTTTCGATCTGCACTGGTTTTGTGAAAAATACTGTTATATTTTCAATCGAAAGGTCCGCTTTCCTCATATGCATTAATAACCGGCTGCTCGATTCAATAATTAAGGCAGTGAACACACCATGACCTAACGTACCGAGATGATTCGTCATCTGCGGCACAACACTCGTAATAAATACATGGGGGTTATCTTCACTCGTGACGAGATTACTATTGATAATGTCACTTATCGTCTCCCCGACTTGTGGCTGCCGTTGAATCTGCTGCATTGCTTTTAACACATCTTGCCGCGAAACGACACCAGTGAGCGCCCTTGCCTCGTCAACTACTGGCAATAACTCAATCCCTTCCCACACCATCGTATGGGAAGCAGATGCGAGAGACGTCTTGGACTGGACGACATGGGGTTTCCTGCTCATTAATTTGTCAATCCCTAGATTCTCATCTTGACCCACAATATCTTTAGAAGAAACCATGCCGACAACTCGTTTCTTACTATCAATAACAGGGAAACGTGTATGTGTTGAATATTTGTTCAGTTCATACCAATCTTTTACCTTATCCTTTGTCTTTAGATAGAATGTTTCCTCTAAAGGTGTCGCAATATCTCCAACAAAAATAATTTCCTTCTTAATTAGCTGGTCATAAATCGCCCGGTTAATCATCGATGCTACGGTAAATGTATCATAGCTAGTTGAGATGATCGGCAAACCCGTTTCATCCGCAAGCCGCTTATTCTTCTCGTCCGTATCGAATCCGCCGGTAATTAATACAGCTGCTCCAGCTTCGAGAGCACTATAATGCGCTTCCACCCGGTTCCCGATAATCAGCAAAGAACCAGCATCGGTGTAACGCATCATGTCTTCCAGCTGCATCGCGCCGATTATAAACTTATTAAGTGTTTTATGCAGCCCTTCCCTGCCACCTAAAACTTGTCCATCAATTATATTAACAACCTCTGCAAACGTCAGTCGCTCGAAATTTTCTTTTCTTTTCTTTTCAATACGGATTGTTCCAACTCGCTCAATCGTACTTACGAGTCCTTGATTTTCCGCTTCTTTAATTGCCCGGTATGCGGTTCCATCACTAACATCCAAATCTTTCGCTATTTGACGTACGGAGATTTTCTGGCCAACTTCCAACGATAAAATGTGTTGTAAAATCATTTCATGCTTTGTAGCCATTGTTTACACCGCCTCATCTGTACTATATCAAAGTCTTAACTCAATTATACAGTTTAAGGCGTAATAACTCAATGTTTGTCACGAACTTTGTTTTCTTCAACCGACTGTTCTATTGCGGGCGGCTGTATTATCTGTAAAAGACTTGCTAAGTTTGAACCAACAACTGCGAGAAAGAACAACAGCCACATCGCCCAGAATGTCATCTCAAGGGTGGAAGTGGCTTGTGGGATTTTCGGCCAGGCAAAATAAAGCATGAAGCCTGCAAGCAGAAGTCGGAGGGTCTGTTGGTTTTTCATGGGTGGGTGTGCCTCCTTTCGTTGGTATTAGTTTATGAGTTTTATGTATTTAAAAGAACATAAAATGCTTTATTCCATGTTGTTTTAGTATGTTACATCAACTATCGTTTTTTCACATTCAAGGTCAGAAAAATTAAAATCACTTGGAAGTTCATTGTCATCCTCTATAAAGTTACACTCATCTGGAAAACGACCGTTAATATCTATATTATTGCCCCCACCCAAATCACCTTCAACTCTTAAATCTGAATCATTGTGGTTTAAATTATTTTTTGTTTCTAATTGATGAATGAATTTCATAATTACCAAAGTCGGCTTTTCCATCACCATATGTAGTTGGGAACGAATCAACCCAACTACATATGGTGATGAAGCATTAAATACGTATTATGAAATTCATTAAGATAGGAAACAATAATAGAAGAATAAAAAGGTCAAAATTATTCACGAGAAGAAGCTAATGTAAAGTTGAACTATCTCTTTCCCGTAAAAATAAGCAATCAATGCTCCAATCACTATATACGGACCAAAAGGAATCGGCTGTTTCCGTTTTACAACCTTTAAAGCGATCAACAGGATGCCAACAATCGCTCCAATCAGGCAGGCTAAAAAGAAAGCTAGGAACACATTCTGAAAACCTAAAACAATTCCAAGTACTCCAAATAACTTCATATCCCCAGCTCCCATACCGCCTCGGCTCACTAAAATAATCAATGCCAACAGCACGGTTCCAGCAACTGCCCCGGCAATCGGTGACCACCAAGGTTCGAGTGGTGTGATCATACGAAGAATAATAAATAGTGGAAGGAAAAACAGCAATACTTTATTTTGGATGATCATATAATGGATGTCCGAAACAAAAATAATCATTAACATCGATACGAGTAATAGCGATATTATGAGTTCTGCGCTCAACCCAAACGTTAAGTAACTAAGTACAAATAAAGCACCAGTTAAAGTCTCTACGACAGGATAAATGATGGATATTTTTTCTTTACAATTCCGGCATTTCCCTAGCTGTAACAGATAAGATAGAATTGGAACTAATTCAAACCACGCTAAGGTTTTATTACATTTCGGACAATGGGACCGATTATGAACGAAGGTTTCGTTCTTTGGCGAGCGAATCCCTACTACATTAAAAAAAGAACCGAAAGCAGCACCAAATAGAAAGAATAGGGAAGATAAGAATAACTCCACTACACGCACTCCCTTTAAATAACAAAAAGAAACTTTATACCTATGATTATAGCACCACCAACCAAAAATAGTTAGTCAATATGGATCGATTTAACAAAAATTTTACAAATAAAAGACTGTATAAACGCCTTCTCAGCATTTATACAGTCTTTTTGTTTACCATTTTCCAGATATTTAAAGTTCGATAGACTCTCCAACCTTCAGCGCACGCCCTTCGCCAGTTTTCACTTTGCTTGCCCAAGCGTCAGCATCTTGTTCAATCACTGGGAATGTGTTGTAATGGACCGGTACACTTACTTTTGCATTTATCCAATCTGCTGCAATAAGTGCATCTTCCGGTCCCATTGTAAAGTTATCTCCGATTGGAATGAATGCCACTTCAATATCATTCATTTCTCCGTACATCTTCAAATCGGTAAACAGTGCGGTATCTCCAACATGATAAATTGTTTTCCCGTTTACGGTGGTGAAGAGAATCCCCCCTGGCATCCCGCCATAAATGATAGAACCATCATCCTCCGTGTAAGATGAACCATGGAATGCTTGGGTGAATTTCACCTTACCGAAATCAAACTCTCTTGCCCCTCCGATATGCATGGGATGGGTTTCAATTCCCTTCGATCCTAAATATACAGCAAGTTCATTCGGAGCAACGACGAATGCTCCTGTTCGCTTAGCAATTTCAAGTGTGTCCCCTACATGATCATTATGCGCGTGAGTTAGTAAAATAGCATCTGCTTCTACTGTATTTGAATCTAAATCACAAGCTTCATTTCCTGTAATAAATGGATCAATTAATATCGTATGTTTTCCTGTTTCGACTTTAACGACGGAATGACCGTGATAAGATACTTTCATTTACTATCTCTCCTTTTTTAGAATTAATTCTATCTATACTAAAATTAAAACATACTGTATAGGGAATGTTAAGCGATAACAAGTTTCCCATAAGAAAAGCACCGCAGCAAACGGTGCTTTTCCATTATTTATTCACTTTTCTCGCTATCATCTTTACCCATTTTCTGCTTCAGCGCTGCAAGTTCGTCATCTACATCATTCGTAATTAAATCTCTGAAATCATCATCTAATGTCCGGCTTGCCTGTGACAGGTGTTCAGACGTTTCTGCTTCTGCTTCAAAACGTAATACTTTCTCTTCCATACGCTCAAAGCCTTGGCGAGAATCGTCACTGCTGATAGAGGACATTGTACGGTTCATTTTCGTCCTTGTTTTCGCAGATTCTGCGCGAGCTTTCAAAGAATCTTTTTTCAAGCGCATGTCATTGTATTCCCGCTTCATTTCATCGAGCTTATCACGCAGAGACTCTACATCCGCTTGCGCTTTCTCCCAAGATTCTGTGAGCGTTGCTAATGTGCCTTCATGCTCACGTCGATCTTGGAGGGCACGGCGGGCTAAGTCATCATTTCCTGCCTCAACCGCTTTTTCCGCTTGTTCCTGACGGCGATCCACTAATGCCTGTGTATCATTGACCTTCCGCTTCAGCATCTTCTCGTTTGCAATTTGTTTGGCAACGGCTTGCTCTGCTTCTCTGATATCTTCCCCCATATCACGCAGGAACTGATCGAGCATTTTAACCGGATCCTCTGCCCTGTCAATCATCGCATTTAATTCTGAACTTACTACCGTCTTCATTCGCTTGAAAAATTGAAACATGTAATCTCCTCCTTGAAATATTGTTAATCTTGGATAGACAAATTAGATAAAAATCCTTAAGGAACTGTTTGCTTATTAATACGGGCTGACAACAAAAAAGGTTTCAAGAAAAATATAAAATGCTAAAAATATTTCACAGTGCTATACTAGTAGTACTATATGTTACTTGAGGTGATTTACTTGAATACACGTATTGAAGAGTTAATAAAAGAACTGAAACGGAATAATTTTGATAGTGCTTTAATAACATCTACAGCCAACTTCTATTATTTGAGCAACTATTATACCGAACCACACGAGCGGGTCATCGCAGTCTATGTCAGTGAAGCAATCGATCCAATTATCGTCGTTCCGGCCATGGAAGTGGAAGATGCGAAAGCGGCTGGCTGGAATGATACGATCATCAGTTATCATGATCATGAAAACCCGTGGCAGTTATTAAGTGACTTTCTCCGCGGTCAGGAAAAATTACCAGTATCGATGGCAATTGAGCATAATCACTTCACATTAGAGCGTTATAATAACCTGACAGCGAGCTTCCAGAATGTTGCATTTTTTGATTTGGAAAATATACTTGCTGATATTCGGGTTATTAAAAGCAAAAAAGAATATACACTCTTGAAACAAGCAGCACAGTACGCTGATCTCGCGATAAAAACAGGGATAGAAGCCATTGCAGAAGGAGCTACAGAACTAGATATTATTGCTGTTATCGAATATGAAATGAAAAAGCAAGGCATCCAGGAAATGTCCTTTGCAACGACATGCATCTCCGGTGCGAAAACAGCTTCCCCTCACGGCACACCTGGTCAAAAGAAAATAACGGCAGGAGACATAGTCTTATTTGATCTTGGTGTTATTTTTGACGGCTATTGCTCCGATATTACGCGCACTGTTGCTTTTAAATCTGTTACCTCAGAACAAGAAGAAATTTATCAGACAGTTCTCCGGGCAAATGAAAAGGCGATTGAAGCATCTCAGCTTGGCACACCAGTAAATAAAGTCGACCAAGCTGCACGAGAATACATTGAATCAAAAGGATATGGTAAATACTTCAATCATCGTGTCGGTCACGGACTTGGGATTGAAGTCCATGAGTACCCTTCCATGAGCAGTGATAATACGCTCGAACTAAAAGAAGGTATGTGCTTCACAATTGAGCCGGGAATCTACATTCCAGGAACTGGCGGCGTTCGCATTGAAGACATGATGTTCATGACGAAAAACGGCGCCGAGATCTTAACAGCATACCCGAAAAATTTACAAATCATCGATTAAAGAAAAAGCACTGGAGTCCAGTGCTTTTTCTTTAATTACGTAATACATCTTGGACACTTTTATATTCCATCTCATGTGTATCGGCAACTGCTTTATACGTGACATAACCGCCTAGCGTATTTACCCCTTTAAGAAGGGCTTCATTATCTAGTACAGCTTGTTTGTATCCTTTATTTGCAAGTTGCAGAACATAAGGTGAAGTCGCATTCGTTAAACCTATCGTTGCCGTTTGCGGAACTGCTCCAGGCATGTTTGCAACTGTATAATGAACGACTCCATGTTTTAGAAATATTGGATCGTCATGTGTTGTAATACGATCGCTCGTTTCAAAGTTTCCACCTTGATCAATGGCAACGTCAACCATGACAGAGCCAGGCGTCATTTGTTTCACCATCCGCTCTGTCACAAGGACCGGGGCTTTAGCGCCAGGAATTAATACAGAGCCAACGACGAGATCCGCTTCTGTCACCGCTTCTTGGATATTATGCGGATTTGAAATTAATGTCGTAATGGAATTCCCAAAAATATCATCGAGTTGACGTAAACGATCCGGATTTAAATCAATAATCGTAACCTTCGCACCTAAACCAATCGCAATTTTAGCAGCATTTGTACCAACTACCCCGCCGCCAATGATGGCAACCTTCCCACGAGCAACTCCAGGAATACCGGAAAGGAGAATTCCTTTTCCACCCTTAATTTTTTCTAGGAATTGCATTCCGACTTGCGTAACCATTCTTCCAGCAACTTCACTCATCGGTGTTAGTAATGGTAACGGGCCATGTGGCAATTGTACGGTTTCGTAAGCAAGAGCGGTCACTTTATGCTCCGCAAGTGCCTTCGTTAATTCAGGTTCATTCGCTAAATGTAAATACGTAAATAAAATAAGTCCTTCATGAAAATATTTAAATTCTTCTTCTTGGGGTTCTTTTACTTTAAGTACCATATCTTGTTTCCATGCTTCTTCCGCTGTATCAACAATTACTGCTCCAACTTCTTTATAAGCCTCGTCTGCAAAGCTCGAGCCTTCACCAGCATTTTTTTGAATAAACACTTGATGCCCTGCTTGCGTTAAGGAATACACGCCGGATGGTGCCATTGCGACTCTGTTTTCATTGTTAAGTACTTCTTTCGGTATACCGATTCTCATTCCCCGTATCCTCCTGTTTAAGCATAATTCATTCTATTTAATTGTATCAAAAAGATTGTTTTAAAGCATTAAAATAATCAAATAGACAGAAAAAAGTTGAAACAGACCGCGCCATAACCTCCGGCTTTATGTCGCGTCTGTTCAACTTTATTTTAATGACAATTATCTGCTTTTATTGTTGAAATGATGGATGCCGCGGTTGTTTTCGAGTTGGTTTTCAATAACACCACTCTGGTAGCTTTCATTCAACTGATTCTTGACCGTTTCTACACCTTTTGGATCGGTATATAGTTTTGGATGTTTCTTTTCTTTTTCCAAAAAGATCACCTCCTTACTGCTAGCTTGCCCAAAAGGCTGTAACAATGTTGTGATTTTTATTGGCAAATATTGATTGTAACGTTGTAAAAAAGGGTATATAATTAAAGTAGAGAGGAGAGATAACTATGAAATATCAAAATATTGTAATCGCTGTAGATGGTTCTGAAGCTGCTGAAAAGGCATTCCAGAAAGCAATCAAAATCGCAAAAAACAATGATGCACGCCTTGTTATCGCACATGTTATCGATTCCCGCACCTTTGCAACAGCTGAAGCCTATGACCGCACACTTTCTGAGCGTGCCGAGGAATATGCGAAGGAACTATTAGATAATTACATTGAAACAGCGAGAAATGAAGGGCTTACTGATTTAGTAAGATGTATCGAATACGGCTCTCCAAAAGTAAAAGTTCCGCGTGATATTGCAGAGAATTTCAAAGCGGATTTAATCGTCTGCGGGGCAACAGGAATGAACGCGGTCGAACGCTTCCTCATCGGAAGTGTTTCTGAAAGCATTACACGACATGCAAAATGTGACGTATTAGTAATTAGATAACTGCTTCAAAGGCAAAAGCGCCCGTTTAGAAACAGAATTAAAAAATAATGGGACGAAAGGATTTTCACATCCTCTTGTCCCATTATTTTTTAATTACCGCTTAATCTGATTGTATCGCGAGCAATCATTACTTCTTCATTCGTCGGAATGACAATGACTTTTACTGGGGAATGCGGGTAGTTGATGAACTGTTCTTTCCCACGGACATCATTCCGCTTCGGATCCCAATATACACCCATGAACTCAAGTCCTGTTAAAATTTTCTCTCTCATTGTAATACTATTTTCGCCGACTCCTGCTGTAAAGATGATTGCGTCAACACCTGACATTTTCGCAGCATAAGAACCAAGGTATTTGTGGATTCGCTCTGCAAAAACGGTTAGTGCAAGTTCTGCTCGCTCATTTGTTTCAGATTGTTCCTCAATATCACGTAAATCACTGGAAAAACCAGATAAAGCAAGCATTCCACTTTCTTTATTCAGTACGTTGATTACTTCATCCGCTGACTTTCCGGTTTTTTCCATAATATATGGGATTAATGCCGGATCAATATCTCCTGAGCGTGTCCCCATTGTTACACCTGCCAGTGGTGTGAAGCCCATGGATGTATCAATGGATTCTCCGCCTTGAACAGCAGTTACACTTGCTCCATTACCAATATGGCACGTAATTAATCTTAGGCTTTCAAGCGGTGCTCCGATTAATTCTGCTGCCCGTTCGGATACATATTTATGAGATGTACCATGGAAGCCA
This sequence comes from Oceanobacillus alkalisoli, assembly GCF_021556485.1. Taxonomy (GTDB): domain Bacteria; phylum Bacillota; class Bacilli; order Bacillales; family Amphibacillaceae; genus Oceanobacillus; species Oceanobacillus alkalisoli. The sequence goes on along the minus strand of NZ_JAKGBW010000007.1, from coordinate 159,462 downwards.
TATTTACGAATGCCGTAGTCTGTATAATAATTCTTCGGTAAGCTATATACATAGGATGATTTTGGCATCGTTTGATGGAACGCTGTATCAAAAACAGCAACCATCGGTACATCCGGTAAAATTTCTTTGAAGGCACGGATTCCAGTTAAGTTAGCTGGATTATGAAGTGGTGCCAATTCGGATACTTTTTCAATTGTCTCAATCACTTCATCTGTAATCCGTACGGAATCACTGAAATGTTCTCCACCATGCACAACCCGGTGACCAACTGCATCAATTTCATCAAACGACTGGATGACTCCTGTGTTGATAAGTGCTTCTAAAAGCATTTTGACAGCTACTTCATGATCTGGAATATCTTGTACTATCTTATCTTCTTTTCCATCTACTTCGATTTGGAAGATCGAGTCAGCTAACCCAATTCGTTCTACTAATCCAATTGCAGATACTTTTTCTTCAGGCATCTCAATTAATTGAAACTTTAGAGATGAGCTTCCGGCGTTAATAGCCAATACGTTTTTCATACTATCACTCCACCATCAATATTTTAGTTTTCATAAGTTTGAAACCAACGATTCATTTGTCCAAGTATGTCCGCCATCGCATTATGACTCGTTAAAGATGGCAGCTGTACCAGCAACGGCTGCTTCGGACTATTAGTGTTTACCCCTTTTTTCTGAAGAACTAAAATGCTTTTTACATTCCTTGATGATTTGAAGCTTGATTCCGGTAAACGGAGGACACCGACAATATGCGCATGCTCTTTCAGATAGCGGTTCAATTGGTCGGACTGATCGCTCTCAAATAAAAAATCAGGCACAACAAAAATAAGGTACCCCGCTTCCTTTGTGTAGGTCATGCTCTGTTCAATGAATAAATGGTGCGCATAGGAATGTCCTTCTTCTGCTTTTAATTCATAGTCCCCTGCCCGGATATCATCTGGATAAAAACCTACCGGAAGATCGGCTACAACCAAATCAACTGGATCAAGTAATAATGGTGCAAGACTGTCCTGATGGAAAAATTCAATTTCCTGCTTTAGGAGATTGGCACTGCTCACTGCAAGCTGGATAAGTGTCGGGTCGACTTCACTGGCATAAGTTTTTAGCTCCTGCTCGAGCTGTTCCATGACGGTAAAGAGTAGATTCCCTGTGCCACCAGCCGGATCAAAAAGCCGGATCTGTTTATTGTTTCTCATCAACTGATTTGCCAAATAAGCGACAATCATACCAACAGATTCCGGAGTCATCACATGTTGTTCCTGAACCGATCCTTTCATTCCGTTTAAAGCAGCAAGTTGAATTGCTTTTTTCAAATCTTGCTTGGAATGATTGATATTCTTGAATTTATCTATTTGGTTGTCTAACTTTTTACGTAAAATATCATCAAAATTCTCATGTGGTGTTTCGTAAAAAACAGTGTCCATTGTTTCCGAAAGACTGTTTAAATACGGTTCATCCACATGAGCTTGAATGATTTCAGTTGTCTCGTCGAACCATTTAAAAAGTTCTTCTACGGTTGACTTTTCCATTCCTTTCCTCCAAACATGCATATATTTCACAGAGCAAAGGCGCAAGCGCCCGTTTAGCAACATCGAACTTCCACTCTTCTTTTTGAGATAAAGGAAACTCAGGCGACGACAGTGAGTTGATGTTGACTTTCACTACAAGGGTATAAGTGCGACAAAGCCTCACAAAGACCAAACGGCTAAGTCTTCTTTATCGATTGAAGGAGTGTGAAGTTTGATAGCTGCTGGGCGCTGGAGCCAGACATGGCTATTGCTAAGAATATAAGTTATTCACTACATTTATCTTAAAATTTCCTTCGCCACGAAAAATCTCTCCCGGGCTCCCGCCAGAGAGAGATCTCGATTATTTCGCTTGTTTCACAGCTTCTAAAGCAGCGTCATAGTCAGGGTGGCTTGAAACTTCATCGACATATTCTACATAAGTCACTTTGTCATTTGAATCAACAACGAAGATCGACCTCGTCAGTAAGCGCAACTCTTTAATCAAGACACCGTATTTTTCACCGAAATCAGCATCCCGATGGTCGGATAATGTGTCCAAGTTCTTAACTCCTTCAGCTGCACACCAACGCGTTTGAGCGAAAGGCAAGTCCATGCTAATCGTTAACACGTGGACATTATCAAGCTTAGACGCTTCTTCATTGAATCGTTTCGTCTGATCAGAGCATACTCCGGTATCAATGGAAGGCACGACACTTATCAATTTGACTTTTCCTTTATAATCATCTAAAGAAACTTCCTTCAAATCATTTGATAGGACAGTAAAGTTTGGTGCCTCGTCCCCAACTTTCACTTCAGTTCCTAATAAAGTGACTGGATCATTATGGAATGTAATTTGCTTCATTATTATCCTTCCTCCCAATTTAGTTCTCTTGTCTCTATTATGAAGAATCCTCATTCAGTTGTCCAATCTTTCACTTGAAATAAGGGAGAAAAATTAGTGTTACCGTATTCATCCCCTTTTAGTTAACATATTGAGGATAACAAGAGCAACTCACACAAATGAAAATCCGTTCTATATATCAAAATTTAGCGGATTTGTCTTTTTCACCTTTTCATTTTTTTCTTTGTTAGACCCTTTTTCTTTCATCATCTTCTCTACTCTATCGAAAACTTGCGGGGTCATTTCGAGAAACTTTTCATAAAGCTGTGTATGCTGATCAAGGCGCACCATCTTCACCTCGTCATTTTTGACGACGAGAAATGCAATTGGCGTTAATGAAACCCCGCCACCACTTCCGCCACCAAAAGGTAAAGTAGCATCTCCTTCCGTTGACTGAGGGCTAAACTCACTTCCTCCTGCAGCGAAACCAAAACCTACTTTTGATACAGGTATGATTGTACTTCCGTCAGGAGTTTCAATTGAATCCCCGATGATTGTATTTGTCTCTACTAAAGACTGCAGACTCTCCATTGCCGTTGTCATTAAACCTTGAATTGGATGATCTTCCATTACAATTCCCTCCGTATCCTTTACTTTTGATCATTGATTATCCGATAGATTTTTAAAAACGTGTGTATACGTAACCGAAAGATACAGTCCAGTCGTGAATATAACCCTTCCCCTTGATAATTGGACTCGACAGCGACGATTGGTTTAGATAGAACCGTGCAATATTGTTCCACCACTTTTACAGCAAGCTCTTGACATGCCCATAACCAACCGGAAATCATTCCAGTAATATGTGCTTCCCCAGTGCCAATTCCTGTCTCCCATTCAAGCTCTCTTACCTCTATCTTTTTTATAAACGGAATGATTTTCTTCCAATCGACTTCAGGTAAGGCATGGTTCTTACCTGACTCTGTTGTGCCTTCTAAACGTGGTAAATCAATCGATTTTTTCCATAGGAGAATGTTCATGACGGACAGAAAAATGTCGAGTTTGTGAACGACTGTCAATTCGAATCGATAAGAAAATGCAATATTTACCTTTAAAGTAGTGATAAGGATTAAAAAAAGGGTAAATAGAAACAATAGCAGGGAGAAAAATATAATCCAGACCATAAGGATGCTTCCTTTTTCTTTTTCCAGTGATTATTCTTTAGCTTGTTCGATTATTATTTTTTTAATCATCATTATGAATATAATTGGATTATACGATTATGGGATGATATGATAAAATTATGAACTTCAACGGGAGGCGCATACATTGGTGCAGCGAAATCAATTGTTTTTCCATTATTTAAAAGATGACGAAACAGATGCAAAAGTGGACGCGTTGGGAGCGATTGCTGTAGATAACGGCTTTGCGATTGTCGACCATCCGGATAAGGCAAGTATTATTGTAAGTATTGGCGGTGATGGTGCTTTTCTACAAGCAGTAAGAAAAAGCGGTTTCCGACAGGACGCCATTTATGTCGGGATTACGCGCGACGGTGAATCAGGTCTGTATTGTGATTTTGACCTTGATAATTTCGATGAAATGCTTCACAGTCTGATGCATGAAGAATTGGAAGTGCGTAGATTTCCTGTAATTAAAGCTCGAATCAACGACGGAACAGAATATCATTGTTTAAATGAAGTAAGTATCCGTTCTACAATAGTTAAAACGATTGTCATTGACGTTTTAATTGATGATGTTTATTTCGAAACATTCCGTGGCGATGGCCTAATCGTTTCCACTCCAACAGGAAGTACAGGATATAGCAAATCTGCATTTGGTGCAGTGATCGATCCACTCATATCAAGCTATCAGGTTTCAGAAGTTGCTTCGTTAAATAATAATCAATATCGGACATTAGGCTCTTCTTTTGTTTTAAGTAAAGACAGGCAGCTAACCTTGAATGTTCAGCCAACAGGTAATGACCATCCGATTATTAGTCTGGATAATGAAGCACATCCAATAAGAAAAATCTCCTCTCTTCAAGTTGAGATGAATGATACGGCCATTAAAACGGTGAAATTAAAAAATAATTCTTTCTGGGACCGGGTGAGGCGGACATTCTTGTAATCATCTAACCTGAATAAAAACAGGACGCAGCGTAAATCTGCGTCCTGTTTTTTGCCTGATTGCAGGCTTTTGTTATTCACTTATACTGTTTATTGACCGCTAAACTGTTGCTGTGCCATTGTTACGAGACGTTTTGTAATCTCGCCACCAACTGAACCGTTCGCACGGGAAGTTGTGTCAGCACCAAGTGAAACACCAAACTCTTGAGCAATTTCATATTTCATTTGATCTAACGCTTGTTGTGCACCAGGGACTACTAATTGATTTGAAGAATTATTGTTAGCCATGTTAGCTCACCTCCTTGGTAACTATAGATTGTGTTACTTGGAGGAATATCATACACAACTAAACTTAACAGTTCCTGGTAATCTTCCTAAATGTACCATGTGTTCTTATAATAAATCTTCAAACTCGGTTTCTTTACTTTTAGCGGTAACATGGATTGTTTCAATTCCTGCAATTGCTTCTTCAATGGACGGCCTGAAATCATGTCGTGCTTCCATCGCATTGATTTTATCACGGCGAGGTTTCGTCTTTGGTGACTTCGGTACAAAAATTGTACAGCAATCTTCATATGGCAGGATAGAAATATCATAGGTATCAATCTCTTTTGATATATCCACGACCTCTGCCTTATCCATCGCTACCAGCGGACGAATAACCGGATAGTTTGTCACTTCATTAATTGTGTGCATGCTCTCCATTGTTTGACTTGCAACTTGTCCAAGATTCTCTCCTGTCGTGAGAGATAGAATATTTTCTTGTTTACAGACTGCTTCAGCTATTTTGAACATCATTCGGCGCATGCTCGTCATCGCATAGCTATCTGGGATTTCGCGGAATATTTCCTGTTGTAATTTCGTAAATGGTACGATATGAACTTTAATCGACTTTCCGTAACCGACTAATTTCTTTGTAAGATCAAGCACCTTCTGTCTTGCTCGTTCACTCGTATATGGCGGTGAATGGAAATGGATGGCTTCGAGCTGAACACCACGCTTCATGGCGAGATACCCTGCAACTGGACTATCAATCCCACCAGAAAGCAGCAAAAGAGATTTACCAGCAGTTCCGACAGGCAATCCACCAGCTCCCGAAATATTTTCCGATGTAATATATGTTGCCTCAAGACGCACTTCCACCTTTATTTCTACATCCGGTTCATGAACGTCAACGGTATAGTCTTCCGTATTCACTAAGAGATGTTCTCCTAGTATCTGGTTCATTTCTTGTGAACCATAAGGGAAATTTTTATCCACTCGTTTTGCTGCCACTTTAAATGTCCGAGCATTTGCTTTTTTCAATGCTTCCAGTGTCGCTTCCTTTATTTTTTCAATATCATTTTCCACTTTAAATGCAAGGGATAGACTATGAATTCCAAATACTTTTCTGCAAATCTCGATAATCGGTTCTGGCTCATGTCCGTTTAAGAGCACGAACATTCTGCCTTGCGTTCGCTTTACTTTTGCATTTTGGAAATCTTTTAGTTTAACTTGAAGGTTTTCCTGGAGGGCTTGGATAAAGCTCCGAATGTTCTTTCCTTTTAATGCCATTTCTCCGTAACGTATTAATATATGATCATATTGCATGGTTATCTACCTCAAAACTTCCTTAAATTCATGTATTGCCTCTTCTAATGAAACGACAAAACGTTCCATTTCTTCTTGTGTATTGTTATAAGACAAGCTAATTCTTAATCCAGAAACTGCGATCTCCCTTGGTAATCCACAGGCAGCGAGGACTTTGCTCTCATCTTTCTCTTTTGAAGAACAAGCGGACTTCGTAGAGATATAAATCCCCTTCTTCCCGAGCATATGAATCATCACTTCCGGCTTGATGCGTGGCACGGACAAGTTAAGAATATGCGGGGCTCCGTTTTTCGGACTATTGATCTGAACACCGTCCATATTTTCTAACTTTTCCCATAAAAAATCATGCATCAGCTGTAAATGACTCGTTTCGTTTTGCTGTTTTTCTTTTATTAAGCGTAATGCACGCCCCATCGAAACAGCCCCAGCAACATTCTCTGTACCAGAACGAAGGCCATTTTCCTGTCCACCTCCGTGAAATAGCGGGAAAAGCGAGGTTTGTTTATTGACATATAAAATTCCGGTTCCTTTTAAGCCATGGATTTTATGTCCCGAAAAGCTGCATAAATCGATCCGTGACCTTTGAATATCGAGCGGAACCTTACCAAGACTTTGAACTGCATCTACATGAAAATATAATTTCGGATAATTGCTTAATAATTTTCCAATTTCCTCAATCGGTTGAATAGTGCCAAGTTCATTGTTCACATGCATGACACTAACTAATATCGTATCATTTCGAATCGCCTCTTTCACATCATTCACATGAACCCGTCCTTCTTCATCTACTGGAAGAACCGTCACTTCAAATCCTAAGCTTTCAAGACTATGACAAGCCTCATCAACAGAAGGATGTTCCGTTGCTGTTGTAATAATATGTTTGCCGCGATTTTGATGTTCTAACGCAATCCCTTTAATTGCAATGTTATTCCCTTCCGTACCACCTGAAGTAAATATGATTTCATTTGGCTCAACTTGCAGGAGCGATGCTGCTTGCTGTTTAGCAGCATGTAGAAGCTTCTCTGTCGCACCGCCAAGTTGGTGGATCGATGACGGATTTGCAAAAAATTTCTCTGTTGTTTTTTGGAAACTTTCGATGACGGATGGATCTGGAATCGTCGTTGCACTATTATCCAAATAAATCATCAAATTCCTCCTTTCTTATTGTTTATTCTATATTGATTTTGATTTACGCCAAATAATTCCTTAAGAATCGTACTGCATCCAGCTATAAAAAACAAGCCCTTTGCTTAATTATTCAAAGAAACTTCTCCGTTTCGCAGCAGAAACAAAAAGGGATACCTTTACTGATTTTATAGAATCCCCGGAGTTCATTCTACTTATAGCAGCTATTTACTTTCATTCAGCGTAAGTGTCTTGCACGTTCTCATGGTTCGCTCTCTAACCGCCGTTCAGTTCCCAGTGGACGGATGCGCATCCTTAGGCACTGCTAGAGCTCCTCGGGCTACCGCCCTGTGGGGTCTCAAGGCTCGTGCTGTTCCCGCAGGAGTCACCGTCCACCGGGCAACTGAACTGGTTGAGATAATTATTATTAATAGCATTTATTCCAGTGTCTTGTCACGATAAAATCATATCTTTGGAATAATAAATAATGTTCCAAATTAGGTTTTTCCTGGTAGCAGTCCAAACACCTCGAGACTCCTGCGGGAGGATAGGCCTGCGAGACCCCGCAGCGCGATAGCGCGAGGAGGCTTGCCGGACCTCCAGAAGTGAGTTTCGGGCACTTACGCTGAATGAAAACGATGAGCAGTTCTTTCAGGTTCAAGATGGGGACATGTACGTGGTCTATGAAGCATAGCAGGGGACTTTTTCACATAATGAAAGGCTGTATAAAAGGAAAACCTTTTTATACAGCCTGCTTTGTAATTAATCATTCATGACAAGTTGGGTTTCTTCGATGCGTTTTAAGGCACCTGGTTCGACTTGTTCAATTGCTTTTGCAGCTTTTTCTAAAGATAGTTCATATTCATACGATCGGAATAATCGTTCTGCTTCCACAAGTTCAGCGGCAAGTAATGGATTTTTACTTCGGTAGCGGTTGGCATATTGAATGACTCGTTCCGTTAAGTATGCCTGGTCAAGCATCATATCGATTTGTTCCTCAGCTTGTTCAATCGCATTTTCTGCCTCTAGCAATGACCGGTGAACGGCCCCTGTGTCCAATGGGTGCTGGTCAAGCGCTTCTAATACTTTTTTATTTCTTTGCTGTGTCTCTTCCAGACTTGTCCATATAAAGGTCGGTACTCCAGGGATATTGCTTTTACGCAAGCGACGATGCAACTCTTTAATTTGATGATGCATCTCAGACAATTTATCTTTTGCAAGCAATTCATCTTTTCTTAATGTTTGAATTGCTTCTTTAAACGTATCATGCTTTTCTTTCAAGTCATCGATTTGTTCCAGGCTGATTTCAACTCTTCTGCGTAACTCACTATGCGCAGCGTCATTTTCTTCAAAGCTCGCAAGTACTTCCGTCAATTCATTGTTCAATGCTTGAGCTTTTCTATCAACTGCAAGGAACTTTTCCAGCTCTTCATCTTTTACATAATAAGCCTTCCTTAACTCCTCAACTTCTTCCTTTGTTTCGATAAAGGATGTATGTAATGCAGTTACCGCTTCTTTGTAGGGTGGGACATTTTGATCCAGATAATTCTTCGCTAATGCTTCTTCTTCGAGCAACTCATACATTTCGGTAATTCTTTCTTCCATTTCATCCAGATTCTTCTTGCCTTCCTCTAAATTACCTTCCTCAAGCAAAGTCATTACATCCGTAATTCTTTCCTGATATGTACGAACTTCGTTTTCAAAATCAAGGTGCTCGATATAAAAGCCACCTTCCTTCATTTCTTTCATTCCGGAAAGCAGTTGATCCAGTTGAGTAGAGAGTTCATGTTTCGCTTTCTTATAAACTTCAGGGAAAGCATGAACCTTCTCATCCAGTTCCTCTAGCTCGTCCTTCAACTCATCAACAATTTTTTTGGCTTCCATATAATTTCCAGCAGCACTTTCTTCATGGTAGTTCTCTAACTCTTCTTCCAGCTTATCAAGCTGTTCATCGAAATAACGATCTGCTTTCGCATACTGGTAACGATTTTGCGATATTTGCCTGCGCAGCTCTCTAATTGCCGGTTCTACCTCTTCTACTTCCATTCTGCTCGATTTTTCGGATTCGAGTAATTCCTCAAGCTCAGATAAGATACTATCGATACTTCCTTCAATCGATTGAAGAATACCCTCTGTCTCCTTCAATACTTTCTTCGCTTTAGAAATCCGAAACTTATCTGCTGCATCCTCTGCATCAAGTAAATGCTCTTCAATATCAGCAAGCTCTTTACTTACGATATAGTCCCAGCGTTCCTTCCACGCTTCAAATTTCACTTGTGTTTCACCAGATAGGGTGAGATTTTTAATTTTACTAAGTTCACCGGCTACGTTTCTCCCCATTATATCCAACTTCCACGCTTCCAGACGATCTACTTGGTCGTACACGCGCTTCCGTAATATTAAACCGATGACGATTAATACAATGATTGCCAAAATAATTCCAATGAATATTTCCATAGCGTACCTCCTAGCCCCATTTCAACAAGAGGATTTATACAATTAACAGTATGTGTTCAAAAAGGATGATAAAAAGGACAGAGGGCGGCTAAGTACGCAACGTCCTGTTGCAACGCTGACACTAACACGTCCTGTGCGTCGAAATTCCAGGCGGCGAAAGCTCCTCGCACCGGAATGTACATCGATGGGTACATGAGGAGCGGAAAGGCGAGCCTACACAGAAGTTCGAAGTCTCATTTTTACCGGACTTTTTGAACAACCTCTAACATGTATTTAAATTACATTTCATTCAAATCTGTTATGATATAGTATTAATATAGCATGTAATCAGTTACTTTGGCTAAGAAAAAGAAAATTTTGTCTAATTTTTATTACTTTCCCTGAAATTTGTCGGAAACATCTTCATTTTCGACAATAAATTTCAGCCAATTTTGGATAGTTGCCACATATTTTTTCACAAAAACCTCATGCGAGTAATCACCAATCACCCTATCTTTCCATTCGTTATGTAAAATATATGGTGTAATCAACATCCCCTTTAGCTGCATGAGTAAATAATCCCTTTCATCCCCAGGCAGTTTCTTTCCTGCTAACACATTGAAAAACGCCGTACGGATATGAAAATTCTCTTTAGCAAGATAGGTGATGGTCATTTCACGGACAAATATCGAATCAAGAGTTAGTTCGCGCTGAATGAAACAAGTCAATTGAAGTTTTGATTGCTTGTATTGTATAATTGTGAAAATCAATTCGTTTAGCCGATCAATCGCAGACCAATTCTCTGTTGCTTTCAAAATGGCTTCTATTGTTTCCAAGTATTCTTCATAATATTTAGTTACGGCATATTCGAGCAGACCTTGTTTCCCGTTAAAATAATAACTAACGGAAGATACATTCACTTTGGCCCTTTGAGCGATGTCCCGAACGGACGTGCCGTGGAAACCTTTTTGGAAAAATAAAGAGGAAGCAGCATGGATTACTTTTTGTTTGGACAGATTTTTCTTCACTATAATCAGCTCCTTACCTATCCATTACGACAAATTTGCTTGAAATCCTGTAACTTTCGTTCGACAGAAATTTTACGCATGTCGAACTGCGCCGAAAAAACATATATCTCTATCTTACTGGAAACGAAGCAGAAAGCTCAAGTCTATTCAATCAGGCATTTAGTATAACGAAAAATGAGGAGGAATATGATGTTTCAACAACTCAGTTATTCAACAGAACGAACCGAAGCATATGAATTATTAATTAAGCAATTGCATGCACTTTCAGAGGGGGAAAAAGACGAGACTGCTTTACTTGCTAATGCGTCAAGCTTATTGAACCAGTTTCTTGATCAAGTAAACTGGGTCGGATTCTATCTTTGGAAAAATGATGAACTAGTCCTCGGCCCATTCCAAGGATTACCGGCTTGTATACGAATACCATATGGAAAAGGTGTTTGTGGCACAGCAATTAAAGATAAGGAAACCCAACTCGTTCCAGACGTCCATGCATTCCCTGGGCATATTGCTTGCGATGCTGCAAGTAATTCCGAAATCGTTGTACCTATTATACGGAACGGTGAAATTTATGGTGTTTTAGATATCGATAGCCCAATCAAAAATCGCTTCGATGAAACCGATCAACACTATCTGGAAAAATATGTCGAAGCACTAATAACGTATTTATAGGCAAAAAAACGAGCAGCTTTATTGGAAGCTGCTTGTTTTTTTGTGAATAAACCAAAACATTTGTGTCTTCAGCAGAGAGTGGATCAAAGTGTGAGTATGCGATTTTTCCCTTTTGATTTTGCTTGGTATAAAGCTTGATCTGCTCGTTTGAATAAGCTTTCCTGCGTGACATGCTCCCCCCTATACCAACTGGAAATACCACAAGAAACCGTAATAGAAGGGTCGGTTCCTAAAGGGATTTGCTCTCGAATTTTACCAGCAGATCGCTGAGCATCTCTTAATGCTAGTTCCGGCAAGTATACAGCAAACTCCTCCCCGCCCCATCTTGCTACAACCCCGTCGTTACCAATTGCTTTTTCCATTACTGATGCAGTTTGTTTCAATACTCTATCGCCGACATGATGACCATATGTATCATTCACTGACTTAAAGTTATCAATGTCAAAAAGCAGCAGTACCCCAGTTGCCCCATTCTCTTCGTGATCGTTGATTGTCTCTTCTAAATAACGCCGTGTATAAACTTGAGTCAGGTAATCCGTAATAACGGTTGTTTGCAATCTTTCTTTTAAAATCGTATTCGAAATGGCTAAAGCAGAATCTTGCATCAACGACACAATCAGCTTAAAATTCTCAAAACCGAAATAATAAGCGTTTTTATGTAAAACAATTGCAAAACCCATACTTAATCCAGAATAAACCATCGGAATTACCATAACCGATTGATAGCCGTATTTTTCTAATTCCGTTGCATTACCGGTAAAAATCGCTTCTCTTGTCTTCATAATTTTAACTTTATATTCATTTGCCAATTGCTGACCTTGAATTCCTTGAAATAAAGCGGTACTGCCGGTTAAGATATCGAAGTCTTTGTCTGACTTTTCATCAAAATAAATAAAACCAACTTCTGTAGCGCCCGTTATTTTCATAATTTGCTTCCGAATTAGCTCCGTTAACTCCTCTAATTTCAACGCAGCATTTAAATCATGGATCGTATTATTTAATAAAGTAAGCTCGGAAACCTGACTAAGAGAGTCCTCATACAGCATCGTTTTTTCCAATGCTTTCCCGGATAAAAATGCAAACTCCTCGATAAACTGCTGTTCCTGTAATGGAAAATAATCAGTGATCGGCACGATGAGTTCAAGCACACCATACACACTTTGTTCTCCCGCAATTGGTGCATAGACGGTTTTTATCCCTTGCTCTGACTCCACTTCTATTTGAAACTTTCCTGTCATAAATACTTCGGTGCTAACTGGCATCGGCAATGTGTCTGAGTATTTTAATATTTTAATTGGCAGAGTTGAAGTCGCTCCATATTCCAGTGTTAAAATAAGATGGAATGAATAATCTTGATAGACACTTTCCAAAGCCTCGACCATCTGATGTAAGACTTCGCTTTTATCATGTGCCATTAACATTTTCATACTTGTATCGAGTAATAGTGTATTATATTTTTGTTGAAGCATCTTGTTCCATATGCGCTCAACGATGGAAAAAGCTTTTTCAGTTTCTTCCCGTAATTGAAGGAGGACTTGTTCCGTGAGGGATACAGGCTTATCATAGAGAAGAAATAATACGGAAGACTTTTCCAGTTGTATCGGAATAAAGCGAACGTATTCCGGCTTCTTCCCTTTGAAGAAATGATCTGCAATGAGGTCCTTATTTGAAATAAACTCCTCTGGCTCATACTGCTTCAAATGAGAAACAGAAGCAAGTAACCGCAAAGAATTAGTCGTTTCAAAGTGAAGGTAAAGTGCAAGATAATCCGTTTCGAGGTATTCGCTTAGTCTTCGGAGCATTTTTTCTATAAGCTCATTATCCAATCTTTCCTGTTTGAGCATATCCGTAATAATATCATAGTATAGAAGCTGTAATTCGTGATTTTCTTTCATTTATATCACCTATATTTATTTCATTAAGATGTAATGCTGCCTTTCAACTGTATTATACACGGAATAGTTCTGTTTTCCTATGTATGACAGTCAAATTTTACAATAACATCACCTTGAAGTAGGTCTTTTGAATTAATTGACGATGAAAGTTCGTTATTCTTAAAAAAATTATATTTTTCATTGACTTTTTCACTATTAAATAATATAATATACTTTGTGTAAATTTAAGGTAGCCTTTGCGTTCAATGCATTGCAACTAGTTTGTTCCTTATACAGATATAAGGGCGTATCGTGTAACTCTCTGCTGCTGGAGCGATGGTACAAGAAAACAAACTAGCCAGTGTGGTTGACGTGGTGATTTATTTTTATGCAAAAATAAAATCAAAGGAGGAAATGTCTATGGCACGCTATACAGGTCCTGTATGGAAGAAATCACGTCGTTTTGGCATTTCATTAACTGGAACAGGTAAGGAATTAGATAAGCGCCCTTACGCTCCTGGACAACATGGTCCGAACCAAAGAAAAAAGCTATCTGAATATGGTCTTCAGCTTCAAGAGAAGCAAAAATTACGTTATATGTACGGATTAAACGAGCGTCAATTCCGTAACCTATTCAACAAAGCAGGTAAAATGAAAGGGATCCATGGTGAGAACTTCATGATCTTACTTGAATCTCGTCTTGATAACCTTGTTTACCGTTTAGGTCTTGCTCGTACACGCAAACAAGCTCGTCAGCTTGTAAACCATGGTCACGTTCTAGTTGATGGCCGTCGTGTAGATATTCCATCTTATACGGTTACTCCTGGTCAAACAATCGGCTTACGCGAGCGTTCAAGAGAGCTTGACATCGTGAAAGAAGCAATCGAAGTGAACAGCTTCGTACCAGAGTACACAACTTTCAACGCAGACAACGTAGAAGGTTCATACACTCGTTACCCAGAGCGTTCTGAACTTCCAGCAGAGATTAACGAATCTCTTATCGTTGAGTTCTACTCTCGTTAATATCTATCTTATCAAATTAAAAGTATCAACCCCCTTGAAATCACTATTTCAGGGGGTTTTTCTTTGCATTGCAACTTAATACATCATTAATCATATGTGAACCGTAACAAATCCCCAAAGATAATATGATCGGATAAAGACAACTCTTGTCTTGCCACATCCGCATACACTTCACAATTCTTCGTATTTACAACCTCTCCATCTTCTTTGCGGTAACAAATATTATTTTTATAAATATAATCCTCTGACAAAAAACTTCCATCTCGAAAAATAACCGGATGGCTACGATCCCTTGTGAATAGATTATGCCCAAATGAATAATGATGATCAGCACTAATTCCTAATAGATGGAGAAGTGTTGGACGTATATCGATTATCCCTCCTTGTGCCGTAATCGTTTCTCCCGCTTGACCAGGTATATGGATGATTAAAGGAACTTGTTGCTGTTTCATATGATTCGCTATATTTATTTCCTCATCTAATAATTCACTTAAACCTTTTTCATATTTTTCAGAAATGCCATAGTGATCACCTACTAGAACAAACACTGCATTTTCGTACATACCTGCTTCCTTTAATTTATCAAAAAACAGTTCAATCGATTGATCCAAATAACGAGCTGTCGTAATATAGCGATTCACGACATCTTCCCCTGTGTCTGCTTCATCGATAAAAATATCCTCCTCATCCAACAAGAAAGGAAAGTGATTCGTCAAGGTAATCAATTTGGCATAATACGGTTTGGGTAGATCCTCTAAATAAGGAATCGATTGCTTAAAGAACGGTATATCTTTTATTCCATAGTTAATAGAAGTTGCCTCTGTCACCGTATAATCCTCTTTAGAGTAAAATTTATCGTATCCAAGGGATTCATACATGACATCACGATTCCAAAACGTTCGATCATTTCCATGAAAAACTGCTGAATAATAATCCTTGTTTTCTTTTAACAGATGCGGCAGACTATTAAAAGTATTTTCAGGTTTTCTTACAAAAACAGATCCACTTGCCAATGGATAAAGACTCGTATCAATCATCAATTCTGCATCAGATGTCTTTCCCTGTGCTGTTTGGTCATAAATTTGAGGGAAATAAAAGCTATCTTTAATTAATTCATTTAGAAATGGCGTAACTTCTTCTCCGTTCACTTTATGATCAATCACAAAGTTTTGCATAGATTCCAAGGTTATGAGGATAATATTTCTCCCTTCCGCTACTCCGAATAAATCCATTCGTTCCGAACTTTTTGGTTGCGTGTAATCTTCAAGTACATCAGCATCTGCTTCTGTAACAATAAGCGGTTGTAAGGGTGCTTTAATGCTTAACGCTATATCATATAAATGGTAATTTAATAAACCGATTGATTTAACCATCTGTTCCCGGTCATAAGACTCGGAAAAAATATGTACCGATTTTATTAGAGCGAAACAAATAGTTATCATAATAAAAGAAGTACTGACCATCACATACTTTCTTTTTCTCTGTTTCGGTACGGTTATATCAGATTTCTTTCTAAATAGGAACGAACCAATTATAAATAAATCAACGAATAATAAAATATCCCACCAGCTCATCAGTTCTAACGTACTGGCACTCAAACCACCAACATTATCGAACTGAAAAAGAACCGGTAATGTAACAAAATCATTATAAAATCGATAATACAGCAGATCCCCGTAAAGCACTCCTGTACCTACTAATAATAGTCCGAACAAAATAAATTTATTTACCTTTTGTCCAAAATAAAAACTGAAACCCATCGCGAGTAAAAGAGAGCCAATGGAACCTGTCAAAATTAAAAAACTATCAAAAATGGAATGATTGCTAAGATTAAAACCGACGAAGGAGACGATTACCGTCTTTCCCCAAAGAATACTCGCAACTAATAAAGTTAGTTGTATACCCGTTAGCTTTTCAAATAGTTTGTAAAGGTTTCTCATATTAAACCTTCTTCATCCTGTGTTTTAAAATGGCTTCAAGAGCAATACATGCAGTCTCAAACTCCGCTAGTGTTACGTCCCCCATGAATGCAAATTGAATCCAGTTTCGTTCTAGCAGGTAGTCACTCTCGTAACTAATGATAATTCCTTTCGCTTTTAATTCATCTCCAATTTCTTTTGAAGAAACGGAATGAGGAAGTGGAATGGTTAGGATGCCGGGAGAATAATGTTTATCCCCCAAAAAGGATATATCAGCATCTGCCAGCATTCTTTTAATTGCATTTGCCATTACAGTTTTTTTGTTCATATCAAGCCTTTTTGCTGCTTCCTTTAAAGCAGCAATGAGATTAGAGGAATGCGTATATGGAACACTGTCCATTTTAGCGTATTGACCTAGATCCAAATATCTCGGTATTTCCTTACTAGGCCCTATTTCCTCCTGGTGGAAAACAATCGCTAATCCCGGATAAGAACCAAGTCCTTTTCCACTTACTGTACTGGCAAGATAGGTATCCATTAAATCAATTGGTACAATCCCAACCGAACTGCAAGCATCTACACATAATTTTACCTGATGCTTATTTGTTAATTCTTTCAAACGATCCAAATCGTAAAGATAGCCTGTCGATGTCTCGCAATGTACCGTCCATAGCCAGTTGACATCAGGATGTGATTCCAGAATGAATTCGATTTCTTCTATCGTTATTTTTTCATTCCATTCCTTTTCTACCTTTTCGTGCGGTAAATTCATCCGTTCTGCATGATCGATTAACCGATATCCAAATTCCCCATTAGCTAGTATAAGGCCTTTTCCTGGAAGTTTTTTTAGTTGAGCAGCTACTAGATCATTTGCTAATGTTCCAGTACCAACAACAATTTGCGCATGTTCAGCATTCACAAGTCCGCAAAGTCTTTCACGTACTACTTTGATATTTTCTATAAAGTCACTGGAACGATGAGAGATAGGCGGATTAAAAAATGCCTGTTCTACTTCCCTCTTTATTGCCACTGGCCCAGGCAAAAAGTTTAACTGTTTTTGGGTCTTCCCCATCATCATTTTACGAAAGGCTTTGGATGACGTTTCAAATCTTTCTTGTGTTAAGTACATTGGTTGAAACATCGCTTCCCTTGTTCCGACCATTGGACCAAAGGGTTCAAAACCAATCCTTTTATATAACCTGGTTTGACGATCCGTACCTGAAATCAAAGCCATATTATAATCCTTCTCCAAACAATAACGTACAAGAAGTTTAACCAATTGATAAAATACCCGACTCTTTCGGTAACTTCTTTTTACGGAAAGCAACCGCACCTCACAAGGGTTCGCGTCATTCGGCAAATATTCATCTAAATCAGCTAACTTCTGGTCAAGGGAAAATGGACGATTTGCCCGTACGGTAATCATCCCGATAACTTCTTCTCCATCCTTAGCAATGAAATAGATATTTTCCTCATCAAATTTATCAATTAATCGCTGACTCTGATTTTGCTCATGCTGTGGAATTTCTTCTACAAATGTTTCATAATTTAATTGATAAATCTGATCCATTTCGTCTGGATCTGATGCTATCTTATATGTTAAAGTATGTGGTTCCATTTTTTTGCCTCCTCTAACGAGTAGAAAAGATTATTTTCTTGTTGCATTAATGAATTTCATAATACGTATTTAATGCTTCACCATCACCATATGTAGTTGAGTTAGTTCGTTAACAACTACATATGGTAATGGAAAAGCCGACTTTGGTAATTATGAAATTCATTCGCATAGCAAACTATAAAATAAAAATGTTGTAGATAACTTAGTATCTAGGGCTAGCCATGTCTGGCCTCCAGCGCCCAGCAACTAGCAGATCTTTTAGTGGGTCGAGCAGTGCGCAGTGCCAAACTTCACACTCTTCCAATCGATAAAGACTTAGCCGTTTGGTCTTTGTGAGGCTTAGTCGCACTTATACCCTTGTGGTGAAAGTCAACATCAACTCACTATCGTCCGTCGCCTGAGTTTCCTTTATCTCAAAGAGAAGAATGGAAGTTCGATTAAGTTCACCCCATCCTGGGTCAACATCGAACTACCTCCCATCCAGGGAGGCACAGTTTGTACGTTGCTAAACGGACGCTTCCGCCTTTGTTCTAAGATGGGGGATAAAAACAATAATTAATAAGATGAATAGACCGTTTCCAATACAGTATTCTCCCATGATCCATGCTGTTACGGGAATCGATAGCATCGCAATCAGCCCGGAAACCGTAAAGTTTCGTATAAGTAAATAGCCAATTCCAGCGATTATTCCTAAGACAACGATAGCCATTGGAAC
Organism: Oceanobacillus alkalisoli; assembly: GCF_021556485.1. Classification (GTDB taxonomy): domain Bacteria; phylum Bacillota; class Bacilli; order Bacillales; family Amphibacillaceae; genus Oceanobacillus; species Oceanobacillus alkalisoli. The sequence goes on along the minus strand of NZ_JAKGBW010000007.1, from coordinate 140,988 downwards.
TAAGAATAACGTCGATGCTAAATAAACGACAACCCCTTTTCCGCCTCGCCCTCCAAGGTGGACCGGCCAAATGTGTCCAACTAATAGAAAAAATGCACTTACCAATAGCATTATTTTATTTTCCGGAAAAAGAAGACTAGTTAAAGAGAGCGCAATCATAACCTTGGCAACATCAATAAAGACGGTATATAAAAACCCTTTCTTACCTAGTTCTCTCCCTGCATTTCTTGCTCCCGCATTACCGCTTCCTAGTCTTCTAATATCTTGCCCAGTCATCCATTTCGTTATATAATAAGCGCCAATCAAACTTCCCATACAGTAGGATAGCAGGACAACCAATGTAATATTCAGAACCATATTCCCCCTAGCAACTTTCTAATACATCCGCACATTTTACAGCTTTTTGTTTGTTAACAGTTATTGTAAATTTCCATTTCATTGTAATATTACATGCAACGTAATTCAAGGTCGAATTTTTTATTCTAGATGAATACAAAAAAGATACGCCTTCCCTTTGAGAGACATATCTTTTTTGATTTAACCTAACTATATTATTTTGCTAATGCAAGTTTAATATGAGCTAAATGATGTTCTTCATGCCAAGCTAATTTAGCCACCTTTGTTGCTACCGTTATTTTACCGTTAATTTCGTGCGTAAAGGTTCGCTCTAATTGTTCTTCGGTTAAGCTATTACCTAAAACGACAATTCGCTCATTGATACCTTCCAATAATTTAATAGAAGGTTCTACAGGTAGTTCTGTATCGGGTTGAACTGCCCATTCATCTTGAATGAAGTTTGGTACGGTTGGATTATCATCTGTCAAAGCGAGTTTTAACCGTTGAAACATGTTCAACTGAGAGTCTGCAATATGGTGTACGAGCTGACGAACGTTCCAGCTACCATCCCGATACGTTTTGCTTAATTCCTCATCATTCAACGAGTCGACGGTTTCTCTTAATCGAGCCGTATATGACTCTATTTGCTTTAACCATTCTTGAACATTTTCTAATGTTACCTTTTCCGGCACTTCTAATTCACCAATTGGGAACTTGACTTCCTTATTCAAAACGATTCTCCCCTATTCTATACGTAATCATAATGTATCCAGCTTCCATTCTTAGCGTACCAACAACCCGGGTAGGCGTCAAATAAGTCAATCCGTCAAGATGACTCCTGCGAAGTATCCGCTTAGCACTTCTTTTCATGTTTATTTCTGCATGTAAACGTCGCGATGATAGAGAATCGATTATTCTTTTTCTCTTCTACTTCCTTGATTGTTACCGTACAACTGATTGTATCTCCAGTGAAAACGGGTCTGAAGAATTCAAATTTCATCGTACGAGCTAACACATTATAATCTCCCCCAACCTTCGTCGGTAATGTGGCAGTCAGCAGTCCTTGAACAACTAATCTTCCAAGTTCATCTGGGGTTGTATGATGCTTTCCTTCATCTTTAGATACTGGAATGAATTTCATAATTACCAAAGTCGGCTTTTCCATTACCATATGTAGTTGGGAACGAACCAACTCAACTACATATGGTGATGGTGAAGCATTAAATACGTATTATGAAATTCATTAACTGTAGTAAACATTGCGACATCTTCTTTCGTGAATGTACAGTAAAAACGAATAATATCTCCAATTTGTAGTTCTACCGCAATTCACTCCCCCATTCTTTTATCGTTAGCAGTCTAACTATACATAACTGTATCAAGTACTAAGTTCAAATTCTATCGAGTAAAAAAACCTCTCTATTCATATATAGGAGAGGTCCAAGTTTTATTTAAAACCAAATTCTTTAATTTTAGATTTAACCGTCTGTTTAATTGCTCCATGGGCTGGATCAAGGATTTTCCTTACTTCATAAATATCCTGATCCGCTGTTACAATTTCTCTTACGGTTTGCGTCCAGGCTTGAGCAGTTTCTGTGTTCACATTTATTTTTGCATGGCCGTAATGAATTGCTTTACGAATCTGTTCCCGAGGAATTCCTGTTCCACCATGCAATACCAGTGGAATATCGATGAGTTCCGAAATCTCTTTCATTTCTGCAAAACCTAATTTCGGTTCACCCTGATACGGACCATGAACAGAACCAAGCGCTGCTGCCAGTGCATCAATCCCTGTCTCTTCAACAATTCGCTCACAATGTTCGGGATCGGCATATTGAATGCCTCCAGTCAGTCCATCTTCCGTACCACCAACCGTCCCGACTTCAGCTTCTACAGATACACCATGCAGCTGCGCATATTCAACAACTTCTTTTGTCATCCGGATATTCTCTTCAATTGAATAATGCGAGCCATCAATCATGACAGATGAATATCCGGCATCAATTGCCGCTTTACACCGTTCAACCTCGATTCCATGATCGAGGTGTAAGGCGACGGGTACCGTAATCCCCAATTCTTTGATAAACATCTTCACAGTCGAAGCAATGATGCGGAAACCGCCCAAATAATCGACTAATCGCTCAGACGAGGCAACGATAACCGGTGCCTTTAATTCCTCGGCAGCTTCAAGAACCGGTCTTGCCCATAATAATGTGTTCAAATTGAACTGGCCAACAGCATAACCATTCTCTTTGGCCGTTTTCAGCATTTCTTTCATCGATACGAAAGCCATATCCTGAATCCCCCTCATCCCTATCGTACCTTTTCAAAAACTTCTTCATGCCTTTGATGATTTCTTCACTGCTTGTGTCGTTCCTCTAATGATTAATTCAGGATTAAATAGTTGCCTATCCTTCAATTGGCCGCCTGCCTTAATTTCTTTCAGTAATAAATCGACGCTCATTTTCCCCATGTCCTCTACTGGTTGGGAGACCGAAGTTAGAGCCGGTACACTTGTGGTTGCTAAAATGGTATTATCAAATCCAATGACAGATAAATCTTCAGGTATGCTTATCCCATACTCCTTTGCAGCATGGATAATTCCAATAGCAAGCAAGTCGTTACAAGCAAATATTGCAGACGGAAGTTTTGCATCGTTTCTTTTGAAAATTTCTTCAAAACAATGCTTTCCACCTTCAATCGTTGCCTCAGCATACATAATATTATCTTCCTGCACTTTCCTGCTCATTAGTTCATGCGCTTCCCGATAACCATACACCCGCATGCGACTACTATATGCATGTTCCGCTATCATGACGATATTCTCATGCCCCTGATTCAGCAGATGATTTGTTGCAATAAAACCACCTTTAAAGTCATCGATTGATACTTTTGATACATTCATTGTCGGATCATCAATCGTCAACATGACAAGCGGTACATTTCGTTCAATCAAATCATCGAGCAACGTGTCATCTTGAAATTTCGAGGCAATAAGAATTCCATCAGCTTGCTTTTGCTGCAGTACTTCCAAATATTTACGTTCTTTCTCCGGATTCGCATCCGTACTGCAAATGATCACGCTCAATCCTTCTTCATGCGCCCGATCTTCAATTGTTTTTGCCATTTCAGCAAAAAACGGGTTCGATATATCAGGCACGAGAAGACCTAATGTTTGCGTGCTTTTTCCCGTGAGAGCAGAAGCCATAATACTCGGCGTATAATTCATCTCTTTCATTGTCTCCAGCACCCGTTTACGAGTCGATTCGCGCATATTTCCCGTATTATTAATTACTTTTGAAACCGTAGCAATGGAAACACCGGCTTCTTTTGCAACATCATAAATCGTTACTTTCATATTGCAGCCTCATTTCAAGCTTTTATTTACTTCAATTTTATCAAATCTATTTCTATATTGCACATTTATGAAAAACGAAGGGATCCATCATGGATATGCCCTTCGCTTTAACTTCTATTAATATTTTCGCGCTTTATCCAATTGATCCAGACGGTTCTTGTGAGCAGCTTGGATTGACTCTTTCTCTGATACTTCCGCAATACCCACGTTCCACCAGCCACCATAGCCGTCAGTCATTGTTTTCGGAAGGACTTTAATATCTATCAGTGTGGAAATGGTCTGCTTCTTCGAGTCTTCAATTGCTTGTTCCAGTTCTTCGAAAGTCCTGACACGATATGTCTTAACGCCATAACCTTCGACTACTTTCGCAAAGTCTGTCGTCAAGATATTACCTGATTTATCATTATTCGCACGGAATTCAGTTGAGAAGCTTCCCATTCCGTTCTCCATCTGTAAATTATTGATACAGCCGAATCCAGAGTTATCAAATAAAATGACGTTAATCTTTTTGCCTTCCTGAAGGCTTGTAATCAGCTCGGAATGAAGCATCATAAAGCTCCCGTCTCCAACCATCGCATATACTTCTTTATCCGGTTCCGCCATTTTCACACCTAAGGCACCAGATATTTCATATCCCATACAAGAATACCCGTACTCCATATGATAGGTGTTTGGCTGCTTACTAACCCACATTCGCTGCATATCACCTGGAAGGCTTCCTGCCGCACCGACAACAATGGCATCCTCATCAAGCAATTGGTTAACCCTTCCTAAGACAGCAGTCTGTGTGAGGCTTGTATCTAATGCTTTTTCATATGCAGCTAACTGTTCTATTAGGCCATCGTCTATCTCGGGCTTAAAATCACTAGCATGGAAATTCGTCTCATATAAACGGTTTAGTTCATCTTGCCAAGCCTTTCGGGCAGCAGCAATTTCTCCGTCATAAAAAGATTTGTATCCAATCGCTTCAAGTTCAGATTCAAGCGTCTCTATTCCTGCTTTTGCATCCGCGATTATCTGAACGGCATCAAGTTTTGCAGCATCAAAATCAGAAATATTTATCGTTAAAAATTCCACATCTTCATGATCAAACAATCGTTTCGATGCGGTTGTAAAGTCAGTGAAGCGCGTGCCGATACCAATAATTAGATCCGCTTCTTTAGCAATCGAGTTTGCCGCACTATTACCAGTAACACCAATTCCACCAAGATTAAATTCATGTGTACTTGGAAGTGCACTCTTTCCTGCTTGTGTTTCCGCAAACGGAATCTGGAATTTCTCTGCAAATGCCCCGAGTGTTTCGGCTGCTTCCGAATAGCGTACGCCACCGCCAGAAATGATCAGTGGTTTCTTTTTCGCTTTCATCAATGCAACTGCTTGTTCCAGTTCATAGCTTTGCGGTTTTCTGCGATTCAGATGGTAAACGCGTTTTTTAAAGAACGACTCTGGAAAATCATACGCTTCTCCTTGCACATCTTGGGGAAGTGCAACAGTTACAGCTCCTGTATTCGCCTCATCTGTTAACACACGCATTGCGTTAAGCAGCGCACTCATCAACTGTTCCGGACGATTGACCCTGTCCCAATACTTACTGACCGCACGGAATGTATCATTCGTCGTCAAGCTCGCATCCCAAGGCTGTTCAACCTGTTGCAGTACCGGATCCGGCTGACGCGTTGCGAAGGTATCTCCTGGCAGAAGCAGTAATGGGATATTATTGGCTGTAGCGGTCGCCGCTGCCGTTATCATATTAGCAGAGCCCGGACCTACAGAAGACGTGCAAGCAATCAGTTGTTTCCGGTGATTTTGTTTCGCAAATGCTGTAGCTGCATGGGCCATTCCTTGTTCATTTCGTCCTTGATACACTTCCAAGTCCCCTGGATTCTCTTCTAATGCCTGACCGATACCAAGGACATTTCCGTGCCCAAAAATTGTAAATATCCCTTTAAACAGCTTATGTTCTTTCCCATCAGCATTAACATATTGCTGATTTAGAAATCGTACTAATGCTTGAGCAGTTGTTTGTCTCATATGCCCACCTCAGTAAAAATATTTTTGTGAAAACTTACTTTTCATGAAAGAGCAGTGTGCTCATTCAACTAAACGAGCACACTGTTTGCTTTCTTATCATTAAGCCCAACGGCCCGTTACAACTTTTTGACGAGTATAGAAGTTCAAACCATCTTTACCGTTTGCATGTAAGTCACCATAGAAGGAATGCTTCCAACCAGAGAACGGGAACATTGCCATTGGTGCGGGTACCCCGATGTTCACGCCGAGCATTCCTGCATCGATCGTTTCACGGAATTGACGTACAGAGCCGCCATCTTTTGTAAAGATACACGCGCCGTTTGCGAATTCTGAAGCATTTGCAGTTGCAACAGCTTCATCCAAGTCCTTCACACGTATGATGGATAGTACCGGTGCAAAAATCTCATCCTGCCAGATTGTCATATCTTTCGTTACATTATCAAAGATAGTTGGACCTACGAAGTAGCCCTCTTTATCCACAGCAGCATCTTTACGACCATCACGAATAAGGTCTGCACCTTCTTCGATACCTTTTTCGATATAGCCTACCGTGCGCTCTTTATGCTGTTCACGGATTACTGGACCCAAGAACACACTATCGTCAAGTCCATTACCAATATTTAATTCATTTGCTTTCTGGACAAGCTGTTCAATGAATTCATCTGCTACTTCATCTTCAACTGTAACGACAGCAGCTGCCATGCAACGCTCCCCTGCTGAACCAAACGCAGCATTGATTACTTGTGTTGTCGCATTATCCATATTCGCATCTTTCAGTACAATCGAATGGTTTTTCGCTCCTGCCAGTGCTTGTACTCGCTTCAAGTTATCTGTCCCGCGTTTGTACACATACTCAGCAACCGGCTGAGAACCAACGAAAGAAATTCCGGCAACTTGCTTATGATCAAGCAATCCGTTTACGACGTCATGCGCGCCATGAACAATGTTCATTACCCCTTTTGGAACTCCTGCTTCTTCTAATAATTCAACGAGGCGGATTGCTGTTAAAGGCGTACGCTCAGATGGCTTCAATACGAACGTGTTACCAGTAGCTAACGCCATTGGAAACATCCAAGCTGGAACCATCATTGGGAAGTTGAATGGTGTAATTCCACCGATTACTCCGATTGGATAACGGTACGTGCTTGCTTCAAGTCCAGTAGCAATGGACGCAAGGCTGTCACCCATCATTAATGTTGGTGCGCCTGCTGCGAATTCCACGTTTTCAATTCCACGTTGTACTTCCCCTTTTGCTTCCGCCAAGTTTTTACCGTTCTCTTTTGTAATAATCTCAGCGATTTCATCCCAATGTTCAACAAGTAGCTGCTGGTATTTGAATAGAATTCGCGCACGTCTTGGAACAGCTAGATCTTTCCACGTTTGAAATGCTTCATGAGCAGCACGAACCGCTTCGTCCACTTCTTCTACTGTAGAAACTGGTACGTGAGCAAGAACTTCACCAGTAGCCGGGTTAAAGACCTCTTCCTTTTTATCAGATTTGGACTCCACCCATTCCCCATTTATATAGTTCTTTAATACTTCAGTCTGTACTTTCTCCATTACTCATTTCCTCCTCTAAAGTATTCGCTCTAGTTGAATTCAACAAAAGCATTTTATTTATTGCAGCTTGTTTCACTTTTTCCATCGCGTCTGGGAACAATTCCAGCCGGTCATAGACAACCGGGTCTGCCTCCACTTGTTTGCGGAGAGATCTCCCGAAAGCCATCCGAAGCGCGGTTCCGATATTCACCTTACCAAAGCTAGTTGCCGCAAGCTTTCTTAAATTCTCATCGGATATACCTGTTGCACCGTGCATCACAAGCGGGATATCAACTACTGCTTCAATCGCTTTAATCAATTCAAAATCAATCTCAGCAGTCTGTTCTTCCATTCGGTGTAAAGAACCAACAGACACAGCAAGGCAGTCAACACCAGTTTCCACAGCAAAGCGCTGGGCGTCGTACGGACTTGTATGTTCTTGTTTGATATGCCTGTATTTATCCCGATAAGCAACTGAGCCAACTTCTGCCTCAACCGGAATATCGAATGCATGGGCAAGCTTCACAATTTCTTTCGTCTTTCGGATATTCTCTTCAATTGGTAATTGGGAACCATCATACATGACGGAACTATACCCCGCATGAATTGCTTTTGCCACTGTTTCATAATCAGCACCGTGATCTAGATGAATGACGACCGGAACTGTCGCTTGTTCCGCCATGGTAACGAGCATCCTGCCAAATACAGCTACAGGAATATGCTCGAGTGCCACTTTGTTTGTCGCTAGAATGACTGGTGCCCCCAAGTGTTCCGCAGCATCAATACAAGCTTTCGCATCTTCAAACCCGAATATATTGAAGGCCGGGATAGCATATTTCTTCTTCGTTGTGTCTTTTAGCACGTCTCGGAGCATTGCTAACATCTATCGCACTTCCTTTTCCAGCAACTAGTTATACGCCGACTTTTTCAGCTGTATTGATAAATTCGTTCAATTCTTCAACAGTAGGCATCGCCTCGGAACAGCTATGTCTAGAAATCACAATTGCTGCTGATGCACTACCGTATTCCATCACTTTTGGTATATCCCAGCCATGCATAAGGCCATAAATAAAGGCTGAAGCGTAGGAGTCTCCTGCACCGAATGTTTTAAGCACTCTTGTTTTGAATGTAGCGCTTGTAAATGACTCACCTTGTTTCGTATAAGCAATCGAACCTTCTGCTCCATGCTTGATGATGACGATTTCTGCATGGTGGCTGAACCATTTCCCAGCTGTTTCTTCGTCTGTGCTCTTTTCCTTTTGGAATTGTTCCATCATGTCGAATTCATCGCGAGTTCCAATAATGACATCACATTTCTCTGCCGCCAAGTTGTAATATGTTGCCGTCTCTTTATCGTCGTTCCAAGTATACGGACGATAATCAAGATCAAAGATGACGACTACATCATGTTTACGAGCATAGTCAAGAGCTAGAAATACCGCTTCCCTTGATGGACTCGCTGCAAGCGCTGTCCCAGAAACGAGAAGTGACTTCGACTGTTTGATATAGTCTTCCGATACGTTTGATGTATCTAACTTCAAGTCAGCAACATTATCGCGGTACATGAGAATACTGCAATCTTCGGGACTCTTAATCTCTGTAAAAGCGAGGCCGGTAACAGCACCGGTATCATCAACAGATACATTTGATATATCAATATCATTTTCTTCTAAATAAGTTACAATGTAGCGACCCATTTGGTCATCGGATACCTTTCCGATGAAGCCGGTTTTTTTTCCAAGTCTTGCTGCACCGATCGTAATGTTAGCTGGAGAGCCACCGACATATTTCGTAAATGACCTTGTCTCTTCCATTGGACGGTTGATTTGATCAGCATTTAAATCGATACAGAGCCGACCAATTCCAACTAAATCTAATAGACGGCCTTCTTTAAAATTCAAGTTATACAAAGCCTTCTCCTCCCTTATGTTTCTATATTGCATCTGCTAGAGGTCTGCACCTTCCTTAGCGTTTTACCCCTTCGAATAACCATTCATGATCTTTTTCATTATTGAATTTCCATGTACGCTTTGGCCCTGCCATGACGTTCAAGTAATAACATTCATAACCTGGTACCGCAGTAAATGGATGATACCCTTCCGGAACTAATACGACATTTCTATGTTCTACTGTCATTGCTTCGTCGAGACTGCGATCATCGTTGTATACCCGCTGGAACGCAAACCCTTGACTTGGGTTGACTTCGTGATAATACGTTTCTTCCAAATAAGATTCATGTGGTAAGTTATCTTTATCGTGCTTATGCGGTGGGTAGCTTGATGTATTTCCATCTGGTGTATACACTTCCACTACAAGCAGACTGTCTGCATCTTTTCCTTCTGGTAAGATATCGTGAATCTTCCTGCTCATTTTTCCAGAACCGCGATCAGACTGTTCCACATCTTCTGGAGCAATCAGACGAGCTTCGTATGTTCCTTTACCAGGTGCCGCACATACAGCTAACTCTAAATCGGATAATGCTTCTACTTCATAATAATCGTCATTTGGAATATATACGGAATATGGGGGTATTTTCTCAAATACACTCATTCGTTCTCCGATTTCGTTAAATGCCTTTTCATTTGTTTTAACATTTGCTTTTCCTGATAGAAGTACGAGGCAAACTTCATCTGTTCCTGTTTCCTTTTTCAAAGAAGCTCCCTCTTTTAATGAATAGACTTGAAAACCGACATATTCCCAACCTGCTGATTCAGGAGTAACATCAATGATCTTCCCGTCTTGATCAACTTCCTCGGGCTTAACCAGTAACTTAGACACATAATCCCTCCATAATCTTTTTGGAAACGCTTAAGTTAAGCGCTTAACCTAATCTGACCATAGTCTATAATACTCTTAATATTATTGCAAGTGAAGTGTTTCAAAAAATTAATTATTCTATTATTTGCCTATAAGTTGCTTATCCAGCAGGTTAATCTTCTTCCCGGTCTTATAGGATTCTGTTGCAGCTACAGCGATTTCAAGTGCAATTTTACCGTCTACTTCATTAACAAGTGGGGATTCCCCTTTTCTAAGCTGCTCGATAAAGGATACCATCTCCAACAAATAGGCATCTGAGAATTGAGTTGCAAAGTCTGGTAAAATATCATGTGTTCTGCCCTTGTTTTTTAGAACATACATATCTAGATTGCGCATAGAACCAAGCTGGATTGCCCCTTCTGTACCAATGATTTCTGCACGGATATCATAGCCGTAATGTGCATTTCTGCTTGCTTCTACGTCTGCTGCAGCTCCGCCGTCAAACGTCAAGTATGTTAATGCTTGGTCAACGTCTCCATGTTCTGCCACATACTCATGCTGAACAACACTGCCATGAGCAATGACCTCCTTCACTTCTTGACCGAGGAAGAATCTAGCCGTATCATATTCATGAATGGAGAAGTCGAGATAAAGTCCGCCACTATTTTGAATGAATTCTGGTGGTGGAGTATTTCCGTCTCTTGAAAGTCCCTTGAAGTAAAGCGGTTTACCGATATCTCCGGCTTCAATCCGGCGTTTTGCTTCTGCATAATCTGGGTCAAATCGTCTCATAAAGCCAACTTGGCAAAATATATTATTAGTTTGAATCACTTCAATCACTTCATCTGCTTGCTCTAAAGTTTCCGTGATCGGTTTCTCTGTGAAAATATGTTTACCGTTTGCTGCAGCCTTTTGAATCATTTCATGGTGCGTGCTAGTCGGTGTAATAATAGCAACTGCATCAATATTTGGATCCTCAAAAATATCATCTGGATTATCCGTCCATTTTGCTACACCAATTTGTCTGGCAACTTCTTCCGCACGCCCTGGCATTTGGTCTGCTACTGCAACAAGTTCTGCGCCTTTTACTTTTTGTGCGAGATTCTCGGCATGCCAAAATCCTAACCTTCCTAAACCAAGTACTGCAATTCGAATAGATTCTTTCATTTTATATCACCCTTTTATAATTTTTCCGTACATCGACGGATTGTTTCTGTTTGCTTTTTCCAATTACGGACTGAATCCATTGCTTTTAAATTATTTAATGTGTCCTCCGCCAGATGTGTAAGATCTTTTCCATCAATGATTTGACGAGTAAAGAACTCCACTCCTTCTACATAGTAATCCGAAATAATTTGTTCCTGTTTGACGGGACCTTCATTTGGGATGAGTTCAATAATCCCCTCACCGTCTGCTTGCGGAATAAATGCTTTCGGCACTCGAATCGTTCCTTTTGTACCGACGATTTCATATTCATTTCTCGTGGACATGTTCATTCCACAATCAAAATATGATTTTTTACCATTCTTATGTTCGAATATGCCTATTGCTGCAATATCCGTATTACCATCTGCAGTCAACGTCTCCTCTACGAACAACACATCAGTTGGTTCTCCTAAAAAACTTCTAATCGCATGGATTGTGTAGCAGCCGATATCAAAAATACTGCCTCCACCATCCACTTGTGATTTAAGACGGAAATTACCCGGTTTTTCAAGCGGGAAGCTAAACGAAGCACGCATCTGCTTCACTTCCCCAATTGCTCCTTCCGCAATGATTTCCTTCACTCTTTTGTGCTGTGGATGAAATTGATACATCATCGATTCCATGAAAGTGATATTTGCAGACTTGCAAGCTGCAACCATTTCTTCCACTTGTAATGCCGTGAGTCCCGCTGGCTTTTCACAAAGGACGTTTTTACCGTAAGCTGCAGCCTTTTTCGTCCATTCAGCATGAAGCTCATTCGGAAGCGGTACATACACAGCATCGATTGTTTCGTCGGCCAATAGTTCCTCATACGAAGAATAAATGGTCGGTATATCGAATTGTTCTGCTAACTTAGTTGCCTTTCGAGCCGGGTTTCTGCTTGCGATTGCTGCGACTTTACCATTTACAGACTTTTGAATTGCAGGAATGACCTGTTCTTCTGCGATTTCAGCTGTGCCTAGAATACCCCAGCTTATTTCCTTCATGTTAAACCAAACTCCCTTCCTGCAACTCTGCAATCCGGACGGTGCGTTTTTCTTTATGGGATATATTCGCTGCAAATGCCATGAGTTCTGCCTGGTAGCCATCTTCCACCGAGCAAGATGTCGGTTTATCTTCTAAGATTGCATCTGCTAACTGGTGGATTTCTTCAACATATGCCTCCTGATAACGATCCAGGTAAAAATGCTTCGGCACATCTAAAGTTACCGCTTCTTCTGTTGCAATACGAATATTTGTCTTCGATTCGTTCTCAGCTGAAACAGCGCCCTTATTACCGAAAACCTCGATTCGCTGATCATAACCGTATACTGCCTGTCTGCTGTTATCGATGACACCTAGAGAACCGTTTTCAAATTGGAGTGTAATAATGGCTGTATCGACGTCCCCGTGTCTTTCAAACATGGGATCAACGAGATTCGCCGCATTTACCGTAACCTCTGTCACTTCACTTCCGGAGAGATAGCGTATTATGTCAAAGTCATGAATCGTCATGTCCATGAACATACCGCCTGATTTTGGAATATAGTTTTCAGGAGGCGGTGCCGGATCGCGGGAAGTTACTTTGATGATGTGCGGGTCACCAACCGTTCCAGTCCGGACTGTTTCATATACTTTCCGGAAATGTTTATCAAACCGTCGATTGAAGCCGACTTGGAACTTCACTCCGGTTTCTTGAATTATTTTCCGTACTTCCTTCGTTTCCTCTATATTGAAACTAATTGGCTTTTCACAGAATACATGCTTACCTGCTCTAGCTGCTGCTTTAATGTATTCAGCATGTGTATTTGTTAATGAACAGATAAGTACAAGCTGAATCTCTTTATCATTGATTAATTCTTGAGGGTCTTTTGTTATTTTTGGTACTTGTTCCTCAAAACGTGTCCCTTTTAAATGATCCGTGTATACATCGGCAATCATCGTGAGCTCTAATTTTTCGGAATGAAGTATATTATTTGCATGTAATCGCCCGATATTACCTGCACCGATGATACCTACTTTTACCTTTCCCATCTAATCCCTCCTCGGTATATTTGATACGCCCTGAGGTTAAGCGCTTAACTATAATGAATAATAGCAAGGAAAACTCTTCGCACGGAAAGCGCTTTCCCGACTATTATTCTAATAAAGGTTTTCTGAAAAAGCAATAGCTTTGTACAATATATTAATTGAACATTCTTTCGGCAATTTTTTTCATATATTTATAGGCTTCTTTCCCCAATTCGTTCTTATCCATTTTCCAGTAGTCTTCCCGGAACAACTCAAGGCTGATCATTTCATTATAGCCAATCTCTTTAAATGCTTTGCCGATACTTTCTAACTGGATAGTGCCGAGACCTGGAAATATCCGGTGACTATCATTTAGTTCATGTTTATTAAACCCTGCTTCTGCGTCATTAACATGGAAGATAAAAATCTTTTCTTTATCTACCGCTTGAACAGATTCGATGGTCGAACCACCTAAATGAAAATGATACGTGTCTACAACTAATCCGACATATTCATCATGAACCCGGTTCACGATTTCATTCGCAAGCGCCAATGTACTTACAGAGAATCCAGTAACGCCAATGAACTCAAAGGCGATAGATACTCCATGTTTCTTTCCAATTGTCGCCAACTTATGTAAACCCTCTACTGCATCATCAATTATTTCCTCCCTTGTTTCCTGACCTTTGAGCAAACTTGGGACAGCAACAATATATGGGCAGTTAATTGCTGCAGCTATCGTACACCATTTTTCCGCTTCCTCGAGCATTTGTTTTTCTTCCGCTTCTGTTTCTTTTAGCGTGAAAAATTCCAATGCATTGATTGCATAAGGATGGACACCATTTTCTTCAAAAGCCGCTTTTAAGTCAGGTAATGTTCCGCCCTCCTCTAAATAAGCATCTATTTTATATGTCCGCAACTCTAAAAGATCAAAGCCAGAGGTTTTTGCCACCTCAATATCTTCAATTAAATTGCATTGGTCTGTCGTTGAACCGTTCAAACCTAATTTCATTTCTGGATCACTCCGATACTAAAAATAGTTTTTTAAAAATGTTAACGATTCTTCCATATCTTTAAACAATATATTCAATTGTTGCTTTGATGTCGCTTCAAACGGGTGACCGCCTGGAGCAAGACTTTCAACGGTAATTGTTTTATCATAATCAATCTGTTTGATGGCTTTTACCACTTCCTCAAAAGGAAGGTGGCCTTTGCCTAAACCTCTACGGTTCGAATCTGCTACGTGGATCGCTTCAAGCCAACCTTTTAATTTCGTAAATGGATCGATCAAGTTCGCTTCATCAATATTCATATGGAACGTGTCGAGCATCGTTTTCACATTTGGTTCTTCTACTGCTTGCAAAAAATAAGAGGCAGTATCTGCATTATATACGAGGCAGTTCTCGTATCGGTTCAACGGCTCGATTACGATTTGGATTCCTAACTCATTTGCAAAAGGGGCGAGTTGCTTAATAGAATCTACTCCATTTGACCAATCTTCTTCACGTGATAAAGCAGGGATGGAACGGCCTGGAGCAGCTGGGGCAAGTACCATATACTCAGCCTCCAGATACCCTCCAATTTCTAGTTGCCTTTTAAAATAAGCGATTGCTTCATTCCTTAATGCCACATCCGGATTTGCCAGATCGGTTTCCGGCTTTAAGAAGCTTGCATCCGCATTAATTCCTCTAATATTTATATTCTCTTTCTTAGCTGTCTGTTTAATCGATGTCCAGTCGTGCGCATCAACTGCTGTACCTACCTCAACCTCATCATACCCCGTCTTCGCAGCAAAGCGAATGACATCTTCTATTGCTAAGTCACCAAAGACCCAACTGCAGAGTGAAAACTTCACTGACTTACCTCCTCTTGATTAAAGTGAATCGTCTCTCCTGTATCTGCACTTTCATAAATTTTTTCAATCAGGTAAGTAAGTTCAAAAGCCTCTTGCGCATTAACTGGTGGTTCCTCACCGTTTAAGATTGCATCGATAAATAGTCGATCTTCTTCTACATAACCGCACTTTTCTTTAAAAGCTACTTGCGTGTAATCTAGTTTCTCCACTTCCTTGTTAAGCCCTTTACTATAACGGATTGTTTCAATCTCTTCCGTCGCAACGGTAGAATATTCCCCGTAGATTTCAACAGATTCAAATGGGAAACTCCAGCCAGAATGGGCAGAAGAAATAAGCGTTGCTATTGTTCCCGATTCGAACGTGAACATCATCACAAAATCATCATATTGCGTATCAGACAAGCTCTTTCTCGCTTCACATTTGACCGTCTTGATTTTTCCAAAGAAGTAGGAGAGCAAGTCAAGCTGATGGATTGTCGTTTCATACAAGAACCCACCGGTAACATCCGGATTCGCTGTCCAAGCTGGATTCAGTAATTCTCCTCGGTTCAACTTAATATGTGCGGAATATGGTGCAAGCTCTTTATTCTCAATTTTTTCTTTAATATCTTTATGAACGTAGGCATAGCGACGGTTCATTCCTAAGTTGTATATTCCTTCTGACTTTTTCGTTGCATCGAGAATCTTACGTGCCCCTTCAATTGTTGTTGCCATCGGTTTTTCCGAGAATACGTGAATATTATTTTCCAGACAAGTAATAACAGCTTCAACGTGTAGTGTGTTCGGTGTCGTAACATAAACAGCATCAACACCTAATTCAATTAGTTTATCGAGTGAATCAACTGCTTGTACATCATATTTAATCGTATCTGCCAATTGTTTCGCTTTATCAATATAAAGATCTGCAATTGCTACAATCTCTACCCGCTCATCATCCTGTAAAATATCTGCATGTAAACCCGCTGCAAAACCTGCTCCTAAAATTCCTACTTTTACTTTAGCCATTTGCGAATTCCCCTTTTCCCTTTGTTAATTCTTGTACAAGTTCCTCTTCTATTTGTTGTAAGTATTCGATTGCTTTTTTTGCATATTCATAAGGATTAGCCTTCGCTGGATCTTGTTCTGCCTCGACTATGATCCAGCCATGATAATTTGTCTCCATCAGTTTTCTCATAATTGGTTGGAAATCAATCACACCATCACCTGGAACAGTAAAGATACCATCAACTACTTCTTCGCGGAATGTCTTTCCTGCTGCACGGCAAGCTTTCAATACTTCTGGACGCACATCTTTATAATGTACATATTTAATGCGATCGAGGTGGTTTATTAAAAATTCATAGGGATCGTAATTTCCATATAAAGCATGACCACTATCAAACAATAAGTTCACGTAGCGTGCATCTGTTATTTTCATTAACTTATCCACATCTTCTTTTTGCTCAATCACCGTTCCAGCATGCGCATGATAAACTAGTTGCATCCCATATTCCCTAGCAATTTCACCAGCTTTATTTAATCCTTTCGCTAGAGAATCCCACTCTTCTTCCGATAGATCCTTCGGAGTCCTCCGTTCTGGATTTCTTGCGTCCCAATGTGTGGAGCCAGCCATTTCACAAACGATTACATAATCACAACCCATTGCTTTTAAAAATTCAGCTTGCTTGCGGAAGTTGGCGATTTGTTCATCGTGAAGGGCTGGGTCTGAGAACAGGACACTGACAAATTGGCTTGCTAGTGTCATATTATGTTTATTTAATAATGCTTTCAATTCTTGTTCATCGTCCGGGAATGTCCGACCCTTTTCTGTTGCAATATAGCCCAGTTCGTTCATTTCTTTCAGGATCTCATCGATGGATGTTTCGTCTCCCAGGCCAGGGATATCATCGTTTACCCAACTAATTGCTGCAATGCCAACATTAAATTCATAATTTAATTGTCTCATTGTCTTTCCTCCTTACAATTGATGGATCAAATCTTGTTTTTCAATATTATTTTCTTGTAAAACATCGTTCACAGATACCCAGGATTTGGTTTCACTGGAGCGCTCTACTGCTTCTACAATTGCTTGGTTCATCACCCCATCTTTAAAATTAGGCTCAGGTGACTCCCCTTTCGCTACCCCGTCCAAGAATGTTTTTATAATATTTACGAATGTGTGCTCATAACCGAGAATATGTGCTGCTGGCCAGTAGTTACCGGCAAATGGATGGACATGCTCTGTACAGTTAATCGTACGGAATCCTTGCAACCCCTCTTCATCATTTGTAAAGTACACTTCCAAGTTATTCATATTCTCCATATCCCAACGGATTGAACCAAATTCGCCATTAATTTCAAAACGGTTTCCTGCTCGATTACCTGCCGAGAAGCGGGAAACTTCAAACGTTCCCATGGCACCGTTTTCAAATCTCGCTAAAAATGCTGCTGCGTCATCTACCGTTACTTCTCCGTATTCATTGCTCGTCGTTTCGTATTGAAGTGTGTCAGTCATTGTTCCAAGTGGGCGCTGTTTAATGAATGTATCCATCATACCTGTCACTTCACTGAATTCACCGATTAAGAAACGGGCCAAGTCAATGATATGAATACCTAAGTCACCTAATGTTCCTGATCCAGAAATATCTTTTTGCAAACGCCATGTTAGCGGTGCTTCCGGGTTCATCAACCAATCTTGTAAAAACGTTGCTCGAAAATGGTAGATTTTTCCCAAACGACCTTCAGCAATCAGCTTTTTCGCATATTGAACCGCTGGGGCAAAACGATAATTATGACAAACCATATGCAGGACATTATGTTTGTTCACTGCATCAAGCATCTCCTTGGATTCCTGCAATGTCAGGGATAAAGGTTTTTCACAAAATACGTGCTTCCCAGCCTCAGCTGCACGAATCGCAATTTCTTTATGTGTATTGTTCGGTGAAGAAATATCAATCACGTCAATGCTTGGATCATCAATTAAATCTTGCCAATCTGTCGAATGATTCTTCCAGCCCATCTTGGCTGCTGACTTTTTAATTTTTTCCGGATCTCTTCCCACAATGGTATTTAATACTGGGTTCACATCAAGATCAAAGTAGAATGGAGCCGCTCGGTAAGCATTACTATGTGCTTTCCCCATCATGCTATATCCAATTAGTCCAATGTTGATATCTTTCTTTTTCATCATTTGATACATCCTCTCCTAGTCCCTTTAAAGTGTTTCCTATATAATTTCCCTATCTATTTTTTTTGATGATTTCTTTTTATAGTTCCTGAACATTTCTTCTAGTTTTTCTAGGCTTACTCCCTTCGTTTCAGGCAAGAATTTAACTACGAATAGAATAGCTAGAATGTTTAAGATTCCGAACGTATAGAATGTCGATGACAGCCCGAGTGAACTTAATAAAGATGGGAATGTTAATCCAATGAAGAAGTTGACAATCCATAAAAAGAATACACTAATTCCCATTCCGACGCCACGAATTCTTGTAGGGAATATCTCTGAAAGCATGAGCCACGTTACTGGCGCAATCGCCCCTTGCATAAATGCTAGGAACATAATGATAAATGCCATTACAATAAACGGTAAATAATCAGATCCTGCAAATGCATTCGAGAAATATCCAATAGCAAATAGGGCAATAACAGCACCAATTTGTCCAACAAGAAGCATTGGTTTACGTCCGACTTTACCTAATAGCCAAATACCTACAATTACCGCTGTAACCGAGATGACACCGTTCGCGATATTTGCAATCAACGCTGCACCTGTTTCAAATCCGGCATCAATCAATATTTCTGTCCCGTAGTACATGATAGAGTTAATACCAGTAAGCTGCTGGATAACGGCAATGCCGATTCCGATAAGTAGAAGTCTTCTTACCCACGGAACCATCAACTCGCTCACTTGAACCTTTTCTTTCGATTGTTCTTTCTTAACTGTTTCTTGTATGAAATCAAATTCTGACTGCACCTCGTCGGCTGGGCGAATTTGTTTTAATACTTTCATAGCTTCATCTGTTCTGCCTTTTGAAATTAACCATCTTGGGCTTTCCGGAACTTTTAACATTCCTATACCAAGGACTACAGCTGGAAAAGCCGCTAGGACGAGCATGTATCTCCATGCAAATCCACTGTCAGCAAGTACGTTTCCAATAATTGCGTTCATTGTAAAAGAAAGTAGCTGTCCAGATACAATCATTAATTCGTTTTGTGTAACGATACGACCACGACGTTCTGTCGGTGCCATTTCAGCTAGAAAAGATGGTACGGTTACAGATGCACCACCAACAGCAAATCCTAAGAAGAAGCGGAATCCTACCATCATCGAAAAGTTAATTGCAAATGCACAACCTAAAGCAGTGATAAAAAAGAGAAGTGCTAATTGCAAGATATACTTTCTTCTTCCTATTTTATCCGATAACGCTCCTCCAACTACAGCGCCAATCGCTGCCCCAAGTAATAGGCTACTCGCCACTACTCCTTCTGTAAATGGTGTCAGGTTCAACTGGTCTGCTTGACTCATAAATGGTAAAGCTCCGTTAATTACACCAGTATCATAACCGAATAAAAGTCCACCGAATGTGGAAATAACCGTAATTAACATCAGATTACGCCTATAATAATTCTTGTTCAGACTCTGCACCTTGTCCTTTTCCATGATTCATATCCCCTTTATATATTCTTTTTCCAAAAAACGTTATTACCGACAACCTTCTACAATCGAAAGCGTTCCTCCTTCCATAACTTGAAAGCGGTGTCAATAAAAACTAAAAATAAAACCATTTTGTTAAGCGCTTTCTTTAATGGTTAAAAAAATAAATTAATTGCACCTAATAACGTTAGAAATAAAATAAGTTGATTAAATCTTTCCTGTTTCATATGGGGCAGGACTCGTTTTCCGATATATGCACCCAATAAGATAAACAACGACAAGTAAAGTGTAAGTTGCAGCATTTCTCTGTTAATCAATCCTATGCTCCAATAAAGTGGTAATTTGACCCAGTTCACAACGAAGAAGAAATAGGCGACTGTACCGACAAATACAGCCTTTGGTAAACGTTGAAGCAATAAATATACCGACATCACCTCTCCACCAGCATTGCCTACGGTCGTAGAAAAGCCCCCGAAAATTCCAAATCCTGTTGTTAGTAAAGCTTGATGATTGCCCGCTAACAAGTTGTCATTCGTTTTTCTTCTAAAGAACATCATGCTAATGAATAATAAGATAATCGATCCAATCATCATTTTTAAATGTTTTTCATCAATTAACAGCAATGTGACATAGCCTATTGTCAAGCCGACAATCACCCAAGGAAAGAGCTTTATTAATCTCTTCCAATCTACCGATTTACGATAAGCAATGATCGCATAGAGATCTGCGACCATAAGTAATGGCAACATAAAACCAATAGCAAATCTTGGCGGAAACAGCAGCATAAGCATGGTTAAAATGAATAACCCCAATGACGGCAATGCTGTTTTATTAAAGCCTACTAATAATGCGATTACAATCAATATAGCGATTGTTTCTATCGAGTACGTAAGTTCTAACATACCTCCCCCTCTTTGCACTGCATACGTGTATTAATAAATATAACCCAATTAGATTAAGCGCTTTCCTAAATAGTATTATAATGTGCTTAATTTTGAAATGCAACTTATTTTGCCATTAATCTAATAAAATATTATATTTTGATTAACTACTTATTAAAATGTAAAGCTACATCCGGGTAATCGCTTTCTAATAGATTAACATAAAATTAATAACCCATAAAACAAAAAATGTAGTGCGTATTTTTTAAAGTCAGCACTACATTTATAAAGTGAATCTTCAATCAGGGGGGCTTCATCCACCACGGATTGTTAGTTGAACGAATAAGGCTGTTAGCTCACGTTTCTTCCCATCTAAACTTTCTTGACTTGACCTGAAATTTTGAGGTGGGAATTTTACGGACGTTTACACCGGGATAAATATTATTCTACTTCAATTATATATTCATCGTGTTCATGTAATTCCGCGTCATCCTCTACATGAATGACAAGTTTATACGTTCCTGGCTCTGTAAATTCGTGAGCTGTGGTGTATTCTCCAGCTACTGTTTCTTCTGCGTCAACCCAAGCCGCATCCCCTTCTTCTCCTTCTGGAATAATTTCATAACGAACGTTTGCACCTTCCATTTCGTCTCCGTCTAGATGGAGATGAACAGTTAAATTAATTTCTTCATCAATTTGAACAGACTCCGGTTCCATGAAATGCATGTGGAAACCTTCTGTCTGTGTCTGTGCGTGATGGTCATGATCCTCTTCTTCACCAGCATCACCCGCTTCTCCGCCATCCCCGACGATAATAGATTTAAGTGGCATCGTATGCAAGCCGCGGGCAGTCGTATGGGCGTACATTTCATACGTGCCATCTTCCGGAAACGTTACTTCTGCTGTATATTTTCCATCTTCTGTATGTATACCATCTATATTAGTGCTATCATCTTCATTTCCTTTTAACCAATACTCAAATTTCACTTCATCTGCATCTTCGACAAGCTCATCTCCGTAGCTGACAACTGCTTCAAGTTCGACGGTTTCTCCGGGCTCTGCGGTTTCTGGAACATTGAACTCTACTTCGAGCGCGACTAGCTCATCTGTTTCCGCTGTTTCGTTCGTCTCTTCCCCACTTCCACAAGCTGAAAGTAAAATGAATAAGACGATGATAAATGGTGTAATAATTTTCTTCATGTGAATAGCCTCCATATCATTTTTTGTTATTAGTATTTATACATACTCTAGCTTTGTTGCATTCGTTCATAAATGATATCAAGTGTGTCTTCAAAGCGATACACTTTTCCTCCAAAACCAGTTACAAACCGATTTGCATATTCTTCTGCCTCAAAAGTCAGCACTTGAGGCTTGCAGCAACCGACTGGAAGTGATGAATCGATAACATACCAAGCTTGATTCGCACTGATTGTCGTCTGCAGTAGGAAGTCTCGGCAAATAGCTTGGGTGACATCTGATTTCAGCTCTCGATGTTTCAGTACACCACAGTGAGCACAGCAAGCCGTCATGGTTTTATTTCCTTTCAGGAAGATACGATAGATAAGACGTTCCGTGAGTTCTCCTGCACAGAAATCACATGTATCCGTTTCTTCTGACTTCTTCCCCTGTTCTGCAGCAAGTGTAATTCCACCGAATGTTTTCGTAATCATCCCCTCCGCAATTAATGGTTTGATATCGCGATGAATCGTCATTTCAGAGACGCCCATTTCCTCGCTTAATTGCGAAATTTTTATTGTTTTACGTTCAATGATTAGCTCTTCAATCTTTTGTTTACGTTCTAGCGGCAGCAAACCTCATCCCTCCTTTCTTGATTCGTTCAAAACAGACTTAAACAATCTCTAACAATTTCTAACACAACTTTACCAATGAAACAAACCGCTTTCAATGACTATTCATGAACAATCTGTGAAAAAATCGGGACAAATGCTCTGACCCCTCTGTCCCTGAATCAAAAAAAGGGCTAAGCAGGTTAGTCCCTGTTAAGCCCTTATCAGTTATTTAACTAAAATCAATCAATGTGTATTTCTTTTTCCCCCTACGAATAATGGTAAACACATCTTCAATACGATCATCTGCAGTAAGTGTGTAGCCAACTTCCTGTTGGCGTTCACCATTAATATAGATCGCACCGTTTGAAATATCTTCTCTTGCCTGACGTTTCGATGGGGAAATTTTAGCTTGAACGAGCAAGTCGACTAGTTCGATATCTTCCTTATCCAGATTATGTGTCGGCACATCTTTGAATCCTTGCTCAATTTCCGTAACCGATAGTTCTTTAATATTCCCGCTGAACAAGGCTTCTGAAATGCGGATTGCCTGCTCAAGTGCTTCCTCACTATGAACCATTTTTGTCATTTCTTCAGCAAGCCTTCTTTGGGCGACTCGCTTTTCCGGTTGCGTTTCTACTTCTTTCTCTAGCGCTTCAATTTCTTCCTTGGAGAGGAACGTGAAGTATTGTAGGAATTTCACAACATCACGATCATCTGTGTTGAGCCAGAACTGGTAAAATTCATATGGTGTCGTTTTTTCCGGATCAAGCCAGATTGCATTACCAGCAGTTTTCCCGAATTTCGTTCCGTCTGCTTTCGTAATTAATGGGACAGTTAGACCGAATACGTTAACTTCCTCTTCTTCTGGATTCTCTCTTGTCCGGCGGATCATTTCCATTCCCGCTGTAATATTCCCCCACTGGTCACTTCCGCCAATTTGCAGCTGACAATTCTCTTCTTCATACAATTTCATGTAGTCAATCGACTGAAGCAGCATGTAACTGAATTCCGTGTAGGTAATACCTGACTCAATCCGAGAGGAAACAGATTCTTTGGCAAGCATGTAGTTTATGCTGAAATGCTTTCCTGCGTCGCGTAATACGTCAATAAATGTTATTTTGCTTAACCAATCATGGTTATTTCGCGATACGACAGGGTTCTCTCCTTCCCCGAATTTTACAAGCCGACCGATTTGCTCCTGGATACTGTTCGCATACCCCATCACGACGTCTGCTGTGTTCAAGGAGCGCTCTGCTGAACGTCCACTTGGGTCGCCAATCATTCCTGTGCCGCCACCGACTAGTGCAATCGGCTTATGCCCGGCCTTCTGGAATCTCTTCAGCATGACAATCGGTACAAGGTGACCGATATGCAGACTGTCTGCCGTCGGGTCAAACCCGCAATATAATGTAACTGCTTGCTTATTTAATAACTCTTCCAAACCTTCCCGGTCTGTGACTTGATTGATTAAACCCCGCCATTCCAACTCTTCTAAGATATTCATTCTTCTATCTCCTTTTTATGAAAAATAAAAACAAAAAAAGCCCGATCCCTATAAAAAAAGGGACGAGCTTAATCACGCGGTACCACCCTTGTTGCACAACTGTGCCACTTGGGATTGTTAACGATGTCTCCACCGTTCTTAAGGCTGCTCACCAAAAGAAATGCTCCGGAGTGTAATTCGCCTGTAAATATATATTGGCTTGCACCGACCGCCAACTCTCTTTAATAGGGATTTACTAGACTACTGATTCCTTCCTAGCATAACAAGTTTATTTAGATTATATTATAACCACAAAAATAGTTCCTTAGCAACCTTTTCCAAAAAAGCATTCATGAAAAAATCGATATATGGTATAATTATAAACGAATTTTAGGAGGGTTTCAAATGGATTTTAAAAAAAGCATCCAACAATTTTTACATACAATTAAAGAATCCTGGAAAATAGGAAAAATCCAAAAGACAAGCCGAATTACATATGGTGTGATGTGGAATGTCATTTTATTCTTTTTAATTATTAGCTTTATCGGCATGTTTTTCGTTGGAGGAATTGGTGCAGGCTACTTCGCTTCCCTCGTAAAAGATGAAAAAATCCTTGATTATGAAACAATGGCTCAGGATATTTACGATTATGCCGAAACAACGGAGATGTATTTTGCTGATAATGTCTTTTTAGGGGAAGTCAATTCTGACCTTCACCGGGATGAAACAACACTGGAAACAATAGCCCCCGAACTCATCAGCGCTGTCATCGCAACTGAAGATGAATATTTTAATGAACATCAAGGTGTTGTTCCGAAAGCTATCTTACGAGCAGTTTTACAGGAAGTAATGAATTCTTCCACTCAAACAGGTGGTAGTACATTAACCCAGCAATTGATTAAGAACCAAATCTTAACAAATGAAGTGTCCTTTGAAAGAAAGGCGAAAGAAATTCTGTTAGCTTTAAGATTGGAACGGTTCTTTGAAAAAGATGAGATTCTCGAAGCCTACTTAAATATCGTTCCATATGGCCGGGATTCATCTGGAAGAAATATTGCTGGCGTCCAAACAGCCGCTCAAGGTATCTTTGGTCTTGATGCGAAAGATGTAAACCTCGCACAAGCAGCCTATCTCGCCGGTTTGCCACAAAGTCCCTCTGCTTACACCCCGTTTGTAAGTGGCGGAGGATTGAAAGATGAAGAAGGAATCCAGTATGGGTTGAACCGAATGAAGACCGTTTTAAACAGAATGCTTGATATGGAATACATTACACAAGAAGAATATGACGCAGCAATCAATTATGATCTGGTGGCGGATTTTAAAGAAGATCAAAAGTCATCATTTGAAGAGTATCCTGTCTTAACAGCGCAAATTGAAAAAGATGCAACGGACATACTGTACAATGTATTCCTGGAAGAAGACGGAGTTACAAAAGAAGATTTGCAAGAAGACCCCGACTTAAGGGTAGAATATAAAGAGCGTGCAGCCCGAGCATTGCAAATGAATGGGTATGAAATTCACTCGACGATTGATAAAGAATTGTATGATGTGTTTCAAGAAATCGGACAAAACTTCAACCGCTACGGTAATAATAAGTGGACAGAGTATCCAAAAGAATCTGATGAGTGGATTGAACAAGCTGTGCAAGGTGCAGCAATCATGATTGAAAACTCTACAGGACGGATTATCAGCTTCTTCGGGAACCGGAACCCAAGTATCGAGAATCATTATAATTATTCAACGCAAGCAATACGCTCGAATGGGAGTGCAATGAAACCCTTCATCTATGGTTCAGCAATGGAAGAAGGACAACTCCAACCTGGAACACCAATCGCCGATGTTTACTTGACGGTTCCCGATGGCGGGGGAAGGAAGGAAATCAAAAACATCGACCTGAGACATCATGGATTGCTCTCAGCACGGACAAACTTGGCTAAGTCGTATAATATACCGGCCGTAAAAGCTTATCTTCCATTGATTGATCTGAATCCTGTCGATAAATACTTAAGAAACATGGGTATTACAACGATTGAAGATGAAGAATATGCCAACGCCTCATTCGCACTTGGAGGCTTACAACACGGGATCTCAATTGAAGAGAACACGAACGCTTTCGCAACATTTGCCAATAACGGACAATTTGCCAACGCATATATGATTGAAAAAATAACGACAAAAGACGGCGATACGATCTATGAACATGAAGTGAAAACCAAAGAAGTATTCTCACCGCAAACGAGTTACTTATTAATTGATATGATGCGGGATGTTATTTCAGATGGTACTGCAGCCGGCTTACGTTCCAAGCTTAAATATAGTAATGTCGACTGGGCAGGGAAAACGGGAACATCCCAAAATACGGAGAACGTCCACTTTGTTGCGAGTAATCCGAACATCACTTTTGCAACATGGATGGGGTACCGAATCCCCGATGGACTGGAGCATTTAACCCACAGTGAGCGGAATCGTGATTACTGGACCGAATTCATTAATGCTGCAAGTGATGTTAATCCGGAACTTGTCGCTCCTGATCACGCTTTCCAGCAGCCTGATGGCATTGTCCAAAGAAGCTATTGTGCGATTTCAGGCTTGCTTCCAAGTGACTTATGTGAAAAAGCTGGACTCGTCAAGACAGACTTATTCAATGCAAAATTTGTCCCAACGGAAGTGGATAATAGTTTAATAACCGGGGATCAAATTATCGTGAATGGAAAGGCTGTTTCACCTGGACCAGATACACCTGGTGAATTTGCAAAAGGCGGCGGCCTCATGTTTAATCCAGAGTTTCTAAAAGAAAAAGGTTATGATAAAATCCCGGATATCACACAGCTTATTCCATTATATGAAGACCGAAGTAAATGGGAAAAAATTGGTTTTCCCAACACAAATACTTCAACGAACAGCATTAGTGATGACGGGAAAGCACCTGAACCACCGACATCAATCAAGAATTCCGGTAACCAGATTACAT
Organism: Oceanobacillus alkalisoli; assembly: GCF_021556485.1. Lineage (GTDB taxonomy): Bacteria > Bacillota > Bacilli > Bacillales > Amphibacillaceae > Oceanobacillus > Oceanobacillus alkalisoli. Next base: position 114,157 of record NZ_JAKGBW010000007.1, on the reverse strand, counting down.
GGAACGCTTCACCGAGCAATGATGTTGTTGGCTACCGGATTTACCGGGCTGCAAAAGAAGGTGACAGCTTCTCACGAATTGGCAGTACGACTTCTACGAGCTTTAAATCCGGAAGCGGAGATGGGATCTACCACATTCGGGCAGTCGACTACTTCGGCCTAGAATCCAAAGCTTCGACTATCGTAACCATCGGTAAAGTCGAGGATGATAAAGAAAAGGATAAAGAGAAGGATAAAGAAAACGAAGAAACCTCAGAAGAAGAATCTAGAGAAACCGATGAAAAAGAAGAAAAAGCTAAAGACAAAGATGAAGCGGAAGAAGACAAACAAAAAGAGGATAATGAAGAGAAAGAAAAGAAAGAAGAGAATGAAGACGACAAGGAAACTAAAGACGAATAACAAGCAATATAAGCAAGACTTAAAATCAGGAGCTAGCAAACCCCTGATTTTTTCTTTTACACAAAACTATAAAATGAAATTGTTATGCATAACTAAAATTGCTAGCACTAGCCACGTCCGCTCTGCGCCCAGCAAAGCCCCAAATGAATTACATCTTGAATAAACTTCTACGAGTATGCTTCATGCGTCTGCGAGGAGTGTGTCTTCACCGAGTAATCTTGCAACACGACGAGCAACTAGCAAATTTTTTGGTGGAACGAGCAGTGCGCAGTCTCAAACTTCACACTCCTCCAATCGATAAAGAAGACTTATCCGCTCGGTCTTTGTGAGGCTTAGTTGCACTTATACCCTTGTGGTGAAAGTCAACATCGGCTCATAACTAAAGGAGGGCCGTTTAAATTCGGGCTAAAGCCCAACTCACGTCTACCCCTAAAGGGGCATGTTTCCTTTATCTCCCTTCCGGTAAAAAGGAGGTTCGATTAAGTTCACCCCTTCCTGGGGCAACATCGAACTACCTCCCATCCTGGGAGGCACAGTTTGTACGTTGCTAAACGGGCGCTTCCGCCTTTGTGCTTTCTATTTAATTCAAAATAAATATTCACAAAATACTAAAAAATAACCGAAAAGTGTTGTATACTAAATGTAAGCGCATTAATTATTAGGTGGTGAAGCCATGGAACATATAAAAACCTTTCATTCCATAACTTATGAAACGTCCAACGGGCCGATTACAATCGAGGGTCCCCTCTCATCCGACGAGTTAAAAAAGTATAATTTTCACGACAAATTAGTCGCCTTTCGACCTGCAAAAAAGCAATTTGAGGCTCTTCTTGAAATTGCTTCATTTGAAGAAGCAAGAATTATCGTCGCCCGAACAGAAGAAATGATCGTCGGTTATGTAACCTATCTTTACCCTGATCCACTTGAACGTTGGTCAACCTTTAAAATGAAAGAATTAATCGTATTAGGAGCAATCGAAATCATACCAGACTATCGCGGACAACGAGTAGCTTCTAACTTATTGAAACTATCCATGTTAGATGATTACATGGAAAATTATATTGTAATTTCTACCGAGTATTATTGGCACTGGGATCTTGAAGGTACGAAATTAAGCATCTGGGACTACCGGAAAGTAATGGAGAAAATGATGGCTTCCGGCGGGCTGACCCCTGCACCAACCGATGACCCGGAAATTATTTCCCACCCGGCCAACACTTTAATGGTCCGTGTCGGAAAAAATGTCCCGGAAACCACCGTTGAAGTGTTTGACAATTTACGTTTTCTATCAAGATACAATCAACGAATAAAAAGTGAGGGATGAATCATGTTAGTAGAAAGCATCATGAACACCGAAGTTATTACGCTCCCGCCTACTGCAACAATTGAGGAAGCACTCCGTTTATTAAAAGAAAATAAAATAAGACATATACCAATTGTTGATAAAGCTAACCAGGTAATTGGAATCGTTTCTGACCGGGATGTCCGTGACGCCATGCCTTCAAGCTTCCTTAAAGATGCCGACCGGCAAGAATTACAAAATGAAATTCAAACGATTATGACTTACCCGGTTGTGACCGTTCATCCACTGGATTTTGTGGAGGAAATCGCCCGGATTTTTTATGAAAAAGAATTTGCTTGTGTTCCTGTCGTACAAAATGACGAGCTTGTTGGAATGGTAACTGAAAAGCACATGCTGCATACCTTTATTCAACTTACTGGAACCCATGTACAAAGTTCCCAAATAGAAGTCAAAGTACCGCATCGACCAGGCATCCTTCCTGAAGTTGCGCAAATCATCGGTGACCATAATGTGAATATCGTTTCCATTCTTATTTATCCTTACGGGGATGATCCGGAATATAAAGTGCTCGTCTTCCGGGTTCAGACGATGAATCCAATGCCGATTATCCGGGGAATCAGGGAGGCTGGCTTTAAATTACTCTGGCCAAATAATATTATGGAGCCAAAAGTATGAGTGAACAAGTTAAATTCATATTTTCCGATGATCTTTTAACGTATCATTTTAATCCAGAGCATCCATTCAATCAAAAGCGAGTGTTGCTAACGAAGGAACTGCTGGACGCGGTTGAATTGATTCAAGCGGAGGATATTATTGCACCGCGTAAAGCGACCGAGGAGGAACTGGCTTTGTTTCATAGCCGTGAATATATTGATGCGGTTAAAAGAGCTGGAAAAGATAAACTCACAAAAGAACAAGGAATGGTTTTCGGACTCGGTACCGAGGATACTCCGATGTTTACCGATATGCATGACGCATCGAGTTATCTTGTTGGAGGGACACTCACGGCAGTTGACGCAGTATTGTCCGGGGAAGCTATTCACGCATTGAATCTTGGTGGAGGGCTCCATCATGGTTTTGAGCGACAAGCATCTGGATTTTGTATCTATAATGATGGTGCAGTTGCGATTAAATATATTCGGGAAAAATATAATCTGAAGGTGCTATACGTCGATACAGATGCACATCACGGGGACGGGGTCCAGTGGGCTTTTTACGACGATCCGTATGTCTGTACGTTTTCAATTCATGAAACTGGCCGTTATTTATTCCCAGGAACTGGTGACGTACGCGAACGTGGCATTAAAGCAGGACATGGGTATTCATTTAATTTGCCGATCGATGCATATACCCAGGATGAATCTTTCCTGCAGCTTTATGAAACTGCTTTCAAAGAAATAGTTGATTATTTTAAACCGGACGTCATTCTTACGCAAAATGGTGCAGACGCTCATACATTTGATCCACTCACCCATTTATGTACATCCATGGCAGTTTATGAAAAAATTCCGTTACTCGCCCATGAGCTCGCCCACGAATATTGTAGTGGCAAGTGGATTGCAACTGGTGGGGGCGGCTATGACATTTGGCGTACCGTCCCACGAGCGTGGGCACAGATTTGGAGTGTGATGAAGCGAGGCAAAGTAATGAATGGGGATCTTCCTTCAAGCTGGTTAAAGAAATGGGAAAAAGAGTCTCCTGTTCCCTTGCCAACGACATGGCATGACAGTAAAGAGGCTTTTCCTGAAATTCCGAGAAAGCTTGAAATTGAAGAAAAAAATTTAAAGCTGCTGGAAGCCATGTTGAAATACGCAACCCTTCCCAAACAAAATTTACAAGGATGAAATTAAAAATTTCTCGTGTATATGTGGTGGATTCACTGGATATACACGAGCTTTTTTAATGTCTCTCATTAGCCTTCCTGCATAGACATTCTTTTTTAGAAGAGCTATAATAAACAGGCAAACATTTTTAACAAGTGATTTACCTTGTCTTTCTAAGAAGGAGATGGACGGATTGTTACTAAAAGACATTATGGAAAATATGGATTATGAAGTCATTCAAGGAGATATAAATCAAGAAATTTCTATTCTTACATATGATTCTCGCGAAAACCAAGTTGATAGCCTTTTTATTTGTATAAAAGGCTTCACATTAGATGGCCATGATAAAGCACAAGAGGCTGTTAAGAATGGAGCGCGTGCAATTCTCGTAGAAAGGGAAATTCCTGTTTCTTCTGATGTTACCGTAATAAAAGTATCAAATACGAGAGATGGGATGGCAAAAGCCTCCGTTAATTTCTACCGGCATCCATCCGAAACATTAAACGTAATTGGAATTACCGGAACGAACGGAAAAACCTCCATCACCCATTTTCTGAAAGCGATTCTTGATAAAGCGAATAAGAAAACCGGAGTGATCGGAACGCTGGGAACGCTGATGAATGAAGAAATCATACCAACGAATAACACAACTCCTGAAGCGATTGACCTTCAGCGATTTCTAGACGATATGAAACGGACAGAACATGATTATTGTTTAATAGAAGTTTCTTCTCACTCCCTGCAACTGAAACGTTCTGCTTATACTTCCTTTACGACGGGGATTTTTACAAACCTAAGCCCAGATCATCTGGAATTACATAAAACAATGGATGACTATTTCCAAGCAAAAGCCGAACTATTTACAATGACACATGACTTTAATATCGTCAATGTCGATGATTTTTATGGACAAAAATTGGTACAACTATTAAATAATCCAGAAGTGAGAACAATTACCTATGGCATCCATGAAAAAGCTGATTTTTATGCGACAGATATTGATTATTCCTTTGAACAAACGTCTTTTACCGTGCATACGCCGAATGAGTCAGCACGTATTACGATTCATCTGCCCGGTGAAATATATGTATCCAATAGCTTAGCAGCCATTGCAGCAGCTTACTGTAACGGAATAAGCATAGAGGCGATTCAAACTGGCCTGGATACGGTGAAACATATTTCAGGCAGACTTGAGACGGTATATAAACAAGGAGATTTTCGAGTCGTTGTTGATTTTGCCCATACAGAGGATGCCTTACAGAAAGCGATCACTGTTCTTAGACCATTTGTAAAAGGGAAACTCATCCTCGTCTTCGGGGTTTATGCTGATATGAGTGAGAATGGAAGAGATAAACGTTATGGCATGGGGCGTGTCGCTGCCGAATACGCCGATTATTCCATTGTCACATTGGATAATCCGAAAAAGCATGATATCGCAACGATTATGAAGGAAACAACCGATGCACTTGACCGGAATAAAGGAAATTATATTGCAATCGAAGACCGAGCTGAAGCAATACAGCATGCGATTGAATCGAGTAATCCAGAGGACTGCGTTCTCCTTGCCGGCAAAGGACATGAAACAACACAAGTTATTGGCGATCAAGAGATTTACTTCTCGGAAAAAGAAATTGTCCAGGAAGCAATGAAAAATAAAATATTTAAATAAAGCTAATGAATTTCATAATACGTATTTAATGCTTCACCATCACCATATGTAGTTGAGTTGGTTCGTTCCCAACTACATACGGTGATGGGAAAGCCGACTTTGGTAATTATGAAATTCATTCAAGCAATAAAAAAAAGCAGAGAGAGATTTTCTTTCTGCTTTTTTGATTATGAAAATCGGTTATTCATCTTCATAGTCCGTATTTAAAATTGTAATCTCCACTCGCCGGTTCAGACTCATATTCTCTTCTGAATCATTCGGAGCAACTTGTCTTGTATCACCATAGCCAGCAATCGAAAAACGCGATTCTTCTAAATTAAATTCCTCAATCAAATACCGGACTACACTGCTTGCTCTCGCACCGGATAATTCCCAATTGGACGGATACCGGTATGTATTAATTGGTCTCGTGTCTGTATGACCTTCCACTTTAATATCATTCGGCATTTGTGAAAATAAGCTCCCAATTTCTTCAAGGAACGGTTTCCCCTCATCCAAGATAACCGCTTCTCCCATATTGAAAAAGATGCTATCTTGCAGCACGAGCAGGACACCACGTTCTGTAATTGCAGCTGTAATTTCATCATTTAACGCATGCTCATCCAAATATGCTTCAACACTTTCCACAAGTTCATTTAAAGACTCTTCTTCCTGTTGCTTGCTTATATAGGCATCCCGGCTGACGTTCACATCAATCGGGTCGTCCGATTCGTCCTTACCACTTTCCGCAATGTTATTACCTTCCTGCGGGTAACTGTTCGGGACAACGGATGGCAGGAAATCAAGCACTTCCCGGTTTTGAAATGATTCCGCCACTGCTTCAAATTTAATCTGATCAATTCGGGACATTGAAAATAATAGAATGAAAAACACAAGAATCAACGTTATCATATCCGAATAGGTAACGAGCCATTTTGCCGCACCCTTATCCGGTTTTCTTTGTCTACGCTTCATTTACCCGATCCTCCACAAACCCAGAACGCGCTGCTTCCTCTTCTTTTTCTTTCGCTTCTTGATACTTCTGCTTATCTGTATTAGAGATAAAGGCACTTAGCTTCTCTTCTAATATTCGTGGATTTTGACCAGACTGGACACCAATAATTCCTTCGATGATAATTTGTTTTAAGAAAGCTTCTTCTTCTGTTTTTGCTTCCAACTTACTTGCCATCGGGATGAACACGAGGTTGGCGAGAACTGTACCATATAAAGTCGTAATTAAGGCAATCGCCATCGCTGGACCTAATGTAGCTGGATCAGATAGCTGATTCAGCATCAATACAAGCCCGACAAGCGTTCCAATCATTCCCCAGGCCGGTGAATACTCCCCTGCTTTTTCAATGATTGTACGCCCTTTATAATGCCTTTCTTCCATTGCCGTAATTTCTGCATTCAAAATGTCAGTAATTACTTCCGGTTCAATTCCATCAACAGCAAGCATAATACCTTTTTTAATAAAAGGATCCTCTACTTCATCCAATTCATTCTCCAATGCCAGAATACCTTCTCTCCTGGCCCGCTCGGATAAACGAATGAACAGCTCGATCATTTCTGGCAAGCGATCTTCCGTTTTGACGAATGACTCTTTAATCACCCTACCAGTCAATTTAATCTGCTCTAACTTAAAACTGATTAAAAGGGATCCGACCACCCCGCCTAGTACAATGAAAATAGAAGGGACGTCTAGAAAAATTAAAATATTCCCAGTTTCCCCATTCGTACTGATTGCGAAAATAATCATCATAAATCCAACTGTAATGCCGATTGGAGTCAGTATGTCTTTTTTTGTCATCGTAATCTCTCCAAACTTCAAATATATACGTGAGTTGAAAGCAATACTGGCCCTTATACCGATGCTACTGACATTTTCAATCAGTGGATTGAATTTGAAGTCAGCAGCAACTTTGACCGATAGCTTCTCTTCTTATATCGGCATTAGTTGGATAATGTTGAATCTCTTTTTTCAAGTCGATGCGGAAGAACAACATTTTTATCCGTTACTTCTTCTTTATTCATATATTTCGTTAATAGACGCATTGCAACAGCTCCAATATCATACATTGGTTGAACAACTGTTGTTAAAGTCGGACGAACCATCTTCGCAAGTTTCGTATTATCAAATCCAAATACTTGAATGTCTTCCGGAACCTTATGTCCACGGTCTTGGAAACCATGAATGACACCGATTGCCACGTCATCACTTGTGACAAAAACACTGGAAGGCTTGCTTTCCAGTTCGAGGAGCTTCTCTGCTACAGCAAGTCCTTCATCATAGGATGCATCGATCGTGAATACAAGATCTTCATTGAATTCGATGTTTGCCTCTTTCACTGCACGAACGTAGCCTTCGTACTTCAAATCGTTGACAACCGTATCACGTAAGCTGCCCACAAACGCAGGCTGTTCGTTATTATTGTTATTGGTCAGCTCTTTCGTTGCTTCGTAAGCTGCTAATTCGTAATCGATGTTAACAGACGGGATTTCGTTGGACGAATCATACGTCGCCGCCAGTACAACAGGAGCGGAAGATGTTTTAAATTGTTGGATATGTTCGTCGGTAATATTACCGCCCATAAATAAAATTCCATCCACTTGTTTTTCAAGCATTGTATTAATGAGTAGTAATTCATTTTCTTTCTTAGAATCAGAGTTACTTAAAATAATATTATACTTGTACATCGTTGCGATATCCTCAATTCCTCTTGCAAGTTCCGAAAAGAAAATATTGGATATATCCGGAATAATCGCACCTACCGTCGTCGTTTTCTTACTTGCAAGGCCGCGGGCTACCGCATTTGGCCTATAGCCTAAGCGTTCAATTGTAGCAAGTACTTTTTTCCTTGTGGTAGGTTTAACATTCGGGTTTCCGTTTACAACACGGGAGACAGTCGCCATAGATACGTTCGCTTCTCTTGCGACATCATAAATCGTTACAGTCATCACATATACCTCCAGTATATTCGTTCTCTTTTTTCTATCATACTCTACCATGAAATATTTTTCAAAAATAACATGAAAATTTTCATGAAAACTTATATTATACCTATTTGAATGAATTTCATCATTACCAAAGTCGGCTATTCCATCACCATATGTAGTTGGGAACGAATCAACTCAACTACATATGGTGATGGTGAAGCATTAAATACGTATTATGAAATTCATTAATTTTACCCTAAAAAATAAGACATAACTATTATATCTCAAAGATAAACAGTTATGTCCTAATTAACTCATTACTTGCGAAATGATTGAGTAAAGATGTGTTCGATAGTGATTATTCCGCCTAACACCTGCGCCTTTATGTTTTATTTCAAACGATTTTCCAAATCTGTAATTTCTTCAAAGAATTTATCGAATGTTGGAATGTCCATTTGTTGTGCAGAGTCAGATAATGCTACTGCAGGGTCTGGATGGACTTCTGCCATAATTCCATCTGCTCCGATTGCAAGTGCTGCTTTTGCAGTTGGCAATAATAAATCTCTTCTACCTGTTGAGTGTGTAACGTCAACAAGAATTGGTAAGTGTGTTTCCTTTTTCAGAACAGGTACAGCCGAAATGTCGAGCGTATTTCGTGTCGCTGTTTCATATGTTCTAATTCCGCGTTCACATAGGATGATATTGGTATTCCCGCGAGAGATAATGTATTCTGCAGCATTAATGAATTCCTGGATTGTTGCGGATAAGCCACGCTTTAAGAGAACTGGCTTGTCCACTTCCCCTGCCGCTTTTAATAATTCAAAGTTCTGCATGTTTCTAGCACCGATTTGAATAACATCGATATATTCCACCGCTTCTTCAATATGAGCCGGATTAACAATTTCGCTAATCACTGCTAAATCATATTCGTCCGCGACACGTTTTAGGATTTGCAGTCCCTCAACTCCAAGTCCTTGGAAATCATATGGGGAAGTACGTGGTTTGAATGCTCCACCGCGGAGTAACTTCAAGCCCTTCGCTTTAACTGCTTCAGCTACTTGCGCTACTTGTTCATAACTTTCAACTGCACATGGTCCAAATACATAATTTGCAGAGCCATTCCCAATTTTCGCCCCATTAATTTCAACGATTGTATTTTCGGGTTGGTTTTTCCGGGATACGAGTAAGGCTTTTTGATTGTCATCTTGTTGAAGCTCTAGACCTGCTTTAAATATTTCTTTGAAAATATGTTCGATTGTTGCATTTTCAAACGGGCCGGTATTATGCTTTTTAATATTATCAAGCATTTCTCTTTCACGGACCGGATCAAATGTATGTGTACTTTGTTTCGATTTCACCTTGCCGATTTCCTGAACTAATTCTGCCCGACGGTTAATTAAGTCCAAAATCTCTAAGTTCACTTCATCTAATTGCTCTCTCAGCTGTTCCATTTGATTACTCATTCGTAAGCCCCCTGCACAGTTTTTAATAATTAGACACAATTATAGCTAAGAATCTGTTATTTGTCACTATTAATTTAATAAAAATAATATTATGTCGGACAATGTCAGATTTCCGTGGTATAAAACTTTATTTCGTTAGGGCAGTTTTACCCAAGACCTCCACTTCTTTATTTTATCCCGCTAAGAGGTCGGGGTACTACAGCCCGTTAATGTGTGGTAGATTAGTAGATAGAGATTGAAAGAGGTGAGCATCGTGGAAAACATAATTTTCGCATTAGACATAGGTACAAGGTCAGTTACCGGTGTATTAATCGATAGAGATAAGAATTCCATCCGGCTGATTGATCATTGCATGATAGAACACGAAGCACGCTCCATGCGGGACGGACAGATCCATGATGTCCCCGCAGTTGCGGCAACGATAAAAAAAGTAAAAGCTACACTCGAGACAAACTATGGTGCCCCTTTACATAAAGTATGTGTCGCAGCTGCCGGTCGGTCGTTAAAAACGATGGAAGCAAGTGCAACGATTGATTTAAGGAAATTTCCGATTAAAAACAATGAGGATGTGAAGCATCTTGAACTCGCTGCTCTCCAAGCTGCCCAAGAAAAATTGGGGTCAGAAAAGCATGCAGACAGCTATCAAAGCTATCATTGTGTTGGGTACTCCTTACTCTATTATAAATTAGACAAAGAACGGATCGGCTCGCTTATCGAACAAACCGGTAATGAAGCTAGCGCAGAAGTAATTGCTACTTTCTTACCTAAAGTAGTTGTTGAATCTTTACTTCAGGCAGTTCGAATGGCAAATCTGGAAGTAGAAGCGATGACGCTTGAACCGATTGCTGCCCTTCATGTCCTCATCCCGGAGTCCATGCGCCGCTTAAATGTTGTCCTAGTAGATATTGGTGCCGGTACAAGTGACATTGCAATAACCGAACAAGGAACAGTAGTCAGCTACGGAATGGTGCCGATTGCTGGAGATGAGATAACTGAAGCGCTCAGTGACTATTATTTACTCGACTTTCCAGAAGCGGAAAAAGTAAAAAGAAAAATCGTCTTGGAAAACGAAGCCGAAATAGAAGATATTCTCGGGTTCACTTCCACTCTTACTTATGATGCTTTCGTTGAAAATATAAAAAGTGAAATTGACCGGCTTGCAACTGTAATTGCTAATGAAATTAAAAGTTTGAACGGAAAAGCTCCTCGTGCTGTCATGTTAGTTGGCGGCGGAAGTCTTACGCCGACGATCGCCGAGAATATAGCAACACATCTTGATTTACCTGACAACCGAGTAGCAATCCGAGGGGTGGAAGCAATCCAGCAGCTCCAAGTGGATGATACATTATTTGAAGGACCAATTTTTGTCACACCTATCGGAATTGCAATCACTGCAAAAGAGCGTCCAGTGCAATATACAGAAGTTACGATTAACGATAGTATAGTCCGGCTCTTTGAAGTGAATGAATTGACGGTTGGTGACGCCTTTGTACAGGCAGGCATTGAGATCCATCGCTATTATGGAAAGCCTGGCATTGCTGCGATTATCAAGGTGAACGGGAAAGATGTTACGATTCCCGGCAGGTTCGGTGAGCCTCCAAGCATCCTCTTAAATGGCAGACCGGCTACAGTAGACACCTGTATCAAGCAGGATGACATAATGGAACTAAGAAAAGGACAAGACGGAGAACGTGCGACAATTACACTTGAGGAATTAATTGGGGAAACAAAAACGATAAGCGTAAAATTCAATGAAGAATATCACACGCTCGGTACAACATTTACTGTAAATGGCCAGCTTAAAACTGCTAGTTATCGCATTCTAGATAAAGACGAAATCCAGTGGACGAAACGAGAGCGTGTAAAAGACCTGCTAGAACATTCCAGTTACGATAAAGATATTAAATTAGCGTTTCCAATTTACGTCAACCGAAAGAGGCTGGATTTACCAATTGGAAAAACAACAATTCTTGTTAATGATAAGGAAGCATCCATGGAAACGATATTACACGATGATGATGAACTGAAACTTATTCCAGCTAGAACACCAATTGTAAGAGATATCTTTGAAGCTCTCGAAAAATCGGATTCCTATTCGATTCAAGTATTTTTCAATAAAGAACCTGTCACTCTTTATAAATCTGCCTATACAGTTTCAAATAAAGGACAGACATTACATAAAGAAAGTGAACTACATCCGCATATCCGTCTGACCATACAAGAAAAAGAAGTTTCCACCTTTGTTTTTCAGGACATATTTCGCTATGTTGCGTTAGATTTAACAAATGCGACTGGAAACTTCACCCTCTGTTGTAATAACGAAAAAGCTGGATTTGATACGCCTATTAACGACGGGGACGCCTTAGGAATTGTGTGGGATGATTGATTAAATTCGCCCCTCATGATTATAATTACGATTGTTCTCGGTTTATTTACATAAAAAGGCTACAGACGCTTATTTTAGTCTGTAGCCTTTTTATATTTATCTCGTTGTACCACTGCTGTTTTTATTGCTTTTCAATTCTTTATCACCAGTTTTAACTGCCTCGGCTGCTTTATCTGCATCTTCTTCTATTTTCTTACTGACATCTTTAGCTGTTTTTTCTACTTTTTTATCAGCTTTATTAGCAGCCTGCTCAACCTTTTTGTCTGTCTTTGCAGCAGCTTGTTTAACTGTTTCTTTTGCTTCGTTTAACTTTTCATCTGCCTCAGCTACCGTTTTCTCCGCTTGGTCAGCCACTTTCTCTGTTGCATCCTTTGTCTTCTCTGTAACTGCTTTCGTTACATCTTGGGCTTTATTTGCAGCAGTTTTCGTTAACTCTTTAGATTTCTTCGTTAATTCTGTGCCTGTATCCATTGCTTTTTGCTTGAATTCTGCGCCAGTTGTGTAGGCTTTATCTTTCCAGTTCGACCCCTTTTGGGCTGCAATATCTTTAAATTCTCCAGCACGGTTTCTTACTTGCTGAGCACCCCTATTCAAATCGTGTCGAGTTTCTCTTCCAGATTTAGGTGCAAACAGTAAAGCGGTTGATGCACCAATTACTGCCCCTAGTGCAACGCCAATTGCAAAATCTCTCGTATTATTGTTTTCTGCCATTGTTATTCCCTCCATAAAGTTGAAAATTAATTAATACTTACTTTCTTTTCTCTTCAGGACATATTCTAAAATAGATGCTCCCCATTTCACCGCTTGGTTCGTCTTTTCTTGATCTTCCTGCGATGCACGAGAAATACTATTCGTTAGTTGTTTTAACGAATGATCAAACTCCTTCATCGTCTCACCAACACCTTGTGCGCCATCAACTAAACCGTCAATTTTGCTGGATTTGAGTTCGACATCAGCAGCCAGCCGATTCGTCTTATTCAGGAGCTCGGTCGTTTCATCCGTTATTCCTTTTAATTGTGTTTCTAGTCCTTGTAATGTTGTCTTTGTTTCATTCAAAAATCCTTTTGTTACCTTTACGGTATGGATAATGTAAATCGTTAGTACCACAAGAGCTATAACTGCGATGATTATAGCAATGTAAAGCATGACTTCCATATTTTCAGCTCCTTTTAACAAATAATTGCTTTTGTTAGATAGATTAGCGGTACTTAATTACTTTATACCCTAACTATCCCTCATTAAACATCAACTTATAGAAACAGTATATAACGTAGTGAATGAAATTTCGAATGATACGGCGGGACAGAGAAGCGCAAAAGCACTCCAAAATAGGTGGTTATTTTCCTAGGACTGTGCTATAGCGCTTTAAATGGGAAGATAATGGACCATATAATTCCCTCCAGCTCTTCTAATAAGAAGATATGTAAAAAAAGTCTGCCCAAACGGCCTCCTACCTAAGGTTGCCTGGACAGACTTTCCATTCTCTACTTATTCAATACTTCTGGATGGGTTCCAGGCTTATAAGCTTCGATAAACTTTTGGATGTCTCCAGCACCCATAAAGATGAGCACACTGCCCTTATGTTTATTTAGAACCTCTGTATGGTCAATATCCAAAATTTCACAACCATCAATTAACGTTTGAAGATCATGGATTGTTAATTTACCGGCCTCTTCTCTGGCAGAGCCAAAGATTTCACATAAATAGACAGAGTCAGCACCTTCAAGACTATCGGCAAACTCCTGCAGAAATGTCTTTGTCCGTGTAAAAGTATGCGGCTGGAATATAGCTACAATTTCTTTATCCGGATATTTTTTCTGCGCTGATTCAATCGTTGCTTTAATTTCTCTTGGGTGATGAGCGTAATCATCAATAATAATTTGATCACCCACATGCTTTTCTGTAAAGCGCCGTTTCACTCCACGGAATGAACTCAAACTCTTTATTTCTTTAGCAGGGATACCTTCATAATGACACAATGTAATGACAGAGAGCGCATTTAAAATATGATGGTCTCCGTACATTGGAATCGTAAACGTATCATAATAATTGCTTCTGATAAAAACATCAAAAACAGTGCCTTCTTCTGATGTTTTAATGTTTCTTGCTTGGAAATCATTGCCTGGCTCCAATCCATAATACAGGACGGGAACATTAGCGGTAATTCGCTGCAAGTATTCATCATCACCACAAGCAATAATACCCTTCTTCACCCGATCTGCCATATCTTGGAAGGCAGAGAAGACATCATCTACACTTGTAAAGTAATCCGGATGATCGAAATCGATGTTCGTCATAATTGCATAATCTGGTTCATAACTCAGAAAGTGTCTGCGGTATTCACATGCTTCAAAAACAAAATATTCACTGTCCACGTGGCCTTTACCCGTTCCGTCCCCGATTAAATGGGAGATCGGAAAGGCTTCATTCAGCACATGGGCAAGCAAACCAGTCGTTGAAGTTTTCCCATGGGAGCCTGTAATTGCGATACTCCGGAACTTTTTCAGCCAACGCCCGAGGAAATCATGATATCGGTAAAATTCGCAGCCTAAACGTTTCGCTTCTTCTATTTCTTCATGGTTATCGGGGAATGCATTTCCCGCAATAATTGTATATTCCGCTTTAATATTATCTTTAGAAAAGGGGAGAATTGGAATGTTTTTTTCAAGTAAAGCTTCTTCAGTGAAAAAATGCTTTTCCACATCCGAACCTTGAACGGTCTCACCGGAGTCGTAGAGAATTTGTGCAAGTGCACTCATTCCAGTTCCCTTTATACCAATGAGATGGTAAGTTGTCATAAAAAGAACCTCCACATGTTCAAAAAAGGATTTGACTTACTGTTTGTGATAGATTATCACACAATAGCTTATTATAGCAAACAATCAAGGACATGAACATAATTCTTTCATCCCAACTTGTTTCTACAGAACGTTCAAAAAGGAGGATAAAAAGAACCGAGGTCGGCTAAAAACGCAACGTTCTGTTGCGCCGCCGACACGAACACGTCCTGTACGTCGAAGTTCGAGGCGGCGAGAGCTCCCCGCACCGGAATGTACGTTTTCAGGTACAGGAGGAGCGGAAAAGCGAGCCAACGAGCTTCCACAGGAAGTGGTGAGTTCTACGTTGTCCACAGGACGTGGACGGTCTTAGTAGAACCTCCCATTCACGAAGTGTCATTTTTACCGTACTTTTTGAACATACTCTTCTATACGATTTTATATTCCACCACTTCAAGCCGTGGATTCGGACGAAATCTACGTCCTTCCTTTGCTTCCGGTGAACCATTCAATAGGACGAGGTCCCCTGTGAATCCGATATTAAGCCGTAATAAGCTTCTTCCTACACCATACATATCAACTGGTACACCTGCTTCTTCAAAGTCTTTAATGCGTTCTTCGGTAAATCCGCCGGAAACCATGATTTTCACATGCTGGAATCCTTCATCATCAAGCGCCTTCCGTAAAGCAAATAATAACTCGGGATTAACTCCGCGTGGGTCGAATGTTCCAAGTAAATGATGATTTCTTAAGAAGTATTTATCCACCAATGTACGGGAAGTATCAAGACGAACAGAGCTCAATTGTTCACCAAAACGCTTTGCTACCTTCAAAGAATCTGTAATGACATCATTGTTATAGTCGACAAGAGCGGATAGTTCATCTCCAGGGAATACTTCATGATAGCTTTCAGCCGCTGCAACGACATCACCGCGGTACATCTGGATGAGTGCGTGTGGCATTGTTCCCATGCCTTCTTTCCCCCACCACTCATTCATCGCATGAGTTGCCTGAGCAGTAGAACCACCAATAAATGCTGCATATCCATCCCCTGCCTGGGTTGTATAATGGTCGTCCCTGTCCCCCATGAAGATGACAGGTTTTTGTTTATCAGTTATGCTCGCTGCTTTTACCACATTGTATACATTCGTTGCGACAGATGTTCTTCTTGCAAGTATTCCGTCAATCATTCCTTCTAAATAACCGAATTGCTGATAAGCACCTGATATCGTCAGGACCGTCTCATATGGACTGATGCGGTCTCCATCTTTCAGTGATTTGATTTCCAATGTCTCTGGATTGTCAGCGAATGTATGAAGTAAAGCAATTACCTCATCCGTACCGCAAAGTACAGCATCATCTTTTTGAAAAAACTGCATCGTTACATGATTATTAGGATTTTTTTCCTCAGCAATCTTTTTCGTTTTCAAAAAATATACAGCTGAGAACCAGCCTTCCCGGATACGTTCATCGAATTTAAATGTTTTATTTGTTAAACGGTCAATTTCACCTGCGAGCTTTTGATCAATTTCTTTCATCATTCTTCTCCTTATTATTTATCCTGTTTTCAATATCATATATAACTATCGCAATTGAAACAAATTTATTCACTTATTTGGGCAGCAGTTTCTGTTACGAGGACATCCCTTGGCTTACTTCCGTTTTGTCCGGAAATAATACCACGGGCCTCCAACGTATCAATGAGTCTTGCGGCCCGGTTATAACCGATTTTAAAATGACGCTGCAGCATGGACGTGCTCGCTGACTGTTGGTGGATAACAAATTGGATTGCTTCTTCAAGTAGCTCGTCCTCATCTTCTTCCAAATGGATTTGTTCCAGCAGCTGTTCCTGTTCGAATAAATATTCCGGTTCAGCGATCTCTCTTGCATAAGCCGTAACTCTCTCAATTTCTTCATCAGACACAAACGGGCCCTGGAGTCGAACGCTTTTGCCTGTTCCGTTTTCCATAAATAGCATATCACCTTTTCCTAAAAGCTTCTCCGCTCCGCTCACGTCAAGAATTGTACGGGAGTCCACTTGAGAAGAAACACTAAAGGCGATCCGCGTTGGGATATTTGCTTTAATGAGTCCAGTAATGACATCAACAGACGGTCTCTGGGTAGCTAATAAGAGATGAATCCCGCAAGCTCGTGCTTTTTGTGCGATTCTACTGATGGAATTTTCCACATCTTGCGGAGACATCATCATTAAATCAGCCAACTCATCAATAACGATGAGAATGTAAGGCATTTTTTCTTCGCTTCTGTTTTCACTATTCACTTTCCGGTTGAAGCGTTCAATGTCTCTGACGCCTTCTTCCACGAAACGTTCATAACGTTCTTCCATTTCATTAACCGCCCATTTTAAGCTCTGTGTCGCAGCTTTTACATCGGTTATAACAGGAGAAACGAGATGCGGAACACCATTATACGGTGCAAGCTCCACCATTTTCGGATCAATCAAGAGCAGCTTCACATCTTCGTGGCTCGCTTTGTATAAAACACTGATAAGAATTGTGTTGATGCACACACTTTTTCCGGATCCAGTTGCACCAGCAATCAGGCCATGGGGCATTTTTTGGATATTTGTTATTTTCGGCTTCCCTTCAATCGTTAGACCTAGTGCAGCAGTCAGCGGTGATTTACTCTCTTTAAACTCGTCGGTCTCTACAATCTCCTGCAATCCAACCATTTGTGCTGTTGGATTCGGCACTTCGATACCAACTGTATTTTTCCCCGGAATTGGTGCTTCAATCCGAATATCTCTTGCAGACATATTTAATTTTAAGTCATCACTTAAATTTCTAATTTTACTAACCTTCACACCAAGTTCCGGCTGTACTTCAAACCTTGTTACAGACGGTCCTTGTGTGGCGAGTACAACTTTAGCTGCAACATTAAAATGTTTCAGTGTCTGTTCAAGCAAATTTTGCTGATCCTGAATCCAAGGGTCATTTGCATAATCTTCTTCTTGCGGATCATTTAAGAGATGTAACGGAATGTGAATATCCTTTGGCGTTTCTTCCACCTCAACTTGCTCCATCACTGGTTGGACAGTCTCGTTTTCCGGCTGTCTCTCCCTTTCCCTTTCTAAACGTTTCTCAGGACGGCGCAACCCTCGTTCCCGCACCCTTTCATTTCGTTCCATTTTTGCTTTATCGAGCGGGGTCATCATAACGTTAAATGGTACTTCTCGTTTATTTCCTTGTTTTCTTTCATTGCTTGTTTTATTTTTTTCAGGTTGGGGCGCTTTTTTATGTACCAATTTATCTGTTGTTTCTTCCTGCGCCAGCTGCTGAATTGTTTTAATTTCTTCTGTTTTAGTTTTTTCTTCCTTCTGTTGGGGTTCCTCTGCTTCTACTGTTACCGCTGTTTCTTGTAATGCAGTTTTCTGTTCTGGTGCAATTTCCCTAATGGCGGATTCAATTGGTTTGCGCTCTTCTTCCTGTACTTCTAATTGTTCTTCTTTCTCTATCTTCTTCCGAGCATAAGCTGGTATGTTCTCTACTTCATCCGTCCTTTTTTGAAAACCATAGATTGGAGACGGTACTTCTGACGCCTGAAATGGTGGTGCATTTTCATCTTTATATACTTTCCTAGGGGCAGTGGATGCCGTTGTATTCCTGCTTTTTTCCGGTTTACGGACCGGCTCTTGCTTCCTGCGGGTATAAGCTGGTTTTTGTTTATCTTCATCTTTTTTCCGAGCTTCCCTTTGGTCTGGAATTACCGGAAAACGGAAAGGTCTGTTTTCTGGATACTGATAAGTCATTCTAGCTTTTAATTGCTGACGATTTTGATTTGGCTGATCAGGGTCTTCTATTTCGATTTCTTCTTCTACTTCAGTTACGAAAAAGTTTTTCATTTTATCTAACCAATGCTTTAACATTTCATTCACTCATTTCCTTTTCAATCCATATTGCTTCTCTATTTTACCAGTTTTTTAAGTATTGATGTAGTTTTATTAAAATTAATATTTAATCCCCCCGTTTCCTTAGCTTGTAACAGCTTAGCTGAGCTTCATTAAGCGTAAGTGTGTATTACTTTCATTCAGCGTAAGTATTTTGCGCATTCTCTAGACTGGAGTTCTAACCCCCGTTCAGTTGCCCGGTGGCCGGATGCGCATCCTTGGGCACTGCTAGAGCTCCTCGGGCTACCGCCCTGTGGGATCTCCAGACTCGTGCTATTCCCGCAGGAGTCACCGTCCACCGGGCAACTGAACTAGTAGGGATGATTATTATTAATCGCATATATTCCAGTGCAATATCACGATAAAAATTATATCTTTGGAATAATAAACAGTGATCTAAATTTGACCTTTCCTGGTAGCAGTCCAGACACCTCGAGACTCCTGCGGGAAGCCGGCTAAGAACGGTCACGTCCTGTGACCAACGCCGGCATTAGAACTTCCTGTTCGGAGGTAAGCCTGACGAAACCCCGCAGCGCGTTAGCGCGAGGAGGCTTGCCGGCCGCTCAGCAGGTGCGAGGGGTGTCTGGACTGCGGACCTCCAAAAGTGAGTTTCGGACACTTGCGCTAAATAAAAGCGGTGCGTCATCTCGTTTTATAATAAAAATTTGGTTAAATAAAAAACACACCCTATTGAAAAATAGTGTGTGCTTCTATTTTAAAAGTTAAATTCTTCGCCAATTTGATAACTGTCATCAAGTACATAAATTCCTTTTTCATCTGGTGCGTTTGGTAGTCCCAATTCTTTCTTGGAACAAATCATGCCATTCGACGGGACACCGCGCAGTTCAGATGGTTTGATACGGAGGCCGCTTGGCATTGTTGCTCCCACTTTGGCAACTACTACCTTTTGGCCTGCATCGACATTTGGTGCACCGCAAACAATTTGCAGTACTTCTTCCCCAACATTAACTTTACAAACACTCAGCTTATCAGCATTTTCATGTGGTCCCTTTTCCTCGACATAACCGACGACAAATTTCGGGCTTAGATCAAAATCAAGTTCATCATCCAAATTATTGTCTTTGAATAGATTTTTGATTTCCGCAAGTAATGCTTCCGTCAGCTTGATTGCACCTGTTTCGGCAAGTTCAAATTTATTCGAAGCATCGAATATGTTGTAACCGAGCACTTCCTGGTTTTCTCCAAGCACTCGAACAATGTCTCCCTTTGTTTCATACGTCCATTCATAGCGATTACCATCTTTAACTGGAATAAGGAGTACATCACCGATTCCGTTTGGATTATAAAATACGTTCATTCTCTTCGTCCTTTCTCTATTTCTCCGGGCGATTCTTCGCGAGGATAAAGATTGGTTCTAATTTTTTATCTTCGTAAATAAATGGTAACGATGTAATTGGGATACGTCCTTCTGAGAAGTATTTCATTGTAAGCTGGGCTAAAATATCATACCCGGTCTTATTCTGAATATCCGCAACAATTAATACATCCTGATGTGGAGTTGCAACGGCCATATCACCTTTCACATTGATCTTCATCTCTTCTAAGAATGCTTCATTCAATATTCTGGTGGCATCATAGCCATCTTGGGTCGCAATGAAATAGAAATCATTGCCTGCTACGTTATCAGCCTTATAGTCGGTTGAGAGCGAACGGGCATTAAACATCGCGATTTCTTCTAAATGCTGCCGCGTCCAGTCTGCCCCGTGAAGAAGATCCTCATCAATCAGCCGGTATGATTTCCCTTCATCAAGTGCATAAAATATTCTCGTTTCCGCGGTATGATCTTTAAACATCAGCTTTTTTTCGGCTTTTGTTTCAGTTGGGAAGGATGTCGAACGGATTACGGGATAAATATGCTTTTCCATTCCAGTCAATTCGACTTCTTCCCGCATCATCCGGAGCGCCTCCTCGATATGCTCGACCACTTCATCGATTACCGATTCACCACGCGTATTATATTTTACAATGATATTAGGAAGCGTCAAGGTTAAGCCTTGCTTTGTGTCCTTCCACTCGATTCGAAGTGTGTCTTCTTTCCGGTTGAATCTAAACTGATAATTTTCATTTGTGAGTCGTTCTTTCAATATATCCCGCATACGGGTACTTGTCATTTTCATCGATGGTTCCTCCTTACAAACTTATTGTCAAACTTTCGCAAAGCCATCGATAAACGAAATAATTTCTTCTTTTGTCTTCCGGTCTTTACTGACAAAACGACCTACTTCTACCCCTTTATTAAAGGCCAAAAAGCTAGGGATGCCGTAAATATCATTTTCTCCAGCAAGTTCCATAAATTCGTCTCGATTAATTTCAACAAAAGTATACTCTGGATATTTATCTTCTATTTCGGGTAGGATTGGTTCAATGACGCGACAGTCCGGACACCATCCTGCCGTAAAAAGAAAAATTGTTTTTTCGTTATTTTTAAGTTCGTTATATTCTTTTACAGATTGTAATGCTCTCATCTTCCATCATCTCCTTTTTTTCTATCATAGCTTTCCTTTCTATCTGTTTCAATTCACACGTCCTGAGTGAGTGAAATTAAACCCTTTCACGATAAAGTGAAACTTCAATCAGTAGAGGTTTTTTTCATCCCCCCACTGACTGTTAGTTGAATGAATCAGGGTGTCAGCGTCCGTTAGCTCCACTTAAACTTTCTCGGACGGACGGTTGCACCGAGATGAATTATTTGCAATTATTATTCTATTCGTTAGTATAAAAGTAGAATCGTATTTTTTGGAGGTGCTGAAATGGAACTTACAGTTTATTTAGCTGGTGAGATTCACTCAGACTGGCGGGAGCAATTAAAGACAAAAGCAGAGGAAAAGAATTTGCCTTTAAACTTTGTCGGGCCACAGACGAATCATGATCTTTCAGATGATATTGGCGAAAAAATTCTCGGAAAGCAACCAGATAATTATTACAGGGATGATGCCGCTTCTGCCGTGAATAATTTGAGAACGCAGGTACTCATGCAAAAGGCGGATGTTGTTATTGCCTTATTCGGTGAGAAATACAGGCAGTGGAATACCGCAATGGACGCCTCAGCTGCGATTACATTGAACAAACCAACAATCTTAGTTCGGCCGGAAGAATTTATTCACCCGCTGAAAGAATTATCCAACAAAGCAACTATCACCGTTGAAACAATTGATCAAGCTTTAGAAGTTTTAGCGTATATTTATGAATAAAAACGAAGGAGTGCCAAGCTAAGCACTCCTTCGTTTTTATATTTTAGACCAGTACTCCAGTTGCCCGCGGAGAATTTGAGTAACGTGGGTGAACATAGTGCTCCTGTCAATTTGATCGTTCGTAAAAATACCGATTGCACCTTCATTTGATCGGATGTTTTCTTTTTGTGCATACTCTTCCATGATGTCCCCTAATTCTTTCCCTTGCTTCAACTCTGGTAAAAAAGCACTCGGTAATGCGATCCGGGCGCCAGCTGCGGTGTAAATCTCATCATGTGAAACGGCAAGCGCTCCCCAGTTCGTCAGGTAGAGCGAACCGTTAAGAAGCATAACGCCACCTTCCAGTCCGACCCCAATATCTGTTTCTCTTAAGTTAAACGCGGCGATTGCCCGATTGATTGCACCTTGTCTTGTTTCCTCATCTGTTTTTGGCTGCGGTGAAACACCGGAAGGAACACTGATTCCCTCGACAGTATATTCCTTAAACACAGCTTCACAGGCATGGATTTTCGTTGGATTTTTAGAACCAATTCTTACTTTCATTACATCCCTCAACTGTTGTTTTTAATCGTATCAATGGTCGTCTGATCACTTGATTTTACAAGTTTAATGAGCAGTTCTTTCGCTGCTGCATAATCATCTATATGGACAATGGATGCTGACGTATGAATATATCGTGAGCATATTCCAATGACCGCACTTGGCACCCCATTATTCGATAGATGGATTCTTCCGGCATCTGTTCCGCCTTGAGAAACAAAGTATTGATACGGGATATTATTCGATTCTGCGGTATCAAGTACAAACTCCCGCATACCGCGATGCGTCACCATCGTACGGTCAAATATCCGCACTAATGCACCTTTTCCAAGCTGGCCAAAGGCTTTTTTATCGCCTGATGCATCATTAGCTGGTGACGCGTCAAGGACATAAGCGATATCTGGCTGAATCATATTCGCTGCAACTTGCGCCCCGCGAAGCCCAACTTCTTCCTGGACAGTTGCTCCAGAATATAATGTATTCGGCAATGACTCATCCTTTAATTCTTTTAACAATTCAATGGATAGACCGCAGCCATAACGGTTATCCCAAGCTTTAGCAAGAACTTTCTTCTCATTCGCCATCGGTTGGAATGGTGTAACTGGAACAATCGAGTCTCCTGGTTTCACACCGATTCCGAACGCATCTTCCCGGTCATCTGCCCCGATGTCAATGAGCATATTTTTAATTTCCATCGGTTTCTTCCGCTGTGCTTCCGTTAATAAATGGGGAGGAATGGATGAAATCACACCGATCACTGGACCATTTTCCGTCATCACTTGAACGCGCTGAGCGAGCATCACTTGATTCCACCAACCACCTAGCGGCTGAAAACGGATCATTCCATTGTCCGTAATTTGTGTAACCATGAAGCCAACCTCATCCATATGTCCTGCAATCATAATGCGGGGCCCGTTTCCTTTTTTCACACCGAAGACACCGCCGAGGTTATCTTGGACAACTTCATCCGAATATTTCTCTAATTCTTTCTTCATAAAAGCCCGGACAGCATGTTCATTCCCAGGCGCTCCCTGGAGTTCGGTCAAATTTTTAAAAAGATCTAAGGTTTCCTGATTCATGTTAAAACCCCTTTATATATATTCTATTTTCTCTATGCTCTTGTTAGTATAACGGATAATGGAAGCTACTTTCCACTATCCCGTTGTTGTTAAGATGGAGTTTTATAAAGTGAAACTTCATTAAGAGGAAGTATTCTTATCTCCCCCGCTGCATGTTAGGGGAACGAACCTTAGGTGTTAACTCACATTTCTTCCCACCTAAGCTTTCTCGAAGACCCTAAAGTTTTGAGGTTAGAGTTTTTTACGGACGATTACACTGGGGTAAATAAACTAAGAATAGTCATGACTTCAGTCGCGAGATGAAATTTCCAAGTAAGTAAGATATACTTTATAGTAGAATTATTGTTATTTCATTTAAATGAGAGGTGGAACAAATTGAAAAAAAGAAACCTTATACTCGCAGCAAGTCTCGGTATCGCGGCAGGTTATCTGCTGAAGAGCCAATTGGACACAAAGCAGAAAATAACACCGGAGAAAGCTTTGAGCAATGCAAAAGAAGCTTTTAAACGAAACGGGCCAATTAGTGGTTCATGGATTTACATGAAACCTGAAGAAGTGGAGAAAAATGGTCTGGTGTACGAAGCTTACCGTGGAGGAATTACGAGAAATATTGATGGGGAAAGTAAACAGTATGAATTTTATGTTGACTTGGAGACGGGCGGAATTATCGCATCAACTGAAACCGCTTAAAAGATAAGCGCTTCTCAACTGAAGCGCTTATCTTTGTCATTCTCTTATCCTCTTAACCTCCTGAATCCGTTCGCCTTCTTTATTAAAACGAATCGCACGGTAATAGGCATCATGATAAAATGTGAACCACGCCTGCCTATTATAACCATATTCCATCCACTCCTGTTTCTCATGGACAGATGTGACTGGATAATCATCATAAGCAAGTGCCCAAAGCTTGTTTTCATGGGCATTCGTCGGCATCAAATCTGCCATATGAATAAAACAATCTTCTCCGTCTTCAAATACAATAATGGCATGCCCTTCACTATGGCCGCCAGTATGAATCATCCGTAATCCTTCTGCTATTTCCAGTTCATCTGCGAAGGTTTCAACTTGATGTTCTATCGATCGCCAGTTTATTTCCCAATACGTATTGACGGAACGAATATTAGGATGGCGCATTTCTTCCCACTCGATTGCAGTCGTGTAAATAACCGCATTGGAAAAAATCGTTTCATAGCCTTCTTTCCCTTGTTTTGACAAGCCGCTCGCATGGTCAAAATGTAAATGTGTCATTAATACTGCATCAATTTCAGTTGGTTTCAATCCTAATTCATGTAATGATTCCTCGAGAAAAGAAAGCTCCTTTGCACCAAAGTTACGAATTTGTTTTGCTGTTAGTTTATCTGTACCGATTCCTGAATCAATCAGATAATTTTTGCCATCTAACTGAAGTAAAATTGGGTCTGTCCGGAGTTCAATTAAGTTCTTCTCATCTGTCGGATATTTCCTTGACCATAAAGCTTTCGGCACAACACCAAACATGGCGCCACCATCCAAATGATTGACACCACCACGTAACCAAGTCAATGCCGCCCTGCCAATTTGTAATTTCTCCATCTTCTTCCTCCTCTTTAACTCACTTGCTAATAGTTTATCACGCATTAACGGTCTGTAATACCCCTCCTCTCAACATGAGGGAAGCAAAATATTGGGACATTGGGGTCAGACACCAGGTCCCGATGACTTGTTTTTCTTTTGCTTTCTCCAGATAAAGAAACTGATCAGCATAAGTGCACCAACAGTGATTAATATTGGGAGGTTGCCGATGAGAAATATGGTTAATGCAGAAAAGGCGCTGATAAGAAAATTAATGCTTTTCATAAATTGTTGCTTCGTCTCACCCCATGTGTTCAAATCACCGTCATTGACACTTGAAAGGGTTACATGGCGTTCCTGGATTGAAATGGTTACTGTTGAAAAGTCCGTTTTGTCTTGAAGATAATTCATCCTGCCGACAATCATTTCAACCTCCTCTTGTACTATTGCTAAATCATTCGATATTTTTAATAAGTCCTCTGTTTTCTCTGCACCATCTAAAAATTCCAGTAATCTTTCCTCGACTTGTTCTTTCGATTTCAAGCGGGACTCCAAATCGACGAATTCCTCGGTAACATCTTCACCGGAAACATAGTGATCCAGCACCTTTGTACTCCCCTCTTCAATCACATCGAGAAATGTATGAAAATCTTCTTGCGGTATCCGAACTGTCATCTGACCGCCCTTCAAATCTTCCACCTGTTCGTTATAAAGCGTCGACTCAAGCACATAACCGCCAATCTTTTTAGCTTCCTTTTGAATTACATTGGAAAAGACTTCAAAATCATCTGTTTCCACACTTATATCTGCTGTATAAATGACCTTGCGATTTGCTTCAACCGTAGCCAGTCCATCATCATTTCCTGCGCTCTCCGTTTCTACATCTTGAGCCTCCTCCTTATTCGCTTCAGAAAATTGTTGCTCGCTCTCTTCCATTCCATAACTTTCTGTCTCGTTCGCAATATCGGCCATTTCCTCGGCGGAATTATCTGCCCCATTACTCGTACAAGCTGCCAGTAAAAAACTGAACATCAATATAATTAAATACTTACTCACTTGAACTTGACCCCCTTTTAATCCTTCTTACTGCATTGGACGTCAATCGCGGACGAAAGTTTCTTAATTGAAAGATTTTTTATGTAGCCTTCTTAATTACAATCTGGTATGATAGATTTTGTAATTTTACATTGAAAATATGGAATTCTCGTTAAGACATGTGATTTCTTTCACAATAATATGGTTCGTTTACTTCGAGCTAATCTCATAAAATAGAGGAGGAATAGCATTCATGAAAAGGAATGAAAAGGTTTATGCCGTCATAATTACAAGCTTGATACTAAGTGCATTTGTTGTACCGTACACATTGCTTACGAATGTCGAAAGATGGTATGGCAGCTTTTTATTTTGGACGGTACTTACTGTTATTGTAATTGGCATCAATTATTTATTAATTAAGGAATGGGGCGGAGAATAATGAATTCATCGTACGTTTGGTGGGCAGTTGCCATCTATATTATTGTTTCTTTAATCATCGCCTTCTTATCGCGCCCGGGTAAACAAAATAATATGGTTAGTTATTTTCTTGGAGATAGAAAACTCGGCGGAATTGTATCTGCACTTAGCTACAGTGCGACAACTTATAGTGCCTTCATGCTTGTTGGATTAGCCGGGCTTACATATAGTGGCGGAGTTGGTGCGCTCGGGTTTGAATTGATTTATCTGATGGGAGTTTCGCTGATCGCCTTTTTTGGGCCGCGTTTTTGGGTTGTCGGAAAAAAATATGGCTACGTCACTCCCTCTGAAATGCTTGGTGACCGCTATCAGGACAAAAGAGTGGCGATCATTGTCGCGATAACGAGTTGTCTCTTTCTCATCCCTTATAGCGCCGTCCAGCTAACTGGTGTTGGCTACCTGCTTTCCGGTCTTACGAATAATGAAATCACGTTTTCAACCGGTGTGTTGATTGCAACGATTATGGCTATTTTATTTTCTTATATTGCGGGAATTCGCTCCGTTGCTTGGACAGACTCCTTACAGGCAGTATTCATGATCATCACATCAATCATTGTCGTTCTTGTTCTTATCAATGGATTAGGCGGATTCAATGGTTTTTTCCAGACGCTTGAGACAGAACATCCAGCTTCATTAGCGGTGCCTGGTAATGGATTTTTTAATATTTTTACATTTATTGGCATGACCTTGCCATGGATGTTTTTCAGCCTTTCCAACCCACAGGTTAGCCAACGGTTATTTATGCCGTCATCTTTGAAAAACTTAAAAATTATGATACTCGGCTTTATGGTCTTCGGGCTCGTTTATACACTTGTTGCAATTTTTTGGGGCTTCTCGGCAACCATTATGTTTCCGAACTTAGATAACGTTGACATGGCAACACCTTTAATTCTCTCTAGCGACCTTGTACCACCGATTCTTGGGGTTATTGTGATGGTAGGAATTATGGCAGCAGCTATCTCAACGATTGATTCCATTTTACTCACCCTGGCTTCGGTATTTGCGAAGGATGTGTATGGGAATCTCAGAGAACGGCCATCTGACCGGATGCAGCTGCAAATTGGTAAATTTGTCATTCCTGTAATTGCGATTATTGCTTATCTATTTGCCGAAATGGAACTAAGTATTATCGTACTCCTCTCGGTCGCTTCTTCTGCTGGTCTTATCATTGCGGTGCCTGCTATATTTGGAACGTTTTTCTGGAAACGAGGTACAGCTGCTGGAGTATTAGCGAGTGTGGGCATTACGGGGGGCATTGTCATTCTTTTAGAAGCATTTCAGTGGAAGCCGCTCGGACTCGCCTCAGGTGTGTGGGGAATTCTCTTATCCACTCTCATCTTCATCGGTGTCAGCTTAGCTACAAAAGCACCGGAAGAAAAAGCTGAAGAATTCTTAACTACTGTAAAAATTGCATTACAAAAGGAACGCAAGAAATGAAAATAAGGTCCTCCACACAGCTGGGGACCTTATTTTTGCCAGGCTACTCTGCTCGTAGATCAGCATACGTTGCTTCTGTCATTGTTCTTAGGTCTTCTGGCGAGAGTTCGACTTGAGAACCGCGTTTTCCTGCCGAAATGACGAGATATTCCAAACCTTTAGCTTCGGAATCAATGTATGTCGGATAGCTTTTCTTCATGCCAATCGGCGAGCAACCACCCCGGATATACCCTGTCGTCTTCTCTAAATCTTTCATCGGCAACATGTCAATCTTTTTATTGCCACTTACTTTGGCGAGTTTTTTCAAGTTCAGCTCATCTTGTGCGCTAATCACGACAACGACTGGGCCCGTTTTATCCCCGACTGTTACGAGTGTTTTAAACACCTTCTCGAGTGGAATATTCGTTTGACTTGCAGCAGTTTCCGCATCGAGGCTATCTTCCTTCCAAGCATACTCATGAATCTGATAAGCAACCTTTTCCTTATCAAGCAAACGATGAACATTCGTCTTTTTCATCCAATCACTCTTTATTCGTTTTTCTACTAGTTTAGCACATTCAAGCTAGAAATAATCAAAAAAAACGGGAAGATCATCGTCTATCCCATTCTGCTTTTTTTAATGAATCATTTAACTGCCTAGCTACTGTTACTACTTCGTCAAATTCCGCTTCAACTTCAGAATCATGCTTATATATTATTCGGCTTACTACAATCGCAGCAATCTTTGTTAAGATAGATTCCGGGAGTATTTCATAATTGTTTCAATTTTTTGTTTTTTCGACTCCTTCTGCCTACAAAAAATGCAAGTGCTGCAACTCCGGCTGCCCCTGCCATGACCGCCCCTGTCTTCAATCTGTTATTCTCCGTATAGAGAGTATCTTTAAGCACAAGATTAATATTTTGCGGACGTTCTGCTAGCCGGCGCATGAAATACCCATACCAATCATCGCCAAACGGAATATACGTACAGAAATGATAACCTTCTTCAGCTAATGCATATTGCATCTCGACACGGAAGCCATAAAGCATCTGGAATTCAAATTTGCGTTTATCAATTTGATGAGCTTCTACATATTTTTTTACCTGATTGATTAGATGATGATCATGGGTTGCAATCGATGTAAATGCTTCCCCCTGCAATCTTTCTTTCACCGTTTCCATGAAATTCGCATCAATTTCTTCTTTAGACTGATAAGCCACATCTCCAGATTCTTTATACGCTCCCTTTACGATCCGTAATCGAACATTTTCAAGATCCTTCAAGTCATCAAGTGTACGGTATAAATAGGTTTGTAACACGGTTCCGATATTTTCATACTCTTTATGAAGTGCTGTTACAATATTAAGTGTCGGCTGGTAATGAATATACTTCTCCATATCGACATTTACGAAAATATTGTATTCATTTGCTTTAACAAGGATCTCCCGCATGTTGTCCATACAAAAATCTTGATCGATATCAAGGCCAATTTGAGTTAACTTTACTGTTATATGACCATCCAGCTTCTTCTCGTGAATATATTCAACGACTTGAAGAATCTGATTTTTAGCTGCTTCAGCTTCTGACCTGTCAGATACGAATTCCCCTAAGTTATCAAGTGCTACAGAAATGCCGCGCTCGTTTAATTCTTTTACTCTTTCAGCAGCACGGGGCAAATCCGTCCCAGCTACAAATTTCTCTGCACCAAGCCGCAACCCCCATCTTTTTGCATTGTTATTCAGAAATTGATTGTTTGATAAAGCAATGAAAAAATCTCGAGTTAAGTTCGCCAATGTACATTTCTCCTTTGTATGTCATTCCTAGTATGCAGGGTGAGTCCTTTATTTGAAAGCGTTTTAATTAAAGGGTAAATTTTTTGGAAATGCTATTATCCTTATTATAGCAAAAATAAAATCCACAGCCCAATATAAAATGACTGTGGTTTTTAATGTTGCGTATCATTTTTAAAACATCCGATACCCGCTTCTTCTTAAAATACGAATCGTAAAGCCAGAAGCAATTGTACCTAGAAAACCGGCACCCATAATGACATAGTCAGCTAATTTCAAAGCCGCAAGCGTATCTCCCAATAGTTTAAAAGATTCCGCCGTGTTCGTAAAGTAATCAAAAGTAGAAATGCCATCTATCATCATTATTGCAACAATTGGATATAGAATTGACATGAGCCAAGTTCTTCTTAAAAGCATATTTAAAATAAAAGCGATACCAAAGAAAATGACAAAATATAACATAATGGAAACTACTAGCTGTATCAATGATGTGACTCCCTTCGCTTCGTTAACTAACACCCACGCTTATTTTATAATAAATAAAACAAAGGCGCAAGCGCCCGTTTAGCGACGTACAAACTGTGCCTCCCAGGATGGGAGGTAGTTCGATGTTGCCCCAGGAAGGGGCGAACTTAATCGAACCTCCTTTTTACCGGAAGGGAGATAAAGGAAACTCAGGCGAAGAGAGTGAGTTGATGTTAACTTTCACCGCAAGGGTATAAGGGCGACTAAGCCTCACAAAGACCAAACGGCTAAGTCTTCTTTATCGATTGGAGGAGTGTAAAGTTTGATAGTCGCTGGGCGCTGGAGCCAGACGATGAAAAAGCAAAGACATATAGCCTCTGCTTTACGTATGGAAGATATTAAATCTGCCCTTTTTCATCAAGAGATAGATTCCACCTAATTGCAGCAGATATCGGTTTAACGAGAGTTTCTTCATAAAAGTCGCTTTCCAGCCAAAATGCTTCTTCCCATTTAATGATACAGCCACCCCATCCGAGGAACCGAGCGAAGCAATGATTGCCTTTTTTTCAGATTGAAAGTGCTGTAATGCTTCTTCATTAATCTGTGCCTTAATATTCCGTGCTGCAACTACAGCAGAAGCAATTGCTGTCTCCGCATTTGCAGGGCATGGTCTTCCTGTCTCCGCATTGGTAATTAGGGCACAGTCTCCTAAGACATAGACATTCTCATACCCTGGGACACGTAAATCTCTGCTTACTTCTACTTTGCCGTTTACCGTTGGGATGCTCGAATGTTCAAGGAGAGAATTGCCACGAACGCCAGCTGTCCAGACAATTGTTTTTGCCGGTATTTCGATCTGTTTTCCTTCTTTTTCATACATGACCCGATCATGCTTCGACTCGACAATTCTAGCGTCTGTAATAAATTCCACACCTCGGGATTCAAGAGAATTCATCGCATAGTTTACAAATTCTTGTTCACATCCTGGTAGAATAGTAGATTCACATTCTACCATAATGATACGGACCTGCGTTCGGTCCACATCATATTCACCACCGAGTTCAGGTATTCGGTCGGCAAGTTCACCTGCATATTCGATTCCAGTGAAGCCTCCTCCAGCAATAACAATATTAATTCGTGCCGCATTCTTTTCTACCTCATTTGCATACTTAGCGAAATTATATTCCAAATGCTCTCTTAATACTCTGGCGTTATTTAAATTTCCAATTGGAAAAACATGTTCATTTAAATCCGGATTTGTGATTGCTTCCGCTTCAAATCCTAGACCAATAACAAGGATATCATACGAGATCTCCTGATTCAGAAGTTTTACTTTTTTATTCTTTTCATCAATCATCGTCACTTCATCGATTACAAAGTTAATTTTTTCTTGATTAATGATATCGCGGATTGGAATCATCGTTCGTTCCGGCTTTAGAGATCCTGCTGCCGTTTCATGAAGCCATGTCGTTTGATAATGATAATCATGTTTGTTCACGAGCGTTATATTCGCTTCATTCTGGTGCAATATTTTCTGTAATTTAGTTGCAGTTGTGAGACCACTATAGCCTGCTCCTAAAATTACAATATGTGGTTTATACATCTTTTAAAACACTCCATTAGCCTTAGATTTGCTCAATTATTTTGCATGTTTCCCGTTATTAAGTTGGCTATTTTTGTTTATCCCGGTGTAACCGTCCGTAGAACTCCCGCCTCAAAACTTTAGGGTCTTCGAGAAAGTTTAGATGGGAAGAAACGTGAGCTAACAGCTAAGTTCCATTCAACTAACAATCAGTTAGAGATAAAAAACCCCACTGATTGAAGTTTCCCTTTATGTGAATCACATCATAAGATTATAACATAATTGTAATGAAAATAAAATATAATGTTACACGATTGTTACAAAGCGTCTATCAACCGCTAAATGTGATACGTTTTTTCCTTGATAATGAGCTAGATAGTTACGATTCGATTGCGATTTATGGTAGGATAAGAATGTTGATAATTTTAGTACAGAGAGAGGGAATACTGTTGTCTGAAGAACTTTATGATATAACGATAATAGGTGCCGGACCAGCAGGGTTATTCACTGCTTTTTACGGAGGCATGCGTCAAGCGAAGGTAAAGATTATTGAAAGTTTACCGCAAATCGGTGGACAGCTTGCAGCCCTTTATCCGGAGAAATATATATATGATGTTGCTGGATTCCCAAAGATTAAGGCAGTTGATCTCATCGATAATTTAGAAAAACAGGCGAAGTTCTTTAATCCTACAATCGTACTCGATCAGCAAATCGAAACGATGGAACGGCTCGAAGATGAAAGTATAAAGCTCGTCAGCAAGAATGGGGACGTCCATTATACGAAGACGATGATTATTACCGCTGGCAACGGAGCATTTACTCCGAGGCGTCTAAATATCGATAATAGTGAGGACTTTGAAGGTATTAATTTACATTACCATGTTCCCGATATGAATCATTTTAAAGATAAAAATGTCGTTATCCTTGGTGGCGGAGATTCTGCTCTCGATTGGAGCCTAATGCTAGAAAAAATTGCAAAAAGTGTAACGCTTGTCCACCGCAGAGATCAATTCCGTGCTCACGAGGCAAGTGTGGAACAGCTGAAAAATTCTGCTGTTGAAGTCATTACACCATATGCAGCCGAAGGGATAACAGCCGCTGAACGAATCGATTCACTAACACTGCAGGAAGTACGTGGTGAAAGTAACATTACGTTGGATGTGGATGAGGTCATTTGTAACTATGGGTTCATTTCTTCTCTTGGGCCAATTAAAGACTGGGGACTGGAAATCGAAAAGAATAGTATTGTCGTCAATACGAAAATGGAAACAAACATCCCTGGTGTATATGCAGCTGGTGATGTGACGACCTATGATGGTAAAGTTAAATTGATTGTAACCGGTTTTGGTGAAGGACCTACGGCTGTTAACAATGCGATGCGCTATATGGATCCAAAAGCCCGCGTTCAACCAAGACACTCGACTGATATGGCCATTTTTTAAACAATAACGGAGCCCAATTTCTAAACAAAGCGGGCCCCGTTTTTTATGCTGGTGCAATTACTAGCTTCAGTGCTTCCAGATTCATTATTTTAATTTTTCGGTGGCCATCTTGCTCAATCCATTTATTTGTCTGGAAGGTAGATAACCGTCTGCTGACCGTTTCTTGCGTAGTCCCTAAATAAGATGCGAGGTCCTTTTTACTCATCGGAAGAACGATGTCCAGTTGCTGGTTCTTTTCTGCAAGCTCGACTAAATACGTAGCAATTCGCATTTCAACATCTTTCGAACTTAACTCTCCAATAAGCTTCTCCGTCTGATCTAGACGCTCACTGAACTGCTCTAATATTTTCAATGCAATCGATGGATGTTCTTTCATTAAGAGTTGCATTTCATCACGGTGAATGGCGCATATTTCCGATTTCTCTATTGCTTCTGCATAGCTATCCATTTCCTTCTTCGTAAAAATCGCCATTTCTCCCATGAACTCACCAGGTTCCAAGATACGTAATAACTGCTCTTTACCAGATTCAAAGATTTGATAAATCTTTACTCTGCCCTGGTGAACGATGTACAAGTAATCTAATGGGTCACCGTCATGAATAATGATTTCCCCTTTCCGATAATTCCTATGGGTACTTCGTTCGGCAATTTTTACCATTTCATCATACGTTAAATGGTTGAAGAACGGAACTTTCGCGACGCAGAGTCTGCTCGTATCTATATTTTCTTCTGTCATCTGCCTTCACCTGCTTCTTAGTCATTCAAGGTCCATGCTTAACACTTCTCAACTGGACCATCATACTCTTTCGGCCGGAAAGATGAACCACAGCCACAGGAGAGCACAGCGTTCGGATTATCGATACTGAATCCTCCACCCATTAGATTCTCTTTGAAGTCAATCTTCGTTCCTTCAATAATAGGGATATCTTGGCTGAACAAGACGACTGGAATTCCATTTATTTCTTTCACAACATCTAATTCTTCATTGATTTCTTCATCAAAGCCTAAGGAATAGGAAAGACCACTGCAGCCTCCACCTTGCACACCAAAACGAAGGCGTACCCCTTCCTCTTCATCCTGCATCATTTCTTTAATTTGAACACTTGCCCTATCCGTTAATACGATAGACATATGTTTTTCCTCCTTTGGCATCGCTTTCCCTTTATTATACAAATGAAAAATAAGTTTATCAATCGTTCTGTTTATCCCATTAGGCCTTTTTCTTCCAATGATTGATAAATTGTTTTCAAACGTGGAATCCCTTCCGCCACCAAGTCTTCGTTTACAAATACAATGGGCCAGAACAAATCCTCTTCAATAATTTGCTGCACAAAGTCCTGGTGTTTCTTTTCTGTCTGTGGTTCATTAATATCCACATATTCATATGTTATCGCATCCGTTTCGTATTTCCGGCCTATTGCAGCTTGCAGCCACTCATACGTATCTATTGAACCTGGTGCTCCTACACAACTAGCACAAATTTGTTCAGCTCCGTAGATCGTGATTTTAATTTTTTCCCTCATTGGCCTGCCTCCTTCTCCTTTTGATTTATATAAAAGAGTTTCTTTCATTTTACAAAATAGGAAAGCAAAGGTACAATATAATTAACCGATAGGAAATTTTAGTTTCATCAATAGAATTACCTGCAAATCCGTTTTATACTAGAATTCGAAAGGGGGATGTGATTCATGCATGAGCAAGTACAAGAAGTTTTAAACAAATTACGTCCATTTTTACTCCGTGACGGTGGAGATGTTGAATTAATAGATGTGGATGAGGACGGTATTGTCCTGCTCCGTTTAATGGGTGCTTGTGGCAACTGCCCGAGTTCTACTATTACATTAAAAGCTGGGATCGAACGCGCTTTAATGGCTGAAGTTCCAGGCGTTAGAGAAATTGAACAAGTATTCTAATCAGGCAGCGAGTTATAGCTGCCTCTATTCTTTTTATGTTCCCATATTATCATGAAAGCCAGTCTACCTCAACAAGCTCAAATGCTCCTTTATCGATTTCCATCTTTTTGTAAAAATTGTTTAACCGCTTTTCATATCTTTCCTGCAACCTAATCATCTGGTGCAACGCAGCTTCGCCTCTTTGTATATCCCCTCCGCTCATCAACTGCTCCACCGTATCAAAGAAATGAATTGGAAATAGTAAACGTGCGTAAATTAGCCTCCAGCTAAATACAGACAGCGGTCTAATGGTCTGGTAATCTCTAATAAACGCATGTATAAAACTGTCTGATTGCCCGCTTAAAAAACAATTACGGATAAATTCAGCTATATCTCTTGCTGGATGGTCAAAGCCGAGCTCATCCGGCCAAATTACTTCACGTTCAACTTGATTATTGAACCGAAGAAAAGCAATCGTTCCCTGATCGACTTCTGTATAACGCGTTTCATTTTCTTCTGTTTCCCTCAGGTATTGAATCGCATTTTCACTCATACCTATAATATAGGGTAAACAATCAAAAATACGAGGCTGTGCCGTCTCCTCTTCCATGAGCTGAAAAGTTCGTTCTTCAAATAAATTCAGCTTATCTATCCAGAGCGTTTTCCATTCTCCATAACTGGAAATTGTTTGAGGCTCATAATAATAATCAGACCCTACCTCATGAAATAATGCCAGGCTTCTGCCCAAGCTTGCTTTTTCCATATTCCGGTCCGCCACTTGGTAAATTAAGTACGAATTTGTTTGATATTCTGTAAACCATTCATCTTTCATATTTTTAACAGGAAGTGCAATATGCCGGTAACCATTCTCCATTAAATAGTAAGCGAGTACCGCTTGTTCCATCTGAATCATTTCGAGATTCCGGGATTCCATGTTAAAATAAACGAAACCATCTGCAAGAAATCCAGTTCTTCCATCAATCACCATCTTTTCTTCCGGATGTACTTGATAATAATCAGTTAAAAGGTCACGAAAAGACAAGTTAAGTTCCCCCTCTTCAAAGAAATGGATATACTAAGACTATATGAATGAGAAGAACTTAATTTAACTACTATTTGAAAAAGGTGATAAAATGAGTAAACATGTAAAGTTAAGCGATTTGGAAAAAAAAGCAAGACAGCTTCTTGAAGAACGCGGGGTAAAACTTGATGATATTGCGGAACTTGTTTATTATTTACAATCAAGTTACCATAACGAATTAACAATGGATGAATGCCGTTTCAATGTAAATCGTGTGCTTTCTAAACGCGAAGTGCAAAATGCTGTCATTACCGGTATTCAACTGGATGTTCTAGCAGAGAAAAAACTGTTGGACGAACCATTACTCGAAACAATCGTTACAGACGAAAGCCTATATGGCATTGACGAAATTATTGCCCTTTCGATTGTAAACGTTTATGGTTCAATCGGTCTTACAAATTATGGTTATATCGATAAACAAAAACCAGGAATTTTGAAAGAGCTGAATGACAAATCATCTGGAAACGTCCACACCTTCCTCGATGACATTGTCGGTGCAGTCGCGGCTGCAGCATCAAGCAGACTCGCCCATTCTACTGTCGACCCAGAGGATTTAGTGGACTGATTTACTTCATAAAAAAAGATGATTGTTTGATCAATCATCTTTTTTTGGTGCTTTTATCACCCATCTGCAAATATGCGATCCAGTTGTTATATACTCTTCCGGCACGACGTTACTTTCATGGAATAACCGATTATACATTATCTTTTCATTAGAACAGACTTGCTGGTATGCTTTTGCGATATTAACAATCGGGCAGTTATAATTCGTTAATATATAATCTCCATCCGACGTTTTTTCTACCTCTATCATGTATCCGACGTTATTCTGCGCCTCGACGAGATGATGCACTTTTTCATCAAAATCCTTTCCATCAAGCTTCGTAAGTAACTCGTCCTCTTCCCTTTCCATCCGTTTATCTAACAATGCTGTTACCAATTCTGGACCTTGGAGTTCCTCGAGATCGTGCAATAATTCAACTGGTAATTGTTCATATTGATTCGGAAACTGACCATGTCCCTTTTCCGTGAGTTCATATGTGTAAAAAGGGCGGCCAATTTTTTGCTTATGCTTTCTTTTCTTAATCAGCTCTTCGCTTTCAAGTTCATGAAGATGTTTACGCACGGCAGGTTCTGAGATTGTAAAAAACGCCATCAATTCATCCATCGTGACTGCTTTGTTCTTTTTTAAAATCAAGATAAGCCTTTCCTTCGTCGTCTTTTTCATCTCCATCACCTTTACTTATCTTTTAAAAAAGCATTTGCGACGCCAAGTTCGTTCTTCAAATACGTTTGAATATAAGAGCTGAAGTCTTTAAGTACAGGTAGACTGCTCGTAATCGTTTCATCCATCTTCGTCCCGTCTACTTTCACATAATCCGTAACAAGATTTTTTCGCAACGAAATAAATTCCTTATAAGCTGTTTCTTGCTCTGCAGGAATTACTTTTTCATCGATAAGGATATCAATGATGTCTTCATAACTTCCCGGATCACGCATGATAAACCCGTCAATCATCATATTCCCAACATCAAGTAAGGATTCGATTAAAACATGAACAATTCGCTCTTTGCCAAGCATCTCGATTCGTGATTCAAATACTTCATTCTCTAAAAGTTCAAGCAAATGTTCCATATATGTTAAATTTTCTTCTATCTTTCTCCGATCAACAAAATACATGAAATGTACCCCCAATATCCATCTTCCACTCCAATCATACCACATAAAGTATGATTTTGGAGAAAATACATGCTATAGTTAATGTAATACACTAAACTTTCGTACCTAAAAACCAAAACAGATCAACCTTATAATCCTTTCATTCAGTGTAAGTGTCCAAACCCGAAACTCTCTTCTAGGATCCGCAGTCCAGACACCTCTCGCACCTGCTAAGCGGCCGGCAAGCCTCCTCGCGATGAGCACTAAGGGGTCTCGCCAGGTTTACCTCCAAACAGGACGTTCTAATGCCGGCGTTGGTCACAGGACCTGACCGTTCTTAGCCGGCCTCCCGCAGGAGTCTCGAGGTGTCTGAACTGCTACCAGGAAAGGCCATATTTGGATCACTGTTTAATGGGCTGGAAAGATATTATCCTTATTGTAGCGGAATAATTTCTATTTAAAATAATCATCTATACCAGTTCAGTTGCCCGGTGGACGGTGACTCCTGCGGGAACAGCACGAGCCTGGAGACCCCTTAGTGCTCAGCCCGAGGAGCTCTAGCCGTGCCCAAGGGTGCGCATCCGTCCACCGGACAACTGAACGGCGGTTAGAGATTCTACCAAGAGAACGTGCAAAACACTTACGCTGAATGAAAGTGAATTTACTTGAACTTACAAAGATATATTAGCTATTGTAAATTGCGGAAGTTGTGTGATACATATCTGACAGAGGGGGAATTGAAAATATCTACTGCGATATTGGATTTAGATGCAACTGCACTTGCTGAGATGTTGAAAATCGGAACATTAACAAGCGAGGAAGTTGTAACAACCTACATCAATCATATCAAAAAAGTAAACCCTCCAATTAACGCATTAGTAGAAGATCGCTTCGAGGAAGCAACAATTGAGGCAAAACAGTTTGACGAAGCAAAAGTCAAGGGTAAAAGATTGAATGGAAAGCTTGCTGGTGTACCAATTAGTGTAAAGGAAGCATTTCATGTTGCCAATATGAAAACGACCGGCGGCCTTGAACATCGTCAAGATTTGATTGCCAGGGATGATGCGAAGGCGATTGAGAAACTGCGCAAGGAAGGTGCCATTATTTTAGGAAAAACGAATACCCCTGCCCTTTCTTATTGCCAAGAAACGGATAATAAGCTCTATGGGCAAACAAATAACCCTTGGGATATCAACCGGACGGCTGGGGGTTCCAGCGGTGGTGAGGGGGCTTTGCTTGCTGCTGGTGGGGCAGCAGTAGGAATAGGCTCTGACATTGGTGGATCGATTCGTTTTCCATCACACTTCAATGGTGTCGTCGGTTTTAAACCTGGTATGCACCAAACCACTTCTGATGGGCATTATCCGGAAACTGCTCACCCATTACAGCAACGAATGTTTGGAATCGGGCCGATGGGCAAGTCGGTAAGGGATATGGAGCTGATGAATCAGATTCTTACAGGTACAAGTTCGAAAGTAGTCTTTTTAAACGAATACAAAGTAGAAATCCTATTCGAACAAATCAACTATCCATTATCGGAAAGCACAAAACGCATCATTCGGGGTATTGAGGATTTCCTCCTGCAGCTCATTCATACAAAACGAGGTGTGCCGCCTTTATTTGAAGAAAGTGCCCAGCTTTGGCAGGAAATGATGTCCATCGATGGAAGTGCCGCCATTGAAAGGGAGGCCTTTAGCAATGATCGCTCCCCGCTCATCCGCTCCTACTTAAAGGAACGATTGACGAACCGGACGAATGTGCATCCTTATCTTTCTTGGGCAATACTCGGTTCGAAAATGTTCAAACCATCAAAAAAACGGACTCGAGAAATAAATGAACTCATTACCCGTGGCGACAAATGGCTAAGCGATTATTTAACCAACCGGCTGCTCATCTTTCCCGTCTACCATACTGGTGCACCGCTACATGGCCAAGTATTTAAAGAGATTTTCTCCATTCGCAAAACCTTTTTAGAATATATGCCATATGTAGCTTATGCAAATGTATGGGGACTACCATCCCTTACATTGCCTGTTGGAAAAGATGAAAACGATATGCCTGTCAGCATTCAAATCTTGAGTGCGGTTGGAAACGAAGCTGCTATCTTCCGCCTCGGCTCCATTATTGAGAAGAAATTCCATGGTTATACACGTTGTAGAAGATTTGATTAAATGAATGGAATAAGAGTATATTGCCGACTCCTTTCTAAGTGACAGAAAGGAGTGTTTCGGTTATTTCGTAACCTTTTTCAAAACAAAATAGGCACAACCAAAATTACAATGTTCCAATAAGTAATCCTGAACCGTACTAAATTTGGAATCAACCGGGGCTTTTGCGTTCCGGTCATGATAAAATCCCTTCATCCGCAGCTGTTCATATCCCCAATCTCCGACGATATAATCATACTTTCCTAAAATATCCGCGTACCTGTCCCGAATTGCATCCTCTTGAAATCCTTCTTTAAAATTTTCTATCAGTTCATAATGCTTACCATTTAGTTCAAACACTTGCTACACCCCCTATTTGCCTTCCATTAGTTTACCATATGGCTAACAGAAGTGAAATATTTGTATGTATGTTTTCTCTCCATTAAACCAAACTAAAACACAAATGGAAATAAGGAGAGAAACCATGAAAAAACTCATTCTAATCCATATGCTACTCGGGATTGTACTATATGTTGCTAGTTGCGGGCAGACGGAGAACACAAATGAACAACTCGATATACTTAATCCAACAAATCGGGAAGAATCGGTGAATGAAGAACGGCGCGCCAAGTTGGGTTACGTCAGGTATACAAAAGAAGAACTTGCCGTAAATGAAGATAACAGTGAATTCACGATGGACCGGGAACAAATGGCAAATATAATTACAAGAACCATCATTAAATCCGGTAATTTCAATGAAGTAGCTTCACTAGTAACCGACCGGGAAATTGTCATCGCATACGATAAACATGATGATCTCAATGAAAATGAAGCTACAGAAATTGCTAAAAAAACTGCTCGCTCCCTACTGCCAAGCTTCTATAAAATATATACGACAGATGAACCAGCTCATATGGATGTTATCCACAGCCTGCATTTAGAACAAACAAATAATCAAAGTGATCTCCAAGTAATCGAACAGATCATTCAAGGACTAGAAGATGATAACGATGAACGAGATGGGAGGTGACATGCTTGTTCTCTAAACAACTGGCCATATATGGTTTCAGCTTCATCTTATTTTATCTGAGTGCGATATTCGTTCAGGCAGAAGAAACCTCCATTTATACAGAACGGATGGCTCTTTTTAAAAAAACCGAAGCACTCACGCAAATCCCTTGGTATTATCTAGCCGCCGTTGATAATTACGAACGGAATAAAAAAACAGCCAGTGAAGATGAACTGCTTATTTCAATAACATTTGATGAAGAGGTTTGGTATGGAATTGGAAATTACCCCCAAAATCCAAGTTCTGATATCATTCACTTATTCGGTGGT
Organism: Oceanobacillus alkalisoli; assembly: GCF_021556485.1. Taxonomy (GTDB): domain Bacteria; phylum Bacillota; class Bacilli; order Bacillales; family Amphibacillaceae; genus Oceanobacillus; species Oceanobacillus alkalisoli. The sequence continues at coordinate 72,808 of NZ_JAKGBW010000007.1, read as the reverse complement.
ATCGGATTGGACGGGGATGGAGATGGCTTAGCAAGTCAAGATCAAGCAGAAGATCTCCTTTATACACTGGCAAGCTTTTTGCAACAAGAGGGACCAACACGGGATGATATTAAGATTGGTCTATGGAAGCTTTATGAACGTGATTTATCGGTTAAATCCATCATGAATACAGCCAAAGTTTTTAAAAACTTTAATGAAATAAATTTAGCTAATCGGGATTTTCCAGTCGATACCAATTATAATTACAGTTACCGGAACACATGGGGTGATAGACGCGGGTACGGTGGGCTAAGAATACATGAAGGTACAGATATTTTCGCGGATTATGGTACACCAATAAAGTCTACAACATACGGTGTTGTGGAAATGAAAGGCTGGAACCGCTTTGGCGGCTGGCGAATTGGGATCCGCGATATTTATAATATTTACCATTACTACGCTCACATGAGCGGGTTTGACGACTCCATTGAAATTGGAACGGTAGTCCAACCTGGGGATATACTTGGCAGTGTAGGTTCTAGCGGATACGGTCCTCCCGGAACATCCGGCAAGTTCCCACCCCATTTACATTACGGAATGTATAAAGACGACGGCTATAAAGAGTGGTCCTTTGATCCTTATCCTTATTTAAGAAGATGGGAACAGATGGCGAAAGACTAAAGAGGTTGGGGCACGAGCAAATGCTCTCCCAGCCTCTTTAGAATTAATTCGTTTTTTCCTTATTGCGGAATGCATTCCAGATACTCGCTGCTAGTCCTCCCCATAGGATGGTAATTCCAATAATCATTACAATAATCGCTGAAGCACTCATTATTTTGCCTCCCTATCATCAAAGTAGTTCTCATCGTTATTGATTTCAGTGTTTCCCTTCCACTTTGCCAAAGACAGAAGGATTCCAATTACTAGCGCTGCGGCCGCAACAACCCAGCCTCCAAAGAATATGAACGTATCCGTATATCCTTCATAATTTCCGCTCGGGTTATCAAAAAGTCTCATCAGATTTTGTTTAAATAAACCATACATCATATATCCCATTACAACTGGCGTAATCATCGTTAAACTAATCGTCCACCACGAACCGAGCCGGATATCTGATATTGGGTCGGCATGGTCTTTCAATGTTTTCAACTTCCGCAAAATCCATGCAATCAGGACAACTTCCACTAAGCCTAGTAAAGCTACACCGAATTGATTAATGAAGTAATCTACAACGTCGAGGAAGTATAAGCCGCCTTGAGAAGCGAAGAGCAGTGAAATAATCGCTGCTAGCCCTCCACCGAATAGAACAGCTTTTTTACGTGAAAAATTAAATTTATCCACCATTCCTGCAACATAGGTTTCGGTAATCGATAAGAGTGAGGTTAACCCTGCTAAAGTTAAAGAAATAAAAAACAAGAGGCCAAATAGTTCGTTCATGGCTGGAAATTCATTAATGATCGCTGGAAAAGCAACAAACGCAAGGCCAACTCCACCATCAATAACCTCGTCAATCGATACACCAGCCTGGGTAGCCATAAATCCGAGGATACCAAATACACCAATCCCAGCTAATAATTCAAATCCGGAGTTCCCAAACCCAACAATAAATGCATTATTTGTGATGTCAGCTCTTTTAGACAAATAACTAGAATAAGTGATCATAATGGCAAATGCGATGGATAAACTAAAGAAAATTTGTCCGTAAGCTGCGATCCAGACATCCGGAGAAAAGAATTGACTAAAATCAGGTTTAAAAAATGCATCCAATCCGCTTAAAGCTCCTGGCAGCGTGACGGCACGGACAACAATGATAAGAAATACAATAACAAGTGCTGGAATGAAAATTCGATTCGCCAACTCAATACCTTTACTGACTCCACGATATAACAAGAATAAGACAAGCGCCCAAACAATAAGAAGCGGAAATAATACACTTGGAACCATACTCCCTATTTGACCAGGAGTTTCAGCAAGCTTTAAATATTCACCAAATAAGAATCCTCCTGTATCATCCCCCCAGGCTAGAGATAATGAGAAATAGGAGTAAGAGATTGCCCAAGCGATGATGACAGAATAATAAGTTGAAATAATAAATGCAACAAGCACGCCCCACCAACCGATAAACTCTGCTTTCTTATTCATTCTCCGGAACGTTAACGGAGCTGAACCACGGTAGCGATGACCCATCGTGAATTCCATAATGAGAATTGGAATACCCGCAGTTAACAGAGCAAATAAATAAGGGATAAAAAATGCACCACCACCGTTTTCATATGCAACTGCCGGAAACCTCCAAATATTCCCCAAACCAATCGCCGATCCAACTGCAGCTAAAATAAAACCAGCCCTTGTTCCCCATTGTGAACGTGTTTCCATTTTTTTACCCTCCCTTATCCCCGCAAAATGTAATCATGAACATTTCGCGGTTATATTTTTAGTTTTTTCAGATATTTTATAATTTTATTATACTCCCGTCCCATCTCCTTTGTCAAAAAGTATTTTATACACTTATACATATTACGATTGCTATGGTTTTAGACATCTCGACAACAAATAAGCGTATCCTTTATCACTTGAAAAAGGATACGCTTTTTATTAAGCTTCTCTAATTGAATTCTTGCGGTGGATAATCAAGCCAATTAATACAATTGCTCCTAATGTAACGATTAATGGCAGAACGACCATATCGAGTAAACCCATGAGCAGGAATCCTAATACCGATACACCAGCAGCAAGTAATGCATACGGCAGCTGCGTTAAAACGTGATCAATATGATTTGCTCCAGCTCCAGTCGCAGACAAAATCGTTGTGTCCGATATCGGTGAACAATGGTCTCCGAACACAGCACCAGCTAGCACGGATCCAAGTGTCGGCAGGAGTAAAGCAGGATCAATAACCATCACAACTTCTGCACCAATCGCAAGCATAATCGTAAATGTTCCCCAAGAAGTACCTGTTGCCAGTGCCATTAAGCCAGAAATAATAAAGAATAACACAGGAAGGAACATGGAATTAACATTCGCACCGTGAAGCAGCTCTGCTAAATAAGTCCCCGTTTCAAGGGATGAAATGATTGAGCCGATCATCCATGCGAGAATTAAAATATAGATCGCTGGAAGCATCGATTTCATTCCTTGAATAAAGATATTTCCAATATTCACTTTTGGAGCTTCATGCATCAAATGTAAAACAAGTGCGAGCAAAACAGCTATTGCCCCTCCAATAATGAGAGACAGATTCACATTCGTATTCGCAAACATGGAAAGAAGTGTCACACTGCCCTCTGTTGCGATTGCCCCGGTAATTAACATGGCTGATACAGTCGCTACAACAAGCACAACAATAGGTAATACCAGATGATACACCTTCCCTTTTGGATGAGCCTCAATTGTATCACCTAAGTCACCAGGGACCTTGCTATTATTTGGATCAATCAATTCGCCTGATTTCATGGCGCGCTTTTCATGTACACGCATCTGTCCAATGTCCATTTTTAAATAGGCTACAAGGAAAACGAGTAAGATTGCTGACAATGCATATAAGTTCATCGGAATTATTTTGATAAATGCTTCCATCGGCTGAATACCCGTGATACCATTTGTCGCAAAAATGGAGCCTAACAAACCAATAATAAATGCACCCCAACTTGAAATCGGCGACAGCACAGTCATTGGCGCAGCGGTCGAGTCAATCAAATAGGCTAATTTCGCACGGGATATATTTTGCCGGTCCGTTACTGGTCTTGCGATCTGTCCAACTGCTAAACTCGCAAAGTAATCATCAATAAATATAATAACACCGAGAATTCCGGTCATAATCTTTGCACCTGCACGAGTCTTCACTCGTTTTAACATCCATTCTCCAAAAGCCCGGCTACCACCTGAGCCTTGAAGGAAGGCTGTCATTATTCCTAAAAGCAATAGGAATCCAAGCAAGTATAGATTATCAATATTAAGAGCACCTTCATCAACAAATATTTCATAGAATACGAGCCATACTTCCTGCAAGGAGTCTATAATGTTAAATTCATGTATGAAAAAGGCTCCTAATACAATTCCTACTCCTAAAGAAAGCAAAATTCGTTTTGTCACAATTACTAACACTAACATAACAAGTGCAGGAATCAGAGAATAAAAAGTACCTACCATATCGTTTTACCTCCATTAAATAAATTTCGCAGCATAGAGTACAAATTGAACGAATGGAAGGCACATATTTTACATAAAAAAACAATGACAGAAAATAACCATCATTGTTCTTCCACAATATACGTTATCCTCCTTCGATCAGTAGTTCTCCATGCAATACAACAGCATGACAGTATGCCCCTTATTCAAAGACATACCAGCAAATAATAAGTTGACGCTTATTACGCTTCGGCAAACAATCCTTTCACTAACAATCATCGTTGTCATTCTCCTGTTGGCTACTCATATTACTTGCACCTCTACCTCACCGATCAAAAAGGCGACTATTCAGTTCTGAAACTACTATACTAGATTATTCCGCGTTCTGCAAGTCACGACCTATCTCATCCCTTGGAACAGCAATCGATGGTCCGCTATTTCCTCCATAAAAATCTGGTACATCCCCGAGTATCGCCCCCCCATCAATATAAATTTCGGCAGTTACCGTTGTCACATCGGAAGTAAACGGGATAATAACTTGCACATCTGCTTCTACTGTCAAATAAAAAGAAATCCATACCCCATTAATCCCGAATTCTGTTTGTTCCCTTGTAATATCCGTTCGTACTGTTCCAATCACTTCCAAGTTAATTGGTATTCTCGGCCCGAGATTAGCTAAAACGGTGTTCCCGGTAACTTGCCCTAAAGGGATTTCCACTAAGGTAGGATCATCCAAAATGCGATCTGTCGCCCCTTCCTCAAACTCGAAAGGTTCCTCGTCCTCATGAAATATCGGATCTCCTCGATTTAAACGGTGAAAATATTCCTCCACCCGATTGGTCGCATTTCGATTTATTTCACCAATTGCCGCTGCATCCGGGGAATAGGCGGCAACATTTCCATTATTATCATATGTAATATTTGCTATATCAGAAAAGTCATAGTCCTCCGTGAAACTAACTGCACGATTAATCGCCCGGGTGGCGAACTCATTCGTCTTTTCCGTTGCAATCTCCATCAATGTCGGCTTAATTCCTTTATCAATGACCATGATGCTGACAAGAATGGATATTGCAAAGATAATCACCGTGAGCAGCAAAATAATTTGCGTTGGAGGTGAGCCAAATTTTCTAGGGATACGTCTCTTTCGCATGTAAAAACCCCCTCACATCATGCGTATGCATCAATATGAGGGGTTAGACTTGCTAATCTTATGAGATGAGAAGGAGAGCTTCTCTTCCTGTCATTCCTTCTCTCCAGCCGTATTCTTTTGAAGCATCTGTAATTTTTTCGAGTGGAGCAGCAAGTAATTGATCAATCGTCCGCACGCCTATTGCTCTCCCAGCAATCACTTCTCTTTCTCGCAGCTTCGGAATCTCATTAAAAATATCCACATCCAGCGCAGCACACATAATATAGCCGACTTCGTTTGAAACCGTGAGTAATGTCGTCTTTGGCAGTTCGACACTTACTGCTGTGAACTGCATTCCTTCAATTTCAATTGGATTAACCGTGATCATCTCCGGAGGCCTCCTTTAGTTACATAATAAAGTATGCAAAAGAAGGCTCCCCTGTCACTGGCATCAATTTCACGCTTGCGGTGTCTTATTCTTAAGCGTATCAAGTAGTAAATCCCGCAAAAACTCAGGTAAGAAATACTGTTTCATTTCAGACTTAGCAATTTCCGGGAGCAATCGCCCGAAAGTAAATGTATCAGCAGTAGCGATGCGATATGTTTTCTCTTTCTCCACGGCTGAGCCATCCTGAAACATAACCCCGGTCACCGCCTCTCTCCCGTTCGCTCTTATCGTTGTTGAAATGGATAAGCCAGAGAAAAGCATTCTGCCAATCACTTTCCCCCTGAAACCGAACCCTTTCAATTGAATCTCCATAAAATCTTTCTGCAAGGAAGCGCGGATCACTTCAATTAACTCATCTCCCCGTAGATGTACGACGACCGGATTGATTGGATGCGGGCAAATCCGATGGATATCACCATAAGTTACCATTCCTTTCGGTAATCCATCCAGTAATAACCCTGCATTTAATAAGGAAGCATCAGCGTCTGTCCATTTGCGGACCGTTTCCGTTAAGTCTTGCATCATTGGCACATCATGAAACCAATCCGTTTCAAATCCCTCTTCTAAATAGACTACCTCTTCCTCCAACACATTACCCGCTTTTGCAGCGAGTTCATCAAGCAATATACTCGTATCCTCATTTTCGGAATAACTGGAAACATCTGTTGTATAAGCCTCTTTATGTGTAAGCTCTCTTTTATCATGATCATAAGTTAAAATCACTTCGCCAACGTACATGCAATGCTTTCCGGCTGCAGTTAAAAGACTGTTGTTCACGTACTCACCCGTCCGTAACAAATGATGGGTATGCCCACCAATGATAACATCGATATCCGGAAACTTCCGCGCTATTGCCTCATCTTCACTAAGTCCTAAATGGGATAGAAGGATAATAATATCTGTTTTTTGCTTTAGAGAATCCAGTTGTTTTTCCAATTCTTCAAATGGTGAAGTTAAATGCCAACCAAGCAGTTGATAAAAAGCATTAAACGGGGCAGTTAATCCAATCAGTCCAATTCGCACCCCCGATTCAGTCCGAAGAACCTGCGTATCATGCAACCAATCTGGAGGATGCTCTTCTTTATGTTTCAAATTCGCACAAACTACTTGAAAGTCCGCTTCATCATATAAATGATATAAGTCGTCATGAGAAAGTGTTATTCCTTCGTTATTCCCGAGTGTAACGGCATCATAGCCGACTTCATTCAAAAGCTCCACATTCGCCTTCCCCATAGAAGCTTCTGATATAGGATGAACTCGGTCCATATGGTCACCGATATCAACTAGAAAGTGGGCATCTCCTCGGGTTTGACGACTGCTCTTCATATCTTTTAAATAGCCAGCCGTCCGCGGCCATTGATTGAAATTACTATGCAGATCATTTGTATAGTAAAAGTATATTTTTTCCTTCATAAATCTTGCTCCTTAACCTAATCCTTCCATAATCATGCAAATAGGGTAAATACAGTCACTAAACTAATAACATAACACATTAATGAATTTCATAATACGTATTTAATGCTTCACCATCACCATATGTAGTTGGGTTGATTCGTTCCCAACTACATATGGTGATGGAAAAGCCGACTTTGGTAATTATGAAATTCATTCACATACTAAAAAATATCCTTACCATTTGTTTAGCTTTTTTATTTTCCTATAACTATATCAGCGATTTACCGGGTTGCAAACTATTTTGCATGCATTCTGTCATTATTTTTTACTTTTCTTGCATTTACCAACGATTTGTACTAAGATGTATTCAATCCATAACAATTGTATAGCATTATTTCTTATCAAGAGAGGCGGAGGGATTTGGCCCGTTGAAGTCTCAGCAACCAGCTTAAACACATGAGCATGGTGCTAATTCCAATTGACGGTTCTTGCCGTCTTGAAGATGAGAAGAGTGTACTTGTGTAGATTCCGAGGCCTTCTTCTTAGAGAAGGCCTCTTTTTATTATGAAGAATAGGGTGATAAAATGACAAAGCAAAAGATTGAAAGCCGTTTAGTTCAATTAGGAAATCGTTCAGATGAAAGAACAGGAGCAGTAAGTACACCAATTTACTTATCGACTGCTTATGAACATCAAGGGCTCGGAGAATCAACGGGATTTGATTATAGCAGGACGAAAAATCCGACAAGGCAAATTCTTGAAGATGGCATTGCTGATTTAGAAAATGGTCATGCAGGTTTTGCCTGCAGCTCTGGTATGGCTGCAATTCAACTAGTCCTCTCCTTGTTTAACTCTGGGGATTCCTTAGTGTTTTCAGCAGATGTTTATGGTGGGACGTACCGTTTGTTAAAGCAATATGAGGAAAGATACAATATAAAAGCAAGCTATTCTGATTTCACATCGACCGATGCTATTGAAGCGCTGATTACAAAAGATACGAAAGCTATTTTCATTGAGACTCCCACAAACCCATTAATGCAGGTAATTGATATTCCAACATATGCCGAACTCGCTGAAAAGCATGGGCTGCTATTTATTGTTGATAATACATTTTTAACACCATATCTGCAGCAGCCATTGGAACTCGGTGCTGATATAGTCATTCATAGTGCAACGAAATATATTGGTGGACATAATGATGTATTGGCAGGGTTAGTCGTTGCGAAAGATGAAAATGTTTCTGAATTACTTGAAACGAACCATAATGCTGCTGGTGGAGTGCTTTCTCCTGCTGACTCTTATTTAGTTGTTAGGGGGCTAAAGACACTCGGAATCCGAATGGATCGTCATGAGAAAAACGCAAAAAAAATTGTAGAATATCTAGAGAGGAATGATACTGTTCGGAATGTTTTATACCCAGGTATTGGTGGGATGCTTTCCTTCCGGTTACATGATGCGAATTTAATCAACCCCTTCCTGCAAAACTTGCGGTTGATTACGTTTGCGGAAAGTTTAGGAGGAGTGGAAAGCTTCATTACATATCCAACAACACAAACACATGCCGACATGCCGCTTGAAGACCGGCTCAAGCGCGGGGTAGACGATCGCCTCCTGCGCTTTTCAGTTGGCATTGAACATGTCGACGATCTCATCAGCGATCTTGAGCAAGTATTTCGCAAAATTAATCGTAACCCTATAACGAATTGAAATGCATCAAAAGTTGGGACATGACCCTTTATATAGGGTGTGTCCCTTCTTTATTTTCTTGGATAATATTCGCTGAATGGAGAGAAACTATGCAGGATAGAAAGGAGGATTATAATGACTGCACGAAATAAAGCGAATGAACCGTTCCATTCAGGAGAAGTGTATCATTTATGGAATTATTTATATCATACAAAGCATCTCCTCGTTACAATGCAAGTGCTAATCAACCATACAGGAGATCATGATTTAAAAACATATGGTGAAGACTTGGTGGAAAGCTGCCTTATTCAAGAAGAACAGCAAGTTGAGGGAATATTAAAAGAGGCTGGTATCCGCTTGCCACCCGCACCACCGGACAGGCCGAATGTAGAGGTGGAAGATATTCCTGCTGGAGCAAGATTTAATGATCCGGAAATTTTCACATTTATTCATAAGGAACTGATGTCTTTAAGGTCTAATAGCAGTTATCTGATAAGCATCGCTATAAACGAAGACATTCGTTCTATGTTCAGTGATTTCCATGGTCAACAAGAGGAATACGAACAAAAAATACTGGATATTGCAAAGGAAAAAGGATGGCTCGTCCTTCCACCAATTAATATCAAATAGAGTACGCGCAAGGAGTGCACAAACGTTGAGAAAAACGAATAAAGGAATGACAATACTAGCCGTCGGGTCTGTTCCGCTCATGATGACACTTGGAAATTCCATGCTAATCCCCGTTTTACCGGAAATGAAGTCTTCACTCGGCTTATCGCAACTCCAAGTAAGCTTAATAATTACTGTATTTTCAATTGCCGCAGCAATAATGATTCCGATTGTCGGTTATCTGTCTGACCGTTATTCTCGGAAAATCATTATGTTACCATCCCTTATCCTTTTTGCCTGTGGTGCTTTACTTGCTGGTATTGGGGCTGCCCTGTTTGATTCCTATGCTTGGATTCTCGTCGGCCGGGGCATACAGGGCATCGGGGCAGCTGGCTGTGCACCGATAGCAATGGCTTTGATCGGTGATTTATTTAGTGGAGGAGAGCGTAGTCGGGTTCTTGGAATTTTTGAAGCGTCCAACGGGCTAGGTAAAGTGTTATCTCCCATTTTTGGTTCACTGCTCGCTTTAATCGTCTGGCACGCTGTATTCTTCGTTTTCCCAGTTCTAAGCTTGATCGCAGCAGTTTTAGTTTGGATTTTTGTAAAAGAAAAGAAAAATCGGCAGGCACCTCCCCCGTTTCGCAAATATGCTCGGGGACTTCTCAGTGTGTTTAAATTGGAAGGCAGATGGCTCCTTACTGCCTACCTTGCAGGTGGAACTTGCTTGTTTACGCTGTTTGGGATTCTTTTTTACTTATCAGATGTATTAGAGACCACCTATCATATTGATGGCTTGTTAAAAGGACTTATCCTGGCAATTCCCCTTCTCGTAATGGTGAGTACGTCTTATTTAACAGGGAGCAAGATAGGCAGCAATCTCGTGCGAATGAAACGATTTTCAATCATTGGCCTCCTTTTTATGACGATATCTTACAGTTCGCTGATTTGGCTTACAAGCCTTGTCCCATTCCTATTTGGTCTTGCTTTAAGCAGTGTGGGGGCAGGACTAACCTTACCCTGTATGAACAGTCTCATTACCGGGGCAGTCGGAAAAGAACGGAGAGGGTTCGTTTCCTCGTTATATGGTTCTGTACGTTTTGTTGGTGTCGCTCTTGGGCCACCAATATTCACTCGATTAATGGAATGGTCAAGAACCGGCATGTTCACAACAATTGCTGCCTTCACTTTTCTCGTTGCTTTACTCATTCTTTTTCTCATTCACGTAAAAGGAAAAGACGGGAAGATAGAGCCGAAAAAAGCATTTCGCTATACGTATGTATAATTCTATACGAAGCACTGCCCCCTTTCTCCAGCAATCTAAAGGGGGCATTTTTTATATTTCTTCCACTTTCTTTACTTGATAAGTATATACCTTTTTCTGCTTTGCATAATGAAAGACTGGACGGTGAGCTGTCACCTGCTTTAGAAAATCTGGCAACATCGCTTGTTTGGAAAAAATGGCTTCTGCATCATACAATTCCCATGGTTCATGATTGATAGTTCCTCTATATAACGAACCATCTCGCTCCGTCCAAAAAATATATCTTTCCACAAGCCAGTAAGCAAGACTTCCAGTGTCTGGCTTATACTTCTGGGAAACTGACCGGTACTTTCCAGTAAAACCGATGTGTGGCTTCCCTTTGCTCTTCGTTTCAAAATAAATCCATCCATGTCTTCTGCTCATACGAATAGTTGCATATCGGTACGGTGCTGATAAAAGCCGTCCACCAAGAACGGTCAGCAACTGATTCGTATCAAGGCTGAAAAAATAAACTCCCGTCTCTCCATTTCTTCTTACATATGTCCGCACATTCAATTCCAATGAAGAATGAAGCAAGGGAAGCGGCGGAGTAAAAGGAAGACGCATATGTTTGATCTTAAAAGGGATAATTGAAATCCAAGCTTCCCCATCATACGTGTCCAGCTCTAATCCATTCGGAATTTGCCCACGCAACTCTTCTTGCGGGACTGGTATATGCATAAAAAGCAGATGATTCCATGTTTGGGTCATTATCCAAGTGTTCGTTCGTAAGTCGTGAATCATATCCACCTCCGATTGAATATACTTGTTATTCCTATTCTGTCCAACCATAAGAAAAACCTGTCATCAGAAATAATGACAGGTAGAGATTTTATAATATAACTTTACTTTCTCGTGCTTCCTCTAAGAACTTATCGCTTCGTTTATTAATAATTTCTTTTAGTTTTATCCCGATAAATAAGAAAACAGCAATATAGCCAACGAGCCAAGCAATATGCATGAGTGTCACAGACCAAACGATTCCGCCAGTTGCCTCCCTAAGCAAACCTAATCCATGTGTGAATGGCATAAATTGATGGATCTTTTGGAAAAAATTCGGTGTCGTCTGGATTGGGAACGTACCGCCAGATGCCCCCAGTTGCATAACAAGTAAAATAATCGCAATTACTTTTCCAGTATTCCCAAAGACAGACACAAGCGTATAAATAATAACGATAAATGCTGTACTAATGAGAATAGCAAATATGACAAATAGTAATTTGTGTAATACATATGTTTTTAGTAAGAACATATTTCCGCACGTAACTACTAACGCTTGTACGATACCAATGGACCAGAATGTTAAAAATCTGCCGAAATAGGCTTCATAACTTTTATATTTATGCTTATTCGGTATATCGACAATTAAGGAAGAAACGAGAATTAATCCACCGACCCAAAGGGCTAACGCCGTAAAGAATGGCGCCATTGCTGAACCATAATTTGGAATTGGAAATAGTTCGTGTTCCTCTAAAACAATTGGATCTGCGAAAAATTCGCTTTCTGCGTTAGGATCATTACGTAAAAAGTTAATCAGTTCCGCGATATCGCCTTTACTTTCTAATTCTCTCGTTTTTTTCGCTAAATCCAGTATTTTATCTTTTGCTTCCGGGAAAGCAGTATGGATTTTATCAAGTTCTTTTTTACCAGTATCAATTCCTGCATCGATCTTCGTTAAGATTTCTTCTACTCTCGGGAAGTAAGAAACGACTTTCTCTATTTTTTTATCCGCTTCGTCGATTGCGTTACGAGCAGTACTCATTTCTTTCGTGTACGTCGGCATTAAATCATTATCGATAAATATTAGTAAATCGCTAATGGTTGCATTGATTCGTTTCGATTGTTCATCAATATAGGCTAATACATCGGCTAACTTCGCTTTTCCCGCCTCAGCCTCAGCAACTTTTGCCAGGACTTCTACTTTGAATTGCCTTAGATCTTCTTCATAGCTCGCAACCTTCTCGGCTCCATCAAGGAAAATGCCATTAGCGATAGACTCTTCCACTTGTTTACTTGCCTCGATTGCATGCTGTATTGCTTCTTGTCTCGCTTCTATAATTTCAACCATTGCTTTTAATTGTTCTAATGATTTTTCATCATCAATAGGTGTATCCTCGCCATAGTCTTCTGCATTTTCAATCATATCAATCGTAGCCAGCAGATCTTGTTTCGTTCTTTCCAGCTGTTCATCATCTTCTTCCAATTGAGCAATTAGATTCGAAATCCGCTCGCTGTCAGTTGCTTCTTCATCAGCATTTTCCAGTGCTTCTTCCAATACGTGTAGGACTTCAGTTGCTTGATCGATTTTTGCTGTGCTATTCTCTATTTTTGTAACAACATCATCAAAAGAATCCTCTTTTTCGGATATTTGATTAATTATCTCCGGGACTTCATTGATTACTGTTTGGGCTGTTGCTAAATCATTTTTAACAATGGGAACATACTCATTTACATACTGATCGGTTTCATTCAGAATCTCTTTAGCTCTTTCACTAAGTGCTTGAACTTCTACACTAACTTCTTCTGCTTTTTTAATTCCCTCATGCGCTTTCTCACTCGCATCTTCCGCTTTGTCTAAATCCTCTTCTGCAACTCCTAAGAGCCGCTCAATTTCAGGCATGTCTTCTTCTAACTGATAGATGGCATCTCTTAAACGTTCAATGTTTTCTTTATTCGCTTCGAGCTCAATCCCTGCATCATTGAAGGCGTTAAAAATCGCTTCATTGGCAACTTTAATAAATCCTTGATGGACACTTTCCACAATGCCGGTTGCCCCAGCATTTGTAACTTTCGGTGCTATAGCATTCACTTTCTCATTAATATAATAATCCAAGATCGGCTTTTCCGGTTCATCATCCAGAACACTCGTTAATTTCTCTGAAAAATTAGCCGGAATGATAATGGAAGCATAATAATCGCCCTTTTCTAGACCTTCTGCAGCTTCCTCCTCAGCAACGAAATGCCAGCCCAGCTGATTATTGTCCTGTAAGGAGGTGATAACCTCATCACCGACATTAATCGGCTTGCCCTCTACTTCTGCACCAACGTCCAAGTTCACAACTGCTACCGCAACGTTCTCTGTGTTGGCATATGGATCCCAAGAAGGTAAAATGTTGAACCACGCATACATGGAAGGTAAAATCATTAAAGCTACAATCACGACGATTGCAGCACGTTTCTTCCGTATGTTATTTATATCGGTCTTAAAAATTTCCCATATATTTTTCATTACTCTTACCTCATTCTAATAGTGTATTTCTTTGAATTGTCTCCACCATTCTAAAATACACTATTTACGTGAAAAACTCCACAATCTTAGCGGGCACATAAAGTGAAACTCCATTTAGTAGGGAAGCCTTATCTCCATCACTGAATGTTGGCTGAATGGAATCGGGGATTTACGGACTGTATATCCCAACCTTCATATGTTGGACTTCCCTCCTAATTTAGACTAGGGGTATTACAGGCCCCATTAAAGCATGATAAAAAACCCGCCACATGTCCGTGACGGGTAACTTTTATTAATAATTAACCTATAGAGCCTTCCATTTCGAATTTGATCAGTCTGTTCATTTCAACAGCATATTCCATTGGAAGTTCTTTTGTAAATGGCTCGATGAAGCCCATAACAATCATTTCTGTTGCTTCGAATTCATCTAAGCCACGACTCATAAGATAGAATAACTGTTCTTCGGAAACTTTGGATACTTTCGCTTCGTGCTCAAGTGAGATATTATCATTTAGAATCTCATTGTATGGAATTGTGTCTGAAGTAGACTCATTATCCATAATCAATGTATCACACTCAATGTTCGCACGTGCCCCGTCCGCTTTACGTCCAAAGTGAACAAGTCCAAGATAAGAAACTTTACCACCGTTACGAGAGATGGATTTAGATACAATCGTTGAAGATGTATTCGGTGCTAAGTGATGCATTTTCGCACCAGCATGCTGTAATTGTCCTTTACCAGCAAGCGCAATCGATAATGTATTACCTCTTGCTCCTTCACCTTTCAAAAGAATAGAAGGATATTTCATCGTCAATTTCGAACCTAAGTTACCATCAATCCATTCCATTGTTCCGTTTGCATCTACGGTTGCACGTTTCGTTACAAGGTTGTAGACATTGCTGGACCAGTTCTGGATTGTAGTGTAACGGCAATAAGCGTCTTTCTTAACAATAATCTCAACTACTGCACTGTGTAAGGATGCTGATGTATAAGTTGGTGCTGTACAGCCTTCAACATAGTGAACAGATGCATCTTCATCTACAATGATCAGTGTACGCTCGAACTGCCCCATGTTTTCCGTGTTGATACGGAAATATGCTTGTAATGGGGTTGAGCTTTTTACTCCTTTTGGAACATAAATGAAGGAACCGCCTGACCATACTGCAGAGTTCAGAGCGGAGAACTTGTTATCAGAGTATGGTACTACTGTACCAAAATACTCTTTGAATAATTCTTCATGCTCCTGTAAAGCCGTATCTGTATCTGTGAAAATGATTCCTAATTCTTGAAGATCCTCTTTCAGACTCTGGTAAACTACTTCAGACTCATACTGAGCAGATACACCAGCAAGGTACTTCTGTTCTGCTTCAGGAATTCCAAGTCTGTCGAATGTCTGTTTAATTTCTGCTGGAACCTCATCCCACGTTCTACCTTGTTTTTCGGATGGTTTTACATAATAGATGATCTCATCAAAATCAAGTCCTGATAAGTCACCGCCCCATTGCGGCATTGGACGCGCATAGAAATGCTCCAACGCTTTCAAGCGGTAATCTAACATCCATTGCGGTTCTTCTTTCATTTTGGAGATTTCCTCAACGACTTTTCGGGTTAATCCTCTTTCAGTTCGGAAAACCGATACGTCTTTGTCACGGAAACCATATCTATAATCTCCTATTTCAGGCATATTCCTAGCCATAGTTGTAGCCTCCTTCAGATATTTCAAAACTCACCTTAATCTTGTTCGTGGACACCTTTTTCGAGTGCTTTCCAGGCCATCGTTGCACATTTAATCCGGGCTGGGAACTTGGATACGCCTTGAAGAGCTTGAATATCTCCTAAATCAAAGCCATCTGTATCAATTTCTTTACCAAGCATCATATCGGAGAAAAGATGAGACATTGCAAGTGCATCGTCAACCTTTTTCCCTTTGATTGCCTGGGTCATCATCGAAGCAGATGACATACTGATGGAGCAGCCTTCTCCTTCAAAACGGGCATCTTTTACAATGCCATCTTCCAGTTTCAACTGCAACTGAATCCGGTCGCCACAAGTAGGGTTGTTCATATCAACGGTAAGAGAATCACCTTCAATTAATCCTCGGTTCTTCGGATTTTTATAGTGATCCATGATTACTTGTCTGTAAAGCGTATCTAAATTATAAGACATCACCAAAATACTCCTTCGCTTTTAACAGTCCTAAGACGAGTCGGTCAACATCTTCTTCTGTGTTGTACAAATAGAAGCTAGCTCTTGCTGTTGCCGTAACGTCCAACCATTTCATCAGCGGCTGTGCGCAGTGGTGACCTGCACGAACTGCAATTCCTTCCGCATCAAGCACCGTTGCCGTATCGTGCGGATGGACCTCTCCTAAATTAAAGGTTACGAGGGCAGCACGCTCTTTTGGACCATAAATGGCAATCCCATCCACTTCACGCAGCTTGGCAATCGCATATGCCGCCAATTTCTTCTCGTGTTCTAAAATATTATCTAAGCCGACTTCGTTTAGAAAGTCAATCGCTGCTCCAAGACCAATCGCACCAGCAATGATCGGAGTACCAGCTTCGAATTTCCATGGAAGCTCTTTCCAGGTAGAATCATATAGGTTAACGAAATCAATCATTTCCCCGCCGAATTCTACTGGTTCCATGTTCTCCAGAAGTTCGCGTTTCCCATATAATACACCAATTCCCGTTGGTGCGCACATTTTATGCCCGGAAAATGCATAGAAATCCACATCGAGATCTTGTACATCCACTTCCATATGCGGGGCACCTTGCGCTCCGTCGACAACAATAACTGCATCATTTTCATGGGCAATTTTTGTAATCTCTTTAATCGGGTTAATTGTTCCGAGAACATTTGAAACATGAGTGATAGCGACAATTTTAGTGTTTGGGGTAACTGTTGTTCGAACAGCTTCCAGTGACACAGTGCCGTCTTCTTGTAACGGAATATATTTTAATGTTGCACCAGTAGCTTTAGCCGCCTGCTGCCAAGGAATGATGTTGCTATGATGCTCCATCTGCGTGATAACAATCTCATCGCCTTCCTTTAAATTGGCACGTGCATAACTCCAAGCCACTGTATTAATAGCTGTAGTTGTTCCACGGGTAAAAATGATTTCGGCAGTACTTTTAGCATGAATGAAAGCTCTAACCTTCTCACGTGCACCTTCATATAGGTCGGTCGCACGCGTTCCTAACGTATGCACGCCACGGTGAACATTCGAGTTCGTCTCCCGGTAGTACCTGTCCACAGCTTCTATCACAGAAACAGGCTTCTGTGAAGTAGCTGAGGAATCCAAGTACACAAGTGGGTGCCCATTCACCTCTTGATTCAGAATCGGAAACTGGTCTTTAATGGCTCTTACGTCCATTAGTTAATTTTCCTTTCAATCACTTGTCTTAATTGTTGTTTTACAGACTCAATTGGCAACTGTGAAACAACTGGATCAAGGAATCCATGAATCAATAGACGTTGCGCTTCCTCTTCTGAAAGCCCACGACTCTTCAAGTAGTATACTTGCAGTGGATCAACACGACCTACTGAAGCAGCATGCCCTGCTGTAACGTCATCCTCATCGATAAGCAGAATAGGGTTAGCGTCGCCTCGAGCTTTTTCACTCAGCATAAGTACACGGGATTCTTGTTCAGAGTTTGCTTTCGTTCCGCCATGTTCAATTTTACCAATCGCATTAAAGATTGCCGCTGAACCTTCTGTCATTACACCTCGCTGTAAAATGAAACCATCGGAAGCTTTTCCGTCATGATGCATAACAGATGTAAAGTTTTGCGTTTGTTTTCCACGCCCTACGGAAACAGCTTTCGCTTGAGAAGTGGAGTTATCACCGACTAAGCGAGTTACGTTTTCTGAAACTGTATTTCCATCGTTCATTTGCCCTAATGCCCAATCAATCGTCGCATCACGGCTTGCGATACCTCGACGGTTAACATACGTTGTTGTAGCTGCAGCAAAGTTATCAACTGCTCCGTATGCAACTTTAGCTCCGTCAAGTGCATATACCTCTGTTATAATATTCGCTACCGTTTCATGTTCTTCGTTATGGGAAATATAGTTTTCCACATATGTGATAGAACTGTTTTTATCCACGACAACGAGCACATGGTTCACAAGTGTAATTTCCGGATCTTCTTGCCAGAAAATGGACTGGATTGGTGTTTCAATTTCCAAGTTTTCAGGTACATAAAGGAAAACACCACCATTAACAAGTGCAGCATGAAGTGCAGTCAGCTTATGTTCGCTAACAGAAACACCGTCTTCTGTCATAAAATACTTCTGGACAAGATCCGCATGTTCATGGATTGCTGTATGGATGTCAGTAAAGACGACCCCTTTTTCTTTTAAATCATCACGTAATGTAGCGTAAGCAACAGAATGGTTACGCTGAATAATCAAGTTCTCTGGTGCCTTATCTTCGTCAAAGAAATCACGCAATTCTTCCGGAAGATCTTTGATGGAAGATACTGCTTCACCAGTTTTGAAATCATGATTGAACGCTGTAAAGTTCCAGTTTCTAATTTTTGTTTTATCAGGCTTTGGCATTTCCAAGCTTTCAGCCTGTTCTATTGCATCCAAGCGGAATTTTTGCATCCACTCTGGCTCATTCCTATCTTTTGAAAACTGTTCAACATAAGCCTTATCAAATGACAGTTTTGTTTCCACAGTCATGATACTCCTCCTAACGTTTATGCATTTTGTTCGATTGTTTCGTCTTCGATTCCTAACTCTTCTTTAATCCACTCGTAGCCTTCCGCTTCTAGACGCTTAGCTAACTCTGGACCACCAGATTTCACGACACGGCCTTGCATCATGACATGCACATAATCCGGTGTGATGTAGTTTAATAAACGTTGGTAGTGAGTAATGATTAATGTTCCAAAGTTCTCGTCACGCAGTTTGTTAATACCTTTAGAAACTACTTTTAACGCGTCGATGTCAAGTCCTGAGTCAATTTCGTCCAAAATACCGATTGCAGGTTTCAGTAACATTAACTGAAGGATTTCGTTACGCTTCTTCTCTCCACCGGAGAATCCTTCGTTCAAGTAACGCGTAGCCATGCTCTTATCAATTTCTAAGAAATCAAGTGTTTCATCAAGCTCTTTAATGAACTCCATTAATGGAATTTCATCGCCTTCTTCACGTTTTGCGTTAATTGCACTGCGCAGGAAGTCAGATGTTGTTACACCGCTGATTTCACTTGGATATTGCATTGCTAGGAAAAGACCTGCTTTTGCACGCTCATCTACTTCCATTTCTAATACGTCTTCACCGTCTAACGTAATGCTGCCTTCTGTTATTTCATAAAGGGGATGTCCCATAATTGCCGATGCTAATGTAGATTTACCAGTACCATTCGGTCCCATGATTGCATGAAATTCTCCACCTTTGATGGTAAGGTCTACACCTTTTAATATTTGTTTATCCTCAATGGAAACATGAAGATTTTTGATTTCTAAAACTGATCCTGACATAATCAATACCTCCAAATGCTTATTCTAGTTTTCCGAGATGAACTTGATATTCATTCTCAATCTATTCTCATTCCAATCTTAAAGCATTTCAAATTAATTATCAACCCATTCGGTCTATTTGCAATAAGATTGTGCATAAGCGCGTCAACAACCCATATCTAAAGCCACAGGCTTGTAAGGTCTTACAACCTTTGGAGTTTACAGCGGACAACAGGACTAGTGTCCTGCCCTTCAAACCAGGCTAGAGGTACTGTTTGGGCTCCAAGCAACCCGTTTGTATGCGTTAAACCCCAACGATCTGTGGTAAAATTTTTTTTTCGTATAACACTCTCCATAGTGTTTCAGGTTAAACGCCGAATTAACATCCCGGTCATGATGGGTGCCACAAGATGGGCAATTCCATTTTCGTATACTTACATTTCCTTTTAGTGCTGTATGCTTATGACCGCAAACTGAACATAGTTGGGTAGATGCAAATTTTTTCGGTGCTTTGATAAAGTATTTCCCCCGTTGCTCCAATTTGTATTTTAAATAGAGGCGAAAATTACCGAAACCATTATCTTGCTGATTTTTGGCATAATACTTGTTTTGTCCAATCGCACGAAGATCTAGGTTCTCTACTACAATCATGTCATAACGATTCGCAAGGGCATAGGCTTTCTTGTGAAGCCAGTCTTTTCGTTGGTTTGCGACTTTGGTTTCCAATCTCGAAACAACAAGCCGTTGTTTTTCCCAACGATTGGAACCTTTTACTCGGCGCGATAGCACTCGCCGTTCCTTTGCTAGACGCTCTTCCATTTCCAGGTAATAGTAAGGATAATTGGCTTTCTTACCCTCATTGTCAACGAAAAAATGTGATTGAGAATAATCCAGTCCCAGAATACGATTAGGCATCCCGACCCTTGTAATTTCCATTGGAATTTCAACACAAATAGACACGTCATATTGTCCTTTGGTGTTCATGGTAACCGTAACATGTTTAATTTTACTGTCCTGGGGCAATGGCCGATGGGTGTTCAGCTTTAACCCGACTACTTTCACAGGAGACTTTTGTGCAGACGGAAGATATAATATGTCGTCTTTGATGTAGATAGTTCCGTTTTGGTTGAACGTCGTATAGCTGGCTTTGCTGCCTTTACGGGATTTGAACTTCGGCATTCCTTTTAAATCATGGAATGTCGGTTCTATTCCGAGTGTTTTCTGCCGTTTTAAAGCGGATTTTTTGTATTGTCTCTTATGTGCAGTCTTGTTGAAGGCAGTTATTGCCTTGTTGAAGTGTTGTTTTGCTTCGTTGGCGGCGAATGCGTCTACAAGATATAGGTAAGCCATATTATCTTCATTTAAACATTGTTTTTTGAATTGAGAAACAGTCGGCATCCCCATCTTTTTTAAGGAAGGTAAGGCATCCTCTGGTTGATAGTTACTTTTTTCCAAATAATCATAGAGGTGGGCAACATGGAGGTTGTACATCTTTCTCTTTGCACCGAAGCATTGTCGGAAATACGTTTCCGCTTCTTGAGAAATGGAGGACGCGCGATACACATAACCACGGTTCACTAATTCCAGCATTGGTTTCACCACCTGTCATTGAAATTTAATGATTTTTCAATTTCAATCATAAAAACTTTTCTTCTGTACTTTGTATACCACACTAGGGTGGTATTGAAGGGAGTAAACATAACCCTCTACTGTGAATAACTTTTGGCAAATTTATCGCCTCATCTCATTTATACTACGAATTATATCAAATGTATAGAGACAAGTGACAGGTGTTAAATTACCGACGATTTTTGCTCCTCTTTAAATATCATATGTCGCTATTGTTTATTATTTTATAAATACGACCTTCACGCTGATGTACTGATGGAATAATTTCTATTCATCATAATCATCTTCACCAGTTCAGTTGCTCGGAGGACGGTGACTCCTGCGGGAAAAGCACGAATCTGGACCTGGGCAGGAAGCGGTTTTCTTCCGAGGCAGACAGAGTTCGCTCTCGTATGTGGCAACGTCTGCATTAGAACGTCTTGTGCGTCGAGGTTGAGGCCGCCCTGTCTGAAAGCATCCGGCAACCGGGCAACTGAACGACAATTAGAGAGGCATTCAGAAGTACGTGCAAAGCATTTACGCTGAATGAAAGTGATTTGTGACTGTTGTATAAAGGGTTAGGGTGATGCTTATTTTCTTTAGGATATGTCTGATTGTTTGAAGACTTTGCAGGTTGAGTTTTAGTAAAATATATATTAGTAGTTAGAGACATCTGAAAAGCACAACAATCCCGGCTGGGACTGCTGTGCTTTTTGACGAATGTGAAGTGTATGCTAATTTTATTTGTTGTTATTGTTCCTCCGCTGGCGGGCTCTTGCTTTTCCGCCTTTTTCACCGATCTCTTCATAGAAATCTTGGTCATGGTTACGTGCAGTGGCCTCGCCACCCTTTTGGCCGATTTCCTCATAAAATTCCTGATCGTGGCTTCGTGAAGTGGCTTCTCCACCTTTTTGACCGATTTCTTCATAGAATTCCCGGTCGTGGCTTCGCTTTGTGGCTTCTCCGCCTTTTTGACCAATCTCTTCATAGAATTCCTGATCATGGTTACGCGAAGTAGCTTCTCCACCCTTTTGACCAATTTCTTCATAGAATTCTTGATCGTGGTTTCTTGAAGTCACTTTACCACCTTTTTTCCCTGCTTGCTCACGAGACATCTTACCATTATTGTTGTTTTTAACCATTTGTAAAAACTCCTTTCATGATAGTAATTCTTGCTCGTACATTACTCTAGATTCCACGTTTTATTAAATCTAAACATTTAGAGCGACATTTAATAGAGTTGTGTTTCAACTGTAATATTAGTAACAATTAGTAAATGCCATCTTAAAACTTCTACTTATTCTTATTCAATTTATCGTAGACCTTTTCAACGGCAATCTCTTTTTCTTTTTTCTCTCTATCCTCCAACTCGAATTCCATCCGGTCTTCCGGTGGCAGCTGAAAATAACCATTCTTTTTTGATTTATTATCCTTAGGCAGCATGTCACTCTCCCCTTTCCAACGTTATAATCGAGCATTTATTTCCTGATTAACGTAATGCTTGCGCTTCATCCAAATGAAACCGTCTCCCTTTGTAATAATCGCAACGTCAATCGGTGGTCCCGCTGATTCGGTCGCTCTCGTTACACGGCGCTTGAATGTCGTCAAAGAGACGAGGGCTTCCGCCATATCTGCCAACTCTTCCTTTGGCAACGATCGGACGACACCAAGCAGAGGTTCGATATAATTCCTTTCCTGGTATTCAGTTATAGCACTTTCTATAGACTCATAAATTTCTCTACCCATTACTTCCAAGTCCCTAACTTGTTCTTTTGTAAATTCGATGGCTAAATGCTTTTGTATTTCTGCAGGATAGTTCCTTAGTACACCTGAAATGATATTAAACACGAGATCCTCCATATTCGGTTCGATGCCGCTGATGAAGGAGTCGACCATATCTCTTTGAGCAAATGCCGTAATTGTAGCCGTGCCATCATCTTTATCTGTCGTATAGCTGATTTTTTTATCTTTCAATTTTTTGAATTTCAGCTGGCCAAAAACAAACCCTTCCAGTCTGTAATTCAACAACCGCGGGAAAATTTCTTTATCTCCGTAACCGCCAATCACAAATCCAGTACTCCCTACACTGAAATAATCTTTCTGTACCGCTTCAAAAGACAGCTTGTAAAACTTCTCTGTTAGCTCTTCCGGTATTTCATATTTAATTAATTCATCTATTATTTCAATTACCACAGAACCAAACCGCTCTTTAAATATATTTTCATCCATCTCTATGAACTCATGCTCTTCCTTCTGATAGGACTGAATCTGCTGATCTGCAGCTTCTCCAAGCCAATGAGTGACCCGCTTAGAAGAGACACCTTCCTCCATATGCTCCTTCCTCGCCATTCGCTCTTCCACTTCTTTTACTAAGCGCTTCAAATTATCGGAAAAAATACGATATACAATAATTTCTTCTACACCTTTATCTCTAAACCGCTCATCTTTATTCAAAAATCGCAAGAAATCATCCAGATAATCCTTTATTTGCGGGAAAGTCTTCGTGCCGAGATTTTCACGGTAAGACTTGATGATAACTTCCCAAGGCACCTCCATAAAAGACGCAGCCCCGTATACCATGATCCCAATCGGATGTTCCTTCGATAATGAAAATAATTTATTGGCTGAATTATATACTTTCTGTACTCCTTCTCTACCACTTGTTATTGCACTGTCAGCAGCCATGGCAATTCCTTGCTTGTTCAATACTGCCACTTCAGCTGTCATGGCGAAACCTCCTTCAATCTTTATATGTATCTCATACCCGTCTCACACAGGTAAAAAACGAAAGTGCAGTGAATTCTACCAGCCTGATTATTTAGTTAAATAAAGGGTATTACAGAATTACTAGAATAAAATAGAGGTGAATATCCGGTATGGCAACATCAATGACAATAAAAATAATCTGTGGTTTGCTAGCATTACTGATTGTAGTTCGTTTATTAGGAAAGAAGGAACTCTCTCAAATTACTCCATTTGATTTTGTTTATATTCTTGTACTGGGAGGTTTACTCGAAGAATCCGTATATGACGATAAAGTCACGATTTGGCAAGTATTGTTCGCTATTGCGTTATGGGCAATACTTATCTTCACGATTGAAAAAATTGTCCAGAAATTCGATAAAATAAGACCAGCAGTAAAAGGAGAGCCCACTGTTATTGTTCATAACGGAGAACTCGATCTAAATGCGCTGAAAAAGAATAAGCTTGAATCAGAACAGCTGCGTACGATGCTGAGGCAACAGGGAATTTTCTCCATAAATGAAGTAAAATATGCAGTTCTTGAACCTAGTGGACAACTGAGTGTGCTAAAGCATGAATTAACTGCACCAGTCACAGCAGAAATGCTTTCCGTCCATCCAAAAGAAACAGCACTAAGTTATCTCGTGATTGATGAAGGCAAGATGGAGAAAAAAGCGCTGAAAAAAATTGGAAAAGACGCAACCTGGTTACAAACAGAACTTGCAAAATCAGGATACACGGATATCAGTAAAATCTATTACGCAGAATGGTCCAGCACGGATGGGTTTACAGTCCGCGGAACAATAGATGATACTGAAAATAAGGAATAAAAAGAACAGAACATGGACTCCTTACAACCATGTTCTGTTCTTTTTATCATCCTATCTGATTGTCAATTTCAGCGATCATTTGTTTTGATTTTTGATATTCCTGTTCGCGTTTTCGCTCTACTTTCATTCGGTTTGCTAAATTGGATTCATATTCGGCAACACTCATTTTATGATATTTGTTCATTGCCTTTTCCATTTCTTGCGTGTAATACTTACTATTAACCGAATTAATAATAAACCACTCCTTTGTTTTCTACATTAAAAGGTTAACACAATGATGCTACCCTTCTCAATCGCGATATAAACGTATAGACGGGAGTATTTAATGATAAATTAACAATACAGTAATATGAAAAAAGGAAGCATAAACATCTACGCTTATGCTCCCCTTTCCTCCTGTTTTCAAAATGTTTAATTCTTTAATCGTTTGCTAACGGTCTTACCCTGTGAATAGCCCCGGCTTATACTCGAACAGATAACGATAAATATTACCCGTCGAATAGAACGTATAGATTTTTTCTTTTATTACACCATTCTCTTTAATCAATAAACATGGTACACTTTCTATTTTATGTTTGTGTAAGAAGTCTTCTTCAAAATTAGCATTCATTTCATAAAATATTTCTTCGCCGTGAACAGACTCAATTTTTTCTAAAATAGACCGAGCAATATGACATGTACCACATAGCGGGGTATGAATATATAATAAGTAAGAATCTTCCTCCAATTGCTTTGATACTATCTTTTCCATAAACTCACCTAACTACTATAAAAATGTTGGTCTTACTGCGAAATGTTTTGCTACGAGTAAGGATGCAAGGATTTTATATGGGGTTGTTGCAACTTCACGATAATCCCTGCTTATATAAATATGGTCTGCATGGGGGAGTTCCCTTGCCAATTGTTTTCTTAATTTCAAACCTGATTTGTCTTCATCGACAAAGATATAGACATCATTCTCGTCTAAGTTATATGTTTCCAATAGCTCATCAAACCAATGGATACTTAAAGAGCCGTTTGTACAAATAATCGTGACCTCTTCGCTAAGAATTTCTTCTATTTTACGTTTATCTGTCAACCCCTCCACAATAATAACCTTTTCGGTTTCGTGTGCTATCATTCCTTGCCACTCCTTATCCGATCAAATCATCTGCTTTAAGTGAGTGTTCAAAAAGGAGGATAAAAAGGACCGAGGTCGGCTAAATAAGCAACGTCCTGTTGCAACGCCGACACTAGCACATCCTGTGCGTCGAAATTCGAGGCGGCGAAGCTCCCGGCACCGGAATGTTCGTTAGTAGGTACATGAGGAGCGGAAAAGCGAGCCAACGAGCTTCCACAGGAAGTGGTGAGTTCTACGTTGTCCACAGGACGTGGACGGTCTTAGTAGAACCTCTCATTCACGAAGTGTCATTTTCACCGGACTTTTTGAACATCCCTTAAAATAGTATATGAAAGAAGGGAGGCTGACTATACTGTTTATTGCATAGTTAGTCCCCTCCCTTTTTTTGTCAAGATGGATTAATCTTCTTCTATAATTGCTTTGTATTCTTCAGCTGTCAGCAGGTTCTCCCACTCACCTTCATCATCTAACTCAACGACGAGCATCCATGCTTCTTCATATGGAGATTCATTGACAAGTTCTGGACTGTCTTCCAATTCTTCATTAATCTCAACGATTGTCCCATTAACTGGTGCATATAATTCGGAAACTGTTTTGACCGATTCTACACTTCCGAATGAATCGTCGGCTTCGACTGTGTCACCCGCTTCCGGAAGTTCGACAAACACGATATCTCCGAGTTCATCTTGAGCGAAATCCGTAATTCCAATGCGTACTTTATTGCCGTCTTCTTTTTTTATCCATTCGTGCTCTTTCGTATAACGTAAGTCCTCTGGTAAATTCATCGGTTATCATCCTTTCCGTCTCATCTCACTCTAACTATACAATGGATAGAATAGAAAATCTACTGTACAACACATTTTCATCTGACTTCTGTACTATCCCCAAGTTGCTTCGTATTCATCTTCTTTGAAACCGACCGTGACTTTATCTCCGTTTGTCGCAATTGGCCGTTTAATTAGCATCCCGTCTGATGCGAGGTATTCTGCCATCTCTTCAACTGTGGCATCCTTGAGTTTCTCTTTCATATTCAGCTCACGATATTTTTTACCACTCGTATTAAAGAACTTCTTCGGTTCGAGACCGCTTTTCTCAATTAATTTTAAAATTTCTTCTTTAGATGGTGTATCCTCTACAATATGAACCGCTTCAAAGTCTATATTGTTCGCTTCCAGCCATTTCTTCGCATTTCGGCAGGTGCCGCATTTTGGATACCAGTAAATCGTTATACTCATGTTAAAAACCAGCTCCTTTATGTAATTACCACCATTTTAACATAGAAGGATTATTGACACATTTATTTGCTATGTTACCCGAGGGCTGGTAAAAAAATAATCCGAGGCAAGCGACTCGCCCCGGAAAAACTGAAATTATACGATATACTTTTCACTTTCGATAAGCGATTTGGCAATTGCCCGTTTTTTCGTAATCGTGTTTGTTGGTTCGTGACGAGTCAATTTACGTAAGGAGGAAAGCATCATTCGTAAATTATCACCTTCCTCAACTGCAATGAGAATTTCTTTTGCTGCTGCCTCGATCCGGCTGAATGCCTCTTGAACATATACTTGTGTATAAAGGAGTTTTAATTCATTTTTCTCTGCTCCTGTCTGTTGAAGCGCTTTTTCTGTACGGAGAACAGCGGACTCCATATTGAATACTTCACCTGCCATATCAGCAAGAGCAACAAGAATTTCTTGCTCATGCTCAAGCTTCTGCATATATTTCTGTGCTGCCAAACCGGCACCTAATAATACAATTTTCTTAGCATGACGTACTAAATGCTTTTCCTGATCGAGTGGTTCTGTACCAACTTCTTCAGGCATCATCATCATAAGTTCTTCCTGTAGTCCTTGGGCTTTCTGTAATAATGGCAGTTCCCCTTTCATCGCCTTCTTCAGGAGTGTCCCTGGAACAAGAAGTCGGTTGATTTCATTCGTACCTTCGAAAATCCGGTTGATTCGGGAGTCACGATAAATTCTTTCCACCTCATATTCCTGCATGAACCCATATCCGCCATGCAGTTGAACTGCTTCGTCAGCTGTCCGGTCGAGTAATTCTGTCGCCATATATTTCGTAATCGAGCACTCAATCTGATATTCAGCAATAGCCCGAGCGATTTCACGACCATCCTCCAATTCCTCTTCGGATAGGGAGCCCATCCTTTGCTCAAACAATCCAACCGTACGATAAACTGCACTTTCATTTGCATAAATTTCACTTGCCATTGTAGCTAACTTCGACTGCGTAAGCGAGAAGCTAGAGATTGGTACATTGAATTGTTTCCGTTCATTTACATATTTCGCTGCCAGTTCAAAAGCCCGTTTCGAACCACCGACGCCACCAATAGCCAGCTTATAACGACCAACGTTTAAAATGTTAAAGGCAATAATATGCCCTCTGCCTTTTTCACCTAGAACATTTTCTGCCGGTACTTCCGCATCTTCTAAAATCAGCGTCCGGGTCGATGAGCTTTTGATTCCCATCTTCTTCTCTTCTACACCGGTAGATACACCTGGATAACCGCGTTCAACAATGAATGCAGAGAAATGTTCGCCATCAATTTTTGCATAGACGATAAATACGTCTGCGAATGCGGAGTTCGTGATCCATTGCTTTTCCCCGTTCAAAATATAGTGGGTCCCTGCTTCGTTCAGTTTGGCAGTCGCTTTTGCCCCAAGAGCGTCTGAACCGGAACCCGGCTCTGTCAATGCATAGGCAGCAATTAGCTCTCCCGTCGCAAGCTTTGGCAAATACTTCTCCTTCTGTTCTTTATTCCCGAAAAACACAATTGGCAGCGAGCCGATACCAACATGAGCCCCATGGGTAATGGAAAATCCACCAGCAGGTGCCATTCTTTCCGTAATTAACGAGGAACTAATCTTATCCAGGCCAAGTCCGCCATAAGCTTCCGGAACATCTGCACCAAGTAGACCAAGATCTCCTGCTTTTTTTAGTAAATCCACGGAATGATCGAATTCATGGTTTTCTAACTTGTCGATAAGCGGGACTACTTCACTATTAACAAATTCCTCTGTTGTTTTTGCAATCATCTTATGCTCATCCGTCAAATCCTCAGGAGTGATTATATCCTCACCCGTTAATTCTTCAATAAGGAAGGCCCCACCTTTAAAGAGTCTATCTTTTGTTTCACTCATAATTGATCTTCTCCTTTTATTTAAAGTTAATTGTAGAGATTAAATAAGCTCAAACACTCCTGCAGCTCCCATTCCACCGCCAACACACATCGTCACAACTCCAAACTGAACATTTCTGCGGCGCATCTCATGGGCTAAAGTCAGGGTCAGTTTCGTTCCCGTCATTCCAAGCGGGTGTCCAAGAGCAATTGCTCCTCCATTTACATTTACAATGGAAGTATCTAGATCGAGTGCTTCAATCACCCGTAATGATTGGGAAGCAAATGCTTCATTAAGTTCAATTAATCCAATATCCGATAATTCAAGTCCCGCAATTTGAAGCGCTTTTGGGATTGCTTTTACAGGGCCTACTCCCATAATTTCCGGCTCCACTCCAGCTACAGCATAGGAACGGAATTTTAATAAAGGAGTTAACCCTTCTGCTTGGGCTTTCTCACGCTCCATTAATAAAACGCTACCTGCCCCATCACTCATTTGCGAGGAGTTTCCAGCTGTTACAGATCCCTTTATATGAAATGCTGGTCTCAGTTTAGCAAGGACTTCTGGATTTGTGTCTGCGCGTACCCCCTCATCCATTGCAAATTGTTTTGTCTGTTCTACGACCTTATGATTCTGGCCGATAACCCGTTCAGTGATTTCCACCGAAACAATTTCGTCCGTGAATTTACCTTCCTGTATTGCCTTTGCTGCCCGCTCGTGGCTTTGTGCTGCAAAAGCATCTTGGTCCGCCCGGGATATATTGAAACGATTCGCCACTTCTTCTGCCGTATGTCCCATCCCCATATAATAGCCAACTGCATCTTCTACGAGTTTCGGGTTTGGTTTAATGACGTGTCCTCCCATCGGAATCAAGCTCATCGATTCTGCTCCTCCCGCTATAATCGTATCTACCGCGCCGATCATAATCCGTTCAGCACCATAGGCAATTGCTTGCAGTCCAGAGGAACAATAGCGATTAATCGTTATTCCCGGAACTTCTTTCGGAAGACCGGCAAGCCCTGCAATGTTTCTTGCCATATTCATTCCTTGCTCTGCTTCCGGCATTGCACAGCCGATGATGACGTCATCAATATTTCCAGTATAATCTCCGGCCCTTTTCAATGTTTCTTTGATTGTCAGTGCAGCTAAATCATCCGGCCTGGTATCTCTTAAACTACCTTTATTCGCTTTACCGACCGGAGTTCTTGCTCCGGCAACAATAACTGCTTCCTTCACATTTTCTCCCCCTAATCTTTAGTTGCGTAATGGTTTGCCTTTCATCAGCATGTGTTGCATACGAGCTTGTGTTTTCGGTTCACCAATTAGACTTAAGAATGCTTCTCGCTCGAAATCGAGCATTGTCTGCTCATCAATAAGCGAACCTTCTTTAATTCTTCCGCCGGATAAGACATAGGCTAGCTTTTCGGCAATCTTTACATCATGTTCAGATGCATAACCGCTCATCTGGAGATTTTTTGCGCCGAGCAGCATTGCCGCATAGCCTGCATTTCCAACGACCGGAATTTTTTCTTTTGCAGGTGCCCGGTAACCTGCATGAGCCAATGCAAGCACTTTTTGTTTGGCATCGTAAATTAAATGATCTGGATTCGCACTGATTGCATCTTTTTGGTCTAGAAATCCTAGCTCTTGTGCTTCTTTTGCAGAAGTCGATACTTTTGCTGTTGCTACTTTTTCAAAGACATCATTCGCGACTTTCGATAAGTCAAAATCGATCCCCTTTGGCATATTGCGAAGTTGTTTTAGATAAAGTTCTTTCGTGCCGCCCCCACCAGGTATAAGACCGACACCAACTTCGACAAGTCCCATATATGTTTCCGGTGACGCTTGAATTGCTGCTGCAGGTAGCGACACTTCTGCCCCACCTCCAAGCGCCATATTAAATGGAGCGACGACTACTGGTTTATTTGCATATTTAATGTTTGTCGTCATATTTTGAAACATACGGATGACCATATCAAGTTCATAGAAATTATCATCCTGTGCTTCCATTAACATTAATGCGAGATTAGCACCAACACAGAAGTTTTTACCCTGGTTTCCGATAACAAGCCCTTCATAGTTAGCTTCGGCTTCCTCAATTGCTGTGTTCACCATTTGCATAATATCAAGGCCAATCGCATTATTTGGTGAATGGAATTCAAGTAACAGGACACCGTCATCTAAATCTATTAAACTTGCACCAGTATTTTTTTTGATTACATTTGATTCATTTTTAAAGAGTCTTAGATTCACTTCTTTCGAATTTGTCTTAAGCTTCTCAAGTTCATTGCCATTATAATAAGTTATTTCTCCATCTGCTTGTTTATAAAAAGATTCATATCCTTTTTCAATTAACTCTAGCACCCAGCTTGGCACTGTTTCCCCTTCACGTTGCATCCGCTCGGTTGCTTGTTTTAAACCAATTGCATCCCATGTCTCAAATGGTCCGATGTCCCAACCGAATCCCCATTTCATCGCTTGGTCAATAGCCGTAATATCATCGGCAATTTCACCGACCAGTTCGGCGGAATAAATAAGGACCGGCTTTAATAAAGACCAAACGAGCTTAGCTGCCGGATCATCAGGCATTGATAGAAGCGCTTTCATTTTGGCACGAGAGCCTTTTGCCTGCTTTGCCATTTCGATTGCTGGTGTTTGTAATTTCTTTCGTTCACCAAATTCAAGTGTATCCGGATTAATTTCATAAATGACTCCAGCTTTTTTCTCGTAAAATCCCTTTCCTGCTTTAGAACCGAGCCAACCATTCTCAACCATTTTCTGCATAAATGCCGGTGGATCAAATACTTCCTTTTCTTTTCCTTCCACTTTGTCATAGACGTTTCGTGCGACATGCAAGAATGTATCAAGGCCGACTACATCCAATGTACGGAACGTGGCACTCTTCGGTCTTCCGATAAGTGGACCAGTAACCGAATCAACTTCCCCAATACTAAATCCTTGTTCAAGCATTTCCCTTAGTGTGATAAGAAGCCCATATGTTCCAATTCGGTTTGCTATAAAGTTGGGCGTGTCCTTTGCTTCCACAACCCCTTTACCAAGAACATTTTCACCGAATACTTTCATGAACTCAAGTACATCTGGATCGGTATGTGAGGTTGGAATTACTTCCAACAATTTTAAATAACGCGGTGGATTAAAGAAATGGGTTCCTAGGAAATGTTTCTTCATATCCTCACTACAATCTTCAATCATCGCTTCTACAGATATTCCTGATGTGTTGGAACTAACAATACTGCCCTTCTTCCGGTGTTTATTCACATTTGCAAATACTTGCTTCTTGATTTCGAGATTCTCCGTTACTACTTCAATAATCCAATCTGCTTCCTCTAAGCGTTCCATATCATCTTCAAAGTTTCCAATTTCAATCAAATCAAGACTTGCCCTGGATGTAATGGGTGATGGCTTTTGCTTTAATAATGCCTGTTTACTTTTCTCGGTTATCCGATTTCGTACTCTTTTGTCTTCTAGCGACAACCCTTGTTTTTCCTCTTGCACCGTTAATTCAGATGGTACAATGTCGAGCATTTGTACAGGAATGCCGTTATTTGCTAAGTGGGCGGCAATCCCAGACCCCATTACACCAGAGCCTAAAACCGCAGCTCGCTTAATTGACTGTTTCATGTTTTATCCCCCAATCTCCTCTTTTGAATGAACGCTCATTCATTATTCTTCAAAAAAATAAAAGAGCTATCTCTTAACCTATTTTTAGTATAAAATACTTTCTGATATTTCGCAACAAGGTTGTTGCATTTATTTTCCCAAATCGGAATGATTATTATTTACAAACCGGAATGGTTACGATATGATAGTAAATGAATTCAATAAAACAGTCGCTCTCAACCAGCGTAAGTGTGCCAAACTCGGAAACTTTCTACTGGACTGCTACCAGGAAAGGCCATCTTGGAATCACTGTTTAATGTACCGGAAAAGTATAATCCTTATGGTGGCGGAATAATTTATCTTTAAAATAATCATCTCTCCCAGTTCAGTTGCCCGGTGGACGGTGACTCCTGCGGGAACAGCACGAGTCTGGAGACCCCGCAGGGCGGCAGCTCGAGGAGGGTCCAGCCGTGCCCAAGGATGCGCATCCGTCCACCGGGCAACTGAACGGCGACTAGAGAGCATTTCAAGTGAACGAGCCGGATCACTTACGCTGGTTGAGAGCGTACGAGTTTAATTTTTCAAAGATTATTTGGTTGTTCAGGAAACGAATGGTGATTTTATAGATAAGAAGTATATATGAAGGAAGTCAATGGATAGGAGGATGTTGATTGAAAGTTTTAAAACGTATTTTTAGCTTTTTATTATTATTATTCATTTTAGCAAGTTGTGGCACAAAAAATGATACAGATCATTCTAACGGCACCATCTATACAACAATTTATCCTTTACAGTTTATCGTGGAAGAAATTGCTGGGGATGCGGTCGAAGTTCATTCTGTTTATCCGCCAGGTGTGGATGAGCATACGTACGAACCTACCGCTAAAGATCTGACAGAGATTGCGGAAGGAGATGCATTCTTTTATATCGGTGCTGGGCTGGAAGCATTAGCAAGTACTGCTGCCGGCGCCTTGGAAGATGAAAGGGTAAACTTATTTGAAATTGGCAAACATGAATCATTATTCTTAGCTGATGAAAAAGAAAATCATGACGACCATGAAGATCATGACCATCATCACGGAGATAAAGATCCACATATTTGGCTTGATCCGATACGAATGACTCAAATTGCTGAGATCATTTATGATGAATTAAGTGAACTATATCCAGATGAGCAAGAACGCTTTAATGAAAATTTAACAGATCTTAAAGCAGAACTAGAAAAAGTGGACAAGGAGTTCACCGAATTACTTGATACGAAGACAAATAAAAAGATACTCGTCACCCACGCTGCATTCGGTTATTGGGAAGAACGATACGGGATTGAACAAGTTTCGATTCACGGCCTTTCCACTGAAAACGAACCTTCCCAGAAAGACTTAATTGCAATTGTAGATACAGCTAAAGAAAATAATATCAACCATATTATATTCGAACAAAATGTTACAACCCGCGTGTCTGAAGTGATACAAAATGAAGTTGGTGCAGAAGCATTGATGATTCATAATCTGGCGGTGCTAACAGATGAAGACATTACAGAAAATCGGAACTACTTCTCCATTATGAGGGATAATTTGGAAGTTCTCAATGAAGCAATGAACTAAAAAGGATGTGTTTCCATGAAAGAACCAATCATAACGATGCAGAATGTCAGTTTTGCCTATCAAAATAAACTAATCCTTGATGGAATTGATTTTGAATTACCAAAAGGCAAATTTATGGGGCTCGTTGGCCCGAATGGTGGCGGAAAAACAACACTTATTAAATTGATTCTCGGATTACTTAAACCCGATGAAGGCAATGTAACTTTATTTGGTGAATCGCTCGAGACTTTCCGGAAAAGAGATAAAATTGGTTTCGTCTCGCAGAAAGCGAATAGTTTCAATACAGGTTTTCCAGCCACCGTATTTGAAGTCGTTTCAACCGGTCTTACGGCAAAGCTTGGCTACTTTAAGTTTTTAAGCAAGAAAGATAAACAAACTATTTTACGGGCAATCGAGTTGGTCGATATGAGCGATTTCTCCTCTGAAAATATCGGCAACCTTTCCGGTGGTCAGCAGCAGCGAGTGTTTATCGCAAGAGCACTTGTTAGCGATCCTGAATTATTGATTCTGGATGAGCCAACAGTTGGAGTCGACCAAGAAAACGTAAAACGATTCTATGAATTACTGCACAAATTGAATAAGGAACAGCAAATAACGATTCTATTAGTTACCCACGATACCGGAATTATGACGGACTATGCGACAGATGTTGTCTGTTTAAATAAAACATTGCATTTCCACGGTAATCCAGAGGAATATTGCTCCCTTTCTGATAAAGATTTGTCATTATTTTACGGACATCCCGTCTCGACGATTGCCCATCATTCGTAATGGAGGAATATTATGCTAGCAGATTTTTTTAACTATGAATTTTTACGATATACATTTCTAACCGGACTATTAATCGGAATAATAGCCCCATTACTCGGAACCTTTATAGTCGTCCGCCGTCTTTCCTTAATTGCAGATGCTTTATCACATGTTACGCTTGCGGGGATTGCGTTTGGATTAATGATGGAAAAATTATTTCTTATCACCTTCTCTCCCCTATACAGTGGGATGTTCTTTTCTGTAGTCGGCTCCATCTTTATTGAAAAGCTGCGTACAGTCTATAAAACGTATCAAGAGTTGGCGATTCCGATTATCTTATCTGCAGGTGTCGGCTTAAGTGTGATTTTCATATCGATAGCAAATGGATTTAATACAGATTTATTCGGATATTTATTTGGTTCGGTTTCAGCTGTTAGTCAAAGTGACTTTTTACTGATTTTTATTATATTTATTATTGTTGTTGCGGTCGTCACCTTTTTCTATAAGGAACTGCTTACTCTTTCCTTTGATGAGGAACATGCAACAATATCAGGCATTCATACAAAACATATCCACTTGCTATTTATTGTATTAACTTCCCTTGTTATTGCGGCTTCCATGCGCATTGTCGGAGTATTACTCGTATCTGCCCTCATGACGCTTCCAGTTGCTGCTGCAATGCGAATTGCGAAAGGGTTTAAACAAATGTTGTTTTTATCTATTTTGTTTGGCGAAATATCTGTTATTATTGGTATTATAAGCGGATATTATTTAAGTATCCCGCCAGGTGGAACAATTGTCATGATTGCCGTCACCATTTTATTGCTTGCAATCGGGTTTAAACGGAGTCGGAAATCACAACAAGAAATGAGGGAAGCCTAATGAATTTAAAAAAAGCAATGGAAATGCTAAGGAAAAGCGGATATAAATCAACTGGGCGCAGGAAAGATATTTTAACCTTTTTTGAAGAAGCGGATGGGTATCGGACTGCAAAAGAGCTGCATCAGTTTATGGAAGAGAAATATGGAGGTATCAGTTTTGACACTGTGTACCGGAATTTACATCTATACGACGAGATGAAAATTTTGGAAAGTACGGAGTTAAATGGAGAAAAACACTTTCGGATGAAATGTGCGACTCACCACCATCATCATTTCATCTGCAGTAATTGCGGTAGGACAAAAGAAATTAATATTTGCCCGATGGATGAAGTAGAAAATAAACTAAAAGATTACATGATTGAAGATCATAAATTCGAAATCTACGGTCTCTGCCCCGGGTGCCAAGTCGCTTAAATAACTAACTCAACAAAAGTTTTTTGCATGAACTGCTGATTACTTTCATTCAGCGTAAGTGTTTTGCTTGTTCACTAATTTAGAGCACTAATCGCCGTTCAGTTACCCGGAGGACGGGTGCGCATCCTTGGGCACGGCCTCAGCCTCGACGCAAAGGACGTGCTAATGCAGACGTTGCCATAGGACGTGGCGTTCTTAGTCTGCCTCGGAAGAAAACCGCTTCCTGCTCAGGTCTGGACACGTGGTTTTCCCGTAGGAGTCACCGTCCTCCGGGCAACTGAACTGGTATAGATGATTATTTTAAATAGAAATTATTTCGTCACGATAAAGATTATACCTCTGGAATATTAAACAGTAATCCAAATTTGGCCTTTCCGGGGAGCAGGCCAGACACCTCGAGACTCCTGCCGAGGATAGGCTTGGTGAGACCCCGCAGGACGTTAGCCCGAGGAGGCTCAGCAGGTGCGAGAGGTGTCTGGACTGCGGACCCTCATGAGAAAGTTGCACCTACGCTGAATGAAAGCAATCCGTCACTTCTCTCGATTACAAAAGTATATACAGCTGTTCATGCTGCGAAGAGTAAGTAATAAAAGACTTTTTCGTTTAATTCGTGTATACTACTACTAGATATTATAATTTAGGAGTTTATGAGATGAAAAGAACGAAAGCTTTTATTGCAGTTATTCTTACAATCGTTGCACTTGCCTTCATCGTTTTCGTCGGCATCATGCAACAGAAATTTACAAATCCTGACTTTGCTTCTATGCCAACTCCGCAAACAGATACTGAGAGCGTCACATCAGATGAAGAGAGCGAATCGGATGATGAAACGGATGCAGTAGCTGGAGCTGTTGGTTCAGTTGTAACTGAAGACGAGTCCGATGAAGACAGCACAGAAGATGCCGAGGACGTGGAAGTATCGACCTCAACAAGAACCGTACAAGTCGAAACGTTAAACGCAAGAAGTGGACCTGGGATTGATTATGATTTGGTCGGTGTGCTTATAATGGACCAACAAGTTGAAGTGGAAGACCGTGGTGATGAATGGGTCAAAGTAACGACTGATGAATTCACCGGTTATGTAAATGCAAAATACTTATCTGAAGAATAAGTTCTAAAAAATAAGAAGAGGCGGGATAGATCCGCCTCTTCTTATTTTTATGCCAACACCTCATCCAGCACTTTTGTTTCTTCATGGTCAAGCATATTTTTTTGTAAAACAGCGTCGATTGGACGATGCATGAGTTTCTCGAGATCTTTCGTACTATCCCCTTCTCCAACCATGTAAAGCCGTTCCCATTGGTTATCTTTCGCTATTTTATCTAATTTCGGAGCAATCTTTTTATACCAGCGATGCTGATTGGCTGAAAATCTTGACTCCAAACTATCTTTTTGAACATTAGGACCACCGGCCCCTGCAGTAGACGGACGTCTTGGCCCCTGCTTTATTCTCCAATCTTCTGTAGCTACATCAAGTTCGAAATATGTCGTGTCCATAATTCGATTCGTCTCTGAATCAATCACTTTAATTTGATTCTGTTGTACAAGAATGATACCAAGCTTCGGATATCTTTCCTTCAATTCAATAAGCTGATTAATTTCCGGTGTTTCTTGCCAATAAAATTTATCCTCCAACCGCATTTGCACACACTTCGCAAACCAAATATCATCATCTGCTGTAGCATAAATAATAATACCACGCTGGAAATGTAGTTCATTTTCCTTTATAAAATCCATCGCTTTCTTTTTCACTTTTTTAAAGTTAGCTAGTTCTTCTTTATTGTCATCTTGTTGTAAGTATGTTTCAAAGTTCCTCATTCCGTTCTTCAAATGGATCTTCCATTCTCCACCTTGCTGATTCGGGTCTGATCTGTCCGTGTTCAAATACATCGTGAATACTTTATTCGATCCTTCTTTCCGCACATCCTTAAGCCAATTGATTGTTTCCGTAATCGTAAGACTCACTCAGGTCGCCTCCTAATAGAAAAGATAAATTCTTCTGCTAGTATTTATCCTTAACAGGAGGTAGTTAAACATATAACAGCTACAAAAGAGAACAAAAAAAGCGGGCAAAATGCCCACTTTCTATATGAACCCTTATGGTTTGATAATCTTTACTTTTTTAATCTGATAACCATCCATTTCCTCTATTACGAAACGATGGTCTTTATATTCAATAATAACACCTTCCTGTGCGTCAAGATTGGTTGTAAACATCCACCCACCGATCGTATCGACCTCATCATCATCCAGTTCGATGCCAAGAATTTGCTTCACATCTTCCAAATGAAGCTTTCCCGAAACGATGACGGTTTTATCATTTACTTCCTGCACGTCAGGTATCTCATCTTCATCAAATTCATCACGGATATCGCCGACAATCTCTTCTAAAATATCTTCAACCGTTATTAAACCTGCTGTTCCTCCATATTCATCATTCACGATAGCCATATGGATGCGTTCTTTCTGCATTTTGAGCAGGACTTGTTTGATTGGTGTTGCTTCCGATACGTGGAGAATCGGTCGGATAAACTGATTCGTTGTAACATTTTTATCCTGATGATACCCGCTAAGGATTTCTTTTAAGTTGACTAAGCCAATAATATTATCTTTGTCCTCATCTGCAACTGGGTATCTCGTATACTGTCCATCAAGGATGACATCTAAATTCGACTCTAAACTATCTTTTCTTAAGAAATATACCATTTCTGTCCGAGGTACCATGATTTCCCTTGCTACTCGCTCATCAAATTCAAAAATGTTGTTAACATACATCATTTCTGCTTGATTAATTTCACCACTTTTATAACTGTCAGCAAGAATTAAACGAAGCTCTTCTTCCGTATGTGTCTCCTCATGGCTGCTGATTGGCTTGAAGCCCATCGCGCGGATAATCAAGCGAGCTGTACCGTTTAAAAGCCAAATGAACGGGTAAAGTAAACGATAGAACCAAACGAGAGGCCTTGCAATAAATAAAGTAACCTGCTCCGCCTTTTGAATAGCAATCGTCTTTGGTGCAAGTTCTCCAATTACAACATGAAGAAAAGTTGCAATTAAAAAGGAAATCACAATTGCTATCGTTGTAACCATTCCAGTACTAATATTAAAATATGAAATGACTGGATGGAGCATTTTCTCAAATGTCGGTTCTGCCAGTCGTCCAATCCCTAATGCGGTGATTGTTATTCCAAGCTGACACGCTGATAAATATTCATCCAAGTGGGTAATTACTCTCTTCGCAGCAATTGCGGATTTTTTCCCCACTTCGATGTGTGGTTCAAGTTGTGTACTTCTTATTTTTACAATTGCAAATTCCGCCATTACAAAAAATGCGGTTAAAGCAATTAGTACAGCAACTGCAAGTAAGTTGATTATGGGCAATACGTCCAATTAGTGTTCCTATGCATAAGCAATAGGAACTTCACCTCCTAAGTACAAATAGATTTCATTTAATTTCGAGATTGTTAAGTATTATTGGCTCCATTTTATTATAATATATACAGCCATACCCGTCTATATGGATGATTTTATTTTTTAAAATTTAATAAAAACACGAAAAAATCCACCCTGTAGGATGGATTTTATGAATTGTTTATTATTATCTTACGCTGCGCACATGGCCGTTAAACTTGTCTGCCCAGTACCCGCTAGACATGTCTGCTACTGCAAGACCTGTAGAGTTCTGTGCACCGATAAACTTACCGCCACCAAGGTATATACCTACGTGACCGTTTGTTTTATAAGTATTGAAGAACACGATGTCTCCTGGTTGCATGTTACTTGCAGAAACTTTCGTACCAACTCCTGCTAGTCCTCCAGTGCTTGACGGTACGGAAATCCCGCCTTGGCCGAATGCCCAAGATACGAATCCAGAACAGTCAAACCCGCCTGGTCCTTTACCTCCCCATACATATGGAGTGCCGAGGTGAGCGAATCCAGCGTTCATTGCAGTCTGAATACCACCGGATGCTGCTGGTCGAGAAGAAGATGAATTGTTTGACTTCGACTCTTCTTTTGAAACTGTTGATAAGTTATTGTTAGTTGATTTATTGCTGGTAGAATTATTATTTTTTGAGCTGCCTGCATTTGTGTCATTACTTGCAACGCGCACTTCAGGTGCAGGTTGTGTTAATTCATCAATGTTTTGTCTTACATCTCTTTCAAGAGAAGCTAGCTCACTGTCTTTTACTTCAAGATCTTCTACTTTTGCAACGAGTGCAGCTTCTTTATCTTTAATTTTTGCTTTTTTATCTTTATTTTGCGCTTGTTGAGACTTGATTGTTTTCTCCATTCCTTCAAGCTCTACACGCATTTCTTTTAATTCATCAAGCTTTGCAATTACCTCTTCTTGTTTCTCTTCGACTTGAACTTTATCCGCGTCGATTTGTTCCATTAATTCGGCATCAGAATCGGTAATTTTGTTAATTGCACTTACACGGCTGATGAAATCCATGAAGTTTTGCGAGCCGAATAACACTTCCAGATAAGAAATGTTACCACCATTCTTTTGGTAAGCTACTGCACGTTCTTTTAAAATGTCGAAGCGTTTTTCAATCGCTTCTTCAAGTTCTTTGATTTCTGCTTCGAGCTCGTCCACTCGTTCTTCTGTTTCCGTAATGGATTTTTCATTTTTCACCATTGTTGCTTTGTTTTCGTCAAGCGCTTTATTCACGCGGTCAATTTCATCGTTCAATTTATCTAGGTCTATTAATAAATCAGCAATCTCCGCTTCTGCGTCAGATAGGTTAGCTTTAATCGTTTCTCTTTCATCTTGAATTTGCGTTTGTTTGTCCTTCAAGTCATCAATTGATTCTGCTGATGCATGATCAGTAAAAAACACACTGCTTAAACCGACCACTGTTACAGTAGCCATCGTCACTAAGGTCTTCTTCAATTTCTCGCTCCCCACTTCCTCACTACTATTGCATCTTTTTATGTATGTTCGTGAAAGCCGCCTGCAAATTCGTGTCATAAATTTATATTATGTATTATTTTCAATTCCAATGGTATTGTAACACCGAAAAATTGCAGTCGTGTTATCGTTATATTACAATTATGTTTCAATTAATGACAAAATATTTCCTAAAAAGCAAAAAACACGCAATACTCCTTGGGAATACTACATGTTTAGACTTATTTTTACTAGAACAGAAATGAATGAATTTCATAATTACCAAAGTCGGCTTTTCCATCACCATATGTAGTTGGGAACGAACTAACTCAACTACATATGGTGATGGTGAAGCATTAAATACGTATTATGAAATTCATTAAAATAAGTATTATTTAAAAATTAAACAAGATTGTGCTGGAATGCATAAATCACTGCCTGAGTTCGATCTTGTACTTCCAATTTCGCCAAAATATTACTGACGTGAACTTTCACGGTCTTCGTTGCAATAAATAATTCTTCAGCAATTTCTTGATTCGTTTTTCCGGCTGCAAGAAGAAGTAATACTTCTCTTTCTCGTTCTGTCAATTGCTCATGCAGTGCTTCTTCTTGTGGACTGCGCATCTTGTTCATTAATTTCCCTGTTACTTCTGGTTCCAGAATCGATTGGCCCGCGTGAGTCGAACGGATTGCGTCAGCTATTTTGTCCGCTTTTGAAGTTTTCAGCAAGTAGCTTTTTGCACCTGCTTCGAGAGCGGGGTATACTTTTTCATCATCGAGGAAGCTTGTAACGATGATAATCTTCGCTTCTGGCCACTCGGCAAGGATTTGCTTTGTTGCTTCAATTCCATCCATCCGCTTCATCACCAAGTCCATTAAAATGATATCAGGTTTCAGCTCCAGTGCTAGCTTGACAGCCGGTTCCCCGTCGTCCGCTTCTGCTACCACTTCAATATCCGGTTGCGCAGACAGGTAAGATGCTACACCAATTCGCACCATTTCGTGATCATCGGCAAATAATACTGTTATCATCGTTCTTCCTCACTTTCTTTCCTAACGGATACTCTTTCTTCTTGACTCGCCACTGCAGGCAGTGGAACTTTTACTTCAAGCTTCGTACCTTGATTTGGTAAACTGACAATTTTGAACGTACCACCAATTTCATATGCTCGTTCCCGCATATTATGGAGTCCATAAGAACCAGTATGCACCTGTTCCATATCGAAACCTATCCCATCATCTGAAATACGCAAAATTACCGTTTCATCTCGTTTAATCAGGAGTACATGAAAACTTGTAGCTCTCGCATGGCGCAGCGTATTCGACATTGCTTCTTGAATAATTCGAAAGAGCTGATCTTCAATTCCTTTATCAACGGCAAGTTCTTCTGCTGTCCATGTTATATCCATAGAAACTTTCTGCTGCATTTCGACAAGTAATTCTTCCACCCCTTGAACAAGGGTTTTCCCTTTTAATGCAACCGGGCGCAGATGTAGTAGAAGTGCCCGCATTTCAAGCTGAGATTGCTGCAGCATTTTCTCCACGAGTTGCAATTTCCTTTTCATTTCGTCGTTTTCAGGGAAGTTTTGCAAGTTTATTGCTGAGATCATCATTGACGCGGCAAAAAGCTGTTGACTGACAGAATCATGTAACTCCCGGGCAAGCCGGTTTCTTTCTTGGACAACGATCTCTTGTAAACTCTTTTCTCGTTCTTCTGCCCGCTCCGTTGCAATTTTTTGCGCATTTTCCGTCTGTTGGTCGATACGGGATTGAATGAGTTCTAAGCGTTTTTCAATTGCTTTCAATTCATGATATGGTTCTTTTTCCTCATCAAGTCGTTGGCCTTTACTTAACCGATCAAGCTTCCGTTCAATCCGATGCAGCCGTTGTCTCCAATACCAACCGGTCGATATCCCAAAAATCGTCCCTCCTACCAATACGAAACCGGCTAGCCAGATTAAAAATGAAACATTGCCAATCTCCGTTTCCCATAAAACTGTATAACTACCCAGCGAGAATACAGTGAATAAAAGCGTAATTATGGCCACTGTCAGTAAAATACTAAATAGGATTCCGGTAAGAATATGGCGGATAATCGTACTCATATGCGCTTCACCTCAATATCTCCAGAAAATAACGAGGTGACGACTTTAACTCTTGTTGTTGCCGTATCATAACCCGCTGTTTGATAAAAAATCGATTTATTAAACAGTTTTTCATGACTTTCGTGGAATATAAGAGCATTGCCGAAAACAGCACTATGATGGATGCTCACTTCCACTTCATAAGGTACATATATTTCAATATTTCCTAACCCGTGGCGAATCGAAATTATCGCCGTATCGTCAGGAATAACCGTGTTACTTAAATCGATCACCTTGTCACCAAACAGTCCGTGTATATTCACGTCCTTCCACTGATAAGCGGTTTCTTCTGTGAATTGATCATCAAATGCTGTGTGATTAAATAATGGTTCCACACGACTAAGCGGTTCCTTCAGTGCATCTGCATCCGGCAGTTTCGGATAGACCCGATCCGTTCTTTTCGTGGAATCATAGTATCTCATCGCAAAAATAACAATTGCTGCGATAATAAGGAATCTTACTGCCATCAGACTAAGTATCGAAAAGATTAAACCAATGAGACTAAGCCAAAAAACAATTTTTCCCCAGAGGGTGTCAAAGCTCTTCCAGCTGACGTAAACAAAAAATCCGCAAATAATGGCAGGTATAATTGTCCCTCCAAAGGAAAATACAAATTCAGCCACAAGAAGGAGGATACCAATAATCAGAATCCAGTTATATGATTTTGTCGGTATTTGCTTGAACATGAAAGTCCCCCTCCTTTAATTTCAATAGTTTAAGGCGCAGAGATCATCTACGCCTACTTAGTATATCATTTTCCTTGATCGTTATCGCATCTTATTGTGCATTTTCTTTTCCTTGTAATTCTTTTTCCAGTTTAGCAATCTTACTGTCGAATGTGCTCTTATAATAGGAACTATTCACCTTGTACTCCAAATTCTCGATGTATTGCTCGAGTTCAGCGAATTTCGCAAATGGTTTATCGGATACATCATCAATAACTTGGTTCATTTGTTGATTTGCTCTTGCAATATTTTCTCTTCCCATTAATTCCATCCGGCGCATATGCATATCTTTCAAGCGGTGTTTCATTTCTTCATATTTATTCTCAAGTGCAATAAGCTGTTCAATTGTTTCTTCCCTGCTTTGTTTTAAGCGGGCAGCTCGC
The DNA here is from genome assembly GCF_021556485.1 of Oceanobacillus alkalisoli. Classification (GTDB taxonomy): domain Bacteria; phylum Bacillota; class Bacilli; order Bacillales; family Amphibacillaceae; genus Oceanobacillus; species Oceanobacillus alkalisoli. Next base: position 28,584 of record NZ_JAKGBW010000007.1, on the reverse strand, counting down.
TTTTCATATTCTTCATACTCTTTCACCGCAAATTCATATAAATCGGTTTCGCCGGCTTTCTCCGCAATTTCGGCTTGTTTCTTCCGTTTGTCTGCCAAGTCTTGAGCTTTTAAATATTCGCGGGAAAACTCATCCTTTAACTTATACTGACGTTCAATCATTTTTCGAACCTTTTCTTTTTCCTGCTCGCTTTGACGTAAATATTGATTTAAAGCAGCAACTGGGTTCTTTTCCTCTTTCTTATCCATTAAATGATGCAAGTCTGCAGAAATATTATCCATGATACGTGTAAAAATATTTGTTGTCATAACACATTCTCTCCTTTTATTAGATTTAGCGGTTTAAGTCTGCCCATTCACGTTCAAAATTCGTAAATGGATCGTCATCCTCCATGGTGTGGACAACCGGTTCTTCCTTCCAGCTTTTATAAATCAGATACAATACATAAACAGCTGCGACACCGATAATTGCGTAGATGTTCGACAAGCTGATGCTTAACACGAGCAATCCAACAACAATCCAGCCGATCTTAGCTGCTACCCTGTCACTTGTAACAAACTTTTTAAACACAATATACAACAACCAGAGACTCAACCCTAAAATAATCATTGGTCCAATATTGGCAAGCAACACGAAAAATGCAATTAAACCTCCAATAAAGAGTAAAAATTTCTTCATGTGACAGCCTCCTTTCTTGATCTTGATTCCATCTTACCGTGAAAACCAAAACCTGATAATCGGCCCCAGACATAAATTCAACTAAGCCCCCAGACGTATTTTGACTAAGACCAAGTGGAGCGTAGGGTCAGAGTGTTTGTCCCACTGCGTCCGAAACATGGGGTCAGTGTAAATGTCCCAGCTATACGAACCTAAAAAAGTGCATAAAAAAAGAACGGCATAGCGCCATTCCTTTTTATTTTCTTCTTTTCTTTATATATAAATATGCCACCAAGATGAGCCCAACTCCAAGAAGCAAATAAACAATTATCGAATACACGTCCATAAATACTAAAATGGATTCCCAGTTCTCACCTAGGAGGACACCAACTGATACAAGGATTGCATTCCAAATCAATGTTCCTAGCATCGTTAAGAGGAGAAATACAGAGAATTTCATATTTGACATCCCGGCCGGAATAGAGATAAGACTGCGAATGAGCGGTACCATCCGACAGAAAAACACCGTCCAATATCCAAATTTATCGAACCAAGCGTCTGCTTTATGGATATCTGCTTTTTCAATCCGAAGAATATGGCCGTAGCGTTCGACAATCCTCTCCAAGCGTTCCACGTCAATCAGGAGGCCGATGCTATATAATATCATCGCACCGATAACCGAACCTAATGTCGCTGCTATCATGACCCCAATTACCGTCAAGCTCGTATATGTAGTCATGAACCCTCCAAATGGAAGAACAATCTCAGAAGGGATGGGCGGAAATAAATTTTCTAACGTCATCATGAGAAATATGCCTAGATAGCCGAATTTCTCCATTATATATGTGACCCAGCTTTGCATGCCTACCTCCTGGTTTTTAAATGGATTTAGAGTACCCCTGCTTGTCCAAGCATTCTATATACTATAGAAATATGCAAACTATCTTGAACTTAGAAGTTATAATCCAAATTCGCGTGCAATCAATTCATATGATTTTTTACGGGCGGCAAAATCATGGGTGATTGTAAGAATCATAAACTCGTCCGTCCCATATTCTTCACGTAGTGACTCAAGCGATTTCCGGATTGTATCCGGCGTTCCGTTGATTTGACGGTAATCCGATTGATGTAAAGATTCGAGGTCTTCATCTGTAAATGTATATTCATTTACATCAAGGATGGAAGGTACTTTTCCATTCCCCTCTCCTTTAGCCTGCATCAATTTCCAAACTTGATTGCTTTTCGCAAGCCTTTCCGCCTCCTCTGTCGTCTCCGCACAAATAACATTCACCGTAACAATTGCTTGTGGCTCTCCTTCTTGAAAATTTTCAAAATAACCCCGCACAATTGATGCGCCATCTGCTTCACTCATAAAATCACCAAACACATAGGGCAAACCTTTCTCGAGCGCCAACACGGCACTTTTCTTACTCGTGCCAAGTAGCCATGGAACTGGTTGCTCTTTCGGAACGGGTCGGGCGGAAACCTTGGAAAAAAGATGTTCTTCAGGAAAATCACGGTTCAAGAAATGGAGTAATTCATCCAGTTTTTCTGGATAGTTTTTCACCTGCTCAAGAAAATTATCTACAAGCGCGATTGATGCTTCCGCTGACCCACCCGGCGCACGTCCAAGTCCAAGGTCAACTCTTCCCGGATATAGCGTGGCGAGCAAATTATACCTCTCCGCAATCTGGTATGGTTTATAGTTTGGTAAAAGAACTGCGCCGGAACCGATGCGAATGCGCTGCGTTTTTGAACCGATAATACCAAGGATGATATCTGGTGCAGGGCTTGCTAATCCTGTGAAGTCATGGTGCTCGGCAATCCAATAGCGGTGAAACCCTAACTTGTCCGCCGCAACAGCGAGATCGATGGTCGCTTCCAGTGCTTCTTTTGCAGTTTTGCCATTCGGAATAGGGACTTGATCAAGAATACTTAATTTCATCTTTTATACCTACTTTCCTTATTCGAACATGAAATGGGACAATGCCTCCGTCCCCAATGTCCCACTGGGACAAATGCTCTGACCCTCGTGTCCCGGTTATATGTCCACTTGTTTGGTTTGGATATAGTGGTAGAGTAATTGTTCGGTATTTTTCAGGGAGTCTTCATGGGTGCGTTCGTATGCGTGGGAGGCGTCGATCCCCGGGCCGATGAGGCCATGGATGATATCGTGTCCGCTCCGGATTGCTGCCGATGCATCAGATCCATAATAGGGATAAATATCGAGCTTATAGCCGATATGATTTTCTTCAGCTAATGCAGTTAAATTCTTGCGCAGCCCATAATGGTACGGGCCGCTGGCATCTTTCACACAGATAGAAACCGTGTACTCATCCGTTGATTGACCGTCTCCCATTGCCCCCATATCAACTGCTAAATATTCGACCGTCTCCGGTGGAATATTGGAATTTCCTCCATAACCGATTTCTTCATTATTGGAAATCAGAAAATGAGTTGTATAAGGAAGACTAAGTTTTTCATCTTTGATTCGTTTCATTAACTGAATAAGCATCGCAACACTTGCTTTATCGTCCAAGTGACGTGACTTAATGAAACCATTCTCCGTTATTTCAACCCGAGGATCAAATGAAACAAAATCTCCTACCTCAATGCCAAGCGCCCGCACGTCTTCTGCGTTTTCTACCTTGGCATCAATCCGCACTTCCATATTTTCTTGATTACGTTTAGCGTCCCGCGCATTTTTATAGACGTGTACAGATGTCTCATGATGTAAAATCGTCCCAGTGAAGATTGTCCCAGCAGACGTTTCAATTTCACAATACTCTCCATCAATCGAGTGATACGTAAAACCGCCAATTAAATCTAAACGGAGCCGACCGTCACGCTTAATTTCTTTCACCATCGCACCTAACGTGTCAACATGGGCAGTAAGCATACGATGCTCCTTTTCATTTTCGCCCGGAATTGTCGCTATTAATCCACCTTTTTTATTTCGCTTATGTTCAATCTGTAAGTCATTCAAAACATCTTCAATAAAGGAAATTACGTTATCAGTATTCCCAGATGGACTTGGAATCGAAACAAGTTGCTTAATTAAGTTTTTCGTCTCAGAAATGTTTGGATAAGTAGCCAATGTCATTCTCCTCACTCTTTTTCCTTCATTTTATCATAAGCGATTAAGCTTAGTCCTTTTTCAATTCCTTACCTACAATCTCATCAACTAATGCTTCAGCGGATCGGCGATAATAATTGCTCATATTAACAAAGGATAGAATGAGCAACACCTTATTCAAATAGCTGTCACTAAGCTGCTCGGCATCCACGTCTTCCACTATTTCCCTGCTATCCTCATGAAAACGTTCGAGATTATTTCTCGAAAGCTTTAAAAAGGATTCATATAATGATTCGAGATTAAAAGTCTCTTCCATCATTTGTTCATTCAATGATTCAAGTGTTGTCTTAATATCCCGGATTGCAAGAATCGTCTTCATCTCATAAATCAAATCAATGAGCATAACATGTTCCGGGGAGTATTTTTTATTTTTTATCGGGAAAAATAATTTCCCCTTGGAATAATTATTAATCATTGTTTTCGTTAAAATCTTTTCATCTGTTGTCCGTTTCGTTTTTTCATACTTTTTTTCAAATAATTGGATGACCTGGTCCATATACAAATCCAGGTTAGGTATATCATGGCTGGATAGTCTTGTATCCAGCTGTAACTGTCGCAGCAAGTTTTCTAAATTGTTTTCCATATCTAAATTCCTCCACATTTTCAGCATCAGCGGTTGACTGAACACTATAAACTATGTTATAAAATTATTATAACACTAACACATAGTTTTAAAAACTACTTGTAATATCGAAAGGGGTTTTCCAGTTGAATCAGTACATTAGAGAACCGATTAACAGCCTGACACATTGGGCAGGTGCAGTTCTTGCTATATTTGGACTAGTAGCAATGATTATAAAGGCCGTCACTGAAGGGTATTCTATAATCGGCTTGACAGCTGTCATTATCTTTGGAGTCAGCATGATTTTACTTTATTCGGCATCTGCAACGTATCACATGGTCATTGCAAAAGATAAGGTGATAGCTTGGCTGCAGCGGATTGATCATTCGATGATTTTCGTCTTAATTGCTGGAACCTACACCCCTTTATGTATCATTGCATTGAATAACACATTAGGCTGGACTCTATTTGCTGTCACCAATGGCCTGGCGATTCTTGGTGTCATCTTCAAACTGACATGGTTCACTTCACCAAGATGGCTTTCCACCATGATTTATCTTTTAATGGGCTGGCTCGTTATCTTTTTCACTGGAGAATTAGCACCGGCACTTGGTACAGGTGGAATGGTCTATCTCATCCTTGGCGGTATCGCCTATACAATCGGCGGAATCATTTATGGTTTCAAACCAGAATTTCTCCGCTTTAAAAATTGGGGCTTCCACGAGATTTTCCATATTTTCATCCTATTCGGCAGCTTGTTCCATTTCATTTGTATTTATTGGTATGTTATATAGTAAAAAAAAGCGTGAGGCGGGATAACTGCCTCACGCTTTATTTAATTCACTTCTTCTAAAGCATGGATAAATTTAGTAAGAGGAGCTTGTTCTGTTTGTTCCTTCCATTCCTCAAGCTTTGCACCCTGCTCTTTAAAAAAGAATCTCAGACCTTCATGCAAAATATCGATAACCCGAGTATGCTCATTCACCGCTTTTTTTATATCAGAAATTAGAACACTCCAATCCACTACACCGACATTACCAGTCGTATATTCCATATAAGGATATTGCCTCGCTAAATCGTATACTTCATCTAAATCAGTACCAAGATAAATTTCCAGTGCCAAAAGATTTCCGATATTATGGTGGCCGCTTCCTTCCTGCAGTGCTTCCATGTGGAGATCCGCAGCTGCCTCGTATTCCCCTTGAAATAAAAGGGCATTAGCATGGATACTTTTTGTATGCGGGTCGATCGTTTCTTTTAAAGACCGCTTATACTTCTGATACCATTTCTCAAATTGCTCCCAATCGCTTTCCTCGTAATAGAAACGTAATATCTGGTCGATATAAATTGGATCTGCCGTAAGCCCTGCTAGTTGTTCATAATAAGGTTGCTGTAGTTTCTGCGTGGTACTGAAGCTCCCGTCCGCTTCAATCCCGATCAACCGCGCAACCATCCGAAGACTATGCAAGTCCTCTGGATTGGATGTTAAAACGCTGTGGTAACCGTCAAGTGCCTGTTCCAATTCACCCGCAAGCAGCAATTCATCTTCCGCTGTTAGCTCACGTTGTTTTAAATACATGGTCGGCAGATTTCCGATTGTTTCTTCCGCTAACCGGTATCCATTACTCTGTGTGATTAGATTTCCATTTTTATCAAAAGCTTTCACATTCCAGGAATAATGTCCCTCTGGATTTTCAAAGCCCAGCATCGTTGCCGGGTTGAAATAATCATTTTTCGTTTCCGCGATATCCAAAAGAACGTTTAAATAGATATTATAAAGACTCTCTACAGGTAATGAAAGTTGGTTTCCTTCCACTTTTCTATCCCAGCTCATTCCATAAGAAACTTCACTTTCTTCTATATGAAAATCAAGCATGTAATAAGCCGCCCCTTCAACCGCTTCCCAGCTAAAATCAATCGTTTCCTCTTCCAATATTGCTTCGTTTGCAGGAGCGTTCACTTCCAGCAGCGGGGCAAGCGTGATATCGTATTGGACATTTTCTGTACCATCAATTCGCACCCAGTCATTCATCTCAACCGGCCAAAAATAGCCATCAATCTGCTCCACTTGGAAACCGGCAAACACTTGATAATCTCCCGGTATGACTCCCGCGAATTCATAATTTCCAGCAGCATCTGTCGTTGTCTGATACCATTCATCGGGACGAATTGAGCTATTAACATCGGCTGCATCCCTAAGAAATACACCAGCTTCCTTAATCGGGGTCCCGTCCTGTCTGCTCATATTTCCTGAAACCTTCCGAACCTCTGCCACACCATGTGCAGGAATCCCACTTAGCAAGTGGTTTTCCAATTTCTTCATCTCTTCATAAACACCGGTCTGTTCTACCGGATCCTCCTGTCCTTCTCTTTCCCATGCAGCTATATATTCTTCCAAACCTTGTTGAACCGTTTCTAAAGCTTCTTCCAACTGCCCATTCCCCAATAAAAGGAGTGCTTCATATTGCTCCTTTTGCGCCTTGGCATACGCGTGATCCGGAACTTCAAAATGCTCTAATAGAGTTTTCGCTTCAGCTAGATTCCCAGCTTGCAGGTGGAGTTTTATAAACGAAAACTTTAGCTCGGGGATTATATAGGAGTGCTCCGACTTTTCCAAACGTTCGACTGCGCGATGATAGATTTCTTGAAGTCTAGCGTCATCTTCTTCCCGTACTGCTTCATAAGCAAGTTCGACCACTGCTGTTTCCAAATACCCGTTAAGAGGCCCATTTTCTAGATAGTCCTCAATATATGGTTGCTTTTCTTCCCAGCTGATGAGCGGCCAATCGCGATCCGCAGCCACGCTTGTCGTCATGGAGGGTCCGACATAGATTGCATAGTCATCCATCCATTCCCCAGTTAAGAAATACTCTTCAATCAGATGATATTTTTGACTCGGCAGAATCTTGTCTTCCAATAGTTCGAGAATTTTATCTTTTCCAAGCCCACTTCCATTCGCATGTTTATACTTTACTAGTCCGAGTTCGAGTTGCGGCATCAGATAAATACTGGCGAGGGGAAGAAGGATAAAAACACCTGTAATAATCATAATCAAATGTTTTACTTTTAACGTTATGTTATTCCTCATTCGCAAGCCTTCTCTCTATTTCTGCTTTCCAATACGTACTACCGCCGATTTCAATTGTTTCATGCGGGTATTCTTCCTGGTTATTGAACTCGGAAATGGTGAAAAATCCATACCCGAACAAAAGGATGACGATGGCTGAACTCACCGGAAGAATTGGGATGCTGATCTCTTTATTCCATAGTAGAAGAAGCTTATCTTTCCACGTTGGCCGGTAAACTTTTTTCAACACATCTGCTTGTTTTGTAAACCGAATATTTTCAAGTTCCTCATCTAATCGATTCTTCATCTGATTTTTTTCCTCCATTATGTGCATCCTCCTCCTCTAGTAAATAGTTCCTTAACAATTTTTTTGCTCGCTTCAATCGTGACTTGATGGTATTTTCCTTTATATTGGTCAAGGCAGTAATTTCTGCAAGCTTCAATTCGTTAAAATAAAATAATGTGATAACTTCCCTATATTTATAATCCAATGAATGAATGGCAGCCGTCAGATTCTTGTTCTGCTCAATTGCCAATATATCCGTTTCCGGACTATCCGCCATATCCGCTTGTTTGATGTATTCGACTGTTTTTATATCTGGGAAAATATGCTTAAAACTCCATTTGCGCATTTGCTGGCGGCAACGATTAATCGTTATTGTTGTCAGCCAGCTCTTCAGATACTCTTCCTTTTCCAGCTGATTTATTTTTTCAAATGCAGAAATAAAGGCATCCTGCACTGCCTCCTCTGCACGCTGATAATCGTTGATTAATAGATAAGCCATTCGGAGCAAATAGTCCCCATATTGATTCATGAGTTCGAGTAAAGCAGCTTCCTCTTTTCTTTTTAACCTGTCGACTAGGTTCAACTTGCTCCCTCCCCCTTATTACTAAGATGCAGGCAGATGATGAAAAGTTGCATGTATTAAAAATTCTTTCAGATTGATTGTATAAAACAAATCAAAAAAGTGCTATCCCTCGGTTGTTCGAGAAATAGCACTTCATTTATATTGAATATGTTTAGTTAATCATCTTTTGCATTTCCTGCAAGTTGAATTCTCTTACCGAACGTGGTAAGAAACTACGGATTTCGTCCCCGTTATATCCGACCTGGAGACGTTTATCATCAAACATGATTGGGCGTTTTAAGATTCCTGGATTTTCTTCAATTAATGTCAATAAATCCTGTAATGTTAATTTTTCCAAATCAGGTTTTAATTGTTGGAAAGCTTTTGAACGGGTAGAAATAATTTCCTCCGTACCATTATCCGTCAAGCGTAAAATTTCTTTGATTTCATCCCTTGTTACCGGGTCAGACATAATATTTCTTTCAATAAAAGGAATATTATTCTCCTGAAACCATTTTCTTGCTTTTCTACAGGAAGTACAGCTAGGTGTGACGTAAAGTGTGACCATTCATTTACCCCCATATATTATTTAATTAATCATCTATTTCAACAAATTCAAATATGTTTAATTAAATATATTATAACCTAAAAACCCGGTTACGTCAAGCTGTAACAGGAAGGTAAATGAAGTCGGAACAGCAGGGTCAGAGGAAATGTCCCACTGGGACGGTTCCTCTGACCCTGCTGTCCCGCTCTCCAATCAACTTGTAAATTGTTCTGCTTCTGTTGATCCTGCAAGTGCGGTTGTTGAAGAGTCTCCTCTTGAAATGACTTGTGCTACTTCATCAAAGTAACCTGTTCCAACTTCACGCTGATGTCTTGTTGCGCTGTAACCATGGATTTCGCTAGCAAATTCTGCTTGCTGCAATTCAGAATAAGCCGCCATACCTTCATCTTTGTATTTTCTTGCCAGTTCAAACATGCTGTGATTCAATGCATGGAAACCTGCTAGTGTCACAAACTGGAACTTATAACCCATCTTCCCAAGTTCCCGCTGGAAATTAGCAATTTCCTCATCTGACAATTTCCGTTTCCAGTTAAATGACGGTGAACAATTATAAGCTAGCAGTTTATCCGGATATTGTTCATGGATTGCTTCAGCGAAACGACGTGCTTCTTCCATATCCGGCTCTGACGTTTCACACCAGATTAGGTCTGCATAAGGTGCGTAAGCCAAGCCCCGTGCAATTGCTTGATCCAGTCCCGCTTTTGTCCGGAAAAATCCTTCCGATGTCCTTTCACCTGTAATAAATGGTGCGTCTGTTGGATCAACATCACTCGTAATCATATCAGCGGCATTCGCATCGGTACGAGCAATAATGAGCGTTGGTGTTCCCATAACATCTGCAGCAAATCGGGCAGCAATCAAGTTTTTAACTGCCGTTTGTGTAGGAAGTAACACTTTCCCGCCCAAGTGTCCACACTTTTTCTCGGAAGATAATTGATCCTCAAAGTGCACTCCTGAAGCACCTGACTCAATCATTCCTTTCATCAACTCAAACACGTTTAACTGCCCGCCGAATCCGGCCTCAGCATCCGCCACAATCGGGGCAAACCAATCTATCTCAGAGTCCCCTTCCGAGTAATGGATTTGGTCGGCACGCTGTAATGCCTGGTTAATTCGCTTCACAACATGCGGCACACTATTTGCTGGGTACAAGCTCTGATCCGGATACATTTCACCTGACAGGTTCGCATCTGCTGCTACTTGCCAACCACTTAAATATATTGCCTTCAGACCTGCTTTTACTTGCTGCACCGCTTGGTTTCCAGTTAATGCGCCTAATGCATTAATATAATCTTCCTCGTTGATTAAGTTCCATAATTTTTCTGCCCCACGAGTCGCCAAGGTATGCTCCATATCGATGGAACCTCTCAACCGGATGACATCCTCGGCTGAATATTCCCTTCTAATCCCTAACCACCGTTCCTTATTTTCCCATTCCCTTTGTAATTGCTCTGCCCGCTCTTGGTACATTATTGATTCCCCCTCGTTAATTGTTTGTATGCTGGTAGTGTTAAGAATTCTGCAAATTTATCTTCTTTCACTAACGAATCAAAAATCTCTGCAGCTTCTGTAAAATGCCCTTGTTCGTAAACCGTTTCCCCTACCTGTTTCTTAATCTTCTCCAGTTCTTCCTGAAGAATCTCGTCAACCAACTCAAATGTCACCTTTTTACCATCGGAAAGTACCCCTTTTGGATACCGAATCCATTGCCAAATTTGAGCTCTCGATATTTCTGCGGTTGCTGCGTCTTCCATTAAATGATTAATTGGTACAGCACCTCTTCCCGATAGCCATGCAGCCGTATACTGAATTCCAACATTGACATTCGTCCGAAGCCCTTCTTCCGTAATCTCTCCATCAGGCAACTGGACAAGATCTTCTGCTGTTACTTCAACATCTTCCCGCTTACGATGCAACTGGTTCGGAGTCGGCATAATCTCATCGAAGACTTCTCTTACAAGTTCAACCATTCCCGGATGAGCAACCCATGTTCCATCATGCCCGTCACGTGCTTCCCGCTCTTTATCCTTACGCACCTTGTCAAAAGCAATTTTATTTTTCGCTTCATTATTTCTCACCGGGATATGGGCAGCCATGCCACCGATCGCCATCGCATTTCGTTTATGACAAGTTTTGATGGCAAGCTGGGAATACGAACGCATGAATGGAACTTCCATTGTTACAGTCGCCCGGTCCGGAAGAATCCGGTCTTGATCTTGATGAAACTTTTTAATATAGCTAAAAATGTAATCCCAACGGCCACAGTTTAGTCCTGCAGCATGCTCGCGTAATTCGTATAAAATCTCATCCATTTCAAATGCAGCTGTAATTGTCTCAATCAGGACCGTTGCCTTAATCGTACCTTGTGGAATACCAAGTTCATTTTGCGCAAAAACAAAAACCTCATTCCAAAGCCGCGCTTCCAGGTGATTCTCGACTTTCGGTAAATAAAAGTACGGACCTGTTCCTCTTGCTATCAGTTCTGCTGCATTGTGATACAAATACAGTCCAAAATCTACTAAACTGGCAGACATTAATTTTCCGTTGCACTGTAAATGCTTTTCTTCTAAATGCCATCCCCGCGGTCTGACGATTAAGACAGCAGTTTCTTCATCCAGTTCATACCGCTTGCCATTTGCTGCTTCAAAATCAATCGACCTGCGTATAGCATCTTTTAAGTTTATTTGCCCGTTCATCATGTTATCCCAAGTTGGAGATGTTGCATCTTCAAAATCTGCCATGAATGCCTTTGCTCCTGAGTTGAGTGCATTGATGATCATCTTCCTATCAACCGGACCTGTAATTTCAACCCGGCGATCTTGTAAATCTTTCGGCAAACGTCCGACTGTCCAGTCACCTTCACGGATATGCTTCGTTTCTATCAAGAACTGCAGTTGTCTTCCTTCATTCAGTTTTTCTTGAATTTGTTGTCTGATTTCGAGTAAGTTCCTTCGCCGTTCATCGAAGTGCTCATGCAGTTTCCCTAAAAACGCTAAGGCTTGAGGTGTTAGGATTTCTGGAAAGGAGTGGTCGTGTTCAATTTGTACAGAAACAGAACTTTGATTCGTAAGCATGAATTCACTCTCCCAATAAACTGTTATAATATAGTTTTAAATAATTATATTGTTATACAACAATATAGCTAAAAAAATTTAATCTTCCTTTTTTGACAAACAATAATCACATTCCATCGTATAGCTTCTTGAATCAACTTCCTGCCCGCATTCTGGACACGATACTTGTTCATGTCTATTCATTTTCGCCCCTCCTTTTATATAACAATTTTATTTATTAACCTTTTGTTATAATACAGTCTATTCGATTTTAAATTATAATGCAACACCTTTTTTAAAAAAGATTGAAAATAGTTTATTGAAGAATCTGTTCTTCATCAACAAAGCCTTATGTACAAAGCTTTAAAGCTCTTAATATATTTTGTTTTTTCTAAAACTTATTTTGTATACCGATTCGCGTAAGAACTTGCCACAAATGCCTCCGGTTTAATCTTTGCTTCAATTCCAAGTGCTTCCATACGTGCAAGCATTTCATTTACAAAGATTCTTGTCTTATTTTTATTACCTGAGCCAATATCAATATGCCCTTCAATCGTTAATGAAGCACCTCGATAAATGTTCGGCAAAATAAGCTCAATTAGCTCATCCTTCCGTTCCTCTGTAAACATCCCGACAATTTCTTCCGTCAATGTTGTCTCATAAGAAATCCGTTCATGAAGATGATCCATTCTTCTTGGAACAATCACTTTTCGAATACAAGCCCATGCTCCTTTCGTTTCACACTGTATGACAATCCCTGTAATAAAACGCGTATAAGTTGGATGGACCTGGGAATCTGTTCCAAACATCAATTTATAATTGCCATATCGATCCTTCTCCATGAAACTTTTAATATACCGAAACACTTCTTGAAATGACATATTTTTCCTGCTTAAGTTCTCAAAGGTAAAGTTGTACAAGTGAAAATTTTCCAAAACGGTAACCTCCTCTTGTTTCTAAAATATGTTTATTTACATCCGTTGATTCAATTATAGTCACATTGCGATTTAATTATTATTAAATTCAGGTAAATTTTCGCCTATCCTCACTTAATATAAGCAAGTGCAAGAAATGATATTCAGCCGGATTTATCGTATAATGAAAGCAGTACAAAAAGAATGGAGCGTATAGATGTATAAACTAATTGCAATTGATATGGATGGTACGTTATTAAACGATCATCACCAGGTTTCTAAAGAAACAAAAGATACCTTAATGAAGGCAAAAGAACATGGAGCAAAAATTGTGCTATGTTCCGGCAGACCAATTGTCGGGATGCGTCAGTATATTGCCGATTTAAATTTGAATGAAGCGGATGATTATGCGATTGCATATAACGGTGCTTATATCGAAAATACAAACACCGGAGAAGTTGTTTCCGAATTCTCTCTGGAATATAAGCATCTTGTAGAACTTCATGATTTAAGTGTTGAGTTGAACGTACCAATGCACTATTTCGATCATGAAGAACTTTATACCCCTAATAAAGCAATCAGCAAATACACGGTACTCGAATCCTTTCTGAATGATATCTCGTTAAATTACTGCCCGGTTGATGAATTTCCGAAAGAGCAATCGATACCAAATATCATGTTTATCGATGAACCGGTGAAACTGAGTGAGGCTCTTAAACAGTTACCAAAAGAACTCGCGGATACGTATGCAATGGTAAAAAGCGCACCGCATTTCGCAGAATTCACCCATCTAAAAGCAACAAAAGGAAATGCTGTAAAACGATTGGCTGAAAGGCTCGGCATTAAGCAAGAGGAAATCATGGCAATCGGGGATAACGGCAATGACAGATCCATGATTGAATATGCCGGATGCGGGGTCGCAATGGAAAACGCCATCCCAGAATTAAAAGAAGTTGCCGATTACCAAACCTTAACAAACAACGAAGACGGAGTAGCCCACGCCATCGAAAAACTCCTCCTCGCAAAAGCATAAACGGGACACGGGGTCAGAGCAGTTGTCCCAGTTCTGTACATCTCTACCCTAACCATGTAAAAAGCGAACCAGACTTCTGGTCCGCTTTTTTATTTCCCTCCGTTACCTGATAAACCTTCGTCCTTTCACAATATGGATATGGGTCATTTATTCACCTATATTTTTAGAAATTACAGAGATTAAGTTTAGCCGGAAGCCTGAATGGATAGTATCAATAATAGGACTAATGTTTATTTTTTTCATATTTAGGAGTGGTTTATATGACTCATGAAATGCCTCGCGACACAGGAATGGATAACACCTTTAAGATACTGAAAGACGGATACATGTATATCATGAATCAGCAGGAACGTTTTAATTCTGATGTGTTTGAAACCCGTCTGCTTGGTCAGCGGACTATCTGTTTAACAGGCGAGGAAGCAGCGGAAATTTTCTATGATGAGAATAAATTTCAACGAGAAGGAGCTGCTCCAAACCGGATCAAAGAAACATTGTTCGGTAAGGGCGGTGTGCAAGGGCTTGATGGAGAAGCACACAAACATCGGAAAGCCATGTTTATGTCAATCATGTCCCGCGAAAACCTGCAACACTTCAATCAGCTGTTTAAACAGCAATTACGTCTTGCGCTAAATAAATGGGAGCGGAAGGACGAGATAATCTTCTATAAAGAAATCCGAGAGGTATTAACACGCGCGTCCTGTCTCTGGGCTGGAGTACTTGTTGAAGAAGATATGGATAAATTGACAGATGAAGTCGCGACGTTGTTTGAATCAGCTGCAAGTGTCGGTCCCCCACATTGGGCTGGGAGAATGAACCGAAATAAATTGGAAAGACGGATAAAAGGATTAGTGGAAGATGTGCGTAACGGTAAGATCGATCCACCTGAACCTAGCGCTTTATACAATTTTTCTTGGCATCAAGATCTCGACGGAAACTATCTAGAACCTGAAATAGTGGCAGTCGAAGTGCTTAATATTATCCGCCCAATTGTTGCAAATGCCGTCTATATTAATTTTCTTGTCCTAGCTTTGCACAAACATCCGGACGAGTTGAAAAAAATCAAAACTGCTGATGACGAATATACCAAAATGTTTATTCAAGAAGTCAGGAGAGTCTATCCTTTCTTCCCGTTCCTCGTAGCGGTTGTAAAAGATGATTTCATTTGGCGAGATTTTACATTTAAAGAAGGTACGTTAACATTATTGGATCTCTACGGCACGAACCATCATCCGAAAAGCTGGGATAATCCCGACACATTCAATCCCGAACGATTTAGAGATTGGAGCGGCAGTCCTTTCTCCTTCATCCCTCAGGGTGGTGGCGATCATTATCTCGGTCATCGCTGTGCAGGTGAATGGGTGACATTGGAGATTATGAAGACAAGTCTGGATTTTTTAGTTAACCAGATGGATTACAACATTCCGGAGCAAGATTTAAATTTAAGCATGAATGAAATTCCAAATGCACC
Source organism: Oceanobacillus alkalisoli (assembly GCF_021556485.1). Taxonomy (GTDB): domain Bacteria; phylum Bacillota; class Bacilli; order Bacillales; family Amphibacillaceae; genus Oceanobacillus; species Oceanobacillus alkalisoli. The sequence goes on along the minus strand of NZ_JAKGBW010000007.1, from coordinate 13,278 downwards.
TGAAATTGAGCTTATTCAGATTAGAAAAAAATAATTTCCTTGCTATATGGATGGCATTCACTTATTAGATATTTAGATTCGCTTTTGTCTGATAGAACCTTTCTATGAGACAAGGTTTCTTGACTAAGAGCCAACCTTGTCTATTAGAACCCTTCTATCAGACAGTTTTCATAACTAAGAGCCAATCTTGTCTATTAGAACCTTTCTATGAGGCAATTTCACAGATTCAGAGACTGATTGTGTCCCATAGAGCACCATTACCAAATCATAATTGCGATGACAAACTTTGAAAAACATTTCATTCAGCATACCTTTTACTCATAAGTAATACTCCGGTCCCCCCTCTTCTTCCAGCAAAATTCTGTCCTAAATGCCCCTATTCCAATAACTTCTCTTTATCTTATCTTGTGAAATATAAACATACAATCATACAACCTGCTATTAGTAATTGGAATAAACTCTGCTACACTAGGGAATGAGATCCACTACATAAATAAAGCAATATATACTTTAATGAATTTCATAATACGTATTTAATGCTTCACCATCACCATATGTAGTTGAGTTGGTTCGTTCCCAACTACATATGGTGATGGCAAAGCCGACTTTGGTAATTATGAAATTCATTCACTTAAGAAAACAAAACAGAAAAAAGAGGAGAAAAGCAATGAAAGAACAATTCTCACACTATAAAAAGCTATTCCTGCATTACTATATTGCAACTGCGATTGCAGCACTGCTCTTCCGCTTAGCAGCAAGACACGAACAGGAATTGTATTATCTTCCGAGTTCCCACATATTCACCTGGAATTTTCTGGAGGGAGGTTTCGGTACAACATCACCTTTCGTTAATTTACTCTTTCCGTTTGGATTTTCGGGAATGTTTCCCTCCATAATTGCTTCATCACCGTGACGGATTCTCTAAATAAAGCCGCTCGTTCCTCACGCTCTACTTTAAATGCTGGAAATTCAATAGGACGGTCTCCAGTAGCGATGCCAAATAAGAATCGTTGATGTGATAATTCATCTAGGGAAGCGGCTAATTTTGCAACGTGAAGCGGATGTCTTAATGCTGTAACCGTACTCGCCGTTCCAAGCGCGATGTCTTTCGTGCAGCAATATAAGATAAATAAACATGAGGCTCATAGAGACCACCGACATCGCCAAAATCCGGATCATATAATGGAGAATCTCGCACAAATAATGCAGCAAAACCTAGATTCTCCACCATTTTCACGATCTCCATCTGACCGGCTAAATCCATTTCAGGTAAGCTTCCCGTATAAGATTCTAAAGGAAGTATTAATCCTATTGTTAATTTATTTTCACTGAATGCTCGTGCAAAACCACGATGCGATTGAAACTTATTCATATATATTCTCCTTTAAATCGTTAGACAACTACCTCTTCCTTTCATCGTACTTTTAATTCTAATATAGAATTAATTAACTTTATACCAAAAATACTTGAAGTATTTATTTTTTATTATGCCATGCTAATGCTAAAATAATGACACCCAATCAAATTTTATGAGATAATAAACCATACCATTTTAATGATTGGAGATTTTTCTATGAGATGCAAAATTAATCGGAATGCAGCGAAAGAATTACATAAAATTCTTGCGCAAGACGATGCTGAAGGTAAAATGATTCGTGTATACATTACAGAGATGCACGGCAATCATGCCCATTATGGCATCAGCCTTGATACACCAAAAGAACATGATGAAATCGTGAAGACCGACAAAGATATTGATATTTTACTGGATACCCGTGAAGATTTTCTTGACGGTGTTTTCATTCAATACTTCTATGTCGGTGATCACCCAGGATTTACGATTACAAATCCGAAAAAAGGTGGACATGTCCATCATTAAGAGTATAGGCGCATTAATGATTCATGCGCCTATGACTTTTATTTTTATACATTACCCCAGTAGGGTATGGATATCTTTTAAAAAATAAACTTAGGATTACCCAATCTTTTTCAACATATTCATAATTTCATCCTTGTTATTTTCAAACCCAATAAAACATTTGACTAGCTTTCTTTTATCAAATAATCCTTTCTTATAAAAAGCAAACATCGGAACGATTCGGGTGCCAGATATTCCCTTTAAATCTTCTTCTAAGCTCATATCTTTGCTAACATCTTTATCAGCATAATGGATGTTGTTAGAAGATAAATATTTCTTTACTTCCTGGCAATCGGAACAGGTTGTCTATCAATCAGCCAGAAGCTTAAAGGAACTAAAATCTAAAATTAATCATTACATGGTTTACTATAACAATTACCGTTATTAAAAAAGAAGACCCCTATTCAATATAGAGATCATCTCTTAGTTGCATAACTCTCTTTTTAAAGTGTCCTTGACATGGGTACCAGTTTACTTACTCACCCTTCCTTTTTCATTTCATGTTTTATTGTTTAATCGTTTCAAGAATTCTCTCTGGATCAAAGCCAAGAACCCATTTACCATTAATTTCTGTTTGAGGAACCCCCATTTGTCCAGTTTGTTCCACAACCTTTTGCATCATAGCAGGATCGTTCTCCACGTTTACTTCCTTGAAAGCAATATCTTTTTCATTTAAGAAATCCTTCACCATTTTGCAATAGGGACACTGCGTTGTTGTATATACTGTAATATTATTTTCCATTTTAAAACCTCCATTTGGTTAATTTTTTTGTCCATTTTCTTCTCTTTACTTTCACTACTTGCTCTTATCCATACAAGCGATTAATCTATTCTCAATATCAGCGGCAATTTCCTTTAAAGTGTCATCCTCAACCATTTGGATTAAAGCGCTTGGCTTTGGCATACCTATTTTCGTCATTCCTTGATTATCTTCGTAAACAACGATCTTGCAAGGTAGAAAATATCCAACGAGTTGATTTGCTGATAAAATATTTTGCGCTTCTTTAGGATTGCACACCTCTAAGACTGTAAATGGTTTTTCTAAGTTATAACCTTTATTTTCTAATGTTTCTTTCACATTAAACTGCCACTGTACACCAAACTTTTCATCCTGCAAATTGGCTTCAAGTGATTGTATAGCTTCTTCGATTGATTTTACCGTTTCTACAGTATAATGAAACACGCTAACCATCTCCTTGTTATAACTTCAGTTTATACAACTGATATTTTACTCCTTTTCACCGCGCCAGTTATTCATACCGCCCATCATGTCCAAGGTCTTATAGCCTAATGCTTCTAAAATTCCGCAAGCTGCTTTACTGCGATTGCCGGATTGACATGTAACGATATAGGTTTTATCCTTATCTAACTCATTTGTACGTAAAGCAAGGTGACCTAACGGAATATGCTTCGCGCCAGAAATTTTACCAGTTGCTACTTCACTCCCCTGACGCACATCAATAACGAATATTTCTTCACCGTACTGAAGGCGTCTAGCTACCTCTTCAGGAGTTACTTGTTTCGCCACAATACTCTTCCTTTCTTATACCCAGGCACCCATTCCGCCCTTAACATTGGATATTTTTTGAAAACCTTGTTTCTTAAGGATTTTTGCGGCTTTTGCACTTCTCATTCCGCTTTGACAGATGACGACTACCTCTTTTTCCTTATCTAGCGACCCTGCTTTACTAGCTAGATTAGAAAGCGGAATATTTTTAAATGGTTTTCGGTGATTCGCTTTATATTCACCAGGTGTACGAACATCAATAAATTGCACATTGTTATCCTTGAATTTATTCTTAGCTTCCTGAACACTTATATTCATAATACCTTTTACCGGCATGAAACGATTGACGAAAAACAAAACAATGATAATTATTAGAACCCATTGAATCATACTCATTTTATTATTCTGTTTCTCCTTTCCAATCAAGCATGCCGCCTGCCATATTTGTTACATTGTAGCCGTTTTGGATAAGGAAGTCACAGGCTCTGCCGCTTCTGCCGCCGGAACGGCATACCATATAGTAATGTTCATTTTTATTCAATTCATCTAGACGCTCTGGAATTTGGCCGAGTGGAATATGTTTTGCTCCTGGGATAATGCCCATTGCTACTTCTTCATCTTCCCGAACATCGATAATATTTAACTTTTCTTCTGCTATTCGCTTTGTTTCTAATTCTTTTGCTGTAATTTCTTTCATTTAAAATTTCCTCCTACACTTTTTAACACGTGGCCCATACGGCCATGTTTATTATTGAATAATAAAAGCTCACCAATTCTTCTTTGTTCATAGTTACTGAACTTATCTGCTCTTTACCAGTAAATCTACAGCTTCTTTCACTACTCGTTCTGTGCCTTCACCATTTGCTATATTTTCTCGTACACATTGTTCTAAATTCATACTTGCAATTAAACCAATTGTACGGTCTACTGCGCTTCGTGAAGCAGATAACTGAGTAATGACATCTTTACAGTCTTTGTTTTCTTCGATCATGTTTAAAACGCCTTTAACCTGTCCTTCAATACGTTTTATCCGATTCACAACTGCTTTGTCATATTCCATTTATTATCACTCCCTATTTCAGCACAGAAAATTACCTATTCTATTTTAAAACCTAAGTCCTTTTTTCTGTTTATTGAATGAATTTCATAATTACCAAAGTCGGCTTTTCCATCACTATATGTAGTGTAGTTGGAAACGAACCAATTCAACTACATACGGTGATAGTGAAGCATTAAATACGTAGAATGAAATTCATTATTTAGATTAAAATATCAAACCAAATCTTTATAGCAGTTCCGGCGATCATAACCGCTAATATAACTTGTAAAATTCGCGTATTCATTTTTTTACCGGCTTTTGCTCCGAGTGGAGCGGCGAGCAGACTTGCGACAATCATAATTAATGCTGGCCAATAATCTACTTGACCGGTAACGAGTTTACCTGCACTTCCTCCTATAGAAGATATGAAGGTGACAGCTAAACTTGTTGCTATTGTCATTCGTGTCGGAATGTGTAACACGGTCAGCAATATAGGTACGAGCAAGAAACCACCCGCAGCACCAACGATGCCCGAAGCTACTCCAACTATTAAAGCCCATATTGCTGCCAGTGGTTTATTGAAAGTCACCTCATCAAGCGGCATATCGTCTACTTGCTTTTTCGGTATAAACATCATCACAGCAGCAATGACTGCCAAAACACCGTAGACGATATTTACTGCTTGCCCTGATAAAAAGACAGAACCATAACTACCGATGAGACTACCGATTAAGATGGCTCCCCCCATATAGATAATGAGCTGCTTGTTCAGGTAACCCCCTTTACGGTATGCCCATACCCCTGCGATTGATGCGAACAGTACTTGTACAGCACTTATCCCCGAAACCTCATGCGCGGTAAAAGCAACTAAACCAAATAATGGCGGTATATATAATAGCATCGGATATTTAATGATGGAACCGCCGACACCTAACATGCCGGATAAAAATGACCCAATAAATCCAATCGCGAATACAACGATGATAAATGTTAAATCCATCGATTAACCTTCTTTCTAAAAGATCAAAGGCGTAAGCGCCCGTTTAGCAACGTACAAACTGTGCCTCCCAGGATGGGAGGTAGTTCGATGTTGCCCCAGGAAGGGGCGAACTTAATCGAACCTCCTTTTACCGGAAGGGAGATAAAGGAAACTCAGGCGACGATAGTGAGTTGATGTTGACTATCACCACAAGGGTATAAGTGCGACTAAGCCTCTGGCTGAAGCCAATCGGCAAGTCTTCTTTATCGATTGGAGGAGTGTGAAATTTGATAGTTGCTGGGCGCTGGAGCCGGACGTGGCTATTGATAAAAATTCTAGTTAACCACGACATTTTCAATTAGTATTTTTTAGAAAACTAGAAAAGCGAGTAGGGGTTCTACTCGCTATTTGATTTTCTTTATACTTTTTGGATATAGAAATAGAGAATATCATCTTCTGTTTTCTGTTCTAATAAAGTATGCCCTCCAGATTTTGCCCAAGCTGTAATATCGCTTAGCGCACCTTTATCTGTTACAAGTACTTCAAGTATTTCACCGGAATTAATCGTATCTATCGCTTTTTTCGTCCGCACAACAGGCATTGGACATGCAAGACCTTTCGCATCTAATGTTTTTGTAATGTTCATTTTATCTTTCTCCTTTATTATTTAGTTTCGAGCTAATATCTCCGTGATGCTTATCTGACCGCACAACGGTTTGGACCAATCTCCATTTCAGTTTGTTCATTATGGTCGGGGGCGACTTTCCCCATATTCACTTGACGAATCCGTTCGTGTGAATTCGGCTGTGGTGGCAAGTTATCTGTTACAGTACGACGAAATTCTTCTTCGTCTTTAATATTTAAACCATGGTTTTCTTTAAATAGATCTCCTAAGCGTCTTGCTACGGTACCATCTTCATTTAATTCATCGATAATCATGAAGTGTGCAGGTAAGACTACTAGGTCTTCTGCTAACTTACGGTAACGGGAATATAATGTTTCGCGCAAGTCACCTACCCAGTCTTCCGCGACTCCTGCTAAGTCTGGACGGCCAATAGAGTCAATGAATAAGATATCACCTGTTAATAAGAATTTATCATCAATCACAAATGATGTAGAACCGATCGTGTGACCTGGTGAGTATAGTGCATTTACATCAATTTGGGATGCCCCGATTTTCACATTTAGATCATCTGTAAGAGCTGTGTATTCAAATACTACTTCTGTAGCGTCTTCTGGTGGCAGATAATAAGTTGCCCCTGTAGCAGCTGCAATATGACGGCCACCTGAGATATGGTCCGCGTGCAAGTGTGTATCAAACACATGCTTGATTTCTACACCTTTTTCTTTGGCAAAGTCGATGAATACATCCGTAAAACGGACTGCATCGATAATTGCTGCTTCTCCTTCAGAGATTACCATATAGGATAAGCAACCTTTACCAAGACGGACAAACTGATATAGTTCACCGCCGTTATTTAAATCAGCAACTTTTACTGGCTCTAAATAACTGCTCCAAGATTTCATTCCACCTTTAAGATAGGCTGCTTCACGGCCCGCTTCCGCTAACATTTCGGCAACCATGACCGAAGATCCTTCCTTCGCACAAACAACGAGGACTTCTTTGTCAGTTGGAAGTTGTGGGAGAATCTCTTCCACACCATCTAATAGTTCAAAGTATGGAACATTTAAATAATCGAATTTATGTCCCTCAATTTTCCAATCTTGGAACGCATCTTCATTGCGTACATCCAAAATAAAAAGCTCTTCATTATCAATAACTTTTCTAGCAACTTTTGCTGCTGACCATTTTTGTGCTGTCACTTTTACAGTTACCCCCCTAGGTATATTTACATTTATTTTTTTGCAGTGGGGCAATCCCCACTGCGTGAAATTTATTCATCCAATTAGAACGTTAATGTTGGTGCAGCTTCTTTAGCGAATTCGATGAATGTTACAGCTCCACCAACTTCTATTCCATCTACGAAATCTTCTTTTGTAAGTCCCATTACGTCCATTGTCATTTGACAAGCAATAAATTTAACACCTAACTCCTGAGCCATTTCCACTAGCTCTGGGATTGTCGGAGTGTTTGCTTTTTTAAATCCTTCAGCAAAATGCTCCTTGCCAGCTGGCATTTCTAACTGATGCATTCCTTGCTTGTGAATTAAGTTTAATCCTTCAAAAGTGAAAAAGATTTGTACCTCTTTTTCTGAAGCTGCTGCTGCTGTTGCGATATTGAATACTTTGTATGCATCAAACAATCCACCGTTTGCTGCAATAATAGCTACTTTTTCTGACATTATATATTCCTCCTAAAAATCTTTTGTTGTTTTCCCGTTCCACTCATTCATACCCGAAAGAACGTTATACACGTTTTTAAAACCATTATCAGCTAAAAGCTGTGCCGCTAAGTCAGAGCGGTTTCCGGTCCGGCAAATCACATAAATTTCTTCATCTTTATCCAATTCTTGCATACGGGATTCTAGTTCTCCCATCGGGATAGATTTAGCACCTTCTATATGACCAAAGGCATATTCCGCTGCTTCACGCACATCTAGAATCAACCCGTCACGAGATTCTAATTCCTCAAGTGAAATATTCTGTCCGAATGCTTTTTCCACTTTTGGCTCATTCGAACCTTTGCGGATGTAATGATAAAGTACATCAGCTTCTTCCACTGTTCCTAAATATTGATGCCCAACTGAACTTGCCCAAGCAGTTAAATCTGCTTTTGATCCTTTGTCCGTTGCTTGAACTTCTAAAACTAGTCCTTCTTCCAGATCTTTAATTGCGTTTTTAGTTTTTACAACCGGCATTGGACAAGCAAGCCCTTTTGCATCTAGATGATGATTTGCTTTAATCACATCATTACCCCCCTTGGTATTATTTATTTTAAAAAAATATTAGACACCTACTATACCTGCATGGGTATAATTATTAGAATTAAAATAGTCGTTCTTTATGACGACATTTATAAGGTATCCTTCATTCATTTCCCACTAGAGGAAAATCAGTACATAACCTATGTTATACCCCCTTGGGTAAAATGTCAACCGTTGAACTTACATTTTTTTGCTTCACTGTTTGATCCCTAGTTTATGCGTTTATCTTGCTGAGCATTCTTTTTAAATCACAGCATTAATAAAATTATTGTAACAATCCCGATTACTACACTGAACGTTAAGGCAACATTCATTGCGGAATCATAATTACCGCCAAAACGACTCGCTCCTATTTGGAATAATAGGATACCGACTGCGGTACCTGTAACTTGTCCAAAGTTCCGCATCGTTGCAATGAGGCTTCTAACAATTCCAGACAGACTGACAATCCCTATCGTAAACTGAGAATTTTTGAAAAAGCTTAGATTGACCATTGGATCCTGCGCTTTTCGTTCTGCAGTGAAAAAAGCAATCCATGAAATTGCTGAAATGACGATTAGCAGAATACCGGTTAAACTGGTTTCGATGGCATGACTTGATATGGGACGAATCGTCGTAACCTAAATATCCATACAATCGCCGTGCTAAAACAATATCTTGCAAAAAAAGGGACGGTTTCTCCTCGGCTTCGCGCTACAGTGAAATTGATTTAATTTGTAAATTGCCGCTAAAACTCAATTAGCATTCAAGTTAAAAAGACACAGGGACTTTGCTTTTAATCCCCGTGTCTTACTTTTTACTTATTTTTTTCATCTTTTACTCTGTTCATATATTCCCTCATTCGTTTTTTGTCAGGGGTAATACTTAACCCAAGGTACTTCCTCTCTTCATTCGCATCTTTATATAGGGAGATCGCCATCAATATAACGACGACACTAAATGGCAATGCAGAGATGATTGCTGCAGATTGTAATGCATTCAATCCCGTTTCTCCACCTGCTAATAACAGGATAAAGGAGATTGCCGACAACGCAAGTCCCCATATAACTTTTATCATCCCTGTAGGATTTAACCTGCCAAAGGCTGTCTGCACACTTATAACAAATATTGCAGAGTCAGCAGAAGTTATAAAGAACGATGCAACAAGTATAACCGTAAGAATTGATAATATAAGGCTGAAAGGCAATTCATTTAAAATACCAAACAGCTGGGTTTCCGGTGGCATGTTAAAGATTTGCGGAGCACTTTGCGCTACCTCCATACCCGTTAGGCCGAACCCACTGAACCAAAAGATACTTACCAAAGTCGGGACGAGCAGCACTGCAAAGATAAATTCCCGGATTGATCTGCCGCGGGAAATCCTTGCAATGAATAAACCTACAAATGGACTCCAGCTCAACCACCAGCCCCAGTAATAGATGGTCCATGAGTGCATCCATTCCCGTTTTTGCTCGTTTAACGGGGCGACATCCAAACTATTGAACAACAATGAGTCCAGATAAGCGCCAGTCGTACTGGTCATCATATTTAGTATAAATAACGTCGGCCCGAGTATTAAGACAGCAAGGAACAAGAGACCAGCCAGAACCATGTTTAAATTACTTAAGTATTGGATCCCTTTACTTAATCCGCTCCATGCACTATAAATGAACAATACAGTAACGATTGCAATGATGATGCCTTGGACTAGCTGATTGTACGGTATCCCGAAAAGATAGTTCAATCCCCCATTGATTTGCATCGCCCCTATTCCTAGGGAAACAGCTACACCAATAACCGTTGCAAATACGGACAATACATCAACAACCGTCCCGATTGGACCATCTACCCGATCCCCTAAAATAGGCCGCAATGTTTTCGATATTAAACCAACCTCGCCTTTTCTGAATTGTGAATAAGCTAAGGCAAGTGCAACAATGCCATAAATCGCCCAAGGGTGGAATCCATAATGCAGAACAGTCGACCTCATTGCCTCAGCTAACGCTTCTGTTGTTTCAGGGTCTGCTGTAGGTGGGGAGAGAAAATGGGATAATGGCTCAGATGATCCGTAAAAAACGAGTCCAATCCCCATCCCTGCGCTAAACAGCATGGTAATCCATGATACCGTATGAAATTCAGGTTTATCCTGTGGCCGACCGAGCTTAAGTTTACCAATCGGGCTTATACCTAAAAATATACAAAAGAATAAGATCAATGTAAATACAGTCATATAATACCAGCCAAAAGTGTCCGAAATCCACGCACCGATAGCACCGGAGGTATTACCAAATTGCTCAGAGAATACAGCACCCAACAGTACTAATATCCCGATTACAATCGAAGCATAAGTAAACACACTCGAAAATTGTCTTTGTTTCCCGCTCATATAAACATTTCATCCTCTTCGCAAGCTAAGGACAAGGGGTCAGAGCACTTGTCCCACTTTTTTTAACTACAGATATTTTCCCTGCTTATTGTTCATAATGCCCTTAATAAAAGAGCCATAAACATTCTTTCGTAAATGGCTCGTTTAAATGGATTCGTACGATAATCTAAAGCAAATATTTTTGACATTAGACAGACTATATCGTGCCCATATTCAAAGCTAACATAAATATAAATCCTTTACAATAATCATTATTTTAGTTACATTAAAGAGAACATAGGTTTCTATCACATTTATCAAGGGGTTAATTAAATGGAGAAATGGGAAGCTGCTTATCTAGCGGGAATAATCGATAGTGAAGATAGTATAACTCTTACAAGATTACATAACAATGAAAATCGAAAACCCTGTATTTCCGTATCCTCTACTGATAAAGAGCTCCTAGTTTATCTACAAAAAGTGATTGATGGAGGTGCAATTAATAATAAGAAAAATTACAAACCGGACAAACATAAAAATTCATATACGCTATACTTCAAAAAAAGACAGACGTCTATTTAATACTAAAAGAGACATATCCATTTCTAAGAGTAGAACAAAAGAAAAATAGAGCATACTTGATTCTTAGTAAATATGATTCCGTGACACCGAGAAATAGCAAATACAATCACGAACTTCTTAAAAAAAAATTATTATTTAAACAAGACTTTTTTAGTCTATAGAATCAGACAACTTATTTTAAACATGTGACGTAAAACATATGACTTCATAAAATAAACCATAAAGCTTCCAAACTAAGAGCCACAAGGATTTGACACCTTTTTAAGGATTTATCTTATTTTATAAAAACATATCTAAAAGAAAATTGAGAATAAACCCTAGTTATTTTATACTTTAGGAAACTTTATGGTTAATGTTTATACTTTAGGAAGTTTTATGGTTTTTCTAATTCCGTCATTTTATAAAGTTGATTTTACTGTTCATCAATTCACTTCTTCATCACCAGAGAGCAAAATAACAATATAACTTGCTTTAATAACCTCAACTAAGATTAGATGTTACTTCCAAGAAACATTACATTATAATTTATATCCCAAAGATTTTAATATTTGTTTTCTATATGATTCAAAATGACTTTCTAAAAAAATATTAGGTTTAGAAATTACTTTTTTAATCTTATATATACTTGGATAGATATCTTTACGATGCAAATCTAGAATAATTCCTTTTATTTCATCTTCATAACCTTTGATTCTTTTAATCTTTTCTTCTGCTATATACAGTTTGTACCTTTTAATAATCATTTGGCATAACTTAGGATGATATTTTTGTGCCGTTCTGACAGAAATCCCATAGTCGTCTAAATTTTTCTTTAAACTCTTAGGGATTTCTTGGTCTAGAATTTCTTTTAAAGTATTTTCAATATCCTTTTTTCTTTGTGTAAAGGAATTTTTCCTATATAAGGCTGAATTATCCATAATTAATTGGGTTAAATATGGATAATTTTGTTGAGCTACCGTTCTACTAAATCCTCCTTCCTTACATACTTTCTTTAAACTTTTAGGAACTGAATTTGTATAAGCAGCCTCCCTTAAATAATTCTCAATTTCTTTTACACTCTTTCTACTAACCTGTCTTTCTCTAACAAAATCATCGACTTCCACTTTCAAATATAAATCTTCATTTGAAATTATTTCATAAATTGTGCATCCTAGTTTCTGTGCTAAATGCAATAATTTTTCTGGATCAGGGCTTCTTTCCTTATTTAGCCAATAGTACAATCCTGAGTAATTTACTCCTAAGAAAATTGAAAATTGCCGAATACTATCAAATTCTAATTGCTCTCTTAGTTTATTTAAAAAATCACCTATATAATCTCTATTTGGAAACGAATATAATGCTGGTGCAACTTCTAATAACTCTTTATAATTTTCCAAAATGAAGTTTTGACCCTTTAAAGATATTTTGTTATCATAAGAACCACTTTCTCCCAGCCACTGAAAGCAATGCTGACAATATCCAACCACTAAATTGCTATGAATATAAGCCAACTTCTCTCCACAGGAAGGACAATATTCCTTTAATGTTATCTGATGTATATCGCATATTTTAATGTCCGAAATGCTCCAAATTAGTGGCTCATATACAATCCCTAAATCTTTTTGAAAACTTTCCAAACATAAAGGACACCATCTTCTTTTATGATAAACTACATTCTTATTAAATATACCACTCCAATTAATCATTGTTGTATATTGAATATCCTCCCTACCTGTTAATAGTTCGATATTCTGAATAAGCTCTAGGCTCAATACAGAAAAGCCATTCATCAGATATTCTCTGTAAGTATTGCCTCGTTTGGACATCTTATTTTTTATATCTACATTTTCCATAACAGGTGAAAAAACTCCCCTAAGCAACACTGTTTCTTGGACATTATGTTTTTCTGCCAATCTAGTGTAACTGCTAAACTAGACTCAACAGTTTTCCACAAATAAGAGTAAACAGTTTTCACCAATTAAGACTAAACGGTTTACTAATTCCATATCCCTTTCGGTATACTTAAATCGGAGTATGTCGAAGGG
>NZ_JAKGBW010000065.1 GCF_021556485.1 Oceanobacillus alkalisoli | reverse complement strand
TGTCTTCTGATTTGTGACCTGTTCGGGCATCGGGATCGTTGGAAATTTCCGTTCCTTCTTTACAATCTTCTACAATCTCTTTCAAGTAGTTCATTTTTTCTTTGACCGCCGGAACTTCACGGATTCCTTCCTCGTTCTCGACCACTTCAATCAATTTTTCGCAATAGGCTACAGACTCTTTCACATCATGCTCGGCTGGCTTTTTTGGGTATTTTTCTTTGATGGTTTCATCAAATTCATAGGTTGCTTTCCGAACAGCTTTTGCTTGTTCATTTAAATATTGAGCCGCAGATC
>NZ_JAKGBW010000064.1 GCF_021556485.1 Oceanobacillus alkalisoli | reverse complement strand
GTTCAAAAACAACAACAGAAAGAACGGAAAGAACGGAAAGAACCTCCACAGAGACAGAAACATAGGGCAGAAAATTAGGTGACAGTTCAAAAACAACAAAAAGAACGGAAAGAACGGAAAGAACCTCCACAGAGACAGAAACATAGGGCAGAAAATTAGGTGACAGTTCAAAAACAACAAAAAGAACGGAAAGAACGGAAAGAACGGAAAGAACGGAAAGAACCTCCACAGAGACAGAAACATAGAACAGAAAATTAGGTGACAGTTCAAAAACAACAACAGAAAGAACGGAAAGAACG
>NZ_JAKGBW010000063.1 GCF_021556485.1 Oceanobacillus alkalisoli | reverse complement strand
AACCTGATAAAAACGCAATTTCTCGTCAGAAATCTCCCATTTAACCCAAAAATGATGCATTTCCCTTTAAAAATTACTCCATTTAACCCAAAAATCACGCATTTTCTCTTTGAGAATCCCCCATTCATCCCGAAAATCACGCATTTCCTCGACAAAAAGCTCACATGTAAACCAAAATCACACATCTTCTCTTTGAAAATCCACCATTTAACCAGAATGTCGTGCACTTTCTCTTGGAAAATCCCCCATTTAACCCCAAAATCATGCATTTTCTCTTGGAAAATCCCCCATTTACCCCCAA
>NZ_JAKGBW010000006.1 GCF_021556485.1 Oceanobacillus alkalisoli | reverse complement strand
TGGGCTCATAACCCAAAGGTCGCAGGTTCAAATCCTGCCCCCGCAACCAAGGTCCGGTAGTTCAGTTGGTTAGAATGCCTGCCTGTCACGCAGGAGGTCGCGGGTTCGAGTCCCGTCCGGACCGCCATTACATAGTCTATTTGCACAGGATTTCAAATTTGAAATCTTGTTTTTTTATTTTTAAGTACTTTTTTAAAATAAATGAAGCTTAAAAGTGTTAGAAGCACCTCGAATATTTCTTTTTACATCGTATTTTGCTATGATAGGTAGTGTAAATAGATGAAAAGGTGAAGACGATGAATGAGTTTTCTTTAATAGAGGCGATTAAACAAAAAACATATAAACAAGCGTCCTTAGAGCGAGGTATAGGCGACGATACAGCTATTTTCCGAGAGACGGCAGGCGAGCTGGCAGTTGCTGTTGATACATTTGTTGAAGGTGTTCATTTTACAGAAAAAACAATGTCTCCCTTTCAATTAGGCTATCGTGCGTTAGCAGCAAACTTCAGTGACCTTGCTGCGATGGGCGCGTTACCTATGTATTATTTAGTTTCTCTTGTTGTGCCAGATAGGATGAAGGAGTCGAAACTTCTTGAAATATTTAAGGGGATGGAACATTTGTCTAACCGCCATGGTGCTGATTTAATTGGTGGTGACACGGTATCAGGAAAAGACCTTGTTTTATCGGTTACCGTTATTGGGAAAATAGAGAAGGGAAAAGCAAGATACCGAAATTTGGCAAAAGTAGGCGATATTGTTTTTGCTACGGGAACATTAGGTGATTCCCGAGCAGGCTTATATATTTTACAGCATGATCTTCAAATTGATGGAAGGGATTATTTCATTAACAGACATCAACTCCCTACCCCTCGAGTAACATTCTCTAATTCACTGAGGAGTATTAAGCGATTAGCTTTAAATGATATTAGCGATGGAATTGGTAATGAAGTTCATGAGATCGCGGAGGAGTCTGGTGTTTCCATTGTATTGGAAGATGAAAAAGTACCAACTCATCCAGGACTAGCTGCATTTCCTGCTGAACTGCAACATAAATGGAAGTATTTTGGCGGAGAAGACTTTGAACTTGTTGGTACGGTTGCAAAGAAAGATTGGCAGACGGTTCAACAGAAGGCGGAAAAATTAAACCTTCGTGTGACTGCAATCGGTCATGTGATGAATAAAGATGAGCATGCCGTATATCTTGATAAGAACGGGAATATAAATAAGTTGTCAAAAGAAGGGTATACACATTTAAAGTAGGTGGATCATTTGAGCTCGATAGAATTTATTGCCCATTCCCTTGAGGAAACAGAAGAGATTGCGATGAGACTCGCTAATCTTTTACAACCTGGTGATTTACTTACCTTGGAAGGTGAGTTAGGCTCAGGCAAAACAACTTTTACTAAAGGATTAGCTAAAGGACTTGGAATTACACGTAATGTAAATAGCCCGACATTCACGATTGTTAAACAATATAAGGGTAGAATCCCCTTATATCATATGGATGTATATCGACTGGAAGATTCAGATGAAGATATCGGTTTTTCGGAATACTTTCATGGTGATGGTGTTTCTGTTGTTGAATGGGCAGAATTTATTAAAGACTATTTACCCGAAGAACGTTTAGAAATAGGTATTGAATATACAGATGATGACCAGGCAAGGAAATTGAAATTTAATGCATTTGGTGATCATTACTGCAGCATTTTATACAAGATGAAGGATTAGAGGTTACGAAATATGAATGTACTTGTCATTGATACATCAAATCATGTTCTCGGTGTAGCAATTATGAAAAATGACCAGGTGATTGGGCAAATCATGACAAATCTGACGAAAAACCATTCCGTACGCTTAATGCCGGCAATCAATCAGTTGATGGCTGAAGTGGGAATGGATGTCGAGGAATTAGATCAGATAGCTGTTGCGAAAGGTCCTGGCTCTTACACTGGAGTACGGATAGGACTTACAACAGCGAAGACACTTGCGTGGGCGCTTGGGGTCCCCATTGTTGGAGTTTCCAGTCTGGAGGCGCTCAGTTACCAGGGACGTTTTTTTGACGGGTTTGTTTGCCCGTTTTTTGATGCGCGCAGAGGGCTCGTTTATACAGGAGTTTATGAATGGAAGAGTGGACAGCTGACGAATCCGGTTCAAGATCAGAATACGTTATTCGTAAATGTTTTGAAAGATTTACAAGCGGAAGGAAAGCCTGTTTTATTTTTAAGCCCAGATATAGCATCATTTAAAGAACTGATTATGGAAACCTTAGGTGATTTGGCTGTTATGCCGGAAGGTCCTTATCATATTACCAACCCCGCACATCTAGGGCTTGCAAGTTTAACAAGGAACCCGGATAATATTCATACACTTGCACCAAATTACTTACGCTTAGCAGAGGCTGAGGCGAACTGGTTAAAAAACCAAAAGGAAAAAAAGAGCAATGGCTAAAATTGTGATACGCAAAATGGAAATCAAAGACGTGCCAGAAGTATTGAAAGTAGAGAAGTCTTCCTTTCCGGTCCCTTGGACATCGGATATTTTTTACCATGAATTAACAGATAATATGCATGCATTATATTTTGTTGTCGATTATGGTGGTGAAATTATCGGTTATGCCGGGATGTGGATTGTCATAGATGAAGCACAAATTACAAATATTGCTATCTTGCCTGAGTACCGCGGGAAGAAAATAGGAGAGCAATTATTCCATCATTTAATGATGGCAGCAATTCGTATTGGGGCGGTACAGCTCTCTTTGGAGGTTCGAGTTTCCAATATCGTTGCACAGAGAATGTACCGGAAATTCGGACTTCTTCCTGGAGGTATCCGGAAGAATTACTATACAGATGATCAGGAGGATGCTCTTGTGATGTGGGTGAATTTAAAATGAAAAATGAAAAAATCATACTAGGTATTGAAACGAGCTGTGATGAAACAGCAGTTGCTATAGTGAAGAACGGTACGGAAATACTTTCAGACGTAGTTGCATCTCAAATTGAGAGCCATAAACGGTTTGGCGGAGTTGTCCCGGAAATAGCTTCACGCCATCATGTTGAGCAAATGACGATGGTGCTTGAAGAAGCGGTAGAGGAAGCAAACGTGGAATGGAAAGATATTGATGCGATTGCAGTTACAGAAGGGCCTGGTCTTGTAGGAGCTTTGCTCGTTGGTGTGAATGCTGCGAAAGCACTCGCTTTTGCGAAAAAGAAGCCTTTAGTCGGTGTTCAACATATTGCAGGACATATTTATGCTAATCGATTTGAGCAGGAATTTACATTTCCATTGCTTGCTTTAATCGTGTCTGGTGGCCATACCGAACTTGTGTTAATGAAAGAACATGGCGAATTTGAATTGCTCGGTGAGACGCTCGATGACGCCGCTGGTGAGGCTTACGATAAGGTTGCAAGAATGTTAGAATTGCCATATCCCGGAGGCCCTGAGGTAGATCGTTTAGCTGCACTTGGTAAGGAAACAATTGATTTTCCGCGGGCTTGGCTCGATGAAGGCAGTTATGATTTTAGTTTCAGTGGATTAAAATCTGCAGTTATCAATAAAATCCACAATGCGAAACAGCGTGGAGAAACGTTAAAAAAAGAGGACATTGCAGCAAGCTTTCAAGCAAGTGTAATTGAAGTGTTAACAACAAAAACATTACGAGCTGCTAAGGAAAAAAACGTGAAGCAAGTAATTGTTGCGGGCGGAGTTGCAGCAAATCGAGGTTTGCGTACGGAAATGCAAGTCCAGTTTGACGAAGCTGGAATTCCATTACTGATCCCTCCTCTAAATTTATGCACAGATAACGCTGCGATGATAGCTGCTGCTGGAACCATTGCTTTTGAACAAGGAAAACGGGATGGTCTTGATTTGAACGCAAACCCCTCCCTCGAACTCATTTAAGAACAAAGGTGGAAGCGTCCTTGCAGGTTAAGCAAGCGCTTGTCTTCGCAACGCTTCGGACTGTGATTACTCACCCCGCCGAAGAGCGTTTATACTAGCACATCCAGTAGTCGCAGCCACGTCCAAACTGTGTCTGTCAGGATAGAAGGTTGCTCCATATGTGATCGAACTTTCACTCTTTTCTTTGATATAAAGAAAACTAAGAAGATGATCGTGAGTCGATGCCCGCTTTCACTACTTGGGTATAAGAGGGGATAAGCCTCCTTTATCGATTGGACTGGAGTAAGTTTGAAAGTACAGTATCCCTTCTATAATCTTCTATGTTGCGAGAAAGAAATCCCCAGTAAGTTGTGGAGTTTATTCACAACTTATGCACAGTCTTGTGGATACAATATCGAATCCTTCTTATACCACTGTTCATGATGTGAATAAAAGTGGGATAAAAACTCCCGAAAACTGTGGATAATGTGGGTGGAATTGTTAATGACCATTATAGCGGGCTTTTTTCAATAAATAGCTTGTGGATAATGATTAGAAAAGTTAGATTTCAGAAAAAGAAGTATGGTGATGCAGCAATGACAAAAAAACAGTCCTATTATGTGCAAACCGATTTATTAATCTTAATCGTTTTATTTTTCGTGACCAGTCTTGTAGCTATTTATAATGCGGCACAGTTTGAGCAATATGAAAATGATAATTTTGTCTTTAAACAGATTGTTTGGTTTTCTGTAGGGCTATTATTTGCTGCGTCGGTGCAATTCTTGGACATGGAACAATTGTATAAAGGCAGTGTATATATTTATGCTGCTGGTATTTTATCGTTAATTATATTATATGTCAGTCCATCGTCAATTGCCTACTCCGTGAATGGGGCGAAGAGCTGGTTTAACAATATTGTTCCCGGCGTATCGATCCAGCCGGCAGAGTTCGTTAAGTTGACGACGATATTATATTTATCAGTTATTATCAGTAAGCATAAACAAAAGTTTGAAGAGAGTACGTTAAAGTCAGATACGATGCTCTTGTTGAAAATGGTAGGAATTACGATGCTTCCAGTCGGCTTGATTATGCTGCAGCCTGACTTTGGTACAGCGATGGTTTATTTGTTTATCCTTGGGATGATGATTATTTTTGCAGGAATCAGCTGGAAGATCATTCTTAGTTTAGTAGGGGTTGTCGGTACTTTTTTAGGGGCTGTACTTATTTTTATTGTCCAATTTCCCGCACTTGCTAAATTGGTAGTTGGACCGAGCAGACATTATCAAATCGACCGTATTCTAACATGGTTTGATCCGACACAATCGACCGATTCAGCTAATTGGCATTTTGACCGAGCTTACATGGGACTTGGTTCCGGACAGTTAACTGGGAAAGGTCTTGGCGGAGTCGAGGTGTATTACCCGGAAGCCCAGACGGATTTTATATTCTCAGTAGTTGGGGAGACTTTCGGATTTATTGGTGGATCTTTAGTGATTCTGCTGTACTTTCTGTTAATTTATAAGCTTGTATCGTTAGGGTTAAGCATGGATAAATTTGTTCCATTTGCTTCGTATTTCTGTTTTGGCTTCTTGAGTTTGATACTTGTACACGTGTTTCAAAACATCGGTATGACGATCGGAGTGATGCCGGTGACAGGAATCCCATTACCGCTCATCAGTTACGGGGGGAGTTCGGTGATGGCGACGATGCTCGGGGTCGGAGTTATTTATCGGATAGCTGTGGAATATACAATTCAGAATGATTATTTGTTTAAATAAAAAATGAGCACTCTGCTAAGAGGGTGCTCATTTTTATTTTAGTGGATAAATATAATGGTGTAAATGATGGAGCTTGAAAGGGGGTTATTTCAATCTGTTGCTAAAGCTTTCTGTAGCATGAGCTATGATGATGTGTGCTTGACCGTATTGGTCCATCGCTTGTTTGAAATTACTGAAGAATATTGATAACTTTTTCATTTATACTCCTCCTTTATCTTTACCTATAGTAAGCGTAATAGATAAGGCAATTCAACTCAATCCGAGTGAAATCGATAACATCTCTTAAGAAAACGTGAACATTCTGAATGGAAGCCTTGACATCTTCATTTATCGTATCTTATCGTCAGTTTCCTTCGTTTATAATAAAAAACGAGGAAAAGTTAGGTTCAACTTCTCCCCGTTTTATTTTCGATAGAGACAATCCGATTTCTCCTATTTTCCTCGCTTTGAATTCTGTGTTGTTATAGGAAATGACGAATTCTTCATCAAGCGCTGGAATATGTCGAAGCTCATGAATAAGAAATCCATTTAATGTATCAAAATCATGATTGGTAAACCGATGGCAAGCATTTCATCCAATTGATACAAGCCGATTGTTCTTTTAACCAAGTATTCATTTGTTCCGATTTCCTTGAACTCTTTGTTTATGTCTGGATGTTCCTTTAATAGAATATCTTCACTGGAAATTTCGCCGACAATCTCTTCCTCAATCGTTACTAAGCCTTCTGTTCCGCCATTTTCATCAAGAACAATTGCAATATGGGTGTTTTGCTTTTTCATACTGGCAAATAATTCCTCAATCTTACGTGTTTCGATGACAAAGTGCGGTTTCCGTATTACACTTTTTTAGGATAAACTTCTTGTGACCGGTTTCTGGTTGTTGTTTTACCTTATTATCGTTTAGCCCGAAGAGTGCAATTTCAGAAGCGGCAAAAAATGCGTTAATGAGTATAAGAACGATAAGTGTTGCGATTGCTATTGTCATCTGGCCAACCTCCAATAAATTGTATTTTTACTCATCCGAATGAATTTCATAATTACCAAAGTCGGCTTTCCATCACCATCTGTAGTTGGGAACGAACCAACTCAACTACAGATGGTGATGGTGAAGCATTAAGTACGTATTATGAAATTCATTAATCCTGTAAATTTGCCCAACTCTCCATTAGTTCTTCTAATTTGTCATTCAGCTCGTTCACTTGTTTCGTTAATTCCAGTGCTTTCTCATGATCTTGGAATACTTCAGGCTTAGTCATTTCTTCTTCAAGGTTTGCAATTTCTAATTCCTTTTCCTCAATGGCAGTTTCAAGCTGTGCGATTTTTCTATCGCGCTTTCGTTTCTCGCTTTGCAGCTGTTTCTCTTCCTGAAAACTGCGACGCCTATTATCGGTGTTTGGCTTATCCTCTTTTTGCTGGGAAAGCCTGATAAATTCTTTTTCTTCTTCTGTTTTTTCAAGATAATAGTCATAATCTCCGAGATAAATCTTGATTCCATCCTTACTCATCTGTGCAACTTGGTCTGTAATCCGATTGATGAAATAACGGTCATGGGAAACGAAAAGAATTGTTCCAGGGTATCCCATGAGTGCTGCTTCCAGTACTTCTTTACTGTCGATATCCAAATGGTTTGTCGGTTCGTCTAGAATAAGCAGATTAGCTTTCTGCATCATTAGTTTCGCAAGGGCGAGTCTCGCTTTTTCTCCGCCACTTAACGTATTTACCGGCTTTAAGACATCATCTCCACTAAACAAAAAGTTACCCAGCACTGTTCTGATATCTTTTTCCATTACGAGCGGATATTCATCCCAAAGTTCCTGGAGGATTGTTTTATTCGAGGAAAGATCTGCCTGCTCTTGGTCGTAATAGCCAACTTTCACATTTGTCCCAAGCTCAAAGATTCCCTTTGTTGCCTGGAGTTTCCCAATAAGTATTTTAAGTAAACTCGTTTTGCCAACCCCGTTTGGCCCGATAAGAACGACCCGCTCCCCGCGTGTGATTCTTAGATTCGCCTGTTTAAAGGTATACTCTTCCTCATCCGGATAACGGAGGGCGAGGTCTTCAATCTTCAAGACATCATTCCCGCTTCTCCTTTCTATATCAAAAGAAAAGGACATGGATGCCTCGTCTCCGAGCGGCCTGTCCATCCGTTCCATTCGCTCAAGCTGTTTCCGTCTGCTCTGAGCTCGCTTCGTCGTCGAAGCGCGGGCGATATTACGCTGGACGAAATCTTCCATCCGTTTAATTTCTGTTTGTTGTTTCTCGAACTCTTTCCGTTCCCGTTCATAATCAGCTGCTTTTTGTTCAAGAAATTTACTATATGTCCCGTGGTATTTCTTCGTCTGATGTCTTGAAATCTCATAGACTAGTGTTACAGTCTTGTCCAAAAAGTAACGGTCGTGGGAAACAATGACAATAGCCCCTGGATAGCTGTTTAAGTAAGATTCGAGCCAACCTAATGTTTCGATATCCAAATGGTTTGTCGGCTCGTCAAGAAGCAGAAGCTGTGGCTTTTGCAGGAGCAGCTTCCCAAGTGCAAGCCTTGTTTTCTGCCCGCCACTCAATTCACTGATCATCGTATTGTAATCATAATCTTGGAAATTGAGTCCATGCAATACCGCTTTAATCTCTGCTTCATACGTATAACCGCCGCCAGTTTCAAAGGCGTGCTGCAACCGATCATATTCTGTCAGTAAGTTTTGGTAATCAGCTTCCGAGAGTAAGTCGGTGGTTTGCAACTGCTCTTCTATATGACGTAATTTTCCTTCTTGTTTTTTTAAATCGTCAAATACCGTGACAAGTTCATTCCAGATTGTTTTACCGGATTGCAGTTCCATATGTTGGGAAAGGTATCCAATCGTCAGCTCTTTCGGCTTAATCAGCTCACCCGTGTCATAGGAGAGATCTCCAGCCATTATTTTTAATAAGGTAGATTTACCTGCCCCGTTTCTCCCGACAATCGCTATTCGATCGAGATCTTTTACCTCAAGTTTTACATTTGATAAAATGGTTTCCGAACCAAAAGATTTCGAAAGTCCATTCATTTGCATTAAAATCATACATTCACCCCATTATATGTATTGTAACGTAAATATCGACAGAAGGAAATTACTTGTGAAAATCATCACGACATTTTGTTCATTTTCTGTTAGAATAGACCATACAACTACTAAATAATTCGTATATCATGAAATGAGGAGCAGATATGAAACAAAATAAAATACCACAAGCAACAGCAAAGCGGCTTCCGTTGTATTATCGTTATTTAAACACTTTAAATCAACAAGGGAAGAACCGGGTTTCGTCAAAGGATCTCTCTGAAGCGATTAAAGTTGACTCTGCCACGATTCGTCGTGACTTTTCATACTTTGGTGCATTAGGGAAGAAAGGTTATGGCTATAATGTCGAATATTTGCTTGGTTTTTTCCGCAGTACGCTTGACCAGCATGAAATGACAGAGGTAGCTTTAATCGGTGTCGGTAATCTAGGTACCGCTTTTTTAAATTATAACTTTACAAAAAATAATAATATCCAAATAAAAATGGCCTTTGACAGTGATGAAAACAAGATAGGCCAAATTGTAGGTGGCGTTCCGGTTTATGCGATTGGTGAAATGATGGAGAGAATCGAGGGGATCTCCGTTGCAATTCTTACCGTCCCTGTATCAGAAGCAGATGCGATTACAGAGAAATTAGTGAAAGCAGGGATTGAAGGTATCTTGAACTTCACACCTGTTCGGATTACGGTGCCAGATAATGTACGCGTTCATCATATTGACTTAGCCGTTGAACTGCAGGCACTTGTTTATTTCTTGAAGCATTATCCACTCGAGTCAAACTAGGATATATACATAGAGAAACAGGAAATTGAAGAGAAACTGGAGAAAAATGTAGGGGTGTGGAAGACGTGTCGAATCGTAAATTATTGGCAGGAGTGCTGGTTATCTTCTCCTGTCTGTTTTTGGCGGCTTGCTCGGATGATTCAGAGAATGAGGAAACGGCAGAGCAAAACGTAGAAGCAACGGAAGATGTATTCTATTCTGTCTTGGAGTCTAATGTGAAGGCTTTGATGGAAAAAGACTTGGACGGTTATATGGAGACAATCCACCCGTATTCACCAGCTTATGACTCAACGGAAGAGACGATTCAAGAATTCTTTGAGTTCTCTCTCGATATCGAGCTGAACGATCTGGAAGTGAAAGAACAGTCAGATGACAGGGCAGTCGTTGCTTACGCGCAGCGCACCGTCGATAAGGACGGGAGCGAATTCGAGAACAATGAAACGATAGGGGAGCATGTTCTTCAGTTGGATGATGGAAAATGGAAGATTTATGAATCGGAAATTATCGAGGTTAATCCACTTCCTGCAGAAAGGGAAGCAATCGAAATAACTGGGGATTATGCAAATGAAATTACCAGTCTTCCAACACCATTTGAGGAAGAAGAATGGCTGCTTGCAAGCTACGAAGAAGGGGAAGGCGAAACAACAGCTGAATATATCCCAGTTGATGAAAACTTAGGAAATTACAGTGCAATCATCACTTATGATTACTATGAGAATGGTAACGAAATTAGTGGGCTTGCGAATTTCATCAGTGTACTGGAGTTAAGTTTAGAAGATATGACAACAGGTGAATTTGAATTTGAACGTTTCGGTGCAACGGAGAGCGAAGTGATGTATCAATTCCGTGTGGACGGAGATGCGACGGAGCCGAACCAAGAAGAAATTGGACGTATATTCGTTAAGGAAAATGATTTATATGTCGTACGTTATACGGTGATGGAAGAGTCGATTGAAGACGTTGATGAAATCATTGAGATGTTACAGGAAATACAATAGGAAAAAATGGAAGATGACTTTTGATATGAAGTCATCTTCCATTTCTTTATATGCAACTAAATAAAATAGTCTGCAGTTGTTCGAGCTGATCTAACATTTTTTGGATTTCCTCCGGTGTTAAGTTGTACTGCTTATAAACAACATAAGAATTCATCCCCGCGTGGACGATAATCGGAACAATAATCCGTTTTGTTTTTACATAAAGGAAAGCAAATACAAGTCCCATAGCGGTATACATAAGAAGATGGGAAAAATCTACATGAAAAGCAGCAAAGACAAGCGCTGATAGTATAGCGGCGAAAAAGAAGTTCATCCGCTTATAGAGGCTCCCGAAGATGATCTTTCTAAAAATTATCTCCTCAAGGATTGGCGCAATAATTGCTGGTACCAAAATAAAGAGTACATTTGTCCGGGCATATTCCATGATTCCCATTGTATTCTCCGATCCTGCTGGGATGCCGAGAATAAAGACTTCAATCATAGCGGCGATGCCTTGAGCAAAGAAAGCTAGAAACACCCCAAGGATCGACCAAAGAATCACAGAAGAAGCAGGGGAAGCATCTCGATGTGCCGGTTTCTGCATGTCTGGTCTCATCAGCCATAACGTAACGAGCATTCCAGCAGTAAAACTGAAGATCGTCCAATAAATCATATATTGTGAATAACTTTCAGGAAAATATAATTCAATATACAATGCCACCGGAAGCGCAGAAAACTGCATAATCAAATACGTAACAATCACATACCAATATCTCTTCGGCAAAACAAAACGACTCCTTTTATCATAAATTAACACAAACGTATTTTAACACAAATCGGGGCGTGGGGTCAGAGTATTGGTCCCACTTTTATCCCGGTGTAACCGTCCGTAAAATTCCCACCGAATGAAGTTTCACTTTATCTTATCTATACCCAATTATATGTATAAGTCTCCAATAATATCTATTTCCAACTCCTTTTCCAGATCAGAATTAAAAAATAGTAAAAAGACAGATACATTGCTTGCATTTTTTTAACTTATTACTTATTATATTAATTGTGATTAGCACTCGCTGCGGTTGAGTGCTAACAAAAAATAGACTTTAGAATCAAGGAGGAGTTCTAGATGATTAAACCATTAGGAGATCGTGTTGTTATCGAACTTGTAGAGCAAGAAGAAACAACAGCAAGCGGGATTGTACTTCCAGACTCTGCACAGGAAAAGCCACAAGAAGGTAATGTAGTAGCGGTAGGTTCTGGCCGTGTAACAGACAGTGGTGAAAAGATTGCTCTTGAAGTGTCTGAAGGAGACCGCATTATTTTCTCTAAGTTTGCTGGAACAGAAGTGAAATACGGCGGGAAAGAATATTTGATTCTACGAGAAAGCGATATTCTAGCTGTTATTTCATAATTTAAATTACCTATACTTAAGATACTTAAACATACATTTATAATTAAAACTAGGGAGGAATTGTAACCATGGCAAAAGATATTAAATTCAGTGAAGATGCACGCCGCGCATTAGCTCGTGGAGTAAATACATTAGCAGATGCAGTAAAAGTTACACTTGGACCAAAAGGACGTAACGTTGTACTGGATAAGAAATTCGGCGCACCATTAATTACAAACGACGGTGTAACAATCGCAAAAGAAATCGAATTGGAAGATCAATTCGAGAACATGGGGGCACAGCTCGTATCTGAAGTTGCTTCCAAAACAAATGATGTAGCAGGCGACGGTACAACAACAGCTACACTTCTTGCACAAGCAATGATCCGTGAAGGACTGAAAAACGTAACTTCTGGTGCGAACCCAGTAGGTATTCGCCGCGGAATTGAAAAAGCAGTTCAAGCCGCAGTAGAAGAATTACAAAATGTTTCTAAATCTGTAGAGAACAAAGAATCCATTGCACAAGTTGCAGCAATCTCTGCTAACGACGATGAAGTAGGCGAGTTAATTGCTGAAGCGATGGAGCGTGTTGGGAAAGACGGCGTTATTACAATCGAAGAGTCAAGAGGATTCAACACAGAGCTTGACGTTGTAGAAGGTATGCAATTTGACCGTGGATATGCTTCCCCGTACATGGTAACAGACCAAGATAAAATGGAGGCAGTTCTTGAAGATCCATACATTCTAATTACAGATAAGAAAATCAGCAACATCCAAGAAGTACTACCAGTTCTTGAGCAAGTTGTTCAGCAAGGCAAGCCATTACTTCTTATCGCTGAAGACGTTGAAGGTGAAGCACTTGCAACATTAGTTGTGAACAAGCTTCGCGGAACGTTTAACGCAGTTGCAGTTAAAGCACCAGGATTCGGTGACCGTCGTAAAGCAATGCTTGAAGACATCGGTACGTTAACTGGCGGGGAAGTAATTACAGAAGATCTAGGACTTGATCTGAAGAGCACTACAATCGAACAGCTTGGACGTGCTGCTAAGGTTGTTGTAACAAAAGAAAACACAACAATCGTTGAAGGTTCTGGCAGCCCAGACCAAATCGCAGGCCGTGTAGCACAAATCCGTGCACAAGTAGAAGAAACTACTTCTGAATTCGATAAAGAAAAATTACAAGAGCGTCTAGCGAAACTTGCAGGCGGTGTTGCAGTAATTAAAGTAGGAGCTGCAACGGAAACGGAATTGAAAGAGCGTAAACTTCGTATTGAAGACGCACTAAACTCTACACGCGCAGCAGTAGAAGAAGGTATTGTTGCCGGTGGAGGTACTGCACTTCTTGAAGTGTACAAGAAAGTAAACGAACTTGCACTTGAAGGCGACGAAGCAACTGGTGTCAGCATCGTACTTCGCGCAATCGAAGAACCAGTTCGTCAAATCGCAGACAACGCAGGTCTTGAAGGCTCCATCGTTGTTGAACGCTTGAAAGGCGAAGAAAAGGGCATCGGCTTCAACGCAGCTACGAACGAGTGGGTAAACATGATCGAAGCTGGTATCGTAGACCCTGCAAAAGTTACACGTTCTGCACTGCAAAACGCAGCATCTGTAGCGGCTATGTTCTTGACTACTGAGGCTGTAGTTGCGGATCAGCCAGAAGAAAATGCACCTGCAATGCCTGACATGGGCGGTATGGGTGGAATGGGCGGCATGATGTAATAAGCCGTTTCAACCCATGATATGAGTGGGTTTTGATATAAGATGAGGGTGAAATGCTAACATTTTGCTAACATTGAGGTAAATTAACGGAGGCTTCTCATGAGTTCACTGAACTTTTGAGAGGCTTCTTTTTTCAATTCTTGGGTGACATGGAGATAGACATCCTTTGTAATTTGATCATCTGAGTGTCCATGCCTGTCCATAATTTGTTCAAGAGCAACACTTGCCTCTGCTAAGAGCGATGTGTGTGTATGTCTTAGTGAATGTGGTGTTAATTCCTGATTCAGATTGGCAAGGTGTAGCAACCTTTTCATCCGATTTTGTACGGTCTTAATGACAATCGGATAACCCTGTTGCCGTTCCATTTTTGCGAAAATAAAGTCTTTGTTGTAGTAAAAATCTCCTAGTTGTTCAATTACTTGCCTCTGAACCCTTTTATGCTCTTTTAAAGCTTTGATGATTTCTTCATCCACAATTATTTTACGTCAAGACTTTCTTGCAACTATCTCTTCCCATTGTTCCTCCAAATCTCTTAGTTGAGTTAAATCTTTCTCCAGATAGGGGATAAAGGTATCATTAATATCCTTTATGTTATAAAACTGCACTTTGTCTTCCTCAACCAATGATATCAATTTTTCATCGTCTCCATTATCCAATAGGTCATAAAACTTCATCTTTAGACAATGGGATTTCCTTCAAAGTATAGTGCAAGTACTTCATTCATAAAAATTGGAATATCTGGATATGTTTCCACGTATTCTCTTACACCGTTTGGATTAGAAATAGAGTAACAATCAAGGATGTTGGCATTGTTCCACGATACCAGTAACATCAGAAAAGATTATACTGCAATTGGGCGCCATTGAAAAAGTTATTTCTAGAAGTGATTTTCATTATACTTTTAAATTTCGTTTTAATGTGGTATGTATTTATAGTAATTAGAAAATAATAGAAACTAAATGAGTTAGGGAGAATAAACAATGAGTTATATTTTATTAATTATCGGCTTTGCATTATTGATAAAAGGCGCCGACCTCTTTGTAGACGGATCTTCCAATATTGCCAAACTGCTCCGGGTTCCGACTATTTTAATTGGGTTAACTATTGTGGCTTTTGGAACAAGTTCACCGGAAGCGACTGTCAGTATTATTGCAGCATTGGAAGGAAATGCAGATGTTGCACTTGGTAACGTAGTTGGAAGCAATATTCTTAACATTACCCTTGTTGTAGGTGTCACAGCATTTTTATATCCTTTGAGAGTTGAAAGTGAGACCATTAGAAAAGAAATCCCATTTACCTTTCTCGCAAGTGTAGCATTGCTAATTCTTATGAGTGATATTACATTGCAAGGATCGGGTAGCAACCTACTTACACGCAGTGATGGATTTATTTTTTTATTGTTCTTATCCATCTTTATGTACTATGTAATTGAGATTGGCCTAAAAAGTCGGAAAGAGAAAGCAGACGAACCAGTTCCTGAGGACATCAGGTGGGGTAAAAATATATTAATTACCATACTAGGATTGGCTGCAATTATATTTGGAGGGGATTTGGTAGTAGATAACGGTACAGAAATTGCTTATTCTCTCGGTATGAGTGAAACATTGGTAGGGTTAACGATTATTGCAATAGGAACATCCCTTCCCGAACTTGTCACTTCCATCTCTGCGGCATTGAAAAAAGAAAGTGAAATTGCGCTGGGTAATATTGTCGGGAGTAATATTTTTAATATTTTATTTGTACTTGGTGCCTCGGCTACTATTTCTCCACTAGCAACAAACGATAAAATGTTTATTGATGTCATTCTTATGATTGTACTAACTATTATATTATTGGTGTTCTCAAGAACGAGCTTTAGAATTGGAAAGCGGGAAGGATTCGTGCTTGTCGCCGCCTACATTATTTACTTAGTGTATATTATATTGCGGAATTAATGAAATAGTCGTTCATTAATACAAGCGATTAGAGATTTTTTGTGCTGCAAACACAAAGAACATTGGATTATGATTATGCATTAAGATTCACCATCTTTATTCAAGGGGAAAATGCCACCATTAGGAAGTTCCTTTACAAGCTTTCCATCTTTCTCATAGAAAAAAATATGAGTGTTATTAGCTTTTGCATCTATTCTGGCGCGCTCACTAGTCATTTTAGCCCATTTTCGTAACCAGCCATATCTACTTTTAAACTCATTATTTTTTCTTCAAATATAAGGACGCCATCTCTTCAAATAGTTTAATAGTTTCTAATTAATAGAAATGGGTTGGTAAAATAAGTTAACAAAATGCTAACATTTGGCTAACGCAATCTCATGAATTACGGTAACACCTCATTAAAGATGTTACGACTCTGGTTCATCAAAA
This sequence comes from Oceanobacillus alkalisoli, assembly GCF_021556485.1. Lineage (GTDB taxonomy): Bacteria > Bacillota > Bacilli > Bacillales > Amphibacillaceae > Oceanobacillus > Oceanobacillus alkalisoli. The sequence goes on along the minus strand of NZ_JAKGBW010000006.1, from coordinate 218,220 downwards.
CCTTGATATACCGCACTTCTAGCACCTAACGTTAAAGGTATTACACTCTCATCTAATGGGCGGCATGATGTAAGGCTTTAAAGACCTTATATCAGGAGGAATAGTTAAGGCCATTATTCTCCCCATTTTCAACCTTTTTATGAAGCTGTCTAGTATATAAATAGAAGGCTACTTCCTAAGTGAAAGGAGGTAGCCTTTTTGGTGTTGTTAAAATTGCAAGATTTTCTAGATGGCCTAAAACGTGTTATTAAATAGAGAAAAAAGATAGTTAAGTATTACAAAACGCTAAATAGTTTTAGTTGCAGTAGTCAGTAACAGTGTTTCATCCCAATTATCACGATTATTGTTATAATTATAGCTGTTTTACCCGCCGTTCTAGCAACAGTAATCCATAATATACCCGGTATAGCAGCCGTGATTCTTACCTTTTAATGGAGCAGTCGATTGAGAGATTCCTGTAAACATTAAAACGACTATTAATGTAACGATGGTGATAAAAGGTAAGTTAATTACTTGATAGTATATTTTTATTTGCTATACTTACATTTAGTAAGTTATCTTAACAAACAAATTAACTACAAAATATATTTTGGAAATTAAAGGAGATTGGTTATGTCAACATTTGTAGAGTTAGTAGAAAAACGCCGTTCAATTTATGCATTAGGAACGGATAGTCAGTATTCAAAAAAGGAAATTACAGATAGAGTTCGTGAGGTTGTGAAACAAGTACCTTCCGCTTTCAACAGCCAAACAACACGTGTTGTTGTATTATTCGATGAAGCAAACAATAAATTCTGGGATCACATTTATGATGTGCAAAAGAATGTACTTGAAGGCGAATTGTGGGAAATGATGTCAGGGATTATGACGGGATCGAAGAATGCGATTGGTACCGTTCTATTCTTTGAAGATAAAGAAGAAGTTGAAAAAATGCCTGCACAAGGAGTACGTGAAGAAGCTTACAAACAAAACAACAATGCGAACGCACAATACGCTGTTTGGTTAGCTCTTGCAGAAATGGACTTAGGTGCAAGCTTACAACACTTTAACGTTGGATATGAACAAGGCTTCGATAAAGGAACGAAAGAAATGTTTAATCTACCAGAAACATACGAAATGCTTGCACAAATGCCATTTGGTTCAGTTGAGCAAGAAGCAGGCGCAAAAGAGCATATTGATGCAGATGTTCAAGTAAAAGTTTTTGATAAATAATTTTGGTTGATTAAGAGCGTAATTAACTAAGCGGCTATAGCCCAATATTCCATGGGCTGTGGTCGTTTAACTTTAAAAAGTATTTGTAGCGAGAGAACCATATGTTCATATTCACATGTCTTACCTTGTTCCTCGACTAACGTAATTTAACTCATTCTAAGCTAATATAATATGGATTGATAGTTATAATGACTATATATTTTTTGGGTCCCCCCATAACTTTGACTTACAATAGATTCATTTAGTATTAATTGGGTATGTTAAAAAGATATCCTACATCTAACCTTTCAACTATTCTTCCAATCCGTAACGGAGACTATCTTCTCCATCCTCACGCTCAATGGCCGGGATGATCTCCTTTTACAATAATTCCATCATACAGTTGATTAATAGAGGCGAACCAAATGGGTTTCCACCTCGGACACCCCGGACTGATAAAGCAACTTGAAAAAGTGGAACTTCTGATTTTAGATGAATTTGTCTATATATCCCTTCATAAAGAAAGTGCAGAGTGCATATCTATGTGGTAATGAAAATAAATGCTTGATGATTACAATCAACCTTTAATTCGGACAATGGAATCATGTTTTCAGAGTTCTAATACTAAGCGAGGTGTTTGATATTGGATAAAAACAACAGTGAAAAACAGACAACTCAATCGAATCAAAAAGAAGAAATAAGTAGACGTAACTTTATTAAAAAAGCAGGACTTGTTACTGGAGGTATAATTGGTAGCGGATTGATTGGAGGTATAATTGGTAACCAATGGTGGACAGGTACTGAAAACGACGTAGTTAATGAAACAGCTCCAGATTTTAGTGAGGCAAGAGTATTTTTTAATCGTCGAGAAGATTTTAGTGTGCTGAGTTGGACAACGGAACGAATTTTACCAGAGGATGACAATGGCCCTGGAGCAATTGCGTTGGGGGTTCCGTATTTTATTGATAAGCAGTTAGCGGGAGCATGGGGAAATAATACAGATGAGTACATGAAGGGACCATTTATAGAAGGGGAGGACACTCAGGGATTTCAATCTGCCTTAAACAGAGGAGAGATCTTTATTCAAGGAATTCGTAAAATCACTGAAGTTAGTAAAAACGAATTTGGAGACTCATTTGAAGAATTGGATGAAGAACAACAGATTGAGGTCTTAACAATGTTTGAGAATGGAGAAATTGAATTACAAGGTGTAGGTTCTGATACGTTTTTTAATATGCTTATACAAGGAACGCTTGAAGGGGCTTATTCTGACCCTCTTTATGGTGGAAACAGGAATATGGATGGATGGCGTATGAAAGAATATCCAGGTCCTCAAAGTTCTTACATTAATGTTATTGAAAAAGAAGAATTCAACTTTATGGATCCAATTAGCTTGAGTAACTATAATTAAAAGCCTATAGGAGGAGAAGGTAAATATGCCAAAGGTTTTGAAAAAAGTAGATGTTGTTACTGTTGGTGTTGGTTGGACTGGGGGTATTATTGCTGCTGAACTTTCTAAAGCTGGATATCAAGTCGTTGGATTGGAAAGAGGTAAGGAAGAGACATTAGAAGATTATAATCAAATGAAAGATGAATTAAAATATGGTCATTCAAGAAATGAAATGATGAATAGTCTATCTGATGATACACTCACTTTTCGCAACACCTTAGATTCCCAAGCATTACCAATTCGTGAACCTGAAAATTTGAGGATAGGAACAAATACTGGAGGTGGAGGGAGTCATTGGGCAGCACAATGTCATCGCTACTTACCCTATGATTATGAAATTTTCAGCCAAACGGTTGAGAGGTACGGTAAAGAAAAGATACCCGAGGGAATGACGATTCAAGATTGGGGGATAACGTACGATGAAATAGAGCCTTATTATGATAAATTTGAAAAGATGGCGGGAATTTCTGGCGAACAAGACCCAATGGGACCCGAACGTTCTAGTCCTTTTCCAACACCACCAATGAAAGAAGTTCCAGCCACGCGTTTATTTAAGGAAGCGGCTAAAAATTTAGGTTACCACCCTATCTCATTGCCTTCAGCAAGTATATCAGAAACCTATGAGAATCCGGATGGACAAACGATTTATGGTTGTCAATATTGCTCATTTTGTTATAGTCATGGTTGTGAATTTGGTGCCAAATCAGACCCTGTTATTACCGTTATACCAACTGCAAAAAATACAGGTAATTTTGAACTTCGTACGGATGCCAATGTGACACGTATTTTATATGAAGGAGGACAAGCTACGGGGGTACTCTATACAGATACTCGAACAGGACAAGAATTTGAACAACCTGCTGACGTCGTTGCTCTGACAAGTTATACATTTAATAATGTACGTTTATTACTTTTATCCGAAATTGGGACTCCATATAATCCTGAAACTGGGGAGGGAGTCATTGGTAAAAATTTTTGTGATCATCATGCCGCTGACGGTGCTAGTGCAGCTAGAGGTTTTTTTAATGATCGAAAATTTAATTTGCATATGGGAGCTGGAGGGCTAGGTGCTATTTTTACTGATTATGTCGGTGATAACTTTGATCATTCAGAAGTTGATTTTATTCATGGAGGTATATGTAGAATAACTCAAGGTGGGGCTGGGCCAATTTCAAATAATCCAGTACCTAGGGGAACTCCGAGATGGGGGAGTGAATTTAAAGAAAAGTCTTTATACTACGCTAATCGTGTACTAAATGTCAACTTTATGTTTGCTGTAATGCCTTGGAAGCATCATTATTTGGATCTTGATCCAACATACACAGACAGCACTGGGGATCCATTGCTACGTGTAACATTTGATTTTGAAGAACAAGATCACAACTTATTAAGTTTTGGTAGAGACATCTGTGTTGAAATGATGGAAGAGATGGGGGCAGATATCGTCGAACCTAGTGAAGATATTGAGCACGTTAAAGCTAGTTTTACCTTCCAACACAGTAGTGGTGGTGCAATCATGGGTGAATCACCAGACACCTCAGCTGTAAATAACTATTCACAGATGTGGGATATGGATAATTTGTTTGTGATAGGGGCTTCGGCATTTCCGCATTTCGGAGCACCGAATCCAACTGGTACAGCAGGGGCTTTAGCTTATCGAGCTGCTGAAGGTATTGATAAATATTTAAGCAATGATGGTGGACAATTGGTCAGAGCCAAAGAATCTAAAAAATATATTTAGAAAACAGAGATGAATGTATGAGTCCCCTAAATATTAGTCGTAGTAAATATTATTAGGATATATGGTTAAGGGGAGGATAGACATTGGCATATGTAAAGGTCTTAGTCTTTCTTATATTTATTTTTTTGGTTTCTTGCGGAAATCAAGCGAAAATAGAAATGAATTTGTCTGAACCTATGACAGAATTTGAATTTATCACACAAGATGAAGATACGTTAAGTTTTGAAAGTCTAAAAGGTGATTGGTGGGTAGCTAATTTTATGTATACGAACTGTGAAGCAGTTTGTCCTATTACAACAGCTCGTATGGCAGATATACAAAAGAAATTGGATATGGATGGTTTAAGACCAAGAATTATATCTTTTAGTGTTGAGCCTTCATATGATACGCCAAGTGTCTTAAAAGAGTATGCCAATCAATATGATGTCGATCTGGAATCATGGAGTTTTTTAACAGGCTATGACTTTGAGACTATTCAAAGAATATCTGAAGATACATTTAATTCCGTATTAGAAAGAGGTGCGGTTGGTCAGAGATCTCATGGGGTTAACTTTTACTTAATTAATCCTAAAGGAATTATTGTTAAGGAATATAATGGGATGAATACAGATGAACTAGAAATACTTATGGATGATTTACGAACAGTTTTATAGAGCCGAGAGTTTAAGGAAAAGTCACTTTATTATTTTAATCAAACTATAAGAATAATTACTTGCTCAGTTGTTAAGTATCGGATGCATAATTATAGTGATTTAGTTTCACTCTATACGGTAGGTGATTCATTTGTATGTGTTACATTAAATTTTAATGATCATGATAGAAAAGTTTCTGGATTCACATTTGATAAACTAACTAAAGTCATGACGGTTTTAAAATTACAGAGTTAGTGAAGACAAAGAGGGAGAATGAGCAAGAAAAAATTAAAAACCCTTTATAATTGGAGGCATCATAATATGGGCATTGCTAACATAGGCATTCCAGGTTTGATTTTAATTATTCTACTTGCTCTTATCATTTTCGGACCTAAAAAATTACCGGAAATAGGTAAAGCTGCTGGACAGACATTACGTGAATTTAAAACTTCAACTAATAATTTAATAGATGATAATGATGAGACAGACGACAAAGGAGACGACAAGGAAAAAATGGGAAATGGAAAAAGCTAAGTTTTAAATAAATTGAATACTTATAATTATAGATAAGTAGGTCAGGGGGGGGTAAACTAAACTGCGAAGTAAGAGCGACGCTCTCTCACTTACACAGTTTAGTTTACACTCCCCCTATTTATTTACATTTAAAATGAAAATAGAATAAGATATATCAGCCTAAGTGTATTTTTTAACGGACTACTGTTTCGAAATGACAAACAAGACGAGCGAGCTAATAAGGGGGGAGAATGCGGACCTTTTCCCAATTCAGCATGTGGAGCGCATTAACAGGAAAATAAACCACGTTTATATGCCAATTCCAACCAAAAGAGCATCCTGATGAATCGGAGGATGTATATGTGAATAAGAAAGCCAGGCTTCGGGATGTTGCTATGTTTTCGATATTGGTCCTTTTTGCCGGATTGCTTTATCCAACAGGTACAGTCGCGAATGAATTAGAAAGTAATCCTGATATTAAAACGGTTATTGATTATGTCAATCTAGAGCGCAATATTATCTCACCAAACGGGGATGGCAAGTTTGATGAGGATATTTTTAAGATGGGATTGAAGAAGAAGGTGTCATTGAATGCAGAAGTTTGGGATGCAATGAACCCTACTGGCGGGCACTACAGGGATGGAACCATCGGATTTATCCTCAGATTAGGTTACCAAGGACCTGGGCAGTACGATTTTAAAACAAATGGAGGGTATATTAGGTGGGAATATCCAAACCCTAATTTGATCTATTTAATGCATTATAGTGTATATTCATTATGATTTTTTGCCCGTTCTCATTATGAGGATGGTATGTTTGATAAGGATTCGTGGAAAGTGGTCCCTTACTTGTGAAGAAAACACCGTCGAAAATTAACTTCAACCCTGTTTCAGGGAATAAGATAACAGGGAAAGTCCTTGATAATTTTATTAACTTCAAATGAACAGTTGAGAACATCTATGGTGAAAATTACAATGTCAATGATTATTTACGAACCAATTACCAATTGAGAGATGCGAACCAAAAGATAGTGAAAAGTGGAGCTTTAACATTAGAACAAAATGGAGCATTCACTATTTCTTTATCGGGATTGAAGAATGGTAATTATACAGCTGTCGTCTCCGTTCAAGATGTCGCGGAGAACCCTAAGCAGGGAAAAACATTGAAGTTTGAAAAAGCCAATAGTGCGTCAGTTGATCGTATCTCCGGCGATAACCGGTATGAAACTGCAATCGAAATCAGCAAGGACGGGTGGAGTGCTGCAAGTACTGTTATTTTATCGCGCGGTGATAATTTTGCAGATGCGCTTGCGGGAGTTCCGCTTGCTTACAAATTGGATGCGCCAATCCTGATGACATCAAGTGCAAAATTGAGTGCAAATGTATTGAAAGAAATTCAGCGTTTAGGTGCAAAAAACGTGGTTATTTTAGGTAGGTCGGGTGCCGTTAGTAAGAATGTAGAGACTGAGTTGAAATCAGCAAAACTTAACGTGCGCCGAATTTCCGGGAATGACAGATTTGGAACAGCGGCTTTAATCGCGAATGAAGTTGCTCCAAATGGTACGAACAACATAGTTGTTGCTAATGGGATGGATTTTCCAGATGCACTTTCCGCAGCTTCTTATTCTGCAACCCAGGGTATACCAATTCTATTAACGAGTGCGAACAAGTTATCTGAACCAACAAGTCAGGCGGTAAAAAATTAGGTGCTAAACGTACGATTGTAGTGGGCGGTCAGGCCGTAGTATCAGAAAAAGTGAAAGGCCAGCTACCAAATTCAACCCGCTGGAGTGGGAAGGATCGTTACGAAACAAATATAGCTATTAATAAACAATCTAATATTGATACGAAGAACATATATGTAGCTACTGGTACGAACTACGCCGATGCTTTAACCGGTGCTGTACTTGCGGCAAAAAACAACTCATCTATTTTGCTCGTTCATCAGCGGGTACCTGATGTAGTAGCTAATTTTATTACAAGTAAGAAGCTTTCAAATTTGTCCATCTTTGGTGGTAAGGGAGCGGTTAGTGACAAAGTCGCGAAGGATTTAGAGAAATTGGTGAAATAAGATGTAAAAATAGACGGCAATAAGACCTTGCTTCTGGGATTATTGCCGTCTATCTTTATGATTTCTTTATTTTATTAATATGGAAAAGATAATTCCATATAAAAGCGATGTAATAGATTACTAAAATGATAATGACACTTATAATAATCGTGGAAATTGAAGTATTAATCTCAATGAAAATAGTCGAGTTATTCATATTGATAATTCGTTCCATTAATTGAATGATCCATGGATGTATTGCTAATGCTAAGACTACGGACAATACAATAGGTAACTTGAATACATCGGTTGATAAATGAAAGATGCGGCGGAAATTGTACCCTAATAAATGCAGAGTTTGGATCGCCTCCGTATTCTCATTCACCATTAAATTGGCAATCAATATTAATAGAATAAAGGAAATGAGAGTAGTTGCTATAAATAAAACCACAATCAATACATTCATTTGCATAATGCTCTCATCCAGAAAATGAATTTCATCTTCTTTTTCCGTAGAATACAATACCTCTGATCCAGTTGGCTCATTGAAAGTGAGATTATAAGATCCTTCCTCTAGGTCTGATTCAACTTCCCACAACTGCTCTAAATTCATATAATTATTTGAATCAAGCGCTTGATCATTAATGATAATGTCATGAAAAGTAACTTCATTCCCATTGAAATTTATCGTTACCGAATCGTCGGTTTCAATGCCGAAATCATGTGCCAATTTTTTATTTAAAATAATTGTTCCTTGTTCGATAGAATCAAAATAAGGATTATTATCTTTTACCGCTAGAATTTGAATCGCTTCTTCAGTCGTGTCATTGTCGGTCGATTCCAGGGAATAGTTTCCACTATAGCCGATATGATTTAAATCATTGTCATCTCGCTGTATACTCGCCTGAATATCCATTGTGTCATAATGAATGCTGTCTTGATATGTTTCATAACTCGTTTGGTTCGATGTAATTAAATTTAAACCGAGTAAGAATAAATTAAATACGATAAGAATAGAGAATACGAGCGTAAATAAAAAGTATATATTTTTATAAGTGAATGACAATTTGAATCGTTGAGTGAATGGGCGGAAGGCATTCCACTTTTTGATTGTTTTTAAAACAGCAGTATGCTGTTTCTTTGTACTGACACTGTTGATCATTTCTAATGGATTTACATTCAACTTCCTTATAACAAATAATAGGATGGTCCCTGTCATTATCACGATAAATAGGACTCCAAATAACAAAGCATATATTAAATCATAAGGAAGAAATTGCTGCAGATTGTATGTTAATTGCATTTGCGTGAACGTCTGCTGCTGTAGTTGAATACCAAGGAATGAGCCGATCATAATAGCGAACAGTAATAATAAAATATAAAAGTCAAATCCGAAAATGATCGTTCTTCTCTGTTTACCGATAGCTAGCAGGATTCCGAAATCAGGATCTAATTGGTCGAGTAAATTTCGAATCAGGATGATGAGAATGACGATGATTGTAATAAATAGAATAGTAACAGCAACAATCCCAAGATACGTGTTAGTGCTAATGTCATTCTCAATATTACTAATGCTAGCTACATCTTCAGGATAGAGGAATTGATCGGTTTCTGGATCATTTTCGATTGTTTGTAAAGTATCCTCCCCGACTACTGCATCATATAACTTACCTAAATAGACATATGATTTATTCCGGCTGTCCAAATTCTCGAAATCATCCTCATTCATAAGGACACCTAAGTTAGAAGTAAGCATGATACTATCGGAATATTGATTAGAATATAAGAAATTATGTAATGGACCTGTGTGCAATCCACTGACCGTATAAGTAGAGCCTAAAATATCAATTGTGTCGCTGATATTAATATTTTCTTGTTCAGCATACTGAAACGTTAAGGATACCTCGCGTTTATTAGGAGAAGCCCCTTCTACAATCGTGAAATTGCTAATGTCTTCTTGATATGGAGTGAAGAAATAAGTTATGTCATTTTCTTTGATGATGCTTTCTTCATAAAGCTGGTAGTCAAATCCATATTGTTGTGCAAGTGAGTCCATGATTGGTTTATCATAATCAGCAAGTGAAACCTGGTATTCATCGATTAACTCCATCAAAGAATGGCTTTCGAGATCTTCTGAGCTGATTTGGTACTCTTCGATTATCTCCTCCGTATGATCTTCTAATTCTAGGGTTGGCAGCATTCGAAAGTCCTCTACTTGAGAATGCTTCATTTGATTCTCATATGTTTCCTGTACAACGGTCATCCCGCCAATAAGATAGTTAAATACCGTAGCAAGTAAGATGGTTAATAAAAAAACAGAGAGCAGTTGGAATTTTTTGGCTAGTATTGATTTCCGTATTTGTTTCCTAATTATCTTCATCTTACCAATCAATCTCTTTCACTTTTTTTGGTTGTTGTTCTATAACATTTTTTATTTCTCCATCTTTTATTTCTATTATACGATTACCGATAAGAGGGATTTTGTTATCATGGGTTACCATAATGATTGTCATATCTGTTTCTTCATGAAATTGCTGAATTACTTTGAGAACTTCTTTACTTGAATGTTGGTCAAGTGCACCGGTTGGTTCATCGCAAATTAACACTTTCGGCTTTTTAATTAACGCTCGAAGAATTGAAACCCTTTGCTGCTGACCTCCTGATAATTCAGAGGGGAGTTTATGTTGATGTTCTTCTAAACCGAATCTCTCCAATAAATCGGGAATCTTATCCAAATCCTCTTTATTATTTACTCCTACAGCGATATTTTCTGCTGCTGTTAAATTAGACAGTAATAAGTACTTTTGAAAAACGTATCCAATGTTATTCTTTCTGAATTTCGTTCGGTTCGCGCTAGAAAGGTGGTTAATATCCGTTTCCTCGTAGCGTACATTTCCTTCATCTGCAACTTCAAGCCCGCTTAATATATTGAGCAAGGTCGATTTTCCACTTCCACTAGGCCCTACCATGACGATGAAGTCGTTACGGTTAATTGTGAAATTCAAATTTTTAATTGCCTGGAATTTAACATCACCTAATCCAAAGGTTTTTACCAAGTTATTAACTGCAATGATTGGTTTTGACATGGATGATCCTCCCAACAGAATATAACTAATGAACGGAATATGAGCATGTTTCTAAATGCAAGATTCATGTTATCATAAGCAACTTCCTCTGACTATTAATTTTTCCTAAAAATTATAATTATGGAATAATAATGACTAAAGTACTGGTTGTTTATTTTCAATTCAATTTTTAACATTTGTTTTTTGTAAGCTGAAAATACTATTTAATTAAAAATTTACAGAAAATTAATAAAAAGATGTTGACACTGAATCTACTTACTCCTATAATTGAACTGAAATTTGGAAATGATTTCTAAAAAAGAGGTGCAGCCTATTTTTAAAAGTAAATTTATTAAAGTCATAAGTATATTTATTGGATTATTTATCTTACTTTTATTGTTTGGATTTATAAATGAAAATGCAAGAGGTGATGCAATGGAAAATTATGAGCCCGTCGGAGACTTTGTGAACCATGAGGGAGTAAAGATTCATTACGTAAAAAAGGGAGCAGGGGAACAAACAGTTTTATTCAGTGCAGGAAATGGAACAACTTCTCCATACATAGATATGTATCATTTACAAAATGAGTTGAGTGCTTTCACGGAAACGATTGTTTATGAACGGCCGGGCTATGGCTGGTCAGATTCACCGGATAGCGAGCGCTCAGTTGAAAACATCACAACAGAAATGAGCAAAGTGCTATCAGAAGCTACGTCAAATCAATCGTTTATTCTTGTTGGGCATTCCATAGCGGCTCTTGAAATCTTTCATTTTGCTGAGAAGCATCCTGAAAAAGTAGATGGTGTTGTGTTAATAGACGGCGTTCATCCCGAATATGCGGCACAGATGGAAAACGCTGTCCCTTTCTCGATATCAGTTACCAAATTGTTGAATCGTTCTGGATTATTTAGGCTTTTAAGTAACGTCGATTCTGTTAAAGCTAACTTTGTTCAACCGAAAGATTTACCAGAGGAGCTTAACGATATGGCATTAGATTTCTCATTAAATAAAATGTGGAACGATACGATGATTGCGGAACGAGAAAAAATCTCGGCGAATGGTGAGCTTGTAAGCGAAGGGAATCACTTAGGAAACATTCCACTAGTTGTTATATCTGCTAAAGATAATCCAATGGATGGATGGGTTGAATCTCAAGAAACGCTACCAGAATGGTCCGGCAATGCAAAACAAATATGGGTGGAAACGAGTAATCATTCGGTTCATCATGAGGAACCTGAATTAATTATTGAGGAAATCAGGCAGTTAATACAAAAATAGTTTAGAAGGAGGAGAGAAAGATGAAATTATATCTATTCCCGTTTGCAGGCGGAAATTCAAATTATTACATGTCCTGGAAACAGAGGTTTAACTCACAGGTTGAAGTGGAGCCAATAGAGTTATCTGGAAGAGGAAGAAGGATTGCGGAACCATTATACAGCAGTATAAGTGAGGCGGTTCAGGATATTTATGAATTACTTCGAGTTGACCAAGTATCTACAGATAGCCCTTATGCTTTTTTTGGCCATAGTATGGGCGGTTTGATTGCTTATGAACTTTACTACAAATTACTTGAAAATAACGAGAAACCACCAGTACATCTCTTCCTTTCCGGGGTGAAACCACCTCATTTGGAAAGGAAGCGACGAAATATTACACAACTAACTGATGAAGAATTAATGGAAGAAGTAGTGAACCTTGGGGGGACGCCCCAAGAGTTAGTGGATAATAAAGAACTGTTGGATTATTTCCTACCGATCATTCGTAGTGATTTTAAAATTGTGGAAGAGTACGAGTTTAAAGAAAAGGGAACAAAAGTAGCTTGTCCGATCAGTATTTTAAATGGGAAGGACGACCGTTTTGACCTAGGGGAGATCGAACAATGGAGAAATTACACGGATCGCTCCGCGGCTATCCATTATTATTCAGGAGATCATTTTTATTTAAATCAAAATATGCAGGAGTTAGTAGCATATATGGAACATACCTTAGCGCAATATGAAAAACGGAACACCGAGATTACTTTTTCTTAACTAATATCATCGTGCAGCGATAGAGGAAAAGAGGATTGAAGAATCAATGACCAATAACGAATTATATACTTTATCCTATCCGCAAAAGGATATTTATGATATTCAAAACTTTTACGAAAAAAGTTCGGTAAATAATATAATCGGAAATGTTATCTTTCATTCCGAAATGAATCCAATTATGTTACATCAGGCAATTGAACAATTGATTGAAGAACAGGATGCATTCCATCTAAAGTTAATTCAAAAAGATAATGAAGTTTTTCAGTACATAGAAGAAGATCACAACCCCCATATCATTACGAAGAATTTCCTTCATAATGAAACGGGCTATAATGCTTGGCTGAAAGAAATGAATGAAGAGAATCTGGATATCTTAGACGACCCTTTATATTTGTTTGCAATATATACGCATCCAGATGGAAGAAATGGCTATTATTTCCGCCTAAACCATATCATATCGGATGCTTGGACAATGACATTAATCGTTAATCATGTGCAAAGTAATTACATCGATTTAATGAATAACGAGAATTATTCCGTACCAGAGACTTCTTATGTGGAGTTTTTGGAAAGGGAAAAAAAGTATTTAGAATCCAAACGGTTTCAGAAAGATAAGGATTTCTGGATGGGAGAACTATCCGATCTACCAAAGGTAAAATTATTCGATGGAATGGGAAAGAAGCAACAAGGGAACGCAGATGCGAAGCGCTCATCCTTTACGCTCAGTAAAGAGATGACGAATCAAATCCATCAGTTTTGTGAAAAGGCAGAAGTATCCGTACTTACATTTTTCATTTCAAGTATTTCCACTTATTTATATAAGCTTACATCCAATCAAGATTTTATGCTCGGTACGGCAATCTTGAATCGAACTTCTAAACGGGAAAAAAATATGGTTGGGATGTTTATTAATTCAATTCCTATTCGGGTTCAATTAGAGGAAGAAACAACTTTTCTAAATTTAAATAATTCGATGCATAAGAAGTTTTTATCTTTGTTGCGTCACCAAAAATATCCCCATCATTTATTAATGAATGACATACATAAAAAGAATGATACACCAGAGAAATTATATGATGTGATGGTTTCTTATCAAAACTCATCATTAGATAATGCAGCATTTCCGTATTATGAACCGGAATGGCTTTTTAATGGTCAGTCAATCAATACATTGGCATTACATATAAATGATCGAGAAAACACAGGTGAAATTGAAATAGATTACGATTATTTGACAGAGGTTTTTACAACAGATGATATTGAAAAAATGAATAATTACCTCGGACAAATGATTGAGAATCTATTGAACAATGAAGCAGAACGTCTCGAAAGAATAGATATTTTAAATGAAAACGAAATTAAAAAATTAACGAAAGACAATCACGATACTTATTATCCAAATAAGTTGATCCATGAAATATTCGAAGAGCAAGTAAGCACATATCCTGCTTCTATTGCAATTGAAGCAGATGGACAAGAAATTACATATCAAGAATTGAATGAACGGGCTAACCAATTAGCGAGTTATTTACGAATGAAACAAGTGAAAAAGAATGATATTATATCGCTCTACATGGAACCATCAACTGAAATGATTGTCTCCATATTAGCTGTATTGAAAGTGGGAGCTGCTTATTTACCGATTAATACATCTTTCCCGATTGAGCGAATAAATTACATGCTTGAAGATAGTGCGACAAGGTATATGCTTGCAACAGCAGATAACTTGTCCTGGATGCAAGCGAATGTCGAATTTTCTGGTGAAATACTGAATATCCATGATGACCACATTCAGCATTTGGATACGGAAAATATTATATCCAGGAATAGAACGAGTGACCTCGCTTATATCATTTATACCTCTGGTTCCACAGGAAATCCGAAAGGGGTTATGATCTCCCACGAAAATGTCGTCCAGTTGATGATGCATCAGCCACATCCATTCACGATAACAAATCAGGATGTATGGACGATGTTTCATTCTTATAGTTTTGATTTCTCCGTTTGGGAAATGTATGGCGCCTTCTTGTACGGTGGAAAATTAGTAATTATACCAGAAGAAGCTACAGTTGACCCAGCTGGATTCATCGAATTGTTAGTCAATAAAAAGGTGACGGTTCTTAGTCAAACGCCATCAGCCTTCTACAATTTAATGCGTGAAGACCAGACAGGTTGCAGCAAAGACTATCAGTTAAGATATGTTGTTTTCGGTGGGGAAGCATTGAAACCAATTAAACTGAAAGCATGGAAGCAAAAATATCCGAATATTGAATTAATCAATATGTATGGAATTACCGAGACGACGGTACATGTAACTTATAAGCAATTAACAATGGAGGATATTGAACGAAATATTTCCAATGCTGGGGAACCTCTACCCCCACTAGACGTTTATATTATGAATAATCAGTTGCAAATGCAGCCACAAGGAATTATTGGAGAAATTTGTGTGACCGGGGCAGGAGTCGCAAAAGGATACTTAAATAAACCGGAATTAACTGAAGCTGTTTTTGTATCGAATCCATTCAAGATTGGGCAAAAGATGTATCGTTCTGGAGACTTAGGAAGAATTCTCCCAAGTGGAGATATAGAATATATCGGAAGAAAAGATTTTCAAGTGAAAATAAGAGGCTATCGTGTAGAACTCGGGGAGATAGAAAGAGAAATACTGCGGTTGGAATTCATAAAAGATTGTGTCGTTCTTAACTACTTAGATAAAAGTGAAAACAATAGTTTATGTGCCTATGTTATATCGAATCAGGAGATCAATCCATTTGAAATCCGGAAACAACTTGCTGAACGACTACCAGAATACATGATTCCAGCTCGATATGTCGCAATTGATGAAGTTCCACTTACCTCTAATGGTAAGGTGGACAGGGAAGTTCTTGCACAAATAAGGGTGGAAACAGAGAATAATCAAGCGGAAAGTATAAGCAAGTCAATGAATGTCTTAGAAGAGAAGTTGGCAGATATTTGGAAGCAAGAACTAAAATTAACTACGGTAGATATTGATGATAACTTCTTCGATATTGGTGGTCATTCCTTGAATGCCTCTTATCTTACCGTCCAAATTAATCGTATATTAGGAATAAATTTAACAATACGTGATATTTTTAATTTCCCAACCATTGAGTTGCTTGCGAAGTTTATCGAAACCTTAGACTTAGACGCAGCAACTCAGCAGATCATTCAACCTACCGAGAAGAAAATGTATTATCCAGTTACTTCTGCAGAGCAAAGAATGTTCACGCTTTGGGAGTTTGACAAACAATCGGTAGCTTACAATATGCCGGGGGCTTTCCGAATCGAAGGCGAGTTCAATCTTGAACAATTGAGAATGAGTTTACAACACTTGTCAGCACGGCATGATATATTACGTTCTACCTATCAAATTATCGATGGGGAATTAAAAAGGAAAATTGCAGATCCATCTGAGCAAAAGGTGAATATAAAAGTATTTGAAATAAAAAAAGCAGAGTTAACCGATGAACTGCTTGCGTCACTGGTTGAGCCGTTTGATTTACACAAGGAATCGTTGATGCGGATCTATGTGTTAAAAATGAGCGAGACCGTAAATGTTTTATTGATGGATATGCATCATATTATCTCGGATGCATTCACCGTAGAGCAATTATTGACAGAGTTGTCAGCAATTTATAATGATGAGTTTACCGAAAAATTAGAGCTTCAATATCAAGATTATGCGGTGTGGGAAGAACAGTTTAAACAATCGGATGAATATCAAAGGCAAAAGACATATTGGTTGAATGAATTTCAAGACAAATTGCCGATATTTAAATTACCTGTGGATTACCATCGTGCAGGACGAGAAGATTTCTCAGGAGATAGTAGAAAGATTACACTGAATCGCTCCCAATACGAAAAACTTAAATCAACTGCAAGTTCATTAGATGTATCTATGTATATGTATTTATTAACTTGCTATGAGGTTTTATTATCCAAATGGGCGAATGAAGAAGAAGTAGTTGTTGGTATACCAGTAAATGGAAGGAGTCTGCCAGAGACACAAGAAATGACGGGTATGTTTGTCAACACGCTTGTTCATCGAGATGCTGTATACAATAAGATGGAATTTATTGAGCTTCTTCAATCTGTGAAAGGGCGCCTATTAGAATCGCTAAATCATAAAGACTATTCATTTGATGAACTGGTAAGAGATCTACACTTAAGCGGACAAAATAATGGAACACCGCTTATTGATACCGTGTTTGTCTGGAATGAAAACGCGAAGAGTCATCTGCAATTGAAGAAAACTGTAATTCATGATGTTCCGCTTGAGCATGCTGTTGAACGCTTCCAATTAACGTTTCAAGTGAATGAATTAGAAGACGAATTGGAATTTGAAATTTCTTATTCAGACGCATTATATGATGAGCGAACGATTGATTATTTACTTGAAATCTATAGCAATATTGTTGTATCTGTTCTTAGCGATGAAAAAGTCCAGGTGAAAGACATTGCTTTAAAACAATCACCAGTAGCATTTAAGGACATTCTAAATGATGTTCCTTCAGATTACCCGAATAACACTCGAACAGAAGTAATATTTGAACAGCAAGTTCAGCTTCACCCTGATAAAATTGCGATCCATGAGTCTGGGAGAAAAATTACTTACCAGGAATTGAATAATTACGCGAATCATATTGGTGCGGAGATTGTAGAAAGGAATATTCCAATAGGAGCAAGAGTAGCCGTCTGCATGGAGGAATCTATAACAATGATTGCCTCTTTAATAGGTACATTGAAAGCGGGATGTACATATGTGCCAATTGATCCTGAGCTACCGAACGAAAGAAGGAGGTACATATTAAAAGATGCAAATTGTGAGTTAATACTTACGGATGGTAATCAAGAGCAAACCGCAGTACAGACGGGGATACCATTCATCTCAATTGATGAGGATTATTCAAACTCTCCAGCACCATTACTAAAAAAACAAGCAGAGCAACTTAATGCTAATCAGCCAATTTATATCATGTATACGTCTGGATCTACAGGTAAACCAAAAGGTGTCATCATCTCTCACTATAATGTGAACCGGCTTGTAAGGAATCAAAATTTTATCGATATTACGCCTGAGGATAATTTATTGCAACTCTCAAACTATGCATTTGATGGTTCAGTATTCGATATTTATGGAGCTTTATTGAACGGAGCAGCGCTAACATTAATAACTAAAGAGGATACAATCCATTTAAAAAAATTAGCAGAAGTCATTCGGAATAATGGTGTCACCATCTCATTTATGACAACGGCCTTATTTAATACGATTGTAGAAACAAGAATAGATATTTTGGGAAGTATTACAAACAAAATTCTGTTCGGGGGAGAAAGGGTATCTTTAAGGCATGTGGATAAAGCATTCCAATCTCTAGGACGAGATCGCTTAATTCATGTATACGGACCAACAGAAGGAACGGTATACAGTAGCTATTATCCTGTGAATCATGAACTAAGAAGCTCCTTTACTGTACCGATTGGGAA
This sequence comes from Oceanobacillus alkalisoli, assembly GCF_021556485.1. Taxonomy (GTDB): domain Bacteria; phylum Bacillota; class Bacilli; order Bacillales; family Amphibacillaceae; genus Oceanobacillus; species Oceanobacillus alkalisoli. The sequence continues at coordinate 200,041 of NZ_JAKGBW010000006.1, read as the reverse complement.
GGCAATTTCTAATACGCAGCTATATGTATTAAATGAGGACTATCAACTATGCCCTCCAACAATACCAGGTGAGTTGTATGTCGGTGGTGATGGGCTTGCCCAAGGATATGTAAATCTGGCAGATATGAATGAGCAGGTTTTTGTCCAAAGTCCATTTCATTCCGATGAGAAATTATATCGAACAGGGGATTTGGTAGTTATTAATTCAGAGGGAGATCTAGTCTTTCTTGATCGGATTGATAAGCAAGTAAAAATCCGTGGCTACCGGATTGAACTTTCAGAAATTGAACAAGTTATCGCTAATATAGATGGCGTTCGGGAAGTGTATGTCACCTCGTTAAAAGATGGGAATAAAAATGATGTTCAACTTGCTGCATATGTTGTTGCAGATAGAAGGTTTATGACAAGAGAACTTGCTCATCACTTGCCGTCTTATATGATACCAGGCTCTATCCATTTCTTAGATAAATTGCCATTAAACCAAAATGGAAAAATAGATACATCCAAACTTCCGAAAAACGTATCACCAGAGTCTTTAGATGACTTAAAAGTCGGCTTTGAATCGCGGGAGGAAGAGCTGCTTGCTCGTATGTGGGAAGAGAATTTAAGTGTTCCTTCGATAACAAGAGATGACCATTATTTCCAGGCGGGTGGTCATTCTTTAAAAGCAGCAATCTTAGCTGAACAGATCAGCAACGACTGGAATGTAGAGTTTACAATAAAAGACATATTAGAAAATCCAGTTTTGAAAGAAATGAGTGCTAGAATTCTAGAAAAGAAAAATAAGGAACAGCAATGGGTGTTGAATAAGGCTGAGGAGAAAAGCCAATATTCATTGTCATATGCGGAAAAAAGCATGTATCTCCTGTGGCTCGCTAATCCGTCAGAGGTTGCTTACAATATACCAACTGCGATTCGTTTGAAAGGTCAAGTGGATATTGAAGCATTGCAGAGTGCGTTTAAGAAATTTATAGAGCGCCATGAAGCATTGCAGACATCCTATCATTTGAGTGACGATGGACCGTATAAAGTGATTAAAAAGGGTCGACATGCAGTTCGTTTTGAACAGATAGAAATGTTAGAAAAACAGGTTGATTCATTGGAGCAATGGATGGAACCATTTGACTTAGGTGGTGGAGAAGTCATTCGAGCGAAGTTGTTCAAAGAAGCTGATGATCAATATGTACTGTTTATTGAAGCGCATCATATTGCATCGGATGGGAAGACGATTCAGCTACTCTACGAAGAATTAGCATCGATGTATAACGGAGAAGTACTTGAGTTATCTCGTTATCAATACAAAGATTACGCCGAATGGCAACAAACCTATGCCCAATCAGAAAATTGGCTTAAGGATGAGGCTTATTGGCTGAATGAGTTTGATGGAAGTCAAGCTGTTTTGAACTTCCCGACGGATTACGAAAGAAGTAGTGAGAAAAGCTACCGAGGAAAGAAAATTAGCATCCAGTTAGAAGAATTATTACTGAAACAATTAAATAATTTGGCTGTCCAAACCGATTCTACACTCTATATGGTGATGATGAGTATTTTTGGAATGACCTTAAGTAAATTTGCTAATCAAAACGAAATTGTAATCGGAACACCAGCGGATGGCAGGTTCCAAACAGCCTTAAGTGATGTGGCGGGTATGTTCGTAAATACATTACCAATCAAGCTAGATGTGGATTGGAATCAAAAAACTGAACAGTATCTATCACAGACGAAACAGAAAATAACGCGTGCGATTGATCATCAGAATTATCCCTTTGAAGAAATTGTAAGTCAATTACAACTGACGAGGGAAAATGAAAGGAATCCGCTTTTTGATGTCATGTTTGCTATGAACTATACGAACTATGATTCAATCAAATTTAATGATTTAGAATCAACACAAGTATTGGTTGACCATCAAACAGAAAAGTTCGACATGACACTGGAAATGAACTATTCTGCAGATGGAAATGGTGAACTTATCTTGACCTATGCTGCTGACTTATTTGCTGAACAAACGATGTCTTACTTCTTATCAAGTTTTATAGCCATAGGACAGCAATTAAGTTATGTGAACCGTCTGTCAGAGCTGACGATGACATCAAGTCCTGCTAATGTGTTAGAGCAATTAAATGCAACAGCTACGAAAATAGAGGAATTATCAATTATTGAACGCTTGGAAAGACAAGTTAAGAATACACCTGAACAAATGGCACTGGTTGAAGGAAATGTCGAACTAACGTATCGAGAACTTTGGAGCAAAGTAGAGAATGTATCAAACATGCTGCAATCTAAAGGCGTTGAGAGAGGAACGAAAATAGCCATCGTATTGGGGCGTTCGATTGATTACATCGTCTCCGTATTAAGTGTCTTGAAATTGGGAGCTATCTTCATTCCGATAGATGTTAGTTATCCAAAAGAGCGGAAAACCTACATGATTCATGATAGTGATGCCACTTTCGTTATTACGAAATCGGAATATAATGAAGCGTGGCTTTCAACCGAACAGACAATTGCTATGGACATTGTCGATTTGAAGGAATATGCAGGAAGAAAACTTGTCGCGACAAGGCGCGAATTGGATGAATTAGTTTATATTCTATACACATCTGGGTCAACTGGGAACCCGAAAGGAGTAAAGATTAAAGAGAGTGGGCTAATTAACTATCTCGATTGGTCAATTAAACAATATGGTCCAAAATGGAATATGTCGTTATTCACTTCTATTTCTTTTGATTTAACGATAACATCCGTATTTATCCCATTGTTAACAGGTAGTAGTTTAACCATTTATCCAGAATCTGATGATGAATTTGTTCGTAAAATATTTGAGAATGAGCGATTAGATATTGTGAAATTAACTCCTGCCCATTTGCGGATTTTAAATCAATACCCTAAATTTACGAATCATATTCACAGCATAATCGTTGGTGGAGAAGCATTACCGGCTGCGCTCTGTCAAAGTATAAGTGAAAAGTATCCGGGAATTCGAATTTTTAATGAGTATGGTCCTACGGAAGCTACAATCGGTTGTATTGTCCATCAATATGGGGAAGCTGATGAAACGAAAAGCACGGTCCAAATTGGATATCCAATTCAAAATACGAAGATATATATTCTCGATGAATATAAAAATATTCTGCCTGCAGGAGCAATTGGCGAGATTTATATTGGAGGAATTCAAGTTGCGGATGGTTATTTAAACAATCCGGAAAAAACAAAAGAAAGCTTTATTTACAATGAACGATTAGATATCGAATTATACCGGACCGGTGATTACGGAAGAGTGAATGGGAACGGAGCATTTGAATATTTAGGAAGAAAAGATACACAAGTGAAAGTTAGAGGTTACCGAATTGAGTTGGAAGAAATCGAATCTCAATTGCTCGAAATGCTTCAGGTGAAAGATGCAGTAGTATTGGTTCAGAGCTTTTCAAGCGGAGCAGTTGATCTTGTTGCTTATATCGTCAGTGAGGAAGAGATAGAAATAGAAGACATGAAAGCACAATTGTCAATCTATCTACCAGCATACATGATCCCATCCATTTATATATTTGTCGATCATATCCCACTAACAAATAATGGGAAGGTAGATCGGAAGAGGTTACGGAGTATGGGAGATATTGACCATAAGGACATGACCGATATAGATCTTGATTTAACCGATGAAGAAGAGTTATTGCTTCACCTTGTAAGAAAAGTGCTGAAATTGGATCACATCTCTATAAGGCAGAACTTTTTTGCAATTGGCGGAAATTCATTACTCTCTATTTATTTATTGAATGAAATTGCAAAGAAATTTGGTGTGAAATTGGAAGTAGCAGATATCTTTAGACAACAAACGTTACAAGGGATCGCGAATGAAATTAAGAAACAAAAAAGCAATAAAATCTATCAACCAATTCCAAAAGTAGCACAGCAAGAATGGCATGTAGCATCGTCATCGCAAAAGAGAATGTATGTAAACCATGCTACAAATCCGGTGGGCATTACGTATAATATGCCGATTACTTTGAATTGGAACGGGATAGATCCAATAAAAGTTAAAGAGACATTGAATAAACAGTGGGGAAGACATCGGATTTTAAGAAGTAATTTCAAGTTAGAAGATGGGGAAGTATGGTTGAAGGTCGAAGATTCAGTACCATTAGAAGTACCAATTATTGATGCAACAAATCAAGAGGATTTTGAAATTCAACAGTTGGTTCAGCCATTTGATTTAAGTGAAGAGCCTTTATTACGAGCAATAATTATCAAAAATAAAAATGGATCTGATTATCTGTTTTTAGATATGCCACATATTATTTTGGATGGTATTTCTATGAATCAGTTCGTGAAAGAGTTTGTAAATCTTTATCACTTAAACGAGACGAGGCAACCAACCAATCATCTGAAAGACTTGGATTATATAGATTTTATAGCATGGCAAAATGAGTTGCTAGCTTCTCCAATTCTTCAGAGGCAGGAAGCATATTGGTTACATGAATTCAAAGATATTCATTTAGTTAAAAGTTTGCCATATGACAAGGATGAAGCCTCGATCATACCAAACACTCCAAATGGCGAGCAGTTGAAAGTACGTGTCCCGGCACTACTGAATCAACAGCTGACGGAGTTTACACAGGAATATGGTACGACGAAGTATATCGTCTTGCTTGCAGCTATGTCTGCACTATTGGATAAGTATTCCGTAACCGGTACTCCAGTTATTGGTACTCCTGTTTCAGGAAGAAATCATCCAGATACGAATGGCATGCTTGGATTGTTTATTAACACGCTCGCTATTCAAATGAAGCCCATTAGAGAAGAAACAGCTACACAATATGTTAAGCGTGTAAAAGAGAAGTTTTTAACTTCTATCGAGAATTCGGATTATCCGTATGAGGAATTAATCAATCATCCGGAAATAAGACAACCATTACAAAATCATAATTTATTTGAAGTCATGTTTGTTTACCAGAATGAGCAGGATGTGACTTTACAAATAGGGGATTTCACATCAGAGGTTGCACCAGTTCAAACCAATACAGCAAAATTCAATCTAACAATTGCAGCTATTGAAAATCGAAATAAGCAATTAACAGAACTTATTTTTGAGTACAGGAGAGATTTATTTAATGAATCGACAATTGAAGTACTTGTCGAACAATATTTAACCATCTTGGAACAGATGTTGCAACCAGAAGATATTGCTATGATGGATCTCGCTTTAATGAAGGAAAAAGAAGAGAAAAAAGAAGAGAAAAAAGAAGAAATAGATCTATCATTTGAATTTTAACCACATTCTTGTAATATCAATTGTCCGCTCCTACTACTGTATAACTTTAGTAGGGGCAGACAATAATCTTAGTTGTTTCACTAGAAACATCGAGACAAAAGAAATTTAATTCCGATTGATGGAGACAGGAGGCAGGAAGGAATTTGAACACCAATTTTCTTATAAAACATCCAGAACACGAGAAAGGATTTCGTTTTTGGAAAGAAAAACTAGCAATAATCGAAGACTTTACTAGTTTTGACTATTATCCGCATCAGCCATCGACTCAGCGAAATCGATTGACTGTAGATTTATCTGAACAAGAAAAAAATCAGTTAAAGCGTGTGAGTAATAATAACGAATTGGCAGCTTATGTCGTCGTGCTTACGGTCGTTCACACGTTGTTATTTAAGTATCAGCAAAAGAAAGTACATACAACAATTATCCCGGATAAAGCCGGTTGCAATATCCCTTTTATTTTAGACATAGATCACAGTGATTCTTTTCGTGATTTGTTAAATCGAGCTAAAACGGAACTAAAACATGTATATCAAAATGGGGAGTTTCCGTTCAAGGATTTATTTGGGGAAGAAATCGATGAAATGCTGGGGCGTATTTCGAATATTGCCTGTACCTTGGATCATCATATGAATATTCTCCATCGTAATAGCAGGATTGGCTATTTATTTACCTTATCTTTTCATCCGGAGATTGAAATCAATCTTACCTATGACTCTTCCCTTAAAGAACCGCAAGTACGGCTAATCACCGGCTATTTTAAAAAGGTGTTAGCTGCAGCACTCGAAAAGCCGGATCTGTTAATTAGCGAAATTGATTTATTAGGTGAAGCAGAGAAAGAGATAGTATATAATATGCAGCGTTTGGATGCGAATTATAATAAACAATCGACAATACCTGATCTCTTTTTGAATGCTGTAGAAAAATATCCCAATAAAAATGCAATTATTGATGGGGATGAAAGAATAACGTACGAGGAATTAAATCAGAAATCGAATCAATTAGCTCATTACTTAAAGGAAAAAGAGGTAAAGACAGATGAATTAGTCGGAATCTACATGGATCGATCTATAGAGTTAATGATTAGCATTTTAGGAGTACTGAAAGCAGGAGCTGCATATGTACCGCTAGATCCAACGCATCCTGCCGAGCGAACCGGGCTCATTTGTGAAGAAAGTGATATGCGCTTTTTAATTGCAACTAACAATTCGAATCTATCAACTGCTGCTGAGATCATTAACCTTGCTTCAAATTCCGTCTCAGGCCAATTAGAAACTGACTTAGATGTCAAGCCACAACCTGATGATTTAGCTTATGTGATGTTTACTTCCGGGTCTACAGGGAAGCCAAAAGGTGTCATGATTGAACATCGAAATGTCGTTCGGTTACTTTCCAATGACCGATTTGAATTTGACTTTCATGCGAATGATGTATGGTCCATGTTCCATTCCCATTGCTTTGATTTCTCGGTATGGGAAGTCTTTGGTGCGCTTGTAAATGGAGCCGAATTGGTAATCATCCCTAAGGAAATGACCATAAACCACAAAGACTTATGGTATTACTTGAACAAGCATCAAGTAACTGTATTTAATCAGACACCGCATTCATTCTATCAATTTATAAAAGAGGATCGTTTTATCAATAAGCGGATGAATTCACTACGATATATTATTTTTGGTGGGGAGGCATTATCACCTGAAAAGCTGATTTCCTTCCATCAGAAATACCCAGAAGTAAAGCTAGTTAATATGTATGGGATTACGGAGACAACTGTTCATGTTACCTATAAGCCTCTTACAATGGAAGATATGGAAAATGGGTATTCAAATATTGGTGTACCAATATCTACGTTAAACGTATTTATTTTAAATGAAGAAAATGAACCGGTTCCGCCAGGTGTAGTTGGAGAAATCTGTGTCAGTGGAAGCGGCTTGGCAAGAGGTTATTTAAATAATGAAGTATTAACGAACGAGAAATTTGTACATACGAATGACAAGTATATCGGAAAGGTTTATAAATCGGGTGACTTGGGACGATATTTGCTAAATGGCGAACTGGAATATATCGGGAGAAAAGACTTTCAAGTAAGCGTAAGGGGATACCGGATTGAATTAGGTGAAATCCAGTCACAATTGAATCGTATTTCAGGTGTGGAAGAGTCTATCATAGAGGTCGATGCAAATGAAGATGACGAAAAAAGTATTATCGCCTATTATGTCGCGGATAGCTCAATATCTAATAATCGTTTGCGAAAAGAATTGGCACGAATGCTCCCAACTTACATGGTTCCTTCCATCTTCAAAGCAGTGGATTCAATCCCGCTTAACCATAATGGGAAGGTCGATAAACATAAGCTCAAGGAGACCCTTAAAGAAGGGAATCAATCCGGAAGGAAAGCAGAAGATGATCTAGGAAACTTATTGATCACAACTTGGCAGGATGTTCTTCATAAAGAAACTATCAATATAGATGATAACTTCTATGAAATAGGTGGCGACTCGATTAAAGCGATTCAAATTATTTCGCAATTAAGGAACCGTGGTTATGAAGCAAATGTGCAACATCTATTAAGCTATCCAACAATTGAAGTCTTTAAAGATTACGTTCATAAGAGTGAGACTATAGATGATGTAGGTATGCGGGAAGGAAGTTACGCTTTAACTCCGATTCAACACGAATTTTTCCAAGAGTTCTTGGAGGGAAATGAACCACATCATTATAATCAAGCAATTATGATCTATAGCAAGGACGGTTTCGAGCAGACTTTGATTGAACAATCATTTGAAAAAATTATGGAACATCATGATAATTTACGCACCATTTTTAAAAAAGATGATCAAGCAATTCAGGCAACCATTAGAGCTTTTGAGGAAGGACAGTACGATTTCGATGTTTATGAATTCACTGGAATACAAAATGTAGAAGGAAAAATAACCGAGACATCAAATCAATTGCAAGCTTCCTTAAATATTTACGACGGTCCATTGGTACGGTTAGCCTTATTCAAAACGGATGATGGGGATCATTTACTATTTGCTATTCATCATTTAATCATCGATGGCTTATCGTTCCGGATTTTGCTGGAGGATTTCTATTTTGTATATGATAAAAAGTTAAATAATCAAGAAGTTTTATTGCCAAGACGAACCGCGTCGTTTGCTGAGTGGTCTAACGAGATATCGCGTATTGCCCAGGAAGACGTAGATAATCCTGCGACTGCCTATTGGGAGAATATGAAATGGCCAGGTAAGAACAATACAGGAAAGCACGTAGAAGTGGGAAGAAAGGGTTTCGAATTGGAAAAGGAGAAAACAGGACTACTCCTAAATGAAGCAAATTCTGCTTTCAATACAAAACCGAACGAGATTTTAATGACAGCACTAGGGCTTGCTGCCGAAGCTCACTTTGGAGAAGAGGATATAATAATAGCTCTAGAGAGTCATGGAAGAGACAACAGCTTAAATGGGATCGATGTAAGTAGAACGATTGGTTGGTTTACAAGTATATTTCCGTTCCAGCTTGTGACAGATCAAAATAATATCGAATCATCCATCATTGAAAATAAGGATAATTTACGACGGATTACACCAAACAGTAATGACTATTTAAACCAAAAGCATTTAAATCCTGAAAGAAAGGTCAATCCGAAATATAACGGCCGACCGGCTATTAGCTTTAATTATTTAGGACAGCTTGATCGGGAAGTGAATACTGATTTATTTACATTATCGGATATTTCATTTGGAGAGACTTCAGGGGGAAGTATCGTATCGCCATATGAACTAGATATCAATTGTTTCATTATCCATGAGCAATTACGAGTGAATATCGGTTATGCACAACGTCGCTTCAACGAGGAAACAATAATTGCATTTGCTAACGTTCTGCTCGAAAAGATTGAACTGTGCATTGATCATTGCTTAAATCAGGAAAGTCAACAGCAAACAGCTACAGATTTTTCATATAAGGGGCTATCGCTGGAGGAATTAGAAGGTATTTCAGCTCAACTTAATAACTAGTAATTAAAGGGGTGGAAGGAACTTGTCTACAACTCAAATTAAAGATATCTGTCCATTATCACCAATGCAGGAAGGAATGTTGTTTCACTATTTAAATGATGAAAAGTCTCAACTGTATCACGAGCATTTCATTATTGATATCAACGGGGAATTTGACCAAGCTATATTTCAAGATAGCTTCCAACAATTACTGAAAGAACATGAAATATTGCGTGCCGTATTTACATACCGAAATTCGAAGCAGCCATTACAAGTTATTTTAAATGATCGGGAAATGAACATAGACTTCCATGATTTAACGTATCTACCTAAGGTAGAGCAAGAGCAGTTAGTCGAAGAGCTGATTCAGAAGGAGAAAAATCAATCTTTTAATCTGGAAAAGGATTTATTAATCCGTGCTAGTGTTTATGGGCTCTCACAAAAAAAATATAAGATTCTATTGAGCTTTCATCATATTATTATGGATGGTTGGAGTTTTAGTTTATTACTGAAAGATTTGCTCGATAAATATGAAAGTCTCCTTCATGGTCATTCGCTTCCTGTAGGGACTATTCATTCATACGTTCAATATATTGACTGGCTTACTGGACAGAATAAGGAACAATGGTTGCGATATTGGGATGAATACTTATACAAATACGATGGTCAAGCAATGCTGCCAGTCGATTATCCATCTACAGGTAAGCGCAACTTAATCGATTACACATTTCATCTTTCATCCGATTTTTCAGAGCAATTAGAGAACTATGCAAAGGAGAATCGTGTAACGCTTAATAGTGTGCTGCAAACGATGTGGGCGCTCCTATTACAGCGATATAATGATTCAGATGATGTTGTCTTCGGTTCGGTTGTTTCTGGTCGACCGCCTGCTGTTCCTGGGATTGAGGAAATGGTTGGGTTATTTATTAACACCATTCCAGTCCGGGTAAGTTCAAGAAATGTGACAACTATTGATGAATTGGTTCGGAATGTTCAAAGCAATAACTTGAACGGTAAAGAATATGAATATGGATCATTAGCAGATATTCAAAATCTGACAGAACAAAAGGAAAATCTTATTCACAGTATTCTTGTTCTTGAAAACTATCCAATCAGTGATGAAATGGACAGGTTAAATGACCAGAATGATCTAGGGTTTATCATTGAGAATATTCAGGTGGAGGAAGCGACGAATTATGATTTAAATATCATTGTCAATCCTGGAATTGAGATGAAATTCACGATTAAATATAATGCGGATGTTTATTCCGAGTCATTAATTAAACAACTTGGAGAGCAAATGCACTTATTACTGGCGCATTTCAGTACCGAAAGAGACATTGCACTCCATGATATCTCTATTATTACTGAAGCAGAGAAAAAAATACTAGAAAGCATGAATGAAACAAAGACTTCGTATCATGAGGAGTCGATAATCGATGTCTTTGAAAAAATTACAGCTGTAAATCCAGATAAATTAGCACTTGTTTTAGGAAAAGAAAATTATACATATAAAAATTTAGTAGAACGGATTAATAAGATTTACAGTTTATTGCAACAGAATGGAGCAAAAGCTGGAGATGTTATTGCATTAAACATGGATAAATCCATGGAAATGATTGCAACAATGCTTGCAGTAATTAAATTAGGAGCAATCTATGTACCGATAAATGTGAAAGACAATCAGGAACGGATGAATTATATATTGGAAGATTCTCGGACACAACTGCTTTTGACAAATCGCTCAGAAGTTCTGCGGAAAGATGCATCGGTTGCTATAGTCGATGTGAATGATGCTTGGAGTCTGGAAGTAACGGTAGAAGAACAGACTCGGGAGGTACATTTAGAAGATCCGGCATATATTATGTATACATCTGGCTCAACCGGTAATCCAAAGGGTGTTCTCATTAAACAAAAGAGTATTTTACGAGTTGTATCAAATACGAATTATATTGATATTACTGGAGAAGACGTTCTATTGCAGTTATCTGATTATTCCTTTGACGGGGCAGTGTTTGACATTTATGGTGCCCTTTTGAACGGAGCAACTTTATGTTTGATAAATACAGATGATTTCCTTGATTTCGGGACGTTAACAAATATTATTAAAAAAAATAATGTAACAGTTAGCTTTATGACAACAGCCTTATTTAACACCGTTGTTGACAATAAAATTGATGCTTTAGCGGGATTTCGGAAGATATTATTTGGCGGAGAACGTGCATCTGTTAACCATATTCAAAAAGCACTTGATTATTTAGGGAAAGATAAATTAATACATGTATATGGACCGACAGAAAGCACGGTATTTACTACTTTTTATCCGATTAACGATTTAACGAATCAGCAAGCAGTTCCGATTGGAAAGCCGATTACAAACACCCAAGTATTCCTATTGGATCGGCAGCAACTGCCTGTTCCTCTTGGAGGAGTTGGAGAACTGTATATTTCGGGAGAAGGACTTGCTGCCGGTTATTTGAATAAAGAAGAATTAACGAAAGAAGCTTTTGTAATAATCCCAGAGTTGTCGAGTGAGAGATTGTACCGAACAGGGGATTTAGTGACGATGGACCGGAAGGGAAATATTATTTTCCTTGATCGAGTTGACCATCAAGTGAAATTACGTGGTTTTCGAATTGAACTTGGAGAAATAGAAGAAAAAATTGTTCATCGACTTGATGCTAAAGAAGCGATTGTATTGCCCGAGCGTGATGAAAACGGAAATGTGCAGCGATTAGTTGCTTATGTAGTGGGAAGCAAGGAAATTAAACGACAGCAGCTAATAGGTTTACTGCCGTATTATATGGTACCGGAACAAATTGTAATGCTTGAGAAATTACCGTTAAATAAAAATGGGAAAATTGATAAATCAAGGCTTCCACAAGCACGTGATATCCAGACGGCGGAAGTAGATCATTCTGTGAGTGAACTCGAAAAAGAGATGATCGATCTATGGAAAGAGGTACTTGGACTCCAACAAATTAACGTTTATGATCATTTTTTTGAAATTGGCGGTCATTCGTTAAAGGCAACTAGCCTCATCTCTAAAATCCGTAAGAAGTGGGATGTGCAATTAGGGATTAAAGATATTTATAATCATCCAATTTTAGAAGAGATGGTTGGAATGATACAGAGTCTGGATAAGCAATTGTTTATGAGCATTCCAAAATCAGAGGAAAAAGCTTATTATGACTTGTCGTTTGCGGAACAAAGAATGTATACGATGTGGAATATGGATAGGGACAGTACAGTTTACAATATTTCCAGTGCTTTTACACTTAAAGGAGATATAAATAAACAACGTATTCAAAGCGTGCTGCAAAAATTAGTGGAAGGACATGAAGCATTACGGACAACGTTCCATCTAGTAGATGACATTCCGAAAAAGCAGATTCATGAACAAATGGAGGTTCCCCTTCAAGAAAGATCCATCATGTATCACAGTGTAGACGAGGAAATTGTGCAGATCATTCAACCTTATGATTTAGAAGAAGGACCATTATTCCGAGCATATTTATTTGAGAAAGAACAGAATGAGCATATTCTTGTTTTTGATTTACACCATATTATTGCAGATGGAACTTCCATTGGGATCCTAATCCGTCAATTTTCCAAGTTATATAACGGAGAAGCACTTGAATGGCATCCCTTACAATACAAGGATTACTCCGAATGGCAATTACAGCAAAGCGAATCAGAAGTCCATAAAACGGATCGTCAATACTGGTTAGATAGATTTTCCGATGATATTCCTAAACTTGACTTCCCACTAGACGCAAGTCGAACGAATAAACATTCTTATTCTGGAAAGGCAATAACGAAGCGTTTAGATCATACACTCCTGCAGGATCTAAAAGGTTATGCAAAAGAAAGTAATGTTTCTTTATATTCGGTTCTCCTTGCTTCCTACTATGTCTTACTCGAAAAGTATACAGGAGAAGAAAATATAGTAGTTGGAACAAGTGTAGAAGGAAGAGATCATGAAGATCTTACTGAAATGGTCGGGATGTTCGTAAATACGTTGGCATTGAAAAATAATGTGAACGGAAATCAAGTATTTCATGATTTCTTAAAGGGAGTACATCAAAATTTCCTGCAAGATTATGAACGAAGCCATTATCAATTTGATGAACTTGTATCCGAACTGAATATACCAAGAGAATCAGGAAGAAATCCTTTGTTTGACGTCATGTTTGTCATGCAAAATTCAGACATCGGAACAATTCAGATGGATGGATTGATTATTGAGGATTATCTGATCGAACAGCCAATTGAGAAGTTTGATATGACACTGCAATCTGCTGAAGAAGACGGGGAGTTACTACTATCGCTTTCTTATAGTGATGAATTATTTTCAGATGAACAAATGCAGCTTTTATTAGAAAACTATGTCAACCTCCTCTCTCATTTACTAGAGTATAAGTATGTGAAGTTAGCTAATATTTCTGTCCTTACGAAAAATGAAATTGACTTTATTTATGATGATTTTAACGACACGAACCGTACGTATGAAAAGGAAAACTCTATCATTCAAGTTTTCAATAATATAGTGAAGCAAATCCCTCATAAAGTTGCAATTCAACATGATGATAAAGAAATAACGTATGAGGAGTTAGATCGGCAAAGTAATCAAATGGCAAATTATCTACAAGAAGCTGGAGTGATGAAGCAGGATGTAGTGGGATTAACAGCAGATAGGTCCGCTGACGCAATCATTTCCATTTTGGCAATTGTAAAGTGCGGTGCTACTTATTTACCACTTGACATGGATAATCCAGTTTCACGACTAGCGACCATTGTAGAGGATGCGAATCCGAGCTTAATCATTAATTTAAGTGGCGCCGATTTATTCGAATGGTCAAATACGAAAGGGATTCCCTTACCGGATTGGCAACGATATAATAAAGTGTTCAAACAACGTCAAGAAGTGAACGGGGACTCCCCTTTATATATTTCTTATACTTCGGGTAGCACAGGTAAACCAAAAGGAGTGGTCATTAAACATAAGAGTGCGGCAAGATTAGTATTAAACAGCAATATCGTGCAATGGAAACGTGAAGATAAATTGTTATTGACAGGGTCGCTTGCTTTTGATAGCCATACATTTGAAATTTGGGGTTCGTTATTAAATGGAATAACTTTATGTATTGAAAAGAAAGATATAATTTTAAATAGTGAATCTCTGAAGCACTATTTAAAAGACAATCAAGTGACGGTGATGTGGCTTACAGCTTCACTATTCCATCAATTATGTCAGGAAGACCCAGAGATATTTAGGCCATTATCGTATTTGCTTACCGGTGGAGATGTCGTATCACCAAAATTTGTGAACCGAGCGAGAGAATATGCTCCAAGCCTCACTATTATTAATGGCTATGGACCGACAGAAAACACGACATTTTCTTTAACTTATCCAATCAAAAAAACATTAAAAGAGGATGTCAGTGTTCCGCTTGGTAAGCCGATTTCAAATTCGACGGCTTATATTTTGGACAAGCATGGCGAACTTGCTCCAATTGGTGCCTGGGGTGAAATTTATGTTGGGGGAGACGGTCTCGCATCACATTATTTGAATGAACCAGAGATGACAAGAGAGAAGTTTGTGCATCTTAAACATATAACGAATCAAAAACTATATCAGACAGGTGATATGGGACGCTTGAAAGTGGATGGAAATATCGAATTTACAGGCCGGACTGATGATCAAGTGAAAATACGAGGCTATCGTATTGAAGTAGGTGAAATTGAAAAGACACTCTTAAAAAATATAAAAGAAATCGAGAATATTGCTATTATTTTTGACAAGGAAGAGAAACAATTAATTGCTTATTATATTTTAAATGAGAAACAGTCTGGCAATATACGAGAATTGGCTCGTCCTTATTTAACGGAATATATGATGCCGCGATACTTTATTGAAATGGCCCAGTTCCCGTTGAATATTAATGGGAAACTAGACAAAAGGCAACTTCCTAAACCAGTACTCCATGAGAATACTGAACCAGCGACATTTGAAAATGAGAAAGAAGAAGTGATTGCTGTCATTTGGTCAGAAGTATTAGGGCAGAAGATTGATTCAAGAGAAGCTAACTTCTTTGAAGTTGGCGGAGACTCGATTAAAGGGATCCAAATGATAGGTAAGTTAAGGAAGGTTGGCATTAAAATTGAAATTAGCGATTTGATTAAATATCCAACCATTGCTGAGATCAGTTGTTTTACAAAAGATGTTGATATCATCAGCCAAAAGGAGATAACTGGGCCTGTTCCCATGACGCCGATTCAAAGACAATATACGTCATTGAACGAAGACTTCCATCATTTTAATCAATCTGTATTTCTCTTTAACAAAGAAGGAATAGACGAAACAGCAACGGAAAAAGCACTCCGGGCTATTATCGAGCACCATGATGCCTTGCGGATAACGTATAAAGGTCAACAATCGAATGAATTAATGATTCAACCGGTAGATAATAATTATAATTTTGAAGTCGTACAAACAAATAGTGAAGAAGAAATAAATGTCATTACGGAACGGACACAGCAGTCTATGAACCTAGCAACCGGTCCATTGGTGAGAGCAGTTCTGTTTCAAATGGACGAGGGAGATCACCTGTTGATTGTGATTCACCATCTCGTTGTTGACGGTGTATCTTGGAGAA
This sequence comes from Oceanobacillus alkalisoli, assembly GCF_021556485.1. Lineage (GTDB taxonomy): Bacteria > Bacillota > Bacilli > Bacillales > Amphibacillaceae > Oceanobacillus > Oceanobacillus alkalisoli. The sequence continues at coordinate 184,118 of NZ_JAKGBW010000006.1, read as the reverse complement.
TTATTTTAGAAGATTTCTATACAGCTTACCATCAAGTGATAGAAGGACGTTCACAAATCATTTTGGAAGAGAAAACCCACTCGGTGAAAGCATGGGTAGACCAATTGCAAAAACATCGTAACTCAGAAGAACTGCAGAATGAATATGCATACTGGGAGAAGATAGCAGAAGAGGAAACCGTACAGATTCCACTACGAAATGTGCGAGAGAGAAAATGGAAAAGTCGTCGTGTCAATTCTAAAGAATTAACCGAGGATCAAACGGAAACCTTGTTATATCTTGCTCCGAAAGTATTTGATGCAAGAATGAACGATTTATTACTTGCAGCTTTACGATTAGCGGTCCAAGAAGTATTTTCTCTTGAAGGCACGATACCTGTATTATTAGAAGGGCATGGAAGGAATGCAGATCTATTCAACCTTGATCTATCAAGGACCGTTGGCTGGTTTACCATTAGCTATCCAATTAATCTACCGTTACAGGCTGGTGAAACTTTGACAGAAACGATTTTCAACACGAAGGAAATCATTGATCAAGTACCAAACGGTGGCATTGGCTGGGGATTATTATCTAACTCTCAAGATGAATTTACTAATGATGAGCAACCACAAATAAGCTTTAATTACTTGGGACAAATCGATTCGGATGTGGAGCATGGTGAGTTTGGACATTCCAGTTATTCGGGTGGTTCAGAAGTTGGCGAGGAAATCCTTTCGTTGTCTTCTTTAGATATAAATGCTCTCGTAATCAATCATAAATTGAGAATAAATTTCGGAGCGGATAAACTGGAAATAGACGATAAACTGTTAGAGACAATTGGAAATACGTATGTAGAAAAACTAGTGGAACTGACGAATCAGGCAAAACAGGCAAATGAATATCAAACAATTGGAAAGCAGAAGATAGAAGCAGTATATAATCAGCCATCAGTCGTATTACTTAATGAGAAAAAAGAACAGCATGTATTTGTTTTCCCACCTCATATGCCGCAAATCGGCTACAGCATTTTATATAAGAATCTGTCACTCTATCTCGAGACGCATTCGTTCTATATGTTTAACTTTGTGGCGAATGAGGATATTCTAAATTACTATGCAGATCAAGTAATTGCTTTACAAAAAGAAGGACCATACACGTTGCTTGGCTATTCATTTGGCGGCACAATCGCCATGGAAGTAGCTCGCATACTTGAGGCAAGTGGATATCAGGTAGACGATATTATCTTAATAGATAGCTATGTTGTAGAAGAAGACAGCTTTAATCATATTAGTATGGAAGCTATTGAATCAAGTGTTGATGCAGAAGTAACTGGGGACTTTAGTATCTATATGTCTTTAGATGAGGAGATGAGAAAAGATATTGTTAATAGTTTTATTAATTATTACCAGTATACGAAAGACATCGTTAATCTCCCATCTCCATTAGACTCGAATCTGCATTTGCTAAAGGTTGAGGGAAAAGTAGGACATTTGAAAGATACAAGAGGGAAATGGGAAGAACTTACTGTTAGAGGGTATTATGAATACCCATCTGTCGGGGAACATGAAGATATGCTGACTGGTGAATTTTTATCGAAAAATGCTAGCATTGTTTCCTCGATTTTAAAGGATATCATTGCTCATCGTAATCGATAAAGTGAAACTTCATTCAGTGGGGCTTGCTTACTACCTCCCTCACTGAATGTTAGTTGAACAGAATCAGGGATTTCTGTTATGCAAAGCAGTGATCCCATTCTTTCAAGCTGTGAAAGGAATGGAGGAGACAGGTGCAGAATAGTTTAGCAGGAAATAAGAATTTTGTACTCTTAGTCGGCGGCCAAGTTGCTTCTTTAATGGCTACCTTGATATTGCGCTATTCGTTTGCATTATATTTGCTAGAAATGACACAATCAGAAGTACTTTTCGCTTCAATTATTGCGATTGCCTATATCCCGTCTGTTGTTCTCACTCCAACATCGGGCGTATTCTCGGATTGGTTTAATAAGAAATATTTAATGGTGATTTACGACGTATGTAGTGGACTGCTAGGATTTATCGGAATCTACATGGTGCTTCAGGGACAAATGGATGTTTTATCCGTCACAGTAATTTTATTACTATATTCAGTAATTAGTGGTATGTACACTCCATTAGTGAGTTCATCGATTCCTTTACTTGTAGAAGAGGAGCAAATTGTAAAAGCAAACTCGGTGAACACATTGGCGACAACATTTGGAAACTTATTCTCCCCCTTAATTGTTGGGATTATTTATGGTTTTTTTGGTTTAGAGTTTATTTTATCCATCGTAACTTGCATCTTTTTCATTGCGGCATTTTTTGAATGCTTCATTGTGATGGATAAGCCAGAGGAGCATAAAAAAACGTGGAAGCAGTTTTTTATCGATTTTAAATCCGGTCTCGAATTTTTGAAAAACGAGAATCTCGTGTTGGTCATCGCCATTGTGTCTTTATTGGTGAATTTGATTATCATGCCGCTTTATACGATAGGTATTCCTTATATCACAAAGGAAGTTTTACACTTTACAGATATTCAATTTGGTATCAGTGAAGCTTCTATTATTCTAGGGCTGATTGTCGGAGCAGTCTTAGCGAATAGTTTCGAGAAGCATAGCTTAAGAAAGTTTATTATCGCTGCACTCTTTCTAGCTGGAATTTCTGTCGCAGGAAAGGGGCTTACCATTTTTTCCGCTGGTTATATTGAACAAACGATTTATGTCCTGCTACTTTTATGTGGTGTATTACTAGGAATTGGTGCGATTTTCGGCATTTTAAACGTAAATTTAAACGCTGTGATTCAAAAAATGACACCGAGGCATTTGCTGGGGCGAGTAAATTCTGTTGTAATTGCCCTTGTGACAGCTGTTATTCCACTAGGACAATTTTTAATTGGATTCATGTTTGAACAGTTTGCTGCTTATACAGTCGTGATGATATATGCAGGAATCTTGATGATGATTAGCTTGCTTTTCTTTCTATACTTCAAATGGAAACCTATGAGTGGGTGAAAAATAAACATGGAAATTTATTACTGCAAGATTGACGGTACGATGACGGATCGTATAATCGAAAAGTGGCTCCAGATCACAAAAAAAGAACGAGTGAAAAAGATAAAAGATAATCTCCAGAAGAAACAATCTTTGCTTGGGGATATGATAACCAGAACAGTTATTAGCAGAAAATATGCTATTCCTTTTCAAGAAATCAATTATGTTTATAATGCTTATAGAAAACCATCTATTGATGTGGTGGATTGCCATTTTAATTGTTCTCATTCTGAAAAAGGTGTATTTGTAGCTTTCGATAATCATCCAATCGGAATTGATGCTGAAAAAATTATCCCAATCGACTCTTTTCTTGAATTGAGTGAAATGATATTTACAAATAAGGAAAGGAACTATGTAGTGAATGGGATAAAAATGAAGCAACTAGACCGTTTTTATAAACTGTGGACGATCAAAGAAGGCTATGTCAAGCTGTTAGGAATGGGATTACATTTACCATTAAATCAAATTGAAATTGATTTGGATCAACAAATTGTATCAGATGAATCAAGAAATAACTTTCCGTCTGCGCATTATTTTAGTTCAAAAAAAGATGATTATTTAATTTCAGTTGTGTCAGAAACCAATAAATTTAATAGTAGGATTCAAGAACTGACGATAGAGGAAATTGTGGATTACATTGATAAGCCTGTTAGATTGAATCTGAAGACATAAAGTGAAACTTCACTTAGTGGAGGGTTTCTTTCTTCCCCACTAAGTGTTAGTTGAACAGAATCAGGGATTTACGGACTGTTTATCCTCCAACTGCACATTTTGAATTACCCTTCTATTTAGAGGTGGGGGTATTGCTATTAAAATCATTAGCTCTTCCGCAAACACAAAAACCTCTCTATGTACCCTTCTCATATAGCGAAAATTGTCTATTTCAATATAGTAGTTATAGTTTATTGCTGTTCCCGCTAATCACTGCAATATAAGATAGGAAATGTAAAGGCTCCTGAGTTGTGAGTATTAAGAATAAAGGGAAAGATTAAAGTTTACCATGCTGGGTAAATATTAATATCTTGTTTCTGAAAAAATGATATAAACAACGAGGAGCTGAACAAGTTGAACATCTTATTGACATCAACAGCAAGAAGGATAGACTTGGTAGGTTTTTTTAAAGACGCTTTAAAAAAAGCTGAAATCGAAGGGAAAGTAATTGTTGCTGATCCTGAGTACAATGCCCCGTCGCTCCAAGCGGGGGACGAAAACTATGTAATACCTGAACAAACGGATACCAATTATATGGAAGCTATTATCGAGATTTGTAAGAAACATGATGTGGACTGTCTAGTCCCATTGAATGATTGGGAAGTGCCGGAAATATCGGAGCATAAAAAAGAACTCGAGAAATTAGGTGTATCCGTATTTGCACCGAATTCCACTGTTGTAGAAAAGGTTCGGGATAAGGGAAAGTACAAGGAACTGCTGGAACCGTTCGATGTTAAATCTCCGCTTTCCTACTTTCATGTAGAAGATGCAAAGAAAGCATTGGAAAAACAGGAGGTATTCTTTCCATTAATCATGAAGCCCCGTAATGGTTCTGCTTCAATAGGCATTGAAATCATTGATAATGTCGAGGATATGGAATTTGCTTACCAGCACGCTATTCAAGAAATTAAAGAAAGTCCCCTTGCTGGAGATACTTCGAGAAAATCGGAAGATAATATCATTATTCAAGAAGTGATTGAAGGGGATAAATTCAGTGTCGATATGTTTAACGATTTAAACGGTCAGTTCCTAACATCTTTTGCTAGGAAGCAATTAGGGATGAGGGGCGGGGATATTGACCGATGTATTACCGTAAATATACCGGAATTAAGGGATATTGCCGAGCAGCTGGGTAAAGGATTTGGCCATGCAGGCTATATGAACACGGATGTTTATTTTAATGGGACAGATTATTACGTGATTGACATTAATCCCCGATTTGGCGGCGGCTATGCATTTACCCATTTAGCAGGAGCCGATATTCCATCTGCAATCCTTGCTTTAACTGCAGGAGAAGAGATACAAGAAGAGTGGCTGCATCAAAAGCCTAACATCGAGCTGGCACGCCATGACATCGTTGTACCCATAAATAAACGAAAAGTCATGAAGGCACTTGAAGAATAGCATGTATTGTAAAACATTCGTTGAAATTTTAGTAGTAGGAGGGATAAAATGGGTGACCCAATTCCCTTATTAAAAGACCTAATTAAAATAGACAGTTCGACAAAAGCAGGGGCAAACAAGGCAATTGCTTATTGTGAACAATGGCTGGAAAACCAAGGCGTCCCGGTTAAAAAATTAGAAAACCACGGGTTTCATATGCTTGTTAGTGAACTAGGACAAGGTGATTCTACGATTGTTTTAAACGGACACATCGACGTTATCGAAGCAGAGGACAGGCAATTTCAGCCTTATACGGAAGAAGGGAAAATGTATGGTCGTGGTACAGCCGATATGAAAGCAGGAGTGGCCGCTTCAATGGTTGCGGCTGCTCAATTGAAGGATATGGAATTAACATCCAACGTTATGCTTCAGATCGTCCCGGATGAGGAGACTGGTGGCAGGAACGGCACCAAGTATTTAACAGAAAAAGGTTATTTGGGAGACTTTATTATTTGTGGTGAACCAACAAACCTTGGGATTGGCATTCAATCTAAAGGAGTGCTCCAGCTTGATATTACTGTTCCGGGAAAACCCGCACATGGAAGCCGTCCTTGGGAAGGTGCGAATGCAATCACGAAAGCGATAGATCTTTTTGAAGAAATTTTAGAGCTGCCTTTTGCACAAGAAAGTTCATCCATGTTTACGAAGCCCTCTATCAATCTCGCAAAGATCAAAGGAGGAACCGTTTATAATAAAGTCCCGGAAAAGTGTGAGATGTCACTGGATATCAGATATCTGCCGCATCAATCTCTGGAAGATATCGTTCATCAGATTAAGGAAATTACAGACTGCAGCCTTTCTATTCATAATCGCAATAACCCAATCAAGACAAAAGAAGACAATCCTTATGTGGAAGCATTGGGCGAATCAATTAAACGAATTACGCATCTGGAAAAAGTTAATTTATTCGGTCAGCATGGCTCCAGTGATGGGCAGTACTTTACCGAGTACGGAGGCGCCGCTGTAGAATTTGGCCCCATCGGCAGTGATTGGCATGGGGAGAACGAAATGGTTTATGTCGATTCAGTGAGAGAATATCAGGACGTGCTGGTGGATTTTATTTTAAATCTGGAGGATAACTTGCGATAGAAGCCGATAAGCAGAAGAAAAAGGACAGTCCACTTACCGATTAAAACGGTTTAGGACTGTCCTTTATTTTGCTAACTTCTCCCTAAACGTCACGTTCCATAAAATCGCCGTAACTACGATAAGAACCGCTAAATAACCATAAATTGCAAAAGGTAAAAGGGAGATTAAGAAATGTAAAAGCGCAAATATCCCAATAAAAATCATTAACAGGATAACGATACCCGCAGTACCACCGCCTTGCTGGGTCGTTTCAATCGGCTCGGTAAACGGATACTTTCCATTATTAAATAGCCTATAAGCGATAAGCATCTGCAATAAAGCGATGATAAAAACAACTGCTAAATCAGGCAGGATACGAATGGAAAATATCCAGATATAAAGAATCGACAGCACAAAGATAATCGGTAAGTACAGTTTCACAAACATTGCTTTTAAAGCCGCACGATAGACGATAGCATGCTTTTGGATCGGTGTTGTGCGGAAAATCCATGCAGCTTTATATTTCGCGGAATACTGCAGCATATGAACAACGGTCCCAATAATAATAATGGAGAAATAAATCGTTAAAAAGGATTTTCCTTGCCCTAATTCCTCCAGTGTCTGAAAGCTCAAATTGTTAAAAAGGAAGATTAATGGGAATACAAGTGCCATTCCCAATGAAGGGTAAACTTTTAATTTAAAATCTCTTTCCCTGCTTATCATAATCGAAGCAAAGCGGTAAAATGCTTTTTCCTCTTTGCTAAAACAAATTAACTTTTCGAACAGATCATTTGGTGTCCATTTTTTCTTCTTCTTCGTACTTGATTCTTCCATCAGCTTCTGCAAATTCCGTTCGAAAGCCGGCATAGACAAATAATAGAAGAAAATCGATAGGAGCGGTCCTAATATGGCTAAAACAGAAAGAATGATAATCTCTCTCGTATAATTGTGATTTAACACGAGTTCAAATGGTGCACTGAACCATATTGGCGGGATCAATACATGCCACCAGCTAAAGTCATATACATACTCGAAATCTACAACATCGAATAACCTTATAATGATTTGATAGCCGACCACAACTCCCACAGCAAGTAATATTTGCATGTAGTTAATAATATCTTTCAATTTTTCCCCATCGAAAAATCGTAGTACTAGCATATAGATTAATGCAGTGAAAGCTAGTACTAAAAGGTCGATTAATAGAATGATTATAAAAAATAGAAGAAAGTAAATAAAACCTTTTGTAAAAAGAAATACGATTGCTGGTATCGAGATGAATGCCCCAGTAAGCAGCGTCAAGTAAATTGCAACATGAAAAAATTTAGCTGCATGAATCGTCCGATTATCCACCGGCTTTGTATTCAAAATCACTTTATCACGGATATCCAGAAGTACAGAAGAAAAGTCTGAGATTAGTGATGTCGCAAGGATGAACATGGCAACTCCCGCTATGATACTTACCTGGAAAAAATAATTATCACCCAAAAATCCAAATGGAAGAAGGAGAACACCATATATCCCATAAATCCATAATGATTTAAGAAACTGATTCCCTTCCTTTTTCTTTGCATTATTGAGAATGGTTGGAACCCGGCGACCATCCATGGTGAGTTTTATTTCAAGGATTTTTCGCATAACATCATAATTAATATTTAATTTGCGGAAAACCGATTGGAAAATATCAAGCACATTTAAAATACGGATTTCACTCATCTTGCTCATCCTCTGTTACAATAGAGACAATTTTTTTCGCTGTTTCTTGATGTTCATCAAATCCCGTTAATTGATTAAAAATCGCTTCAAGCGAACCTGCCTCACTTTGCTCTTTCAGTTCATCAAAAGAACCATCCGCAGCAATTTTACCGTTCACTAAGAGAACAATGCGATTACTTATCTTCTCAACCACATCCATAATATGAGACGAATAAAAAATCGTTTTACCCTGGTTAGCTAAGGCTTCCAGCATATCTTTAATAACCATCACACTGTTTGCATCCAATCCGCTCAATGGCTCATCCAGAAAAATCAAATCCGGATTATGCAATAGGCTGGAGATGATCAGAACCTTTTGCCTCATTCCCTTAGAGAAAGAGGAGATTCTCGAATGGAAAACTTCTCCCATATCAAATTCTTCGAGAAGACTCAATGCTTTCGTTTCCGCAACTTCCCTGTTCATACCATACATTTCACCGATAAATGTGAGATATTCAGCAGCTGTCAGATTATCGTAAATCTCCGCATTTTCGGGTACATAACCAATTTTTTGTTTATATGTAGGATCACTTGATGCAATATTATTACCAAATATTTCGACGACACCGCCATAACCATCGACTAATCCGAGCATGATTTTTAATGTCGTACTTTTTCCTGCACCGTTTGGGCCGATATATCCGATGATTTGTCCCCGGTAGACTTCTAGATTAATCCCGTTCAAAACGTCTTTGTCGGGATAACTCATTCTGAGATTCTGCAGTGATAATACTTTCTCTTTCATCCCTTTATACCTCGCTTTCCCCTTGTCTGTATTTTCTTCTTCTAACATAACAAGGTGAGAAGCGGAATGCAATGGTGTCTAGAGGTATGAATATAGACATATATATAAAGGATTTGGCACTATTCTTGTTAATGCATATTGATAATTAGGATAGCAATGCTTCAAAGTAAGCAAGATTTTCTTCAAAATCAGGAAGCGTTTTTTCTTCCTCCGCTTTCTTCACCAATCGCACGAGCAAATCATTAAACGGAGTGCTGATGTTCACTTCCTTTCCTTTTGCAGATACGAACCCATTTATATAATCAATCTCCGTTTTTTGTTTCTTCTCAAGGTCTTGCAGCATACTAGCTTTCAGTAAAGCTTGTGGAGCAAATGCTTTTTTCGTAAAGCCAATAGCTTGCGGGAGATTCGCTTTGTCTGTAGCAATATTAAAGATATTTAAATTAAATCCGGCAAGTTCGTCAAACTCGACACCGGATGCAGTACCAACTTTAATCGTTTCATCGGCTAACATGACGGCACTCATTACTGCTATTTCATTCTTTAATACATCCCCATATGCGCAGCCTAATACAGCAGACATACCACTCATCGCAACGTTTACTAATAATTTAGCCCACTTTGTTCCGATTAGATTTGCAGAAATTGTTGTGTTACCTACACCATCAAGGATTCCTTTAATTTGCTGAATGCGCTCTGTAGTTGTTCCATCTAACTCACCGATTTGAAAAGCATTTGCTTGGAATGCCTCCGCAGCTGTCGTTAATTCTGATACTCCAGGCTCGACCCATGTTGCACCAAATTCAACTGATCCGCCTACTATTCGTTTCCTCCCTAGAACAGTTGCTAACGAATCCTCTGGGACCCCATTTTGTAATGAAAGAACGATACTGTCCTCATCTAAGTGGGGTTCAAGGTTTTCTAAAACCTCTGTATTATACATTTGTTTCGTTAATAAAAGTACTAAATCATAATGCCCTTCCATTTTGTCCGGTGTAATTGCCTTTACAGCGATTGTTTCATTTATCGTACCAGTAATTGTAGCACCCGACTGATTCAAGACATCCACATGCGCCTGATTGACATCGATTAACTCGACTAGTTCATTGCGCTTAGAAAGGTAGGCACCAATAATTGTTCCTAAGGATCCTGCACCCATAATCGCGATTTTCATATTATTTCCTCCTAGTTCTTAAGTTGTGTTACCATAGGATAGTATACTGTATTTTTTTGGAAAAATCATGCGTGAGGAATAGATACGTATATTTATAGTTTGATTTAACTTTGATCCCCAGATAACCGATAATAAAAGCGTGATATATGAAAAATTAGAAAAAGGAGATTGGCATGAAACAAGATACATATAACACACAACGCGTTCATAAGGTTAATTTATTTCTGATGATAGCAATCGTTTTACTTTTAGTAGTACCAATTGTTTCTTCACGAGGCGTGGAGGATACGGTTAGTATTATCATAGCGGGAGTATTAGTTATTGTTTTATCAGTTGCTAACTATTTTCTACGGTTTCCACCTTATGTAAAAGGATTAATCTTCGCTTTACTGCCATTAGTTGTTGCAACTGCAATGTTTTATTTAGATGGTTTCGCCTTAAATAAGCATTACATTATTTTATTGTCTATCGCGATGGTGACACTCTATTTTAAAGAAGGCCTTCTACTTATATTTATTGGAGTTGTTAATCTTGCTTTTATCGTAACTTACTTGAGCAAATCGGAAGAGCTGCTCGGAATCGATAGTGATTTTAAAGGATTTATTACGGTACTTGCGTTAATTAATGGGATCATGGTTGCTCTCTATCTCTTGACGAAATGGGGAAGAGAACTAATCGATGAATCGTATCGCAAGGAAATGGAAGCCCAGCGCTTGACAGAGCGATTACAAGCAACGATGCATATGATTGAGGAAAATACGAATACATTGGATGAAAATATCGATCATTTAAACACAAATATTACAACGATTTACGATTCCAGTTACCAAATAAACCATTCAGTGGAAGAAATGGCCGCTGGTATCCAAGAAGAAGCAAGTAGTATCAGTTCCATTAGTGAATCGATGGGTGATTCGGTGGAACGTGCCAATCGGTCGATTTCTATCTCTCAAGATATTGCAAATAAATCAGAGGCGATGAACGAAAACGTGCAAGAAGGCTGGCAGAAGATCAACCAGCTGAATAATCATATGTCCACCGTCAATACTGCGATTAGCACGACTGCTGTCACGGTAAATGATCTGCAGACAAGTCTAGAAACCGTGAATTCGCTCTTACAGGGGATAAAAGATATTGCAGATCAGACGAACCTACTAGCGCTGAATGCTGCGATTGAATCGGCTCGTGCTGGTGAACATGGAAGAGGTTTTGCGATTGTAGCGGATGAGGTTCGGAGATTAGCGGAACAAAGCGCCAATATCACCGTTGATATTGAAAAGGTAACGACTGAACTCTTCGATAAATCGCGAAATGCGCATGATCGATCACTAAAAGGTGAATCTGCCATTAAAGAAGGGGAAAAAATAGTAGAAGAAATTTCTTCTTATTTTGCAGAGATAAGAGATTCTTTCCAATATACAAATGAAGAGCTCGCTACAGGGATGGAAGAAATACAATCATCGACAAGAAACTTTAAAGATATCCAAGCTCAAATAGAAAGTGTAGCAAACATCTCTGAAGAGAATGCATCAGCTACGGAGGAAATTGTTGCTACGATTGAAAGTGAACATGAATTGATTGCGAATATTAATGAGTCGATTGAGGAGATTACGAAGTTGAGTGGGGAGCTGAACCGGATTGTGGTTGAGGACTAGAGAGAAGGATTTTTCATCAATGGGGTGAATGATAAAAAACTGGAGTCGAAAGGCAACCTCTCGACTCCAATTTTTTAATTTCTGATCAAATAATCAAAGGCACCTAACGCAGCTGTTGCGCCAGCTCCCATAGAAATGATGATTTGTTTATAGGCGCTGTCTGTACAGTCACCGGCAGCGAAAATTCCTGGAATGTTTGTTGCACCTTGTTTATCCACGATAATTTCGCCTATTCCCGTTTTCTCGATGGAATCATTCATCCATTCTGTATTCGGCACAAGACCGATTTGAACAAAGACACCATCTAATTCAATATGTTTGTCCTCATTTGCCGCGCGGTCTGTGTAGGTAAGACCGGTAACTTTCGAGCCATCGCCATGAATTTCTTTTGTCGCAGCACTGGTAATTACTGTTACGTTGGGCAGGCTGTGCAAGCGCTCCTGCAATACGGAGTCGGCTTTCAGTTCGTCCATAAATTCAAGCACTGTAACATGTTTCACGACTCCGGCCAGATCGATTGCTGCTTCAATACCGGAGTTTCCGCCACCAATTACGGCAACATCTTTACCTTCAAATAAAGGAGCGTCACAGTGTGGGCAATATGCTACACCTTTTGTTTTGTATTCTTCTTCACCAGGTACATTGACGTTTCGCCAACGGGCACCGGTAGTAATAATAGCTGTCTTACTTTGTAAAACTGCACCATTTTCCAGTTCCACTTCAATGAAGTCATCTTTTTTCTCAATATCTTTCACGCGTTGTGTATTCATGATATCGATATTGTATTCATCGACATGCTGTCTAATGCTGGCAGCGAGCGAGTCACCAGTCGTTTCTTTTACACTGATAAAGTTTTCAATCGAGCTTGTATCGAGAATTTGTCCGCCGAACCGGTCTGTAACCATCCCAGTGCGGATGCCTTTTCTTGCAGCATAGATGGCAGCACTGCCGCCTGCTGGTCCTCCCCCGACAACGAGCACATCATAAGGTTCCTTATCCTCGAACTCGGATTGGTCGGCTGTGCTTCCTAATTGATTTAGGATTTCCTCAAGCTCCATACGTCCGCCGCCCCATTCTTCGCCATTGAGGTGGACGGTAGGGACAGCCATGATATTTTTGCTTTCGACTTCTTCTTTAAAAGCGCCGCCTTCAATCATCGTGTGAGTAATGCCAGGGTTTAAGACTGCCATTACGTTTAATGCCTGTACTACAACTGGGCAGTTATGGCAGCTAAGGCTAACATATGTTTCAAAGTGGTAATCTCCATCGAGCTTTTTAATACGATCAATTAGTTTCTCATCCACTTTTGGAGCCCGTCCACTAACTTGAAGAAGAGCAAGGACGAGGGAAGTGAATTCTTCGCCAAGCGGAAGACCGGCAAATGCAATGCCGGTATTTTCGTCTGGACGGTTAATGCTGAAACTAGGTGTTCGTTCAAGCTTCGTTTTTTCCACTTTAATTTTTGAAGATAGTGCTTCCAGCTCATGAACCAATTCTGTCATTTGAGTGGACAAATCATCCGAACCTGCGCTCAATTTAAGAACGACATCATTTTCCATAAGCCCCATATATTGTTTCAATTGTTGCTTAATATCTGCATCTAACAATAAAAACCCTCCTTATATAAGCTCAAGTGTAGAAAGATTTAAATCTTACCTACTAAGTCAAGGCTAGGCTTCAATGTTTCCTCATCTTCCTTCCAATTTGCCGGACAAACTTCGCCTGGATTTTTACGCACGTATTGTGCAGCCTTGATTTTATCAATCAGCGTACTTGCATCACGGCCAATTCCGTCTGCATTAATTTCAACTGCTTGAATAACTCCATCGGGGTCGATAATGAATGTTCCGCGTTGGGCCAATCCAGCTTCTTCATCCAGAACATTAAAGTTGCGGGAGATTTGCTGTGATGGGTCGCCAATCATCGTATAAGTGATTTTACTAATTGCATCGGAATGGTCATGCCACGCTTTATGAACAAAGTGAGTATCCGTGGAAACGGAAAATACTTCTACACCAAGTTTCTGTAATTCAGGTAGTTGATCTTGAACATCTTCCAGTTCAGTTGGACAAACGAAAGAAAAGTCTGCAGGATAAAACACAACGATACTCCAATGACCTTTCAACTTCTCTTCCGTTACTTCAAAGAAATCTTCTCCAGCTTTATAAGCTTGGGCTTTAAATGGTAATATTTCTTTTCCTACTAATGACATATATATTCCTCCTTTAAAATATATACATAGTGAATATATTCACATACTAATTATAATATATATCATGTAATTGTCAACATTAACAAAGAATTAGTTTATTTATAGGGTGAATTTAATACGTTTTAAGTGTGTTAGAATGTTAAAATGTGCACAATGATGAGGAGGAAGTATTTTGAATAAATGAGTAACTTTTCATTCTATCCGATTCCTACTTACGATTTTGTCGAAGCTTATGGAACAAAAAAATATATTTAGATTCGTTTTTGTCCGACAGTACTCCTTTGTAAGACATATTCACGACTTTATAGCTGTTTTTGTCTGATAGAACACTTGTATGAGACAATTTTATGGGATTTCCATCCGATTGTGTCCGATAGAGCTCGTCTATGAGACATTCTATTAGATTTCCATCTATTTTTGTCTTATAGCCTCTTTCTATGAGACAATTTCAGTAACTTAAAGCAGATTCTGTCTAGTAGAACGCTTCTATAAGACAGCTTCACATGTCCCGAGCCGATTTATGTCCCATAGGGTGCTTTCAATCAAATTATGATTGCTAGGACAACCTTTGGTAATTACATTTTTCGACTTATATAGATGAAGGTCCAGTAAATAAATCACTTTACCTATTGACATTTTAACCTTTCCAAGTCATAATAATATCCATATATTCGAACGGTGACAAAGGATTAGTATGTAGTACTTGCTATGAAAGAGAACGGAATTTATAAGCTGAAAGATTCCGCCGTAGACAACCTGCAGAACCTGCCTTTTGAGTCCCATGCACACACATGGGCGCGAGATCAAGCGTTATTGATAAGTGGAATGTGCATACATTCAAGTAATGGTGGTACCGCGGAAGCAAGCTCTTTCGTCCTTATAATATAGGATGAGGGAGCTTTTTTTGATAGATTATAACGAGATTATTACGGATTAACGGTCTGTAATACCCGCACCTCTAACCATGAGGGAAACCTAAAATGTGAAGGTGGGGGATAAACAGTCCGTAAATCCCTGATTCTGTTCAACTAACACGCAGTGGGGAAGAAAAGGAATCCCCACTGAATGAAGTTTCACTTTATCACTTTATTCTGCAAAGTAATGAGTTAATCGAGTAAACGGAGGAAACAGCAAATGCGTAGACAGCGAATTGTAGTCAAAATCGGCAGTAGTTCACTTACGAACGAAAAGGGTGAAATAGATCAGCAAAAACTGGATGAACATGTTCGTGCACTTGTTGCGCTAAAGGAAGCTAACCATGAAGTAATCCTGGTATCTTCAGGTGCAGTTGCGGCAGGTTTCCGCGGACTTGGTTATTCTTCAAGACCGGTAACCCTAAAAGGTAAACAAGCAGCCGCGGCAATCGGACAAAGCATGCTGATTCAGACATATATTGAGAAATTTAGTTTCTTCGATATAACGGTAGCCTTATTATTGTTAACTAGGGATGACTTTTCAGACCGGGAGCGCTACCGAAATGTTTATGCAACGATGACAGAACTGTTGGAAAGAGGCGCAATACCAATCATCAATGAAAATGACACTGTATCAGTTGAAGAATTGACATTTGGTGATAATGATATGCTATCCGCTTTGGTCAGTGGCTTTATCCATGCCGATCAGCTCATTATATTAACAGATATTAATGGAATTTATAATGGAAATCCGCGAACGAACCCCGCCGCAGTAAAATATGACTACTTAGATGGAATAACAGAAGAGATGATTCAAGATACAGATTCGACTGGATCGAAGGTAGGCACTGGAGGAATGAAATCAAAGCTAATCGCAGCCAAAACCGCAACGATGCTCGGCGTTCCTGTCTTTATCGGGCACGGGAAAGGCCATGATAAACTCATCCAAGTTTTACAAGGAAATGGCGATGGCACGTATATTGCGAGCCATTCCAAAGCTCCAATCAATACGAGAAAACAATGGATTGCGCTCCATTCTGAAGCAATGGGGAGAATTTATGTGGATAAAGGAGCAGAAGAAGCAATATCCAATCAAGGAAGCAGTTTACTTTCAGCAGGAATATTAAAAATAAGCGGGACCTTTGAAAAGGGTGATGTTGTCCATGTGTATGGAATGCATGATTTACTTGGAAAAGGAGAAATAAGCTGTTCATCTGATGAACTCGAGCAGACGATCAAAAGCCATAGCGATAGAGAAAAGGTCACACCATCTATCGAAGTAATCCATCGTGACGGTTGGGTTAGTGTAAAAAAAATAGGGGAGGCATTACCATGAGTGAAGTGATTCAAAAAGGAAAAGCAGCCAAGAAAGCAAGTTATGCCATGTCAAGTGCAACAACAGAGGAGAAAAACGAAGCATTAGCCTTGATTGCGGAACAGTTACGTAAAGACCAAAAGATGATTCTTAGAGAAAATGAAAAGGACCTTACTGCTGGAAAAGAAAATGGTCTCATTTCGTCAGTGTTGGACCGAATAATGTTGAATCAGGAAAGACTGGAAGGGATTGCTGCTGCCATTGAGCAAATTATCGAGCTGAACGATCCAATCGGCGAGGTCCTTGAAACGATCCGTAAAGACAATGGGATGAAAATCGAGGAAAGACGTGTTCCTCTTGGGGTTGTGGCGATGATTTATGAAGCTAGACCGAATGTTACGGTCGATGCGGCAACATTGACACTGAAAACCGGAAATGCAGTCATTTTAAGAGGAAGCTCTTCTGCTAAAAATTCCAATCTGGCACTCGTCAACTCGATTCACCGTGCATTAGAAAAAAGTACGCTACCAGTTGATGCTGTGCAGTTAATTGAGGATACAAGCAGAGAGACAGCCAGCGAATTATTTCGGCTAAATGATTATTTAGACGTATTGATACCTCGCGGCGGTAAAAATCTGATTGATACAGTCGTTCGAGAAGCTACCGTACCGGTAATTGAAACGGGTGCCGGAAATTGTCACGTATTTATCGATCAAACAGCAACGCAACCGATGGCAGAAGAGATTGTTCTGAATGCAAAACTGCAACGCCCATCCGTTTGTAATGCGATCGAGTCGCTTTTAATCGATGCTACCTGGTTCGAGAACCATGGCGAGGAGCTTTTAGAGAAGTTGAAAGCGAACGATGTCCAGATTTATGCTGATGAGCGCGTTCGCGAAAGCTTCCCTGCGGCACAAGAAGCAACGGAAGAAGACTGGGCGAATGAATACCTTGGACATGCCATGAGTGTTAAAGTAGTAGATTCAACAGAGGAAGCAATCGAACATATTAATCAATATGGAACAAAGCATTCTGAAGCGATTATTACGGAGGACAGTCAGCATGCAGATATGTTCTTACAGCATGTCGATGCTGCTGCCGTTTATCATAATGTATCGACTCGTTTTACGGATGGATTCGAGTTTGGATATGGAGCTGAAATCGGGATAAGTACGCAGAAGTTACATGCAAGAGGGCCAATGGGACTGAAAGCATTGACGTCGAGTAAAGTACAAATTACAGGGGACGGGCAAGTTAGAAGTTAATATTTAAGAGATACTGGAAAAGATTTGTTCCGCCATCTCTTGAAGTATATAGGCCAAAGGGGCAGGCTCACTGTTTCTTTGGCCATTTTCTGTCTAGTGCGTTCAAAGGTATGTATACTTAGAGTTTATTAAAAAACTTAATCAGCCTTATAGAGATTTAAAATAACAGAATTAACAAAATAATTTGACCTATTTTAATTAGATTTATATACTAATAGGTAACCACGGAGCAGTGGTACGCACGTGCGGATGTATCTGATTTTGCTATTGAAAAGAAATGGAGGGGAATAAATGATTATTGGAGTTCCTAAAGAAACGAAAAACAACGAAAAGCGCGTTGCATTAACGCCATCCAGCGTGACGATGTTTATTAATACAGGTCATGATGTTTATGTGGAGACAGCTGCTGGAAATGGAAGTGGATTCTCAGATGCCGAATATGAAGCAGCTGGTGCAAATATTGTGCAAACAGCAGGAGAAGCTTGGAATGTGGATATGGTGATGAAAGTGAAAGAGCCACAACCAGAGGAATTCACTTTCTTACGTGAAGGACTCATATTGTTTACCTTTCTTCACTTAGCTGCAGAACCGGAACTGACCGAGCATTTGGTAGAGAAGAAGGTTACAGCGATTGCTTATGAAACGATCCAGGAAGAAAGCGGTGAACTCCCGCTACTTGCCCCGATGAGTGAAATTGCCGGACGAATGTCTGTTCAGATCGGATCTCACTTTTTGGAAAATACGAAAGGTGGTAAAGGTGTCTTGCTCAGCGGTGTACCTGGTGTTCATCCAGCCAATATCGTGATTATTGGTGGAGGTGCAGTCGGGACAAATGCAGCCAAAATGGCTGTAGGATTTCGGGCAAACGTAACGATTATCGACATTAACACGAAGCGTCTGCGTGAATTGGATGATCTATTTAGCGGCAGGGTTAAAACCTTGATGTCCAATCCATTGAATATTAGAAGCGCTGTAAAAGATGCGGATCTATTGATCGGTGCTGTGTTGATACCAGGAGCCAAAGCACCTCAGCTTGTGTCTGAAGAAATGGTGAAAGACATGTCTCCCGCTTCCGTTATCATTGATGTAGCCGTTGATCAGGGGGGATCGATTGAGACTATTGATCGGGTGACGACTCATGATGATCCAATATATGTAAAGCACGATGTTCTGCATTATGCGGTAGCCAATATCCCCGGTTCTGTAGCAAGAACGGCAACGATGTCTTTAACGAATGTCACGAGTCAGTATGGTATGCTACTAGCAAATAAAGGATTGAAGCAAGTTGTGAAAATAAATGAAGCTTTTGCGAAGGGTGTCAATACACATGATGGCCTTGTAACGTACCAGCCGGTTGCTCAAGCACATAATCTGGATTATAAACCAATTACCAGTTTGCTGGAAAATAAGAGAGCCTATCGTTAGCAAGAAGGCTACTGTCAGAATCCTGTGTTCGTTTTATTGAATTTGAGAACATAGTCCAGTTCAAGTATGATATAAAGAGAAACCAAGTGGGAATAAGAGGTGGGAGATTAGATGGAATTGGATTATGAAAGCTTTATCCCATTGCATATTCAATTAAAAAAAGAAATTGAAGATCAAATCAGTAAAGGGATTTACAAGGAACAGATTCCAAGTGAGAGACAACTGATGGAAGAATATGATACGAGCAGAAGCACGGTAAGAGAGGCGATCAATCTTCTCGTAATGGAAGGTATTCTAGAAAAAAGACATGGAAAAGGGACATTTGTTTCTCTAAGACCAATAGATGAGTGGCTAGGGCATTTGAGCAGTACGACGGAAACCATACAGAATCTAGGGATGAAGCCAGGGGCAAAATTAATTGATCACTATATTACCGTTCCTCCAGCATATATTCAGGAAATATCTGGCTTTGAGAAAGCATATTTTATAAAAAGAGTGCGTTATGCAGATGATACTGCGATTGGAGTAGAACGACATTTTTATCCAGTGGGAATCGGAGAAGAGTTGGTAAAACACGAGCTGAACGATGCTACTTTATATGATCTGGTGGAAAACAAGCTTGGAATTCAATTTGCTGATGCAAAACAAATCATCAGCAGTGGAACATTATTGGAGGAAGATCGAAATTATCTTCAAGTGCCTGAAAACGCAGGGACAATAATTGCAGAAAGAATCATCAAAGATGTTTCGGGAAATGTGATTGAATACGAGGAGGCTTATTACCGTAGTGACCTGTACCGGTTTACAATTCATTTATCCCGTAAAAGTAGATAATCATAAAAAATTTTTATAAATCATATTTAAAATTATGATATCTGAATTTGTTAAAAATATTGAAAATAGCAATAAGATAATTTATACTAAGTGTACTCCAGTTTATTTCAACTGGTACGAATGTCAGGACGTCATAATGGGAGGGAACGTAGATCTAGATTTTCATCAGATTCAATGAAGAATGCGTCATTATAAAATGACAGCGATTACAGTTGGTGAGCAATTAACGCTGATTTTCCTGAAAGTGTGTCTGTTAAAGTATTTTTGAAATAGATGGGAGGAAGGAATTTGAAAACTGAAAAAGAAATGAGTCAAGCGACCGAAAAAGATTCTATGCATTTATGGAATGCAATGCATCGTTTTAATCCAGATGAAAAAAAGATGGTTGCTGCTTCTGGTAAGGGTGTGTGGTTTAAAGACGAAGAAGGAAATGAATATCTGGACGGTGTCTCTGGCTTATGGTGTCTAAATCTTGGGCATGGCAGGCAGGAAATTGTGGATGCTGCAGCGGAACAGCTGAAAAACCTTTCCTATTTTCCATTAACAATGAATCATCAGCCTGCTATTAAACTGGCAGAAAAAATCAGTGATTTATTAGGTTCTAGATATCAAACATTCTTTTCAAATAGTGGTTCAGAGGCGAATGAAACGGCCTTCAAGATTGCCCGTCAATATCACATACAAACAGGAAATCCGCAAAAATATAAAGTAATATCCAGATATCGGGGATATCACGGCTCGACACTTGGTGCATTGAGTGCAACAGCTCAAGCGAACCGCCGAAATAAGTATGATCCGGGGGTACCAGGATTTTTGCATATTTATCCGCCATATAGTTATCGGTCTATTTTTGATGGTAGTAAAGAAGAATCAGATCTGAAAGCAGCCCAATTGCTGGAAGAAATGATTAACTGGGAAGGCGAGGAAACGGTAGGCGCCTTTATCATGGAGCCGTTTATTTCAGGCGGTGGAGTAATCATCCCCTCGATGAAATATATAGAAAAGGTAGCAGAAATTTGTAAGAAATATAATGTTCTGCTTATCATGGATGAAGTTGTCTCTGGATACGGACGAACCGGGGAAATGTTCGGTTTTATGCATGCAAAGGGGGTACAGCCAGATATTGTCACGATGGCAAAAGGATTGACGAGTGGTTATTTACCATTGGGTGCTACAGCTGTCCGTGGAGAAATTTATGATGTTTTCAAGGAAAAAGGAGAAGATAATCATTTCCGTCATGTATCCACATACGGAGGACACCCTGCAGCATGTGCAGTTGCATTAAAAAATATCGAAATAATTGAAAGAGAAGGAATTGTCCGGCGTGTCCGCGATTTAGGAGAATCAAAGTTAAGCAGGCTCAAGCAGCTAGCCGAGCATAAAAATGTAGGAGAAGTGAGGCAAGTAGGTTTTCTTGTCGGACTGGAAATGGTAGAGGATAAGAAGGCGAAAACACCATTAAATGATGCGAAGATCGGTGAGGTATTAGGAAAATGCAAGGCAAAAGGATTGATTATCGGTAAGAATGGAGACACAGTGCCAAATCAGAACAATGTCATCATTATTGCACCGCCACTGATCAGTACAGAGGAAGAACTAGATTTTATTATGGAGACAGTGGAGTCTGTCATTAACAGTATTTAACTAGAATTCAAGTCAGAGATTGATAGGAAGGAAAAAAGATGAATTATGAAAAACTGAAAACATTTATGATTGTAGCGGAAAAAAGAAGTTTTTCTGAAGCTGCAAAGTTATTATATGTTACCCAACCTACAATTACTGCACAAATTAAATCACTGGAAGAAGAGTTAAATACAAAGTTATTCGAGCGCACAACAAAGAAAGTTGAGCTTACCCAGTCTGCAAAAATTTTGATGAAATACGCTCGTGAGATGATCCGTCTGAATGATATGGCACATAAAGAAATTATGCGTATTGAGGATACAGTTTATGGTGAATTAAGTATGGGATGCAGCTTTACGATTGGTGAATATATACTACCTGAATTTCTCAAGATATTTAAAGGAATGTACCCATTGATACAGATGGAAGTAGATATTACCAACTCGAATAATATTGTTTCCAATATCAAAGATCAGCGTATTGATGTCGGGCTGATCGAAACTCCGATCGATGATCCAGATGTGATTGTGGAACCAATTATGGAAGATGAACTTATTTTAATTGCTTCCTCTTCCTATCTACCGAAGCAAGACATGAAGGTATCTTTAGAGAAATTAAAACAGCTCCCACTGATTGTAAGAGAAAAGGGATCGGGAACAAGAGCGGTAGTTAATCAATACCTGAAACAGGCAGGACTTACAGAATCGGATTTAAACATTGTAATGGAGCTGGGAAGTACAGAAGCGATTAAAGCAGTGGTTGAAGCCGGGCTCGGTGTGTCGATTATCTCCAGAAGTGCGATTAAGAAAGAGCAGGAGTTAAATGTGTTAACAGCTCACCTTATCCAAAATATTTCTTTTTACCGATTTTTTTATATCGCATACGGCAGGAACCAAGTATTGAAGTCAACCACGGAAATCTTTATTGAAGAATTGAAAAAAATGGCAAGCAAAGCTGAACTGCAGATTTCATAAAAGGGAGGAATTGGAAATGGTAAAACAATCTTCAGAAATGAAGCAGGCAACAAACCGGAAAGTGAAAATGACACCAAGTGAGGCTATCGTGGAGACGCTGGTGGCAGAAGGAATACAAGAGGTATACGGCATTGTCGGTTCTGCATTTATGGATATGCTGGATCTATTCCCAGCAGCGGGAATTCGGTTTCTGCCAGTAAGACACGAACAGAGTGCAGCCCATATGGCGGATGCTTATACACGAGTTTCCGGAACAGCAGGGGTAGTAATTGGTCAAAATGGGCCAGGGATTACCAATATGGTTACATCTGTTGCTGCTGCGAATCAAGCGCATACCCCGATGGTTGTAATTTCGCCGTCTGCCGGTACTCCTACGATTGGCTGGGATGGTTTTCAGGAAGCTGACCAGGTGTCTATCTTCAAAGCTATTACGAAAGAAACGGTAAGAGTGACACATGTTAGCAGGGTTGCCGACACATTACGAACGGCTTTCCGTATTGCCTATGCTGAGCGGGGACCGGTCTTATATGATATTCCGCGGGACTTATTCTACGGGGAACTGGAAGAACAGATTTTACAGCCACACCAATATCGCGTTGACTCTCGTGGAAGCGGAGATCCAGTATTATTAGACAGAGCAGTGGAATTGCTGAAGAATGCTGAACATCCTGTTATTATTTCTGGCCGTGGTGCGGTAGATGCGGATGGGGTTGATACGGTAGTCAAAATTGCAGAACATCTAACTATACCGGCTGCTGTATCGTATATGCATAATGATGCTTTTCCGGCAGATCATCCGCTTGCAGTAGGCCCGATTGGTTACATGGGTTCTAAAGCAGCAATGCATACACTGAAAAAAGCGGATGTCGTGCTCGCAATTGGTACACGGCTTTCTGTCTTTGGTACCTTGCCGTGTTATGATATCGATTATTTTCCAAAGCAAGCGAAAATCATCCAAATTGATATCAATCCACGTAACATCGCGCGCACCCATCCAGTCGCTGTAGGTATTATCGGTGACGCAAAGGCTGCGACGGAAGCTCTATATGAAAAACTGACAGCCGCGGTCCCCGATGTTCATAAAAATCCAAGTCGTTTACAGGAAATAAGCAAGGTTAATGATGAGTGGGAGCAGGAATTGGTTGATCTTGCCATGGAAGATGGGAATCCGATTAATCCGAGACGTGCATTGTTGGAGTTGACGAAAGCATTACCGGAAAATACGATTATCTCGACTGATATTGGTAACGTATCTTCCACTGCCAACGCTTATCTAAAGTTTAACCAGACAAGGCGTCATATCGCTGCTTTAACTTTTGGAAACACAGGATTTGCTTATCCGGCGGCACTTGGTGCACAGCTTGCAGAGCCGGATTCACCGGTAGTTGCGATTATTGGCGACGGAGCGTGGGGAATGAGTCTGCACGAAGTAAGTACAGCAGTGGAGCAAAACATCCCAGTCATCGCCTGTGTATTTAATAACAAGTCATGGGCAGCAGAGAAGAAGAATCAAGTGGATTACTATGATAATCGTTTTATTGGTTCGGATATTAAAGCACCAGAGTTTGCGGAAGTTGCAAGATCGATGGGTGCGCTTGGTTATACCATTGAAAAGGCAGAAGATATCGCACCAGTAGTGAAAGAAGTTTTGGAGAAACGAAAAGCTGCAGTCCTGAATATCTATGTGGATGGTACTCAGCTCGCACCGCCATTCAGAAGAGATGCACTGAAGATGCCGACTCGCTATTTAGATAAATATAAGCATCTGGATCATGAGGAATGGAAATAAAGGTAGATAAGTAATAAACTCCCGTATCGTTTATATTGCGATACGGGAGTTGTTTGTGTTCCTGCTATAGAATATAACTTCATGGGTAACAAGATGATAATAATAAGAAGAAGCTGCTATTTTAGATATTCAAAAAAAATCACCGCCAAGCGCGTCATTCGTATGCTTGGCGGTGAAAGGAAAGGAGATTAGTCATCTCCTTACTTTACTGCTTGCTCATTAATAATGGGCTTTATATTTTCAGAGTGCTCTCCAAGAATCAGATAGTCTAGTTCTTGTTTTGACATCGCGCTGTAATTTTTATACCTGAACAAGAAGAAGATGGCTCCTAATGCAACCCATACACCTAGAGCTATCCAGGAAGGCGTGCTGAGAAAGCCTGGAGAACCGGGAACAACTAAGAGAAGGAAAAACCCGGTACTACTGATGATACCAAGCAGTGCGAAAAACTTTCTTACAGGAGACACAACCGAAAACCTGTCTTGGTTAAATGTATCTTTATCTGACCATTTAAATAGTTTGTATGCGATAAAGCAGGTATAGAAATAGGCAATGGTTACACCTAATGCAGACATGTCAACGACCCATAACAATGACTGTCTGCCGAAGAAAGGTGCAGCAAGTGTGAGAATGAATGTAAAAATAATAGCTGCATGCGGTGTTTTATATTTTGTATGAAGTTTTCCGAATACCTTTGGCAGGATTTTTGCACGTCCCATAGCAAACACTAATCTGCTCGTAGATAAATAAAACCCGATTAACCCGGTGAAAATCCCCATCATCAATGCAAAGGCCAACAGCAATAAGCCAAGTCCGCCATAGGCATTTTCTACGATTAGACCTGTACCCCATGCAGATCCTTGTTCTACGGAAGTAAGCCAAGGCTGACCAACGGCCGTAGCTATAATTGTCATGGAATAAACTAATGCGGCACACAGCAGTGCAAGTACAATTAACCTGAAAGTTTTTGTCGGTGAAAAGTCAAATTCCTCTGCTGCCTGTGGTATATTATCAAATCCGATATATGCCCATGGAGCAATGGCCACAATGGCTATAATGGCTGATATAGCACTGACTTCTGGTGTGAATGCAGGTTGAAGGTTGGAAAAGGCACTGGAAGGATGCAAGATCATGGCTATCGTTAGTAAAACTACACCACCCATAAGGCAAACGCCAAATATAAATTGAATAAAACCCGATATTTTTGCACCTCTTATATTCATTAGTGCGAATACGACTAAAACGGAAAGGGCTAAGAGGATTTCTACGATGTAAATATCCCATCCTGCAATGGAATATAAGTAACCCTGTTCAACAAAAGAAGGAAAGATAAATTTAAAGAGCAGTGCAAAAGCTGAAGCATTCAGGGCGACAATGGATAGGTAACCAAGCGTTAAAAACCACCCGCATAAAAAGGCATGATATCTGCCCAATCCATAGTAAGCATAAGCGAATTCTCCACCCGATACCGGAAGCTTTTCAACTAAGAATCCATAACTTACGCCAATAATAATCATCAAAAGGGCTCCAATCGTATAGCCAATAATAACTCCCAAAGGACCTGCCATAGACATCCAATCAACTGGTAGCACAAAAGCTCCCCAGCCAATGGCAGAACCAAATGCAATTGCCCAAATCCAAGAAGGTTTAAAACTTCGATCCAACTGTTCGCGTTTTTCCATTCTTTTTCACTCCTCTTATTATTTTAGGAAGCGTTTTCATTATGATGAAAATTAAATATTGCGTTGGATTAATTAAACCATTCTCAAAACACTAAATCAATAGTTTCTGAATAATTGACTTATTGTTAATTATGATAAAACTTATACAAAAGATTGATAATAAGTTTATATTGTAACAGTTATAAAATATACTTATGATTTATATTGAAATTTACAATTTCCTGTTTCTGTTTTTCTTTATTAAGATAATTATAGAACGTATTCGAGGGGGGATTATATTGGAAAAATTAAAAGAAAAGAAAGAGCGGGAGAAAGAGCAACATTTTTTAGTTAGAATTCTTCCTGGAATTTTACTGTGCATAGTTGTTATGTTGCTGGGGATTTTCGGAGCTGAATTACTCGGATTTTTGATGATTCAAATGGGGATGCTATCGCCGGAAAGCCAGACACCGGTTTCTGGGATTTTTGTTGCAATCATTATAGGTATCATTTTGCGAAATACATTCCGGTTATCGAACAGTTTTTTCTATGGTATTTCATTTTCCATGAAATATGTGCTCCGTGCCGGAATTATTTTGCTTGGTCTAAGACTTAGCCTGCTAGAAGCATTAAAGCTTGGTGCGATTGGTATTCCTTTGATTGTCGCATGTATTTCGGCTGGGTTATTTATTACATTATATTTAACGAATAAAATGAAACAATCAATGCGCCTTGGAACATTAATCGCAACTGGAACAGGAATCTGTGGTGTGACAGCGATTATGGCAACTTCTCCTGTCATTAAAGCGAAAGAGGACGAAATCTCTTATGCGGTAGCTAATATTACCATCTTTGGTTTAACCGGAATGGTCCTTTATCCCTTTTTAGCTAATTTTATGTTTGCAGCGGACCCTATTAAAGCGGGGTTATTTCTGGGAACAGCAATTCATGATACTGCTCAAGTTACGGGAGCGGCTTTAATATATGATCAATTTTTTCAAACACAGGAAGTTGTTGAAATTGCAACTGTAACTAAATTAACAAGAAATCTATTTATTATCGCAATCATTCCTTTTGTTTCTTATTTATTTTTCAAAAGTTCGGATAGGAGAGGCCATGAGAACGGCAATATGGAGAAGGCGCTGCCGAAATGGTATACTTTCATTCCTTTGTTTGTTATCGGCTTCTTAATCCTTTCTTTTGTCCGAACAATTGGGGATCTAACAATGGAGAATAATGGGGCTGCTTTTGGTTTAATTTCTTCAAATACTTGGGAGGGACTTTATACAAATCTTAGTTCATTTGGTACTACATACCTGCTTGGTATGGCGATGGCTGGGGTTGGATTGTCCACGAACTTTAAAATGTTTAAAGGGATAGGGATTAAACCTTTTTATATTGGATTTGCTGCAGCAATTGCAGTGGGAGCTGTAAGTTTTGTGTTAATCTTTTTGTTTGGTGGGCTTATTACGGTTTAGAATGGCTACCTTAAATTTCATTATTTTCGTTATGTGGGTATTGAGATTAAGACCTATAGATGAAAAGTATTGCTAAGAATATAAAATCTCTATTGATTCATCTCGTGGACTGTTACATCGTACCGCCCATTCCACTCCTGCTACCCATATCAGGTATTTTTCTAGTACCGTAAGTATTCAATTTATCTAAACATTCACTTTACAACAATTAAATAAAGTGATACTATCAATCTCAATTATACAAAGGGGATCTAACAACATAGAATACACAAAAGGGGAGTCTTTCATGGAAGTAATCAACAGGATAAGCAACATAGCCGGTAAATATTTTGCGCTTATCATCATCATTTTTTCAGTCATTGCATTCATGGTTCCGGAGTGGTTTTCTTCATTTGGCGCGTATATCCCAATTCTGCTTGGGGTCGTCATGTTCGGGATGGGGCTGACATTAAAAGCTTCTGATTTTAAATTGGTTTTTACGAAACCGATACCTGTTTTAATTGGGGTCGTTGCACAATTTTCAATCATGCCCACGGTGGCATTTGTCATCGCTTATTTATTACAATTGCCGGCAGAAATTGCAGCCGGTCTTGTATTATTAGGAAGTGTTCCGGGCGGGACGGCATCCAATGTAATGGTGTTTTTGGCGAAAGGAAATCTGCCGCTCTCCATTACCATGACGAGTGTTTCTACATTGCTCGCTCCGATCATGACACCGCTTTTATTATTAATATTCGCGGGGCAATGGTTACCGGTTAATCCAATGTCGATGTTTATGTCGATTGTACAAGTAATCGTTATTCCAATCATCTTAGGATTATTGGTTAATAAATACTTTCCGAAAACAACGGAAAAAGGGGCATCCATTCTGCCTTTAATATCGATTGTTGCAATTACAATTATTGTTTCATCTATCGTTGCAAATAATAAAGAAAATATTGCGAGTGCAGGAATTCTAGTATTCGTCTCCGTGTTGCTCCATAATGGATTTGGACTATTATTAGGATTCTATGCAGGAAAGTTATGTAGATTACCTGTGCAAGATCAACGTGCGATTTCGATTGAAGTCGGAATGCAGAACTCAGGTCTTGGTGTTGCTTTAGCTTCCGTCTATTTCACGCCATTAGCAGCGTTGCCAAGTGCATTTGCCTCAGCTTGGCAGTTGATTACCGGTACCATGCTTGCTTCCAAGTGGGGGAAAAGCGGAGTTCCGAATGAACGAGACACGAGCGTTGAAGAACAACCAAACGATGCAGCTTTAGAAGAAAAGAAGTTATCAAATTAACAGAGGCATCTCAAAGGTTTATCAAGCCCTTGAGATGCCTTATTTTATCAAATTTATCTCGCATTAACGATCTGTGCTACCCCCGCCTCTATAGATGAAGGAAACCCAACATGTGAAGGTTGGGAAGTTAAGGAAATCCCCATTGAATGAAGTTTCACTTTATCATTATGATAGGTGAGTTTACCTTATCGAAGTAAAACAAAAAAGCGCCTATATTTATATAGACGCTAACGATTATTCGTGGCGAGAGAACTATGTGTTCACATCACATGTTTAACCTGTTCCTCGACTTATACGAATCAGCTCATCGCTACGTAAGTATAACATTTTTCGGTTAAGAAAACTAGATATTTTTTAGGGGGAGTCGCTGACTACAGGTGTTTTTTCCATATTACTTCCAATTAAAGGCAGGGCACCTTCCAGGCCATCGGGACGTGTAACCGTACGATTTTAGAATAATAGTTATAGGAATTAGATGATTGTCCAGCGCATGTTTTATTTGTACGGTGATTTAATAAATTCATTTGTCCTGTCTCCTTTGCCGTTTTGATTGGGATAAATTCCGTATGTTCTTTATCGTATTTTTTATATTTAGGATTAATCCGGATGAAATCCTCCTCATCATTAACAATGGTGTTCGTAGCTAATGCAAATTTATTTTCCTCACTTAATTCATTATAGGTTATAGCATACTCAGAACCTGGATTACTGTTTTTCCAGGCTATAAATTGCATCGGGCGAGGTATGTTTTCAAACACATTATGTTGGAAAGTAGGATTGATGGCGCCACTTGCCATAATCCCTCTATTCGCATTATTTTCACCGGGTTCAACGTTTTTAACTAGATTGTTTTCTATTGTTGAATTACGCCAATTTAACACGCGAATGGCATCTTGGCGCATTTTCTCTATTTTATTATCCCTGATTATAATTTGCTCATGATATTTCCCGCCGGAATATTTATGTGTACCGATTGCCCGGTCGAGATTATAGAATAGATTATCTTCTATTGTTAGATTGGAGTTAGGTGTTTTATCGAACGTACTCCACTTCGAACTCCATCCTTGTGTCAGCTTGTCAGGGGTATCAATATTAATCGCTTCTTTGATTTCAGTTGGTGATTGTTTTGAATTTATGAATTTATTGTTGGTTATAACAGCATTCTTTGTCGCATCAATCTCAATGAAATGGCCGGAATATATGTTTTGAAAATGAATATTTTCGATTCGGATATTCTGGTTATGACCGGCGATAATAGCAATTGCATCCTTTTCAAAGTTTAAATCGATCGTAGCTGACCCATAACCAATGATGGAAATATTTTTTTCACCACCGTATTCGCCGTAGACACCTTCTTTCTTACCACGAGAAGGACGGATAAGTTGAAAAATGGATTGATCTGCCTCGACATTGGCTATACCCGTATCATTCCCGTTTACAATCTTCACACCGTTTTCTAGCTTAATCGTTACATTTGAAGGAACGAATAATACATTTGATATGAGATAAGTCCCTTTCTCCAATATAAGTGCGCCACCATCTGTTTCTTCCAGCTGTTCAAGGTAGGAACGAAGTAAATAATAATGTTTTGTTTTCTTGTTGTATGTGGAGTCGTTCATAAAGTTTTCATTAAATGGATCGCTGCTCGGACTAATCGTATAAGTCTCTGCTTTCGTTTCGACTGCATGGGCGGGGAGGATTATCCATAAAGTCAATAAAGATAAAATCAATAAAACCTTTTGCATGGTACCTGTGCTCCTTCTTGTTAATGTTTATTCATATTTAAAATACGTATTTAATGCTTCACCATCACCATATGTAGTTGAGTTGATTCGTTCCCAACTACATACGGTGATGGAAAAGCCGATTCTGGTAATTATGAAATCCATTCACTTAGAAAGTTAGTTTTCTTATTCTTAGGCTATATACCCTGCCAAGTAAATAAATAATCTAATATAAATGGATAGTAAGACCACGAAAAAGATAACTTTCTATAATATGTCCCTAGCTCTTTTGCAGGAAGTAGATTTTTCGATTTTAAGTAATGGAACAAGGCAGAGTACGTACGATGAGATGATTAAGTTGTAATCATTCACCGAAAGTTCATTATCTCACAAAAAGTACCCTTCAAAAGATTCAACTCCATCCGATATAAGTAGAGTAGCTTACATTACAGATTATTTTTAGAAAATATATCCAGCACAAATATTTAAAATAGAAGGGAAGCGAATCTTTAAATTGAAATTTAAAAGTATACGCGCTAGAACATTAGTAGGGTTTTTCATTGTTATTGCTTTTGTTATTGGACTTGCAATAATGGGGTTCACCTCTATAACGCAAAATAATAATACGTTAAGGAACGTTGCAAATGAACACTTGCCTATGCTCATAGCGGATGAAAGCTTGACGACGAATTTCATCAATCGTGTGGCTAGTGTTCGCGGTTATTTGTTGACCGGAGATAATGAATTTAAGGAAACTTTTGATCATCTTACGGAAGAAGCGGTTGGTTATCAGGATTTCATTTTGGAAAGAAATAATTCTGAAGAAATGCAGCAGCTCGTTAATGGAGCTATTGAATGGCGTGAAATTATCATCAATGATGTATTTCCTCAATATGACCAAGGGAATGAAGAAGATGCCCTGCAAATATTTAGAGAGAATGCTGTCCCGATGGGGGAAGGCCTGATGGAAGGTTATCAGGAAATGGCAGACAATAGGGAGGAAACGATTCTAAGTGGTGCAGAGGATACAATTGCAGAAGGTGAACGAACATTAGTCGTTACACTGGTAATTTCGGTCGTAGCAATAATCCTTAGTATAGGCATTGCCATCTTGTTTGCCCGCATGATTGCAAATCCGATTAAAACAGTAATGGAACGGATGAATCAAATTGCGTCTGGCGATTTAAGTCAGGAACCGCTAGAAGTGAAGGCGGAAGATGAAACAGGACAATTAACGGAAGCGACGAATTTGATGAATAAAAATATGCGTGATTTATTGCAACGGATCAATACTGTATCTGAAACAGTCACGAGTCAAAGTGAAGAGCTCACCCAATCGTCCAATGAAGTAACGGAGAGCTCGGAGCAGGTGGCTGCAACAATGGAAGAGATTGCTGCGGGTTCCGAATCCCAAGCGAATAATGCATCAGATTTATCCGGTAATATGGCAGTATTTACATCGAAATTG
Organism: Oceanobacillus alkalisoli; assembly: GCF_021556485.1. Taxonomy (GTDB): domain Bacteria; phylum Bacillota; class Bacilli; order Bacillales; family Amphibacillaceae; genus Oceanobacillus; species Oceanobacillus alkalisoli. Next base: position 152,557 of record NZ_JAKGBW010000006.1, on the reverse strand, counting down.
CAAGAGACAAGTCAAGATGGTGAAGCGATTCAACAGACAGCATCTGAAGTATTAAATATGACAAATGAAGGTTCCGGGTTAATGGAATCCTCCATGCAACAAATGTCCAAAATTGACCAGGTCGTCCAGGAAGCTGTATTGAAAGTAGAAGGGCTGGATACCCATGCTCAGGAAATTTCTGAACTAGTTGTAGTGATTCATAATATCGCGGAGCAGACGAATTTGCTCGCTTTAAACGCGGCAATTGAAGCAGCGAGAGCAGGAGAGCATGGTCAAGGATTTGCGGTTGTTGCTGATGAGGTACGAAAGCTTGCTGAACAATCCTCCCAATCTGTAACGAGTATCACAGCTATTGTCGATCGTATCCAAAGTGAATCCAGCATAGTCGTTGAGTCGCTCAAAGCAGGGTACGCAGATGTCACCCAAGGTACGGAGCAGATTACGACGACAGGTGAAACGTTTGGAAGAATTACAGCATCTGTGACGAATGTTGTTAATAATATTACCGAAGTATCTCGAAATCTGCAGGAAGTAACAGAAAATAATGAACAGATGAACCGGGCGATTCAGGAAATTGCAGCCATCTCGGAAGAATCTGCTGCAGGGGTGGAGGAAACCTCTGCATCGATTGAACAGACAAGTTCTGCAATGGTTGAAGTTGCCGCAAGCTCCGATGAACTGGCGAAGTTGGCGGAGGAATTGAATGGGTTGGTGAATGAGTTTAAGTTGTGATTTTTTAAAAGGCTCTAAATAATATTCATATACATTTGAATTTAATATGCCTCTATACTAAATGGTTAATTGTATTTAAACTGTTTAGTATAGAGGTTTTTGTTTTAAGTAGATAATTATAAGTTTACTTAAAATACCACTTTCTCCATTGGGGTATATGATTCAATATTATTTATACACTCTAAAATATGACGTAAATAGACTTTGTCGTTCTTCATAGTCGAACAGCTCCGTTTAACACATCTTCTTTCATACTCCAATGAATCGAGTTTTCTGTTACGATATCAACGTTAACATCAAGCAAATCTTCAACTTCTTCTTTAAAGCGAATCATATCAAATAAACTTCTTCCTTTTTCAAATTCTACAAGTAAGTAAAAATCGCTTTCAGGTCCATCTTCAAGTCTTGCAACAGAACCAAAAACCCGTACATTTTGAATACCGTGTTCATCTGCTACTTTCAAAATCATATCACGCTTTTCTGGAAGATTATCATATAACACGAAGCATCCCTCACATTCTTAATTACTCAACGATTGATTTATACAATGGTGATGGAATGATTACTATTTCTTCAAATGTGGAAAATGTAGGGACTTCCATAGAGGATGAAGTAATTTTAACCTCTGTAAGAAATGGGGATTCGATATCAGAGGAGTCTGGTGATTTTTTAACATCTTATCTTCCAATGTACGATCCCATCCAACAGGAAGTGATCGGGATGATTGGCATTGATCAGGATATGTCCATCATTCATGATATAAATGCACAAATAGCTTGGATTGTTTGGGCGATTACAGTTGTCACACTGCTTATTGTTCTATTTGTAGCGATTCGTTTCAGCGGAAGCATTTCCCGTCCAATAAAATATATTACGCAAAGCATGGAGCGGTTATCAATTGGAAATCTAGCAGAACCTGTTCAGGCGAGTAACCGGAGATGGGGCGAGTGAATTAGCTGTAATGATGACGGAATTTGTTGAGCATGTGGAGGGCGCGAATAAGGAAGGAAAAGAAATTCGAAGCAGCACAAGCTGGAGAGAATAGAAAAGGATTCACCGTAGTTACGAATGAAGTAGGAAGCCTGGCCCAGCAAGTATCTCCGAAGAGTTCGCTGCTGGTATTGAAGAAATTTCAGATACAACGGAAGAATCGAATCAATCGATGGAACGCGTTGCGGAAGGTGCACGGAAACTTGCTGACTGATCCAACCATTTAGATCAAGAAGTGCAGCAATTAAGTTATAAAGTCGTAAGGAACAAGGAGAAAATCAATTATAACTATTCTTACCCTTGTAAATCAACCTGAAAATATGAGTAAATAAAGGTGTCGGACCGATAGACTCTTTCGGGAAGGAGGCTGATAATATTGATTACAGTTAGTGAGGTGATTTCCGCTTAGCGGGAATCACCAGCATGGGACCGCCTCAGCGCGGTCCCTAATTATTTAAAATTAATTTTGAGAAAATTAACATCTTTCCATCGTCTAGAAAATCGGTTATAATCAATGGTAAGTAATGAAAGAAACAGGTCATAAAGTTTAGTTGAACAGAATCAGGGATTTACGGACTGTCTATCCCCCGACTTCATATATTGAGTTTCCCTCATGTTCGGAGGTGGGGGTATTACAGACCGTTAATGCGTGATAAATTTAACAAGAAAGGAGTAGGATGAAAATGGACATTTTAACAAAGAACGGTTATTTAGATTTCCACATTTTCAAGGAGGAAGTTAAACATGCAGTACAAAAATGCAAAAGAGGTGCTTCCCCCTAGTTTGCTTAAAGAAATGCAGAAATATATCCAGGGAGATTTAATTTATATCCCGAAAGCGAAAAAAGAGCGAGCAGCTTGGGGAGAAGTGAGTGGATCAAGAGAATTGATCGCGAAACGAAATGAAGAAATATTTCAGTTATATAAGGAAGGCAAATCATTTGAAGAATTGGAGCAGAAATATCATTTATCCTTTGATACGATTCGGAAAATCATTTATAAAATGCGAAATAATTATAAATAAACAGTAACGGCGCGGAGTCCTAATCAGGAACTTCGCGCCGAATTTTTTGAAGAAGTATTGGGAGAGTTTGATTATAACCATTCTATCACTTGTTGCGCCGGTCAAATTCATGCATTAATAAGAGTATAGCAATTGATTATTCTGAAAGGGAGGTAATGGGGATGTTCATAACAATACGTGAGGTGGCTCTATTCTAGTCATTACCAAATTTCAGGTACATGCCGAAAACAAGCAGCCTTCCTCATCTTCAGCGAAATGATTAAGGGAGGAACAATCGTGCATATTGATATTGCTGTATATAAATGTATGGTCGATGAACGGCTGGAAAAAGTAAAAAAAGAAACGTATGGCAAAAAATGTTATTATGAGCAAGCGAGAAACGCTCATTTAAAAATGAAATTAATAATGTTGAACGTTTTTTTATAGATTGAAAAAAAGAGCCACTATCCAACTCCGGGTAGTGGCTTTTAAAATATAAAAAGGGTTGTGGAAAGAGAATTATAAACATGGACGTCATTCGACAGCATTCAGGAAGGAGCGTACCTTCCTTACTATATAACATGCATTTCCGATATTTTTGCTAGAGACATTGGTGCAATTCTGCTTAAATGTATGATTGTACATGAGCAAGTTACCCTTACTGTAAAGATATAGACAACAGCATAGTCAGCGGGCAGAACGGTATCATAGTCTAACATAGACATGTGAACAGGGAGGGGGAACTTATATGAGTGATTCAAAGCAGCAGCCGCTAAATAATAAGGTGGTAGAAGTTATGGTTAAAACCATATTGAGGAAAAATGGCGTGCAGCCTGACGAAGTGAAGAATAATATACCGGAAGAGCAGAAACAGATGATTAAAGAAATGGTAGAAGACCTAAAGAAGCAGGTTGAGGACTTCCAGCAAAATCAAGCAAAAGATAAGAGTGAATAAACAGTGAAAGCACCTGCAGCTAGGTGCTTTTGCTATTTTTATGAGACGTAGTGAATCTGTACAATCTTCTAGAGGAAAAAACCATAACAATATCATATAGCCAATAAGAAAGGAGTGTCAAAATGACGATTTATAGACATTCGGAATATGATTTCGATTTAAGCAGAGGAAAGGGAGATAGATATTCCTACTTTATGGAAGAACCATTAAGAAGCTGCAGCTGTGGCCATAGCTGTAGCGGGAAGTGTTCTAACGAATCTAGTAATCGCCCAACGGATACGCGGGCAGAATCCGACTTCACGAGTAACAACAATGCGTTTGAAATGCAAGAGGGCACAGAATTATCCTTCATGGATCAGGAATCAGCAGAACTAATTTGGGTGAAAGAATCATGTAATATCACAGTAAGCTCAACAGATACCCAAATTGGAGTATCCCTACAAGCGGCTCTACAGCTTGCCATTGCACTCGTTCTAAATATATCGATTGCTGATGGTACGCAACGTGATGCAGTTTCCCAAGAGCTGACGCAAAACTTTAATATGGCGCAGAAAAACAAGCAGAAAATCTTTATCTATAACACGAAAGATGCTGTTGTAACGACTAGAGATACAGACCTAGCGCTCAATCTCCAGTTAATGCTTCAAGTACTTGTTGCCTTGCTGCTATTGGTTGAAATTCTATAAAATGAAAAGAGGTGGATTTGATGTCGAAAGTGAAAGAATGGCGAGCATTAGACCATTGCGATGATAAAAGAAATAAGTCACAAGCTATCGAAGAGCAAGATGCGAATCAAACAAATATTACAAAACAGCAATCAGAAGAATGGATTGTTATTAAAGACTCGGAATATGTCCATGTAGAGACGACGGATACGCAAGCTGCAGCATCATTACAAATCGGAATCGAAGCGGCACTTGCTATTGTACTCCGCATAGCAATTGCGGATGATGGCCGAGTGGAAGATATTTTACAAGACTTTAACCAAATTACAAAAACAAGACAAAGCAACCGTCAAAAGACAATCGTCGAAAAATCAAAAGATGTCAATATCACAACAATTGATACGGATATTGCAATTAACTTGCAATTGCTCATTCAATTACTGCTTGCGGTTATCGTTTCGCTTGATATCCTTTAATGCCAAATAAGGAAAGAAAGGAATGAATCATCTTGCCGTCACTAACGAATAGGCAAAGAAATTTGTTGAACTTAATTAATCAGCTGTCCCAAAACACAAGCACTGTCCTTGAGAGTAGACCTGGTTTTGGGGTGGATTTCCCTTCGGTGGATCTCAACATTGATTTGGGTGGTATATCTACAACACCTTCTACTGGAACACCACCAGCAGGAGATGATCCAACAGTACCAACAACTCCAACAACAATGAGAGAATTATTAATGACTCTAGTAAACGAACAAATCGAAGTTGCTACTCCTTTTGGAAATGTAGCTGGATTACTGCTTGCTGTTAGAGATGACTATATCGTGCTTGTTGAAGACGGGGCACAAGTTTTGGTCCGAATGGAAGCAATTGAACTAGTCAGTGAACAATAAAGGAGGGTTTTACATGTTTGAAGCAACTTTTGCTGCTGAAATGGCTAAACGTATCGGATCAACTGTTGAGGTAGTAACTGACAATAATTTAATTGAAGGGATTTTATCCACTGTTACTGCTGACCTCGTGCTTGTTATCGAAGTTGACAATGGTTACGATAATCTCAAACAATATGTATCCGTTGATGCGATCAATTACACACGCTTCCCCACTGCAGCCTAATTAACTTAGACTATTCCAAATCAAAACAGCCCTGCCTCCATCAGACAGGGCTGTTTTATTTATTCCAAACGGACGATCACTTTCACTCAGTGTAAGTATCCGAAACCGAAACTCACTTCTGGAGGTCCGCAGTCCAGACACCTCTCGCACCTGCTGAGCGACCGGAAAGCATCCGTTCGCCGGGAAACTGAACGGCGGTAGAGTTCCAAAATTAATGAACGGGCCAAAACACTTACGCTGAATGAAAGTAAACAGTAGTTTTATTGTTACCCTGGAGAGGGGGATTGGGAAATCGGAACAATAATGAACAGTTGATTTTATTAAATCAAAGGTAAGAACTAAATGATGTCAGATTGCGAAAATCGAGTACAAAATAAATGATGAGGAATGAACATATAGATAATTGGTGTCGCACGGTTTAGGATGGATGAATCGATTCGCTGATTTTATTCACGAGCTCCAATGCTCGTTTTCCTTGTTCGCCTGATACAGCAGGTGTTTTATCAAATGTGATGCAATCGAGAAACGCTATTAATTGAAAATCTAACGGCTGAATGCTCTTGTCGATTGTGAGTGTTTTTGTCAAAGGAACTGCAATTTTCGGTGATAAGGGTGTTGCTGTTCTTGTTACTGTTATCGTGCTGTTCAGCAAATCAGCTTCAATCAACGCATCTTCTGTAAACACTTGGATCGTCCGGATCTTCCTTTTTGATTTGAAACTCGCAATCAGTTCCACGGTCACGCCTTGTGCTGATTCGAGAATCACAGACGCATGTTTCGTTGAATGACCTATAATATTTCCTAAAGCATAGAATTCCACTAATTTTTGTTGCAGCAGTTCATCTAAAATATAGAGGTCATGGATCATCAAATCTTTTACGACATCACTATCCTTCATTCTTTCATCGTATGGATTCAATCTTAAAAACGAGATGCCGATTACTTTTTCGTTTTCCAACTCGTTCTTCAAGATTGGGATGAGTGGATTGAATAGTTCAATATGTCCTACCTGCAGCTTCACTCCGGCTGCTTTCGCTTTTTCTATTAAATCATCAGCTTGCCAGGTGGTGCTTGTAATCGGCTTTTCGATCAACAGATGCGTTTTATTTCGGATGCATGCTAGACCGATATCATAATGGTATTCGGTAGGGACGGCAATGCTTACTGCATCTACAGTTTGGAGAAGTTCATCTAAGGAGAGAAAATGTTTCACTTGATATTTCTTGGCAATTTCTCTACATCTATCTTCATCCCTATCAAATATACCGACAAGCTCGCAATGATCTTGTAATGCTAGATATGTTTTCACATGATATTCTCCCATTTTTCCTGTTCCAATCACACCGACTTTCATAGATAAAATCTCCTCACTAATCATATCAATGTTTACTGTCATTCTATGCAAGGGACTCGAAACGAGATAGACTGCCATAATGAAAAATCTAAATTTGGCTCTTGTCTACGAGATAATATAAAGTGAAACTTCATTCAGTGGGGGCCTTATCTCCCCCACTGAATGTTAGTTGAACAGAATCAGGGATTTACGGACTGTTTATCCCCCACCACATATTAGGATTCCCCTTATGCTTAGATGGTGGGGGTATTACAGTCCGTTAATGCGTGAGAAAGGAGTTTATGAAACGATGCTGCATGTCTTATTTATTGGAGAAGACACCTCCCGCTTTCTGAATAGAAATTTTTATTATTTGGAAAAGGAATTGGCTAAACATGTTCACCTCACCATTTGGAGGAAAGCCGGCAATATCGGTTCTATTATAAATAAACTGAAGACAAAGCCGGATTTTATTTTAATCCTGAATGATATGGGGCAACACTTGTCCCCGATGATTAAAGGATTAAGGAATTGTACGATACCGATCGGTCTATTTGTGACAGATGTTCATCGGCTCGTTAAAATAAGGGAAAACTATATCATTAAAAATAAAATTGATTATATTTTTACAATCGGACGAGAGCAATCCGTCCAAACATATCCACAGCTTAAACATAAACTAGAATGGCTCCCTCACTTTATTCATCCAGGAATATATAAAGACTATTTATTAGAAAAGGATACGGAGCTCCTTTTGATAGGTGCTGTTAATAAGAATTACCCGCTTCGGGAGAAAATAGTAAATGCCTATTCCGATGATTCCCGTTTTGTCTATTACCACCACCCCGGATATCGTGATTTCAGCCAGAAAGAGGAGAACGAAAAATGGATAGGTGTAAGTTATGCCAAAGAACTGAATCGGACGAAGATTTTCTTCACCTGTCCCTCGAGCTACAACTACCCTGTAATGAAATATTATGAAGCTTTAGCCTGCAAAACACTCCTGCTAGCACCAACATTCAATGAACTGGAAGACTTGGGATTTATCCCAGGGAAACATTTCATCGCGATTGATGAAAGTAATTTTAAAGAAAGAGCCGCGTATTATTTGGTGCATGATAAAGAAAGGCAACGGATTACTGAGCAAGGATATGAGTTTATTCAGGAAAAGCATACGGTGAGTATCCGAGCGAAACAACTTGTGGAAAAAATGGAAAGTATTCTAGAAGACAAGTAAGAGAAAGGAGGAGTTGGTTTGCCTCATATGCCTCAAAGTACCCGTTTAGGACGACATGTTGTCATTGAAGACGGGGTGTCGATTGGTGAGCATGTGGTGATTGGTCACCATAGCGTGATTTTACAAGGAACACAAATCAGGGATCATGTCACGATTGGCAGCAATTGTGTCGTTGGTATACAACCGGCTGCAAATGAGAGAATGCGAAAAGATTCCGATGCAGAGCGCAATCTTGTTATTGAAGCCGGTACGAAAATTGGGAATCTCGTTTCACTTTATGCAGGCAGCACGATTGGGGAAACTGTTTTTATAGGAGATCATGCAAGTATTAGGGAAAATGTGCAAATTGAAGAAGCTTCAGTCATTGGCAGAGCTGCGATAATTGAGTTGAATACAACGATTGGAAAGAATTGCACAGTCCAGACTCAGGCCTATGTAACAGGTGACACAACGCTAGAGGACAATGTTTTTATCGGTCCGTGCGTATCCATGTCCAATGATAAATATATGGGAGCACAAGCTTATTCTTTAAAGGGCCCGATCATTAAACAAGGAGCAAAGATTGGTAATAATGCTTCCTTGTTGCCTGGAATAACGATTGGATCACATGCGATTGTCGGGGCAGGTGCTGTCGTTACGAAAGATATTGGTGCAAATACAATTGTTGCGGGTGTGCCGGCTAAGAAAATCGATGCATAACACGACATGCCTCTTCTTGATGGAAAGGATGAATTAAATTGTCCAAAAAAGTTTGTATGGTTGTTGCCTATCATCCATTTTTAGATGCAAGGATATTTAAAAAAGAAGCAAAAAGTCTGCAAAAAATGGGCTACGATGTGTCAATGATTGTTCCGAGGAAAAATGGGAATTTATTTGATATCGATGGCACGCCATTTAAGAAAAGCTACAAAAATAAGGTATTTACCCATGAAGGGATAAAAATAGTAACCTACCACAATGAAAATACAAGAAAATCATTGAATAAAGTGTTGAGCAGTGAAGAAGTCTGGGAAACGGAAGGCTTCAATAACCCGCTAACAAATCTGGCGCTGGCTGAAGATGCAGATATTTATCATACCCATGAATATTTATCTCTTTTTGCAGGGGTTGGTATTAAGCGGCGGATGCTGCAGGAGAAGGGGAAGAAAGTTAAATTAATATACGATAGCCATGAATTAACACCTGATCCAATTCATCCAAGAACTTCTGAAATGAAAAGGAAAACCTTAGAAGAGAAATTGTTAATTATGCTGAAAGAAGTAGATTATTTGATTACTGTTTCCGATTCAATCAAAGACTGGTATCTCGCGCGAATGCCAGATTTACCGATGGAGGTGATTTATAATTCACCACCACTTCTACAAGACGTTGAACCGAAAGCTTACGATGGAAATCAGTTGACGGTTGGTTATGAAGGAAATATTGCACAGCACAAAGGGAACAAGGAAAAGATTTTCGGTATTTCAGAAATTTGTTCTAAAAGATTAAATTTCCAATTTAAAATTATCGGTGGCAGCCAGTTTGGGAATCCACTTAAAATTCCGCAGCATCTTGCACCAATCATCAAGCAAACCGGTTGGGTGGATTACCATTCGATACCAGATCATATGCAAGCTATCGATATTGGGTGGATTGACTTGGAAGAAGTGCATTATTCACTCAATAGTGATTATGCCTTGCCGAATAAATTCTTCAGTTATCTGAATAACGGGGTCCCGGTTGTTGTGAATAAATGTCAGGAGATGGAGAATTTCATCCGGAAGCATAAGTGCGGTTATGTCATTCAAAAGCAGCAAGCGGATGCAACAGATTTTGCGAACGCATTTCTTTATCTCAAGCGCAATCCGGAAAAGTTAGCGAAGATGAGTAAGAATGGACGGAAGGTACTGGAGAAGATTTATTCATGGGAGGAAATGGAGAAACGTCTAGCTCGTGTGTACACAAAACTCTTGCCAACGCCGTAATAATAGGAAACGAGGTGAGGTCTATGCGCGTGTTGCATATTCCGGAGGGCGGTTTACCGATGATCAATCTATGCCGCTCGTTGCGCACGCATGGTATTGATGCGACTGCATGTCATTTTTATGCGAATCGTTACCAGTTTGAATCAGATATTTGCTTAAATCTGCAAGATATTCCAAAACATAAACGGATGGATCAGATTCAAAAATTCTTTCAGACAGCTATAAAAAATTATGATGTTTTTCATTTTCATTTTGGTGGGACATTCTTTCCGGATAAGCGCGATTTGGAAATGCTCCATAATGTGGGAAAGAAGCTGGTAGTCCATCACCGGGGATCGGATGCCCGTATCCTTTCAGTTGCAAAGGAGAAAAACCCATATGTCCGTGTGAAGCCTGAATGGACAGAAGAAAGAATAGGGGAGAATTTGACGAAGCTTTCGAAATACGTTGATCACGCAATTGCGCTTGATTATGAAATAGAAACTTATATAAAAGATTATTATGAGCATACCCATGTTATTCCCCACATCATTGATATCCATAAGCTGAAACCCAATTACCCTGCCATTAAAGAAACTCCCCTCATCGTGCACGCTCCGACCAAGCGGAATTTAAAGGGGACAGAGTTTGTTCTGGACGCTGTTCAGAAGTTGAAGAACGAAGGTGTGTCTTTTGACTTTAAGCTAATTGAAGGCTTGAATCACGCGGAAACGATGAAGCTGTTATCTGAAGCAGACATTGTGATTGACCAGCTACGAATTGGAGCAGCAGGATATCTTACCGCAGAAGCAATGGCCTTGGGGAAACCGGTTATCTGTTATATAAGGGAAGATCTTGTACGTAAATATCCAGAAGAATTTCCGGTTGTGAATGCTAACCCGGATAATATTGCTGAGGTACTGGGAAATTTGCTTCATAACCCAGCACGCTGGAAAGCATTAGGTGTTCAAGGCAGGGCTTATGTGAAAAAATATCACAGTGCAGCAAATGTCGTTCAACAATATATAGATATTTATAAGAAGTTATAAACAAAGGCGCAAGCGCCCTTACAGGCTAAGCACGCGACGTCCTGTCGCAACGCCTGTACTAGCACATCCTGTGCGTCGTAGCAATGTACAAACTGGAGCACTCCGAGGGGGAGATAAAGAAAACACGGCGACGTAAGGAGCTGAAGTTGACTTTCACCACAAGGGTATAAGTGCGACTAAGCCTCTGGCTGAAGCCAATCATTGGAGGAGTGTGAAGTTTGTCAATTGCAGGGCGCTAGAGCCGGATGTGGCTATTGCTGGGAATTCAAGTTATCCACAGCAATTTTGCTTTATAGTTTCTCATGCTAAAATAAAAGAGGTGAGCGAAATGCCACCTCTTTAACCATCCATTGCAATTTCCTTCATGAGTATATTGGTGATTTGCTGGGCTGTACCGCTTTGGTAGAGGGTTTGATTTGCTGGAGGCGGCTGTATATTTTCCACGGCATCTAGTATTGCTCGTGTCTCTGCACCAGCTAGTTTGTTCCAACCGCCTTCCACTGTCTCCAGCCACTCGGTTTCTTCTCGAAGCGTGATGCAAGGAACCTGGAGCATACAAGCTTCTTTCTGCAAGCCTCCTGAATCGGTAAGGATAATCCTCCCGTATGCAGCTAATGCGAGCATATCAAAATAATTTAATGGGTCAACGAGTTTAATATTGGGGGAACGGGTGACATCATTCAAGTGGAATGCTTTGATTTTACTCTTTGTCCTAGGGTGTAAGGGGAGGACGACAACTTTATCCAGCTGGCGAAAGGCCTCGAATATTGCTTGTAAGCGGGCTGGGTCATCTGTGTTCTCTGCTCGGTGTACCGTCGCTAAATAATAATCTTTTACCTTTAATTTTAAATCCGCTACTATAGATGAATGCTTCATGGCAAGAGGTTTAAAATGCGTGACGGTGTCGTACATGATATCTCCGGTCTGATAAACTCCCTTATGAATCCCTTCATTAAATAAATTCTTCACGGCACCATCCGTCGGGCAAAACAAATAATCAGATAAGTGGTCGGTTATGATTCGATTGATTTCTTCCGGCATCTTTTTATTAAAACTGCGCAGACCGGCTTCGATATGGGCAATGGGGATATGGAGTTTCGCTGCTGCGAGGCTCCCGGCAACAGTAGAGTTTGTGTCACCATATACAATCACGATATCCGGTTGTATTGTCATCATTAACTTCTCCAATTTCTGCAGCATGTTCGCCGTTTGTTCACCATGGGGTCCGGAACCGACATGCAGATTATAATCCGCTTCCGGAAGATTCAACTGCTTAAAAAAAATATCAGACATATTATAGTCATAATGTTGTCCCGTATGAACAATAATTTCTTCGATGGAAGGATGTTGTTTAAACGTTTTAGACAACATACATGCTTTAATAAACTGGGGTCTAGCACCTACAATCGTCAAAACTTTCATCAGCTATTTTCCTTTCTCAGGCAATTTCTATAGTTTATTCTTGAAGTTTTCAGTTGTTCAGGCGTTCGTGAAATAGGGGGGATAATCGTGAAACATATATGTATATTAGTGTCGGAACATCCTTTTTTAGATGCGAGAATCTTTAAAAAGGAAGCTAAGAGTCTCGTAAAAGCTGGATTTCAAGTGACGATGATTGTGCCTCGGAGGAATGGCTATTTATTCGATGTGGACGGGACGCGGTTTAACGAGCATTTCAGGGAGGAACAATTCTTTTATGAAGGTATCAAAATCATAACATATGAACAAATCCACCATGAAAAACAGTTGAAAAAACGATACACAACAATCCGAAAAAGTAAAGTCGCTCCTGATCCTGACCGATTCATCCAATTGGCAATTGCTGTACAGGCGGATATTTACCATGCCCATGAATTTTACTCTTTATATGCTGGTGTCCAAGTGAAGCGGAAACTTTCTTTATTAGGGAAGCAAATTAAATTAATATATGATAGTCATGAAATCGATCCAGATCCACTCATGCAGCAAGCAAGACGGAGAAAGCAAATCAAGCGCGACATGTTAAAGGAAATGTTAAAGGAGACAGACTTTGTAATCACTGTATCTGAATCGATTAAACGAGACTTCCTCTCGATGAACGCCACATTGCCAGTAGAGATTATTTATAACGCACCTCCGCTTAGTAAGGATTATCATCCAGGCCAAGGAAAAAATGAACAGCTCATTCTCGTGTATGAAGGCGTGATGAATGAAAAAAGAGGTAACTTCCGCAAATTAATGAAGATAATAGAATTGTGCAATGAACATTTTCCGCTTCAAGCCATTTTGATTGGAGGAAATAAAAAATCAGAGAGCCCACTCCAAATCCCTTCTCATTTAAAGGATAAGATTATCCTGACCGGCTGGGTCGATTATAAAGAAATACCGGAAAAGATGAAAGGAGCAGATTTGGGCTGGGTGGATTTAAATGCGAACGGTTCATTGAACAATCGATATGCTATGCCGAATAAATTCTTCAGCTATTTAAATCATGGCCTTCCAGTAATTGTGAATCAATGTGACGATATGGAGGAATTTATTAAGAAATATGATTGCGGTTATATCGTGAAAGGCCGTGAAGCAACTGCGGAAGATTATGCTGAAAGCTTGTGCGAGCTCCATGCAAACCGATCATCTATTCATATGATGAGTCGACAAGCAAGGAAGGTGATGGAGGAGAGGTTCAGTTGGGAACAGATGGAAAAACGGCTTCTATCTATTTATCACGGATTAACGGTCTGTAATCCTCCCACTGAATGAAGTTTCACTATTATGAAGGGCTGAACCAGGGCGACTGAATGATGAGGATAAACCATATTCCATGTTTCTAATCATTCGTACAATCGATGCAACAATATCAGACATAAAGTATCACATACTAATGAAGAAATGAGGGAATGGTATGGCAGACAATCCTCAGACGTCTACCGAATCAATAGCGGTAGTCGGACTTGGCAAAATTGGACTGACATTAGCAGCAGTGTTCGCTAATAATGGATTTCATGTACGTGGTGCAGATATTAATGAAGCAGTTGTATCGTCGATTAATCAAGGAATCTCCCATATAACGAATGAGCCGGGTCTGGAAAAATTAGTCGCGCAAGCTCATCAAAATAATATGTTGTCTGCAACGAAGCAAACTTCGGAGGCAGTTAAACAATCGAATATCATTATCGTAATCGTCCCCGTTCTCGTTGATGATGAAAATCATACAGACTATCAATTCATTGATCAAGCAGTGCTGGAAATAGCAAAAGGATTAAAGAAAGGCTCTCTTATCATATTTGAAACAACACTTAGCCCCGGCGATACGCGCAATAGATTCGGTACAAAAATAGAAGAAGTTTCCGGATTGAAAATGGGGAAAGATTTCTCTCTTGCCTATAGTCCAGAAAGAGTTTATTCGAATCGTATTATTCAAGATCTAGAGAGCTACCCTAAAGTCGTTGGCGGATTGGATGAGAAAAGTCTAGCATTAGCAAAGCAATTTTACACAAAGGCACTAGGTTGCGAGTTGATAGCTGTCAGTACTCTCGAAACAGCCGAGTTTTCTAAAGTTGCAGAATGTGTTTATCGGGATGTGAACATAGCCCTTGCAAATGAATTAGCTATGTTTGCAGATGAAAAGAATGTTGATATGAGTGAAGTGATTACAGCAAGTAATAGTCAGCCTTTTTCACATATTCACCATCCCGGCATTGGTGTTGGTGGTCATTGTATCCCGATTTATCCTTACTTTTTTATTAATAAAGGACTAACAAGTGGATTAACCCCCTTAGCACGAACGATTAATGACCAAATGGCAGACTATTCCCTCATGAAGATGGAACGCGTACTCGGTAGTTTTCGAAATAAAAACATTCTAATTCTCGGACTTTCCTACCGGGAAAATGTGAAAGAACCTACAAAATCCACAACACTCTTGCTCATCGAAAAACTGAAAGAAGAAAAGGCAAATATATTTGTCCATGATCCTCAGTTTACAGCAAATGAAATTGAACAATATGCTGTCCGTCCTTTACAGTTGGAAGATGCGTTGGTTGAAGAGATGGACGCTGTTATTATTCAAGCCTTTCATAAAGAGTATGAAAATCTGGATTTTAAAGCATTCACTAATTGCAAGCTTGTTATGGATGGGCGAAATAAAATAAAGAAAGATAAAATAACTACATTAAATATGACGCATATCGGAATCGGAAATGGCAGGAGGGACTCCAATGAAGGAAGAAACAATGGATCCAATTCCAATGGTTGATTTACAGGCAGAATTGAATTTATTACGCAATCCCATCCTTGAAATGATAACAGAAGTGTTGGACAGCGGGAACTATGTACTTGGGAAAAAAGGTGAAACGCTTGAAAAATTGGTTGCAGATTATGTAGGAGCGAAACATGCTCTCGGGGTAGCGAATGGTACGGATGCGTTAGTCCTAGCGTTAAAAGCATTGGATATCGGATCTGGTGATGAAGTAATTACAACACCATTCACCTTTTTTGCCACGGCGGAGGCAATTGCTGAAGTAGGGGCACGACCTGTATTTATCGATATTGAAGCAGATACTTATAACTTAGATCCCTCTAAAATCGAAGCAGCTATTACCCCGAAAACAAAAGCAATCATTGTTGTCCACTTATACGGAAAGGCAGCAAATATGAAGGAAATCCTGTCTTTAGCCAGAAAATACAATCTGCGAATCATTGAAGATGCTTGTCAGGCAATTGGCACGGAGTTTGAAGGAAAACGGGTAGGTGCAATTGGAGATATTGGTTGTTTTTCTTTTTTTCCATCAAAAAACCTTGGTGCTTTCGGGGATGCAGGTCTAGTTACGACAAATCAAAAAACGCTCCACGACACGATGTTGAAGCTTCGCAATCATGGGAGCGATAAAAAATACCATCATTCATTAATTGGTATGAACAGCAGATTAGATGAGATGCAAGCAGCTATTTTACTCGTCAAATTATATTATTTAGATATTTTCTTGCATAAGCGAAAAGAAGTTGCGAGAAGATACACGGAATCTTTACCTGAATTTTTGCGGAAACCGAACGTTTCGAGTAGTCGGGAGCATACTTTCCATCAATATTGTATAGAACTGGATGAGCGTGATAAATTGGCAGCTGAGCTGGATAAAAATCATATTGCCTCTGCGGTTTATTATCCGAAGCCCTTACATGTACAGGAAGCTTTCCGCTATTTGAATTATAAAAAAGGCGATTTCCCAATTGCAGAACGGGCAGCAAGTCGTATTCTAGCCCTCCCGATTTATCCGATGATGACTTACGAGCAGCAAGACTATATTATTTTAACGATAAAGAAGTTCCTAGAAGGCGAGAAGGACAAGTAAACTACAGTCTATATAAATGATTTAAAAATTGATTCCAGAGATTTTCATTTTTCCTTGTAATACTTTCCTCATGTTTTCGGATATTATAAACGGTAAAGTTTTTATATTGAAAACGGTATGTTTTTAGCAAACGGTGCAACACACTTACATCCTCAAACAATCTGCCATTTTTAAAAGGAATGACGGGAAACCCGCCAACTGCTTTCAATGCGGATGTCCGGTAGACTCGTGGACCAAGCGGAAAGGGGTAGGATAATAAAGCTTTTCTTCCATGGACTGGTCTGCCTGTCGCTATGTTCTGGAAAAGAATATTACCTTCCCGTTGCTTCCATCTCCGGAAATTTCCATATAAGACGGCGACATCCTCAGGTAAATGAAGGAGATGACTTTTGATAACAGAGATGGCATCCGCATCGAGCCAGTCATCCGCATCCAATTCCAAAATAAAATCAGAAGTAACATATGGTAATAAATCATTCAACGCCCTCGCTTTTCCTTCATTCTGTTTCCTGAATAATTGGATGTCCGGTTCACGCTGCCAGTTTTTTAGTTGATTGTAAGAATTGTCGGTAGAACCATCATCCATAATGCAAATTTGTTCTGGTCTTTCGGTTTGAAAAAGGCAAGAGGTAACAGCGGTTTCCACATAATTTTCCATATTATAATTTGCCATCAGTATGGTGAGACTGGGGTGTTCTGTGGAGGTTTTCTTGTAGTGATACTTTTCAAGTAATCGAAGTTTTTCCATCCGGTCCCGGCTTGTATTTTCTTTCGCTCGGTTAACTAGATTTTTTTTATTTGTTTTCAAAGTATCATCGATGGTGGAAAGCCATGTGGAAAAAATGGCTTCTTTGAATGGGAGTTGATGATCGAGTAAAAATGGCTGTTTCTGTAAATAAGTTGTCCGGGCTAAGAAGGGGGAAGGGATTGAAAGAGTTTTTACTGAATAGATATGATTCATTACATTCTGGGACGACTTCAATTGGAGTGAGTCATCTTTAATTGTAGGGGAAAGATACTCGGATTGTTTTAGAAAAAGAATGTATTCGCTTTTTTGTTGCGCGATTATTTTATTTAACAGCTTTCCAAACCCATTCGGCTGGTAGATATGAATCGTTATATTCGGAAAAAGACTTGGATTCGCGGGTGCCGGGAGCGGTACATTTTTTTCTTGCAGGATAGTGATGGAGTGCAGCTTG
The DNA here is from genome assembly GCF_021556485.1 of Oceanobacillus alkalisoli. GTDB lineage: Bacteria > Bacillota > Bacilli > Bacillales > Amphibacillaceae > Oceanobacillus > Oceanobacillus alkalisoli. The sequence continues at coordinate 135,010 of NZ_JAKGBW010000006.1, read as the reverse complement.
GAAGCAAGGTTATGCAGTGAGTTTAATGCCCGGTGCAGGTGTGCGGAATTCGGATAGTCCATTAGAATAGCACTGATTGCTTTCATATGGATACCTCCATTCTGGTTATCCATTATATATATGAGAGGATTGGATTTTTATAACCCTTCTAAGATTGTAGTGTTCGAGCACTTCCCCAGTTGCTGCATCAATGACACTAAACAGATGCTTCGAAGGTGTACTTACACTACCTAATCCATCGGTATATGCATAGATATAGTCATCCGTATACACGTTATACATTGTATATGTATGATTATTTTCTTCGGTTTCTCTGTCAGCAATTGTTCCATAAGCATCTGTCCAAAGAAGCTCATATGTAGTTGCATCGTAAGCCATTATACCATTTTCCATTTTAATAAAGAGACGATGATTGACCAAATCAAGTGTTACATCGTGTTCATCATACACGTGGTCAATCTCGACGATCTCTGTCAGTTCTTCCTGCATTCCGTCTTCTTCATGGAAAAAACAACTTGAATTTCTCCATCACCATAGTCTGAAGCATTCACTAGACCATAAAACACGTCGCCAGTATTTTCTTCAGCATCCAAGCACCCTTTCTCTAGATAAATTCGTTTTTAATGATACGATCGAATCTGAAAGGTGCTTCATGCTCAAATATAGGGAAGGGGCAGATTATGAACTGGGAAAAAAGAGCTAACAGCGGGGAGTAAGTATGATAACTTTATCTGAAAGTTTAATCGCTAGATCGAGTATCTATCTTGTGATGGTACGAATTTCAACTTCTTTTCCGTATTTTCGGCGGATCGCCTTCCTTGCCTCGATTTGAGTTCTGGCATAAACGGGGATATTTTTTGTATCATTTTCTTTCTCGATTGTTACGTGAAAACACTTTTCGCCGCAGCGCATGGTGGATACCTCCTAAGTTTATTTTATTTGGTTCTTCAATTGTACCGGTAAGGGAAGGAGATGTGAAGAAAATGGTTTTTGAGAAAATAACGTGACAATTTAGTAGTGCTTTACATTATCACGTAGATGTCAATATGTGGTTTAGACGTTTGCACGATTCCTTATCCATCAAGCAATCCCTCCCACTCATAAATTTTAGTGAAACAAAGGCTTATTTCTACTTATCCCAACACCCCATCAACAACTGAATCGCTTCCTCCAATTCCGCTTCCGGGATACTTGCAAATCCAAGTAAAATAATCGGTTCTACACCGAATTGCTTTTCCATCACATAATAGGACAGTGGGTAAATTTTTAAATCGGCTTCGGAAGCTTTTTCAACAAGCTCTGCATCCGACATGCCGTTTTTTATCTTCAATACGACATGGAATCCGGATAAGTCCCCGATCACTTCGACAAAGTTCTTAAAAGAAGCAAGTGTATCTATTGTCAATTCCATTTTCCTCCGGTACACATTCCGCATCCGATTGAGATGTCTTTCAAAATCGCCTTCCCGCATAAATTGCGTGAGAATATGCTGGTCAATTCGGGAAACGGAGCACTGGAAATAAGATAATTTTTTTCGGTAAAGCTTCATCAAATGCTTCGGCAGCACCATATAGCTGATTCGAATGGACGGGATCAGTGATTTGGAAAAGGTGCCAAGATAGACGACTTTTTCATTCTGGTCTAAGCTTTGCAGGGAGGGAATCGATTTTCCAGTATAGCGGAATTCACTGTCATAATCATCTTCAATGATATAGCGATCATCCATCTCCGCTGCCCAGTTCAGTAATTTAATCCTGCGGTTCGCTGAAAGGACGGAACCAAAAGGGAATTGCCGTGACGGGGTGACGTACATGATATCAATCGGTGTCCGCTCTAGTTTCTGAATCTTGACGCCGTCGTTATCGACTTGTAAAGGATACACTTTATTCGGATAGTGCTTGAGCATCCGTGACATGACGTGATAACCGGGGTCTTCCACACCATAAGTCGTCGTATTCCCCATAAGTAGGATAAATTGCTGCAATAGCGTCTCAATACCGGCTCCGAGAATAATGTCGTCGGGGGAGCATTGTACCCCGCGGGCTTGGTAAATATAAGTTGCGATTTCTTCTCTTAGACTAAGCTCTCCCTGTGGATCTCCCATGAGAAGTAATTTTTGATTGTCCTTCGTTATAATATCTTTCGCGTATTTCCGCCATTTGGCAAAGGGAAAATGCTCGGTATCAATCCAGCTTGGATGGAAATCATAACGGAATTGTTTTTGTTTGGTTTGATATTCTTGAATCGTTCGCGCTGGCTGTATATATTCGAGGTCTTCCGAGGCGAGGACGAAATAGCCTCTTCTTGGTTTTGCCTCAAGATAACCTTCCGCGACTAATTGGTCGTATGCTTGTTCAATCGTGTTCTGACTTATCTTTAAGAAATCCGCAAGTTTACGTTTCGATGGTAGCTTCGAGCCATATCTAATTCTTCCTTCCATAATTTCTTTTTTTATAAAATTATATAATTGCTCATAGAGCGGGATCTCGCTTTCACGCTCTAAATGACAAGTTAACATATCCATTTAGGGACCTCCTTGTAATCTGACCCTATCAAAAGGTGATAATCTGATTCTTTTAATGGTATCACTATATCTTTATAATAAACTAAAATCTAAATAAATCAAAGGAGTGGTCCAGTTGGCAATTCAGGGACTGACAAAACACGCGGAAGTATTGGAGAAAATTAAAACAGGCGGGGTCATCATGGACGTCGTTAATGCGGAGCAGGCAAAGATTGCGGAAGAAAGTGGTGCAATTGCTGTCATGGCATTAGAACGTGTGCCTTCAGATATCCGAAAAGCGGGTGGAGTAGCGCGGATGGCAGATCCACGCATTGTTGAGGAAGTAATTCAAGCAGTAAATATTCCGGTCATGGCAAAGGCGCGAATCGGCCATATTGTTGAAGCACGCGTGCTGGAAGGGCTTGGAGCAGATTTCATTGATGAAAGTGAAGTGCTCACACCTGCAGATGAAGAATTCCATTTGCTGAAAAGTGATTTTACCGTACCATTTGTTTGTGGTGCAAGAGATTTAGGGGAAGCTGCTCGCCGAATCGGGGAAGGTGCTTTAATGATTCGTACGAAAGGTGAACCTGGAACAGGAAACATTGTGGAAGCTGTTCGTCATATGCGCCAAGTGCAAGCGCAAGTGCGGAAAGTTTCGGTAATGAATGATGATGAACTAATGACTGAAGCAAAGATTCTTGGTGCTCCTTATGAAATTTTAAAACAAATAAAAGAAGCAGGCAGATTACCGGTAGCGAACTATGCAGCAGGAGGGGTTGCAACTCCGTCTGACGCAGCATTAATGATGGAACTCGGTGCAGATGGTGTATTTGTCGGTTCAGGAATTTTCAAATCGGAAAACCCAGAAAAATTCGCCAAAGCAATCGTTCAAGCAACAGCAAATTACCAGGACTATGAATTAATCGGCCAACTATCCAAAGAATTAGGTTCCGCCATGAAAGGAATCGACATCTCCACACTAAACGAACACGAAAGAATGCAAGAACGCGGCAAATAATTGAAGCGGGACACTGGGGTCAGAGCATTTGTCCCAAAACTGGGACAAATGCTCTGACCCCATGTTCCATTTCCTTCAATATTTAAGTGAATGGATCTCCATATCTTTATTCGTTTCAATTGTTTCAATGAACTTTTGCAAGGTATTGGTGAAAAATGTATCCTTTCTCCGGATGAACATTGTTTTTACTTTACTGTACTCGTCCGGCAAAGAATAACAGGAGATAAGCCCGCTTTCTTCCAAGTGCGTAACCGATGACCGCGGGACAAAAGCAATGCCGAGCCCAACGACGACACTACGTAGAATCGTCTCCAATGTTCCGAACTCCATCATTTTCTTCGGATGCATGCTTTGATCCTCATACCAAGATTCCAAACGGGAGCGGTACCCACAGCCTTTTGAAAAACAAAGAACGGGTTCTTCATGGATCGCATCAGTCAAATCTGCTTCATAATGGGCAATAAGTACGAGTTCTTCTTCAATCACCTCGTGAGCCGCAATTTCTGGAGAAAAGTTCCCTGCTGTCACAAAAGCCCCATCTAACTGTTGCTCCAATACTTGCTTCTCCAATTGGCCAGTCACTCCGGAATACAGAGATAAATCGACATTTTTATATTTTTTATCGAATGCAGCAAGGATATTTGGCAGTTGGAAGACCGTTTCGATGGTGCCAATTTCGAGTCTCCCGGCAGGCTCTTCTTTACTTTGCACCGCTTTCTTCATTTCCTTTGCGAGTAATGTAATTTCCTCACCATATGTCAAAAGCTTTTTCCCTTCTGGTGTCAGCGTCATACCACGCCGGTGCCGATTAAATAATGGAGTATTCAATTCTTCTTCCAATTTTTGAATCCGGGATGTGATATTGGATTGGACGTAGCGAAGTTCTTTCGCCGCAGCTGTAATCGTCCCCTTTTCAGCGACGACTTGGAATATTTCCAAATCCTTCAGCTCCATTGCATTCCCCCCCTTATGTCTATATATAATTTTATGGTATCACCAAAAATGATGGATGTCATCATTTTAATTCGTTTTACAAGATACCTAAAATATTAGAAACTAAGAGCAGACTAGATATAGAGAGGGGAAAGGGCAGGAATGAGAAATAGTTTGTGGTATGGAGCGATTCTTTGTTTTATCGCTGCGGCTTCCTGGGGTGCGATGTTCCCGGTGGCCCATTCGGCGTTTCGACATATCGATCCATTTTATTTTACGATTATTCGTTATGTAGGTGTGAGCGTCATTTTAGTGGCGTCTTTATTATGGAGAGAAGGAAAACAGGCTTTCCGTTTGGAAGGGAAAGGAAAGCAATTATGGTTCTTCGGTACAATGGCATTTACCGTTTATAATTTACTGATTTTCTGGGGAGAAGATTTATTAGGGGAGCCTGGAATCATGGTTGCATCGGTCATGGAAGCATTAATGCCGATGATTTCCATCGTGATTGTCTCCTTACTATATAAAAGATTACCGAAAAGCCTTACTTTAGGATTCGTCGTGCTAGCTTTTGTCGGAGCAATCATGGTGATTACAAAGGGAGATATCCAATCCTTCCTCGGTGCAACGAGCAATATGTTCCCATCCTTCTTGATTTTTATTGCTGTGATCGGCTGGGTTGTCTATACGATGGGCGGACCGCAATTTGCTGGTTGGTCTGCTTTACGTTATTCGACGTTAAGTTGTTTGCTTGGAACAGGTACTGCGGTAGTTATTGTCGCCGTTTTAACACTAACTGGCTATGTATCGGTTCCAACGGTTGAGACGCTAGCTGTGACAAGTCCGCACCTGGCGTTTATGACGATATTCCCCGGAGTTATTGCACTTGTAGGCTGGAATGTTGGGGTAACGATCTTGTCACCGATTAATGCGCTGTTATTCATTAACTTTGTACCAATCACAACACTTGTCATTTCATTTATCCAAGGCACTAGCCTTACTGCCTATGATTATATCGGTACATTGTTCATTATCGTCTCCTTACTCGGTAATAACATTTATTTAAGAATGACCGTACGGAAAAAGCAAATGAAAGAAAGCACCGATTCACGTCTTGCGAAACATCTCTCTTAATAAAAAATGAATACATGTGAAAAGCTACTTCTATTCGTTGAAATAGGAGTAGCTTTTATATTATTGATATTTCGCTAGTCAAGAAATTGACGTACTGGTACGATAGGAAAAAGTATACAATAATGAATTGTGATGCTTAATTATTTTAAATCCAAAAAGAGGATATGGGTGATGTTGTCACCAACCCACCGCTGAACACTCTTACGGATTGTTTGAAGTAGGGGCTTACGTCTGTCAAATTTTTACAGTGCCTCTATCTTCATAGAGTGCAATTACGCTTATTCCTACCCAGTAGTTCTCCCTTGATTATCATTAAGTAGTCGCAAGAAAATTAATTCCTAAATCAACACCAACGATCTGGTTATTGCAAGATCTAACTTTTGGAACTCTTTCGTCATTGGAATGTGTAAAAAAACACTTATTGTGCTTTCGAACTTGGGACGGAACTCAAATTGCCACCTCAATATGAAAAGCATCGTGAAGCCTTGAAGCGATCGCTACCAATTGTAGTGAGGAATTTGGATAAAAGTGAAATTTTTATAGACGGTTATAATAAAAAGTTGAAATGCCGATATCGATTGAAAATATAGACGAGACACCGTAGACTATAGTTAAAGTATCTCACATTGAGGAGATAGGAGAATCGGTATGACAAAAAGTAAAAACAATGGAATTTTATTGGAAAGCGGCACGAATGAACTGGAAATTATTTTGTTCGAACTAGGGGATGAAACCTTCGCCATTAACGTATTAAAAACAAGAGAGATCATCACTCCGCTACCGATAACAGGTATTCCGAAAGCCCCGGAATATGTGGAAGGTGTCATCCATTTAAGAGGAGAGATCATCCCAGTCATCAAGCTTTCAGAAATTATAAATAAAAAGGAATCCGCAAATCCGGAACAAGATCATTTTATTATCGCTGAACTAAACCAAATTAAGATCGCGTTTCGCGTACATAAAGTGAACCGTATCAACCGGATTTCTTGGGAGCAAATTGAGAAACCAAGTGAACTAGCCACTGGCAATCAGCCGTATGCAACAGGTCTAATTAAGCTCGATAATGGCAAACTCGCCGTCTTCCTTGATATTGAGAAGATCATTGTCGAAATTAGTCCCGAACTAGGCGGGAATGCTGAAAGTATTAAAGCCTTAGGTCCTCGGGAGCGAACGACGAAAAAAATCATTCTCGCAGAAGACTCTGGTGTTTTACGTGCACTTCTGAAGGATACATTAGAAAAAGCGGGTTATGATAATGTAACGGTTTTCCAAAACGGGAAGGAAGCTTGGGAGTACTTGGAAATACTTGCGAATGACAAATCGGTTCATCCGGAAGAACTCGTCCAGCTCGTACTGACAGATATTGAAATGCCCCAGATGGACGGGCATCATCTGACCCACCGGATTAAGCAAAATAATCGCTTGAAAGGTATTCCGGTCGTTATTTTCTCCTCGCTCATAACGGATGATTTGTATCATAAAGGAGAAAAGGTCGGAGCAAGTGCGCAAGTAAGTAAGCCCCAGCTTGTCGATCTTGTGAAAGAAATTGATCAATATATTTTATAGGTTAGAGAAGAAAGTCATTTAAGGATAAATTCGTTCTTGAATGGCTTTTTTTTATTTCCTATATAAGCAGGATTAACCAATTGTTTTATTCCTGCTCCAGGAAACAATAGAAACAAAAGGGGAAAAGAAGGAGGAAGTCTAATGGAAACGGAATATAAAGGCACAAATAAATTAATTATCGGGATTGTATTTGGAGTTATTACATTCTGGTTGTTTGCCCAATCGATGGTAAATATCGTTCCAGCGGTCCAAACAGATTTAGGTGTTTCACTTAGTACATTAAACGTGGCAATCAGTCTGACTGCATTATTTTCCGGGATGTTCATCGTCGTGGCAGGTGGACTCGCTGACAGAATGGGAAGGAAAAAAGTCACCTATGTCGGATTAATTTTAAGTGTGATTGGGTCTTTATGTCTCGTATTAGCAAATGGATCTGTCCTTTTAGTAGCGGGCCGGATTCTGCAAGGCTTGTCTGCTGCTGCAATTATGCCAGCAACAATTGCATTAATGAAAGAATATTTTGAAGGGGCTGAAAGGCAACGTGCACTTAGCTATTGGTCAATCGGTTCCTGGGGTGGCTCCGGTTTATGTTCATTCTTTGGCGGAGTTATCGCAACATCGATTGGATGGAAGTGGATTTTTGTTATATCGATTGTATTTGCCTTACTTGCTATGTGGCTCATGAAAGACACACCTGAAAGCAGAGCGCAAACAGAAGGCAAGTTCAAGTTTGATTATGGTGGTTTAGGGATATTCATTATTACGATGCTTGCGCTTAACGTCTTCATTACACAAGGTGCTGATTTTGGTTGGACGAGCCCGCTTACGATTACACTTGCTGTCGTTACTATTATTGGGATTTATGGATTCATTAAATACGAAAATAATCGGGAGCATGCACTTATCGATTTTAAAATGTTTAAAAACAAGCCATATACAGGTGCGACGATATCAAACTTTTTGTTGAATGCTGTTGCCGGTACCTTAATCGTTGCCAATACGTATGTACAAATTGGCCGTGGCTTTAGTTCATTCCAATCTGGTATGCTTACATTAGGATACCTTGCTGCCGTGCTCGGGATGATTCGGGTCGGTGAGAAAATTATGCAACGGACAGGCGCAAGAAATCCGATGCTTTGGGGTACAACGCTAACATTGATTGGAGTAGCTGTAATGGGACTCACCTTCTTGCCGGATTTACTTTACACGATTACCGTATTCGGCGGGTTTATTCTTTTCGGTCTTGGTCTTGGAATGTATGCAACACCATCGACAGACACAGCGGTTTCCCATGCACCGGAAAATAAAGTCGGTGAAGCGTCAGGTGTATATAAAATGGCGAGCTCTCTTGGGAATGCGTTCGGTGTCGCAATATCGGCTACTGTATACAGTACGGTCATGCTTTATTTCAGTGTGGAAGTTGCTGCAACAGCTGGAATCATTACAAACGTCATTTTTGCGATACTTTCTTTGCTATCCATCATGTTCTTTGTTCCGAAAGATTCAGGATCGTCACCGAATGTCCGGCCTTCCGTGCGTGTTAATCCTGCAAAACAAAGTTAGGGTTAATCATCGTTAGAACAAAGGAGTTGATTTGAGAAATGAGAAGTAAATTAGTCGAAATGTTGGAAGCGCGGAAAGATGAGATGATCGAGATTCGTCGCTATCTGCACGAAAATCCGGAGCTGTCCTTCGAGGAAGAAAACACAGCTAAGTATATTGCTGACTTTTATCAAGGTAAAGATGTCCAGGTGGAGACGAATGTCGGGAATGGATACGGCATTATCGTAACCATTCCCGGGGGAAAGCCAGGAAAAACAATTGGACTCCGGGCAGACTTTGATGCGTTACCTATTACAGAAGAAGCGGACGTACCGTTCAAATCGAAAAATGAAGGTGTCATGCATGCTTGTGGTCACGATGCTCATACGGCATATATGCTCGTGCTTGCGGATTGCTTGATTGAATTGAAAGATGAGTTGAACGGTACAATAAAAATAATCCATCAGCATGCAGAAGAACTACCGCCTGGTGGGGCGAAAAGTATCGTGCAATCAGGTAAATTGGCTGATTTAGATGCAATCTTCGGCATTCATATTTTACCGCTCGATGAAGCAGGAGTTGTCGGGTATCATAGCGGTTATTCTTTTAATGGCAGATCGTATTTCAAATTGAAAATTCAAGGTCAAGGCGGCCATGGTTCCTCCCCGCATAAAGCGAATGACTCAATTGTTGCAGGTGCGCATTTTGTAACTGCTGTTCAAACGATCGTCAGCCGGAGAATCAACCCGATGGATGTTGGTGTCATTACAATTGGTTCTTTCGACGGGAAAGGGACATTTAACGTCATTAAAGACAGCATCGAAATTGAAGGCGATATTCGCTATATGAGCGACGAGACCGAGGAAGTCATTGCCCGGGGAATGAAGCGGATCACGGATGGAATTGAAGTGGAATTTGGTGTGGGATGTACGCTGGAGTATAAGCCGGATTATCCGCCACTTTACAATGATCCAGGCTTTACGACATTTGTTGCAGAAGCATTAAAGGCAGTAGATGACAAGGATATTAAAGAAGTGAAAGAATACCCGCCATTAGCGCCGTCTGAGGATTTTGCTTATTATCTTGAGAAAATCCCTGGTTGCTATTTCTTTATCGGCTGTACGCCAAAAGGGGTAAAAGAACCATATTTCAACCACCATCCAAAATTTGATATTGATGAAGATGCAATCCTCGTTGCAGCAAAAGCTGTGGGGCATGTGGTGTGTAGTTATTTTGAGGAAAATTAAGAGGGGAATCGCATGGATTTAAGACATGGACTTGAAGCCATGCGATTTTTTTCGAACTCTTAATCGATGTCCACAATCTTCGTTGGATTTAATATATTATTTGGATCAAGTGACTTTTTGATTTGCTTTATGACCTCAAGTGAAGCACCGTGTTCCTGCTCCTGATAAGGCTTCTTTCCGACACCGACACCATGTTCTCCAGTACACGTTCCGCCACGTTCAAGAGCATATAATACGATATTTTTGTTGAATGCTTTAGCTTTCTGGATTTCCTCTTCGTTATTTAAATCAACCATTAGGATGGAATGGAAATTCCCGTCACCGACATGTCCAGCAATCCCGCCTGGTATACCTAGCTTATCAACTTCTTTTCGCGCATAAATTGCTGCGCCGGCGAGTTCTGAAATAGGTACAGCTACATCTGTGAGCATCATTTTCTTGCCGGGATAGTCATGAGCAAAAGCATAGGCCAAGTTATGACGAGCTTCCCATAAATGATTGCGTGCTGCTGTATCCGATTCAGAAATAAATTCCTGACAGCCATGATCCTCCATAATCTCTTTTGCAAAGTCGAGATCGGCTTTGAGTCCTTCTTCATTCCCATGGAATTCAAGGAAAAGGGTAGGGACCGCAGGATAATCCGTATCACTAAATTTATTTAATTGAACAATTGAAGCTTCATCAACAAATTCTACGCGTGCCATTGGAATACCAGCATGTAAAATGGATGTTACAGCCTGGAAAGCATCGGAGAGATTTGGAAATACTGCACGAGCTGCCACAATATGTTCTGGAATCCCGTATACTTGCAATGTTAATTCCGTGAAACAGCCAAGTGTACCTTCCGAGCCAACAAAAAGTCCGTTCAGATGATAACCGGAAGATGATTTCGTTGCTAAGCTTCCTGTGTGGATAATACTCCCATCAGCAAGCACGACTTCCATATCCCTAACTTGATCTCTCATGACACCATATTTAACAGAGGTTGTACCGCTTGCATTTGTCGCTGCCATCCCTCCAAGTGTCGCATTTGCCCCTGGGTCAACCGTGAAGAACAATCCGTGTTTCTTTAGTTCTTTATTGAGCTGCTCCCTCGTCACGCCGGGCTGCACTTTCACGAGTAAGTCTTCTGCTTTAATTTCTAAAATTTTATCCATTAAAGAGAAGTCGATCGTAATTCCATTTTTGTACGGAATAATATGACCTTCTAGACTGGAGCCGACTCCAAAAGGGGTGACAGGTATATTAAATTTTTGTGCGACCTGGATAATATGTACGACATCGGCAGTTGATTTCGGATAGACGACAACATCAGGCAGACTCTCTGCCAGATATGTTTCATCGCGGCCATGTAATTCTCTCACGGTTTTATTCGTCGTTACCTGATCTTCCGTTAAGTTTTCTTTTAACCTCTGTAATAGTTGTTCCAATTTATGGACTCCTCTCTTTGTGGGACAAGTGCTCTGACCCTTTGTCCCAGTACCAGATTCCGTTTTTTTCTTTTTTGGTTAGCTCGTCTTTTGCTTCGAGGTAGTCAAGGAAGCTTAATGTGTCGGACATAAGGGTGAGGAAGATATCCTCATATTTGTTAGGGTGTCGCTTTTTCACAATTTCGCTTCCGGTGGTGAATCCTGCTTCGATGACGGCCTTAATACTTTTTGCTTTTGTTTTAATCGCCTCAAGTCTTCTTTTCGCTAGTTTAGCAGGTTCATAGATGACCTTCCCATGTCCGGACAGGGCAATCTCCGGATTCAGTTCAATAATCTTTTCAAGTGAAGCTACATGCTGCGCGAGAGCTGGAATTCGGCTTCCATCTAAGGCTGGTTCGACAAAGGCGTTACTCCTTAAATGATCGATTAATAAATCGCCGATAAAAATTATATTTTCTTCCGGTAAGGAAAAAGCTACTTGGTCGGGTGCATGTCCGGGAATTTCAATCACTTCAAAGCCGAATAATGTATTTGATTCAATCGCTTTTACATTCCAATTCAGAGCTGTTTTCGGATTATTCATTTGCCGTTTGTACTTTGCCCTCACCTGTTCTTTTCCGAAATCCCCGGTATTTAATTTATTCAGTAAATCAGCAAAGAATGAATAGCTTTTATATAGAAATTCCGGGTCGCCTTTTATCTTTGGCAGAGCGTACGGGTGGATATAGACCGGAATCTCATATTTTTTAGAAATCCGGTGGACGAGTCCAACTTGATCGAAGTGATGATGCGTTAATAAAATTGCTGTCAGGTCACGGAGCCGGATCCCGTTTGCTTGCATGGACTGTAGTAAGTATTCCCAATACGTATCTTTATCAAGACCAGCATCGATTAGAAATGTACCGTCATTTTTTTGAAGTAAATAAAAGTTAATGCTCTTTAACATATTAGGCGCTGGCACTTCCAGCGGAATAATTTTTGTGTTTGTTTTTTCAATCGTATAGCACATCTAGATGGATTCCTCCAATCTCTCACGGGAGTTGTCAGAGTTTTACAGAAAATACTTAGTACTATCATAAGCGTAAAAATCGCTAAATACAAATACTTGCTCCATGAAAATTTATATAAAGCGTGGAACATGATATGCTTAAGGTTGATGGAATAGAAATGCATCAGAGGAACACAAGTGGATTGGATGGGAGAAGATGCAGTACAGGAAAGTCGTGGAAGGAATTTTTGCGAAGAAGTTAAACCGCTTTGTCGCTGAAGTATATATTGCTGGGGAACTTGAAAAAGTTCATATTAAAAATACAGGTCGCTTGACCGAAATTTTGCAGCCTGGTGCTGTGCTTGCTTTAGAAACCTCAGATAATCCAAACCGGAAAACCCGATATTCTATCATTGCGGCACGTAAGGGTGCACGTTGGATTAATATCGATTCACAAATCCCGAATCAGCTTGTTTACGATGCACTCGTCGCAGGTAACATCCAAGAATTTCATGGAATAAGAGATTTAAAACGGGAGGCTACCTTCGGGAATAGCCGGTTTGATCTTTTTTATTACCGGGGTGCACGCGGTGGTTTTATCGAAGTGAAAGGTGTCACATTGGAACGAGATGGACTTGCAATGTTTCCCGATGCACCGACAATAAGAGGGAGGAAGCATGTGGAAACATTAATTGAAGCGATGCAAGCAGGATATGAAGCGACCGTTTTATTTGTCATTCAAATGAAGGGCTGTCACTCATTCACACCTCATTACGCCATGGACCCTGCTTTTCACGAAGCTTTACAAGAGGCGGAACATCTCGGAGTACGCATACTAGCTTACGAATGTTATGTAACAGAATCCACGATTCAACTCGATCGTCCAATCCCCATGATTTAATCTATTAACAAATTTCTTTTCCTGTGCCTTCTTTTGGAATAAATGAGAAACATTTTTTCATGCTGGAATCGTAGCGAATCCAAGGAGCATAGGAGTGAGCAACATGATTTTCCTAAAAAACGTGAAAGCATCCGACAAACTGGGTATTATTAATTTGCCTAAAAAGGAACGGACAGAGCTCGGTTTTGAACCGGGGACATTACTTGAAGTCCATCTGAAAGGAAAGGAAATTTGGATTTATCAAACCAATCACGATGACAAGAAAAATCAGCGATACGTCTCCACGAAAGGTTCAATTACGATACCCGCTGAGTTTAGAAGATTATTAGGTATCACGGAACCAACGCCCCTTTCTCTTTATATTGACAAAGAGAAAGAGACATTTATATTAAAAAAAGATTAGATTATGATATGAAAAAAATTGAAAAAAATACTTACTTGAGGTGATGAAGTGAAAACAGAAGAATATGTACATTATGATGCAGTAGGGTTAGCTGAATTATTGAAGAAAAAAGAAATGTCACCGAAAGAATTAACAGAAATAGCACTGGATCGCTTAGAAGAAGTCCAGCCAGACTTGAATCTCGCAACAAGCATCCGGAAAGGTAAAGCGTTAGGAGAGGCGGAATTGATAAAAGTAGAGAAAGCGCCCTTTTCCGGTGTACCGACCATGCTTAAAAATGTATCCCAATCACTACCAGGAGAAATTTTAAGTTCCGGATCGAAATTGCTTGTGAATTATGTTGCGGAAGTAGAATCCCATTTTGTAAGAAAACTAAGAGAAGCTGGGTTTGTATTTTTAGGACATACGAATACACCCGAATTTGCATTAAAAAATATTACCGAACCTAAATTACACGGACCAACCCGTAACCCGTGGAATCCGGAATATTCTCCGGGCGGATCAAGCGGGGGAGCGGCAGCCGCAATTGCCTCTGGAGTCGTACCAGTTGCTGGGGCAAGTGACGGTGGGGGATCGATTCGAATCCCGGCGTCTTTCTCCGGGTTATTTGGTCTGAAGCCGACTAGGGGAAGAATGCCGGTTGGACCTGGTGCAGGACGTGACTGGCAAGGTGCATCGATCAATTTTATGCTGACGAAAACCGTGCGTGACGCAGCAGCAATGATGGATCAGCTGCAGACGTTCCAGCCGGAAGCAGCTTTCCATGCCCCTGTTTTTGTTGATAGTTATTTGAATAGTTTAAAGGGTGGTCAGAAAAGGCCGCTCCGCATCGCATTTACAACGGAGTCCCCGGTTGGCACACCAGTGTCAGATGATGCAAGAAATGCCGTTATGAAAGTTGTGAAATGGCTTGAGTCGGAAGGGCATGAAGTGGTAGAGCGTACCAATGGAGTAGATGGTATCCAATTGATGAAAGACTATTACATTATGAACAGCGGTGAAATGAATATGACGGTCCAGGGTCTAGAGCAGGCTCTCGGCCGGGAGTTGACAGAGAATGACATTGAGCTTGAAGGCTGGATGATGCATGTCGCTGGAAAGTCGATTTCCGGAGCAGACTTTTCCGCGAGTCTTGCTTCCTGGGACACGGCAGCTGCTCAGATGGCGGCACTGCATGAAACGTATGATTTCTATATTACTCCAGCGACAGCAGATGTCGCTCCGGAAATTGGACAGCTTGAAGTGACAGAAGAGAAGAAAGAAGCATTCTTGCGTGATATTCACAAAGGAACGAAGGATGACCAACAGCAGCTCGTTTACGATATGTTCCTGCCAAGTCTGACGTATACGCCATTTGGCATGCTCGCGAATCTAACTGGTCAGCCGGCGATGTCTATGCCTGTTTACGTATCGGAAAAAGGATTACCGCTTGGTGTACAAGTGATTGCTTCGAAGGGTGAGGAGCATCGTTTATTGCAGCTTGCCTACGATCTTGAGCAAACGGATGAATGGATTGGGTTGAATGGGAATCCGTATTTTACAAAGTAAGTGAGGGAGCAGTGGGCCGCGGATAGGCTCACTGCTTTTTCTCTTGGTTAATACTGAAAATGGTATGGATAGGGGACTATTTAGCAATTTAATGGCTATTAAATGCCTGTTTCCGATAAAATCTACTTGAACGGCAGTTTATAAGTTTTCTCAACGCCCGTTCTTTCCCGGGCCCCGCTCTATTGGTAGTTTATAAGCCCTCTCAACGCCCATCATCTCATAACCTCCAATCATTTAGTCATTTACTGTTTTTTTAATCTCCCTGGCAACCACTTCAAATCCAGCAATCTTCCTTTTACAACACTACCCTTTTTTTGTATAGTGATAGTATAATTACTAATAATCTGTTACATACTAAATGCTAGAACAATAGCTTGATATATAGAAGTTGAGAGAGGGTTGGATAAGATGGCAGAAGTGGTTGCTTATAATGAGAAGATTAATCCTGTTATTCAGAATATGAACCGGGTTATTATTGGAAAAGAAGAAGTCATTATCCTTAGTTTAGTTGCGTTGCTGGCGAAAGGTCATGTGTTACTTGAAGATGTGCCTGGGGTTGGCAAAACAATGCTTGTCCGGACACTGGCAAAATCATTGGATTGTGATTTTAAACGAATTCAATTTACCCCGGATTTACTTCCGTCTGACGTTACTGGAATTTCCATCTATAATCCGAAAGAAATGGAATTTGAATTCCGTGGTGGACCAATATTCGGGAATATTATTTTGGCGGATGAGATTAACCGGACCTCTCCGAAAACCCAGTCCGCACTTCTGGAGGCAATGGAAGAGCAAAGTGTCAGTGTAGATGGGCGTACAATTACACTCAACCAACCGTTCTTTGTGATGGCGACTCAGAATCCAATTGAGTATGAAGGAACGTATCCGCTGCCAGAAGCCCAGTTGGATCGTTTCATTCTAAAGTTGAAAATGGGTTACCCAACCTTTGTAGAAGAAATTGATTTGTTGGAAAAAACGTCGCTGCATCACCCGATTGAAACGATTCAAGCCGTCATGTCCCAAGCAGAACTAACGACCCTCCAAGCGGAAGTGGATGAAGTGTATGTCGACCGTTCGCTTCATACGTATATTGTGAATATCGTGAATGGAACGAGAGAGCATCCGTCGACCTATCTCGGGGTCAGTCCCCGTGGATCAATTGCGCTGATGAAAGCTGCGAAAGCGCATGCATTCATTCACGACCGTGATTATGTACTTCCAGATGACGTGAAATATTTGGCCCCGTTTGTGCTCGGACACCGGATTATCATCACGTCAGAGGCGAAATTCAACGGTGAAACCAGCGAAAAAATTATGGAAACAATTTTACAAGCAACACATATTCCGGTTCGAAGGGAATTTGACTGATGAAAATCAGACTCAGATTCATCGGTAATTTGCTATTTATTCTCATCCTGCTCGCTGTTTTATTTTCATATGCTATGTTTCAAGGCGGATTCGTCAGCTGGTTCCTATTCTACAGCTTCCTTCCAATCCTGCTCTATCATTTAGGTCTCTTATTTTATCCTTTGAATAATTGGAAAGTGAGCCGGACGCTCTCGAAACGAATTATACAGGCAGGTGATTCGATTGATGTAACGATTCACCTCGAAAGAAAATTTCCGCTACCGCTTTATTACGGGATGGTAGAAGAAATCATGCCAGCTTCTTGGAATAGATTACATTATGATTATGCATTTTTAAATGAACCGGATCATGTAACGATCGATCGCACGATGAAAAAGATGAAAATGATTGGATTTAAAAAGCAACTGGAAATTTCGTACCGTTTAGACAAGCTCCCACGGGGAGAGCATGAGCTTCAGGGCGTGCGGGTATTAATTAGCGATGTCTTTGGCTTCGTAAAAAAGGAATATATTTATCCTGTACAAGACGAGTTAATTGTACAGCCAAATACACGAGATATAAGAATTTCAGACCGTGCTGTCAGCTTTGAACAAGGGCAGCAAGTCGTTAATCTGTTCCAATTGGAAAATACGAATGTTGCGACAGGCGTACGGGAATATGCCCCGGGGGACCGCTTTTCATGGATTCATTGGAAACAGACCGCAAAAAATCAAACGGTCATGACAAAGGAATTCGAACAGGAGAGAAGCAACAATCTCTATGTGATTCTCGATGCTTGCTTGCCTAAAAGAAAGAACCCGCTTGCCTTTGAGGCGAGTGTCGAACTAACGTTATCCTTAGTTACTAAACTTGAAAAAAACACGACAGATATTGAATTATTAACCGTCGGGAGAGAAACGAAGGAATTTTCCCTAGGTGAATCCAATCAGGGGAAAGGTGATATCCGTTATTACCTGACAAAGATTCAGCCAGACGGGGAAATTCCATTCTCAGGAGCTTTAAGAGAATTGCTGCTGACCAAAAAGAGAATGGAGCGACTTGTGATTATCACGACGTCCGTAGATGATTTCTTCTGGCAAACGATTCACGAGTTGAGACAGCGGATCGCCCAAATTGTTATTTTTTATGTGCAAGGTTCAAAATTCATCTTGGAGAAAGAACAGGAAATCGTCGCCCAGATGAAAAAGTCGGGAGTAGCAATTCATGTTTTAACGGAAAAAGAAATGGTTACAAACCCACTTGAGGTGAGTATTCGATGAGCACACAACAGAAAGTGACACGATCAAACTTTTATAATGTCATCCTTTATCTTGGCGGGCTCGTCCTTTTTCTGGAATGGCTTTATCCGATTGAACAGGTGACAGACACAAGCAGTATCTCGATTTTTGTGATCTATACTATATTTTGTTTTTTCATTTCGCTTCTGCAGCTGAAATGGTGGGCAAGTTTCTTATTGAAAGGCTTTGGGTTATTATTCATTTTGAATGGACTTTATTTTGACATGAGCTTCCTGAGCAGGGAGTGGCTGAATTATTTTCTGTTGGAATTTACGATGAACACAAAGATATTCATTAGTCAGGATTGGTATTATTTAAGCCCGTTATTCCGGAGTTTTCTCTTCCTGCTGCTAATCTGGTTAATGAGCTACCTGCTCCATTACTGGTTTGTGCAGATGAAACGGATTTTCTTATTCATCTTCTTAACATTCGTTTATATTACGGTGTTAGATACTTTCACTTTGTATGATGCGACTTTCGCGATTATTAGAATCTTTATTATTTCATTAGTTGCTTTGGCGGTTACGAATTTAAATCGTGACTTGGAAAAAGAGAAAATATCGCTTGAACGGATAAAGCAGAAAACGAAATGGACACTCCCTATTTTACTCACACTTGTATTCTCTGTCCTGCTCGGTCTTGTTGCACCGAAGCTCAATCCGCAGTGGCCTGACCCAGTCCCTTTTCTTGAAAGTGCTGCAGAACAGGTCGGCGGTTCTGGTGGTAGTACTGTACAGAAAGTTGGCTACGGAGAGGATGATTCCCGTCTTGGCGGCTCCTTCATTCAAGATGATATACCGGTATTCCAAGTGGAAACGGACCGGGATCAGTATTGGCGGATAGAAACGAAGGAAATTTATACTGGAAAGGGCTGGGAGTCATCGGCTGATCATGATTACATCGAACAACAGGGCGGAGAAATTCATCTGGATATGTACCATGGGAATGTGGAGACCGAAGAATCGACAGCACGGATTGAGTTTCAAGAAGGACAAAATTTTAAAAAGTTCGTTTATCCTTATGGGGTAAAACGATTCGTAGCCCCAATGCCTAAACCAGATTTATTCCTCGACCAAATCACCGAGTCAATCGAAGCTCGTGAAAACGGGGAAACATTGAAACTTGATTATTATCAGCTAGCCTATGACCGGACTTCCTATTCTTTATCTGCATTACGGGAAGACCCGGGCAACGATGGAGAGGAAATGGCGGAATATCTTCATCTTCCCGATACACTTCCAGACCGTGTTGGTGAGCTTGCGGAGGAGATAACGGCTGGTCACGAGACGCGGTATGAGAAAGCGCGTGCGATTGAACGCTATTTCAGCAGCCACGACTTTACGTATCAGACGACAGGAGTTGCCATTCCAGGAGAGGATGATGATTATGTTGATCAGTTTCTCTTTGAAACACAGGTCGGCTATTGTGATAACTTCTCGACATCTATGGTCGTCTTGCTGCGGACCCTCGATATTCCAGCACGCTGGGTGAAAGGTTTTACCGGCGGAGAAATAATTGGTGAAGGAAACCGGGATAATCATCATATTTATGAAGTGACGAATTCCAATGCCCATTCTTGGGTGGAAGTGTACTTTCCTGAATCTGGCTGGGTTCCCTTTGAACCGACACAAGGGTTCACGAACTTGACAGATTTCCATGTGGACCGTACAGATACAGCTACCGAAGATTATGATGATGTACTTGATGCTCCAGAGACAGAACTGCCTGAACCTGAAATGGAACCGGAGGAAGACGAAACAACTCCAGCAATGGCTAGCCCTTCCGACAATAATTTCAACCTTTCCTGGTGGCAGTGGGGACTTATTGCTTTAGTAATTTTACTGATTTTCTACGTACTGTATAAGTATCGTTTCAGTATAAAAACGAAGCTCCTAGCCATGAAGCTTAATCATAATCAGAGTCAGAAAGCATTTCAAGAGGCGTATCTACACTTACTTAAAGTTCTGGACCATGAAGGAAATGAAAGGAAAAACGATCAGACATTACGTGAATATGCGAAACGTGTGGATGCCCATTATGGAACAGGTGAAATGCGGACGCTCACAGTCTATTATGAGCGGATGCTTTACCGCAATGAATTCGAACCGGAAAAAATGGACAAATTGAAAAATATTTGGAAAAAGTTGCTGAAAACAATTATCAGGCATTAACAGTCTGTAAATCCCCTACTGTAAATATGAGGAAAACCCGAAAATGTGAAGGTGGGGGAGGGAAGGAACCCCCCTGTATGAAGTTTTACTTTATGGGTTGACCTGAATTCTATTGGTTAGTAAAATGAGAATATTAGATAGCAGACAGGAGCAATCATAATGAAACCAAATGAATTGAATGCAGAAGAGTTTATCGCACAAGAAGTGCAAAAAATTAAAGAGCAAGTTGGGGATCAGAGAGTGCTTTGTGCCTTAAGCGGCGGAGTTGATTCCTCAGTTGCTGCAGCACTTGTGCATAAAGCAATCGGCGACCAGCTGACATGTATCTTCGTCGATCATGGCTTATTGCGTAAAAATGAAGCAGATGAAGTGATGGAAGTTTTCGCAGAAGATTTCCATATGAATATTATTAAAGTCGATGCGAAAGACCGTTTCCTATCTAAATTAGCAGGCGTCACAGATCCTGAACAGAAGCGAAAAATTATTGGAAATGAGTTCATCTATGTATTCGATGATGAAGCTGCGAAATTAAAGAATATCGGTTTCCTTGCCCAAGGAACGGTTTACACCGATATTATGGAAAGCGGCACGGAAGGTTCGAAAACAATCAAGTCTCATCATAACGTTGGCGGTCTGCCGGAAGACATGGAATTCGAATTAATCGAACCGCTTAAAACATTATTCAAACAGCAAGTCCGCGCTGTCGGAACAGCCCTTGGCATCCCAGACCACATCGTTTGGAGACAGCCATTCCCAGGACCAGGACTTGGTATCCGTGTTCTCGGTGAAGTGACGGATGAGAAGCTTGAGATTGTGAGGGAGTCTGATGCAATCTTAAGAGAAGAAATTGCAAAAGCAGGCCTTGACCGTGAAATCTGGCAATATTTTACCGTCCTGCCTAATATCCGCAGTGTCGGGGTGAAAGATGGTGGACGCTCATACGTTCATACGGTCGGCATTCGCGCTGTGAATTCGGTTGATGGTGTGACATCAGACTGGGCGAGAATTCCTTGGGACGTGCTGGAGAAGATTTCGAGTAGAATTGTGACGGAGATAGATGAGGTTAACCGTGTGGTTTATGATGTGACGAGTAAGCCGCCATCGACGATAGAGTGGGAATAATTCACTAGAGGCATTTGAAGTGAAAACGTTGATTTGACTGCATTTCGATGGTACGTAAAATGGATAAAACAATTAGAAATGAATAGGTGCTCCGCCAAGATTCCGCCAGAGGAAACGGAGAAAATTGAGGGATATTGTGTAAAAGCAGTATCTCTTTTTTGTTTTCTAAGATATTTTCAGGTTAATGTGTATAAGCTTTTTACACAGATTAGTTATAAGAAAGTGAAATGGTATATTACTAAATAAATGAGAACACTTAATCGACTTTTTAAGAATTTTCTCCGCCAAAGGGTAGTTTTTTAGTTGTGTCTAAATTTTGGAGTAGTATAGATGATATATAACATTATTGTTCAATTGTAGTGATACAAACAAAGTGAAGAACAGGATCTAGTAGATAGTCATATTGGAGAAATAAAGATAGTATTTTTTATAAAAGTTCTTCTCCATGCTTTGTGAAGTTTTACAAGTATGAATGCAAGGAAAAAAAGAAAATGGAAAAGGATACCAGGATAAAAAGTGTGCATAATAAGTAATTTACCCAATTTTCTTGAGCTTATAATATAAGTCATTATACTTAAAGTAATGAAGCTATCGGAGGAGGGAATATATGCAACAAACAGACTATATTTATTGGTGGAAGACAACAAAGGAAGATGATTTCGAAGAAGTGAAATCAACATTTATGGATTTATTTACTAAGGTTGATTTTTTACCATCTATTTATCATCCTATTTTATATAAATACATTAAAAACTCTCAAATGAAACATTGGAATAATGAGATATATGATTTCTCTAGAAATAAAATAAGAGAAATTGAAGGTGCTATTGGTAAAGAAGCAATGCTATCTACACTATTAAGAAATTTTCAGCTCCTAGTTTACACTTATGAAAGTCTTCTAAATTTAGAAGATAGAATTATATTGATGAATAGGTTTAAAGGAAGTGAAGAACTTAAAGCAAAGATATTTAGTATTAATATATTTAATGAGCTGTTAAATAGTGCCTTCAGTAACACCTTAAAGCTCTTTATTGAATTCCAAAGTATTATTGAAGGGAAAAATTTATACCAAAAGAATCTAACTCCACAAATTCAATGTTTATCTAGTTCCAAAAGAAACTATAGTAAAATTACAGATCTAGCAGATTCAAATATACGTAATGCAATGTCACATGGTGGAGTACGGGTGAGTGGTACCAAAATGATTTTTTCTTATATAGAACATGGAAAGCATTTGCAAAAAGAACTAACTGTTTATGAGTTTAAAGATGCTTTATTGCAATTATTCGATGGTGTTAGCGCTAACTTATTGGCCTGGTTTGAATATCTATGTGAAGAAAATATATCCTATAACGAAATTTACGAAAATGAAAGTGTTCATGAAGATACTTCTTCATTCTTTGAAAGGTTATCTTTATCTACTTTATTAACCACTTGTGATAATGTATGGGAACATGAAATTAATAATCAAAAAACAGAGAGTAAGATTGTGAAAATTGAGTTTTCTGGGATAGATCTAGATATTAATTCTAGGATGTTTATTGGTTTATTTACAGCTGAAAGGATTTTTCAACTAAGAAAATTGGAAACAAAAGATTCAATAATGGTTTCTTTCCATTCCCCTAAAGTTGTAAGTTCCTTTTTCGTAATTGAGTGTTCAGTGGTCAATGATCTATCAAAAGGAATAATAGACATTGAAGAAGCAAGTAGAATTGTGTGGGGTAGTGGAAATATTTTTATGTTTCCAATAAATGATGAGGATAGAAATGAATTTGAAGATTCATTTAGGTATTATCCTGATTTTGAAAATAAGGACTTTTATATTACTGAAATTGAAGATATTAGTAACGAAAGAGAAAAAAGATTAAAGGCAGTTGTATATTTGAAAAGAGCTAAGAGAAAAAGACATGTTCAAAAAGCGGTAGAAGCTATTCTAGATAGATTAAGAACATTAGAGAACCATGGTTTTTCTTCTCATAAGGTTAAGCATGGTAAGATGGAGGCAGATATAATATATCTCACTTTGTATAAAAAAGAGGTTCGCCGAGGTCAGGACAGAGCTTTACTGCCAAATAATGATAATTTTATTGCTCAAGTCCAGTACGATATAAATATGAAGTTTCCTATCCACAATAATTTTATAGATAGATATTTGAAAAAAAGACGTGAAAAAACAATAGAATATAACTGGAATCCAAATTTTTGAAATTGAGTAGCAGAAAAGGCTACACATGAAATATATTTGTGAACTTGATATTTTAATAACTAAAGTGATTAGTGAAAGGGTCAAAGGAAACTGGGAGAAGTACCTAGCAATCCTTGAGGTACTTGTTAATACTTGAAAAGATTTATCAAATGAGGATATTTGGCTTTCAACTTATAGAATGAAGAGCCACTGTAACAAATGCGGTTTTATTATTTTTTATGTATGTTCAATCGACTTTATACATGTCATGGTGTAGTCAAGGTCAAAGGATTAAAATATATAAAGTTAGGGGTGATTGATAAGATGGAGCAAATCAATACTGTTGATGATTATTTAAAAAAGCTGTCGAGGTATGATATTTATAATAATGTCTTTTATAGAGGTCAATTAGAAGTATATAAAAGTATTACATCAAGTATTTCTAGAAATGCAGGATATACAAGTAATGAAAACCTCATCTACGAAGAAGCTATTAATATGAAATCTGTAGAATTTGCTGATTTAATATCGCCGATTGAACGCCTGTCAAAAATGCAACATTATGGTATTCCAACAAGACTCGTAGATTTAACAGTTGACCCATTAATTGCGCTTTTCTTTGCTGTACAAAATTTTGATGACAAATCGCATGGTAATGTATATGTTTTTGTTCAGCCAGAGCATAACCTAAACGATAAAAGGATTAAACTGTTGTCTCTTCTTGCAACATTAGATTCACATAATCTTGATGTAATTAAAAGTTCATATTTAGAATGCTATTCTGAAGAAATAACAGAGGATGAAATATTAGAATTTGCCTCGGAAGGAGCATTTATAAAGTACTCTGATGACCTTCAAAAATCTAATGAAAGGTTATTCTGCCAGAAAGGCTCCTTTGCAATATGTGGTAATGAAACAATTGGAAAGGAAATAAAAAAATCTATATTACCCCTCGATTCAATTGAACCAACAATGGTAATACGGATTCCTTTTGAACATAAACAAGCAGTTAAGAAGGAACTTGATGAAAAATATAATATTAACGAAACTACTATATATCCAGAGTTCCCGTCGGTTGCTGATTACCTGAAGGAGAAATACAGAAAAGCAGATTTTGATCTGGATGGTGCATATAACATTCTTCAAGTGCAAGATGTTTCTCATGCAGGTGCTAGAAGATGTTCTATTGTAGCAGTATTAAATAAAGTTCTGCGTATTGAAGAAGTAAAGCATATTGGAATTCAGATCATTGATCAATACAAAAGGACAAATGATGTTGTATGGGTTTATATTGCAAAGAATGGCGATGACTTTATTATGAAAAACTGGATAATAAGAGGGCAATGGATTAAAGAAACATTAGATCCTAGGTTCAAGCCACTTCTTATTGGGGAAGCAGATGAATTAGGCTATGTATGGCGCTTTGAAAAATCCTATAGTACGCTGGCAGATTATTATGATGAATATGCCTTTGTTGATGATAAAATTCTTTATACTCAAAACATGAAGACATTTGAAGAATTTGAACTCTACTATAAATATATGTTAAGTGCCTTTGAGAGTGGAGATATAAAGGGTTTAGAAGAGTATGCTTTTGATAATGAAATTGTGATTAATAAGCTTTTTCTAAAGTTCGGTGATTATGGGCGCTCAAGAAATGATGAATTTAATAAATACTTGAACAATTTTCAAGAAGTAGCCTTGCATCTAGATAATGTGATTTTGTGGCTAAAAAAGGAAGAATTAAATTCGCGTGCTAAAAAATACCAGATTTCAAATTGTTTTAGGGATGCTAAGTTACATTTTGATAGAATAAAGGATCAAGCAATATATTGGAAAAAGGCCATTGATCTTTCAGATGACGAGTATAATGAAATTGATCCTGAAAAAATAAAAAGAAAAGAATATCAATATAAACAAACAATACCACTAAACCCGAATGGTTTGGATGTTACTTTTAACCTTGATATTTCCTTAAACAGAGACAATACAATGAATATAAGGGGAACGACTAATCTCTTTGATAAGGCATCACTGATGATTTCCTTGAGAAATTCTAATAATTTGCTATTGGCACAGAATAAGTCATTAGTGAAAAATAAACGATTTGATTTTGGTAGACTTGGAAAAGAAGACGTTGGGTTCGATAAAGGAATGTATAGCATAGATATTTCTCTTGCTATTCCTTCAGTGCAAGATAAAGAATTTGTGTTAAAAGCAGGGAGTGAATATGAGAACTTAAAAGGTAAGTATGTTGATAGAACTGGTATGGGCCCAACTGTTAATTATACCGAGAAATTCGAAGTTTGATTGATATTGTGGTGATCAAATGTTAAGTATGAGGAGTTATCACCTTAAGAAAGAAGAGGGAAAAATATTATTTTTCGTTAGTTTAATATAGTAAATGAGGAGAATGTATATAAATTTTTTAGTATCAAAGTAGTAAGAGTAATTTAATAAGTGCGAGAATGAAGAAGTATTGTGTAAAAGCAATATTTCTTTTTTATTTCTTTCTTCTTTCCATGTCATAGTTTATTGCTATGACGTTTTTTTATATTCACTAAAATAATAAGGAGGATTTTCCATGAGAAGATATCGTATCCGCTCTCCCAGTGCTGAAAAATCTTAAACAACTTATTTATTCAAAAAAATTTTTATAGAAAGGAAAATCATTATGGAACTAAAATATGTTATTCCGAACATGGAAAAAACATTTGGTAATTTAGAATATGCTGGAGAAGGTAAGGTGGAACAGCGCCGTATTAATGGGCGCATGACAATATTGTCACGTAGTTATAATTTGTATTCCGATATTCAACGTGCAGATGATATTGAGGTGCTCTTGCCCCAAGAAGCAGGAGAGAAATTCTTTGAACATGAGGAAAAAGTGAAGTTAGTCAATGCTAGAATTACCGCAGAAGGTTATAAAATTGGTGATCGTGGTTTTACAAAATACATTTTACATGCTGATGACATGGTTAGAGCATAGGGAGGAAAAAACATGAGATTAGCAGAAGGAATTGTCATTGATAAAGATAAGACATTCGGATTATTAAAGTTTTCGTCATTACGTCGGGAAGTGTTTTTGCAAAATGAAGATGGTACGGTATCAACAGTAGTAAAAGAACGCACCTATGATTTAAAGTCTCGTGAACAAGGGCGCATGATTCAAGTCAGTATTCCTGCTTCCGTTCCATTAAAAGACTTTGATTATAATGCAGAAGTAGAACTAATTAATCCTGTCGCAGATACAGTCGCAAATGCAACTTTTCGTGGTGCTGATGTGGATTGGTATATCAAGGCAGATGACTTGGTTTTAAAAGGGAAAACAGCGACACCAAGCAATAACAATCAAAAATCTACACCTAACAAAGATAAATAATGAAATTTTACCGAAAAAGAGGGAAACGAATCCGACCAAGTAACGCATCTCTCTTTTTTCAATTTATCTTCTTTGGATTGTTTGGTGTATGGCTCGTTTTCTTTATTCCTTTTCATGTAAAATTTTTACTTTCGACAACGTGGGAACTTGATCCATTTCAAACTCATTTTGTAAGTAGATATGGATTCACTTCATTAATCATTAGTTTGGTAAAGATGGTAATATGTGCTTTTGTTTATTATCGGTATCGTTATAACCATCTAAAACAGTTGATGCATCGACAAAAGCTCGCAAAAATGATTTTAGACAATCAGTGGTATGAAACAAAACAAGTGATGAATGAAGGATTTTTCAAAGATATACCATCTAGTAAGGCGAAAGAAAAAATTAGTCATTTTCCAAAGATGTATTATCGGTATGAAAAAGGTATGATTCATATTCAAGTAGAAATAACGCTTGGTAAATATCAAGAGCCACTGTTAAATTTGGAGAAAAAGTTGGAAAGTGGCTTGTATTGTGAATTAGTATCAAAGGAATTACATGATTCCTATGTAAAATACGTTCTTTTTTATGATATGATTGCGAATCGTATTTCAATTGATGAAGTCATTGCGCAAAACGGTAGTTTAAAGCTCATGAAATCGATGGATTGGGAATATGATAAGCTGCCACATATGTTGATTGCTGGCGGAACAGGTGGTGGAAAAACGTATTTTATTCTTACGTTGATTGAAGCACTGTTAAAAACCAATGCGAAGTTATATATCTTAGATCCGAAAAATGCAGATTTAGCCGATCTAAGTACTGTCATGCCTGATGTATATTATAAAAAGAAAGACATGATGGCAAGTATTGATCAATTTTATGAAGATATGATGGCTCGAAGTGAAGAAATAAAACAGATGGAAGAGTATAAAACAGGGGAAAACTATGCTTATTTGGGCTTAGCTCCTCATTTTTTAGTTTTTGACGAATACGTAGCTTTTATGGAAATGCTTGCTTCTAAAGAAAGTACAGCTGTATTAACGAAACTAAAACAGATTGTGATGTTAGGACGTCAAGCTGGATTCTTTCTTATTCTCGCTTGTCAGCGGCCAGATGCAAAATATTTAGGCGATGGGATCCGTGATCAATTTAATTTTCGTGTTGCTTTAGGAAGAATGTCTGAACTAGGGTATGGCATGATGTTTGGAGTGCGCCCGTATGGGCATGTAATGAATGTGTATTGACAACACACTAGGGTTGAAGATACGAAAAGTTTTACCCTATTAACAACCAACTTATCTGGAATGGAAACTGAACAGGGAGTGTAGCATGTTGGTAAAGCCATAAGTTAGATGAACTATCCATCTAAGACTGAATCGGCAAGTTAAAACTGTGAAAACGAGGATGAAAGCTATACTGCTTGAATGGTAGTCTGTCGGGGGCAATCATCCCTATAACGGAACGATAGATATATACGTTATATCGAAATGGATAGAATCGGTAGAGCCAAAGTCGATTCTATACGTATCTCCATTTCTTCGACCACGGTATAAGTGGCATACAGATGAAACACACATCCGACATTTTACAAAGTCAGTCATTACATGTACTAAACGGGGATTGCCTAAGTCAGAACGCTTGAAACAAGCTATGTGCAATCCTGTAAAACAGGGATAAATTTCAAGAGTAAAATCAAGAAAGATGGCACTGAATATCTGATAAGGTAACGGAGATTCCATAGTAGTCAGAGCTGGGGAAAGCCTAGTACAGGGCGAAGGGAATCAGCTTATTCTGTTTAAAATGACAAAGGAAGGAGCGTGAGGTTTCATGAGAAGTCCTGAAATTATTTTGGACAATCTAATGAAATGTGCAAAGAAAGAAGATTACAAGTTTGAAAGACTCTACCGAAACTTGTACAACCCGAAATTCTATTTAATGGCGTACAGCAAGTTAGCGCCTAATAGTGGAAATTTAACGGAGGGTGTCAATTCAGAAACAATAGATGGATTCAGCATGGAACGGGTTGATAAATTGATTCAGCAATTAAAAAATGAAAAATACCAACCTCACCCTGCTCGAAGGGTCTATATTCCAAAGAAAAATGGAAAGCAACGCCCGTTAGGAATTCCATCTTTCAATGACAAACTAGTACAAGAAGTGATTCGCTTACTATTGGAAGCAATCTATGAGCCGAATTTTCAAACTACTTCACATGGCTTTAGACCGAACCGCAGTTGTCATACAGCACTTACAGAAATATCTACAACATTCACGAGTAGTAGATGGTTTATTGAAGGAGATATCCGTGGTTTCTTCGATAATATAGACCATCAAATAATGATTCGGTTGTTGGAGAAGAAAATCGATGACGATAAGTTCATTCGTTTAATATGGAAATTTCTTAAAGCGGGTTACGTAGAAGACTGGAAGTTTCACAAAACGTATAGTGGAACACCTCAAGGCGGTATCATTTCTCCTGTACTTTCTAACATTTACCTCCATGAATTAGATACGTATATAGAGAAATATAAATCTAAATTTAATATCGGAAAGGTAAAGAAAAAAAGTCTAGAATATAAAAGACTTGAGGGCAGAATGTACTGGTGGAGAAGGAAAATGAAAACGCTAGAACTTCAATCGGATGAGAGAAAACACATTACATTAAAACTCAAAGAAATGAGTAAGCAACTCACTTCTCTCCCCTATTCAGAACCGATGGACCCTAAATATAAACGATTGAAATATGTAAGATACTGTGATGACTTCATTATTGGAATCGTTGGTTCTAAAGAAGACGCACAAACAGTCAAAAATGACTTAGAACAGTTCCTGCGGAAAGAATTAAAAATTGAACTATCAAGAGAAAAGACATTAATTACACACACCAATAAGTTCGCCAAATTTCTAGGATATAACATTACAATTTCAAGAGATCAAACACTTCGTAAAGACTCAAAAGGAGTTAAAAAGCGATACTACTCTTATAATTGTAGGCTCTATACGCCCAAAAACGCTTGGGTCGATAAATTAAAGTCACTAGGTGCATTGCGAATCAAAAAAGACGGTACATGGCAACCAATGCATAGACCTGAATTGTTATATCTTAGCGATTTAGAGATACTAAGTATTTATAATGCGGAGATTCGAGGATTATATAATTATTATGCTCTCTCCTATAATACGAATGTTTTCAATAAGTTTATTTATGTAATGAAATATAGTATGTACAAGACTTTTGCGAACAAATACAAATCCTCTATTAGCAAAATTTTAAAGAAATATAAGAGGAATGGTGTGTTTACAGTTCAATATGAAACGAAAGCAGGAACACAATCGAGAGTACTGTACAATGAAGTTTTTTCACGCAAAAAGTCAATCGAGATTTCCCGTCAAGTAGACAATCTTCCAGAAGTCAATATTTACAGAGGAAGAACAGAATTGACACAGAGACTATTAGCCAATCAATGTGAATGGTGTGGAACGAAACAAGGAAGTATGGAAGTTCACCACATCAAGAAATTAAAAGATTTAAAAGGTAAGGCTAAGTGGGAGAAAAATATGATTGCACGGCGTAGAAAAACTTTAGTATTATGCCATGAATGTCATGTGAAGTTGCACAAAGGACAATTAGATTGAATAAGTGGAAAGCCGTATACATCGAGAGGTGTACGTACGGTTTGGAGGGGAGTATTTGGAAACCTACCATAGTAATATGGCAAGGCGCTGGGTGCTTACCCTACAGCGACGTCCAAAAACAATTTTTCTTAAAACAGATCAAAGGACGTGGCTATGTCGATAAAGGAGATAACGTCATTACCGAATTTTACACACCACTTGTGCCTAAGGATCATGACTTTTTAAATGAGATAGAGAAACTAGCTCCATAAAGGCTGCCCAGTGCGGCGGCGTGCGAAGCGAAAGCTGCTGTGCTGGGCAAAGCCTGCGTGGCGACAGCCACGCTTTACCCCCCGTTTCTAACAGGGGGGTAGAAAAACAATAGAAACTGCTTCAAAAGTCTAAAGACCCTTGTGCATCAAGGGTTTAGGGCATATTACGAAGATGTCAACTTTTATCCTTTAGTTGACATCTTTTTTGTGTTGGGAGGAATGCACATGAATGAAGTACCTTGGTATCAACAATTAAAAGAAAAACGATTGGCATACGGCGTGTCGCAAAATAAATTAGCGGTACATGTAGGAATTTCAAGACAGTATATTAGTGAGATTGAAACAGGAAAAATTACACCGACTCAAACGTTACAACATGCGATGTTCGATATTTTAGAACAATTTAATCCAGAAGCACCTTTGGAAATTTTATTTGATTATGTGCGAATACGTTTTTTAACAACGAACCCAAAGCCTGTTATCGAAGAAATTTTACGGTTGAAAATGGAGTATATGATCCATGAAGATTATGCGTTTTATTCTTACATGGAACAATATGTTTTTGGCGACATTGTTGTCATGGTTTCGCCCGATGAAGATAAAGGTTGTCTGCTAGAACTCAAAGGCAAGGGTTGCCGTCAATTTGAAAACTTTTTATTAACCCAACAGCGTACATGGTTTGATTTTTTCATGGATGTATTTCGAGTAAGTGGAGTATTTAAACGAGTTGACCTAGCGATAAATGATAAGACAGGCAAATTGGATATTCCATTTTTGACGAACAAATGTCGAAATGAAGAATGTATCTCCGTTTTTCGTAGCTTTAAAAGTTATCGTTCTGGCGAATTGGTTCATGGGGAAGAAAAACGAGATATGGGAAATACACTGTATATTGGTTCGTTGAAAAGTGATGTGTATTTTTGTGTGTATGAAAAGGATTATGAACAATACGTGAAACACGGAGCATCACTTGAAGATACAGACATTAAAAATCGTTTTGAAATTCGATTAAAAAATGATCGTGCGTACCATGCGGTTGTTGATTTAATGACGTATGAGGATGCGGGACGAACAGCTTTTTCTATTATTAATCGATATATTCGATTTGTCGATAAAGATGAGAAAAAACGACGAAGTAGTTGGCCAATGAATGCGGAGTGGCAACGTTTTTTAGATTTAGGTGAAAACAGAAAAATTTATTTAACAACAAAACCTGAACCTTACACATTCGATAAAACACTTAGATGGTTGGCTCGACAAGTGGCTCCTACTTGGAAACTGGCAACTAAACTGGATGAAATCAATCAAACAACCGTGATTAAAGATATGTTAGATCAAGCGAAATTAACCAAACGTCATCAACAAATATTGATGCAACAGGCACTTGAAACAGAAGATGTTATTAAATGATAGATCGGAGGTTTCCGTGAAACTATTAAAATACATTTTCATTACTATCATGGGCGGCTTCGTTTTATGGTTTATCGAATGCATGCGGCAAGTGACAAAATATTAGAAGGTGAAAGGAGAAATGTAAGATGAACTTTGGGCAGAATTTGTATAACTGGTTTTTAAGTAATGCGCAGTCTTTAGTGTTAATGGCGATTGTAGTAATCGGCATTTACTTAGGATTTAAGCGTGAGTTTTCTAAACTGATTGGATTTCTAATTGTTGCGTTAATCGCAGTGGGATTAGTCTTTAATGCAAGTGGAGTGAAGGATGTATTGTTGAATCTGTTTAATAGAATTATTGGTATTTAATGTTACCATTATAGTAAGTTAGGGAGGGTTTATATGGACAATCTAGCGAAAGAGAAATTAATAAGAATTTATCAAGGAATATCTAATAAGAAGCCTGAGCATTGTTTAAAATTCCATTATGTTTACAATGGGGTGAATGTGAACCTTTATTTTGATTATTTTGATAAGAAAAGTATGTCATTGAGTTTGATATTGGTAGCGGATAAAGTGTTTTATTTTACACCACTAAATATTCTTAATAAAGGGTTGAATAAAGAATATTTACCAAAAATGCCATTTGAGATATTAAGCAAAATTTTACAAGATGGGAAGTTAGATGATTTTTATAGAAATATGGAAACTCATATTTTGCAGGATAATCCTCATATTAATTATTATTCAAAAGACAAAATATTTACTAATACACTTAAATTTAAAAAGGGTAATATTGATTTACCTTTTTGGAAGACAGTTAGAAGGATAAGAATGCCAGAAAATACACTTATCAATTTGAGTCATAGGGCGGATATATCCATTGAAGTACTTCGAAAAGTACAAAACAACAATCTAACCCTAGTTAGAACAGCGAAGCCAGAAGAAAGACGTGAATTAACATTGATTTTAAGTGAACATAATATTAATTTATAATAGTTTGAGCAAGGCAACCTTCTTTTTAAAAGAAGGCTTTTTTTATGTCTAATTTAATTGAAAGGGTGTGAAAAATCAATGGACATGCAAGTTTATATTGCCAATCTCGGAAAATATAACGAGGGAGAATTGGTTGGGGATTGGTTTACACCACCGATTGATATAGAAGATGTGAAAGAACGAATTGGCTTAAATAGTGAATATGAAGAATACGCCATACATGATTACGAATTACCATTTGATGTTGGCGAATACACCCCAATTTCTGAAATTAACCGATTATGTTCGATGGTAGAAGAATTAGAAGGATCACCAATCTATAATGAGCTATCCGAAATTCAAGGATACTGGTTTGATAGTTTGGAAGAATTGCTGGAACATCAAGAAGATATTATTTGTTATGAAGATTGTGAAGATATGGAAGATGTCGCTCGTTATTATGTAGAAGAAACAGGCGTGCTTGGTGAAGTACCAACTAATTTACAGAATTATATCGATTACCAAGCACTTGGAAGAGATTTAGAAATAAACGGTAATTTCCTCGTTACATCACATGGTGTATTTGAATATCTTGGATAAGTAAATATTAAAAATTATGAAACAGTCTGTGCATGCAGGCTGTTTTCATTTTGAAAGGAGAACCTATGAAAAAGTTAAAAAGTTATACACGTATTTGGTCGGTTGAAAAAGTGATTTATGCGATTAATGATTTTCGTTTGCCCTTCCCAGTCACATTTAATCAAATGTCGTGGTTTGTCCTTTCGCTTCTGTTTGTCATGTTACTAGGTAATCTTCCACCACTCTCATTGATTAATGGGGCGTTATTAAAATATGTGGGAATTCCCGTTGGCTTAACATGGTTTATGAGTCAAAAAACATTTGATGGCAAAAAGCCATATAGCTTTCTGAAATCCGTCATTACTTACTTTTTTCGTTCCAAAGTGACTTATGCAGGGAAACCAATCAAGTTACAACGAGTGAAAGTGAATGAAAGTATTACAGCTGTGAGGAGTGAAGCCCATGCGTTATCCGATTAAATATATGGAAAATAATCTTGTCTTTAACCATGATGGGGAGTGCTTTGCATATTATGAATTACTTCCCTATAATTATTCCTTTTTATCACCAGACGAAAAAATACAAGTACACGATCATTTTCGCCAATTGATTGCACAAAATCAAGACGGAAAAATTCATGCCCTACAAATTAGTACCGCTAGTAGTATTCGTTCTGTTCAAGAGCGAAGTAAAGAATTAGTTACTGGTCGATTAAAAGACGTTGCTTATGCACGAATTGATGATCAAACCGAAGCGCTTGTTTCGATGATTGGGGAACATCAAGTAGACTATCGTTTTTTTATTGGTTTTAAACTGCTCTTGAATGAAGAAGAAGTTAGTATGAAATCCATGGGAAAATCGATTAAAAATTTACTATCTTCCTTTGTTCGTGATGTGAACCATCATTTAATGGGGGATTTTGTTTCCATGCCTCATGATGAAATGAGACGCTTCTCTAAAATGGAGTCTTTACTGCAAAACAAAATTTCAAGACGTTTCAAAATACGTCCTTTAGATAAAAATGATTTTGGTTATTTAATTGAACATCTTCATGGTCAATCAGATACTGCTTATGAGGAATATGACTACGTGCTTCGCCTGAAAAAAATAAAGCATGAAACTTTAGTGAAGCGTTATGACATCATCAAACCCACACGTTGTCTTATTGAAGAAAATCAGCGTTATTTAAAAATTGAACAAGAAGAACAAACAACATATGTTGCTTATTTTACCATCAATTCGATTGTTGGTGATTTGGAGTTTCCATCAGATGAAATCTTTTATTATCAACAACAACAATTCACTTTCCCCATTGATACATCCATGAATGTGGAAATTGTGACGAATAAAAAAGCATTATCGACTGTGCGGAATAAGAAAAAAGAACTGAAAGATTTAGATAATCATGCTTGGGAATCCAACAATGAAACAGGAAGTAATGTGCTAGAAGCGTTGGAACAAGTGAATGAACTAGAAGATGTACTCGATCAAAGTAAGGAGTCGATGTACAAGTTAAGTTTTGTCATTCGAGTTTCTGCCTCTAATTTAGACGAACTCAAACAGCGATGTAATGAGGTGAAAGATTTTTATGACGATTTAAACGTGAAACTTGTTCGCCCATTTGGAGATATGATTGGTTTACACAGTGAGTTTATTCCCGCTAGTAAACGGTATATGAATGATTATATTCAGTACGTTACATCCGACTTTTTAGCGGGGCTTGGATTTGGTGCTACACAAATGCTTGGTGAAACGGAAGGTATCTATATTGGATATAACTTAGATACAGGCCGTAATGTCTATTTGAATCCGAGTTTAGCAAGTCAAGGGGTGAAAGGTTCTGTTACGAATGCGCTTGCCTCCGCATTTCTAGGTTCACTTGGTGGTGGAAAATCATTCTCAAATAATTTGCTCGTTTATTATGCCGTGCTATTTGGCGGACAAGCACTGATCGTTGATCCAAAAGCAGAACGAGGTAATTGGAAAGAAACATTGCCAGAAATGGCACATGAAATTAACGTGGTGAATTTAACAAGTGATGACAAGAATAAGGGGTTACTTGATCCTTATGTCATTATGAAAAAGAAAAAGGATTCGGAAAGTCTTGCGATTGATATTCTTACCTTTCTTACGGGTATCTCTAGTCGTGATGGTGAAAAGTTTCCTGTGTTACGTCGAGCGATTCGTGCGGTCAGTCAACAAGAGGAACGAGGGTTACTTCTTGTCATCCAGGAACTTAGAAGTGATCCGAATCCATTAGCACGTCCCATTGCAGATCATATTGAAAGTTTTACGGATTATGACTTCGCTCACCTTCTGTTTTCGGATGGAACGGTAAAAAATTCGATTAGTTTAGAGAAACAGTTAAACATTATTCAAGTGGCTGATTTAGTATTACCTGATGCGGAAACGAGTTTTGAGGAATATACGACGATGGAACTACTAAGTGTCGCGATGCTGATTGTGATTTCTACCTTTGCATTAGACTTTATCCATTCTGATCGAAGCATATTTAAAATTGTTGATTTGGATGAAGCTTGGTCGTTCCTGCAAGTTGCACAAGGGAAAACACTCTCAAATAAATTGGTTCGTGCAGGACGTGCGATGAATGCTGGTGTATATTTTGTGACGCAAAACGCAGATGATTTAACCGATGAGAAGTTAAAAAATAATATTGGTGTGAAGTTTGCCTTTCGTTCTAGGGATATTAATGAAATTAAAAAAACATTGGAGTTTTTTGGAGTAGACAAGGAAGATGAAGGCAATCAAAGGCGACTTCGGGAGCTAGAAAACGGCCAATGTTTGATCCAAGATTTATATGGATGTGTTGGGATTATTCAAGTCCATCCTGTTTTTGAAGATTTATTTGATGCTTTTGATACTCGGCCACCTACAAATGAGAAAGAGACGAGGTGATCATGTGAAGAAGCGACAATTGAAAAAAGTGATCTTAACGGTAGTACTAATTGGTGCTGCCGTTTTTCTATGTCTTCTATCACTTGGCACTTTTGCACATGCAGCTGGATTAGTCGATGATACGGTATCGGAAGATAACTTGTATTCTATTTATCCATTAGATCATTACCAACTGGATTTTTATGTTGATACAGGTTGGGATTGGCTGCCGTGGAATTGGAATGATGGGATTGGTAAACAGGTCATGTATGGACTTTACACAATTACCAATTTCATTTGGATTATCAGTTTGTATTTGTCAAATGCCACAGGCTACTTAATCCAACAAGCTTACTCTCTTGATTTCATTTCCCAAACAGCAGATGCGATTGGGAAGAATATGCAAACATTAGCGGGGATTACGGCAAGTGGTTTCAGTAGTTCAGGATTTTATGTCGGTTTTTTGCTTCTGTTTATTTTAGTCATTGGGATCTACGTGGCTTATACAGGTCTAATGAAACGAGAAACAACAAAAGCGATTCGAGCGATTATGAATTTTTTAGTCGTGTTTCTGTTATCAGCTTCTTTTATCGCTTACGCACCAACATACATTACAAAAATTAATGATTTTTCTGCTGATATTAGTCAAGCAAGTTTAGACTTAGGAACAAAAATCTTAATGCCAAGCTCTACTAGTCAAGGAAAAGATGGTGTGGATATGATACGAAATAATCTCTTTTCTATTCAAGTAGAACAGCCATGGATGTTGTTACAATTTGATGATTCAGACAAAGAAACAATTGGTGAAGATCGCGTAGACACATTGGTTTCGATTAGTCCAGATGCCAATAACGGAAAAGATCGTGAAGATGCGGTTAAAGCAGAAATTGAAGATCATGACAATAAAAATTTAACGATTACGAAGACCACAACACGTTTAGGCATGGTCTTCTTTTTATTTCTATTTAACATTGGGATTTCCATTTTTGTGTTCCTATTATCGGGCATTATGATTTTCTCGCAAATTCTATTTATTATTTATGCGATGTTTTTACCGATTAGTTTTCTATTATCCATGATTCCAACTTTTGAAAACATGGGGAAACAAGCGATTATGAAGTTATTTAATGTGATTATGCTTCGTGCGGGTATCACGTTAATTATTACAGTTGCATTCAGTATTTCATCCATGCTTTACAGTTTAACAACGAGTTATCCTTTTTTCTTAATTGCCTTTTTGCAGATTGTCACGTTTGCGGGCATTTACATGAAACTTGGTGACATCATGAGTATGTTCAGCTTACAAAGTAATGATTCACAAAATGTTGGCCGTAAAGTGATGCGTCGACCTTATCGCATGTTTAATCGTGGTGGTCGCCGCTTACAACGTAATATTACTCGTACACTTGCAGGTGCAACAGCAGGGGCGACGGCTGGCGCATTAGTTGGTCAGTCTAAAAAAACAAAAGGGAGTTCATCGTCACTTCGCCCATTACAACGACTCACATCTTCACCAAAAAAGAATCAGGAAAAGATGTATGAACAGGCGAATCTAACTTCCTTAAGTCAGAAATTTGGTCAAGTAACTGGGAAAGTACTTGGTGCAAAAAGCCAAGTTCGTGCAAATATCAAACACCGAAAAGAACAATTGGTTGATTTACCAACAAGTACTAAATATGCAGTGATGCAAGGAAAAGAACAATTGAAAAAGCCTGTTCATGATTTTAAAGAAGGTGTTGTGCGAGCGAAAGAACAAAGAGAAAAAGCAGCAATAGAACGCACAGTGAAATATCGACAAACAATTGCAGATAAACGACGAGCATTGGATAAAAAGCGTGCATCTTCTCGTAATCAGTTTACTCATACACGACCAGTTACCCAAAGAGAACCGATTGTGGGCACATTCATACAACAACCAAAAACATCACCAAGTGCACAAGAATATTTAACCCATGGGATGCAGGACCAATTCAAACGGTCGAAGTTGAATAGAAAAATATCAGTTTATAAAGAACGGCCAGAAGTGGAACGTAAACAAAAAGTGATGAAGCATCCAGATAAACCAATCAAAGTAATGATGAAGAGACAGCTTCAGAAACGTTCTATACCTCCAAATAGGAGGGAACGTCAATGAAGGTCATAAGATTAAAAATAATGCTCATAACGTATGGAGTAGGCTTTCTACTCTTTTTTGGATTGTTGGTTTTTGTGGCACTCTTTATTTCTAATGAAGATGATTCATCAGGAGAAAATTATTCGGGTATTGATGGCGGGGGAAGTGTTTCTGTGTCAGCAGATGTATTAAAGCACCGACCAATGGTAGAGAAATATGCAAAAGAATATGGCGTTAGTGAATATGTGTCAACATTACTCGCAATTATGGAGGTGGAAAGTGGTGGAAGGTTAATCGATGTGATGCAATCGAGTGAGTCAATGGGATTACCACCTAATACTTTAGATTCGGAAGAAGCATCTATAGAGCAAGGAGTAAAATATTTTGCGGATTTAATTCAATCAGCAGAATCTAAAGGGGTAGATGGAAATACGGTCATACAAGCGTATAACTATGGCGGTGGTTTCATTGATTATGTCGCACAAAGAGGAAAAAAATATAGTTTTGACTTAGCACAAAGTTTTGCGAAAGAACATTCAGGTGGAAGTAAAACGACTTATACCAACCCAATTGCGGTAAAAAAGAACGGGGGTTGGCGTTATCTTTATGGCAATATGTTTTATGTCGATCTAGTCAACCAGTATTTTCATGTTCCGCAATTTGATGGTGACATTGTACAACTAGTGATGGATGAAGCGTTGAAGTATGAAGGCTATCCTTATGTATTTGGTGGAGATAACCCGAACACTTCTTTTGATTGTAGTGGACTGACGCAGTGGAGTTATCAAAAGGCTGGAATTAATTTACCAAGAACAGCACAACAACAATATGACGTCACCGAACATATTCCTTTATCTGAAGCAAAGCCCGGTGATTTAGTGTTTTTCCATTCAACGTATAATGCTGGAACGTATGTTACCCATGTCGGTATTTATCTTGGAGACAATCAAATGTATAACGCAGGTGATCCGATTGGCTATGCAGATTTAACGACTGCTTATTGGCAAAAACATTTAATTGGAGCAGGGCGCATTAAACAATAGAAAGGGTTGGAATAGATGAAAAACGTTTTTAGAAAAATTAAAAAACAAACAGTGGAAACAAAGTCATCGAAAACAAAAGTAAAAAGTGTTGGAACGCGTAAGAAATCAGTGACTGTTTTGTGGATTGTATTAATCAGTAGCCTTGTCTTTGGGATATATAAGAACTTTACAGCTATTGATCAACATACAGTTCATGAAAAAGAAGTAATTGAAACAAAACTTGTGGACACTAGTGCAATTGAAAGCTTTACGAAAAGCTTCGTGAAGAATTACTATACGTGGCAAAATAATAAAGAATCGATTGAACAACGTGAGGAAAAGTTAAGCCATTATCTAACAGAGGAATTACAAGCTTTAAATAGTGAGACCATACGATTAGATATTCCCACCAGTTCGAGTGTGAGTGATATTGATATTTGGTCGGTGTCACAAGAGAAAGATGATACCTATTCGGTAGTTTATTCAGTAGAGCAAAAAATTGCAGAAGATAAGAATAGCGATAAGGTTCGCTCCACATATCGGATTTTGCTTCATCAGGATAAAGTAGGAAATTTAGTTATTACACAAAATCCTACTTTATGGAGTATACCGAATAAATCAGATTATGAACCACAACAACCTGAGAGTAATGGCACAGTCAACTCTGATACAGCGCAAGAAGTGACAGAGTTTTTGGAGACATTCTTTATGTTTTACCCGACTGCGACAGAGAAAGAGCTTGCTTATTACGTGAAAAACAATGCATTACCAGTAATCGGAAAGGATTATACATTTTCAGAACTTAGTAATCCAGTATTTCAGACAGTAGATCATCAAATAAAAGTATGGGTTGCTGTTAAATATATTGACGAAGTAACGAAATCTGTACAGTTTTCACAATATATACTCACGTTAGAAAAGGATACAAATTGGATGATTGTAGAATAAATATATCAGTTTTATCGATACAGTGTTTTGACGAGAAGTAAGTTTTATACTATTGCAGACTGTCTCAAATATTATGTCCTAGACATAATAACGTTTGATTAGTAGGGTAACCCTTTTTAAGGTAGCCCTACTTTATTTGTTACTTTGAAAAAAGTTTGATAAAAATAATCCTTTAAGATAGTATTTTCGTAAATGGATAATTTTGCATTCATAAGGTACAGATAAAGTCATTGTAGTTTAATTGTACTTTTACACAACAAATCACTGTAAATACCTGTGTAAAAGTACAATAATAAAAATCTTACGAATTGTTCATGTGAAAAATCAACATATCTTATAAATATATTTTGGTTTCACATCTAGAGATACAAAACAAGGGAAATCTAAAGAAGTAAAATATTATTTCAGACGAACAAAAGGTTGGATATGCAGAAGGGCTTTTTCTTTTATGCAAAAGGAATTAAAATTGCAAAGCTGAA
Organism: Oceanobacillus alkalisoli; assembly: GCF_021556485.1. GTDB lineage: Bacteria > Bacillota > Bacilli > Bacillales > Amphibacillaceae > Oceanobacillus > Oceanobacillus alkalisoli. The sequence continues at coordinate 94,015 of NZ_JAKGBW010000006.1, read as the reverse complement.
AATAGCAGTAATGGATTCGAGCATGGAGCCAAAATTACTATTAAACCAATTCTTATTACGTTTAATTACTTGCTAACCCTGTTTAACTAAATAAAAACAAGGAGAAATATATATGAATATAAGTTCAGGAATTGGAGATCCATATTTTTATGAATGGACTGTTGGATTAGACAAAATCACTTCAATGCTTATACCCGAAGAAGAGATAAAGTCGGTTACTCTTCAAGCTAGTATTGATACGCTAGATGATGTGGTCTGTGAATATTGTGAAAAAATTGAATATATACAAGTGAAACATACGAGGGTTGATGAAAAAATAGGATTTTCTTTTTTACTAACCAGGGACAAAAAATCTGATTCCCTCCTTATGAAAATTGCTAAAAGCTGGATGAAAGAAAAAAGCGAAAGCGATAAAGATTGCTATGCCACTTTGCTTACCAATAGAGAACCTGTTACAAGTGCTACTTCTATAAGTAGAGGGGATGTAAAAATAGGGGTTCCTTCATTTAAAGAATTCTTTACTTGGTTCCAACAAACTAGCAGTTCAATCCAGTCGATAAATACCCTTAGGGAGCGTCTTCCGAATAAGGAATGGGCTAATGTACTTGAAGCTTGGCTTGAGGAAATCGATGTATTCGAGGATGAAAATGAAACAGTTGAATTTATTCAGAAATTCAAAATAGAGATAGAACACCCTAATACTCTAGAACTAGATAAAAAGATATTGGAAAAAATCATAAATATTTTTTCAGTTAGCCAAGAGACCGGTTTAGAGTTATATAAGTCACTCTTTTATTCTTTGAAAAAATGGGCATCTTCAACTAGGGAAAAGGAAAAAATTACTGTAGAAGAAGTGTACTCTAGTTTAGCTATAAAAGAAGAACGGTATCCACAGCATCTTTTATTACCACCAAGTCCTTTTTTTGAGAGTAGAAAAAATTTGATTTCATATATTGAAGAGCGCTCTAAAAATAAGTCACAGAAAATGCTATTTTTGTACGGTAAACCAGGAATTGGGAAAACGAGCTTAGTTAATTTTTTGGCTAATAAGCCTGATACAATTGTAGATTTACGGTACCATGCTTATATCCCAGTAACTCCAGAATACAAATATGTTAATTTGGATTTTGATAAGTCTATTACAGAAGAAATGATGTGGGGTTCGTTATTAAATCAACTACGCGAACTTTTTCGGGGTAAATTGTATAAGTATAAAGTACCTATTAGAAATCAGTTTCTGTCAAAAGAGGAACTTAGAGAGACAGTTCTGCGTTTGGCATCAGAGTTTGGGAAAATCCATAACAAAAATACAGTAATTGTAATTGATGGTATTGACCATGCCGCAAGATCTGGTTCAAAAGAAACTTTTTTAAGATCATTAATTAGTCCTGAAATAGTACCTGATAATATATTTTTTATTCTTTGTGGTCAACCAGCGGAGGATTATGAAGATTATCCAATTTGGCTGAATTCAGCTTCTGAAAGTTTAGACAAAGTCGAGCTAACAGGAATAACTTTAGACGATATAAAAGTTCTTTTGAGAAAAATAAATCCTAATATAGATGATTTTAATTCTGCAGCGAAAATTATATATGAGATTTCGAAAGGTAACACACTTTCGGCAACATTTGCCGCATACGAATCAAAGAATATTAAAGAAAGTACAGCACTATTTACTTATTTGAATGAAAAGAATTTAAGCTCTAACATAATCGAATACTACGATTCTATTTGGAATTCTCTTGATGAAAAAGTATTTAAAAATGGTTACCAAATTAAAGATTTATTAGCAACTCTTTTTTCTATTACAATTGAAAAAGTTTCAATTGATGATATTTTAGAGATTTTTAAAAGTAATGAAATAAGTAAAGTGGAATGGCAACAAATATTAAACTTTTATTCACCACTAGTGATAGAAAATGAAGGTAAATACGCACTTTATCATAATGATATTAGGGTATATTTAAAGAATAAACTTCGGAAAAACTCAAATATTATTACATATGTTGCGGGAAAGATAGCGACTTATTACCTCAATTTCTCTAAGAAAATAGAAATAAAACATCGAGATATTTTCCGGTTACTAGATTTGGCGAATAGGTCTTCCGAAAAACTTGATGTATTTTCAATGGATTATGTTAATGAAGCTATAACACTTGGGCAAGAAATAGATGGTTTACTATATCAATTTAAAGAAGTAGTTCAACAAAGTAAGATAGATTATGATTTTGAAAAAATACAGAACATTTCTTTAACTGCTATATACCTAAACCAATATATAAGGATTATGGATTATTATGAAGACCTAAAGCCAACAATAAAAATACCGAATTTACTGTATTCCGAATATGAAAGAATCAACCTAAATTCAGTTAAAATCAAGGATATAAAAATTGTAGTGGATGATATTAATACTCTTGTGAATGATAACCAATCTTACAGAGCAAAGGCACTTTTTGATAGGTGGTTCGGAGATTTTCAATCAGTAATTACTCATGTTAGCGTTAATGAATTATGGCATCAAGATCAAGGGCTATCACGAGGTACTTCTGATACCTTAACTCAAATTGGCTACTTATCTAAGATCCTGAATAGCAATATCTATATTGACTCTATTGAAATAAAAAACCAAATTAAAAGTCTAATTATATATGGACAATTAGAAGGATTAGCGAATAATACTAACACCACAATACTTCAATTTGCTAGATTTTTTAATAAAAACATACGTAAACTAAGCATTAATCAGCTTGAAGATCTTTTAGATAAATTGTTTCAGAATCAGGAATGGCTTAAACTGTCATATGTGCTTTCGAAAATTAAAAAGAATAAGGATTGGTCGTATAATTCGTTAGATATAAAAATCCTTTTTTTAAACACACTTATAGTGAGAAAAAAAAGTACAGATCCAATTTATAATGATGTTAAATTGAAAGGTTTTAAAGCTCTTAGTAATCAAGACTATCATTATAATAATAAACTTAATATGTACTCCGCCTACTCTTTTATTTTGGGGTATCTTGGGGATTTTGGATCTAAAGAGTTACAAATTAATGAGGGTATCCATGAATACTATTTAAAATATGGTGATGATCGGGGACGACCTTATTTAAAAAGATTAATCAGGATATCTTTTGAACTCGGAAATATTTTCGAGACAAAAAAATATATCGCTTTCTCTGATTTTAGAATATATCTAGATTATTTGTTTGATGAATGTATGACCCCTTTTTTAAATGGAATTTATGGAGTAGCTAATCAACTAAGTAAGTTTATATTTTATCTTATTGAGAATTCAAATGATGGGGTGTTGGAGTCAAAACTTACAAGTTATCTTTTGAATAGAACAAAAGGCTATGATTATCGTTCTAACTATTCAGTGACATTAACATGGGAATATTTAGCCACACGAGGGTATTATAATGAATTAGAAAACTGGTTCGAGTATTGGTTAGGAGTGAAAGGAAGAGCCTGGAACTCATCTCTTCAAGATAGTATTTCAACATATAATCTTTTTTCTGAACTTATGTTGAAATATGAGGTCAATAAAGGGATGGTCGACAAAGCAAGAAAAAGATTATACGAAAATTTGCTTGGTTTTATCGAACATAAAGATGGCGTACTTCACTATCCGTATGAAGTTTTCAAACGTGTTGTTGAAGATGATTTATCATATTGGAGCAGTAAGGGCTTGGATTTATATAATTTGTCTTTGTTAGCTAGTGAGAAGGGAGATAATTTACTTGCGTCCTCTATCGAGGATCTATTTTTTGAATCAGCAATATTATCGGGTTCTCAAGAATTTTATAGATTATTAAATAATGATTTTTTCGAGAAAAAACTCATTACAAAAATAAATCACATTATTTATTTTTTCAAAGAGAATTGGAAAACTTTAGACTTTGAAGAAGAAGATTTACTTGGTTTGTGGTGTTTAATAGAAGCAACATCCAGCAAAATATCTAATAATGATAATGCCCGAAAAATTGAATTTAGTAATCAAATTATAGAGAAGTTATCGAATGATAATGAGAGATTTTTAAAGGAAAGAACGGATGTATTGAAAAAGGTATATATTGAAAATTTATATACTAAAGATGATCCTCCAAAAGGTGTTCTTAAATATTATGAATTACCAATTGATAAACTAGTAAGTGAATTTTTAAATGACGTAGAACAGTTGGAATATAAATCTCATGCATGGGAAAGATTTGAAATTATTGCAAGTAGAATAGGTAACTATAGAACAAAAGATTTTACTAGTTATAGAGATGCACTTTTTTCATTCTTTATTAATAGAGAAAATCATTACAGTTGGGAATCAGATAATGCAAATGTTGCAGCAGAGAGTTTAATCCCTTTACTGTCCCCCCATCAAATAAAGGAAATGTATGCTGATATAATTGATAGCACACTTGTGTCGAGGGAACCTTCATATTGGTTAAGTAGCTTTACCGATGATGTGAATAACTATGTACTTTATATGATAAAAGCCTACTATCCAAATAAATTGATCCCTTTTTTTGAACAGCAAATTTCTATGTTGTCTTCATGGCATAATAGTAATTTTAGGAAAGTGACTTTGCCATCTATAAAAAAAGAAAAAATTTGTTGGTTAGATATATTTGAACAGTTGTTATGGTTATTATTTTCAACCGAGAATATCGAAAGAACTATGAATTCTCTTAATGGAATGTATTATTTTATGAAAAATTTAATTCATCGATTTGATTTTGTAAGACTACCTTCCCAAGGGTCAGTTAAACAAAAGTATTTTATTCTACTTTTATTAGAGAAATTGGCTAGGGAAAAACAGGATATTACTGTAGCAGAGCCCTTTTTAAATTATTGTATAAACGATAGTAAATTATTGAATTTGCGTCTTCAAAGTTCTTTGGTTTTAGCTTATAAAAATCAAGATATGAACAAACTTGAAAATCCTCTAAACAGAAAATCTGTCGAGAAAATTTTAACACAGCCTAAATCAGAATCTATTGAAATTCCATTTTTAATTCAGAGAAATGAAAAATTATTAGGTATGGAATTGGTAAGTGCATATTTGGAATCCTATCTATCACTTGAGAGGGAGTATTTAAAGATAAAGGAAATTGATTTAAGGGAAGACCGAATATTAAAGTTTATGGGTTCTGATAAGGAAGATTTTATCGTTCAAAGATTTTTAAATAATAAATTTGAGCATTTAAATACTTCCATCAGTACACTGTGTCAGCTATGTTTACCTATTGATGAACCAGATATTATTTTATTTAATCCAGCTTACTATGAGGAACTTGATAATTTCTGTAATAACCAGTTGGAGGAGCAATTAATTATTCAAAGCGGAAATAAAATATTAAATGCAAATATTCCAGAGAATGAAGTATTAGTGGCTGGTACAATTTCTTTCTATCCATCAAAAGAAAGTAAAATTATGGCTTTTTCAAAGAAAATAGTTAGTCCATATTATAATTCTGACGAAGAAATTGGGAAAATGTTTGGAGGAAGACAATTTCTAAGAAATTTAGCTGTTACTGAATCAGATTCAAACGAAAATTGTACATTATTTAACTTAACATATGGTTATTGTTATTTTGTTAATGAGTATTACAAAATGTCGCCATCCAATCTGTTTGTTTCGATTCAAGAATGGTTAGGGAAAAAGTATGAAATTCGTTTTGAATTATCATATGGAAAAGGTGAAGAATTTTATATGGATATGGCGACATTTAGGCAGCCAACGATGCAAAGGTGGATCATGAAGAAAGCTGATGTAGAAGAACTGCAAAAAGAATTAGGAATTTTATTAGTGGAAGCTAATGAGATTGGTAATCTTTAAGTTGAGTACTACATGATAAGTATTTCTATGCATAATCTCTGAGATGAGCAAAGAAATACTTATTGGGGTATTTCTGAAAATCCACTTGATTGTTTATATTCTTAGCTTGTGAAAGATGTCTTAATTTTCGAAGTTTGATTGAAAAATTAGAGTAAGGCGTTCTATTAGCTTATTATGTAGTTGTTTTTCAGAAAGAATTTACGAAAGATAACACAGTGAAGTTGTAAATCAAAAATATACTAAAAATATTTCAATACCAGTTGACTACAATAGATGCAATCAGTTTTGTGATATTATGATGTAAGCGGTTACTAAAAAGGATGGATAAATATGCTTAAAATTGAAGAATATATTTCCATGCGAAAAAGAAAAGAGAAAATAAATGAATTCGATTTTACCAAACACTCGGATAACATGGGTAAGATTATTCAGTTCGTCTCTGAATATTTCAATGACTACCTGAATCCAGAAGATTATAATTATGAATTAATTAAGCTTCAACAGACAATTGAAAAATCGAAAAAAACGCTAATAAACCAATACCCAAATACACATGGTTTCATTGAGGAATATTATTTAAATAAGAAAAAAAGAATAGATACTTTTATAAAGAAAGTTTGTGATGCTCAAAAAGACATTGATATTTTCTATAAGGAAAATGAATTTTTAGAGATTGCAAAAGAAGTATCTCATAGATTATCGGACTGCGAACTTTCTGATGATGACTTTTCCAAAGTAGTACTAGCAGTTAAAGATTATTGGAAATATAATATTTCAAAACCAAATCGTTCGGAAATGAAAGGATTAGATAATAATATTGTAAAATGGGTAATGGATTCTTATAGAGAATTCGGGGTTAACATAGCAAGTTATGCTTTTAATATTGCCTGGAAATGGTCGGATAAGTATGTAGAGCATAAATATTCTAGGCAGTATGATGAACATTATTATATTAATAGTTATGATTATCGTTATCAAGACAACCCTTTTGATATAGAAGAAGAGTACGAAAAACATCAAGATAAACCTTTTATGCAGGGGAAGAGAGATTATTTTGAGATGTTGGTGATGTATTCTTGGCTTTTTGATGTTCTGGAGGATACGTCTTATTGGCCAGAATACGAAAAATTATGTGTGAAGACTCGAAATGTGGATTTGAAAACACAACGTAGAGTTTTGGTACCAATAAGTAATGGAAGCCAAAAATATCCGGAAGAAATACAAAGTGGAATAGAGTATATAGAATCAAAAAATGGATTAATAAAAAATAAACAAAAGGATCAATATATAATCTCTATTTTAAATGAAAAAACAACGGATAATATTTGGACAAATAATTCTGTAAAAGCTCAAGTAGTAAATAATATAAAGAAAACAGTTGAAAAATATGGGAAACCAAAACTAATTGAATTTAGATCTCCACTTAAATCTCCGGTTTTTGGTATGAAAGAATTAATAGATAAGTATTTAGAGATTGAAAAGGACTTAAAAACACTAGGGAAAATATCCATTGCTATCAAAACCAATTCTATTCGAACAAGTAAAGAACCAGTGGTTCATGATATGGATGATATCATGGAACTACATCATGTCGTTGAAAAAATGAAATTAAAATTAAAAATAATCATTGACCTTGTAGACACAAATAATCGTAATGTACTAAAAAAAGGAATGGAAGATTTAATTAATTCTCTTGCTTCAAAACCTAAGAGTTTTATAGGATTTCATATAAATAAGATTGATGAATGGGGAAAAATATATGGTTTTACTGAACGAGGTTATAAGATTGATCGCAATTCCTATCCGTCATTTTCGGATTTTATGCTAGGTCTGTCAACAATATTACAAGGTACCACACCTAAACTGTTAATTCCTGAAAAAGTAAAATCGGAAGAAGATCTGGAAAAGCTTGTAGATACTTTATATAAATGTGGATGTGAATTTGAAAGTGGTGTAAACAATGACTGATAATACCCGGAAGTATAACCTTGATAATATAGATAATGAAAAAGAGTTTACTCAGTGGGTAAGGTCGCTAAAATCAATTAAGTCTACAAATTTGCATGCTTTAATTCTTGAATACGATCAAATCGAAAAAAAGAGAGAACAAAATGAAAAATATAGCTATATTGAAGAACTTCCATTTAGTTTGCAATTCGAAGAGAAGCAAAAAGTCAATTATGAGGATATTCAAGATAAAACAATTTTAGACATACATGTTTCTCCTTTAAAAAGAAAATTAGCATATACGTTTGTTAATAGGTTGCTAACAGGCATTGAATTGTTAGGAGGACAAGTTTACGTCGGATATGAAAAGGATTATAATACTGAATTGCAATTACCTTACGTAAGTTGGAAAATACTGCTCTTTGAGAGAAAATTAAGAGGAAACACAGAAGGGACTATGCAACCGATATATAGAAAAAACTATTCAGGATCCTTACAACTTGAATTAATAAATTTAGAAAATAAAAAGAAGTTAATTTTTACTGATGAACAGAAAAGTTTGCTCAATCAGCTTGAAGCGATTTTTTTAGATTTAAGGATAGAATACCTGTTGATACGAGATAAAAAGCGTGAAGAAAGAAGAAAAAGTGAAGCGGAACAAGAATTAATAAGAGCTCGTCATGAAACTGAGAAACTTGCTAAAGAACAAGAAAAATTAAAAGCACAGATTGATGAAAATAGAAATGTTCAAAAAGAAGAGATCTTTGATCATATAGAGTATTTGGAGAAAATCAAAAAAGTAGAAAGATATCTTCACACTTTACAATCAATACCTTGTGATGATGAAGAAAGTAAGAAAATCTTACAAGACTATGTTGAAAAAGTTCAAAGTTTATATAATCTGAACAAATTTACCAACATCATTGAACTGTGGAATTCAAAATTTGGTTAGCATTTTTGAATGATTTTTTATGAAAAAAGAAGATTTATTGATCCTCAAATACAGCATTTAATTATTAGGGATTGTAAACTAAACTGTGCAAGTGAGAGAGCATACGGCTCTTGCTTCGCCGTTTAGTTTTTTTATTGATAAAATAAAACTACATCTTTATGCAAAATATATTTTAAATTATTCGTTTTAATACAGCAACACTAAAAGGATCTTTATTTTACGGCAATTAACCATAAAAAAACCTCCTGTATAATAGTGTCATGCCCTGTTTACATGCAGCTTTCATTACACAAGAGGTTATTCTATTTATCGTGATGGCTCTCCAGTCCGCAAGAGGTGGCTCTTTTTTCCGCAATGACCGGCTCAAAAGTACGCACATGTGGCTCAATTCATCTGCAATATTCAGTTGATAAGTAAACAGGGCGTTCATGTCGCTTTTGATGTTGCGGGCCGCGTGTTGCTTACATCCATCGAGTTAACTGGAATTAGCGAGTAATTACCAATGAGCTCAGTTCCAACATGGTTTATCGCTAGTATATTTCTATACGGCAAAATATTTATACTCAGTACTTAGGCTATTTCTTTCTTACTAATTTTATTCTTCGACGGTAATTCCAGCAGCTTTGAAGTGTCCATAGGCAACGATTTTACTAAATTGTGATGAAACTTCTTCCACAGGAAGGGGCAAATCGTTTTTGATCCACCAAATGATGACCCCCATAAAAGCTGATACGAGATATTCGAGTAGCAATTCTTTCGATATTTTTAAAGTAGATTTCCCATGAGAAGAAGTCCAGCCCTCATTTAACTTATCTTTAATAATCTTCTCCATTTTTGACTGAAACAAATAAATTTTATTCTCTCCAACTAACATCGCTTGATAATAAGAGGTATTATGCGAAATGTGTTCCAATATAGTCTGCATGACGGTCTCAAGTGTAGAAATACTAAAAGGTCTCATGCTGATAGGACATTGAACGATGGCGTTTTTTATTTCCTCCAATAACTCTTCCACACATCTATCTAATAAATCAGGCTTATCTTGGTAATGGAGATAGAAAGTGTTTCGATTGATCATTGCGCGATCGGCAATATCCTGGATCGTTATGGCTTCATAGCCTTTTTCCTGAATAAGTTCATAAAATGCCTTTCGAATCGATTGGTTCGTCCGCAATACCCTTAGATCGGTTTTCTTATTCATTTTTTCGTCCCCTCTCAAAAAAAATTTAGATCGTTAAGCGACAAATTTCTACGAATTGTATGTTATCCATCAAAAACAAAAATATTGGATATTGTATATGGTATTTCCTCTTATTATAATGGGCATTAGATAAATAAACAACATATTGTTCATTATTTATCTAATGCCTATAAATTTGAAGGAGGGGAAATAAAGTAAAAGTTAATAGTTAGGAATTGGTCAATCAGGGATTATACTTATCTAACTTAAATAATGTGAAATTTAATAAATACGGAGGTTTTTGAAATGACAATAAATACTAAAAATGAGCTTGTTCTTAAAGCAATCGCAGTCATAGAAAGTTTAGAGAACGGTAATCCTGAAGCTATTACAGCTTATATTAATCCAGACAAATATATTCAGCACAATCAGTCCTTACTCGATGGTCGTGATGCCATGCTTGGCGCACTTGATCATTTAAAGGAAATAGGTACAAAGGTAAGTGTTAAGCGTGCGTTAGTCGACGGAAATTATGTTGCACTTCATTCTGAATATGATTTTTTCGGCCCCAAAATCGTTTTTGATATATTTCGTTTTGAGAATGGACTGATCATTGAACATTGGGATAATTTGCAAGAAAAGGTAGAAAAGACACCAAGCAATCATACGATGATTGATGGACCGACCACAATTAAGGATATAGACAAGACTGATGTAAACAAAGAATATGTTAAAAGTTTTGTGGAGAATATCTTAATTGGGAAGAACCTAGATCTGCTTACCTCTTACTTTGATGGGGATAACTACATTCAGCATAGTCCACATATTGCAGATGGCCTTTCCGGTCTTCACGCTGCAATGCAGGAGCTCGAGGAGAAAGGTATTAAATTTCAATACACTCAAGTTCATCAGATTATCGGACAAGGTGATTTTGTTCTTGTGGTGAGTGAAGGTATATTTAATGGTCAACAAACTGCTTTCTATGATTTGTTCCGCGTAGAGGATGGAAAAATCGCCGAGCATTGGGACGTAATCGAAACCATATTGCCGGAAGAGGAGCGAAAAAATTCGAACAGTAGATTTTGAAGTTTGTCTAGCGGAATCGCAGAAAAACATCGCCACATTAAATGACGGCGATGTTTTTCGTATCACAGACATATCTGAGCGATAAATTAATCATCAAAGAAATAAAAGAGCGTTGCTTCAACAATGCTTAACTAAAGAAATGAGGTGTCTCTTAATGCAAACCAATCATAGAATTCAAAGGAATAATGAAGAGTTGTTATTAGGCGTTCTTGTCTTTACGCTCATTATCGCCGTCATGAATTTAACCATGTTTAATGTTGTACTTCCAGATATCAGTAAACAGTTTCAGCTTTCACTATCACAAGCAGGCTGGATCGTCACGAGTTATATGATTGTCTATGCAATTGGTTCGGTAACTTATGGAAAATTGTCAGACACATATAGTTTAAAGAATTTGTTGACCTTTGGTCTATTAATTTTTGCAATTGGATCAGTTGTTGGTTTGGTGGCTATTAAATTTTGGATGCTTATTGTGGGACGAATTGTACAGGCAGCTGGTGCATCGGTCATTCCTGCGATTTCAATGATCGTTCCGGTCCGTTACTTTTCACCCGAAAAGCGTGGACGTGCTTTGGGTACCGTTGCAATCGGGTTCGCGCTAGGTTCGGCATTAGGTCCGATTATTGCCGGGGTGACAAGCAGTACGTGGAACTGGAGAGTTTTATTTGTTGTTTCCCTTCTATCGTTGCTGACGTTGCCAATGTATCGTAAATATTTAAATGATGAAAAGCGGAGTGCCGGCAAAATGGATTTTATCGGCGGAACACTTTTGGCAGGTACAGTAGCCACCCTGTTACTGGCTTTAACAAATGGGAATATATGGTTTGTTACGACTGGGACCATTTTCTTTATTTTGTTCTTATTACGTATTTTCTACGCTTCAGCGCCATTTATAGATCCGGCTATATTTCGAAACAAATCGTTTTCATTCAGTCTTATCATTGCTTTCGTAATGATTGGAGTTAGCTTTGCTATTCCATTTATTACACCTCAGTTACTCTCTTCTATAAACCAATTGTCAGCGGCTTTCATTGGAATTGTTATGTCGCCGGCAGCCCTTGTGGCTGCATTATTGGGACGGAGGGGAGGACAGTTGGCTGATGAAAAGGGAAATCCGTTTCTTGTGTATACTGCAGCAACACTTCTTATTATCGGTTTTATCTGTTTGTCTTCAGTCGTCGGCATGTCGCCAGTCCTTATTGCAATCTTTCTTATTTTTGCTGTCTTAGGTCAGTCGTTCATGCTAATCGCTATGTCGAACACTGTTTCACAAACGCTATCAAGAAAATATGCGGGAGTAGGGATGGGGTTGTTTACCATGATCACTTTTATTTCAGCAGCTGTATCAACAGCTGCGATCGGCAAGGTACTTGATTTTGGCACATCGGCCATTCGCTTAAATCCGCTAAATCAAAATAGCGCTTCTTTTATATATAGCAACATTTTTCTAGCACTAGCCATTCTAGTTGTTGTGACGGTCACATTTTATTATGTACAATTTGGGCGTAAAAAGGCTAAGGTCAAAAAATTCTTAAGGGAGAAAGTTGAATAAACAAAAATAAGAGCCACTTCAGAGTAAGGAGTGGCCCATTCATCTATGTTGATAAATATCTTTTTGTAGTTCGATGATGTTTTGTGTTTTGATACTGTACAGTGAATCGTACCACAAGTAGGTTAATTCAATTCTCAATAATCACGAGGGCTCACCAACCCACCATTAAAATGGTTATCTCTTTGGAATTAATAATCTATATAAATGCTAATATACAAGCAGCAATATTGAAAATTAAATACTTCAAAATCCGTTGTTGCCCTACTAAAAGCAAGATTAGATAGGTGAATTAAGCTCATTTTATTTAACGAAAAAGCAAAAAAAGAGTATGTTTTCGTGTTTGTTTATACATATTCTGATTTAAAAGGACTTATAGTTCTAGAGATTATTACGGTTGCAATCTATTTACATAATAAATTATCTGATAACATCCAATTTTTTCTCAACTGACTTAAAACTAGTTGAGCTTTTTTTCATTTACGTCAATATTTTTTCGAAAAAATTGCTTCTATTTTCGGCATTTAGAAAAAGCGCTTGTTGAGGGCTATGAAGGGGGAAATCATCACTCGCCTTTGCGGTTGCGAAGGGAGGTGAACAAATGGAACCTACTCGTACCCAATGGCAAGTGCGATGTGCTTTTAATGGCTTTTGTAAAAAGGTGTTGAAGAATGAAGCAATTAATGCCTATAACCAAAGGCGGCAACGACAGTCACAAGAAGTGACCTTTTCCGATCTCACGCCACAGGAAGAAAATCAACTCTATACTTTAGACCAGCATTATGAAGGTGAGGAAACACAAGGTTTTCAAGTAGCAGGAAAGAGAATTACTCCTAAACTTCTTGCCAAAGCGATGCATACCTTGCCAGATGAGAAGCGAACCGCCGTCCTACTATACTACTTCTTTAACATGTCTGATGTGGAAATCAGCCAACTACTCAATATTCCACGCAGCACCGTGCAGTATAGGCGGACAAGCTCTTTTGAACTGTTAAAACAGTTTTTGGAGGTGCATGCAGATGAATGGGATGGCTAATACCAACACAGAAAACAACGAGTGTGGCTTGTTGCCGTATCCAATTATTTTAGCTGCAAACAAGGGTGAACCAGAAGCAATGAAAATAGTTGTCCAGCATTATGGAAGTTACGTGGCAAGTCTATCTATGCGCAAGCTTCGTGATGAGCGTGGAAACACTTATTGGGGCATAGATGAGGATGTACGTGATCGCTTGCACTCAAAGCTCATGCAGTCCGTTTTGGCTTTCAAAGTTTGAGTAGAAAAATAGTTGTCATTCCCCTTTCACTATATTATTTTCTTCATTTTAATTTTGTTCATTGACAAAGAAAGCACGGAAGATAACACCGTGCAGTATAAACAAAAATCAGATACGTTCTGTTGATGATAAGCCACCTGACAAGTACGCCAAGACTTCCAAAACGAACGAGCGAAACATACTTTGTTTAATGCAATCGTGGTGGATTGCTGGCGATAACCCATCAGCAGGATAGTGATACTCCCCTATCGTCATTGTTCGAGCGTTGGAAGCGTCGCAGGCAATGAGTAGGGCTGGAAGCAATACTTGCAGGGGTGAAATTCCCGTGGAGCTGTACCAACAGCCGTCTGATTTTTTATTACTAGTTAAGTAAGTTAAAGAATCGTTGTTTCTAGTATGTATTCCTCTGTTAGTGGAAGGGAGGTATATGTTAATGAAGGAACTGATTACAAAAGATGATTTAATTCAACTTGGATATCCGAAATATACTTCGATACGAATTATTAGACAAGCCAAACAAATCATGGTACAAAAAGGGTATCCATTTTATAATAATAAACGCTTAGGGCGTGTACCAAAAATGACAGTCGAATCGATTCTAGGTTGTGAACTAGAATTGGAGGAAGACAGTCATGGCTAAAACCAAATATGTAGGGGTTTATATTGATAACAATGGACAATATTTTTATGAAACGGAGTTAGGAACGGATCGCATTACTGGAAAGCGGCTTCGAAAAAAAGGACGTACGAACCAACAAGGACGAAAGTTTACTTCTGCTTTGCAAGCATATAAAGAACTGGTACGAGTGAAAAATGAATACCATCAAGTAAATGGCTATGGAAATTACCATATGACTTATGGTCAGTTCATGAATACCGTGTATATTCCCGCATATGAAACGGAAGTAGAAGAAAGTACCTTTTATGTTCGTAAACGAACGTTAGAAAGTATGAGAGACCGTTTTGCAAATATTGAGCTTCGTTCTTTAGCAGTAGAAGATGTCCAACGTTATCGAACCTGGTTACTTTCTGATAAAGGAGCTGGGTATTCTCAGGCATATGCAAGTTTGGTATTTGGTATGTTTCGTAAAAGTCTAGATATGGCAGTTGATATGCAATATCTAGAAGTGAATGTTTCTAAAAAAGTGAAAGCAATCGCCAAAGGAAAAGCAGTTGTTCCTTATTGGACAAAAACAGAATTTGAGAAGGTTATCTCGGCTATTTGTCTGGATGATTTTTATGAACATTTATGTTTTGTGATGTTGTGGACGTATTTCATGACAGGGATACGTGTTAGTGAAGGAACAGCCTTATGGTGGGATGATGTGGATTTTAAAAACAAACGACTTCGTGTCCATCATTCCTTGTATTTACGAAATAAAAGCAATTGGACACGAAAAGATTATACAAAAACAGAGGATGGCAAACGGATTATCTCTTTGGATGAAGATACGATACAAGTGTTGCAAGAATGGAAACAACGACAATCAAAAATAGGGATTAATGATTTTGTTTTTAGTTATGATGGAACACCAATGATTAAATCGACGCTTGCAAGAATCATTCAACGTTATGCAAAGCTCGCAAACGTTCATCGTATCCAAGCCAAAGGGCTCCGACATTCGCATGCTTCCTATCTGATTAATGAATTTAACGTTTCAGTTTTGATTTTATCAAAGCGGATGGGACATTCCAGTCCAGAAATTACGTTAAAGCATTATTCACATATGTGGTCAGGGGTGGATGAACTGATTGCGGAAGAGATGACAGGCAACATTAACATACAGACCGCAAAAAAATCAGGTGTATCATTTAATGGTAATCAAGCAGTAAAAAAATAAGTTCCGCCAGAATCCCCGCCAAAACAATTTGAAGATGCGATAAACGTTGTTATAACAGCGTTTTGTCGTCACCTGCAAACTTGGAGTGGGAGTAGTAGAAGGAGAGCTGAAACCCCTTTGTTTATAAGGGTTTCGGCTCTTTACTCTATATTCATCGCATTGTTATTGCATTATTTGTTTCTAATCCTTTACGTAGGTAACGAGCAGTGAACTGATTTTTAGGTGAAGTATCTTCATTTTGTGTTGCTGTTTGGTAAGACATAATACCTTCTAATTTATGGGCTACCTCAAAGTTACTGTTAGGATACAAATGTCCGTAAGTGACGAGTGTCGTTTCAATATCTTCATGCCCTAGACGGTCTTTAATGATTAATGGGTTTTCACCCATGCTAATAAGCAATGAAGCATGAGAGTGTCTTAAAGCATGTAATCTAATTCGATGAACCCCAGCTTTTTTTGAAAAACGTGTAATGGCATTCGCCAACGTATGTTTTTGTGTAGGAACACCATTATAGCTCATCACATAATTGGTTTGAATGACAGCTTGCTGCACGTTCTGCCATTCACGGAAGTTAAAGTATCCCCGTCTAATGCAATTTGGCGCACACTAGCCTTTGTTTTTGGTTCTACAAAAGAGTAATTATCTAAATTCTTATAGTAAAGTGTTTTATCAATAGATAACACGCCAGAATCAAAGTCAATATCTTCCCATTGAATTGCAGTGGCTTCTCCAATCCGCATCCCAGTCATAAATAAAAACCACAATGAGATAAATAAAAAGTGTTGATAGTAGTCTTCCTTATAAAAAAGAGAGATGACTTTTTCAAATTCTTCTTTGGTCCAAAAATCTATTTTTGTCTTTGTCTTTTTTACATTTCCAACAATTTTAGATGGATTACTTTCAGCTAAACCTAAAACAACCGCTCGATCCATCGCCATGGAAAATAACCCTTGAACATTTCTAATATAAGAAGAACGATACTTCTTTTTAGATAATGCTAATTGCCATTTTTGCACATGAATCGGGGTAATTTCGGTAGTGATTAAACTATTAAAAAAAGTGAAATGTTTTCTGACGGCCGGTAATCGATTTTCGTACGTTCTTTCTTTTACTTGTGTTTTATACCAAGGTAAAAAAATATCTTCAATAAACTGTTGGAACAGAATGTCATCTTGCTTTTCTTCTAATTCATCTGATTTTGTAAGCAGTAACCTCGAATATTCTTCCCTTGCTTCTTTTTTAGTTTTAAAACCACTACGGTATTTCTGAATTTGCTTGCCAGTGATCGGGTGATACCCTAAATTAGCACGAAAATAATATGTTCCGTTCTTTGCCTTTTTGACGATATCTTTAGTCATGATTTCACTCCTTACGCAATTAGTGCAAGAAGTACAAATCACACATCTAAAGTTATCCCTAATACTTCTTCAACAGCTTCTTTAGGAACACGATCTAACTTTTTAGATTGATAATACGCATGTCCTTTTGAAATCATTAGTTTTTTACATTCTCTAATGATATCAGCTGAAAAAGAGGGACCATAACCTAGTGCTATCAAGTCTTTTTTAGTGACTGTGACCATATGAACTCCTTTCCATAGACTAGGATATGCTATTTGATATCTGTCTATTATTATATCGCTTCTATAAAACTAATTCTAATACGTTGCGTGAATTTGGCTCTTGCACTAAAATAAAAAGGATTTAATGTCATAACTTGATAGTTACTTTAACCTATCTTGCTAAATTGAATATCAAAAATCAGACGGCTGCTGGTGCAGCTCCACGGGAATTTCACCCCTGCAAGTATTTCTTCCAGCCCTACTCATAGCTTGCGACGGTTCAAACGCTCGAACCATGACGATAGGGGAGTATCATTATCCTAACTGATGGGTTATCGCCAGCAATCCACCACGATTACATTAGACTCATAGATTATCGCTCGTTTCTAACGAAAGTCATGGCGTATGAATCAATTGGCTCATCATCAGTAGAACGTATCTGATTTTTTGCTTATACTGCACGGCGTAATCTTCCGTGCTTTCTTTGTCAAAGAACAAATATATGATGAATGAAAGGGAAAACCTAACCATTCTGTATTCAAATTTTGAAAGTTAAAACAGATTGCATAAGCTTCGCTCGTAAGCGTTCGCGTGTATCTTCATCGATGCCTCAATAAGTGTTTCCTTGTTCATCACGGAGCTTACGCATGGATAAACTTGTCATATAGCTTCTATAATGTAGAACAACTACTTTCATTGCTTCTAGCTCACCCTTATTTGCAGCTAAAATGATTGGATACGGCAAAAAGCCACGCTCATTGATTTCCGTATTAGTATTAATCATCCCATTCATCTGCATGCTCCTCCAAAAAACGTCTTGATGATTTCCCCTTTCATTACCTTCAACAAGTTTTTTTGTAAAATGCCAAAAATCAGAGAAAAAGTTTTTAAAAAACAATAACCCAACTGAATATTAACAGTTAGGTAGAATCATTTTTAATATTAAATATTAAGGACCAAAACAAGAAATACTTTAAATGTCAAACTCTATTTTATTACAATTCACATAAAAACTGATCGAACATAATAATGAATAATACAAAATAAAGTTTTTTAAATCGTGGTATTAATAGAACAATTTTTGAAAAAATCGATCAAAATATAATAAAAACCTGGTTATAGCTATTTTCAATTAATGCACTTACTATTGGCTATATTATTTAATATTTCTTAAGCCTTACGATAAACATTATTCTACTTGAACACCTTTAATTTGATACTATTTTCCGATTAACCAATTTCTTTAACCCCACCATTATACTTATAAATGATAATAATTTCTGATTTTTGGAAAGTGGATGATGACCTTCGTATATTTCCCATCTTCTGAATGAATGGAAAGGTCATGTCCTAATTTAAGAGCCATTTCTTTTGCAAGGTAGAGACCTAAACCGGTAGATTTGGCATGACTTCTCCCAATAAATCCTGTAAATCCTTTTTCAAATACTCGGCTGATATCCTCTGGCTTAATTCCAATGCCTGTATCTTGAATCTGTAGCCGCTTTTCTTTTCGATCTTCCTCAAATTGTACGGAGATTTCCCCGCCTTCACCTGTATATTTTAAAGAATTTGAAAAAACTTGATCCATAATAAAACCAAGCCATTTACTGTCGGTATGGACAACCTGTTCAATATTGTTCATATGAAAACGAATTTGCTTGTTAATAAAAGATTTGGCATATTTCTTTACACTGTTTTTAGCGACTTGATCCAACACTACCTCGGAAATAAAATAATCTTTGGAAAAAGAATCAATGCGAGAATAATAAAGAGCCTGCTCTACGTAATTTTCTATTCTATCCAACTCATCTTCAAACTTGTCCACAAGGTATTCAACAGTTCTTCCATTACTGTTTTCCATAAGCAAGCGACCTGCCGCAATCGGAACCTTGACTTCATGAATCCAAGATGTAATAAAGTCTTTATGATCCATTTTTTCGTTATACAACTTTTGTAATTGATCGCCATGCACACTATTTACTTTTTTTAATAACTCAAGATATAACAATTGTTCATCGTTTCGCGGTTTAGGCAGAGTTGCGAGAAATTCTTCATGGTTACTTTCAATCAAATCATTTAATTCCCGATAAAATTCTCTATTGTAATAGTATTCGATGATTACGTATATAGCTACAATAAAAAAGATAACCATATTGATATAGACGATATTACTTACAGCGTTTCTGGAATCTGTGCTCACAATCATCATCAAAGAAACAAAGAACATAATGATCATGTTTAATATAAAGAAATTCCGTTTATCTTTTAAGTAATGAAAGAAATTCATTGAATTATATAACCTTGTCCTTTCTTAGTTGTAATAAAGTGTTCTTTTCCAAGCTCAACAAGTTTTTTACGCAGGCGAGCAATATTAACCGTCAATGTATTTTCGTCCACGAAATTTTCATTCTTCCAAAGGCTACGCATTATTTTCGTACGACTGACGATGATTCCTTTATTTTTCATAAGAATTTTTAAAATATGAAATTCTGTTTTCGTGAGCTCCGATTTTCGATCTCCATGTAAGATCTCTCCGTTTTCAAGATTTAATATAATTCCATCATGTTCCATTGTCTGAGACTGTGTTTCCATATAGGAATACGTTCTGCGGAGGAGTGCATTAATTTTTGCAATCAATACATCCATATGGAAAGGTTTTTGAATATAATCATCTCCTCCCATGTTCATCGACATCACTATATCCATTGGTGTATCACGGGAAGAGAGAAAGATCATAGGGACCTTTGAAATTTCTCTGATTTTACTACACCAGTAAAATCCGTCAAACGATGGCAAATTGATATCCATGATGACTAGGTGAGGATCATGATTAAGAAATACCTGCATGATTTGGTCAAAGTCTTCAATCTTAACGGTTTCAAAACCCCACTTTTCTAATGTTTCCCCTACCATATCACGAATGGTCAAATCATCTTCCACAATCATGATTTTCATTCCTCTTCCCTCCAAACAATCATCCTTCTGTAACATCATATTAATTGAATATCGACCAATATACAAAGAAAACATAATGTTTAAAGATACTTTTTATCAATGTGACGAAAATGTAAGGTTACGAGATCAAGCTGTAAGTTTATATTAAGGTTTCCTATTGTACAATTAAATTGTAGAAAAAACAGCTCTGAATGGAGGATTTATATATGAATATTGTAGTCGAAGCAAAACAAATAAAAAAAGTCTATGGTGCAAAGGGAAATATATTTTCAGCTTTGGAGGATATAGACTTAACGGTCATGGAAGGTGAATTCGTCGGTATTATGGGACCCTCGGGTGCTGGTAAATCAACTTTACTAAATATATTGGCAACTATTGACGACCCGACTACGGGTAACATCGTGGTTGACGGAATCAATTTGACAAAGATGAATGAAGAACAATTATCTGCCTTTCGCCGTGACAAACTTGGTTTCCTTTTCCAAGACTATAATTTATTAGATACTTTAACTGTGAAAGAAAATATTATCTTGCCGTTAGCCTTGGCAAAATTGAACATTAAAGAATTGGAACGAAGAGCAGATGAAGTGGCAGATAAATTTGGAATTCGCGACATTTTAAATAAGTACCCGTATCAAATTTCTGGTGGACAAAAGCAACGCACGGCAGCTTCTCGAGCGATTATTTCAAAGCCAAGCCTAATATTGGCAGATGAACCAACAGGTGCGTTGGATTCGAAATCAGCAACAGACTTGTTAGAAAGTTTAAAGGATCTAAATGAACAAGACAAGGCAACCATTTTAATGGTTACCCATGATGCTTATGCGGCAAGTTATTGTAATCGCGTCCTATTTATTAAAGACGGTAAAATCTTCACAGAACTTGTGAAAGGGAAAAGATCCCGCAAAGAATTTTTCAACAAGGTGTTGGATGTTCTATCCGCACTGGGGGGTGGAGCAAATGACGTTATTTAGTTTAGCAAGGAAAAATATTAAAGGTAATTTCAATAATTATTTTGTCTATTTTGTTACGCTCGTATTCAGCATGGTTATTTATTATACGTTCACTTCCTTGCAATATAGCGAAAAAATTCAGGAAAGCATTGAATTGTCGGATACAATGAGTTTCATGTTTGGGGTATCATCAATTATCTTAATTTTATTCGTCGCAATCTTTATTTTGTACTCCAATTCATTCTTCACAAGAAAAAGGAAGAAAGAAGTCGGATTGTACGCCATACTTGGTTTACGCAAGAAAACCATTGCAAAAATGTTGTTTTATGAAAATTTGGTTATAGGAATCATTGCATTAGTCATTGGAATTATTCTTGGAACCTTACTTTCCAAATTATTTGCAATGATTTTAATAAAACTTATGGGTTCAATTACCGATGTAGACTTCGGTATTTCCTTCCTAGCGATTACCCAAACGGTCATAGTCTTTATGGTCATTATTTTATTCACTTCCGTTCAAGGTTACCGTTTGATTTATCGTTTTAAATTAATCGAATTATTCTATGCTGAGAAAAAAGGAGAACAAATTCCAAAGGTTTCACTTATTTCGGCTGTTATCGGAGTTTTATTGCTTGTAGTTAGTTACTGGCTGATATTAAAGCCATTTCCTGACGAATTTACTACGGAATATTTAATAAAAAATTATGGTATTGCCTTTGTTGCTCTCTTCATTGGAACCCATTTATTTTTCCGATCTGTAACAGTCTATTTATTAAGATTATCACAAAGAAATAAATCACGTTATTACAGAGGAACTAGAATAATTGAAACATCTCGCTTACTGTTTCGTATTAGAGGGAATGCGCGTACCTTTACAGTCATTGCATTGTTGAGTTCTGCAACGATCTGTTTCTTAGGTGCAACTTACAGTGGTTATTACAGCAACGAAAAAAGAACTGAGGAAGTTGTTCCATTCAGCTATTCGCATTTGTCAAAAGGTCCAGAATTTGATTCCCAGGTGGAGAGCATAATAAAAGCAGATCATCGACATCCAATAAAAGCCCAACTAGACATACCCGTCATTCAGGTAAAAGGAATACTCTCATTTCAACTGGATTATGACATAAATCCTGTGCAATTAATCTCAGAAAGTACATTTAATAAAGCAGCGAATGCTTTAAATAAGGATGAAACAGTCTCACTATCAAGAAATAAAGCAGCAGTAATCCAGCCAAGGTTTACTGAATATACGAAGTCGGTTTTTAAAGGAGAAAATATAACGATTCAATTGCCTCAAGAAAGCAGCAAACTGCCATTTGTTCATATGGTTGAAAGTAATGTGCTACCTTTCGATTATCCCGATTTCTTTCTCGTAGTCAGTAACGAAATGTTTGCTGAGATAGCCAAAAAAGAGGCTCCATTAACTTATAAAGTGTATGAAGTGGAAAATGAAGTAACGGCACAAGCCACATCAAAGAAAGTAAATAAACTGGTTGGAAACGATTTTCAAGTTTCTTCATCATTTTATACGGAGTATAAGCAAGGTAAAGAAGGAAACGCAATTACTCTCTTTATTTTTGGTTTTTTGGGGCTAGTATTTTTAGCAGCAACTGGAAGTATCATTTATTTCAAACAGTTAACAGAAGCGAATGAAGCAAAAGGACACTATGAAATCCTTCGTAAAATCGGTGTCAGTAGAAAGGATATACGTAAATCCATCAAAAAGCAGTCATTATTTGTGTTCGGATTGCCACTAACCGTAGGAATATTGCACAGTTGTGTGACATTGTACTTTACCAGCAACTTTATGTCTAATCTCATTGGAATCAATCTCATTGTCCCTATTCTAACGGCTATAGTCTTTTTTGTTATCATCTATGCAGTCTATTACGTATTAACCGTTAATACGTACAATCGCATTGTAAATAAATAAGAGCGAAACATCTCTCGAATGTTCGGTTCGAGAGGTGTTTTGTCATGTATTCCTTTGTTAAAAAAATCCTCATTACTCTGGAATCTAGACCGATTATATTGTTGAAGTTCAAATTGAACATCCTTAAATCTTCTAACAACAAAAAAATCGAATGATTGGAAATATGATAACTCCCATACAAAATGTATCGCCAATAGAAACACAATTAAGCCTGTACTATCAAAAATGATGCCATATTTTTTCATTAATTTATTTTGAACCATGTAATATTCTTTCTCGGTAATTATTTACGGGTTAGCAGTTGTTTTAACAGCAATTTGCATACCATAAGTAATCAAGTTCTGTTTCAAAAAGCACCCCCCCTTTTAATTAATCAATTAAAATCAGACGGCTGTTGGTACAGCTCCACGGGAATTTCACCCCTGCAAGTATTTCTTCCAGCACTATTCATAGCTTGCGACGCTTTGAACGCTCGAACCATGACGATAAAGGAGTATCATTATCCAATCTGATGAGTTATCGCCAACAATCTACCACGACTGTTTTAGACTCATAGATAATCGCTCGTTTCTATCGAAAGTCATGGCGTATGAGTCAAGTGGCTCACCATCAGAAGAATGTATCTGATTTTTTGTTTATACTGCGCGGCGTTATCTTCCGTGCTTTCTTTGTCAAAGAACAATATATATGAAAGGGAAAACCTAACCATACAACTAACAATGTACAAAAACGATTGGATAAGAATGTACAGTTTTGATTATAGTGCTTTAAAAACTTTATATGGAGAAGTGGACATGATAGCCTGATAGCTATGCCAGACTCTGTAGGGCCTGGCTTCCTGGCATGTCAATCATGTCCACAGGGGCTCCATGTAAAGTTCGCATATTGATTGACAAATCATTAAAAGTCATTTCTGTACATCATTTTACAATCAAAAGTGTACATATTTAAAACATCATTTATGGTTATCGTCGTATCCTCTTTTTTCTTTAAAACTCACCATCCCTAAAGAATCTTTGACACAAAGGGAATCTGCCTAATTATATAACCTAACAAGAAGCAAAGTGGTATCGTGATCAGAATCATAGCTAGAAACATGAAGGATGGTGGAAAGTGGATGACCTTCAATCCAGCAATAACAATAGCGATAATCGGTATATGAATGATGTAAATCACGAAGGAATGGGTTGACAAGAAGCTCCAACCTTTTCCTTGATGAAAAACTCTTCTCCGAAAGAATATGATTAATCCGAGAATGATGCCAACACAAAATAGAGCTTCCCAAAGAGAATAAACCAAAGATGTCCAGTTCCAGCCGCCAGAAAACTGTAATCCGTCTACCCCAAATATCAAGACTAAGGGAAGGAGAAGAATCGATGCTCCAATTGCAATTCCAAAACCCGCTCTACCCATAGAATCAGGAGTATTTCGAAACCAATTGCGTTGGTAAGCGATGATGCCTAAAATGAATAGCCCGACATATTGTGGGAGATCATAGCCGCTTGCTGTAAAAAGTCCAACAAATGATTGAACCCCGGGAGATCCACCGGGTAAATCAAGAGCAGGGACCCACAGTCTTATAATGAAGTATCCTACTGCTAATATCATGACAAAGACTGTAAACATCCTGTAGGTGGGTGGCGTACTCTGACGAACTACTGATAGCTTATTTTTACTCATAAACTTCGCCCAGACTGCGTATAAACAAACGAATACGAAAAGTAGCTCGACGTACCACATCGGGCCATAGGTTAAATTTGAAAAATAGGTTTGCCATGTAAATGGCTCCTGGTTAAGCATATAGACTTCAATTGATTGAACTTGGCTAAGAATGAGAACGTAGAAGATAAACGGGACTAGGAACCGGAAGAATCTATCTTTGATAAATCGGGTCGCTCCATTACGTTCAAAAGATGAAGGAACAAAATATCCGGAAATAAGAAAAAACGTCCCCATGAAAAAAGTCTGATTAAAAGCAAGGAATAGAAGGCCTATAACAACCCCAATAGACCCTTGTGATAATACTTCGTTATAGATGGAAAAATACACTAAATGATGTAGCACTACTAACATTGTAAGAGCTGCCCTTAGGTTATCAATAAAGTATAACCGACCTTCCTTTTGGAGAGACGAGCTCCCTATATGTCTTGAATTCATAATAATTTTCATGTTCCCCCTACCCCCCTATTAATATTTAAAAATATATCTCAACGGAGCATCCGCCAAGCTGGACGGCTATGTATAATCCGTCCTATTTGCTCTATATTTTAATTTTCTCCTTTAGTTGTTCCGCCTATTTTCCAAGAGGCTAAACTTATGACCCCACCAACTACAATAAAAATAATGTTCATAACAATTTCAAATCCCTGAAACGCATCAATATAATTTACCAAAAACCAACTTTTTCCACCATTAGTCAAATGATTGATTAATCCGCCTACTCCCTGTATAACGAAAAGTAGACCAAGTCCACTGATAATTTCTTTCATGATGAACACCTCATTAATAATTTTTTAATTTAATATGCCTCTAAGACCGATATTAAAAAAACCGCACCTACTACTCCTATCGCTACCAAGAGTGAGGAAATCGGAGCTTCATTTAATTTTGATCTAATTTTATTTAGAAATAGTTGCAGTCTTTCTTTAAACATAATATTAACCCCTAACAAAAAAAGAGAAGGAAGCACCATTACAAGATTGTAGCCAATTATAATAAAGATAGAAGAGGAAGGCTCAATTGTTAGGTGATTCATTAACAAAATTGAATAAAAGTAAGGCAAAGCAGTTACAAATTCAATTAGAAAAACAATGATACCTAACATGATCATCCCTTTCATCGTTGTTTTTTGGGGTATAAATGAAATTAAACGTTTTTTTGTATTATCATTTGGTTTACAGAAGCTAATTAGAGCCATAACTGCTCCAAAAAGGAGATAAAACCAATTGATAAAGTCAAATTCAGATAATTTTCCGATTCCTTTCAATAGTGAATCTCCACCAAAGTATAGTAATAAGCCCACCAGAAGATAGCCAAACTGCGTAATAAACAAAAAAACAAGCAAACGAGAAGATAATTGATTAGGCTGTGTCAATAATAAATAGGCTGTTACAGCAAATACACCAGGACTTAATATATCAATTAATGCGCAAATAGAAATAATTAGCAAAGCTATCGATGTGTCTATTGTTGAAGAAGGCATTAATGCTTCAATACTTTCGATCAAATATAGAGTCCCTCCTTTTTATATGTTATAATTTAAATAACACAGTGTGCTAAAATTATAATAACACACTGTGTTAAGGAAAGGAAGTGATTTTTTATGCCAAGGATTGTTGATCATGAAAAAAAGAGGAAGTCAATTGCTGAGGTCGCTTGGAATATTATTAAGAAAGAGGGAATCGAAAAGGCATCTATAAGAAGAGTTGCTATTGAAGCAGGCATGTCTGCTGGAGCGTTAAGACATTATTTTTCAACTAAGGATGAAATGTTATTATTTATCATGGATTATTACCTGGAAGAAGGGAAAAAACGTTCTCAAAGTAAAAGTTGGTCAGACAATCCATTGCAGGCAGTCGCAGAAGTTTTATTGGAGCTTGTACCAATTGATGAAGAAAAGAAAATCGAAACGAGCGTTTGGTTGATCCTTGCACTTCAGTCACTTACAAGTGATACATTAAAAGAAAAAAAAGATGAAATGACTAACGGTATGTATGAATTAGCAAATTCAATGATTGAGATATTAGTTCTACAAGGGATTTTATCTGATTCAACTAATGTAAAATTAGAAAAAAGTAGGCTAGCGGCATTAATTGATGGATTGTCCATTCATGCTCTGTTAAGACCTGATGTCTACACTCCAGAAAAGGTGAAGGAAGTAATCCGTTATCATTTAGAAACACTCTGCGATGAAAGTAAATTGAGTTAATTGATAATGTATCTGAAGTTATAGTCCATTTGGGTTATAACGAGATGCACTTCAAAGGGGCATTTTGTGAACAGTTGCATGAAGTAGGCTTTAGTATATTACAGCTTTTCCTTCCATTACAGGCATAGCCGTCATATTTTTAGTAAAAATACAGTTCACGGATAAGCTTGTAACTTAATGAATTTCATAATACGTATTTAATGCTTCACCATCACCATATGTAGTTGAGTTGGTTCGTTCCCAACTACATATGGTGATGGAAAAGCCGACTTTGGTAATTATGAAATTCATTCAACTAAGTTAAAAATAAATAATTTTAGAATGGCAGTAAATTAGATGGAAAATTCACATTTTTAATCATAGGTTTAAAAAATACCTGGTTAAGTCCCATCTATGATCAGATGCGAGAACATCTCCTGAAAAAGGATATTTTGCATGCGGATGAGACGAGCCTTCAGGTCTTTTCGGAACCCGATCGGCCAGCCACTTCCAAATCTTATATGTGGCTTTATCGTACAGGTCGGATGAGTCCTGCAATCATCTTGTATGATTACCAGCGTACTCGTGCAGCCAAACATCCTTCCCGATTTCTGAAGGATTTCCAGGGATATATCCAAGTGGATGGCTATGCAGGTTACAATGGTATAGCTTTCGTTACCCTGGTTGGTTGTTTGGCGCATGCCAGACGTAAATTCACGGAAGCCCTTCAGGCTCTTCCTGAATCGGCGAAAACAACCCACGTTAAGGCGAAGGAAGGTCTAGCATTCTGTAACCAACTTTTCGCTATTGAATGTGAATTGAAGGACGCCAGTCCTGAAGAACGCTATAAAGAACGCTTAGAACGCAGCCAGCCCATTTTGGATGCTTTTTCAGCATGGCTCCGTGAACAACCCCCCGGGTATTGCCGAAATATTCATAGTCATATCTCGAGACTAAAGGATTCAAGGGCTACATAATTTATTAAATACAATAAAAGTAACGGAACCATTATTGGTTAGCTATGGGGGAAAACCATTCAGTAACTACAATGCTTTCAAATGGAATTATTGATAAATCTCTCTATTGCCCCTTAATATCTTGGCATCGTATATGTAACAGACGGGTACAAAAACGGAATAAAGTATAATCTCCAAAATTCCATTATCGTACAAGCTTGTGGTATATGGCTTATGGGGTTCCGGGCGAAGAAAGTTCATGTGAAATAGACCCATTGATGTCCTTACATTCTCTTTGATTCAGCTTCCATCTTCTATTTGAATAATTGTATTCAAGTTCCACATACTACTGACAAGAAGTGCGGTAAAGAGGGTGTGCAGGGATGCGACTTAAAAGAAATAACTCCAAAAAGTCTTTGATCAATCAGGAAAATCTCTCCATAGAGAACATCAAACTTCAATTAAATCATACTAGCGATTTAAAGGAACGGGAAATACATAGTGATAAGCAAACCTATATAATCCTTTACATCAATTCATTAGTTGACCAGGAAAAGTTTGAATCAAAGATAATTAAACCCCTTACAAAAATGGAGAACAACGATATTTCAAATGAACTATATAGCCAGGAAATCAGCACTACTAAAAGTAATAAAACAGCCATCAACGGATTATTAGACGGATATTGTCTGCTAATGGAAAAAGGCGGCAGTAGTGAGGGATTCCTCCTAAAGGCTAACGCATCAACCGATAGAGAAGTTGCAGAGCCTGTCGTAGAAAAAACAATCCTTGGGGCAAAAGTAGGTTTTGTGGAAAGCTTAGATAAAAACGTCTTTTTACTCCGTGCTGTAACGAAATCACCCGATTTCACAGTTAAAAATTATACATTGGGTTCCTCAACAACAACGAATGTATCGCTGATTTATTTGGATCATATGACAGATCCGGAAATCGTCAAAAAGGTCGATCAACGTATAAAAAGTATTACACTTGATTCCATTCGATCAGTAGGAGATATTCAGGATTGCATTGAAGATCACACCGTTACTCCATTTCCCCAGCTTTTACTTACGGAACGGCCAGATAAAGCTTCCGCAAATTTAAAGGACGGGAGGGTTGCTTTAATTTTAGACGGGAGTCCTTCCGTAATTATCTTGCCAGCGACATTTATGACATTCTTTCAAACACCGGATGACTATATTACTCGTTGGTGGTTAGGTTCATTTTTTAGATTTATCCGTCTATTCAGCTATATCATTGCACTTATCCTGCCGGCATCCTATGTTGCTTTCGTTTCATTCCATTATGAAGTAATTCCTTTGGAGCTTGTTTATTCGTTACAGTCTTCGTTGAGTTATGTACCATTTCGGCCATTTATAGAGTTGATGATTATGCAGCTTTCCTTTGAGTTGTTAAGAGAAGCGTCCATTCGACTGCCACCTTCTGTTGCCACGACTTTTGGAATTGTTGGAGGGCTAGTCGTAGGAACAGCAATGGTTGAAGCAGGGATTGTTTCCTATGGTGGGCTTATAGTTGTTGCCTTAACATCCGTTGCATCATTTGTTCAGCCAAACATAGAAATGAGCAGCTCGATTCGTGTCTTAGGATTTCCTTTAATGCTATTGGCATCTATATTTGGCTTTTCTGGTATCGTCATCGGAGTGTTATGTGTGTTAATTCACTTGTCACGCCTTACTTCATTCGGTTTTCCATACTTTTCACCGTTTGTTCCGTTGAATATAAAGGATTTCAAAGATACGATTCTTCGTGTTCCTTCATGGATGATGTATAAACAGCCTAAAGATTCCCCCCATTTCAAGCGGGAAATACAATCAAGGAAGTGGAAACAAGATGAAAGTGAAGGGCCGTATTAGTTCTGTACATTTATTTTACGTGCTGGTGCAATCGGTGATAGGGGTAGGCTTGTTATCATTACCTCACCAAACGCATCAAAAAGCGGGCAGTGACGGATGGATTTCTATTTTAATTACCGGATTTTTTATTCACCTAATTGTACTGATGATTTGGTTGCTATGCAGAAAGTTCCCGAATCTTACTTTATTTGATTTTTCTAAAGTAATCTTGGGGAAAACGGTTGGAACGGTATTAAATTTTTTGTTTATTATGTATCTGCTGACCATCATTTGTTATATCTTCATTATATACACAGATACTTTAAAACGATGGATACTCCCTGAAACTCCTGGATGGATTTTACTTTTGATATTATTCGTTCTGCTTATATACGGGAGTATTTGTTCAATAAGAAATATGTTATCTTTGTTTTCTTTCCTATTCTTGTTCAACCTGCTTTTATTCTGCATTACATTTTTTGTTTATAAGGATCCATCTTTGGATGTCCGCTATCTCTTCCCTATTGGTTCTAATGGTGGCTGGAATATTCTTAGAAGTACAGAGGATACCTTTGTATCTTTCATAGGGTTTGAAACGTTACTCATTTATTTCGCTTTTATGAAGCAGTCTAAAAGTATTTCGGCACTGAAAGGGGCATTTTCGGCAATATTTTTTATTACAACTTTTTTAATGTATATCGTAATGATAAGCACGGTGATGCTTAGTCCAGAAGAAATGAAAATCACACAGGAACCGGTTCTATACATACTGAGTGCAGTGGAGATAAGAGTGCTAAGCCGATTAGATTTAATATTTCTCTCTTTCTGGGGTCTGGTAGTTTTTACTACTATTATCAGCTACTCCTTTTCAGCAAGTTTGGGGATAAGTAATTTATTCCGTATTAAACATAAGTTTGCTGTGATGCTAGCTGGAACATTCGTGTTTATCGTTTCAATCATATTTTATTATATGGAGATCACCTTAATTGAAGAATGGTTAAAGCATATAAGTTTAATTTTCGCCGTTATTATCCCTGTCTTACTGCTTTTCATAACAATTATTTTCAAAAGAGAGGCGGCATCGACCTATGAGGAAAAGGAAAACTGAGCTCGTCTTGCTCTTCTTTATTCTTCCATTACTAGCTGGGTGCTGGGATGAAAGACTGCTAAAGAATACCCGTACGGTGTATTTATCAGGTTTTGACCTAGTGGAGGAGGGGGATTATCAAATAACTTCAATTCTTAGAGATATGAATATTAGTGAGTCAAGCAGGGGGGAAATATCTATATCGAATAAACTGGTAACCGGAAATGGAAGTTCCATAAAAGAGGCAAGCGTGACAATTGACAGGAGCGTAGCCGGTAATTACGATCCAGCAAAAGGAAGAGTTTTAATCTTAGGAATCGACGTTGCCAAAGGTGATATTTATAATGTGCTGGATGCTCTTTACCGGGACCCGAGGGTGGATTTAAACGCCAAAATTGCTGTGACAGATAACAGTGCAAATGAGATAATCACCCATTTATCCAAAAATGAAGTTGAAAAAGGGGAGTACTTATACGAATTGATTCACAGCAGTGAAATCAATTCGAAAATTCAGGATATAACACTACGATCGATTCGCACCTATTTGTTTGATGAAGGAAAAGATTTCATGCTTCCTTATTTGAGCAAGGACGAGTCGGACGATGAAGTCAAAATAAATGGGGCTGCTCTTTTTCATAACAACAGCTTTACCGGACAGTTTCTTTCCCCTGCTGAAAGTACTTTTCTATTGTTGTTTATGGGAAAACAATCTAAAAAGGCACTTTTAACAGAAAGGTTGGACGAAGAAGCTAGCGTATCCGTCAGCTATAATGTAAAAAACGTATCAAGAGAACTTAAGCTGAAAAAAGAGGAAAAAGTACATGCTGATATTATGCTGCAATTGGATGTGGAGATTGTTGACTATCCTCCAAACCATTTATATAAGCAAGAAGTGATCGATTCTTTGGAAAGTCAATTATCCATGATTCTTACTGAAAAAGCGGATACTCTGTTTAAAAAACTTGCAGAGAATCAAAGTGACGTACTTGGATTAGGCAGAGAACTCGTTGCCTTTCATCCCTCTATCTGGAAAGAAATAAAGGGAGAAAATTATTATGAGCATATCCTTGTTCATCCAAAGGTAAAAGTCAATATTAGAAATGGTAAAATCATGTTCTGATTTCTTAACTGAAAATCTACAGGGCAAGTTCACAACTTATATTATTTACTGTTCTTAATAAGTGGGAGGGAAAGACCGTACAGCCTTTAGAATTCTATTGGAATCAATAAAATCCAAGACATGATGGTACAACAAACTAAAACTTAAATCGGAGGAAAAATCTTTGGAAGAAGTTAATATTGGTTTACTGACGATTAAAGTCATCGTGGGTTTTGCCACTTTATTTTTTATCATTATCATAACGGGCAGAACATCCATCTATCAGTTAACCCCGTTTCACTTAGTTTTTGTTCTAGGACTAGGACATTTTTTAGGAAGTTCCATTTATGAGGATAAGATAGGGGTTTTTTATTTTTTATATGCCGTCGGATTGTGGACGTTTCTTATGTTGGGAGTAGAGTTTATGACTCTCAAAATTAAATCGACTCGTTCTCTCCTACTAGGCAATCCTAACATAATCATTCGAGATGGTATTATAGACAGAAAGTTACTTACAAAGAACAGACTGGATGTAAATCAAGTATTGAGTCTACTCCGTCAAAATAATGTCTTTTCAGTTCGCGAAGTCAAATACGGGATATTAGAAGCTAATGGGCAAATAAGTATATTATTGAAATCCAGGTATCAAATACCAGACAAGCAAGCTCTACGTCTTATAGAAACTCCAGTACATCTCCCAACATCGTTAATTATAGATGGGGAAGTTTTATGGGACAATGTGCATGAACTCGGATTTGATCAACAGTGGTTAAATGAGCAGTTGACTACCAATGGATATGATTATGTAAAGCGTATACTCTACGCAGATTGGCGAGAGGGTGAAGGCATACATGTAAGTCCTAAATAAAACGAGGTTTTTTATAATCATAATCAATTTAATGAATTTCATAATAAGGATTTACCGCTCCTTCGCCACAACATGTAGTTGCGTAGAAGCTTTCTTAATTACATGATGTGGCGAAGAAGCCGTTTTTGGTAATTATGAAATTCATTCAATTGTTAACAATTACAGTTGAATTCAATTCAATATATGGTAACCAGTTTCCTTCTCCATTCCTAAAAGGTATAACAAGGAACCAAAGAGTAAAACTCATAGTAAGTCATAAAATAAAAGGAGAATTAATCATATGACACCTTACGAGGGTTTGAATAAAAATTATATATCTGGAAAATGGCGTGATGGTAAAGGGGAAACCACTTATAAAGTGAAAAACCCCTATAATGACGAAGTTCTGCAAGAAATAAAAACAGCGAGTAAGGAAGATGTTGACGAAGCTTATCAATCCGCTGAACAGACCAAAAACGAATGGTTAAATTATAATCCATTTGAAAGATCTTCCATTATGGAAAAGGCAGTGCAGATTGTTGAAGCTAGAAGAGAAGAGTTTGTTGGACATTTGATTAGGGAAGGTGGTTCATCACATCTAAAGGCCAACGTCGAAATTGACTTTGTCATCGCAATTATGAGGGAAGCTGCTTCTTTTCCACTTAGAATGAATGGGGAGATTGTGCCTTCCCTTGTTCCAGGAAAGGAA
This sequence comes from Oceanobacillus alkalisoli, assembly GCF_021556485.1. GTDB lineage: Bacteria > Bacillota > Bacilli > Bacillales > Amphibacillaceae > Oceanobacillus > Oceanobacillus alkalisoli. Next base: position 60,489 of record NZ_JAKGBW010000006.1, on the reverse strand, counting down.
AATAGAATTTACCGAAAGCCTTTAGGGGTAGTTGGAGTAATCGGGCCATTCAACTTTCCAATGTATCTTGCAATGCGTTCAGTTGCACCTGCACTGGCTGTCGGTAACGGGGTCGTATTGAAACCTGATGAGCAAACAGCGGTAACCGGCGGAATATTACTTGCAAAAGTATTTGAAGAGGCGGGATTGCCGAAAGGAATATTTAACGTTGTTGTTCCAAAATTAGAAGAAATAGGCGATGCATTTGTGGAACATCCAATTCCACGGTTAATTTCGTTTACTGGGTCCACGCCGGCAGGGAGGCATATTGGTGAAATTTGTGGAAGAAATATTAAGAAAGTTGCACTCGAGTTGGGAGGAAACAACCCGCTTGTCGTGCTTGGTGATGCGCAAGTAGAAGGTGCGGTAAATTCTGCACTATTCGGTAAATTTATGCATAATGGACAAATATGTATGGCTATTAATCGAATCATAGTTCATCAAGATTTATATGAGGAATTTATTGAGAGGTTTGTGGAAAAGACGAAAAAAATTAAGGTGGGCGACCCAAGCGAAAAGGATAATTTAATCGGTCCATTGATCAATCGAAAAGCAATTGATCGGATACTTGAACAAATTGAAATGGCTAAGAAACAAGGAGCTAAAGTTGTACTGGAAGGAAAAGTGGAAGGCAATGTCATGCATCCTTATATATTAACTGGTACCAATGAGGTGGCGACAGCTAAAAACGAAATGTTTGGCCCAGTTGCTACTATTATCTCTGCAGAAAGTGATGAAGAAGCAATCCGTATTGCAAATGATACCCCATTTGGTCTAAGTGGGGCAATTCATTCGGGTTCCCCAGAAAGAGGGGTAGAAGCAGCGAAACAGATTACTTCCGGCATGGTTCATGTGAATGACCAAAGTGTAAACGATGAGCCGTTGATTGCCTTCGGAGGCGAGAAAGATTCTGGACTGGGTCGCTTTGGAGGGGAATGGTCATTAGAAGAGTTTACTACCGTCCAATGGGTTTCTGTACAAACTGAAGAGAGGGAAAGTCCTTTTCATACGAATTATCTCGAATAAAATAATTTTAGAGACAGAGGGGTTATAAAATTCGAAGCGTTCTATCTCATCGATCCCCCTTTACGCTATCTGATTTTAATAATCGTAAATAGAAAGGCTATTTATCATTAAACCGCATTTGATTAAGTTCCACACTTAAATCAATTGCGGTTTTTATTTTAATGAATTTCATAATACGTATTTAATGCTTCACCATTATCATATGTAGTTGAGTTGGTTCGTTCCAACTACATATGATGATGGAAAAGCCGACTTTGGTAATTATGAAATTCAATCATTTATTAAAATATTGGAGTCAAGGAAAAAGAAGATGGATTATCAAAATTTAAAGGGTACTCAAGATTTTTTTACCGAATGCGGAGGGAGTAAGAAGAACATTAGAAGACGTTTTTATTCCATACGGTTGCAAACCTCCGGCAACATTTTCCTGAAACCCCAACTGCAATCGTTGCAAGACTCCGTAATAAAGAACTTGAAATTAAGGCTCCCTATGGATTAAAGGATTTGTTTGAAATGAAGGTGAGACCTACATATAGGATAAAGATTTTTATTCAATATATGATGAACGTATTAAGAAGAAAAAATGTGAAGAAATATGGAGAAGTTTATCTATAGAACTTTAAAATTAAATATATATGCTCTTATTCAACTATAGGGTGCGATAGTTCAAGAAGGATTATCGCCTTTTTTGTATGTGCCAGGCATGGCAACTATCTAGGTGGTGAAAGTCCACTGTGGGGGTACATATCGACCAACCACTAGAGAAGCGCAAGGTACTTATCGTGAGGTAAGGGCTGAAGGAAGCGCGTATCAAAAGCTTGACTTGACGAATAGAAATCTAATACAAAGGCTCGATAGGTGGACGAGGCTCCACAACAAGCCAAAATCCTAAAGATGTGCGTAACCCTATAGAGTAGATTAGACGAGTAAAAGCGGAAAGATAGATGCCTTACCCTGGGAGGTCTCACGGACGGCTCAGGAGTCCCCTATTAAGAAAGCCGCCAACAGAGTGCTTGCCTCCATTACAACATTTATCGAGAAGAAATTAGGACTCATCGTGAATGCCGAAAAGAGTCGCATCTCCCGCCCTAGTAATACGAAATTCTTGGGGTTTGGTTTCTACTATGATTCAAACAAGGGCTTAAAGAAACAATCAAATAGGGGACCTAAAAAAGAATTAAGTATCGATCAAATTGTAGATGCTGCAGTCGCTATTGCTGATAAAGAAGGACTTTCATCTGTATCGATGAATCGAGTTGCATCTTCTCTTGGATTGACACCAATGTACTTTACCGATATATTCCTAGCAAAGATGATTTACTTATCCTGATGCAAAATAGTGTTTGTGATATTCCTAATCCAATTCATGAGGGAGACCCAGATTGGCGTGAACCAATGGTTGCTTTATAAAATCTACGCAGATTATTCGAATTTTTATATGGAATACACAAAAAATTTTTTGCTGAAATTTACACAGGTTGCATTAATCAGCAGATTCGCACGCGGTCCGAGAATTAGCGCACGATAATCGTACATACTTGCACGCCCCTTGGTAATCGCGCACGATCCTCGTGCAAACTCGCACACCACCCGATAATCTGGCACGATAACCACGCAACCTCGCTCGCCGCCCCAGAATCCCACACCATAACCGTACGAACTCGCATGCTCATTCAAGAATCCCGCACAAACTAAGCATGCGATTTATTTCATTCAACTGATATAGTAAAAGAATAATACGTCAGATGGTCTATTGACAGGAGGAAACGTAAAGATATATTATTTAAATAATTACGGGGAAATTACAAGTATATGCATTTTACCTACAAAAATTTAATAATTGGAGGAGATTCCCTATGAAACACACTAGGCTTTTAACCTTGTTTTCTATCATATTGCTCTTGTTGATAACAGGGTGTTCGCAAGACAACGATAATGTGTCAGAAACTGCAACTGCACAACCAACAGAGGCTGAGGAAGAAACAACAGCTGATAACGATTCAAATGGCTCGGAGAATGCAGAAGAATCTAATGATCTCTATCATGAAATCGGAGAACCATTCGTCATGACCACATACTATTCGGATGCAGATGCAGAAGTAACTGTCAATAAAGTATGGACAGAACCTGCTCAGGATCATTCAGAATTTGTGGAGCAACGAGTCTCTTCACCGGATGAAAATACGAATGTTACGTTTATTGATTATACTGTGACAAATTTAAGTGATGAAGAAATTGGGTTGCCCGATCTGTTGCCCGAATATACAGCAGCCAATACAGAAGTGGATGTATCTTATCCGGAAAACGACCAGTTTGCAGATGAATTTGAATCCTTCGATTATGCACTTGAGCCCAACGAAACACTGGATTTAGTAGGTGCGGTCGTCACGGAGAAAAATGATGAATATACATCGGCATTTTTATGGAACATTACACAAGATATACCTGAAGTTGTATTTTTCACTCCGCAATCAGAACAGGAGAGTAAAATTGGTATATATGAAATGGGAGAGCCAATTTATTTACTAGATTATGAAGATAATGGAAGCCTCCAGGTTACGATCGATGATGTGAGCATTGAAGAAAATCCTGACCTTGAACAAGGGAATGTGGATTTAAGTGATATGTCAGCGCTAGTACTAGACATAACGATTGAAAATACAATCGATGAAATTCAAACCATTGAACAAGCTCTGCCAAAGCCTGTTGTAGATGGAGAAGCAGTGATACATACATTTAATGTTAACATCGATGGAAATTGGATAGATTTATACGATTTGGAAGGGAAATTAGAAAAAGGGGACTCGATAACAGGTAAAGCTTATATTAGTGTGGAAAAAGACAAGATCGACGATGTCCAATTGTATTATTTCCATCCGGAACTCCTTTTATTTCCTGATTATTCTAAAGTGCTGAACTATAATATTTGATCATTCGCTACCAAATTATGAGTTTTTCTTGGTTATTTGATGAACGAGAAGGAAGATTTTTCCGTATAGTGTAATCTTTTTTACCTGAACAGACAGAAATGTGTGAATGACGCTTGGTGCTTTGGTTAATGACTAAATGAATGACTGGATAACCACCTTAAGAAAGGACACAATTTAGTTCTGACAGTCATGCAACCACCAAGAATAGCTAAGTAATTGGTAAAGTATATAAAGATCGAAGAATACGATAATAAATGGTAAGAGGATCAATATCTTTCTTTGTATGGAGATAAAAGAAGGGGCAGATTGTGATTACGGAAGAAATTCTTTCCACCCTAATTGTGGTTGTTGGTTTTGTTGGTATTATTTTTATTGTTTATATTTTAAGCAAAATTCCTGGTGCTGGTCTTATCTTTGGCTTACTGCGAAGACTCTTCGTGTTATTATGGGGTGTCGTTGTTCTAGCTCTAACCTTCTTTATGTTTTTCATGGTTGGTTATATGGCGATCGTATATTTCACTTTTACTGGAAGTGAAGAGGGGATTCTTTATCAAGGAGAGCCGATAAATTTTCTTCTTGATGATGGCAGGAGAGAATCGGTATTTTTTACTCTGCTATATGCGGGATTTTGTCTTGTGTCAGTATATATTACTTCTTTTTTTGTGATGCTTGGTTGGAAAGTTACTCGTATAAGAAGCAGATTTAATGCTGAAATTATTTTAGTTATGATGCTTCTTTTGGTGTTTACTGTATTTCCGATGGTTGTCGAAGAAATACTGCCAGACATTGAAGTGGGGCGTTTTGGAAGATATGTACTTGGGATTTTACCGCTCGTGATGTATGTTGAAGGGCAAATAAAAAGATCCAGGGAACGATCAGACACACGTTATCTTTCTTCCAAGGAAAGGTTTTATCGGAATTTAAGTGAAGAAAAATCGAATAGAACAAGAAAATAATAGGACACATTCACTGCATGCTTTGTTGAGTAATTCAAAGGGAGTGGAAATGGGCAAATCTATATAAAAGAAACATCATATACACATTTCTTCATACTATATCCTGGAGGTGAAGAAATGGCGAGAGTAGCTTATCGGGAAGCGGACGTTGATTTAATGGCAAGGATGATGAGAGCGGAAGCTGAGGGTGAAGGCGTTCAAGGAATGTTGTATGTCGGAAATGTAATTGTGAACCGTGCAGTAGCAAATTGTTTAGACTTTATTGATGTTAGAACGATTGAAGATGTAATATTTCAAGTCCAAGGGGGAAATTTCTCTTTTGAAGCTGTTCAGAAGGGCAATGTGTTTTATCAGGGAGCAAGAGATAAGGAGAGGAGATTAGCAAGACGAAATTTAGAATCATGGCGGGATCATCCCGCGAAATTTGCTTTGTGGTACTTTAATCCATATGCTCCGTGTCCGCCAACATGGTACGGTCAGCCTTTTACGGGTCAATTCAAACTGCATTGTTTTTATGAACCACAGCCAGGAACATGTGAAAGTGTTTATATGAGGTAGGAGTTTATGGGCATTGATTCATCTTGAAATCAACTGTGTGCCTGTTATGTACCAACGTACTTGAAACTAGTAATTTTTACACAGCCAGCTTTGTTTTGGTGTACCTTTAATCCATGAATCATAAAAGGGAACTTTCTGTTTAGCAGGAGTTCCCTATTTAAGTGGAGATTTACGTAGCAGTATTCCGATGGGGAACCGAGAGCGTTATCGCTTTTAGAGAGTATGCGCATAAAGGGCAAGTGCCAGGCGTGAAAAAAGCAAGCTGGTAATAAGAGCACCTGACTTTTTGATGATTGGTTACCATTTATTTTTTATTTAAAGCTTATTGAAGTCCGATAACTTAGCTGTTATTCGGACTCTTTTTGTATTTTTAGCAGTAAAAAAGCAGGAGGCAAGCTCTGTCAACGCACCTAGAGTAGATAAAATAAGCAAAAATGAAAAGGGTAGCCACAAAATACCACAAGAGGAAAAGGAGAAATAGAAGAGATATAGTATAAAAACAGGGTCTCATTTTTTTATTTCTTTGCACATACGAATGAATTTCATAATTACCAAAGTCGGCTTTTTCATCACCATATGTAGTTGGGAACGAGCCAACTCAACTACATATGGATGGTGATGCATTAAATACGTATTATGAAATTCATTAATAGTGATAAGAAAATAAAGCTTCAATCAAATTCGTAAAAATGTTCAATATTTGTTACGATCAAATGGAAAGTATTTGTAATGTTTAAAGATAGAAGGAAAGTGGTAACGTTGGTGAGGCAGAAGGATCTTTTCATGGCTTTTTTTCGGGCGGGCATGCTCGGCTATGGTGGTGGCTTGTCGGCCATTCCGCTGATGCAAAGGGAAGTGGTTACGAAATTTAAATGGATGACGGATGAAGAATTTGCAGACGTATTGGCACTTGCCAACACGTTGCCGGGGCCTGTTAATACGAAAATTGCCGGGTATGTCGGCTGGAGGATTGATCGATGGCGCGGGATGCTGAATGCACTCCTTGCGACAATTTTACCGACATTGGTTTTAATGATCTTATTATTAACAGTTTTAAACGCTTATAAAGATCTTCCATGGGTCCAAGGAATGACGAAAGCTGTTATTCCGGTTGCTGGTGTGATGATTGGTGTGTTGGCTTGGGATTTTATTAAGTTCTCCCAGCGAACAATGGGGTGGCTGCCAACCATTATGCTAACAATCATCAGTTTAGTCGTTATGGAAATGCTCGGTATTCATCCAGCCATATTAATATTGGTTCTCATTATTTCTGCATTGCTTTCCAGAGGAAAAAAAGAAAGGCGAGTTGATGAGAATTGATATATTGGGAAATTTTTAAAGCTAATTTTATCGCGAATATATTAGGCTATGGTGGGGGGCCAGCGACCATACCATTATTGGAACATGAAGTGGTTCATAAATATGAATGGTTTACGGTAACTGAATTTAGTGAAATGGTGGCATTGGGAAATGGTTTGCCAGGTCCGATTGCGACAAAGCTTTCAGGCTATATCGGTTATGAAATGGGTGGTGTGTTAGGCTCTTTTATCGGTGTCTTTGCAGCCGTTGCACCATCGATGATTTTAATGATTGCTTTGTTAGGCTTATTATTAAAGTTTAAAGATTCCCCGAAAGTGAAGCGATTGACACAATATATTCGCCCGACCATTGCTGTTTTGTTAGGTGTGATGACCTTCAACTTTTTCATGAATGCTTATGAGACATCGGGAATTTATCATACAATCATCATTGCAGTTTTAAGTTTTCTTGCCCTTGAGCGATTTAGGGTTAGTCCTGTATTTGTTGTTTTGGGAGCCCTTGTCTATGGAGCAGTTTTCATCGCGTAAGTTATAACGGAGAAAGTTATCGATATACTGTACGGAGAAAAGAGGAATAAGAATGAAAGTCCGGAAATTTTTATTACTTTTTATCATGATTTTCCTAGCTGCTTGTGGTGACAATATAGAAACAAATATGTCTGAACCGATGGTGGACTTTGAATTCGTGACACAAGACGGGAAAATGTTACATTCGGATGAACTTCAAGACGAGTGGTGGGTAGCTAATTTCATGTACACGAATTGTCGGACGGTTTGTCCAAGAACAACAGCGAATCTGGCTGAAGTACAAGGGAAATTGAAAGAGGATGGTCTAAGTCCGCAAATTGTTTCCTTTAGTGTTGATCCAGCATACGATACACCTGAAGTATTGAAAGAATATGCCGCAGGGTATGATGCAGACTTAGAGACATGGAGCTTTTTAACTGGCTATGATTTTGAAACGATTCAAGAAATATCGGAGCATACATTTAAAGCTGTACTTGAAGAAGGAGTTATTGGGCAAAGGGCTCATGGAGTCGGATTTTACTTGATTGATCCTAAGGGAAACATTGTAAAAAAATATGATGGAACAAGCACGGTTGAGCTTGACGAACTTGTTAAAGATTTAAAGTCCGTATTATAGAAAAATTATAGTCTTAGCCGACCTAACTGCATTGTTTTATATAAAAACACCTCCGAATCGTGTACGTTTCGCACGAGTGATTCGAAGGAGTTTTTTAATTACATAGGAGATAATGAATTTCATAATACGTATTTAATGCATCACCATATGTAGTTGAGTTGGTTCGTTCCCAACTACATACGGTGATGGCAAAGCCGACTTTGGTAATGATGAAATTCATTCAGGAGACTATAAATAGTTAAAATACTGTAAGTAACTATTAGTTACTGGCACGAGCCACGTCCGCTCTGCGCCCAGCAACTATCAAACTTCACACTCCTCCAATCGATAAAGAAGACTTAGCCGTTCGGTCTTTGTGAGGCTTAGGCGCACTTATACCCTTGTGGTGAAAGTCGACATCGGCTCATAACGAAAGGAGGGCCGTTTAAATTCGGGCTAAAGCCCAACTCATGTCTCCCCCTAAAGGGACATGTTTCCTTTATCTAATAGGAGGTTCGATTAAGTTCGCCCCTTCCTGGGGCAACATCGAACTACCTCTCATCCTGGGAGGCACAGTTTGTACGTCGCTGCGACTACTGGATGTGCTAGTGCAGGTGTTGCGAAGACGATCGCGTTTTTAACCTGCAAGGGCGCTTCCGCCTTTGTTCAATAAGTAATTAAGCTTGTTTATCCGATGTTTCTTCCCTAACTTCTAAGTCGCTTGTGTCTTCCTCTTTCTTTTCGTCTTCACTCACCAATTCGTTAGCCGAGGTTTTAAACTCTTTGAGCGTTTCTCCGGCTGCTTTTCCAATTTCAGGCAGTTTCTTTGGACCGAAAATAATTAGAGCTAGTACAACAATAAGAATCAAGCCTGGAATACCAATATTAGCTATACCCATAATATTCACCTACTTTTCTTTTAAGCCATTTTATGTGTCTTCGTTTTCTTTTCGGCAAGTAATCCACCTTTTTTGAGGTATTCCTCTACACCTTCCGCAGCACGATAAGCTAAAGCGCCGATTGTTCCGGTCGGGTGATAATCGGAGAAGTGTGGAAACGCGGATCCGCCTGTGACAAACAGGTTTTCCATATCCCACATTTGCAAGTAATTATTGACTGCAGAAGTTTCCGGATCGGCACCCATCGCTACTCCACCAGCATAATGCCCACCGCTGTAGATATGGTCAAATTTTTCTGGCACTTCATCTTCATCAATAATATCTGCGCCCATTTCTTCCATAATCTTTTTAGTTACTTCGATGCCGTACTTCGCAATATTAATATCTTGGTCCGTTAACTTATTTGTTATACGCAGTAACGGATCTCCAAAAGCATCTTTATAAGTCGGATCTAAGCTTGTATAGTTGTGCCACCATGGCATAACCCCTGGTACAAACCAAACATGCAGCATACTGTTTGCATATTTGACAGAGTTGTTTTTGAACTCGGCACCCCAGCTAGGCGTATCACTTGGAACAGCAAGACTCTGAATTGGTCCCAATCCATACTGTCTGATTTCTGGGTGTCCGCCATGCAAGAAGTTTTTACCCTCGATATCAATATGTTCCACAGTAAAGTCTCTTAATGTTGCACCAAGCGCACCTGCTCCTCCGTACATATTGAATTTCTTGTCATTGAAAAAGCCTCGAACCCCAAGGAACGTATTATTGAATTGGCCGACGAAGTTTCTTCCAATTACACCTTCTCTTGTTTCCGGATTATAAGGTTTACCAATTTCAGAGAGTAGTAATAAACGTGTATTTGTAAAGGTGAATCCCCCTAAAACGACTACATCTGCCGGCTGTTCGTATTCCAGTCCCGTTTTCATATCTACATATATCACACCAGTGGCTTTTTCACCATTATGTACCACACGACGGGCATAGGAATGAGGACGAAGCTCGTAGTTCCCTGTTTTTTGCGCTGTCGGAATAACAGTTACGACAGGATCCGATTTTGCTCCGAAATCACACCCGTAATGCGAGCAGAAGGAACAAAATTGACATTGGCTCAGTTTTTCTCCATCCGGGTTTTCATACGCTTCACTCATATTACCTGCGGGAATCATATATGGATGGTATCCGAGATTCTCTGCTGCCTCTTTAAATAAGTTGATTGCAGGCGAGCTTTTGAGTGGCGGGTTTGGGTAAGGATTCGAACGAGGTGGTGCTAATGGATCGTCTTCTCCTGATGTCCCAGCTGTTTTTTCGAAGCGGTCATAGTACTTTTCAAATTCATCATAGGTGATACCCCAGTCTTGCAAGGTCATTCCCTCTGGAATCTTGTCTTCCCCATATTTTTCAACCGTCTTACTGTACACTTCAAAGTCAAATGGATTATTACGGAACGTACAGCCTGCCCAGTGTGCACTGCCTCCACCTACATCATTACCAACCATCATTTCACCTTGTGTTCGGACTGGCTGAGCTTCTTCGTCCATTTCACTGCGAGAAGTAATTGTTTCCTTTGATAAATCCTGCATCATATCATAACGCTGTGTAAATCTAAGTTCATCTTTACTTCCCAAATAGTCATTGACTGATTTTTCTTTTCCTCGTTCCAGTCCAACAACTTTATAGCCAGCTTTGGCAAGCTCGGCGGATACAATACCACCTGACCAACCAGTACCAACTACTACAACATCTACTTTATCCAGCTTTATTGCCATGAAATCTTCCTCCTGTTTTGTTTACGCTTATGATTGTTGATAGTCTTTCAAACCGAGCGGATCCATTTTGATAAATTCTTCTTCTTCAATAATATCGATGAAGCCTGGACGTGGACCTGGATATTCTACCATTCTCCAGCCATCCATGTTTTTATTTCCGCCATAGAGTGGATCGGCAAAGGCACCTTCGATCGTCATTTTTCGAAGTATGCTAAAGAATTGCTGCGAACTTACACCAGTCAATTCAACTTCTCCATTATCGAATGATTGTAAGATCTCGTCTTGCTGCTCTCCGTCGATGTTAACGAAATTTTCACCGAACTGTTCTTCACTTACCGCATCAATTTTCCTCAGGCCTTCGATGATGATTTGCCCTCTGTTTAGTGGTGTTTCATAACGCATCACATCTTCAGAATCACCATTGACCTTAAATGGATTTTGCATATACTCTTTCGCATTCGTTCCCCATGAGCCTGCTAATTGCTTATCAATGAAATATGGCACGCCTAGCGCAACTGCCCCTGGTCCATTGTCATCTTCCGGATAGATACGCTCTACTGCAGCTCTTAGAATTACAAAGTCTTCAAAGCGGTCAAAAAATATACGCGCTTCTTGGAAATCCTCGGCTGATTCTACTGCAGGCTGCGATGACTCTGATTCTTCTTTTAGAAACGGATTCGATAATATCCCTCCGAGGATAGATCCACCTACTATACCACCAGTAAATATCCCAGCATTTTTCATAAATATCCTGCGATTCATTGTTTTTTTATTATTAGCGTTTTCATTAGCCAAGATAGTACCCCCTTCAAATGTATATATGTACTTAAAAAACAACGTACGATTTAAGATTATACGCTTATATAACTCTAATGTCTATCAACTTTATTATACCCAAGTTTGTAGGTAATATAACATTTTCACAGTCAAATTTATGCAATACTAAAATATTACTAATGGTGAGAGAAGAATCCCGCGAAAATTGCTATTGCTTTCATCATTCTTTAACATTAGATACGTACGATAAGAGTGAAAAGAGTACATTTGTGGTTAAACTATCTTACTATAATGATATCTTGATACTAATAGGAGGAGTTTATGTTGCGTTATGTAATTATCGGAGGTGTCGCTGCTGGTATGAGTGCGGCAATGGAAATAATCCGCACCGATGACTCGGCACAGGTGACGGTTCTTGAACGTGGTGATGACTACTCATACGGACAGTGCGGTTTGCCTTATGTTATAAGTGGTGTCGTTCCATCTGTAGAAGCCGTCGTTGCACGAACCGCTGAAGCGTTCAGGGAAAAGTATAAGATCGATGCCCGAGTGAATACGGAGGTAACGAATATAGATGCCGAACAACAAATCGTTTATGGAACGGATGCAAAAGCAAACAAAGATTTTCAATTAAATTATGATCGGCTGCTGATCGCATCAGGTTCCGACCCACTCGTTCCGGAATGGAAGGGCATGGAACTGGAGGGGATCCATACATTAAAAACAATAACCGATACAGAAGCGATTCTGAAAGATTTAGACGAGAATATAAAACACGTTACGATTGTCGGTGGTGGCTACATTGGTTTGGAAGTAGCGGAGAGCTTCAGAAGCCTTGGGAAAGAAGTCACCCTTATCCAACGCGGTAAACAAATTGCATCGATATTTGATCAAGACATGGCTGAACTGATTCAGGAAGAAGCTAGAGAAAATGGGATTCAGCTTGTACTTGGCGAATCGGTTGAAGCATTTGCAGGTGACGAGCGGGTTGAAACGGTGATCACGGACAAACAAGCACATCATACAGATCTTGTTTTACTAGGAATGGGCGTTAGACCCAATACGGGATTTTTAAAAAATACAAACCTTCAGATGACGAGGCAAGGAGCAATCCATGTTAATGCTTATATGGAAACCAACCTTGAACATATTTATGCTGCTGGTGATTGTGCGACACAGTACCATATCGTGAAACGGCTGGATGACCATATTCCGCTCGGGACGACATCAAATAAACAAGGCCGAATTGCCGGAGCCAATATGGCCGGGAATCCGTTACCTTTCAAAGGAATTGTCGGGACATCCATCATTAAGTTTTTTGGTTTAACGTTAGGTCGTACAGGTATAACCGAAAAAGAGGCAAGCAGACTTCGTATTCCCTATGAGGTGCTGACAAGGAAGGCAAACTCGCATGCAGGCTATTATCCTGGCGGAGAAATCTTGCATCTGAAATTGCTGTATCATGGCAAAACGAATGAACTGCTTGGAGGACAGATTATCGGTAAAGAGGGCGTTGATAAACGTATCGATGTACTTGCCACTGCGCTTTACAATCAGATGACGATCCAGCAACTGGCTGATTTAGACCTTAGTTATGCACCTCCATATAACGGGGTATGGGATCCGCTTCAACAAATGGCAAGGAAGACATTTTAAAATATTGGAACAAAAGGGAACAATGAGCAGGTTTATTTTGCTCGCTATTCTTTTTTTAACTTGTTAGAAGGCCTTGAGCGAATTTGTCCCGCTGTAACCGTCCGTAACATTCCTCAAGAATTCAGGTTATGTCGAGAAAGGTTAGGTGGGAAGAAACGTGAGCTAACACCTCAGATTCGTTCAACCAGCAATCAGTGGGGTAAGTACCGTCGACTAGAAACGCGATTCGTTTCGCAACGCTGATACTAGCACCTCCTGTGCTCCCGAAAACCTCACGGATTGAAGTTTCACGTTATGAAAATACACCGTTTTCATCATTCTTTCACATTGGGTAAGTACGATAAGAATGGATAGCGGTTGTATAGAGGTAAGCAAGTTTTAATGAATATGATCGATACGGATATTGACATAAATGGAGGTATACGTATGAAAAAGAGATTGATTATGAGCGCTGCTTTTCTTTTAGTAGCTTGGAAACTATAAAATAAAAATGCTGTGGATAACTAAAGTTGCTAGCACTAGCCACGTCCGCTCTGCGTCCAGCGACTAGCAGATCTTTTGGTGGGACGAGCAATGCGCAGTCCCAAACTTCACACTCTTCCAATCGATAAAGAAGACTTAGCCGTTTGGTTTGTATGAGGCTTAGTCGCCGAAAGTCAACATCAACTCAAGAAAAAGGGAAGGCCGACTAAGAACGGGCTAACGCCCAACTCACGTCTACCCCTAAAGGGGCATGTTTCTGTTATCTCATTCCAGTAAAGGGGAAGTTCGATTAAGTTCGCCCCGTCTTAGGGCAACATCGAACGACCTCCCTTCCTGAGAGGCATAGTTTGTACGTTGCTGCGACTACTGGATGTGCTAGTGCAGGTGTTGCGAAGACGATCGCGTTTTTAACATGCAAGGGCGCTTGCGCCTTTGTTCCATGAATATTTTTCATTATTAGTTCAAAACTAATCTGAGATCTTCGACAATCAGATCCATCTCGTTATTATCTACTCCGCTATATCTTTTGATAATCTCGCCATCTGGGTTAACAAGAAAGAAGCTTGTCCCGTGGGTCACTTGATCATCGCCAGGAGCCGCTTGCTCGACGACAGATCGAAATGAATTCATGGATAATTCTTTAATCGTTTCAAAGTCGTATCCGGTTAAAAAAGACCAATTGCTGAAATCGGCATCATATTCTTTGGCATACTCTATAAGTACTTCAGGACTATCATAATCAGGGTCGACACTAAAGGAAACAAGTTGAACATCTAAATCCTCTTCCTTTAATTTAGATTGTAAGTCTGCCATATTGGTTGTCATTGGAAGACAAACAGTCGTACAATTTGTAAAGATAAAATCTGCAATCCACCACTCGCCTCTAAGATCGTCAAGGCTTAACGTTTCGTTAGCTTGTGTAGTGAAGCTAAAGTCCGCTACTTCTCCTTCCATATTCGGTTCTATCTCTTCGCCGCACGCTGCTAGCAGGACTACAGCACAAAATATTAAAACAGCAAATAATTTTTTCACGTTATGAATTCTCCTTTTTTCAATTTAATATAAATGGCTATGTCTAAAAAAATCAGAGGTACTTTTTTTACCTTCAAATTAACCTTACTTTACTATAGCAAATCTATATGAAAATTTGATGTTAGTTGTTTGAGATTCACAATGTTGTAATATTATTTTATATAAATAACTTCATTTTTGCATTTTTTTTGGAAAATTGCTCAAAAAAGATAGGACTTGTCCTGTTTCACAAACTTGATTTTTCAAAAATGGAAAAAATCAAGTTTAGTTAAATTAATGAATTTCATAATACGTATTTAATGCTTCACCATCACCATATGTAGTTGAGTTGGTTCGTTCCCAACTACATATGGTGATGGAGAAGCCGACTTTGGTAATGATGAAATTCATTCATATAGTTAATGGATGAAGTGATTTAGTATGTCGATATACGTTATCATTAAATGAATCTACACTGAACGGTTATATCTTGAAATGCGCTTGGCGAGTTGAGAGGATGAGGAGGATCGCAAATGGAGCGGAAAGTGAAGGAGCTAACCTTGCTATTGTTATATTTAACATCGTGGAAAGAGGAAGAACTACAAGAACTATTCGGAGAAACGAGAAGGAGTTGGAAAGGATATCCCTTTGATATTCTTGATGAACTTACTGACGAAGATTTCATTCGTGGAAGTAAGCGCTCCAAATCGGTCTATTTAACGAAGGCAGGGATCAAAGAAGCGAAAGAGATAGCGAAGAAGTATCAAATTCAAGATATTTAAAATGAAAGTGAATATTGAATTATTATCAGAGAGGTGAGACAGATGATGATCCAATGTACGAAAGCTTTACTTGAGAAGTTAGGTATAAAGGGAGATGAATTAGTTACACCAGAAGGTCATGAACATTTTCCGAATAGCTTTATGGCGTGGCACGCCAATTTTGTCAGTATTAACAGAAGAAAAGCGATTATTTTAATGAACAACGAAACGAGATATCCAGTCGTAATATACCGACCGGTTAAAAAGGACTTTTCTAATGCAAGAGGCTTAATTCTTGAAGCAATTACGGAAGTTTTACGTATCGAAGGTGTCAGTCAAACTATCATTAACGCTTATATTCATAAAGCAGGTGAAATTTCTTTTTCCAAAACAGCTAATAGAAGCATGGTGGCAAAGCTGAATAATACGGTACGGGAAATTGAATTTATGTCAGAATATTTGAATGAAGATACGAAAATTCAAAAATATATAAGCCTCTTAGCGGGAAGGCAGATCCAAAAGATCAATGATTCGGATGAATATGGTTATCCTGTAGAAAAAATGCTAAATTGTTTAGGGGCTGTTTATGAATTAGATAACGATAAATGTATACCTGTATTGGATCATGAGCGCTATCAACTGAAAATACAAATCGATTTAGGCAGTCATGACGTTTGGAGAAGGGTTACCGTGCCATCGACGTTTTCATTTAGACATCTTCATAATATAATCCAAACGGTCTTTGATTGGCAAAATTACCATTTACATGAATTTACAGTGGATATGGAGGGAAATAAGCCAATTAAAATAATAATGGACGATCATCCGGAAACGCTGGAATTTTTAGATCATGGGGAATTTGATATTCTGCAAGAACGGTTTGTTTCATTGGAGGAAATTTTTTCGAAACATAATAAAGTCATATATGAATATGACTTTGGAGATTCGTGGTACCATCATATAACACTGGAAAAAACGGAAAGGTCTCATGACTTTAGAGCGACATACCTAGATGGAAATGGGGAAAGACCACCAGAAGATGTGGGTGGCTTATTTGGATATGAAGAATATTTGGAAGTCATAGTGAATGAAAATGATCCAAGGAATAAGGAAATGATGATTTGGGCAGAAAGTCAAAAAGAAAGAAAGTTGAATTCCGAGCAAATAAATAATCGGCTGACTCGAGTGTTCCATAAATATTATTATTCACCGCATTTTATTTGACACATATTTTTGTAACAATGGTAAGGAGTGAATAACAAAGAAAGTTAGTATTCTCAGGGATGAAAATGAAGTTGAGGTTTCAGAAGTAGCTAAGCGGCATTTTGTTGAATTAGAAAACTGTCCTATCGCATCGAAATACCTGTCACCTATGCCAAAAGTCCAATACAAAATGAAATCATCCAATCCCCAATCCTTACCATCAGATTGGAGGTTGAAGATAACTCCATCTCTATTTTTGGATAAAGCAATTGTGGCCGTTAAACTGATGGAGATGCTGTATAAGAAACAATTGTTAGTTTCTCTTTATCATGATCCATCTGAATCAAATATTTCATACAAATCTAATGTCAATTCAGGCAAAATATGAACAGAAATCGTATCTTCTTCCGTTAAGACACCCTGGAATTCATAGTGTGCAGAAACTAAAAGGTGCACTTCCACTGCTTGATTAATTGGGTCAACAAGCCAATATTCCTTGACTCCTGCTTTTTCATAAAGCCGATACTTGTTCCAGTGATCCATCTTAATAGGAGAAGGAGAAAGTACTTCAATAATCAAGTCTGGCGCCCCATTACAACCTTTATCATCAAGGTTACCTTTGTCACACACAACAGATAGGTCCGGCTGAACGACATTATCAATATCCGCATCATGTTTGTTTTCCGCAAATAGTTGAACATCAAAAAGAGCAAAGTAAACTTCACATTCAGTATCTTGCAGGAAATTAGAGAAAGCTGCTGATAAATTCCTAAGAAGTTTGACTTGGGGCTGGACAACAGGAGCAGTAGCAATGGGGATTGCGTTACTCAGAATTGTTGATCCTGATTTGAAAAGTAATACACTCAATGACTTTGGCTTAGCATTTATTGTAATTGGCTCAGTAGAGTTAATGCGTATTACCTTCTCACCAGTGATGGTTGTGAACTCACAATCATGGCTCTTTATCACAATAACACTAGGTTTTACGATTCTAATTACGATCCTTGCAATTAAAAAAGGATGGTTTAAAATTAGATTAGACAGCAATGTAAATGAAGTGAATAGAAAAAGTGGATAAATAGAAGAACAGGTGTATTTCTGCATAAGGAATACACCTGTTTAATCGCTATTCTAATTGTAAAGCGGAATAAAAAAGGGAGCGTGACCGTCATATGAAGAAAAAAGTAATCATTTATGACCGAATAGAAGAACCGGTACTTAGCACATTAAAAGAAGAATTTGATGTACAGATATTCAAAGAACAAGATGCTCATAAAGATCCTGATTTTTTACCGTTTCTCCAAGAAACAGAGGGCATTATTGGATTGGACTTTCCTGGGAAAAGTGATGTGTTAGATCAAGCGCCAAATTTAAAAATCATTAGTAACGTGTCTGTCGGATACAATAATTTAGATACCAAGGAATTAACGAAACGAAATATCATGGGAACAAACACGCCAGACGTATTAACAGACACGGTGGCTGATATGGCGATGGGCTTAATGCTTTCGACCGCGAGAAGAATGCCTGAGCTCGATCAATACGTGAAACAGGGACGCTGGAAAGAAGCTGTTACAACAGAGTTATTCGGCGCAGATGTTCATCATAAAACGCTCGGAATTATCGGAATGGGACGGATTGGTAAAGCTATTGCACAACGAGCTCATTTAGGGTTTAATATGGATATACTCTATCATAGCCGCACGCCGAAACCAGATGCAGAGGAACAATTTAATGCACTGCATATGAATCTTGAAAATCTGCTCAGGAGTTCGGATTATGTATGTCTCATCACCCCTTTAACAGATGAAACAAAGGGAATGATTGGCGAAAAGGAATTCCAAATCATGAAGCCATCCGCAATTTTTATTAATGTTTCCCGAGGAAGTACGGTGGTGGAAGCGGATCTCATTGAGGCACTGAAAAATGAAGAGATTGCAGCGGCTGGATTAGACGTATACGTAGAAGAACCTGTGGATCCTGACAACGAATTATTAAAAATGGATAATGTTGTCACGCTGCCGCATATAGGTTCAGCTACATTAGAAACGGAAATTAAAATGGCAGAGCTAGCTGCTAAAAATTTAAGAGCGGGATTGAACGGTGAAAAACCAGGAAATCTTGTCAATCCAGAGGTATGGAAGAAGGAGTAAGGAAATGGCAGAGCAACTGAGATTAAGAGCTTATGAAGAAGATGACATTCATTTTTTACACAAGTTAGTGAATGATCCCGAAATTATGTCCTATTGGTTTGAGGAAGCTTATTACTCAAAGGCTAGATTACGTGAAATCTTTGAAAAAGAGCAGCAAAATAACAGTGCACGAAGCTTTATTTTAACGAACGGTGAGAAAGCGATTGGCCTTGTTCAATTATTTGATATCGATTATATACATCGCCATGCTGAATATGCAATCATGATTGATCCCGCTGCTCAAGGAAATGGTTATGCAGCCAAAGCTACGAATTTAGCATCTGATTATGCGTTTAAAGTATTGAATTTGCACAAGCTATTTTTATATGTGGATGAAGTAAATGAAAAAGCTGTGCATGTTTATAAAAAATGTGGCTATAAATATGTAGCTACGTTAGAAGAAGCGTTCTTTGTTAATGGAAGTTATCATAACGCTGTCTTGATGAATATTTTTAAGCGGGATTATCTTGGGTCTACATGAACCGATGCGTAAGTAACGAATGAAGTGCGGGCAATTAGACCATAGTGCGAATCTTGTAGGATGCTTATTGAAACAGTTGATATTCAGATTGTAACTGTAGCATTATCTAAGAAAAAATCTAGTTTTTTGAAACAGAGTTATTGTGTAAAACAATAGCTCTTTTTTATAGATTATTATCTATTAAGGATGCTAAAAAATTTTGAGTATGAGGTGGTTATATGCAAATAAGAAGAGCGGATTCGAAAGATGCAACCGGTATCGCAAAAGTACATGTAGATAGTTGGAGGGCGACTTATAAAGGTATTATTCCAGAAGACTTCTTGAATAATCTTTCGTACGAACACCGAACAGAATATGGAAGAAAAACATTGCAAGGGAAGACAATCATGTAGTAGTTGCAGAGAATAACGAAGGCCAAATTATCGGGTTGCAGATGCTTGGAAAAGAGAAAACAATACAGTAGAGCATGCAAGTGATCTAACTTCGATCTATTCGCTTGAAGAATATCAGGGGAAAGGAATAGGAAGGAAATTTCTTCATGAACTGTTTTTGCACTTTAAACGATTAAGCATTGAGAAAGTTTTTGTCGAAGTACTAGAGGAAAATAAAACTCGGTATTTTTATGAATATTTTGGTGCTAAGTTAGTTGAAACGAAACAGATTAAACTTGCTGGAAAAGCTCTGAATGAGTTGATATATGTATGGGATGATGTGGACAAGGTGATGGAGAAAATAAATACCTAATGAAAAGCAGATCTCAAGTAGTTCTTCAAACGAGCCTTATTTTGAAACTTCTGCAAGCTCCTAATCGTAATGATACGAGGGAGGGATAAGTATGAAACTTTTATTTTTTGTTCTACTGTTTGGATTCATTTTATTTTTAAACCTCGGACTTTATTTGCCATCTTTAATGTCAGTTGATGAGGAAGACATAGGGAAAAATGTAAGTCGTTTAAAGAAACATAAATGGTTTCAAGAATTGTTGAGTGATAAAGGATTTAAACAACTAATTATCCACGATAAAGATGTACGTAAAGTTATTGGAAAGTTCAATGATAAGAAGATTGATAAGGAGTTTTTTCAGAATAGATATCGAAAAAAATTAGAAAACATTTTACAGCAAAAGCTAAATGATAATTTAGCCTAAGAGGTGGGACCAGTGAGTATAAGGATAAATAACGAACTTGAAATGAGACCATTAACAGAAGCAGACTTGAAGCCTTTATGGGAATTGACATATAAAGAGTCAAATCCGGAATGGAAGAAATGGGATGCCCCTTATTATGACCACGTGGCGTTAACATATAATGCTTTTCTAAAAGAAATGGGTCCATCTCTTATTCAACAGGATAATCGCTGGGGGCTGTTTGTCAAAGGGAAATTGATTGGAACGGCATCTTATTATTGGGAACATAAGCCTTCAAATTGGCTTGAAACTGGCATTGGTATTTATAACCCGGAATATTGGAACGGTGGACATGGTACCATCTTTTTTAAAACATGGATTGATCATTTGTTCAACACAATGCCTTTAGTCAGAGTGGGCTTTGCTACATGGTCCGGGAACCAGCGTATGATGCGGTTAGGCGAGAAACTGGGAATGAGTTTGGAAGGGAGACTAAGAAAATGCCGGTTTTACAATGGCATATACTACGACTCTATTCGAATGGGAATATTAAGAGAAGAATGGGAGCAGCTAGAGGTTTTAAAACGGTCAGAATAAAAATAAGATTGTTAGTATCACAGTAGGCTTAAAGGCTGGATACAACGTTCTAATCGAGTAGAAACGAAGTATTTGAACAGTTATCTTGCTTGGTTTCAGGCCCTTGAACTATTAAACTTTTCATATATATGTTGAACTTAAGTTTTTCACTTCTGTATAGGAGCGGGTCCATCTATTAGAAAGTTATGTTGCTTAAATTCGCTTTTGTCCGATAGAACCCACCTACGAGACATTTTTCATGGATATATAGTTGATTGTGTCTCATAGAGCTCCCCTATGAGATAGTTTTTACGGATATATAGCCGATTGTGTCCGATAGAACCCACCTACGAGACATTTTTCATGGATATATAGCTGATTGTGTCTCATAGAGCTCCCCTATGAGATAGTTTTTACGGATATATAGCCGATTGTGTCCGATAGAACTCACCTACGAGACATTTTTCATGGATATATAGTTGATTGTGTTTAATTGTGTTCTCCTACTAGGTCATAATTACAAGGAAAACATGTGATAAAATATTTAGTTCAACTTTCATAGCAATTTCATTCCTTCGAGGTGATAAAATGTATTTTTCGTCAAAAAAAGACTTATGGATGACAATTATTATTTGGTTGTCTGCAATTTTTTTATTGTTCCAATAGTTTTCTATCCAGATTTTGGAGTTTGGATGACCCCTAATTTCTTAAACAAGCAATGTCTAATGTGGATTTGGCTCAAGACTGGATATACTATCAAAAATAATATAAGGATTGATGAAGTTCATAGTATTAGGGAAACTAAAAACCCATTTACAGCTCCTGCACTTTCTATAAATAGGGTTGAAATTAATTATGGAAAGTGAATGAATTTCATAATTACCAGAGTCGGCTTTTCCATCACCGTATGTAGTTGGGAACGAATCAACTCAACTACATATGGTGATGGTGAAGCATTAAATACGCATTATGAAATTCATTAAAGTATGAAACAATTCAATTTCCCCTAAAGAAATAAATTTAATGAATTAAATGATTTTTTAGATCGTATTCTCGAATATGGAAATTATACGGCACACCTATCGATCCAAGAAATTAAACAACGGAACTCGGCGAGTGCCAATTGTTTTTTAAAAAAAGTATGATATCTAAAGCATCATCACAAATTGATTTTTAAAGAAGCTATAGTTAACCAGATATCTAAAGCTCGAGACAAAGCATAATTTCTCACGGGCTTTTTCTTTTGCTTCTATATTTGTATGGATTAGGATTGGTGATTTAACGGAATCCTCAAATGATTGCTTACTTTATTTTCATCTATCTTAGACATTGATTACTAAATCTCTTGCTTGAACAATATAATATTTTCATCAAACTTTCATATATAATGTGTACGCTTGGAATTAAGAATGCTGAGATAAAGGAGCTAAGCCATTGGCGCAAATAAGTAAATTGATACCTATAGGGGTTTTTGCTCTCGCTATTGTAGCGGGGTTTTTATTCTTTTATTTAACGAGTAACTTATCGAAAAAGAATAAAAAAATACATATCGAACAAATGATTTCGGAGCTGATAAATGTTGTTATCTTCATTTGGGTCGGGAAAATTTTAACGAACCTTAAGCTGTTCATACAAGACCCATTAGCAGTGCTTGCTTACCCTAGCGACTCTAAAGCATTTTATCTTGCTATTTTAATCAGCGGGATTATCCTGTTTATAAAAGTGAAGAGGGGAAAAATAAATGCTGTCCCATTTATGAAATCATTTATTCCCGTGATTTTAGTCGCTTCTTTTGTATATGAATTCATTTATCTCGTTTGGCTTCAAACTGGTGGTACAATTGGATATTTTATTTTAATCACATTGCTTCTCATCTTCTATTATATTGCACATGATCAATTGCCTGAAAAGCTGCTGTTTATCATGTTATTAGTTGTTTGGTCTGTTGGAGTGTTTATTCTTTATTCGATACAACCATTTGTTACCGTGTTTGGTTATCTAATAGCACCTTGGTTTGTTTGGGTATTTTTTACAATAAATATAGTTATTATTTTAAGAAAGAGGGATCGTCATGGGCGGAATTGAAGCAGATACATTATTGATTGCGGGCACGTTTCTTGCGATTGGAGCAGGGGCGTTATCATTTTTATCCCCTTGTGTACTTCCGATTTTTCCAGCGTACATGTCATACATAACTGGAATTAGTGTGAAAGAGTTGCAAGAAGGCAAAAATGCGAAAATCAGAAAGGAAATTCTTAGTCATTCCCTAATCTTCCTTATTGCCGTGTCACTTGTCTTTATTAGTCTTGGTGCAAGTGCATCTTTCCTTGGGCAGTGGGTACAAGGTTTATTAATAGGGGATTCAGGGTTATTTATTCAGCGGATTGCGGGTACCCTAATTATATTCATGGGATTATTCGTCGGCGGCTGGGTTACAATTCCAACCTTGATGAAGGAAAAACGGTTTCAGTATACGAAAAAGCGGGTGAACTACCTCGGGACATTTTTAATTGGACTCGGATTTGCAGCGGGATGGACACCATGTATTGGGCCGATTTTCGGTTCCATTTTGCTGCTTGCGGCTAGTAATCCGGGGCAAGGTATTTTTTATACGGTCATGTATGTAGTTGGCTTTTCTTTGCCGTTTCTTGTCTTAAGCTTTTTCCTCGGTTCCACGAAATGGATTGTGCGCCATAGTGGAGTCATTATGAAATTCGGTGCTGTCGTCATGATTCTTATGGGGCTCGTCCTTTTCTTAGGGTGGATGCCGCAAATTACTGGTTTCCTGCTTGATTTCGTTGATGATACATGGTTATCAAGGTTAGGATAACATTAGGAGGCTTTTGGGATGAAGAAGTTAATTCTTATCATTGTATTTGTTCTTATGTTTGGCTGGGCGGTCTATGAGTTTGTTGGAGACTCCGATTCAGCAGCTATAGAAGAGGTAGAGAACACGTCTACAGCGGAAACAAGCGCCGAAGAAGGTGCGAGTGTATCGAGCAATATAGAAGTCGATGAGAGTAGCGGTAAGGAAGGATTGGATCTTGGTGATATGGCTCCTGACGTTAAGCTGAAGACATTGGAAGGGGAAGAGGTACAACTATCCGATTTCCGCGGGGAGCGTGTCATGCTGAATTTCTGGGGTACTTGGTGCCCGCCTTGCCGAGCAGAGATGCCAGATATGGAGAAATTCCATCAGAATACAGACATAAAGATTGTTGCAGTAAATTTAATTGAAACAGAGACGAGTCTTGATGATGTACATGAATTTATCGATGATTTTGGGCTCACCTTCTCGGTTTATACCGATGAAGGGAATGCTGCAACGGAAGCGTATCGCATTCAGCCGATTCCGACATCCTATTTAATCAACTCGGATGGAACGATTCATAATAAAGCTTTTGGTGCATTGAATTATGAATTGATGATTCAAGAGTTTGAAAAGATGAAATAATGTTCTATTTCTCATAC
Organism: Oceanobacillus alkalisoli; assembly: GCF_021556485.1. GTDB lineage: Bacteria > Bacillota > Bacilli > Bacillales > Amphibacillaceae > Oceanobacillus > Oceanobacillus alkalisoli. The sequence goes on along the minus strand of NZ_JAKGBW010000006.1, from coordinate 36,133 downwards.
AATGTGATAGAGGTGCCATATGATGAAACAGAATATATTAGTTGTTGAAGATGATGAAATGATCCGGAGGCTTGTAAAGATTTACTTGGAGAAAGCCGGATATGACGTATTGGAAGCAGCGGATGGTGAGGAAGCACAAGAAGTCTTTTTGACTCACCGTCCTTGCTTGATTATTCTTGATTTAATGTTGCCGAAGCTTAGTGGTGAAGAATTTTGTAAATGGGTGAAAGAGCGGGCGGGATATGAGGTTTCTGTTATCATGCTCTCTGCAAAAACGAAGGTGGAAGACCGGATTAATGGTCTGAAGATTGGTGCGGATGACTATTTGCCAAAACCGTTTGACCCAGATGAATTAATCGCGCATGTGGAAGCAGTTCTCCGCCGGACAGGCCAGTTTTGTCAAAAATTAATTTACGATGGATTATGTATTAAACCGCGAAAAGGAGAAGTCTTGTTATATGATGATGAACTCCATTTAACGAAACATGAATTTAATCTTCTTTATTACTTTATGGAAAATCCGAATGTCGTCTTATCGAGAGAAAAGCTGATTGATCAATTATATCCGAACGTGGATAAGACGGTATTGGATCGGACGATTGATGCGCATATTAAGAAGTTAAGAAGTAAAATTGAAGTCAATCCGTCAACTCCAACACGAATTCAAACGGTTCGAGGAATGGGGTATAAATTTGTCCATGAATAAAAAGAAGACATCCTTGTTACCGAAAAATTTTCTCTTTCGCTTAACTTTCATCAATATTTTTATCGTATCTATATTTATTGCTTTAAGCAGCTGGGCAGTCTACAATACGGCTTGTTTCCTTGTGGATAGTATGGGGACAATGACTGGAACGAATCAGACGAAATTCAATAAAACGCTTTATTATTATTTATGGATTTTCAGTTTAATCGCAATGATTACGGGGAGCATTGCCCATTTTTATTTAACGAAACGATTAATTCATCCGTTGAAGAGACTGATTGAATCAACGAAAAGTATGAAGAAAGGGAATTACCCGGAACCGATCGAGGTTACCTCAAGTGATGAAATAGGTCAGCTGACAAGTAACTTTAATGGCCTAGCTCATCAGTTGAAAAAGAATCATGAACAGCGGCAGAAATTAGTGATGGATTTATCACACGAGGTACGGACACCGCTTGCGAACTTAAACGGCTATTTATATGCGTTAAAAAATGGAGTAATTGAAGGCGACCCTGCTTTATATGAATCTCTTTATCAAGAATCAGAACGGCTGACAAAGATGATCACACAACTGGAGACGTTAAAGGAATGGGATTATATTTCCGAACAATCATTCTTTGAAAAAGAAATGGCTCCTATTGGCAAATTACTTCATGAAACGGTTAAAATGTTTGAATGGCAGTTGAAAGAGAAACAGATTGCAGTAGAAATCGATGCTGAAGATGCGGACTTATTAGTAGATAAAGAGGGAGTTTTGCAAGCAATTAGTAACTTGACTGAGAATGCGATTCGCTTTTATTCTGGCGAAGGTATCATTTCGATTAAAGGAGAAAGGTTAGCGAACGAATACTATATTGCGATTACTGGTCCAAGTTATCCGATTACGGAAAAAGAGGGAGAGAAGCTCTTTGAACGATTTTACCGAGTAGATCCTTCGCGAAGCCGTGATACGGGAGGTTCAGGCCTTGGCCTAAGTATTACGAAGGAAATTATTGAACAGCATAAAGGCGACATTGGTTGGAAGACTGATGAGGCTAAAAATACATTCTGGTTTACATTGCCTTTAGAAACTGCGTGCACTAGCAGGTAACTTGATAAAATGAAATATAGTGGGTACCATTATTTATACTTTAACTTTTGCATGCGCCTATAAACGCTCAACATATTCCTGTGCAGCCTCAGCAGCAATACTGCCATCTCCCGTAGCTGTGACAATTTGCCGAAGTGTTTTTTCGCGAATGTCTCCAGCAGCAAACAACCTTCTCATTTGCAAAAGCACGTTCTTGCAGGATTTTCTGTGCACGAAGTTCATCACGTCGGTGGACGATCATTACTTTCGAAGCGAATCTTGTTAAATACATTCCTTCTTCAACCGCAGAGTCTCCCCCGCCGATAACGACGAGCTCTTTATCTTTAAAGAAAGCACCATCTCATATGTCGTAATTATGATGCTACCGGTATTTTTAGTCACGGATCAAATACCTTTTTATAATAGTATTATAGATTACCTGTTTAATAATAAGTCCGCACTGTGAGAAAGTGCCGGGCACTTGTTTAATGAACATAGATAAATTGTATGAACTCCACCTCATATACTGGTGGTTTTTTTGTTTCAACCGCTAGCTCGCTCAACATTTGCAGAAAGGCGAGTATGTACCTTATAATGAATGACGGATTAAAAATCCCGTGGTTCGAGACCATCCCACGCTAAAAAACTAAGGGAGAGATGAAAATGAAAATAAGGACACTTGTTGTAAATGCGCTCGTTGCAGCGTTGTATATTGCGGTGTCTGTACTTGTTGTGCCTTTTGGTTTTACTCAGATTCAGTTTAGGATCTCGGAAATGTTCAACCACCTCATTGTCTTTGATAAGCGCTATTTCTTTGGAATAGTCGTCGGTGTCTTCCTTTATAACTATTTATTTTCACCGTTGGGCTGGTTTGATCTCGTGTTTGGTGTTGCACACTCGGCCATTTCACTTGGCATCATTGTGCTGCTCGGCAGATACATTAAAAACATATGGATATTACTCGCTGCAAATACAGCTGTTTTCTCCTTTAATATGTTTATTATTGCCTTCGAGCTAAATCTGGCACTTGAATTTCCATTCGCCATTACATGGTTTACAACAGCTGTCAGTGAGTTCATTGTTTTAGCTGTAGCGATTCCGATTATTTATGCTCTAAATAAACGGCTGAAATTTGATCAACTGATGAATCATAATAGACTGGCTCGTTAGCACAGAAGGCCGCAGTTTTTATGCTGCGGCTTTAGTTATATGAATGAATTTCATAATTACCAAAGTCGGCTTTCCCATCACCAAATGTAGTTGGGAACGAATCAACTACATTTGGTGATGCATTAAATACGTATTATGAAATTCATTAATATATAGGAAACTGTAAAAATGTTGTGGATAACTTAGATATTCAGGGTTAGCCACGTCCACTCTGTGCACAGCAACTAGCAAATCTTTTGATGGCACGAGCAATCTACAGTCCCAAACTTCACACTCCTCCAATCGATAAAGAAGACTCGGCCATTCGGTCTTTGTGAGGCTTAGTCGCTCTTATATCCTTGCGCCTTTGTTTATTAGAAAGACGTTATTCAGACGACATTTATACGACTTAATAACTGAACCTTTAAAAATATCTACAATTAATATAGTATTATATCAATAGACGACAAAAATTTTGAAAGTAGGGAAAGAATATGCGTTTTGAAACAAAAGCAATTCATGTAGGGCGAGGAATTGACCCGTTGACAGGGGCAGTTACAAGTCCGCTTCACTTATCTACTACATATGAACGAGCTGCAGATGGCTCGTATACAAATGATTTCATGTATAGCCGCGGTGATAATCCGAATCGGCGTGCGCTGGAAGAGTGCCTGACTTCGCTTGAAAATGGCTATGATTGTGTCACTTATGCTTCTGGGATGGCGGCAATTTCTTCTTTAATCGAAGCACTCCCAGAAGATTTACCACGCCGGATTGTGATGCCGGATGATATGTATTTTGGTATTCGGGCACTCATATCGGAGACGGATATTGGAAGGAGGTTTGATATAGTCGTCGTTGATATGACGGATCTTGCAGAAGTGGAAAAGGAAATTCACTCTGCACCAACTGGTCTCGTCTGGATGGAGACACCATCTAACCCACTTGTGAAAATAGTCGATATCGAAGCAATTACGAAAATTGCACAAAAAAGAGGGGCTTACACGGTCGTTGATAATACATGGCCGACTCCAGCACTACAGCGTCCGCTGACGTTTGGAGTAGACTTTTCCCTTCATTCCGTTACGAAATATATTGGCGGTCATAGTGATTTAATGGTTGGCGCGATAGTAGCTAAATCTGATAGCCCTTATTTAAAAAATTTACGTGCTTGGCAGCATGAAAAAGGTGCTGTCCCTTCGCCATTTGATTGCTGGCTCGCTCTGCGCGGTGTGCAGTCCTTATCACCCCGGATGAATGTACACTGTGCGAATGCTCTAGAACTATCGAAGTTTCTTGAGGCACATCCGAAAGTTGAAGCAGTCCATTACCCTGGTCTTCCTAGTCATGCAGGGCATAAGGTAGCTGCGAAACAAATGAGTTCATTCGGTGGGATGTTATCATTCCAAGTAAAAGGCGGAGAGGAAGAAGCAATGGGAGTCGCTGCGAAGGTGAAAATATTCACCCGTGCAACAAGTTTAGGTGGGACACACAGTCTCATTGAACATCGTGCCTCTGTTGAAAAAGATAGAACAATGGCTCCCCTGAATTTATTGCGTGTGTCTGTTGGAATCGAAAATATAGAAGATCTGAAAGAAGATTTAACACAGGCATTAGAATAATTACGTGAAGAATCGTAGGTAGTATGGAGGCAGCAATACATGGGTCTAGATTCAGAGAAAATAGAAAGAAATGCGAAAATTAGTTTTTTATTAGTTGCAGGAATTATGCTATTTGCTTCTAACTTGCGTGTCCCGATCACATCAATTGGCTCCCTTGTACCCGTTATCCGCGATAATTTAGAAGTGAGTAGTTCGATTATGGGTTCCATTTCAACATTGCCACTGCTCGCATTTGCATTTGTTTCTCCTTTTGTACCTAAATTAGCGAACCGGATCGGCATGGAGAAGACGATATTTTTAGCGATGATGCTATTAGGTCTTGGGATTGTTGTGCGGTCTGCTAATGGAATCAGTACATTATTTATTGGAACCGCGTTGATTGGTATTACGATTGCATTTGGAAATGTGTTGCTTCCAGGTTTAATAAAAATGCGCTTTCCATTTAAAGTAGGCTTAATGACCGGTCTTTATACGATATTCATGAATATATTTGGTGCACTAGCTTCTGGAGTTAGTGTACCTTTATCGAATATTGAAGGTTTTGGCTGGAGAGTTTCATTAGGAATATGGGTCACATTAATCCTGATTGCTATCATTTTTTGGTATCCGCAAGTAAGAAATCCACAGCCTCAACCTGAATTAAAGCTTGAACAGAAGAAAGCAAAAATGTGGACTTCTGCTACTGCTTGGTATGTAACGATTTTCATGGGTTTTCAATCATTGATGTACTTTACCCCGCTAACCTGGCTGCCTGATATTTTGCAGTCTCACGGATTTTCGCTCAGCCAGGCAGGCTTGATGATTTCGGTGATGTTGTTAGGCCTTATTCCAGTGAACTTTATCATCCCGGTGCTCGCAGACCGGATGAAGAATCAAAAATTATTAGGAGCGTTTACGGGGATCGTTTTCTTCCTTGGTTCAGCAGGATTATTTAGCAGCAATCTTAGTATTCTTATTATTTCCGCTCTACTAATTGGAGTTGGATGTGGAAGTGGCTATAGCTTATCGATGATGTTCTTTACATTACGAACTAAAAATGGTTACGAAGCTTCTGATTTATCCGGGATGGCCCAATCGATTGGCTATCTTATCGCAGCGACCGGGCCAATTGCATTCGGCGGATTTTATGATGTAACGGGCAGCTGGACGGCGCCGATTATCATACTAATGGCGATTGGAATAATTATTGTGATAACGGGAGTGCTCGCAGGCCGGGATATCGTTATTGACAGTTATTAATGGAGGTAACAGGATGCTGAAAGAACAAGTCGATATTGCCGTACCGACAGCTTTTTTTGAAGATGAATCATTAGATTTGGAAGGAACGATCAACCATATTAGAAATCTTGATGGACAAAGAGTTAAATCTGTACTAGAATTCAGCACAACAGGAGAACAGCATAGTCTAAGCAGCAAGGAGAAGCATAGCTTGAGGTCATGTTAAATGAGACTCAAGCTATTTCTATTTAAAAAAACAAATTCCGGGTACTCTATAATAGAAGCTATTTTAAGCTCGGAAAGCAGTATAATCTTTTGATTAATTTAACAGTTGACTTGTAGGACGTCCAATCATATACTTGGGTTGTAGGACAACTGAAAGGGTTTTCTTAAGTGATGTTATTCATGTGGATTATATGAATGGAATGGAGCAATTGAAAAATCATCTATATAATGAAAAGGAAGGTGCTTTAAAGTGAGAATGGTGGATGTTCTTGAAAAGAAACGTGATGGTTATGAATTAACAAAAGAGGAAATTAACTTTGTAATTGAAGGGTATACGAATGGTGAAGTCCCGGATTATCAAATGTCAGCATTCTTAATGGCTGTTTATTTCCAGGATATGACAACAGAAGAGCGGGTAAATTTAACGAAAGCGATGGTTGAATCTGGAGATCAAGTTGATTTATCAGAAATTGATGGTGTGAAAGTCGATAAGCACTCTACTGGAGGGGTAGGAGATACAACAACATTAATTCTTGCCCCTCTTGTAGCTGCTGTAGGTGTCCCGGTTCCGAAAATGTCTGGTCGTGGTCTTGGTCATACCGGTGGCACGGTTGATAAGCTGGAATCCATTGCAGGATTTCAGGTTGAAATCGACCCGAAAACGTTCATTAAACTTGCGAATAAAAACAAAGTCGCCGTTGTCGGCCAAAGCGGTAACTTAACACCTGCTGATAAAAAAATTTATAGCTTGCGGGATGTAACGGCTACGGTAAATGCAATTCCCTTAATCGCAAGTTCGATTATGAGTAAGAAAATCGCTTCCGGTGCAGATGCAATTGTCTTGGATGTGAAGACAGGCTCTGGTGCTTTCATGAAGACATTGGAAGATTCCAAGGAATTGGCTCATGCGATGGTGCAAATCGGAAATGGTGCTGGAAGAGAAACGATCGGTGTTATTTCAGATATGAACCAGCCGTTAGGTTTTGCAGTTGGTAATGCGCTTGAAGTCAAAGAAGCGATTGATACTTTAAGAGGAGAAGGACCAGTTGATTTACATGAACTCTGTCTTGAGCTTGGTAGCCGTATGGTTTATCTCGGGAAGAAAGCAGATTCCATCGAACAAGCGAAAGAAATGCTTGAAGAAGCAATCAAGTCCGGAAAAGCGATTGAAACATTTAAAACAATGATTGCGGCACAAGGCGGGGATGCATCGATTGTCGATGAACCGGAAAAACTACCTAAAAGCTCTTACACTTTTGAAGCGGAAGCGAAGGAAGATGGATTTGTCTCGGAAATCATTGCAAACGAAATTGGGATTGCAGCAAGTTTACTTGGAGCAGGACGCTTAACGAAGGAATCCGAAATCGACTTAGCAGTTGGTCTGGTATTGAATAAAAAGATCGGTGATGAAGTGAAGAAAGGTGAGTCCCTTGTAACGATTCATAGTAACCAGGAAGATGTAGCGGAAGTAATGGAGAAGATTTACGATTCTTATTCCGTTTCAAAAGAAAAGGTTGAAAAGAACCAGCTAATTTATGATATCATTTACGAATAAAAAATAGAGTTAACCAACAGATAAACATAAAGGAGTGACCGATAATGAAACATGCATTTAAGCGGGTATTTATAGTTGTGATGGATTCCGTTGGTATCGGAGAAGCGCCGGATGCTGAAAAATATAATGATGTAGGAGCGGACACTCTCGGTCATATTGCCGAGCATATGAATGGAATTCATATGCCGAATATGGCGAAATTAGGGTTAGGTAACATCCGTTCTTTTAAAGGTATTGAACCTGCAGAAAATCCACTTGCCCATTACACAAAAATGGAAGAAGCATCTGCTGGAAAAGATACGATGACGGGACACTGGGAGATTATGGGCCTTTACATTGATACCCCGTTCCGGACGTTTCCGGACGGTTTCCCAGATGAAATCATTCAAAAGATAGAAGAGAAATCCGGTCGGAAAGTGATTGCAAATAAACCAGCGTCAGGAACGGAAATCATTGAAGAACTAGGGAAAGAACATATGGAAACAGGGGCGCTGATCGTCTACACATCAGCAGACTCTGTGTTGCAAATCGCGGCACATGAAGACATTGTCCCGCTGGAAGAGTTATATGAAATCTGTAAGTATGCTCGTGAGGTGCTAAATGATCCGGAGTATATGGTCGGTCGTGTGATTGCCCGTCCATTCATCGGTGAAGCAGGCAGCTTCGAGCGGACAGCAAACCGTCATGACTATGCTTTAAAACCATTCGGACGAACAGTCATGAGCGAATTGAAAGATGCGAATTATGACGTGCTGGCGATTGGTAAAATTTCTGACATTTTTGATGGAGAAGGTGTAACCGAATCGATCCGGACTGTCTCTAATATGGATGGTATGGATAAATTACTCGAAACGATGGATATGGACTTTACTGGCTTGAGCTTTTTGAACTTGGTTGACTTTGATGCGAAGTTCGGTCATCGCCGCGACCCTCAAGGATATGGTGAGGCATTGGAAGAATATGACGCGCGACTTCCGGAAGTCTTTGATAAATTAAGGGAAGATGATTTACTGATCATTACAGCAGACCATGGCAATGATCCTGTTCATCATGGAACAGACCATACGCGGGAGTATGTCCCGTTAATCGTTTACCATAAAGGAATAACAGCAGGAAAAGAATTACAAGTACGGGGGACGTTTGCTGATATTGGTGAGACAGTTGCGGATAACTTCCAAGTTAAAAGCCCTGAATATGGGAAGAGCTTTTTAGACGATATAAAGTGAGGTGGAGAGACATGAATAAAGAATCGATTGTAAAAGCGGTACATGTTATTGAAGAAAAATTAACAAAACGCCCGGAGATTGGGCTCATTCTCGGATCTGGCCTTGGTGTTCTCGCAGATGAGATTAAAGATCCAGTGAATATCTCATACGCAGATATTCCAGGGTTTCCGGTCTCGACGGTAGTAGGTCATGCCGGGCAGCTTGTCATTGGCGAACTCGAAGGGAAAACGGTGCTCGCCATGCAAGGGCGTTTCCATTTTTATGAAGGTTATGGGTTAGATGAAGTGACATTCCCTGTGCGCGTGATGAAGCAGATCGGTATCGATAAAGTCATTGTCACGAACGCTGCAGGTGGGGTGAATGCAGATTTTGAAGCGGGCGATTTAATGCTGATTACCGATCACATTAATAATGTTGGAATAAATCCGCTAATTGGTCCGAATGATGAAGACTTAGGAGTTCGTTTCCCGGATATGTCTACTGCTTATGCCTCTGATTATCAACAACTGGCAGAGCAGGTCGCCCGGGATTTAGACATTAACCTGCAAAAGGGCGTTTACGTCTGGAACAGTGGACCGAGTTATGAAACACCAGCAGAAATTCGCATGCTGCAAAAAGTAGGCGGAGACGCGGTAGGGATGTCGACGGTTCCAGAAGTAATTGTAGCCCAACATAGTGGAATGAAAGTACTTGGGTTATCCTGTATTTCAAATATGGCTGCAGGTATCTTAGATCAACCTTTATCTCATGAAGAAGTAATTGAAACGACTGAAAAAGTGAGAGAGGATTTCCTTAAACTCGTTAAAGGAATCGTGAACAAATTACCAGGTGAATGAATTTCATAATTACCAAAGCATTAAATACGTATTATGAAATTAATTAAGGTACGAAAATTTAAGAAGAGGTGGAAGAGATGACGAACAATATAGCAAAAATGATTGACCATACATTACTGAAAGCAGATTCCGTGAAGGATCAGATCGTAACACTTTGTAAGGAAGCTAGGGAGTATAACTTTTTCTCAGTGTGTGTCAATCCAACTTGGGTGAAAGAGGCAGCGAAGCAATTAGAAGGATCAGATGTTGAAGTCTGCACGGTTATCGGCTTCCCATTAGGTGCCAGTACACCGGAAACAAAAGCATTTGAAACTAAAGATGCAATTGCAGATGGAGCGACCGAAGTAGATATGGTTATTAATATCGGCGAATTAAAAGCAGGAAACGATAAAGCAGTAGAAAATGACATCCATTCGGTTGTAAATGCCGCAAAAGGTAAAGCGCTAGTCAAAGTAATTATTGAAACGAGTCTCCTTACAGACGAAGAAAAGGTTCGTGCTTGCGAGCTTTCTGTTAAAGCAGGCGCAGATTACGTAAAAACTTCAACTGGATTTTCTACTGGAGGAGCAACCTTGGAAGATGTGAAACTCATGCGTGAAACAGTGGGACCGGATATTGGCGTGAAAGCCTCCGGTGGTGTGCGTGATAAAGAAGATGCACACGCAATGATTGAAGCCGGTGCTAGTCGAATCGGTGCAAGTTCCGGAATTAAAATAGTCACGGAATAAGCGAATAGAAGAACAGACTGGGCGGGTCGAGGGATTTTAAAAAGGAAGTAGACAGATTGAAAGAAAGATTAAATCGAATAACTGGAGTTTATGATAAAGGATCAAACGTAAAAACTGAGATTCTGGCAGGTCTGATTTCATTCTTTGCGATTGTTTACATTATTGTGGTGAATGCGACGATACTTTCGGATGCTGGGATTCCGATTGAAGGTGCGGTCTGGGCGACGATTTTAACGTCGATGTTCGGCTGTTTCATTGTCGGGTTTGGTGCGAATGTACCTCTAATTCTCGTGCCGGGTATGGGTTTGAACGCGATGTTCACGTATACGTTCGTCCATGCCATGGGGTTAACGTGGCAAGAAGCATTGGCGGTTGTATTTGTAGCAGGGCTTGTTTTTGTTCTCATATCATTTACACGATTAGCGACGATACTTGCTCAGTCGATTCCAGGGACGTTAAAAGAGGCTATTACGGTTGGTTTAGGACTGTTCCTTGCACTTATTGGTTTAGAGAAGAGCCATATTATAGTGCACGGTGAACATTCCATCATTGCGCTTGGTGATATCGGGAGCCTCGAAGTGTTGGCATTTGTGCTTACATTTATTATAGCGCTTGGATTATTTCTCCGTAGCATGCCGGGACATTTTCTTATCACCATCTTTGTCGGTACAATGATTGCTTGGATGTTTGGTCTGATTGATTTTAATCAGGCAGAGGGGGCTGATTTATCCTTAGCTGATTACGCAGGTGTTTTCAATGCGATGTCTTTTGATGGAATCAGGTCCCTTACATTTTGGATTGCTGTATTTTCCCTGACGATGGTCCTTGTGTTTGAAAATATTGGTCTCGTAGGTGGCCAACTGAAACAAGCAAAAAGGGATGAACAATATACGCCGGCGATTCGTTCGATTTCCATATCGTCTATGTTGAGTGGACTATTTGGTACGAGTCCGACTGTGTCCACAGTTGAAGGGACCGCTGGGATTGCGGCAGGTGGTAGGACGGGTATTACTTCTATAGTTACCGGCCTACTGTTTCTTGTGGCATCCCTTTTTATCCCGGTTATCAAGTTAATTCCAAGTACAGCGATATCGCCAATTCTCATTATTATTGGTGGGCTGATGGTGCTCAATATTAAAAACATCAACTTTAAAGATTTGTCAGATGCATTTCCAGCATTCATCATTATAATGATGATCCCATTCACATACAGTATCGCAGATGGAATCGCATTTGGATTCATTGCCTATCCAATAGCAAAAATTGCTGTAGGGAAACGCAAAGAAGTATCCATGCCGTTATACATCATTACCCTGTTGTTCATTATTAATTTTGTATTACAGGCGATATAATGGAACAAAGGCGGAAGCGCCCTTGCAGGTTAAAAACGCGATCGTCTTCGCAACACCTGCACTAGCACATCCTGTAGTCGCAGCAACGTACAAACTGTGCCTCCAGGATGGGAGGTAGTTCGATGTTGCCCCAGGAAGGGGCGAACTTAATCGAACCTCCTTTTTACCGGAAGGAAGATAAAGGAAACATGCCCCTTTAGGGGGAGACGTGAGTTGGGCTTTAGCCCGAATTTAAACGGCCCTCCTTTCGTTATGAGCCGATGTTGACTTTCACCACAAGGGTATAAGTGCGACTAAGCCTCACAAAGACCGAACGGCTAAGTCTTCTTTATCGATTGGAGGAGTGTGAAGTTTGATAGTTGCTGGGCGCAGAGCGGACGTGGCTCGTGCTAGCCATTTTAGTTATCCAACTCCCCCCTTTATTTTAATTATCGGACTTTGTTAATTGTATTGAAAGCGTTCTGACCATGCTATACAATATGAAAATGGAGAGGAGAGCGCTCACGTGAAAAGTCACTATCAGAAACCCCGTTACTTGATTGTCATCGAACAAATCAGAGAAAAGATAAATAATGGTGAATTAGAGCCTGGGGAACAGTTACCATCCGAAACAGCGTTAGCAAAGGCACTAGGTGTATCAAGAAACACATTACGGGAAGCATTACGAATACTCGAGGAAGAAAATATTGTTATTCGTAAACATGGGATTGGAACATTCGTTAATCGGGTACCTGTTTTTCAAGGTGGTATTGAAGAACTATTCAGTATTACCGAATTGATCGAAAGAGAAGGAAAAATTCCAGGAACAGAGATTTTGTTTACTGGTTACGTTGAGCCGCATCGGGATGATGTCGAAGAACTAGAATTAGAAGAGGACGAGCAGGTATTCTTAGTGAAGCGTGTTCGAACAGCGGATGAAGTCCCTTTGGTTTATTGTATTGATAAAGTTCCGGATAGTATTCTTCATAAAAGGTATAAACTAAGAGAAGAATCAATTTTCAACTCATTAAGAGATGCTGGCATTGTGATTAATCACGCCGAATCTAAGATTAATACGATCGCCTATCACGACGAAATATCAAAAATCATGAATTGTGACCAACATACGCCGCTACTCGTGTTGCGACAAGTGCATTTTGATGAGTTGAACCGTCCCGTACTTTATTCGATTAACTATTTTCGTTCCGACCAAATTACATTTAACGTATTAAGGAAAAGGATATAAACGAGCGGCTTTTTAAATAAGCATGGTATGCTTCCAGAACTCTGGAAGCAAAATTTAGCAGTTTACTTGTAGGACGTCCAATCATGCACAGATAAATGACAAAAGTTAGAATAAATTTTTATATTATGTAAGCTGTTTCAATGAAACGGCAAAATAAAGGAGGAAAAATAATGGACATTATCCTTGGTATCGTAGGGATTGCCGTTATCCTTGGCTTAGCATATCTTGTTTCCAATGATAAGAAGAACATTAATTTAAAAGGTATCGGAATTATGCTGGCCTTACAGCTGCTTATTACGTGGTTCATGTTCGCGACTGAAATTGGGGCCATTATTATTAATGGTATTTCTGCTGTCTTTAATAAGCTGATTGAATTCGGACATGAAGGGATTGGATTCGTTCTTGGTGGATTTGAACTCCAAGAAGGTGGCGTCTTCTTCTTCAACGTACTATTACTTATTGTATTCTTTGCCACACTTCTTTCCGTTTTAAACTATTTAAAAATATTACCAACGATTATTAAATGGGTCGGTGGCTTGGTATCTAAGATTACCGGGATTCCAAAAATTGAATCCTTTAACGGAGTAAACAGTATCTTTTTCGGACAATCAGAAGCTTTACTTGCAATTAAAACCCAGTTTCATCATTTAACGAGTAATCGACTCTATATGGTTAGTGCTTCTGCAATGAGTTCGGTATCAGCTTCCATTGTTGGAGCATATATTCAAATCTTGCCGGCAGAGTATATTCTTGTATCTTTACCACTTAATATGTTTGGTGGCTTAATCATTGCATCGATTATTGCTCCAATTAATGTTCCGAAAGAAGAAGATGTGGTGGATGTTCAAGATGTCAGTACAGATAAGAGTGTATTTGAAGCAATGGGAAATGGTGCACTCGACGGTGGTAAAATTGCTTTAATCGTTGCCGCTAACCTGATTGCATTTATCGCAGCATTGGAATTAGTCAACTGGTTAATTCAATTTGTTTTAGCAGGTGTTACACTCCAACAAATCTTAGGATATATCCTTGCGCCGCTATCCTTCTTAATGGGAATTGCGCCAAGTGAAATTATTGAAGCGGGTTCCATTATGGGAACGAAGATTGTTACAAATGAATTCGTTGCGATGCTTGAATTCCAGCCATTAATGGAAACTATGTCTGAGAAAACGATTGGGATCGTCAGTGTTTTCCTAACGAGCTTTGCTAACTTCTCATCCATTGGAATTATTGCTGGAACAGTGAAAGGGATTGACGGGGAAAAGGCAAGTGTTGTTTCCGGATTCGGTATGAAGCTTCTATTTGGTTCTATTCTTGTTTCGATTCTTTCAGCTACAATTGCAGGTCTTTTCCTATAATTGTATTAGATAAAATATTCTAAATCAGCTAGAAATCATCGGTAAAAAGATGACTTCCAGCTGATTTTTATTTTCTTTTCTTCATAACGTAAACTGAACCCCGTCAAGAGGGGCTAGGTAGCTTAGGAAAATAATCCCTCACTTACCTGCTAAAGTGCATGAGGGATTATTTTTTACTCAAACATTCTTTTTATTAAATCGAAAAGCTCTGGAGTAGAGGAAACCGTACTCGTTGCGATATTATCCTCTCGTTTTTCATTTCTTGGGTTAAACCAAATCGAATTCCAGCCTGCTTCCCGAGCGCCAATAATATCATTCGGATAACTGTCTCCAATATACCAAGTTGTTGCTTTATCAAGTTGGAATCTCTCTTCCGCCAGTTGAAAGATTCCTTTGTCTGGTTTAGCAATGCCTTCTTCCCCGGAAACGAAAATCTTTTCTGGTGTAAAATACGTTTCTAAACCAAGATTTTTTATTTTATTACGCTGATGGAATTTTGGTCCATTCGTTATGATGATGCTTAAAACTTCTTTCTCAATTAGAAAATCCAAAATTTCGGTAATTAAGGGATAAACTACAATTGCTTGCTGATACTGTTCATACGTTTTTTGAAAAACAATCGCTTGTTCCTCGTTAACCTCCAATCCTAATTGTTGAAGTGTTTCTTTAATCCGGAAAATATGCGATTGTTCCAATGTCCAAATTTGATTCTTCTCTTTAACGAAAGCTATTTCACCATTTATCTGAAATATCTCATGGAACTTCCAAAAATCGATTCGGTTGTCTTGGATAAATCCTTGGAAGGCTTTCTTGAGCGGTTGTGCTCGGTCATAGAGCGTGTCATCTAAATCAAAAGCTAATGTATAAATTCAAATTCTCTCCTTCAATTCTAGACAAGTTTATTTGTTAATCTCCCAATGTTTTCAATCGTTACTTCCATTTCATCCCCGGCTTGCAGCCATGTTTGATTTTCTGGTGCGTATCCTAAAATAACGCCTTCTGGAGTACCAGAGAAGATAACATCCCCTGGTTTTAGTGTCATATATCGGGAAATATAACTAATTAAGGTTGCACAATTGAAAATCATTTGTTCCGTGTTGCTGGATTGTCTAACCTCACCATTGATTTTACACTCAATATTCAGTTTTGTCGGGTCAAGCGCATCACTTGTAACGAGATAAGGCCCAATTGGAGCAAACCCGTCAAGCGTTTTTCCGAGCATCCATTGTCCCGTCTTCATTTGCAAGTCCCGAGCAGATACGTCATTTCCGACACTATATCCATATACATAGGACAGTGCCTCAGCTTCCGTAACGTTGCGGGCTTCTTTTCCAATTACAATAACAAGCTCTGCTTCATAGTCATATTTTTCAGCAGATTTAGGTAAGGGAATCGTTTGTTTATGCCCGGTCAGTGCATTATTAAATTTACTGAAGAGCACAGGAGATTCTGGTATTGCCATATCTGCTTCTTCTGCATGAGAAATGTAGTTTAATCCGACACATAAGATTTTTTCCGGGTTGAGAACGACAGAGTCGAAGGAAACATCCTCTTCATGTAAGAAAAAGGATTGTTTACTTGTTTCAAGAGCGGCAATAACACGGGCTAGTTGTTTTTCTCCTTCTTTTCCAGAACGAATTAATTCATCGATCGTTTGTGGAAGTGGCAAGCTATTTAGCATGGCGGCTCCACTTAAATTAAAAAGTCCTTCTTCTGTTTTAAGGCTGAGCACTCGTTTGTTGTTTTTAATTACATGGCCTAGTTTCATTGTTATATTTCCTCCTTTGTTCGGTTTATGTAAAACTTTCATAATTAAATGGTAACATTTTTGGTAAGAATTTAAGAGAGGGAAATGCGAAACGCCTCATTATATACTTAATTTTTGCATTAATAAACTTTATAAAGAGGACGACTAATCAAGTTCCGTTGCTGATTTAGCATAATTATGATAAAATTATGCTAAAATAATGGTGGGGTGATAACATGCCATATATTAGACCAGTATCGGATTTACGAAATAATTTTTCTGAAATTTCAAGGGTTGTGCACGAGTCGTCGGAACCAATCTTTTTGACAAAACATGGTTATGGAGACATGGTTGTGATGAGTATGGAAGCATATGAAAAAAAAATATTTGAAAGTGAAGTATATTTTAAGTTAAGAGAGGCAGAGTTACAAGCTAAGTCAACGGAAAAACGATATCCACATGAAGAAGTGTTTTCAGATTTAAGGTCTAAACTTGCTAAAAAGGTTAGCGAAGATGTATGATTTGAAATATTTGCCCCTTGCATTAGGTGATATAGAATATATAATTAATTATATTTCTGATCATCTTCAAGCTCCACAGGCTGCTCTCGATTTACTGGATACTTTAGATGAATCTATATTTAGGCTCAAACAATTACCTTATTCCTGTAAGGTATATCAGCCTGTAAGAGAAATGGAAAACGAATATAGGATTTTATTAGTTAAGAATTACGCCGTTTTTTATACAGTTACTGAAGAAACGGTTGAAATTCACAGAGTTGTATATGCAAAAATGGATTTGACAAAAGTAATAAAGTAATTGTTGGTTTAAGCGGAAAAGACCTGGAAATCCTATGAATAAAGGGGATTTACAGATATCTTCTTTTATCTCACACTAATCATCCAGCAACTTTTTGGGCTCTTCCTAAACTTTTAGGCCACTTCTATCCCTAGACATCCTGCTGACTATTCATCTTTTTTCACCGAATACCTGATCCATAATGTACCACGCTCCAGCTCTATAACGGATTCGAGTTTAAAAGCGGTTGGTTTAATACTGGAATATGGCTCCTTCGCAACAAAGAAGCGATTACCTTTGGATGAGCATTTGCGATAGGAGCAAGAATCATGCTCACTTCATCAACAAGTCCATTTTGGATGAAAGATCAATTGATCGTTATGGAAAGTGAAGAAATGCAGGCGATACTCGTTTAACAGAAGAAGAATTGCATGTCATCAATGAAATTTTAAATAAGTAGGGAATAGATAAGGGTTGTCTTACGAATATAGTAGGCAACCCTATTTATATTAGATAGCTTTTTTCGAGACTTGTTTGGTCTCATCATCCTGTTCTTTAAAGATAAAATAAAGTGCACCAATCATTAAGATGATTCCTGCTAAACGCTTCATGCTGAATGGGGTGAGATCACTGGCAAACCAACTGAAATGATCAATCATCATACTCGCTGCCAACTGGCCGATAACGATTGTCGTGGTCGTAGCTGTAACGCCGATTTTGAGAGACGAAAAAGCCAATACAAAAACAAAGATGAGACCGAATATGGCGCAGATCCATTGCCAGGGAGGTGCTTCCGTGAGCTTGAATATGTTTCCTTCGCCTAGAACAATAACGACAATGCTTAAGAAAATACTTCAGGTGAAAAAGGAGAGGTATGTACTTTCTATCGATCCTATTTTTTTGCCTAAATATCCATTAAGTGCAGCTTGCAGACTTACAAATATACCGCCTATTAAAGGTAGTAAAACGGTCATTCTATTCACCTTCCTATACAATTAGAAATAAGGAGCCAGCTAATAAAATAATAGAGATGAACCGATTACGATTAAATTTAATTGTGGGCGCACCAAGCCAGCCGTGGTGGTCGATCACAATATTGGGTATAGGGTATGTCGTCAGCTGTCTTTTGTCAATTCGTATACATTTCTATTTCTCATCTTATTTATTCATTGAGTTGTTTTCAGAAATATCCTACAATATGGAGTATTAAATTTGAATTTAACGAAATGCAGGAGGGATTGGAAAATGGAAAGCATTATCCATTTGAAAAATGTGATTTGGAGAAGAAATAGACAAGAAATATTGAAGAATATCAATTGGAAAGTGAATCCAGGCGAACATTGGTGTATTTTAGGATTGAATGGTTCAGGGAAGACTTCAATATTAAATGTTGTAACAGGATATGATTATCCGACAGCAGGAGCCGTTTCCGTTCTTGGAAATGAATTTGGTAAGACGAATATCCCTGAATTAAGGAAACGAATCGGTTATGTCAGTAATTCACTTGGGCAATTTTCCCAAAGCTTGAACAGGGAAAAAGTCGAAAATATCGTCGTAAGCGGGAAGTTTGCTTCTATCGGATTATATGAAGAAGTGCAGCGAAAGGACTGGGAAAAAGCGGATGAATTACTGTCCACTTTGCGTTTAAGTTACGTTAGCGGGAAACACTATCAAGATCTATCCCAAGGAGAACAGAGACGTGTGTTAATCGCTCGGGCATTGATGGCTGATCCTGAGATTTTAATTTTAGATGAGCCATGTTCCGGGCTTGATGTATTATCGAGGGAAGAAGTGCTGGATCTCATGAATGATATTAATAAGAGGGATTGTCATTTACTTTATGTGACACATCATATTGAAGAAATAGTGGAAGCAATTTCTCATGTTTTGCTTGTCCGTGATGGTGAATTTGTTGCAGCTGGGCCAAAACAAGAAGTGCTTACCGATGAATTATTATCAGAAACATTTAAAATTCCTGTCACGGTTCGCTGGGAAGATGAGCGTCCATGGTTGACCATTCCGAAAATCAAAGAGCATGGAGTGAATTAGTAATCCCGCATAAATGAATGTTTTGGTTGTATGAGGTTACGATGAATCCGTTTCATCCTTTAAAATATATGTTTTTGCCGGAATTTGCGATTTGAGTATGTTGGCAAGTAACGGTAAGCTTTTAACTTGTACGTTGTTTCTCGTAGTAAACAAATTTTAAATAGGAGAAACGAAACTAACTTAAGGGGTGTTAATTTGGATTTCAAGAAGTTGAAACATGCAGGTTTAATTTTAGGGATTCTAATCACATTGCTGCTTGCAGCATGTGGTGATTCAGAGGAAGGTGCGGGTACAGATGATGGTACCGCAGACAGTAACGGGGATGTTGATTATGGAGAAGCGGTCGATTACACGATTACAGGTATTGAACCAGGAGCAGGTATCTCTGTTACGACAGAGGCTGCGATTGAAGAATATGATAATCTGCAAGGCTGGAATGTAGCATTATCATCAACCGGTGCAATGATGACAGAACTGGATAATGCAATCCGCAATGAAGAGCCGATTGTTATTACCGGATGGAACCCGCATTGGATGTTTGCGGCACACCCAGATATGAAATACTTGGAAGATCCGCTAGAAGTTTATGGTGGAGAAGAGAGTATTCATTCGATGAGTAGACTCGGGTTTGAAGAAGACCAACCAGAAGCTTACAAGATGATTGATCAGTTTGAATGGAATGTGGAAGATATGGAAGAAATTATGTATAAAGCGGAAGAAACCGGTGAGGATATCGATCAAATTGCTGCACAATGGGTAGAAGATAACGCAGATAGAGTTTCGGCTTGGTCTGAAGGCGTGGAAGATGTCGATGGTGTAGAAGTTTCGCTCGTATCCACACCGTGGGATTCTGAACGTGCATCTTCAGGAGTTTTAAAAGCAGCTATGGAACAGAAAGGTTTTGAGGTAGAGGTAACGGAAGTGGATGTTGCCATTGTATTCGAATCCCTGGCAACAGGAGATGCAGATGCTACATTAGCGGCATGGTTACCTCTCACGCACAGTGAATTCCATGAATCATATAAAGATGATATTGTAGATATGGGAGCGAACCTAGTCGGCGCAAAAATTGGTCTTGTTGTACCAAAGTATATGGATGTCGACTCTATTGAGGATCTAAGCCCTAATAACTAATCTAACGTTTAAAAGATCAGGACTGGCTATTTTATGTCGTCCTGGTCTTTTTTTGGCAGATAAGAAAGTATAAATCCTTTCTTACTGCATAAGTGCAACTAAGGCATTCGCCTAAAGACTTGGCGAATGCCAAGTTTTCTGTTTCACACCAAATTACGACAAATACGAATGTTAATCTCTGAATCTAAAATAACATTCGGGTTCTGTTGACAAAGAGTGACAGTGAGAGTAGAATGGTTTTATAATTAAATGCAATTGCGTATAATTTCGGGAATATGGCCCAAAGTTTCTACCAAACCACCGTAAACGGTTTGACTACGCAGGATGTTTAATGAAGCTTCCATTGGCTATCATTATTCTATTCTTGTTGTTTTGGTAGACGCTCCTTATCCGAGCGTTTTTTTGTTTTTATTACGCATTAACGGTCTGTAATACCTCCCACTGAATGAAGTTTTACTCTATTAGACTCATTATTTATTAAAGGAGAAGGGGATAGTTCGAGCTAGATTTCCGTTCGCAACGCATTTTTCAATTTAGGAGGAAAAATGGAATGAAAAAGTATTTTCAGTTTGAAGAGCTCGGCACAAGCTACAAAACAGAATCCATTGCCGGACTGACAACATTCCTGGCAATGGCTTATATTCTTTTTGTGAACCCAGCAACGCTTTCAGCTGCAGGAATGCCTGAAGGAGCTGTGTTTACTGCAACAGCAGTCGCCGCTGCAGTAGGGACACTAACAATGGGTGTGCTTGGGAAATATCCTGTCGCGCTTGCACCGGGAATGGGTCTGAACGCATTCTTCGCATATACCGTTGTTTTACAATATGGAATACCTTGGGAAACTGCTCTAGCAGGAGTTCTCGTATCTGGAGTCATTTTTATCTTCTTATCTTTATCTGGTTTAAGAGAAATTATTATTAATGCAATCCCTGCAAACTTAAAACTTGCGGTAGGTGCAGGTATTGGCTTATACATTGCTTTTATCGGTTTATCAAGTGCCGGAATTGTGGTTGCGAATGAAGCGACCCTCGTTGGTCTAGGAAACTTAAGGGATCCGAATGTGCTGCTTACGATTTTCGGTCTGATTGCGGCCGTTGTTTTACTTACAAGAGGTGTTAAAGCGGGAATTTTTTACGGAATGATTCTGACGGCAATTGTTGGGATGATCTTCGGTTTAATACCTGTCCCACAAGGGATTGGTGACATTGTTGGGAGTGTGCCGAGCTTAGCACCTACATTTGGTCAAGCATTCATTAATTTCGGCGATATCTTCACAATTGAAATGCTTATCGTTATTTTAACGTTCTTATTCGTTGATTTCTTTGACACAGCGGGCACATTAGTTGCAGTTGCAACACAAGCTGGACTAGTGAAAGACAATAAACTTCCGCGTGCGGGTAGAGCTTTACTTGCAGACTCAGCAGCAACAGTCGTGGGTGCGGTTGTCGGGACATCAACAACGACGTCTTACGTGGAATCTACAGCCGGTGTTGGTGCGGGTGGACGAACTGGTTTTACATCTGTCGTAACAGCAGGACTTTTCCTGTTGGCTTTATTCTTCTCTCCGCTCCTTGCAATCGTAACAAGTGCAGTTACTGCTCCCGCATTAGTCATTGTCGGAGTCATGATGGCGTCACAGCTTAAGAATATTGAGTGGGACCGGTTTGAAGTTGCTGTTCCTTCCTTCTTTATTGTGCTGATGATGTCTCTCACCTATAGTATTGCAACAGGTATTGCGATTGGTTTCATATTCTATCCGATTACGATGATTGTGAAGGGAAAAGCGAAAGAAATTCACCCGATCATGTACGGATTATTCGTTACCTTTATTTTATATTTTATTTTCCTAAGTTAATAGTATTTAATGAATTTCATAATACGTATTTAATGCTTCACCATCACCATATGTAGTTGAGTTGGCTTGATCCCCAACTGCATATGGTGGCGGAGGAGCCGAGTTTGGTAATTATGAAATTCATTCTATTGAGAAAGGTCGGACCTCCAGCAGGTTCGGCTTTTTTTGGATATGTAATAATTACGAATGAAAGATGATACAATATAATGTAGGGGGGAGCGATGATGAAACCTTTAATTGGTGTAGTGCCTGGAATGGAATTAAATGAGAAACATTATAAAATAACGAAGAATAATATGCTCGCAATTGAACAAGCGGGAGGTATCCCTCTTGTGCTATCTTATTTAACAAATTCAGCTATGATAGATGAAGTGATAGAACGGATTGACGGACTGTTTTTAACCGGTGGGGATGATGTTGATCCGATTTATTTTGATGAGGAACCACATTTGCATCTTGGTCCGTTTATCCCAGAGCGCGATGCATTTGAAATGAAAATTACGCGGGAAATATTAGCGAAAGATAAACCGATACTTGGAGTGTGTAAGGGCGCGCAAATGTTGAACCTTGCAGCTGACGGAGATATGTATCAGGATATTCACAGGCAGCTAAAGGGTGAGTTGATCCAACATAGTCAAAAAGCTGCCAATTATGCGCCGATTCATACGGTCGAATTAATGAAAGGCTCTTTGATTCATCGCTTGGCCGGAGAGAAAACGATTCGGGTGAATAGCTATCATCATCAGGCCAATCGTAAGCCTGGTAAACATTTCATCATTAGTGGGAAAGCGCGTGACGGTGTTGCTGAAGTAGTGGAAAGTACGGTTCATCGCTTTGCATTAGGCGTTCAGTGGCATCCGGAACATATGAAAGATGTCGTGTCGAAAAAAATATTTCGTGGATTTGTTGCAGTGTGTGAAGAGGGAAAAGGAGAAGGAGCAAAGGCTTGAGAAAAATGAAATTCCCAAGCCTTGGCTTTAATTTTTAGTTGCAATGTTCCAGTGTGTTTCGATAAATTCATCTCGTCCAGATTCGGCCCGGTCTTTTTCGTATGCTTCTTTTTCTTTCATATAGAAATCTTGATGGTATTCTTCTGCTGGATAAAAATGAGCCGCCGGAAGGATTTCGGTGACAATTGGTTTCTTAAAGATTCCGCTTGCCGCTAGCTTTTCTTTTGATGCTTCAGCTTTTTTTTGTTGCTCAGGAGTCGTGTGAAAAATTGCTGCCCGGTATTGGCTACCGCGATCATGGAATTGGCCACCTGAATCCGTTGGGTCGATTTGCTTCCAATATAAATCAAGAATGGTGTCATAGCTTATTTTCTCAGGGTCGAATGTGATTTCAACTGCTTCATAATGGCCAGTTTCCCCTGTTTTTACTTGTTCATAGGTTGGATTATCTATTTGTCCACCCGTATAACCGGAGACAACTTCATGAACACCATCCCACGAGTCAAACGGTTTTACCATGCACCAGAAGCAGCCTCCTGCAAATATTGCTTTTTCAATAGCCATATCTTTGCCTCCAAGTCTTTCGGTTTCTTTCTAACATTCTTTCATATAGAATAAAATTAATAATATCATGGAAAAGCAGGTGAAACAATGGAAGAGCCACATCTACATAAATTGTTTATCGGGAAAGTGAAACGGGTAGGTAAAGAAAATGCGGAAAATCCGTTGGAAAGACCATGGGAGACAGGGATATTTAAAGGAGAAACAAAAGAGCCGACCTGGCTTAGTGAAACTGGTTTCATTGGGGATGAAGTTGGTGATAAGAAGAATCATGGCGGACCGGAGAAGGCTGTTTTTTGCTACCCGATCAAGCATTATACGTATTGGCAGGAGAAATATGACCATGAAGCACTCGTGATGGGTGGCATGGGGGAAAACTTTGCAGTGCTTGAAATGGATGAGTTCAGTGTATGCATTGGTGATACGTACAAGGTCGGGGATGCGGTCATTCAAGTTTCACAGCCAAGGCAGCCATGCTGGAGACCCGCGCGCCGTTTTCAAATTCTAGATCTTGCTCTTCAAATTCAGAACACAGGAAGGACAGGCTGGTATTTTCGTGTGCTTGAAGAAGGGAATGTTGAAGCGGATAGTCCCATCGACTTGATGGAGCGCCCTTATCCGCAGTGGTCTGTTCAAGCTGCCAATGAAGTGATGCATTTTAATAAAGATGATTTAAGACTTGCTGATGAACTTTCAACTTGCGAGTTGCTGGCTGAGAACTGGGTGAATCGTTTAAGAAAGCGACTGCGCGGACAAGAATCGGGAATTGAGCGACGTGTTTTTGGCCCGAATAAGGAATAGGTTGGGAGTGGTAAGATATGGAGATATTGTTGAATGAATTGAAACTAGATGCCCAGAATGTTAAAGAAGATATGAGGGAAGATAAAGATAAGGTACGGAAATTTATCGCATTTGACTTTAAAGTCCATAGTGACGCCTATCATGATGTAACGACGGAACTATATAAAAATGATTTTCTAGTCCGGGTGCCAGAGATGGATCTTGAGTTTCAAGCAGTGATTCATAACTATTCGACTTCCGTTACAGATTTATATGTGCAAGATGCGGTTGGGGATTTTAAATTGGAACTAATTGAAAAATAATACGATAGAATAGATGTTTTCCGAGGGGGAATGGCGATGCTTGAAAATGCGTTAATCATGGTGGCAATTATTTTTCTAATCAATGTCGTCTATGTATCCATGTTTACGGTGCGGATGATTTTTACATTAAAAGGCAAGCGATATATAGCGGCGTTAGTAGGTATGGTCGAAGTTGTCATCTATGTCATCGGATTGGGATTGGTGCTTGATAACTTGAATGAGATCCAGAACTTGATTGCTTATGCGCTCGGTTTTGGACTTGGTGTCATTATCGGATCGATGATTGAAGAAAAGCTCGCACTTGGATATATCGTTGTAAATGTAACTTCCTCCAATCCAGATATTAAGTTCACCCAACAGATTAGAGAAAAAGGGTTTGGTGTCACGAGCTGGTATGCTTATGGGATGGAAGGGGACCGTTTGGCGATGCAAATCTTGACGCCGAGAAAGTATGAACTATCCTTATATGAACTTATTCAAGGGATTGATCCAAAAGCATTCATCATCTCTTATGAACCGAAACAAATTCATGGCGGATTCTGGGTTAAACAAGTTAAGAAAAGTAAGATTCAGAAGCACCATGAAGAGCTTGTGGAAGAACATGAGAAGGAGAAAAAGGAAGAATGAGGCTATATACACTATGATATCTGCGAAGTGGCAGCTATCATAGTGTTTTTTATTGTTTGTTGTTTTCCGGTAAAGTGAAACTTCATTCAGTGGGGGAATTATAAACCGTTCATGTGTAATAAAAATAATATAAAAGATTTATGGGAAAGTAATATTTAATTAACTGAATGAATTTCATAATTACCAAAGTCGGCTTTCCCATCACCATATGTAGTTGGGAACGAACCAACTACATATGGTGATGGTGATACATTAAATACGTTTTATGAAATTCATTAAACTTCCCATTCAATCAAAATAAATGCAGCATTGGGAGATTGGGAGAATAAAACCCCAGTGTTTTAGCCGCATGCCTTGTCAAGCTAAGAGTACTTGATTAATTTGGACTGTTCCATCAATTATGAGTTCCAAAAGTTGAGCAAGTTAGTAAAGTGGGACAAAGGCTCTGACCCCATGTCTCAGAAAATAAGCAAAACCCGAACGTTAATAGATAAAGCTAATTTATCGTTCGATTTCTGTTGATTTTTGTTTGTTATTTTGATATGCTTAACGCAGAAAAAGTGAATAAAAAACCTCATATATTTCATGGAGAATATGGCTCCGAAGTTTCTACCCTTGACCGTAAATCCAAGGACTATGAGGGAAGGTGGATCATTATGTAAAATAATGATGAATGTTATCTGTTCGAAAGTCTATCATCTTCTCTTATATGTGGAGAATTGGATAGACTTTTTTTAATCTTGATAGAAAGTAGGGGGTTTCATGGCTTTAGTAGGTGTAATCATGGGAAGTATCTCCGATTGGGAAACGTTGGAACATACATGCAACGTACTTGAAGAATTAGAAATTCCGTATGAAAAAGAAGTGATTTCAGCACACCGAACTCCGGATGATATGTTTGAATATGCAAAAAATGCCCGGAAGCGCGGACTGAAAGTAATTATCGCTGGAGCGGGTGGAGCGGCACATTTACCAGGGATGGTAGCCTCGCAAACGAATCTTCCGGTTATCGGCATACCGGTTCAGTCGAAAGCGCTAAACGGACTGGATTCCTTACTATCGATTGTGCAAATGCCTGGTGGCGTACCGACTGCGACTGTAGCGATAGGAAAAGCCGGAGCAACGAATGCGGGAATTCTAGCGGCGCAGATTATCGGAGCATTTGATGGAGAAACAGCGGAAAGATTAGAAGATTATCGGAACGGAATGAAAGAAAAAGTAGCGGAAATGAGGGAAGACCTTGCAGACAAATAAAGTGATCCTACCACCGAAAACAATCGGAATTATTGGCGGCGGACAGCTCGGTCGCATGATGGCAATCGCGGCCCGCTATATGGGCTATAAAATCGCTGTCCTAGACCCGACACCAGATTGTCCGACAGCCCAAGTGGCAGACACACAAATTACGGCAGCGTATGATGACATGAATGCCATCAAAGAACTGACAAAAATTAGTGATGTCATTACGTATGAATTTGAAAATGTTGATTTAGAAGCAGCGACGTATATTGAATCCCTTGGTAAATTACCTCAAGGTGCCCTCGCACTTGAAGTTACACAGAACAGAGAGAAAGAAAAAACAATAATGAAAGACCTTGGTCTTCCGGTACCGGATTTTTCCATCGTAAGGAATGGAGAAGAAGCTAAAGCTGCTTTAGAAACGGTGAATCTTCCGGCTGTTATTAAGACATGCCGTGGCGGTTACGACGGAAAAGGCCAGCTGAAAATCGAGACGGAAGCGGATAAAGAAGAAGCAATCCGATTCGCTAAAGAACAGAAGCATTGCATCATTGAAGAGTGGATTTCCTTTGATAAAGAGATTTCTGTCGTGTTCTCTCGTACTGCAACTGGTGAGATAAAGTATTTCCCGATTTCTGAGAATGAGCATCGCGACCATATTTTATATAAAACGACCGTGCCGGCTGCAGTGAGTGAGGCGGTTCAAGACAAGGCCTATCACGCGGCGAGACTGCTCGGGGAGAAGATGGAAATCGTCGGAACCTTTGCAATCGAGATGTTTGTGAACGGGGAAGATATCTACTTAAATGAAATGGCACCAAGACCACATAACTCTGGTCATTACAGCATTGAAGCATGCAATGTGTCCCAGTTCGATCAACATGTACTTGCAATTTGCGGGCTCCCGTTAAAGGATATCGAACTATTACAGCCGGCAGTGATGGTGAACGTGCTCGGTGAACATGTCGAAGGATTACTCGAACATATGCAAGAAAGTTCGGCCGGTCATAGTCATTTATATGGTAAAGCTGATGTGAAAGAAAAGCGGAAGATGGGTCATATCACGTTTGTCGCCAAAGATGAGCAGGCAGTATTGAGCCAAGTTGCGGCTTATCAAAACGAGAAGCAGTAAATTTCCAAACACGGAGGGAAAAGGAATGAGCAATAATTCAATTACAAACGAGCAAATTGAAACGGAAAAAATTTATCAAGAAATGGGGCTGACTGATGAAGAGTTCCAACTTGTAAAAGAGAAAATGCAACGACTTCCGAATTATACGGAAACCGGAATTTTTTCCGTTATGTGGTCAGAGCATTGCAGCTACAAAACATCAACACCATTATTAAAAAAATTCCCGACAAAAGGCGAACATGTCCTTCAAGGTCCTGGTGAAGGGGCGGGCGTTGTTGATATTGGTGATGAGCAGGCGGTTGTCTTTAAAATCGAAAGCCATAACAGCCCTTCTTACGTTGAACCATTCGAGGGTTCGGCTACAGGGGTAGGCGGAATTTTACGTGATGTATTTTCGATGGGGGCTAAGCCGATCGCTGCACTCAATTCCTTGCGTTTTGGAAAGTTAGATCAGGACCGGACCAAATGGTTATTCTCTGAAGCAGTTCGCGGGATTGCGAATTACGGAAATACGACTCGAGTTCCAACAGTTGGCGGGGAAGTTCAATTCGATGAAAGCTATGAAGAGAATCCGCTTGTCAATGCGATGGTCGTCGGACTAGTCAACCATCAGGACGTACAAAAGGGAGTAGCATCAGGTGTTGGTAATACCGTCATTTATGCTGGTGGAAAGACTGGAAGGGACGGAATTCATGGTGCCACATTCTCCTCTGACGTTGTAGGGGCGGAAGAAGATCATACGTCAGCCGTAGCGATCGGTGACCCGCATATGGGGAAAAAACTGATCGAAGCTTGTCTGGAAGTCATTCATTCCGATGCGCTTGTCGGAATCCAGGATATGGGAGCAGCGGGCCTCACATCTTCAGCAAGTGAAATGGCCAGTAAAGCAGGAACTGGAATGGAACTCGTTCTAGATCACGTCCCGCAGCGGGAAGAAAATATGGATGCGTACGAAATGATGTTATCGGAATCCCAAGAGCGCATGCTGCTTGTTGTGGAACAGGGCCGGGAACAGGAAATCCTCGACATCTTCCAGAAACATGATGTAGAAGCAGTTGCCATCGGTGAAGTACTTGAAGAAGAAGTTTTCCGAATTAAACATAAAGGTGAAATTTATGCGGAAATCCCAGTTGCGGCATTGACAGATGACGCACCTGTATATGAGATGCCTTCGAAAGAACCGGAAAAATATCGTGCCTTACAAGCGCAGAAAGTTGCAATTCCAGCTGACTTGAACCACAGTGAAATGCTTCGGACTTTATTACAGCAGCCGACGATTGCAAGTAAGGAATGGGCATATAAGCAGTACGATTCTGAAGCGCAAGGGAACACGATTGCAGGACCGGGCCTTGATGCAGCAGTTGTGAAGATTGACGGAACGGATAAAGCAATTGCAATTACAACAGACTGTAACTCCCGTTATCTCTACTTAGATCCGAAAGTGGGCGGACAAATTGCGGTTGCTGAAGCCAGCCGAAACATTATCTGTACCGGTGCGAAGCCACTTGCGATTACGGACGGGTTAAACTACGGAGACCCGACAAAGCCTGAGAATTTCTGGCAGATGGAACAGAGTATCGATGGTATCCGGGAAGCTTGTCTAGCACTCGAGACGCCGGTTATTAGCGGAAACGTCTCCCTTTACAATGAGTCAAAAGGTGAAGCAATCATGCCGACACCAATTATCGGAATGGTCGGTTTACTGGAAGATACGAAATATTTAACGCCAAATACGTTCCAAGCAGCAGGAGACATAATCTATCTGATCGGGGAAACGAAAGCAGAGTTCGGCGGAAGTGAACTGCAGAACGTTTTAGAAGGTGCGTACGCAGGTAAAGCTCCTGAAATAAACTTAGAGACTGAAACAGCAAGACAGAAACAGATTTTAGAAGCAATTCGTGCAGGGGTTGTAGCATCAGCTCACGATATTTCAGAAGGTGGATTTGCTGTTGCACTTGCGGAATCAGCATTTACGGATGAAGGATTAGGGGTATCTGCCCGTCTGGAAGGGGACGTGACAGCTGCATTATTCAGTGAAACCCAGTCGCGCTTTATTCTCTCTGTTAAAGAAGAAAACAAAGAAAAATTTGAAGAAATTGTCCGTGACGTAACTGAAATCGGAACAGTCACAGCTGACGGGACTTTTGAAATTCAAGTAAACGGCCAAGCAATCATAAAAGAAAATGTAGACCAACTCAATACGCTCTGGAAAGAAGCAATCCCGGCGCTATTGAAATCTAGAAGCTAAAAGAGGAATCACATTATGTTTGGAATTTGGGGACATACCCATGCTGCTGAGCTTTCCTATTATGGACTGCATGCTCAGCAGCATCGGGGACAAGAAGGGGCAGGCGTCGTTGTCAGTGATGGAGAAGAACTGAAGCTTCATAAGGGGTTAGGACTTGTCAATGACGTATTTAAGCATGCCAATTTTCAGGAATTTACAGGGAAAGCAGCAATCGCCCATATCCGTTATTCGAAACACGGAGATAAAAATCGGGCGGTCGATAGTGTCGAGCCACTTGTCTTTCACTCACGTTCAACGAGTATAGCGATTGCCCATAGCGGCAACATTGTCAATGGTGAAAAACTGCGCGAGGAACTGGAAGATAACGGGAGCATTCTGCAGACCGCAACGGATTCAGAACTCCTCGCCCATCTAATTAAACGTTGTAAACAAAAGTCGAATGAAACAGCGATTATCGAAGCTCTCCAGCAGTTGGAAGGAGCTTATACATTTTTAATTATGGATCAAGATTATATGTATGTTGCAACCGATCCTCATGGCATCCGTCCCCTATCGATTGGAAGACTAGGGGAAGCTTATGTTGTAGCTTCAGAAACGAGTGCTTTTGATATCATCGGGGCGACCTTTGAACGGGAAGTTTTGCCTGGTGAATTGCTTGTCATTGGTGATGAAGGATTGAAGTCTGTACGATTTGCCATGCGGGAACAGCGGCGTCTCTGTGCGATGGAATATGTCTATTTGTCCAGGCCGGATAGTGATTTAAATCAGGTGAACGTCCATGCTTCAAGGAAACGAATGGGGATGGAGCTCGCGAAAGAAGCACCAGTGGAAGCTGATGTTGTGACAGGGGTGCCGGATTCCAGTATCTCGGCAGCGATTGGATATGCAGAGCAAATCGGCCTGCCGTATGAAATGGGAATTATTAAAAATCGTTATATCGGTCGGACATTCATTCAGCCATCCCAGGAGCTAAGGGAGCAAGGGGTGAAGATGAAGCTTTCACCGGTACGCGGAATTGTCGACGGGAAGCGGGTTGTCATGATCGATGATTCGATTGTACGTGGAACAACGTCTAAGCATATCGTAAGGCTGTTAAAAGAAGCAGGGGCTAAGGAAGTGCATGTCCGTATTGCTTCACCTGCGATACAGAACCCTTGTTATTATGGAATTGATATGTCGACGAGAGAAGAATTGATTGCCGCCAACAACTCGCTTGAGGAAATAGCTGAGCTGATTGAAGCAGACAGCATCGAGTATCTCTCGGTCAAAGGCATGAAGCAAGCAATCGTTCGGGAAAGATCAATTCATCAAGGGATTTGCCATGCCTGTATGACAGGGGAATATCCGGTGCCAATTTTAGACAAAAGAGAAGATCCATCTTAAATAGGTTGTTCAAAAAGTCCGGTAAAAATGACACTTCGTGAAAGGGAGGTTCTACTAAGACCGTTCACGTCCTGTGGACAACGTAGAACTCACCACTTCCTGTGGAAGCTCGTTGGCTCGTTTTTCCGCTCCTTATGTACCTACTAACGTACATTCCGGTGCCGGGAGCTTTCGCCGCCTCGAATTTCGACGCACAGGATGTGCTAGTGTCGGCGTTGCAACAAGACGTTGCTTATTTAGCCGACCTCGATCCTTTTTATCCTCCTTTTTGAACACACACTTAAATAATGAATAAGGAAGTGTAATCATGTCAGATGTATATAAGAAAGCAGGCGTCGATGTGGAAGCCGGCTATGAAGCGGTAGAACGGATGAAGAAGCATATTAAGAAAACAACACGCCCGGAAGTGCTCGGCGGAATCGGTGCATTTGCAGGATTATTTGACCTATCGAAGTTTTCCTTTAATGAACCGGTTATGGTTTCCGGAACAGATGGTGTCGGGACAAAATTAAAGCTTGCCTTTGAAATGGATAAGCATGATACGGTAGGAATTGATCTTGTTGCGATGTGTGCGAACGATATCGTTGCTCAAGGTGCAGAACCATTATTTTTCCTTGACTATATTGCATGCGGAAAGAATAATCCGGAAAAAATCGAACAGATCGTAGCTGGTGTTGCGAACGGTTGTGTTGATGCTGGAGCTGCATTGATTGGCGGGGAGACAGCGGAAATGCCGGGAATGTACAACGATGAGGAATACGACCTTGCAGGCTTTGTTGTCGGAATTGCGGAAAAATCAAAGCTTGTTACCGGTGATCAGATTGCTGAAAGCGATGTGCTCATTGGGCTCCCGTCCAGCGGAATCCACTCTAACGGCTATTCGTTAGTGCGCAAAATTGTCGCGGATCTTGATTTTGCTCAAACATATGAAGGTCTTTCAAACCCACTAGGTGAAGTGCTTTTAACACCAACGAAAATTTATGCAAAACCAGTTGCAAAAGTGCTGGAAAAGCTGACGGTTAAAGGGATTTCTCATATTACCGGTGGAGGATTTTATGAAAACCTGCCACGAATGCTACCAGCCGGCTTAGGAGTGGATGTGAAACAAGGCAGCTGGGACATCCCGGAAATCTTCCCATTCTTAGAACAAAAAGGTGCTATTCCAGAGAAAGAAATGTACGGTATATTTAATATGGGGGTCGGCATGGTGCTTGTTATGGAAGAGAAGGATGCGGAAGCTGCAGTTGCAATTTTACAAGAAGCCGGAGAAGAGGCCTCTGTTATCGGTAACGTAACCGGTGAAGAAGGAGTGCAATTTTCCTCATGAGTAAGGTGAAGGCAGCTGTATTCGCATCTGGTACGGGGAGCAATTTCCAGGCGATGCTGGATGAGGACGATTTTCCGTGTGAAATTGTTCTCCTCGTCAGTGATCAAGAGCAAGCAGGAGTTTTAAAGAAAGCAATGCAGCACGGTATTGAAACATTTGTCTTCTCTGCAAAGGATTATGAAAGCAAGGAAGCATATGAAGCGGAAATAGCAGAGCAGCTAAAACGGAAGGGGATCGAATGGGTTTTCTTGGCGGGTTATATGCGGCTCATTGGTCCGACACTTCTTCAGGCATATGAAGGGAAAATTGTAAACATTCATCCATCTTACTTACCCGCCTTTCCGGGGAAAGATGCAATCGGGCAGGCTTTTGAAGCAGGGGTTCGGCAGACGGGGGTAACCGTCCATTTCATTGATGAAGGGATGGATACCGGACCGATCATCCGTCAAGAAGCTGTTTCAATTTTAGCAAATGATACGAAAGAAACATTACAAAAACGGATTCAAAAAGTGGAGCACCGTTTATATCCGCAAGTCATTAGAGAGTTAATACAGAAGTGAGGGATTTTCATGGGAAAAAGAGCGTTAATCAGTGTCTCTGATAAAACAAATATTACAGATTTTGCAAAGGAATTAGAAAAACTTGAGGTTGAAATTATTTCAACTGGGGGTACGTTACAAGCGCTTAACAGTGCAGGAGTAAAAGCTATCGCAATTGATAAAGTGACAGGATATCCGGAAATTATGGATGGCAGGGTGAAGACATTACATCCGAAAGTACATGGTGGGCTACTTGGAAAACGATCCAACACGGAGCACATGAAGGAAATGGAAGAGAACGAAATTGAGCCGATCGATATTGTCGTCGTCAACCTCTACCCATTCAAAGAAACATTACAGAAACCGGTCGTGTCAAAGGAAGAAATCATTGAGAACATCGATATCGGCGGTCCGACGATGCTTCGTTCCGCAGCGAAAAATTTTGAGGATGTACTTGTTGTCGTCGACCCGGAAGATTATCCGCGGGTGCTTGATGCTTTGCAGGAGGACGATACATCGAACGAACTTCGCCAGCACTTAGCGGCAAAAGTTTTCCGTCATACAGCAAATTATGATGCAATGATTGCAGGTTATTTTGCGGGAGAAACAGGGGAAGAGTTCCCGGAAACTTATACCGTTACATATGAAAAAGTTCAAGATTTACGCTACGGGGAAAATCCGCACCAGAAAGCAGCTTTTTACCGTGCACCGCTAGCTAAGGGGATTAGTCTTGCTGGAGCGAAACAGCTACACGGAAAAGAGCTTTCTTACAACAATATTCAGGATGCGAATGCAGCACTTGAGATTATTGGGGAGTATGAGAATGCAGCAGCAGTTGCGGTAAAACATATGAACCCGTGTGGAATTGGAGTTGCTGCTAATCTGCATGATGCATACGAACTAGCGTATGATGCGGATCCGATTTCGATTTTCGGTGGAATTGTTGCACTTAACCGCGAAGTCGATCAAAGAACAGCGGCAAGTTTAAGTGAAATATTCCTTGAAATCATTGTAGCGCCAAGCTTTTCAAAAGAAGCGCTGGATATTCTGACAGAAAAGAAAAATATTCGCTTGCTTGAAGTGGATATGTCAGAGAATAAAGAAGTGACCCACAAGCTGACAAGTGTTGGAGGCGGTGTGCTTATTCAACATCAAGATACTGGGCAAGTTACAGCAGACGAGCTCAAAGTTGTAACGAAAAAGCAACCGACAGAACAAGAAATTGCTGATTTGCTATTTGCTTGGAAAGCAGTGAAACATGTGAAGTCGAACGCGATTGTGCTCGCGAAAGATAACCAGACAATCGGAATTGGAGCAGGTCAAATGAACCGAGTAGGATCTGCGAAAATTGCAATTGAACAAGCAGGAGAGAAGGCGAGCGGATCGGTGCTTGCGTCTGACGCATTTTTCCCAATGCCGGACACGGTGGAAAATGCGATTAAAGCAGGGATAACAGCAATCATTCAACCGGGCGGATCGAAACGTGACCAGGATTCGATTGATGTCTGTGATGAGTACGGTATCGCCATGGTTTATACAAATATGCGTCATTTCAAACATTAATTGAATTTCGGGAATAGAGGAGAGTAGCGATGAACGTATTAGTTGTTGGCCGTGGTGGCCGTGAACATAGCATTGTTACAAAGCTAAAGGAAAGCGAGCAGGTTACAAACATTTTTGCAGCACCGGGTAACGCGGGAATGGCAGGAACCGCTGCATGCGTGGCCATTGATGAGATGGATATTGCCGGGCTTGTAGCTTTTGCGAAAGAAAAGAAATGTGACCTTACTGTCGTTGGTCCGGAAAATCCGTTGAACGCGGGGATTGCCGATGCCTTCCAGGAAGCTGGCTTAAAGATCTTTGCTCCGACAGAAGCGGCAGCTCTTCTAGAAGGCAGTAAAAGTTTTGCAAAAGAGTTTATGAAGAAATATGATGTGCCGACTGCCGATTATGCTGTTTTCAATGATGTGGACGAGGCGAAAGCATATATTAAGGAAAAAGGCGCGCCGATTGTGGTAAAAGCAGATGGTCTTGCTGCTGGAAAAGGCGTTATTGTTGCGCTGACGGAAGCAGAGGCGGTTCAGGCGGTTGATGAAATGCTAGTATCAAAAGCCTTTGCAGAAGCTGGTGCGACTGTCGTTATTGAAGAGTTCCTTGATGGGAAAGAATTTTCTCTCATGGCTTTCGTAAAAGAAGATAAGGTGTTCCCGATGGTGACAGCGCGCGACCATAAGCGTGCGTTTGACGGAGATGCCGGACCGAATACAGGAGGAATGGGGGCGTTTGCTCCGGCTGACGATGTGACAGAGAAAGATCTAGACTTCGCGATGGAGCATATTTTACTCCGGACGGCAAAAGGGATGATTGCAGAGGATCGTCCTTTTACGGGGATTCTATACGCAGGTCTCATTATGACGCAGGAGGGACCGAGAGTTATTGAATTCAATACGAGATTCGGTGACCCGGAAACACAGGTCGTTCTGCCGTTATTGAAAAATGATTTATACCAAGTATTCATGGATGTGATTGATGGTGTGGATCCTGAGCTTGTGTGGGAAGAAAAAGCTTGCCTCGGTGTTGTTGTAGCCTCTGAAGGCTACCCGGGTGCCTATACGAAAGGCATTGCTTTACCAGCCTTGCCAGATGGAAAAAATCCATTTACCGTCCATGCCGGCACGACGCTGGAAAATGGTCAGCTTGTTTCAGATGGTGGGCGTGTGCTTCTCGTTGGAGCTGTTGCGGATACGCGAGACGGTGCGGCAGACCTCGTCTATGAATCAATGGGTGCACTCAAAGATTCAAAGGACTTCTTCTATCGTAAGGACATTGGTAAACTATAAACGAACTGGGACAAGGGATCTGTGATATGCTCCCTTTATAGTAGACAGAGAAATAATAAAAGATCTCTACTACTATAAAGGGAGTTTTTATTATGTCTGAGAAAGTAATGAAACACACATTGGATGAAAGGGTTCAAGCTGTATTGTGCGTGCTAGAGGGGGAGCTGCCTGATAGTATTGTTGCAAGAAAATACAATGTTAGCGACACTACCATTCATGCTTGGATGCGCAAATATCAACTACATGGTGTAGAGGGCTTAAAAGAATCAACGAGCCCGAAAACGTACCCTAAAGAATTGAAGATGCAAGCAGTCGAGTTTTACTTGAACCAT
>NZ_JAKGBW010000062.1 GCF_021556485.1 Oceanobacillus alkalisoli | reverse complement strand
CAATAAGCAAAGCAAAACCTCCCAACTCCACCATGACGGCGCCCACCAGCTACAACCCTCTCCTCATCTTCCTCTTCTCCGGCACTCTCATCATCTCTGGAGCTTTGCTCTCCAACGGGGAGGCCGTCGTGGACACAAACGGCGACAAGATCCACACAGGCTCTATCCACGACGTAACATACCGGATCCGACCCGGTCCAGGGATCGGCTTCCGCGGCGGGCTTGGCAGGTCCCCTATCAAAGGGGACAAGTGCCAGAAGTACATCTACGAAGGCCCCGAAACGTTCCCAGGGGAGCCCATAC
>NZ_JAKGBW010000061.1 GCF_021556485.1 Oceanobacillus alkalisoli | reverse complement strand
AGAAGAAGCTATTTTTATTGATGGAACGAAGATCGAAGCT
This sequence comes from Oceanobacillus alkalisoli, assembly GCF_021556485.1. GTDB lineage: Bacteria > Bacillota > Bacilli > Bacillales > Amphibacillaceae > Oceanobacillus > Oceanobacillus alkalisoli. Next base: position 268 of record NZ_JAKGBW010000061.1, on the reverse strand, counting down.
AATGCAAATAAATTTACTTTTGTTTGGCGGAAATCCACGGAACGATATAGTGAAAAGCTGATTGAAAAATCAAATCAACTGTACGATAAGTTGTTAGAAAAAGAAATTATTCCAGCCATTGAACAAGAAAGCGAAGAAGAGTTGTCGGTACAAGAACTGGAAGAAATCGTTGAAAAGTTAGACGAAAAAATCGAGGAATATGACGATAAGATTGAAGCGTGTGAAGTTGGAAGTGAGCGTAAGAAAATCCGTTCGGAACGTAAATTTC
>NZ_JAKGBW010000060.1 GCF_021556485.1 Oceanobacillus alkalisoli | reverse complement strand
GCCTTCGTTACGGCTGCCAAATCTTTCCCTGCCTTCGGGACAACGGGGGATATCGATGTTATGAAGAGGGAGATTGCGGCTTTCCTTGCCCAAACTGCATTCCAAACTGCAGGAGCCCGCATCAATGATGCAAATGCAGCTGAATGGGGATATTGCTACAAGTCATTTGCCAGTGACAATTCCTACTGCGTTCCAAACAACCGGTACCCTTGTGTCGAAGGTGAAAGATACTATCCCAGAGGAGCTATGCAGATTGGGTACAACTTCAACTATGGCCCGGCAGGGGACAGCATCCCAGAAGACCTCCTAGCAAATCCC
>NZ_JAKGBW010000059.1 GCF_021556485.1 Oceanobacillus alkalisoli | reverse complement strand
TGGCGATTAATCGCCATCGTTATTCGCCGATAACCCCAAGTGCCTCGGCGCTGTTTAAATATCCTCTGGATTTTCTCCATCAGCCATTCATTTTCTTTTTGTTGATCTGTAGGTTCGTGTTTCAGCCATTTATAATATCCAGAACGGGATACATTTAAGATCTCGCTGAGTAATGAAATCGTGATGCCTGTTTCCTCATGATAGTCATGAATAGCCTGAAATTCAGCTAAATGAATGCCTAATCTTCCCGACCCATCCCCCTTTCGATTTCCTTTAACTTTTTTAATAGACCATTCTCCGCCTCCAAGTATTGATTACGATGCT
>NZ_JAKGBW010000058.1 GCF_021556485.1 Oceanobacillus alkalisoli | reverse complement strand
TCAATGCATTTACCAATCCGGGACATACTACGGGTCATGTTAGCTTCAGTCGTAATCTGACGGTATTCCTTCGATGTGTACTGTGAACCACGATCACTATGGATTAACGGAGATGCATCTGGATTGGCTTCTATCGCTTTCTTAAGCGTATCCATTACTAAAGGATTGTCGTTAAACCTTCCGACTTCATAGGCGACAATGGATCCATCATAGAGATCTTTAATCACACTTAAATAAGCTTTCCTGTTCAGACCAAATTTTAGATGCGTGATATCTGTTACCCACTTCTCATTTGGTTTGTCCGCAGTAAACTCCCGATTAAGAA
>NZ_JAKGBW010000057.1 GCF_021556485.1 Oceanobacillus alkalisoli | reverse complement strand
GGATGCGCAAATATCAACTACATGGTGTAGAGGGCTTAAAAGAATCAACGAGCCCGAAAACGTACCCTAAAGAATTGAAGATGCAAGCAGTCGAGTTTTACTTGAACCATGAGGGTAACTTAGAAGAGACCTGTAAAAAATTCGATATTTCAAGTCGTTCTGTTTTATCCCGGTGGGTAAAGCATTATACTAGTGGGAAAGAGTTTAAATCTACTGGGGGAAGAGAAGAAATGAATAAGGGGCGCAAGACAACATTTCAGGAGCGCATAGAAATTACTCAATACACCATTGCCAATAACTTGAATTACCAAAAGGCCACAGAGAAATATC
>NZ_JAKGBW010000005.1 GCF_021556485.1 Oceanobacillus alkalisoli | reverse complement strand
AATGTTTAAACATAAGGACACCTCTTTTGTGATGAATTATTGTTGTGGTAACTTTAATTTTATCAAAAGGTGTCCTTTTTGTTGAGTAAAATAAGAGTAAATAGAAAATCGCTTCACGCTTTTTGCGTGAAGCGATTTTCTATTTACTGGGGTTTTGTCCCAGCCTCTTTTCATTTCTAAAAATTATTGTAATAACTGTAAAACACCTTGAGGCATTTGGTTAGCTTGAGCTAACATTGATTGTGCCGCTTGTGAAAGAATGTTGTTCTTAGTGAACTCCATCATTTCTTTCGCCATATCGACGTCTCTAATTCTTGATTCTGCAGCAGTTAGGTTTTCTTGAGAAGTACCTAAGTTGTTAATCGTATGATCTAAACGGTTTTGAACTGCACCTAATTTAGAACGCTCAGCTGATACTGTATCGATTGCTGATTGAAGTGTAGTGATAGCTTCATCTGCTGATGTTTGTGAAGAGATATTGATACCTGTTTTCACTTCAGCATCTACGGCATGAATTTCATCATTTGTTACAATTACTAATTCACTATCACTGTTATAGTACCCAGCTTCTGTTCCTTTGGTAGCTGCAATATTAGCAGTTCCTGTTCCAGTGCCTGTATCATCGTCGCCATCGAATGCTTCAGCTGCTCCTAGAATTAATTCATCTCCGTTGTAGTATCCAGGAGTAGTTTCACCAGCACCTGCATCAGTCCAAGTAGCTGTTGCTTCAGCTCCTGAAGCGTCTGTATATGTGAATGTATTACCAGTAACTTCAATAGTTTGTGCTTCTACTGGTTCTTGTGCTTCTTGGAAATAAATTTGACCTGCTTCTATTGCCGCTGCTTTATTAGCAACTACTGTATAGTCTTCAGTAACATTAAGTGCATCAGCACTCATATCACTAATTTTTACTGATAGAGCTTGTCCTTGATTCGCACCTACGTGGAATGTTAAGCCTTCCTCAGCAAAAGCTCCTGTTAATAAATCTTTTTCGTTAAACTGTGTGTTCTTAGAAATATCTGTTAATGCTTCAGCAAGTTGGTCTACTTCTTTTTGAAGTTCCGCACGGTCTGAATCAGTATTTGTATCGTTAGCACTTTGAACTGCTAATTCACGCATTCTTTGAAGAATTGCATGTGATTCGTTCATTGCACCTTCTGCAGTTTGAATTAGAGAAATACCGTCTTGAGCGTTTTTGCCCGCCATTTCTAATCCACTGATTTGTGCACGCATTTTCTCAGAGATCGCTAGACCTGCTGCGTCGTCTCCTGCCTTGTTAATTCCAAGACCTGAAGAGAGTTTTTCTAGTGAGTTTTGTACTGCACCTTGGTTTGCTCCTAATTGGCGATGTGCGTTAAGAGCTGAAATATTGTGATTGATAATCATGTTCAATCTACCTCCATGTATTTTGTTTTCTAGCAAGCCACGTCCTTGTGATCTCGCTAATCTATAATAACTCCACATCAAGCGGAATTACTATCTAACTAATAGAACACCCAGAAACGATTCACAGCCGAAATTTCCACCTATGTAGAGGTTGAATGGCCATAGCTATGTACCTTTCCCGCTGTTCTATTACTTATATCGGCAGGACTTTTGAATTGTTTAATACTTTTTCATAAAAAATATTTTTTCCAGAAAAAATGCCCAGCATAATTCCATGCCAGGCATCCACCTCAATAATCCCGATTCGTCTCCACATAATCAATCGCTTTTATCTTATATGCCTCACCAGACTTCACAAGCACATACTCCTTCGTCCTGTCATAATCGATTTTGTCATCCAAATGATTCGTAAATGTAAAAACCTCATTTGTTGTTACGATAACTTCATCACCAGCCAACTCTTCCACATCTACTATCTCATTCGACGTGAAATCATAATGATAAGCCGTATCTTCTAAATCACCAACATATTCTTCAAGCTCATCATAAGCAATGCTCCCTTCTTCAAGATAAGGAGCGATTAAACTAAAATCTTTATTGTTCAAAGCTGATTCATAAGCATCCCGGAAGTTCAAAACAATTTCCCCTAGACTGTCATCGGCTACATCCGTGTCGCTTGAAGCAGTTTCAGCATCCGAAGCATCCTCTTCTTCACCTTCATTAAAATAAAATTCAAAACCATACCAGCCAAGATCATCCATTGTCAGAACATCTGTCTTAATAACTTTACCGTCCGCTTTTTCCAGCTCAGCATGCAATTCAAATTCAGTATCATAAGGAACCGGGCCGATTTTCTCCAACTCTGCAAATGTCAATCCTGTCCCTTCCCCATTGACAAACAACTGCGCCTCTTCCACGTCTGTAGTGAAAGTATACTCATTTGCTTCAAACTCAATCATGAAATCTTTTTCAGCAGAAGGGGTAACTTCCAGCTCCGTTTCACTTATAAATGAACCAAAGTGGTTTTCCGCTTCCGCTGCAACAGCATACACTCCCGGATAAATGCTTACTGTTTCCATAGCTTCACTGTCTTCCAGTTTCAATTCCGTTTCATTAATTGCCACATTCGTATCCGCCACATTTGTGCTCACGTTCAATGTCGCAGGCTCTGCCTGGAACGAGTATGTATTAAAAATAAGCAATTTCTTTTCCTGACGCACATCAAACAGTTTTTCTCCATTATTACTATAGATAGATTTACTTAACGGGTGATTGTCTTGTTCCAATAAATCGACATACTGATCCTTAATCGTCCCCCACTCATAATCTTTTATGTATTCGAAATAGCTGTCTTCATCGAGTAAGGCCGAATCATCAAAATTGATCTGGTCGACAAAAGCTTCCACATCATCATCCAGTATCGCTTGATCCATCGCCTGGAAGTTTTTCATTGGATTGAAATACGATGATAAAAATAAATGAGCTCCAATTAAAACAACCACAAACCCAGCAGCAATACCAAGCAGCCACTTATTCTTTTTTGACATCGGCTTTTTCGGTGCATTGTTTACCGTCCTTTTCTCGGATTCGACAGTTGGAGGTGTTGATGCAGCCGAGTTTTGATTTGTGCCACACTCTGTACAAAAAGCTTCATTTTCTTTTAACTCATGCCCGCATTGTATACAATATTTCAACTCTCTTTCTCCTCTCTATCTAAAAAGATTGACAGCTCATGACAACAATTTTGGATTGCAATCATGAGCTGTCTTTCAATTCTGTTACCAACCATAAGATGTCAGTTCTTCAATTTGTGTGATGAAGTCCATTAGGATTGCATCGGCAAGCAAGAAACAGATAAAGCTGATTAATAGAATGGTTGCGAGGCTAAAGTATATTTTTTGTCCATTTCGATTAATCTCAGAAACCTTTTCATAAACAAATAAAACAGGAACATATGAAAATATCATGATTACGGAAATAGCTAAAGTAAAGAGCGTTAATTGATAAGAACCAATCAGTCCACCAATTACAGCGACTAGATTTAACCCTACGAACGGAACATAGATCGAACCGTATTGGGCGATAATCTTTTTAATTGAATCTTGGCTCTTCGCGAGTTTCGTCATTGCCAAAGCACTTCCGAACGTGATTGCAATTAAAATGAGTGCAAAGAAAAAGAGTCTTGAAACGATGCCGAAGAATGGAAGTGACGGTACTGATTCACCTAACCAGCCCCCTCCAATTGATTTATATAAGGAATTCCCAAGAAAATAAATGCTTAATGAGAAAAATAATGCAAAGAGCCCAATATTGATCAAGCTATTTGTCATTTGTTTTTCACCAGACTCGAATGCACGCACCGGATTTTTTAATAGATGTAAGAAATAAGACCAATAATTATTTAACCCTTCTTTAATCGTTTCTGTTGTTGGTTGTGCATTTCCTTCGATTGTTGCCGCTGCTGGATTTGAATTTGTTGTTGCTTGCGGCTCTGCTTGTGCCTTCATTTGCTCGGCATTTACTTGTGAGTCCTCCTCTCTCTCAGATTGTTGATTCGAATGATCAGCAGCATGTTGAGCCTGCATTGCCGTACCGCATACACCGCAAAACTTCCCAGTCTCCTGCTGATGGTTACAACTTGGACAAACTAACATTAGACATTCTCCTTTATAATATTAACTTCTCCCTTTCACACGCTTGCCTTGATGACTCTATGTAAAGGAAAGTAGTTTTATAACCCTAGTAATATAACAATATAAGTCTTTTCGACTACCTAACTGATTATAGCAAAGTTTTCTGCAATTTAAAGTGTTTTTCATAAAAAGCTATATAATCTTACTATTCTGACCGATATAATAGCTGTGCATCACTTTTGAATAATGGATCCAGGTACTCATCAATAATAAATATGTGAAAGTAGGTACAAACAAAATGTCAACGAACCTAAAGAAAAAACCACACGATTCAACTGGCTTTAAATACGTATTTCAAGAAAAGTAGCTGCCGCACTCTTCGTCGCGATCCTGCTCGTATTTTCCACCACCGGCTTCTGCAGGATTTAGCCTATGGCTCTGAATCTGAAGCGAACGCAACAACGGATCTCTCCTCCCTTATGTCTTCTTTCTCAGAAGAAGCCGAGGAGGCGCATAACAATAGTCGAACAGCCTATAACTCTTCCAACACAGTGCTTGAGCATACGAAAGAAGGCAGTAGTTTAATGGAGCGCTCGACTGCGCAAATGGAAAAAATTGATCAGATCATTTATGAGTCCGTGCAGGTTGAGGTATCCGAACCATTTCGGATAACTTATCCGTCATCTCGACAAACAGTGAGAAAATGAACACGTCGATTCAAGTAATTGCTGCGATTTCAGAAGAATCCGCTGCTGGCATTGAAGAAACGTCAGCTTCCTCCGAACAAATTAGCAGTTCAATGGAAGAAGTAGTTTCAAGTTCGGATGAACTAGCTTCACTTGCGGAAGAATTGAATGAATTGATCCATCAATTTAAATTATAGATTCTATGCAGAAACAGCTCTCGCAAACAGTTTGCTTAGAGCTGTTTTTTACTAAGACAGAGGATCGAAGCAACTGAGCGCCCCGCCAAAATAGATCTTATGAACTACAATACTACCCACAATTCTTTAGCCTCTATAGTAACTTCCCCCCACTCCAATCCAACACTGTCGCTAATTCATAAAAGTAAACCCCCTCCCCACTTAGCGGAACAAACCCACTCATTCCAATACTTACATCATTCCAAATTATTTAAAAAAATATATCAAAAGTACGGCTTCCATCACTAAGTTTAACGATAAAAATCAATCAGTTGACGTTAAATAATTCTAGCAGTACAATAACAGTAGAGATCCTATTATACAAGAAAATAAATCTGATAGAATCTCTATTCATAAGCATTGTAATCGCTGTCAGAAAAAGCACTTCTCTTTTTTTGCATTCACCAGATAGCGCTTACATCATTTGTTATAATACAAAGTAAGGGGGTTGGGAATTTTGTTAGAAGCATTAAATAAAATTAATGCGTTTCTTTGGGGTGCACCTAGTATGATCCTATTAGTAGGTACTGGTCTCTTTTTAACATTTGCGTTAAAAGGGCTGCAGTTCACTAAATTAGGGTATGCTTTCAACTTAGCGTTTGCACCGGATAAAGAGGACTCAGAAGCTGAGGGAGATGTTAGTAACTTCAAAGCGCTGATGACCTCGCTTGCCGGGATGATTGGTAACGGGAATATTGCCGGGATAGCAACGGCGATTACGCTCGGCGGACCTGGGGCACTCTTCTGGATGTGGCTTGTCGGACTAATTGGAATGGCGACCAAGTATGCCGAAGCAGTGCTTGCGCAAGTCTACCGTGTCAAAAATCCAAATGGCGAATATTCGAGTGGGCCAATGTACTATATTGAACGCGGACTAGGTAAAAAGTGGAAACCGTTAGCAATTGCATTTGCATTTTTTGCTGCGATTGCGGCATTGGGGACAGGTAATGCCGTTCAGTCAAATACAATTGCTGACGTCATGGATAATAGCTTCCACGTAACGGGCTGGGTTACAGGAATACTATTAGTTGTACTGACTGGTCTGATTATATTCGGTGGATTAAAACGAATCAGTAATGTCGCTGGGGTATTTGTCCCCGTCTTAGCTATTTTATACATTGCCGGGTCGATGGTAATTTTAATTTTGAATTATGATCAAATCATCCCTGCGTTTGGTTTAATCTTCCAGTATGCATTTACACCGGTTTCCGCAGCAGGCGGGTTCACTGGTTTTGTTGTTACCCAAGCTATCCAGCACGGGATCTCGAAAGGTATTTTCTCCAACGAGGCTGGTATGGGTACGGTAGCGATGATTGCGGGAAATGCTAAGACAAGCCATCCAGCAAAACAAGGACTTGTTGCCATGACAGGTACATTCATTGTTACGATTATCGTTTGCTCGATGACAGGACTAGTGCTTGTAATCACGGGTTTCTGGGATCCATCTGGCGGACTTATATCAGGAGTCCAGCATGATCCTACGCTTGATGGCGGTGCATTAACTAGTGCTGCGTTTGGAGCTGTTCTCGGCGTGGTGGGAGAGTATATCGTTTCCATTTCCGTTGTTTTCTTCGGATTTTCGACGATTATCGCCTGGTATGTCTATGGCTCCAAAAGTGTTGAATATATATTCGGCGTAAAATACGTCGGTATTTATGGCGCTCTTTTCCTAGTTGCAACCTATATTGGGTCTGTAGCGGATCTTAAATTAGTCTGGGCATTTGCCGATATGGCAAACGCACTTATGATTATTCCTAACTTAATTGGTCTATTATTATTATATAAAGTAGTTCAGAAACATACAGAGGACTACTTCGCCAATCCAATTGAAAGACAGCAAATACAGAAAAAAGCATAAAGCTATATATAAACTACACAAACTAAAAACGATATGAAAGCAGGGATTTTAATGAGAATCGGTATTCCTAAGGAAATTAAAAATAATGAAAACAGAGTTGCAATGACACCAACTGGAGTAATTAATTTGAAAAGAGCTGGGCATGACGTATATATTGAAACGTCTGCTGGACTTGGTTCCAATTTCAAAGATGAAGATTATGAAAATGCAGGTGCTATCATTGTATCTTCTGCTGAGGAAGCATGGGCTCAGGATATGGTCATGAAGGTAAAAGAACCGCTTCCTGAAGAGTATACCTATTTCAGAGAAGGACTTATTCTCTTCACTTACTTGCACTTAGCAAATGAGCCAGAATTAACAAGAGAACTAGTTGATAAAAAGGTTGTCGCTTTAGCTTACGAAACGGTGCAGCTTCCAGACAACTCACTGCCATTATTAACTCCAATGAGTGAAGTAGCAGGTACGATGGCAACACAGCTTGGAGCACATTATTTAGAAAAAACGCAAGGCGGAAAAGGTGTTGTACTCGCCGGTGTACCAGGTGTTAAACGCGGGAAAGTTACAGTCATCGGTGGAGGTGTAGTAGGCACAAATGCTGCGAAAATTGCTGTAGGACTCGGTGCACAAGTTTCCATTCTCGACTTGAACCCAACTCGCCTGCGTGAGCTTCACGAAATCTTTGGTAATAACGCTAACGTGCTTATTTCCAATGATGTAAACATTGAACAAGAAGTGATTGATTCTGATATAGTTGTCGGCTCCGTGCTCATCCCAGGCGCAAAAGCTCCTGTACTTGTATCAGAAGAGATGATTAAGCAAATGGAAGATGGTTCTGTCATCGTGGACGTTGCGATTGACCAAGGCGGAAACTTTGAAACAAGTGACCACGCGACAACACATGCTGATCCAGTTTATACAAGACATGGCGTAATCCATTATACGGTAGCGAATATCCCTGGTGCTGTACCGCGAACAGCAACAATGGGGCTAACGAACGTTACGGTCCCTTACGCGATTCAAATTGCGAATAAAGGATACCAAAAAGCGCTACTCGACAATCCAGCACTGCTAAAAGGCTTGAACACGCTAGATGGCAAAGTAACCTATAAAGCAGTAGCAGAAACATTTGACCTGCCATATGAAGAGGCAACTGTATTATTGAATCAATAATACTTCAAAAGATCCGCTTTCCTAGTTTGGAGCGGGTCTTTTTTATTGAGCTTTCTATTAAAAAAACAACGCTTCAATTCTCATCTGGTCATCTCCCTCACTAACCAATCGTTCCTGCATATGATAATCATAATTTTATTTATCCCGTAGTGGAGGTGGTAAGAAAACCCCGCTGAATGAAGTTTCTCTTTATGATTTAAATCTTTTTGGTTTATATTGACAAAGGAAAATATTGTTAGTATCATCCAAATTAGACAACTGTTTTCATTTTTCTGCAAAAAGCAATATATTAATATCCGGATTGAAAATGAAGGAAATGAATGATTTTGGATAAACATTCAAATTAAAGGACAGTCCGAAGTCCCGGTGAGATAGGTAAAGAATCCCCCACTGAATGAAGTTTCACTTTATCAAAACCGATTAGAAAAAGCATATAGACCGTTCATGCTTTTTTCTTTGAATACAAGAGACAAGCTTATTCGATAAAATCCAAAACACTCAGGAGGAGCCATATTGAAAATATACACGCTGACTTCAACACAGCACCTTCCCATTTCCCGGCAACAAGCTTGGGAATTTCTATCTAACCCTTCCCAATTAGAAAATATTACTTCTAGTGACTTATCCTTTCAACCACTCGCCCCACTCCCTGAAGTAATGGAAGTAGGAATGATTTTTCGTTTTCAAATTAAACCTTTTTTAGGTATTCGTATGAACTGGCACACTGAAATCACTCATATCGAAGAAGGCAGCATGTTCATCGATATACAGCGCTCCGGTCCCTTTCGGTATTGGCAGCACGAGCATCGCCTGATTGAAAAAGCGGATGGCGTAGAGATGCGCGACACAGTAAACTACGCGATGCCGTTTTCAGTCTTCGGGGATATTGCACATCGAGTCTTTATCCGGAAGAAGCTGGAAGATATATTTGAATACCGGAAACAAGCAATCGCAAGCTATTCCGAAAATAACTAGATCCTCAAAAAAATCCAAGTCCATTTTAAAATTGAACTTGGGAATTTTAATGAAGGAATTCGTTCAACCTGACCTTGTCTCAAGCGCAACTCCAGGTTCCTTTCTTCCCTTCATATAGTTCCATGCAAAAACCACAAATATAATCACATAACCAATGATATCCGTTACAAGTTCCGGGACAATTAAAAGCAAGGAACCGATTCCAAGAATAATTCGGGTAATGACGCCTAAGTTTGTTTTAAAATAACCTTCGACTGCAGCACTAATTGCAATGACAGCTATGGCTGAACTAACTGCAACAATAAGGATATCCAGGATTGCGGCAAATGGAAACTCTGTTGCATTCACTGGCAGCCCTGCCGGGTTAATCAGAAGTAATGCGGGTTCATAAACAAAAATGAACGGAACGATGAACCCTGCTATCGATAACCTTAGCGAGATAAATCCGGTTCGCATCGGATCGCCTCCTGCAAGACCAGCTCCAGCAAAGGAAGCGAGCGCAACAGGCGGTGTAATGTTTGCAAAAATTCCAAAGTAGAATACAAACAAGTGTGCAATGAGAACAGGAATTCCGAATTCTGCAAGTGCAGGAGCTGCCATTGTTGCTGTAATAATATAAGCTGGAATGGAAGGTAATCCCATTCCAAGTACAATCGAAGCAAGCATCGTCAAAATTAACGTCAGCATGAGTGAACCAGCCCCAAGACTAGTAATTGCAGATGTTAATGTCGCTCCGAAACTTGTTAAATTAACGACACCGATAACAACACCGACAACCCCACAAGCGATGATTGTTGATAAGGATTGTCTTGTTCCCATTTCCAATGCCTCGAAAATATCTTTAATCGACATTCGCGTATGTTTCCGAAACCAAGATACAATCACGGTGATTACAATCGTATAAAAGGCCGAAAAAGATACAGGTAGTCCGTAGGAAAGCATTGCTATCAAACAAATTAGAGGGATGAGCAGATGCCAGCCATTTTTAAATACATTCTTTAACTCCGGAAGATCCGGCTTTGGCAGTCCCTTTAAGTTCGATCGGCCTGCCCGATAGTGAACTTGCATGATACTACTTAAAAAGAACAACAAGGCTGGGATTAAAGCTGCGAGAGCAATCGTACCGTACGATATTCCAGTTGTTTCCGCCATAATAAAAGCACTCGCTCCCATTACTGGTGGTAAGATTTGTCCACCAATAGAGGAACTTGCTTCAACAGCACCAGAGAAGTTTTTATCGTAACCAATTTTTTTCATTAACGGAATTGTAAAAGCACCAGTACTAACGACGTTACCAACTGCTGAACCGTTAATCGATCCCATAAAGGCACTTGAAATAACAGCAACTTTCGCTGGTCCTCCTTGTTTATGACCAGCTAGCGCAAGGGCAAGATCATTGAAAAACTGTCCCATACCAGATTTTGCAAGAAATGCCCCAAACAAAATGAAAAGGAAGATAAATTGAACCGAAGCGCCGATTGCCGTTGAAAAAAGTCCTTCCGTTTTAATATAAAGCTGACCAAAAATATCGGCTAAATCAAACGGTCTTGTAAGAAGCATCCTCGGCAGCCAGTCCTGATGACTGAAAAATGGATAGACAAGAAATAACATGGCCAATATCGGCAGAATCCAGCCTGTCACCCTGCGTGCTGCTTCAAAGACTAAAATAACAGTCATCATCGCCATTATAATATCTGTCGTAGTGGCAATCCCTCCTCGTGTTGTGACAAGTTCAGGGTATACGACAAATAAATAAACACAGGAAGCGACACTTAGTCCAACGAGAATCCAATCATAGAACGGTATTTTAGCGCGGCTTTGTTTTTTGAATGTCGGATAGAGTAAAAATACGAGAGCAAGTCCACCCATTAAATGGACGTTCCGCTGCAAGAGAGTCGGTAGTGGATTAAACGTTACATATAAATGGAATAGAGCAAAAGCGATTGCGAAAATTGAAATGAACCATAAGATCCCCTTGTTGTTTACCTCCCGCACATTGGATTCCAAATCAAACTTTTCCAATACTTTCTGAACTTGTTCATCCGAAATTTCGGCAGATGCTGCTGGCTGCTTTTCGTTCGTCACAAAAATTCCCCCCTTATGTATTCCCAAATAGATAAAGAACGCGTCTTGATGACGACCCTCTCATGATCATCAAAATCATGATGTAAAGGAATTTCCCGATTTTCCGCGTAAATCGTCAAATTTACATTTTCTGATACAGTTATATTTAATTCCTCATGAGCGATATCCATTTCCATATGGATAAAACCATTTTCTGTCGTTGTTTCTTCAGCTTCATACGGTGTGCCCGCACCAAATGTTTTAAAATACGTCTCTACCAATATGATTTTCTGCTTTTCTCGCTTATACCTCTCAAACCATTCTTCTTTTTCAATGGAATGAATCCATCCTAAAGTAAATTCGTTCTCTTTAAGATAATAAGCGCTACTGCCTCCCGCAATTAGAATGACAGGCAGCCGTAAAAAAAGAAGAAAAAGGAGCACGATGAAAAACGCGCTCCCTATCCAGATTTTGTTCTTATTGCTCATTAAAATATTTCTCAGCTCCTGGATGTAATGGCGCAATGAGTCCGTCCCCGGCTGTATCTAATGATATATCGGATGCTGCTTGGTGTGAATTAGCTAACTGATCCAGATTTTCAAAGAAAGATTTCGTTAATTCATACACATCATCCTCACTTAAATCTTCGCGTACAACGAGCGCATTCGGAACAGCTGCTGTTGCCACAACTTCAGCATTATCATACATATCAACTGGAATTTCAAATGGAACAAAGTAAGGATGTTCTTCAGCAATTTCCGCAACTTTATCTGCATCTACTGTTACCAAATTAATATCAAGCGTTTCAGATAGTTCTAATACAGAAGCATTCGGCAGTCCACTCGTTAAAAAAGCTGCATCAATTGTACCGCCAGATAAACCGTCAGACGCTTCCGCATAACCTAAATAGTCTACCTGCAAGTCATCATATGTAATATCATGACCATCAAGCAGTGCACGTGCATTTATTTCTACTCCGGATCCCTGGTCACCAACGGCAACCCGTTTCCCAACCAAATCTTCAATTGTTTCAATACCAGCATCTGCTCTCGCGACAATTTGGACGACATTCGGGTACAGCGTGGCAATTTGTGTAATCCCTTCTAGTGGCTCTGAGAAGCTTTCTTCCCCATTCAAGGCCTGACTCAGTGCATCGCTCATAACAAACGCCATTTCTACTTTTTCATCCGCCATTAGATTCAAATTTTCAGCGGAAGCCCCTGTTGTCTGGGTACGAGAGTTGACATCATAAGTTGACGTGTAAATATCCGCAAGTGTTGTAGCGATAATATTATATGGACCAGACGCCCCGCCCGTAGCGATGGTCACAATATTTGCTTCAAGTCCGGCAGAATCCCCACTCCCGCCGTCACTACTATTCGCGTCATCTCCTCCATCATCCCCACAGGCTACAAGCACAATTGATAGAATACCGATGACTAGTAAACCAAACCATTTCTTTCTCATTTCTGATCCCCTCTCCCCTTCTTTCAAATACCTTCAGTTTATAAAGCGCTTTCATTATAATGTCTTGGTAATATTTTGTCAATTACAAAGTATTACTTCATTTAAATAAGCTATATTAAGTTGAACTAAATATTTTATCAATTGTTTTCCTTGTCATTATGACTTGGTAGGAGAACACTATTAGACACGAGCAGTGGCAAATTCATGAATTTGTCTTATAGGTGAGTGCTATTAGACAATGGTCGGCTATATATCTATGAATCTGTCTCATAGATGAGTTCTATTAGACACAATCGACTGCTTTTTCCATGAATCTGTCTCAGAGGGGTGTTCTATTAGACACAATCGACTGCTTTTTCCATAAAACTGTCTCAGAGGGGTGTTCTATTAGACACAATCGACTGCTTTTTCCATGAATCTGTCTCAGAGGGGTGTTCTATCAGACACAATCGACTGCTTTTTCCATGAATCTGTCTCATAGATGAGTTCTATTAGACACAATCGACTGCTTTATCCATAAACTGTCTCAGAGGGGTGTTCTATTAGACACAATCGGTTACTTTATCCATAAAACTGTCTCCTAGATGAGCTTTATCGAACAAAAGCGAATTTAAACAACATAACTTTCTAATAGATGGATCCGTTCCTATTACAGGAGTGAAAACTTCAGTTCAACATATATAGCTTTTATTTATTCAAGTATGGTATGTTTACCACACAAAAATAGAGGTGCTCTGACACCCCTAAGTTAATCACTTTCTTTCCTATAATCTACACTTTCTCCTTCTTCTCTCTCGTCACAACATGAAGAGCTAATGCGACAAATAAAAATCCACTAACAAAGTTCCCAATCGTAACAGGAATTTGGTTCCAGACCCACCAGTCTGCTAAATTAACATCTGCACCGACCATCATTCCTGCTGGGATAACGAACATATTAACAACTGCGTGTTCAAATCCTTGCGCAAAGAAAATAAAAATTGGTATCCACATAGCAGCAATTTTACCAAAAGTAGAAGTAGATGTAGCATTCATCACCACTCCCAAGGTGACCATGAAGTTACAAAGCATTGCTTTCACAAATACAACAACCATGCCATCCATGCCAATTGCTTTATAATCTAGTGTTTTACTTTCCGCTACTGCAATCAGCTTTTGAATCATAATAGACTCATCGATATTACCAAAATAAGTAATGGTTATCACATACAATGCCGCATAGATGAGGCTGCCGGCTAAGTTTCCGATGAACGCCCAAGTGAAATTATGAGCAATAGATGATATCGGAATTTTTTTGCGGAATCGAGCTACCGGAAGCACGGCAAAAGAGCCTGTAACCAATTCAAGATTCAGTAATAAGGTCATTACAAATCCTGTCGGGAAAATAAGTGCGCCGACAATATCTAATCCAGTTTGTGTCGCTCCAGTGAATGCCAATGTTGTCGCATATCCTAATAATGCACCAGCTAGCATCGCTTTAATCAAAATATGGCTTATTGATAACTGTGACTTATTCACTCCAGCTGTCGCAATAGACTCGATTACTTGATTCGGTTTTACGTAATCCATATACATCTATCCTTTTCATTTTAATAGTTATATGTTCATAACTTCACATACAAGAGCACTAACTTAAGTATAAACTATTTTTGGATGGATAAGTCTGACAGATTTGTGACTATATCTCTTAAACTCAAATCATTAATGAAGACAAAAAAAGCTGGAACTGATCTTAACTAAACTTCAGTTCCAGCTCTATAAAAATTATACGCAAAACCATCCACTAAATTAGAGTTGTTAATTAATCACTTCTGCCGTATCAAGGCTCAAGTGTTTACGGACCGTTCCGTGCGGGTCAATGACATATTTTCTTGCTGCTCCGCCGTCAAACTGTTTATATCCATCTGGGGATTCACCCATGGAAATGACCGTCGCGTTCACCACTTTCGCAATTTGTGCACGGCCACTTAAAATCGCCTGCATTAAATCGCGGTTATATTTCATTACAGGCGTTTGTCCCGTAACAAAATGATGTGCTTTTGCGAAACCTAATCCAAAGCGGATTTTCAGTGTTCCTTCTTTCGCCTCTGCATCAACCGCACCCGGGTCACCTGTAACATACAATCCAGGAATACCGAGTCGTCCTCCTGCTCGCGTTATATCCATAATGGAATTCAATACTGTTGCAGGGGCTTCCCCGGCATCTTTGCCGTGTCCGCTCGCCTCAAAGCCTACCGCATCAACCGCACAATCAACTTCCGGAACGCCTAGAATTTGTTCGATTTGCTCACCGAGATCATCATGGTCTCTTAAGTTAACCGTTTCACAGCCAAAGCTTCTCGCTTGGGCCAACCGTTCTTCATTCAAATCGCCTACAATAACAACCGAAGCACCAAGCAGTTGTGCAGAATGCGCTGCAGCAAGTCCAACTGGTCCAGCTCCTGCTACATATACCGTCGAGCCCATTTTAACTCCCGCACTATAAGCACCATGGTATCCAGTCGGAAAAATGTCCGAAAGCATCGTTAAGTCAAGAATCTTATCCATCGCCTTATCCCTATCAGGGAATTTTAACAGCTGGAAATCAGCATATGGAACCATCACATATTCGGACTGACCACCGACCCAGCCTCCCATATCTACATAACCGTATGCAGAACCAGGGCGATCCGGATTCACATTCAAGCAAATATGCGTGTCTTGCTGGCGGCAATTGACACAACGCCCACAAGCAATGTTGAATGGGACAGATACAATATCACCTTTTTCAATGAATTCTACGTCACTTCCAACTTCTATCACTTCTCCCGTAATCTCATGCCCCAACACCAAACCACTTGGAGCGGTCGTTCTTCCGCGAACCATATGCTGGTCACTTCCGCAAATATTCGTTGCAATCACTTTTAAAATAACTCCATGATTACACTTCCTTCCGACGTTCAGCGGGTTAACACCTGGTCCATCACGGAGAACAAGATCCGGATAACCGATATCCTTCACTTCCACCTCTCCCGGCTTGGAATACACTACTGCTTTGTTTGACAAACGAATCACTCCTTAAAAAATTTTTATAAGGATGTCCATCATGTAGGCATTGCTCTCTGAATTCGATTATATCAGGGTTAAGCAAAAATTCAATTAGTTTTAATTTACACGAATTTACAAAATATAACACCATAATGTCTGTTAAGACGAAAATTTTGTTGAATATACCACAAAAGTGTAAATAAAAAACTAGAACTGCAATTTATTCCAGCAGCCCTAGTTTAGTTAAAATCTTACTTCACCATATGTAGTTGAGTTGATTCGTTCCCAACTACATATGGTGATGGTGAAGCCGACTTTGGTAATTATGAAATTCATTCCCTTATATAATTTCTTTTTCTGAAACGATTACACCGTCTTCATCCGCATAAACGAAACTCCCCGGTCTCCATTTTACATCACCAAAAGTAAACCTCACATTCCGTTCGCCAATTCCATTCTTTTTACTTTTAAGCGGATTTGTTCCAAGTGCCAAAATCCCGACATCCATCGTAGCAAGATCTCCGGAATCACGGACACAGCCGTTAATAATCACACCAGCAAGCCCGCGGGTAACCGCAATCCCTGCTAATCGGTCTCCCATAAGTGCACAGTTCCTTGACCCCCCGCCATTTACGACAATGACAGAACCAGCTGGCACTGATTCAAGCGCTTCTTCGAATAAAACATTATCTTCATACACATGAACCGTTTCAATTTTCCCCGAAAAACGGTGCCGCTTCCCGAAAGAACGAAAGTCCATTTTACATACCTGGACCTCACTTGCATGGTCATCACAAATGTCTGCTGTTTTTAAATTATCCATTAACTATTCCCCCTTTTGCTGATTCCTTCCTTATTAGCGCGGATTCCTGCACATTCCTGGAATGAGAAAGATATCGACGAACATCCATAGCCAAAGAATGCCAAGCGGAATGTAGCCGATTAAGATCCACTGCGTTGCCCACCCAGTTACCCCTAATAATAACTGCATAATTCCAGTTGCTACTCTTCCAGTGTAGAACCGATGAACTCCAATCTGGCCGAAGATGAGCCAGAGGATATATGCTAATGCGATACTTTTCTGATGCATGATGTTACCTCCTGTTTGTCTATCTGCTCCTTTAACAATAAACCGTATCCTAACTTATATTATTCCACCAGCACCATCCTCTAAACCTCCAGTTGACCAATTCAACAACATTTGGATGACACGAGGAACTTCAATAGTTACCATATTAAAATCGTATCGTTTTACAGGCAGGCTTGAAAGCGGAAGAAAGAACTATTTCCCAAAAAATTCCGAAAGAAGAAAGACTCATACCATATGGATTTTTTACCGAACGTCCACATTACCACCACTTAACACACTAACGATATTTTTATCTTCCACTCCTAATTTCCCGCTCATCGCTGCAGCTACCGTAACGGCCGCTGACGGTTCAATAAGTTGCTTCATCCGTTCAAGAACAAGGATTTGTGCCTCTTTAATTTCATCCTCTGAAACGAGAACAATATCATCCACATACTGCTGAATAATCGGATAGGTCATGAATCCTGGTTTACTTGCCCGAAGCCCATCTGCAATCGTAGATGATCTAGGAATCTTCGTGATTTCCCCACTTTTTAATGACAAATACGTATCATTTGCGATTTCCGGTTCCACCCCAATTACTTTCACATTCGGCTTACTCTGCTTAATTGCCGTTAGAATACCAGCTATTAGCCCACCGCCACCAATTGGAACAACAACCACATTAGCTTTAGGTAGCTGAGCAAGTATTTCCAGACCGATTGTTCCTTGTCCTGCCATTACAAATGCATCATTATATGGTGGTATAAATACACCGTTCTTTTCTTTCGCAAGCTCCTTTGCCCGAGAAATCCGCTCCTCTGAAGTCGTACCGAACGTTTCAATCTTCCCGCCATATGTTTCAATTGCTTGACGTTTCGTATCCCGGACATCTTCCGGTGCAACAACCGTAACCGGCACCCCGAGCTGCGTTGCAATATAGGAAACCGCCTGTCCATGGTTTCCACTGGATGCCGTTGTGATATACGCCGCTTTCTCCCGGACCATCTTCTTCACTTTATTCGTCGCCCCACGAATTTTAAATGATCCCGTTTTCTGCAAATGCTCCGCTTTAAAATACATTCCATTTCCACAGATTTCACTCAGGCTGCGCGAATGTAAAATTGGTGTCGTATCAATCACATCTTGAATATCCCGCTTCGCCTGTAATATGTCGTGAACAATTATCATAAGTTAATCCCTCCTCATCAAACGTGAAAATATTCTTAAATGTCATTATAAGCGATAGAGGAAGCGATTGCACGACTTGAATTTTTGGGCAATTTAGTAAGCATCAATAGGATTTTGAAACCAAAGTAAATATAAATGAAATCATTTAGGAAAACTATGAACCCCTTTATATCTCCATCACTCTCTATTCATAGAATTGAACTTACGTACAACAAATACGAAACAGTACAGGTTTCGCCCAAAGAAATAAAATTCTTTGTAGAGACGTTACAAGAAAAGAATCCAGATATTCAAATTAAAGAACACTAAGTTAATGAATTTCATAATACGTATGTAATGCTTTTCCATCACCATATGTAGTTGAGTTGGTTCGTTCCCAACTACATATGGTGATGGAAAAGCCGACTTTGGTAATGGTGAAATTCATTCAAGTAACTATTACATAAAATAAAGTGTAAAACGTTTGGAATATTATGTTATCATTTAAGTATAGAGATAATGAGTTAGCGGGGAAGTTTGGTTTAAGAGCAGGGTATCACAGCCTATTACCCAAAAAATAAGTTAAAAGAGGGGAAGATAAGTATGTTTGAATCCATATTTGAAAAAGCTTTAGTAGGAGAACCACTTTTGGTTTTAAAGATAGTCAACCATTAGATGATTATCATTCATCAGCATGCGAAAGAAGGATGGAGACTAGTACAAATTTTTTCCCCAAGCGTAGATAGTCATAAAGGAGTCTCGTCGACTTATTTTGAATTAATCTTTGAAAGAGAGATATAGGTTTAATTGATATTAAAACAAACGTTGTTGTGCAAAACCTATAATAAAAGCTGTTGTATTTTCTTAGATGAAACCTTGTTACAAAGATGCGATGGTAAATGTTTTATTGGAGAACAATACCAACGACTAAATAAATGATTAAATCATATACCAGAAGATTAATACACCACAAGGAGGAATCGGTATGGGAGACCAATTTTTTGTTGGTTGGGGAACTCTTACCCTTATTAACGCTGGATTGGCACAAGGGAAAAACAGATCGGGGCTTAATTGGTTCTTTATTTCTTTGTTCCTTGGACCAGTAGCAACACTTATATTAGTGACCTTAGAAAAGCTGCCAGAAGAGGAAGATCATAATTTTGTCGATGAAGATTGAATATTTCTGCAACCAGGCGCTTTTCTCAATCGACTTAAACTTACATTTTATTTTTATGAATTCAAACAATCCAACCCCTCCCCACTTCATTTTACTTCACAGCTTTATTTCTGTCATTTTAAATATAAAAATGCGTGGGGCTTACACTTTTTCAGTGTAAGCCCACGCTCCCAGCCTCTTTTATTTCTAATAAATTTTTACGCCAATATTTCCTTTGATTTTCTCTAAAAAATAGTTGACTTGCTTTTTTGTCCGGTTCAGTACATCTTCGTCAACAATAACACGATCCCCTGTCTTATCAATGTCACTGTCTTTGTAATAAAGTCCTTTTAAATTTTGAGCTTTCATCGTCGCCAGTAACGGTTTCAACGCATAATCGAGCGCCAATAAATGAGAAGAACTGCCACCTGTCATGACAGGTAGTACATACGTATCTTGTAAAACGTCTTGCGGCAAGATATCGAATAATGCTTTTAGTACACCAGAATATGAAGCTTTATATACCGGTGAACCGACAATTATTCCATCCGCTTTTTCTAACGTCTTGGCGATTTCCTTTATTTTCGGACTGTTGAAGTTTGCAAAAAGCAAATCCTCTGCATCGATATCTTTCACGGAAATATGCTTAACGGAATATCCTTCCTCTTCCGCAAGGTCGCCTAAATAATAAAGGATGCGTTCCGATCTTGATAATGCAGATGGACTGCCTGACACAATTACAATTTGACTCATTCATCATCCCCCTTTTCGCTTATCAACGTGACCCTATGACACTCAAGCACGGTTTACTTAGTTGCTAAAGCCTTTTCCAAATGCTCAATCCCGACTTCTGTCACCGCTTGAAACACATTTCCTTTGCCGATTTCAACAACTGGAACATGACGCACGCCATATTTTGCTTCCAAGATATCCCTGCGATCATCATTTTCTGTCACATCAATCGTTTCATAAGCTAAATTATTTTCCTCCAAATAACTTTTTACCTCATTACAATAACTGCATCCTTCTTTCGACCAAACGACAATGGATTGCTGTTTTGCCATCTTTATCCCTCGCTTAAATTAGTTTAATGAATTTCATAATACGTATTTAATGCTTCACCATATAGCCGACTTTGGTAATGATGAAATTCATTCAGTTGTACATATAATCTATATTTTTTTATTGTGATGTTTCAGCTTGCTTCCGGTATCGATTTTCGATAAATGGTAAATTTAGATTTCCGCGCAGTGTATCACTTTCATAGTTGCGGTTGAAATATCCTTTTTCCTCTAATATTGGAACGACAAAGTTTAAGAAATCGTCATATTGCTTACCCATTACATACAGATTAATGACGAAACCATCCGCAGCTTCGTGATCAACCCACTCGATCATTTTGTCAGCTACTTGTTCATACGTACCGATAAACTCACTTTTCGGAGTCGCAACACGTAAGGCAACTTCTCTTAATGTTAAGTTTTCCTGCTGTGCCATCGCTTTAATTTGATCTGTCGTTGATTGGAAACTATTTTTCCCTACATCGCCAATGTCTGGGAAAGCTTCATCCAACGGAAACTGACTGAAATCAAAATGATCGAAGTAACGTCCGAGATAATGTAAAGCTTCCTCCGTACTAATTAAGTTTTTTATTTCCTCGTATTTCGCTGCCGCTTCTTCCTCGGTTGCACCAATGATGGGAGAGAGTGACGGCAAAATAGCAACGTCATCGCGCTTCCTACCATTTTCGACTGCTTGATCCTTTAAATCACGATAATATTCTTGCGCACTTTCCAATGTCGCTTTATTCGTGAATATGGCTTCCCCATGTTTCGCTGCAAAAGCAATGCCTGTTTTGGAAGCTCCCGCCTGGAAAATTACTGGTTGACCTTGCTTCGAGCGATCGATATTTAATGGACCATGGGCTTTAAAAAATTCTCCTTCATGATTTAAGCGATGCATCTTAGTTTCATCAAAAAATTGTCCGGTATCTCGGTTCCTGACAAATGCATCATCTTCCCAGGAGTCCCATAACCCTTTTGCAACTTCCAAATATTCATCTGCCATCTTATAACGCAAAGAGTGGTCGGGATGATTCCCTTTATTAAAGTTCGACGCCGTTCCTTCAAGTGGAGTCGTTACAACATTCCACCCAGCCCGGCCACCGGAAATTTTATCTAATGATGCAAATTGCCGTGCGATATTAAATGGTTCACTGTATGTTGTTGAGACGGTTCCAACTAAACCAATTTGTTTTGTTACAGCAGCGAGCGTTGATAATAAAGTGATTGGCTCAAAGCGATTTAAAAAATGCGGAATCGATTTTTCATTAATGTGTAATCCATCTGCAATAAATACAAAGTCAATCCCCGATTTTTCGGCTTTCTGCGTTACGTTGATATAATGTTCTAAATTGATACTTCCGTCTACCGGAACATCTTCTGATTTCCAAGAGTTCATATGGCCGCCCGGACCTTGGATAATAACACCAAGTTTCATATTTTTCTTAGACATTTCCTCCACTATCCTTTCTTATTGCTCATCTTCCAGTAAATCCACACCATACCATTTCACTGATAGCTCAGAGAGAGTGCCATTTTCCTTAAGTTTCTCTATCGTATTATTAATCTCTGAAATTAACGCATCATTTTCCTCTGTCTTTTTAAATGGTAATGCGACAGGCTCTCCAAATGGTTCACCAACAATTTCAAGCGGAATTCCTTTGTCATTAATTTGCGCTAACAAAATCTCTCTCCCTGATACGAACGCATCTACCTTGCCATTTGCAACATCTGTAAAAATGACGTCATTTGATTCAAATGTGACAATTTCATAGTCACCGTCTGGATAGTTCTCTTGCAACACATTTCCATAGTTTGATCCCAGCACGTTCGCTATCGTTTTTCCGCTTAAATCATCTAATGATTGGATATTCTGGGTCTCTGTTCCTGATGCAATGACAGTTTTGGAGTTGTAATATGGAGTGCTGAAATTATAATGCTCTCCTCTTTCCTCTGTTGCGGCAAAGTTTGCTACCGTATCTACTTTCCCAGATTCCAAATTGGCTAAGATGCCATTCCAATCTGTTAACACCCATTCTATTTCATAATCCATTTCGTCAAATATAGCTGTTATAACATCGACACTAAACCCCTTTAACTCATCAGCTTCTTTAAAGTATTGTGGATAACCGTCAGGCCCAGCACCGATCTTTACAACCTTTGCTCCTGCTTCTGCCCCCTCACCGCTAGAACAACCTACTAAAAGGGACAAAAATAGCACACTCATTAACAAAACTAACTTTCTCATTGATTTCTCCTCTATTTCTTGTTTTCTACTGTTCATCTTCCAGTAAATCTACACCAAAGTATTCCAGTGATATTTCCGAGAACTTTCCGTCTTCTTTCAGTGCCTCTATTGCTTTGTTTAAATCAGCAATGATTGCATCATTTTCTTCTGTTTTCTTAAATGGCAAGGCTACTGGCTGGTCGCCAAAAGGTTCTCCTACAATTCGTAACGGTAAGTCTCTTTTACTGATTTGCGCCATTAAATGTTCTCTGCCATGTATGATGCCTTCAACCTTGCCTGATCCGGCGTCCGTATAAATGACGTCCGTTGATTCATACGTAACAGGTTCATAATCTAAATCTGGGTATTGTTCCTTTAATACATTTTCAAAATTTGTGCCCATAATGTTACCGATTTGCTTACCAGTCAGATCTTCTATTTCCTTTAACGTATCATCATCTTCCGCTGTCGCGATCGCTGCTTTGGAACTGTAATAAGGATCTGTAAAATTATACTCTTGCCCTCTTTCTTCCGTTGCAGCAAAGTTAGATGCTGTATCTATCTTCCCCGATTGTAAGTTGGCAAGGACCCCGTTCCAATCCGTCATGACAAATTCGATTTCATAACCAGCTTCTTCAACAATTGCTTTAATAATATCGACACTGAATCCCTTCAACTCATCATCTTCTTTAAAAGATGTCGGAAAGCCATCCGGTACTGCGCCTACCGTAATGACGTTATCCCCCTTAGTACCTTCTGAAGCTTCACTCTCTCCGCTTCCCCCACAGCCCGCAACAACTAACAATAAACCTGCTGCGAGAAACAATATGAATCTATTCATTTATTTTTCTCCCCTTTTTGTTTTGACGATTAAGCGATATATGGTTTACTTATCCGCTGTTCATACCAGCCTTGTAATTGGCTATATAGGAAAGTAATCGCCCAATAAATCAGGCCAACCGCTAGATATGCTTCAAAAAATCGTAAATTTGCCGATGCCAGTAATTTCCCTTGCGCTAATAACTCCGTAACACCAATTGTGAATGCAAGAGATGAGTTTTTGATTAACCCGATGAACATATTCCCTGTCGCCGGCAGCGCATTCCTTACTGCTTGCGGTAAAACAATTCCCCGCATCGCTTGAGCATAGCTCATGCCCACGGATGTAGCAGCTTCCGCCTGCCCCCTATCCACAGACTCTAAGCCTGCACGGAATATCTCCGCTAGATAAGATGACGTATTTAAGCTGAATGCGACGATTGCTGCCGCTCCTGCCCCTAGGTCATTGAAAACCGGGAACAATTGAGGAAGTCCAAAGTAGATCATTAACAGTTGAACAAGCACGGGCGTCCCCCGGAAAAAAGAAATATATACTTTCGCTACTTGTAAAAGAACTGGCACTTTATTCACAAGGATAATCGCGAGGATGACACCGATCATAATCGCAATCACCATCGATACGATCGTTAAATATAATGTAATTGGCAAATAGGTGAGTAATTCCGGAATGATTTGCACGACATAACCGAAATCGATATTCAATAAAACCACTTCCTCTTTTATTTACTTCAAACAAATACTGCTAATTCACTTAATAACTCATATGACCTCAATCGTTTCTCTTCATCCAATATTGGTGTATGGATAATGAACTCCTCAACTCCAAAAGCAGATGCAAGCTTATCAAATTCATTTTTCACAAAATCCGGACTGCCCGCAATCATCTCCACTTCCTGCTCCTTGATTTCTGTAATGATTTCATCCGTCTGTTCGCGGAAGGCTTCAACTTGATCAAGAGTTCTTACAGACATCGACCGGCCACTTTCGGTGAAGATTTTATAAATTTTATAATCACGTGCTTCTTGCTCTGCCGCTGTTTGCGTTTCTGCAGCAAAGGAAGCAACCGCAACGATAAATTTCCCTTCTGGATAGATCTTTCGATATTGCTGAATAGCTTCTTTGAGAAAATCATTATTACTGTTTAAAAAGTGAGCATATACGAAGTTCGCGCCCTGCTCTGCCGCAAGCTTAGCACTGTTTGCACTTGCTCCAAGCAGAAATACAGGTACTTTTTCGTCTGGTTTCGGAAGAGCCTCCGCGCCATACAATTCATGGTCTTCCGGCAATGTGTCATGAATAAAATGATGAAGCGTCCTAAATCGTTCATCAAACTTAACATCACTGCCAGCGCCACCGTAACGCAAGGCTTGCGTAGCCAATGAAAAACCGCCTGGCGCCTTCCCTATCCCGAGCTCAACTCTCCCAGGGGAGAGCAAGGATAATAGCTGGAAATCTTCTACTACCTTGAACGGACTATAATGCTGGAGCATCACTCCGCCTGAACCAACTTTAATCGAAGTTGTTTTTGCTAATAAATGAGAGACGAGCACTTCTGGGGAAGTCCCTGCAAGGTCAAGCGTCTGATGGTGTTCTGAAACCCAAAAGCGTTCGTAACCCCATTCTTCTGCTTTTTGCACCAATTCGACCGTCCGCCTCAACGCATCTCCCGCTGTTTTCCCCGGTGAAATCGGGCTTTGATCAAGTATTCCTAATTTATATGTCAAAGTATTCTCCCCCTCCTATACTTTACGATTACAAGGCTAGCTCCTTTACATGTTCAGTTGGATTAGCCGAGTCGTCAGCAGAGCCATGATTTCGATGGAAGTCCTTTAAAAACTTTTTCGTCCGCTCCTTCTTGGGATGATCGAATATCTCTTCTGGTGTCCCTTGCTCAACAATTGCTCCATCGGCCATGAAAATTACTTTATCCGCGATATCACGGGCAAAGTTCATTTCATGCGTGACGATAATCATCGTTTTATTATGATTCGCGATTTTAGAAATGACACGAAGCACTTCTCCTACCCACTCGGGATCAAGTGAAGAAGTCGGTTCATCGAAGAGAATCGCATATGGATTAACTGCAAGCGCCCGGGCTATTCCAACCCGCTGTTGTTGCCCGCCAGACAGTGCAATCGGATATTGATTCGCTTTATCCAAGATTCCTACTTGACTCAGTAAATCTCTTCCCATTTCTTTCGCAGCTTCTTTTTTCATCTTCTTCGCTACGACTAAAGCATGGGTGACATTTTCTAATGCTGTTTTATTTTTAAATAAATTGTAATGCTGAAACACCATAGAGGTTTGCATTCTTAATTTATTTATCGTTGTCCGTTTCGTTTGATTCACGTCTATCGCGACACCACCAATTTCAATTTGACCTGAATCCGGTCTTTCTAAAAAATTCATGCAACGCAGGAGTGTTGATTTCCCGGAACCAGACGGTCCAATAATTACGACAACTTCTCCCTCATCGACATCAAAACTAATGTCTTTCAAGACAACATGGTCTTTAAAGCTCTTCCGTATGTTCGATACTTTTATCATCAATATCCACCTTTCAAGTGCGCAAATTAATAATCTAGTATTCACACCAATTTACTAAGGATTGGAAATTGAATTGATTATAGCACCTAATTAGTCAACTGACAATAGGCAAAAGTCTAATATATTATTTTCCAAGATGAAAAAGGGGAATTAATGCTGAAAATAATCTTAATGTATAATAGTACATATACGATTCAATATTTAATTGTGATTTTTTTCACTAAAAAGGCACTTCAGTCCATTCTAAAAGAAATTTCAATCGAACTCGTATACCTCAGCATAGATAAAGACGCGTTGGACAAAAGAGAAGCAATTACTGCTTGGGACCACGGAAATATGCGATTACGGCAACTTCTTATTATCGTTAAAGAAATTATGAAATACCGGAAGATAAGCGGAATTGATATTTGCGGAGAATATCCGGTAAGTCCGATGACGGAATTTGAACGGGAGATCGTAACAGCAATAAAGAAAAACAGTTACGCAAACGAATTTTTAGTAAAACATATACTGCATTGGTTAAGAAAGACGGATCACGACCCAGAAGTTTTACACGCTTAATACAATGGGGTATAGACAATAACCTCTAACCCAATAGAATGAAGCAAATTTAAGTAAATAATGAACCCCTCTTGAGCCTAATCCAACTCAGGAGGGGTTCTGTCTTATTCCTTATCCAAATAGCTAAAGAAGCTAGACCTGTTCCACTAATTTTCCGGATAAATAAATTCATTCAGGTAATAAGGTACAATACTATCATAATAAGCTTTTCTCTCTTCAACAAAATGTCTTATCTCTGTAAAAAATGCATCATCCAGCAAAGGATAACGAACGGTCCGAACTTGATCCAACACCGAATTATGTTCAATAACCGCGTCAACACTAGCGATTAATTGGTCCACAAGTTTTTCACTCGGCGTGATTCCCATAATGTCATTATAAATTTGTGCATCTTTTTCAGTGTCCAATGCGTGATACGGCAACTTCATATCGATATGGATACCATCAACAAGCTGCTTGTCATATAAAGTCCGTAACTTATTATAATAAATACCGCTTGTCGTTACGATGATTTTCCCATCAAAAAGATTTCTTACTTGCCTCAATAAATCGCAAACCTTGTCCAATGGGTTAATGAGGAATTCCCCACCGCTGAACATAATTGCATCAAACAGAAAACCACTTTTCTTTAAATAGTCATAAAGATCATCTAGCGTTTTATATTCTTTCGGTGTGTTTGCAACGATTTCATCATAATTATGACACCCGAAACAATGGAGTGGACAACCAGATAAAGAATGAATCAATAAAGTCGTATGATCAGGCAAATCGGTAAATGTGCGAATAAAGGTATTATATAGTTTCATTATCATATGTTCACCGTGTATTAACGACGAACAACCTCCTTTAACGCATCTTCTTTCAATCTTTTTCTAATGGTCCAATCATGCCTTCTTGCTTTAGACCAGAAATTATATTTTCCTTCATAATAGCCCTTCTCATCGACGTGGATCCTGTTTCTTGAGATCATTTTCAAATACCCGATCACTCTGCTGAAGGTCGCAATATCTTCTGAATCGCAGACCGGACACTGATCTATATTTTTTGCATCTTCCGCAACGATTCTTTGGCCACACTCCATGCAAGAAGTAATCGTCGGTGTTAATGTAATATAATTGATCGGCTTCTCAAAGATTTTATCCAAATATTTCGCCAAACTTTCCGGTTTTACCTTCGCTTCCAAGAAGTGGTGTAAAACACTTCCAGAGGTTGCATATCCTTGAAATTCAGCGCTATTCTCCAACTGTTCCAGAAAATCCTCTTCCGAAAATGGCGTCATACAACCGCTCGTCAAATATGGATTCTCTCCTTCACCTTGTACAAACACTTCCCGCTCGTTTGCTTTTCCCCATTTCAGGTCATGGCGGGCTAATTTAATCGCTGCATTTTCAGCTGGTGCATATTCAATCCCGCAGGCAACTTTATCGCGTACAATGAATTCATTTACAATCTCGGTCATATATTGCATAATAGCATGAGCAACCATTTTGCCAGCTTTATCTTTCATCCCGTCTTGATATCCTAAGTTAATTAATCCTTCATTCATACCTGTAAGGGCAAACACGTTAAAATAGTTTTTAAAATCTTTATTATAAGCAAAGAAAGTAGGATATAATTCTTTGTTCGCTTCTATCCATTTTCTTTTTGCCATATGCGCTTCTTGCATGACTTCCATATATTCACGGATCTTCACTTTCACAAGTTCCATATCATGTCCGAATTCCAGAAGAACTCGGTTCATATTTAAATTCAGTACTTGGACAGCGCCTGTTGAACCGGTTGATGATCCGAACACGCCTCCTCCCGCTTTCGAGAGCGTTTCTAAATTAATTTGCAGTCTGCAGCAAAGACTTCTGCTCACTTCAGGATCTTTCGCCTGGATTAGCGGATTCAGAGTTTTATAATACGGATCTTCAAATGGCTTTGTTTTAAAGTTTTCGAAATAGACGCCACCCCATTGATACATTTTATCCAATAGTTCGATAAACACGGGATTTTCATAATTGAAGTAATCATCAATTTGCACCGTTAATAATGGGAAGGTAAATGGAATGCCATTGCTTCCTGTTCCGTTCCTCATTACCTCAATAATTGCCCGGTTCATTCGGTCAAAGTAAACCTCTGGAATATCTTTATATTGTATATTCCTTCCTTCTCCGCCGATTACAACGTATTCATCCTTGATTTCCTCAGACGGCTTCCCAAACTCTAACGTAATATTTGAAAAACTACTCTGAGCTCCGGACCGAAGCGGCATATTAAGCTCCCAAATCAGACTTTGAAACAGTTCTGCTAATTCCTCATCAGTATATGTAGTGCCCCTGCTTTCTTCATCGAATAAATAAGAAGCTGTAATGGTAGAAAGCTGTGCCAACATCACCGCACCGGAAACCTGTTGGGATACTAATGTAACAACATTACTGAAATGCCTGAGTAAAGTAGGTATCCGCTTCGCTGGTTTAGAAGTAATCATGTTTTTAGCAAGCGTTGGAATTCCTTTTGTCGCGATATCCATACAACTGATGGATACACAATACGGGGCAAGCTGTTTGTCATGGACATAAACGACACCGTCATCATAAAGCTCTTTCATTCTTGGTGGTAGAATTTGTGTAAATAAAAATTCTTCCTCTGCATGATTCGTTAGATTGTGCCTTAAAAGTGGTAAGGAATAGACATAATTACTATTTTCATGTCTTAAATAATCTGTTTGCTTATTCTCTTGCTGTGATGTGAATTTCTGAACAATATCCATTGTACTTTGGAACATATTAATCCCTCTCCTTTAGACATTTTAATCCATAACTTGATGAACCACCTTCACCTTAACACAATATATTGTACCACCAAGTGACCTCCATCACTATATATAGATTGTGTCGAAAAGAGTACGACTATTTGACAGTTTTGTGAGGTTACTCACGGTCCCCTGCATTTTTAACTAATTTGAAAAAGATAGGTGCGGAGGCAAATTCCTCTTTGGCACCTATCTTTTTCAATAGACTAGTCTTCTAATACTGTTTTTGCAATCGTCTGATCTAATTCTTCAAAATCATCATAAGAAATCGTTTCGTATAGTTCTTTTCTCGTCTGCATATTAAATACACCATCTGCTTGCGAGCCTTGCTCTTTGATCAGGGTAAAGATCCGTTCATATGCCTTTGCTGCTACTCTCAAAGAAGTTACCGGATAAATGACCATACGGAAGCCCATATTCTGAAATTCTTCTGCAGTAATAAATGGTGTCTTCCCAAACTCCGTCATATTCGCAAGCAGCGGGGCATCCACTTTTTCAGCAAACAGACGGAATTCTTCATCCGTTTGTAAAGCTTCAGGGAAGATTGCATCGGCACCAGCTTCAACATAACTTGCTGCGCGCCGGACTGCTGCATCTAGTCCTTCTACCGCCCGTGCATCCGTTCTGGCGACGACAACTAAGGAAGGAGCAACTTCTTTAATTGCTTTAATCTTTTGTACCATTTCCTCTGTCGGAACGAGCTGTTTTCCATTTAAATGTCCACATTTCTTGGGAAGCTGCTGGTCTTCAATCTGAACGGCAGCTACATTTGCTTCCACCATTTCCCGCGCTGTGCGTGCCACGTTTAATACACCGCCAAACCCTGTATCAATATCAACGAGTACTGGTAAATTCGTTGCTCTGACAAGATCCCTTGCCCGTTCTGCTATCTCTGTTGATGTAACGATACCAAGATCCGGCAGTCCTCTGCTCGCCGTATAAGCTCCGCCAGATAAATATAAAACGGAGAAACCTGCGTCCCTTGCAACTAAGGCAGCCATCGCATCATGTGCCCCCGGTATTTGTAAAATATCCTCCGCTTCCATTTCTTCTTTTAATTTTTCAGCTAATTCTTTCTGTGTTGACTGTTGATCCACAATCCACGCCATATCTATGGCCTCCTTCTCATCACTAGCACGTATTAATTTATAAGAAATAGCTCGACAAATTCATCCACATTCATATTTGCTAACTTTTCATAATCATAACTTATCGCTTCAATCTTCTTGCGTTGTTTATCTGTATAATGGGTTGCTAAGTTTTCCGTATACTTCTCCATTATTTTCGGAATGGCTTCCTCACGTCTGAAGCGGTGCCCTAATGGATACTCGCGCTCCACTTCTTCTGTCGATGACCCGTCTTTAAAATGAACTTGAACAGCATTCGCGATTGAACGTTTAGCAGGATCTAGATAGTCCTTTGTATATTCCTTATTTTCTACGACGATCATCTTATCACGCAGGATATTAATCATCGGATTTGCGGCAAAATCAGCCTCATAATGTTCTGCACGTACATCTCCTTCAAGCAGGGCGATAGCCGTTATATATTGTAAACAGTGATCCCGGTCTGCCGGATTATTCAAAGGTCCTTTTTTATCAATAATGCGAATAGCAGATTCATGAGTTGTAATCGTAATTTTGTCTATTTCCTCTAAGCGACTAGCGACTTCTGGATGTAACTGTACGCCTGCTTCTGCCGCTGTTTGTGCATGAAATTCAGCTGGGAAGGAAACTTTGAACAACACATTTTCCATTACATAACTATCCAGCGGCTGACTAAGCAATAGTTCCTTCTTATTAAATAAAACATCTTGGAATCCCCAACCCGGAGCACTAAGTGCAGTTGGATAACCCATTTCACCTTGCATGGCCATCAACGCTAGCCGTACTGCTCTACTCGTTGCGTCACCAGCAGCCCAGGATTTACGTGATCCAGTATTCGGGGCATGACGATACGTCCGTAGACTGGCATTATCAATCCAAGCATTCGTTAGTGCATTCGTTATTTCTTCACGATTTCCACCAAGCATTTTCGTGACAACTGCTGTTGACGCTATCTTTACAAAAAAGACATGATCAAGTCCTACCCGGTTCAAACTATTCTGGAGTGCAAGCACCCCTTGGATTTCATGTGCCTTGATCATCATTTCCAGTACTTCTTCAACTTTAAGCGGTTCTTGACCCTTCTGGATCCTTACTTGGCTAAGGTGATCGGCAACTGCAAGAATTCCGCCTAAGTTATCCGATGGGTGTCCCCATTCCGCTGCAAGCCACGTATCGTTATAGTCGAGCCAGCGAATCATCGTACCGATATTGAATGCAGCTTGAACGGGATCGAGTACATGGGAAGTCCCGGGGACCCGCGCCCCGTGAGGAACAATGGTCCCAGGCACGACTGGTCCGAGCAGTTTTGTACATTCTGGATAATCAAGCGCTAAAATGCCGCAGCCGAGGGTATCAAGCAATACATATTGTGCTGTTTGAAAAGCTTCTTCACTCGTAATATCCTTATTTAATACATAATCCGTGATTTCTTCTATTAACATATCTGTTTTTTGATAATCATCTGTTTGTAACATCATTTGTCCTCTCCATTTCCATTTTCTATACTTGTATGACTAAACATAACGTGCACCAATATAATTCACACGTGGTCTATACAGTCGGTTATTACTATGCTGTTCCATGACGTGAGCTGCTAACCCAGCAGTCCGTGCGCTGAAGAAAATCGGTGTATATAGTGGAATCGGGATCCCTAATTTCCAGTACACGGGTGCTGCGTAATAATCTAAATTCGGGTATAGCCCTTTTTCTTTTTCCATTATTCTTTCGCCCGCTTCACACATCTCTAGCAGTGAATAATCGCCATCTCGCATGCAGAGCTTTCGTAAAGCTTCTTTCGTAATTAAGGCTCTCGGATCCATTTTCTTCATATAGACCCTGTGGCCAAACCCCATCACTTTTTCTTTTTGCTGCAGCTTATTTAGAAGTAATTCCTCAAATTCTTTTACCGTTTGCACTTCATTCAGCATATACATGACCGCTTCATTCGCCCCGCCATGCAAATTACCTTTCAAAGAGGCAATTGCTCCGGTTAATGCCCCGTAAATATCCGAGTTTGTAGAGGCGATTACTCTCGCAGTAAAAGTGGAATTCGGCATTTCGTGCTCGCTGTATAAAAGAAGCAAACGATCAAAAATCTCAATTTCTAAATCACTTGGTTTCTTTCCGGTAATCATGTATAAAAAGTTTGCACTGTAGGATAAATCGGCTTGCGGATAAACTGGCTCTTCCCCGTGGATAATCCGGTGACTATTGACCGTAATTGTCGGTAGCTGCCCTAATAATTGATAGGCCCGTTTTTTATTCGCCGCAAGCGTCCGGTCTTCTATATCTTCATCGAAACCAGCCAGAACGGATAATCCAGTACGCATTCCATCCATTGAATGTGTCTGCTTCGATAATAAGCGAAGCACGTCGATTACAACTTCCGGGACATCATAATGCTGTTTCAGTGTTTCTTCTATGGAGATTTTTTCCGCAGGTGTTGGTAAGGTACCTTCTAATAATAAATGTACAATTTCCGCATATTCCTTACTTTTCGATAGCTCAATCAGATCATGGCCTTGAATGATGATTTTCTCCTCATCTACATCCAAAAATGAAATTGATGTCTCCGCCGCAATAACTCCTTCTAACCCTGGAACAAACTTTTCTTTTGTTTCCATGAATACCATCCATCCCTCATCTTTTATTTTCCTCAAATCTCCGAAAGCGTTAGCAAGTAAGTGACCTAATGAGGTTTTCGCATCTGTCATTATTATAATATTGATTGTAAAATTGGAAAAATATATAATATTAATAATTAGCCATAGACTTTTCCTATATCATAAGAGGAGGACGTACTTCATGAATTATCAGGACTGGGAAATGTTAGCCGCTCTCTATTCTACCGAGAACATTACGAAAGCTGCAGAACAATTATTTGTCTCTCAGCCCACTCTAACCTCGCGTATCCAGAGATTAGAAGAACATTATGATGTGCAACTCATGATACGAAAACGAAGAGGAGTTACCTTCACCCCAGAAGGTGAACAATTGGCACAACATGCACAAAATATGCTTCGCGAACAACGCAAAATGGAAGAAAAAATAAATAACATGAAAAATCAGGTCACAGGTACATTACGAGTTGGCGTATCCAATTTCTTTGCACTTAATAAAATGCCGAAGTTATTACGATTATTTAAACAGGAATACCCTCACGTAGAATTCCAAATGGTTACAGGATGGAGCAGTGCCATGCACCGCCTCGTTTTAAACAATGAAGTGCATTTAAGCTTTATTAAAGGAGATTTTCCATGGAAAGGAAAAAGGGAACTTTTATATGATGAAGAAATTTGCGTTGCCTCACCGTGGGATTTCACCTGGATGGATCTTCCCAATATGCCGCGGATTGATTATCATACGGACGAAAATATGAAGAGTATGGTGGATGAATGGTGGTACCATCATTATTCCGAGCGTCCACATACAACAATCCAAGTCAATCAAGTAGAAACATGCAAAGAGATGATTGTAAATGGACTCGGATATTCCATTCTTGCAAATTTAGTTGTCCGTCCCTATCCGGAGCTATTTGTAAAACCGCTCTATAAACCATCAGGAGAACCAATGATAAGAAAAACGTGGATGTATTATCATGAAGACTCCTTACAATTGAACATTGTCCATGCCTTTATTCGTTTTATTAGAGGGTTAGATGTAAAAGCAATATAATCATTTACTGTATCCTTTTATTGAGCGTAAGTGTTAGGAGCTTTCAGTTATTCGGGCGCACTAACCATCGTTCAGTTGCCCGGCGGACCGATGCGCATCCTTAGGCACGGCCTTAGCTCAGGCGCACAGGACGTGGCGAACTTAGTCTGCCTCGGAAGAAAACCGCTTCCTGCGGGATGGACACTTACGCTGAATGAAAGCAATTATCAGTTGATTTTCAGTAAGAGAGGAGATTTTAATGCTACCCTTTACAGAAAAAGTCATTCAAATTATTAAAGATATCCCTGAGGGAAAAGTGATGACATATGGTCAAATTGCAAAACTCGCAGGGAATCCACGAGCGGCTCGGCAAGTTGCCCGTATCTTGCATACGATGAGCAAAAAATATCACCTGCCATGGCATCGGGTTATTAATGCGAAAGGTCAGATTGCGATGAAAGAAGAAGAAAAGTTCAATGAACAGCGCTTGTCTTTAGAAGCAGAAGGTGTTGAAGTTGACGATAAGGGAAGAGTTGATTTAAAGAAATACAGAGTAGAAGCCTAGATTAAACAGCTTATTTATGCTATTATTTTTAATTATACATACTATAAATTTCGCAATATTTATAGTTTTTATGGAAAGGTAGGTAATTAGTTTTGCAAACATTAGGCAAAGTAAGCAGATTTGCGACGAGCACATTTGCTTTATGGGTTATTATTTTTGCAGTGCTTAGTTTCTTTATCCCGCAAGGTTTTGCGTGGATTGCACCACATGTATCGCTATTATTAGGTATTATTATGTTCGGGATGGGGCTGACCTTAACCGTCGATGATTTTAAAGGTGTATTTCTTGCTCCAAAAAGCGTGCTGATTGGTGTTGTTTTCCAATATACGATCATGCCACTTACGGCTTTTGCACTTGCATATGCCTTTAACTTACCACCTGAAATTGCAGCTGGGGTAATTTTGGTAGGTTGTTGTCCTGGAGGTACATCTTCCAACGTTATGACATTTATGGCAAAGGGAAATACTGCATTATCTGTAACAATAACAGCAGTTTCCACCTTGCTTGCACCGATTATGACGCCTACACTCACCTATCTACTCGCAAGCCAGTGGTTATCGGTTTCCTTTATGGGTATGTTCATATCAATTGTTCAAGTTGTATTATTGCCTATTATTTTAGGTGTCGTTATCCGCATGCTATTCAGCAAGCAAGTCAATAAGAGCATGGATGTCTTGCCACTCATATCCGTAGTCGGAATTGTTGCAGTTGCTGCAGCTGTTGTAGCAGTCAACAAGGAATCGATTGTAACTTCTGGGCTGTTGATTTTTGCAGTTGTTGTCTTACATAATTGTATCGGATATTTACTTGGGTATATTGCTGCTAAAGCACTTAAGCTTGATTTTAAAGATCAAAAAGCGATTTCCATCGAAGTCGGGATGCAAAACTCCGGACTTGCCGCATCTCTTGGTCTCGCGCACTTTTCGCCAATTGCTGCCGTACCTGGTGCCATCTTTAGTGTCTGGCATAATATTTCAGGACCACTTCTTGCAAACTGGTGGGCAAAAAGAAGTCAAGATGATTCGGACGATAAAGAGATTGCCTAATATCTTTTACCATTTTAAAGCCTGCGTGATAGGGTTAACCTCCCTATTATGCAGGCTTTTTCCATAAGGAACTCGATTTCTATGTATGATTCCGCCTCTTTTTGTGAAAAGATAATAGCATACACTCTAAAGTAGGAGGAGGATGTTCTCTGAAATTTTCTAGCCGTGGAGACGCACATAAACTCTATCTTCGTTTAAAAGAGATGCCAACCGCAGAGATAAAAAAGAGTCGATATTTACAAGAAACGCATGCAATCAAAGTGTTTTACGAAACACTGGACAAGGAAACATTACAATTAATTTATTATCAAATCGCGAAAGAAAAGAACGGCACAGGGATCATTCCAATCTTAGCAACTGCTATTCCCTGGCTCCTTTTTCTCTTTGCTAACCCGCTTGAAAACTTTCTTTTTCACGATGGAAGCTCGAATTGGATGATTTTCGCTTTTCTTTATTTAGTCCTGCTTAGTATTAGTTTAATCTTACACTTTAAAGAAAAAGCATGGGCTGTTGTGCACGTGGAAATTATTCAAGACATTTTGGCGGAGCGGTGATAGGTATATCTCAACTTTATCAAATAAAGCCGAAATGATTTACTTTGAAATTCCCCTTTACAAGCGGCTAAATTCATTAATCTAATAAAATACCCTGAGTTCTTCAGTTAATAAAATAAGAAACAGCCTTGAACCCATATGAATAATGAATTCTCGGCTGTTTCATTTGTTCACTAAAGTTTTTGTGTTTCTTATCCTTTTTTACTCTATTTTTAATTTCTCCCAAAGTTATTTACTGATCTGCACGAAACAGCCGAGAAGATAAATTAATGCATGATTAACATTTTCGCTCATTATGGCGTTACTAGCATAATCCTCTCTAAAAGGGGGGCAAAGACTTTTTTCTTAACGATTCAAGTTTGTGCTTTCTCTATTGTTTTACCAAAGTTAGGTTGGCGTTTTTCCTTGAATGCTTGAACACCTTCTTCATGATCTTCCGTAGTAATAAGAGATGCTTGGGCAATACGTTCTAGTTCAAGTATTTCATCTAGTGTAGAATTATAAGATTGATTAGTAATCTTTTTTATAAAGCCATATGCAATAGTAGGACCTAAAGCTAACTTGCCAGCAAATTCATTCACCTTAATTTGAAAGTCATCTAGTGGATAAATGTGATTAACAATACCCAATGCATGTGCTTTCTCAGCAGTAATCGGTTCTGCACTGAATAATAGTTCTTTAGCAAGATAGGGACCTAATAATCTTGGCAAGAAATATAATCCACCACCATCAGATATTAAGCCAACTCTTGAAAAACTTAAAGCAAATTTACTGTTATCTGCAGCTAGTATAAGATCACTTGCCAATGCTAAATTAAACCCAGCTCCAGCTGCAAAGCCATGTACTGCCGCAATAATTGGCTTTTCTAAGTCCCTCATCAATAGAATTAATTCATTCAATGTTCCAATATGATCATAGGCTTCTAACGGCGCTTTCTTTCCCATAGTCTTTACATCTCCACCAGAGCTAAATGATCGTCCTGAACCTGATAGGACAACAACTCGTATTGTTTTGTCGTTTTTAGCAAGCTTAAAAGCATTTATTAAGGCCTCCATCATTTCTGGGCTAAAGGCATTTAAACTTTCCGGTCGATTTAGTGTAAGATGCATTATCCCTGCGTTAATTGTTATAATTAAATCTTCACTTTGAGTGTTTTTCATTATTTTCATTCTCCTTTTAGTTCATTTATTAAAAGCAGACTTTTTAATGAGTGAATCACTTACTTACCCCACTAAAAACTTCTTCAAGTTTATTCCTAATTGAATCTGGAATGGGTTCAGTTTTTTGCTCTGCATAATTAAAACAAACTAATGTAGCTGTGGCACGAGCAACCACTTCTTCTTTACTATTTGTAATTTCATGATGTACCGTAAAGCTCTTTGTTCCAATATCTGTAACAATAGTAGAAACCTTTAATATTTTGCCTCCAAAAGCTTGTGATATATAATCACATTTAGTGGAAGCTAAAATAAAATTAATCATCAATGGATTTTTATTAGTCTTTCCAATTCCAATTTCATAGAAAAACTTTGTCCGTGCTTCTTCAAAATATAAAAAATAACTTGTGTTATTTATATGACCAGCTGCATCTGTTTCCGCAAATCGAACAAATACCTCTATATCAAATGATTTTGTCATGGTAACCTCCCTAAAATTAAATTAATGTTGAAAACCCAAAATCTATCAACCTAGCTATTCCGCCTCAATAATTGTTGCAATACCCTGGCCTCCACCGATACAGGCGGTGATAAGTGCGTATCTCCCATTTGCACGTCTTAATTCATAGACAGCTTTTGTTGCAAGAATTGCTCCTGTGGCTCCTAGTGGATGCCCATGAGAAATAGCACCGCCATTAACATTTAATTTTTCCGGATCTAAATGAAGTTCCCTATCACAGGCAATTACTTGTGCTGCGAAAGCTTCATTTAATTCAATAATATCCATCTCATTTAAATGAAGGCCCGACTTCTCCATAACCTTTCTAGTAGCTGGAACGGGACCTATCCCCATAATATTCGGATCGACGCCAGCAACTGCTGAAGCGCGGATCGTTGCCAATGGCTGAACACCTAATTCTTCTGCCTTTTCTCTTGACATAATCACAAGAGCCGATGCAGCATCGTTTAATCCTGAACTGCTCCCTGCTGTCACTGTTCCTCCTTTTAGAAAAGCCGGTTGTAATTTAGATAACCCTTCGATTGTCGTCTCCGGCCGAGGATGTTCATCCGTTTTAAAAACAATGGGTTCCCCTTTTCGAACTGGAACGCTAATTGGTACAATTTGTTCCTCAAAGCGTCCTTCTTCCATTGCTTTAGCCATTCTTTGTTGACTCCGTAATGAAAATTCATCCTGCTCTTCTCTACTAATTCCATATTTTCTCACCAAATTTTCTGCCGTTATGCCCATTGGTGGATCGCCTATTTCCTTTGGTGAAAGTTGAGAGCCGCGAAACTGTGGTGGTGCTGAACTATATGCCCCTTCAGCTCTGTCCATCAAATATGGTGCACGACTCATACTCTCTGTACCACCAGCAACATAAATATCACCATCTCCTGCTCGAATTGCTTGTGCAGCTAAATGAATAGCATTAATTCCTGAACCGCACTGGCGATCAATTGTAAGACCCGGTAATTCCATTGACAATTCCGTTTGCAAGGCTGTTAACCTAGCAATATTTCCTCCACCACTTAATACATTTCCAAGAATCACATCATCGATAGATTGCGGATCAATACCTGTACGCTTAATTGCTTCTTTAATAACTTCTGCTCCAAAGACATGTGCCGGAACAGTTGCCAAAGCACCACCCTGTCTTGCTATTGCTGTTCGAACAGCTGATACGATAACTGCATCTCTCTCCATTGGATACTCTCCTTATGATTTTACTTTTAATCCATATATCTTATTGATATATCCAGACATTTAATAGAAGGAATTCGGTAGTATACGGGTTTAGACATATTTCTTGAATGTGATTGCTCCATTAATTACCTCTTTTCCATCTTGATTCACAGCCGCTACAGTAAAATCAAGTAATCCTTCACGTTCTTTTTGTAGTTTCCCTTTAAGTGTTATAACATCCTCTAGAAAAACCATCCCTGCAAAGCGAATTTTATAATATTGAATAAATCCTTCTTCTAAATAAGGTGTAAATAATTTTGCTAGGTTCCCCATTGTCCACATGCCATGAGCAATGATGCCAGGTAATCCTGCCTTTGAAGCTTCGGCATCGATTGTATGAATTGGATTAAAATCACCAGATGCACCTGCATATTTTATTAAATCAATTCTTGAAACTGGATGAAGTGTAATCTCTTCCAATGAATCACCAATTTGTAAATCAAAGATGCTAGTCATCTTACCAACTCCTTTCTTACTGGTTCCGTTATAATTACAGATTGCCTTTCCGTATATATAATTTTTCCGTCTTTATCCTCACCACTGCCTTGTAATATTACAAAACTAAGAAGACCCATCTTTCCTGTTTTTTCATAGTAATCAAGAACTTCGGTATAACAATAAACCTCTTCCCCTACCAATAATGGCCTTTTATAATGATATATCTGCTCTCCATGAATAAGACCGACGTTTGGTAAGTTAAAATCCTCTATTTCTCCATAGTCGAAAACTCGAGGAAAAGTTGGGGGTGCTATATTTTGCTCGTATCTTGATTGTTTGCCATATTCTTCATCCACATAAATCGGATGTACATCGCCAATAGCTTCTGCAAACTTCTTAACCGCTCCCCTTTCAACAGTGTTTTTTACCTTTTCAGATCTTTTTCCAATTATATCTTTAAACATTTACACAACTCCCCTTTCTCATGTTTATTGATTTAATCTTTTGGTCCACCAGCAACATAAATGACTTGACCATTAACAAATGAAGACTGTTCGTCTGCAAAAAATGCTACTGTATTCGCAATATCAGCAGGCTTTCCACTTCTAGCAACAGGAATAGAAGCTACACTGAATTTCACCATTTCTTCAAATGAAATACCGATTCGTTCAGCTGTTTCTCTTGTCATTTCCGTTTCAATGAATCCTGGAGCTACTGCATTTACTGTAATTCCATATTTTCCAAGTTCAATTGCAAGCGTTTTTGTGAATCCTTGTAATCCTGCTTTTGCTGTTGCATAATTTGCCTGTCCACGATTCCCTAATGCCGAGGTAGATGAAACGTTTATGATTCGGCCATATTTTTTATCCACCATATATTTTTGAGCTGCACGTGAAGCATAAAATGTTCCTTTTAGATGGACATCCATTACTTGTTCCCAGTCACTATCAGTCATCTTAAATAATAAATTATCACGAATAATTCCAGCATTATTTACTAGAATATCAAGTGAGCCGAATGATGTAACAAACTCCTTCATTGCAGCTTCTACTTCATCAGCATTAACGACATCCACGACTTTTGAAAAAACTTCATAACCTTGTTCTTCTAATTCTCTCATTGTTTCACTTAGAGCTGCTTCATTTATATCTATGATTCCT
This sequence comes from Oceanobacillus alkalisoli, assembly GCF_021556485.1. Classification (GTDB taxonomy): domain Bacteria; phylum Bacillota; class Bacilli; order Bacillales; family Amphibacillaceae; genus Oceanobacillus; species Oceanobacillus alkalisoli. The sequence continues at coordinate 196,731 of NZ_JAKGBW010000005.1, read as the reverse complement.
ACCTTAGCTTCTTCCTCAGCAAACCTTTGTGCGATACCTTTACCTATCCCTCTACTTCCACCTGTTATAAAAGCAGTTCTTCCATCAAATCTACCCGTCATAAAAAATTCCTCCCTTATTTTTATATAAATTGGCCTACTTTAACATGGCCCTTTAAAAGATTTCTAGAAATAATTAATCGTTGTATTTCATCCGTGCCATCATAAATTCTCCATAATCTAGCTTCACGATACCAGCGTTCAATTGGCAGCTCGCGTGTATACCCCATGCCACCATGAATTTGCAGAACACGATCCACCACATTATTACCTATATTCGCTCCATAAAGCTTTGCTATTGAGGCTAAATGGCGGTTATCTTCTCCCTGATCAAGCGTAAAAGCAGCATTTAATACGAGCCATTTTGCGGCTTCAATTTCTACTGCCGAATCAGCGATTTGCCACTGGATTGCTTGCCTGTCAGCAATCGGCTTTCCAAATGTCTTCCTTTCTTTAGAATAATCAATCGCCATTTGAAGTAGCCTTTCGCTAGCTCCTACAGCAGTCGCACCAACAATCCATCTAGCAAAACCAATCCATTCTAAGCCGAGCTGATAACCACCATCGACTTCTCCTAGAATGTTCTCTTTTGGAATACGTACATTATCAAACACTAATCCTGCCGGTCCCCATTCTCCCATTGTATGAATATATTCTGATTTCCAACCCATTTCCCGATCAACAATAAAGCATGTAACCCCATCTGTGCCTGTACGTTGATGCTTTTCTTTATCTGTCACAGCCATAACCATTACAAAATCTGCTTCATTTCCTCCCGTAATAAATGTCTTTTCTCCATTTATTACCCATTCATTTCCATCCTTTACGGCGGTTGTTTTTAATCCTCTTGTATCCGATCCCGCTCCAGGCTCCGTCATAGCAAAGCATGACTTCTTCTCACCATTTATTGTTGGTATCAAATACTGTTCTTTTTGATCCTCATTTCCATAATAGAGAATGTTATCTGCAGTACCACCGAATTGAAACGGGACAAAAGACTTTGAAACTTCCATTTGTACAATTGCTAGCATCATTTGACCAATATCTGCTCCCCCATATTCAGCGGGTGTATTGATCCCCCAAAATCCAGCTTCCTTTGCTTTCAATTGCAATTCATTTTGTTTTTCTTTAGATAAACTGGGCTTACCTTCCATTTCATTACGAAGGACCTCATTTTCTAAAGGTATCAATTCCTTTTCGACAAACTTTCGGATTGTTTCTTGCACCATTTTTTGTTCATCTGTCAGGCGTAAATACATTTCATGCACTCCTCTTATTTATTAATCACTTCATACCAACTAGTTGGTATGTTTAGTGTAAAATATAAGGAAAAATTCCCCCTACCTTTATTATATATATTCAAGACTGGTTTAATTTTTCCTTTAATGATTGAAAATATTTTCATCCGTTATTCAAATGGAAATATTTCTACCTCTCCATCTTCAACAATGCCTGCATCAAATTTCCATTGAAGACTTCCTACTTCGTCAATTTCATGAAGTGGAAGAACCAAATTATCCTCTGGTATATTTTTTATCCCTTCATTTACAGCTTCCATAATTGCCTTTCTGTCTTCAACTGTACCAGCAACTTTCATTGCTTCTACCAAAACATACACACTCTGATAATTTAGTGCAGATTCAGAAGTTGCGTATGGTTCACCAAAATTCTTTTTATATGTCTCTACAAATCTGTCACTTTGTTAAGTATCACTACTCTCAATAGGAAGAGAACCAATTGAACCGTTAAGCAGATCATAGCTTCCTAAGAAACCAGACATTTCCTCTAATTTTGCTTGGTCCATAATCATAAATCCACCCTCGAATCCCAATTCCTTGGCTTGTTTTATAACAAGCGCAGTAGGTTCTGAAGGTCCCCCAACAAAAAGCACATCCGGATCTTCATTTAATGCGTTGGTCATTATGGTAAAATAGTCGGTTTCCTTTGCAAAATCAATCTCAGTTTCATAGACGATTTCTCCCCCCATTTCTTCCCATACAGGAACAATTGATTCAGTCAGTCCTTACCATATTGGGAGTTTGTAGGAAGGAGTGCCATTTTACTTCCAAATTTTTCGATTTGATATCGACTAAATGGTTCTGTCCAAACATTATATTGGGGTGGGATTCCTATCATTAACTCATTCCCTTGTTCATATTGTCTTGGTTCACTTGTATATGCCATAAGAATGAAATTATCCTCTTCATTAAATTCTTGAGTGGCAAAAACTCCTCCACTGTGAGGTACCCAAACTGCTACAGGATCATTTTCCGAAACCATTCGCTTCACATTTACGCCTGTCTCATTTGGTAAATATTGATCATCAAATGCAACGATTTCAAGTTTATACGTCGTTCCATCCACTTCAAAGCCATTTTCATTAATTTCCTCAGCAGCCATCTCTAGTCCATTCATAACGTTAATTCCATATTGAGCAGCCGGGCCACTTAATGGTCCGCTGTAACCTATCTCAACAATCTCCTCTCCTTCACTTAATGTTGGAGTTTCTAGAGTTTCTGGCGCTTCTTCCGTTTCACTACTATTTTTATCCCCAGAGTCACTTGAAGACATATCTAGACAGGCTGCTAATCCGAATACAAATAGCAATAGGATTCCAAAACAAGAAATGCTTTTAAACCTCATTAATCTGCTTAATAATTTCAAACATCTTTTTTTACGCACCATGAGCAAAGTTAGGAACGTGAAGAATTCCGAATACCATTGTCAAACCTAGCGCCACCAAACTGTAAACACTGCCATTAGAAAGCCCGTTTAATAATTGCTGGAGAAATAAATCCATCATTTTCCCTCCTCTTTTTTCTATTTACTGTTGGGGTAATAATTTTTGAATGTAATTTTCTAATTTATAACAAGTGCTTACTCACGAATAACATCTCTAATGTTTGTAGTCGCTAAATATTAAGCGCACCACCATCAATTACAAGTGTTTCTCCTGTAATAAAGGAAGCTTCATCTGAAGCAAGGAATAATACAGCATTCGCTATTTCTTCCGGTTGTCCGATTCTTTTTAAAGCGTTATTTGTAGATAAAACTGGCCATTTATCCGTCTTTCTCCAGTCATCAACCATACTTGTTTCAATTATTCCTGGTGCAATGGCATTGATTCGTATATTCTTCCTCCCAAATTCAGTTGCTGTCGATTTAGTAAGTGCAATAACACTGCTTTTTGATGCCGAATATGCCGCAACTAACTTTTGCCCTTTTATGCCTGCAATACTTGCTGTATTTATAATTGAACCTCCCGACTTCATATGCGGAATGGCATATTTCATACCAAGAAATACACCTGTTATATTTATATCCATAACTTTCTTCCATTCCTCAAATGAAACATCGGGCAATTTTTTCTCTACACTATTTACTCCAGCATTATTAAACATAATATCGAGCCGTTCATACTTAGCAATCGTTTCTTGAATCATATTTTGTACTGCATGATCATTAGTTACGTCAGTCTTTATACAATTAGCTTCTCCATTTTCCTTTCTTATTAGATTTACGGTTTCACATGCAGTCTTTTCATTTAAATCAACGACGACCACCCTTGCTCCTTCCCTTGCAAATCGAATCGCTGTTGCCTTACCGATATCTCCACCGCCACCGGTAATGATTGCAACTTTGTTTTTTAAGCGCATAGACTTCCCCCCTTAATATCTGGATTGTTAAACCTATTTATTAAATAAGTGGCCTCATGGCTTAACAATCAATTTCCCATACGTCTTCCTATCGGCTAAAATTTCTAATGCGTCTGGAACTTCTCTAAAATCATACGCTTGATATATTAATGGGCAAATCGATTTTTCATCGTAAAGTCGCATTAAGTCTGCATGGATTTCCCTTACTTTACTAGGGTGTAACCGTGCAAATAATCCCCAATGCACACCAACAATTGAATAGTTTTTAATGAGTGCATGGTTTACAGGTGCTTCAGGTATGCGTCCACCAGCAAAACCGATTACTAACAAACGTCCATCAAATGCAATACATTTACGTGATCTATCAAACACGTCTGCTCCTACTGGGTCATAGATAACATCTGCTCCACGCCCGTTAGTCTCACTTTTCACAACCTCTACAAAATCATCCATTATATAATCAATAGCTATGTCCGCTCCAAGATTTTTACATATCTGGACTTTATCAGGACCACCGGCAGTTGCTATTACTTTTGCCCCCCTTGCCTTACCAAGTTGGATAGCTGCTGATCCTACTCCACCCGCACCGGCATGCACCAAAAGTACCTCCCCTTTTTGGAGATTACCTCGGTAATATAACCCATAATAAGAAGTTTGATAGGTTATGAACATTGCAACAGCATCCGTTGCAGCCATTGAATCTACAATAGGATAAACAGATTCCTCTGGAACACTCACCCATTCAGATAACCCTCCATCCGGTAATGGAGGAGTTGCGATCACACGTTGCCCCACTTTTAACTGAGTGTTTTTTCCAATTTCACGAATTACTCCTGAAATCTCCGCTCCTGGCGTAAATGGGATTGGGGGCTTTTCCTGATACTTTCCCTGACAAAGTAATATATCAAAAAAATTAAGTGAAGAGGCTTCTACTTCAATCAGTATTTCACCTTCCTGAATAGACGGTCGTGAATGGTCTTGCAATTCTAATACTTCTCGTGGATTACCTAATTTCGTTACCTTCCAATTACGCATTAAAATTCCTCCTTCTTCGCTCCTTCATCCTATATTTCGAATTTAAAAAAATCGTTTTCCAAAATAATTATACTAAACGTATAGTTTGCTTATAAAATGCATTTATAGACGGTATATTCAGCCTATTCACTTTGGATTTTATCTCTCAATACTTAAAACCCTGTCTGCCAATTAGCAAGTCTACGTTCACTCATGGATCCATTTTTCATGCAGGCATATTCTAATGTTTGAGAAAGAAACTTTCTTGTGTCTCTTGGATCGATGATATCGTCAATAAGATGTTTCCCTGCTGCTTTATATGGGGAACTGTCGAAACTCCATGATTCTAATAATTTTAATCGTTCCTCTTTCGCATTTTGCGATTGTTGAAGGTCACGGCCATAAACAACATTTATACCAACTTCAGGGCCAGTAAAATTTATCTCGGCTGTTGGCCAAGCAACTACAAAATCAGCCCCCATTGTTGGGCCGCACATATTCCCATAAGCGGCACCAATACTCTTTCGAATAACAATTGAAATTTTAGGTACTGTTGACTGCGCAAGAGCTTGATTCCACATCATAATCTTTGTAGGCATCTTTAATTTTTCAGCTTCACCGGATACTCTAAACCCCGGAATATCATGTAAGAAAACAAGTGGAATATGGTAAGAATCACAAAGACAAATAAATTCAGTCGCCTTTTCACATTCCTTAGGGCCTGCTGCGCCCGCGTATTTCAATGGTTGATTTGCGATAATACCTACTACTTTTCCATTAATACGAGCAAAAACAGTTATAAGCGCAGTTCCATATAAAGATTTTAATTCGAAGTAATTCCCATCATCAACAATTTGACGAATAACCTTTTTCATATCATAGGCACGTTGTCGTCTAGTCGGTACGAGATTAACAATCTCATCAAGTCTTCTATATGGATCATCTTTTGTCTCTTTAACCGGCGGCTCTTCACTTGAATGTAGTGGCATATAACTTAAATATTCCTTCATTTCCTGTATAGAGTCTTCCTCACTCGTAACAAAGCGATCTACTTGCCCAGTATAATTTGCATGAATTTCCCAACCACCGAGGGCTTCATTTGAAATCTTTTCACCTGTAGCGACTTCCAACATACGTGGCCCCGCTACTGCCATCGCGCTTCCTTTTACTTGTGTTACAAAATCTGATGTTACAGCTGTCCATGTTGGGCCGCCAAAGCTATCTCCTAAAATTGCAGTTATTAATGGAACTTTACGATTGTGGAGCAAAAGTTCTTGCGGAAACAACATCTGGCTTATCCCGTCAGACCCCATACCATCAGGCATCCTTAAGCCTCCACCTTCCATTAAATTCAATAACGGAAATCCGCGCTTAACGGCAAATTGATGTGCTGCCTTTGATTTACGAAAATAAACCATTCCTTCCGTTCCAGCAAGAACTGTTTTATCAGCTGCCTGCAATACAACTGGCCTTCCTTCTACTTTACCTAAACCCGTAATTATTCCATCACCAGCACTTTTCTCTTCAGAACCTAATTGGTCCGAATGGGCAAGTAATCCTATTTCTAAAAATGTATCCGGATCGACAAGCTTTTCTATTCGCTCTCTAGCAGTTAAATGACCATGTTTATGCAATCTTTCAAGCTTTTCTTTTCCACCCCCATACTTTGCTTGCTCTTTTCGCTCCCATAATTCCTCTATCATCCCGTCCATATAATTTCTCCTTCTTCGTTATAGTCCATTTATTTATCTATCCTCTATTAAAAGTCTGCGTAGAACTTTACCAGAACTTGTTGCTGGTAAGCTATCAAGGAATTCTACATCACGCGGGTACTTATATGCTGCCATTTTTTCCTTTGACCATTTAATGATATCCCTTTCACTAACTTTTCCTTTATAAGCAGGATTCAATACAATGTAAGCTTTTACACTCTCTCCTCTATTTTTATCAGGCACACCGATAGCCGCTACTTGTAAAATTGCCTCATGATCATTCAATAAAGCTTCAACATCTTCAGGAAAGACACTATACCCTGATGATTTAATCATTTCTTTTACCCGACCATTAAAATATAGAAATCCTTCCTCATCAAGCATCCCAATATCACCTGTAAACACCCAACCATCTTTTAGTGTTTCCTTTGTTGCGTCTGGTCGATTTAAATAACCTTTAAATACTCCAGGATTTTTTATAACAATTTCTCCTTGAACTCCTGGTGGTAAGTCTTCACCTGTTTCTATATCTACAATACGTATTTCTGTATCATACGTAGCAATACCACAAGTTCCAAATTTAATATTTTCAATCGGCATAAATGTATCACATGTATGTGTTTCACTTAATCCGTAAGAAGCTTCTAAAAGTACACAGCCTCCAGTGACTTTCTCCCAAGCTTCGGCTAGGTTTTGATCCACTTTCGTTCCAAAACTTGTTGCGAAGTTTAGTTCAAGTGATGTTAAATTCCTCTGTTCAATCTCTGGGAAATTAAGAATAGCAGCATTCATTGTAGCGACCGTATATAATTTATTTACTTTATAATCTTCAATTGCCTTTACAGCTGTTTCTACATCGAAACGCGTCAGCAAAATACATGATAAAGAATTATAAACAGGAAGATTAACTCCCATCACCATGCCAGCAATATGACAAAGGGGTGCAACTGCCAACGTAATATCTGATTGTTTCATTTGATATCCTTGAGCTGTTGCGGCTGTTTTAAACAGAGCATTCCCATATGTGAGCATCGCTGCTTTTGGCCTTCCCGTTGTTCCAGAGGTAAAAACCATCAAGCCAACATCTTCCCATATATCAATCTGTTCAGTCTCTGAAATTGGATTATTTGATTGTATTTCTTCTAGTAAATCGAAATTACTATTAAGTTTCTTTTTTTCAATTTTTAATTCGTCTGGTAATGGTAATGTTTTCGCCTCAGGAAGGAAATCTGTATAATGAGTAGTTATGATAAATTGGAGCGAGGTCGTCTGCTGTTTTACTGCTTCTACTTGTTCATACAATTCCTGAGCCGAAATGATAGCCTTAATTTCAGCTTCATTAATAAAATAGAGGAGCTCTGCTTCCTTGTACATTGGGCTCAATGGCACGACTATTGCACCAATCATTTGAATTGCATAATGACAGATCAGATATTGGGGACAGTTCTGCATATATAATGCAATTCGATCGCCCTTTGAAACATCCTCCCCTTTAAGAAACTGTGCAAATCGGCGGGAATTATCACTTAGTTGTTGCCAAGTAATATTGTTTCCGTAATAAGTATAGGCAGTTTGTTGTGGATGGTTAATCGCGTTTTGTAGCAAATATTCATGTAATGGTTTCTCACCTAGACGATAGTGCAATGTTTCCTGCATATCACTTGGCCAGCTTTTCTTTAAAATGGATTTCATTTGCTCTACCTCCTGGTATAAGAGTCCTGTCTGAAAGTAACCCCTTCTTCAATCCCACGGTAGCATCCCAGTAAGCTATAACGATTCATTGTTCATTACATCCTATTTTTTCTATTACTGATTTGTAGATAATAAAATTTCATTCACAAAATTATTGATATTAAATCCCTCCACATTTGCATTTCATATCATCGTTTCAAACCGTCTCTTCTCTAATTTGCCGTCTTAAAATCTTGCCAACAGCTGTTTTAGGTAATTCCTTTCTAAACTCAATAATCCGCGGTACTTTATAAGCTGACAAATTCTTTTTACAGAAAGCAATTAATTCTTCCTCATCACATTTCATCCCATCTTTCAAGACGATTACAGCTTTCACTGTTTCTCCTCGGTAAGAATCAGGAACCCCTATAGCGACAGCTTCTTGGACTGCGGGATGTTGATAAATAACTTCTTCCACATCGCGAGGGTACACATTATACCCGCTTGCGATAATTAAGTCCTTTTTACGATCAACAATAAACAGATAGCCTCCTTCATCCATATAAGCAATATCTCCTGTGTAGAGCCAACCATCGCGAAGTACATTCTCTGTCTCTTCAGGCATATTCCAGTACCCTTTCATTACTTGTGGTCCTTTAATAATAACCTCGCCAATTTCACCGGGTGGAAGCTCTTTCGAACCCTCTTCTAAATCAACAATTTTATAATCCGTAGAAGGTACTCCAATACCAACACTCCCAGGTTTTCTATTACCGAAGGACGGATTACAATGTGTTGTTGGTGAGGTTTCTGTGAGACCATATCCTTCTAATATTTTCGCACCGGTTTTTTCTTGGAATTTCTTTAATAACTCTACCGGCATTGGTGCACTACCACTATTACAAGTACGAATACTATCCAGACCATATGCTTCTACATCTGGATGGTTGATTAATGCAATATACATAGTAGGTACTCCAGGAAATGATGTTGGTTTGGTCTCCTTTATTGTTTGTAGGACTTCCTGAATTTCAAATTTAGGCAATAATATGCTTTTTGCACCTATAAAGATTGAAAGATTCATCGCTGAAGTCATTCCATACACATGGAAAAGTGGTATTGCAGTTAGAGTCCGCTCTTTTCCTAGTTCCATAGTATCTCGAAAGTACTCGTATGTTTGTAATACATTTGCAAATAAATTTCGATGGGTCAACATTGCCCCTTTTGAACGTCCCGTAGTTCCGCCTGTATATTGTAAAACTGCTATATCCTCAGATGGATTGAAGGCAACTTCGACTGGTAATTGCTCTGCTCTTTTCAAAAAGCTGTTAAATTCAATTGCTACACTGTCCCTCGTATCTTTACCTTCAAAATTAACTGTAATTATTCGTTTAACAGATGTATTTTCAATAATAGACCTCAAAACCGGTAGTAAATGTTCATAAATTATAATCGTTTCAGCATCTGAATCATTTAAAATGTATTCCAACTCTTTTTCTACAAGCATTGGGTTCAGCTGTGTTACGATACCACCAGCTTGTAATATTCCATAATAACTAATGACATATTGTGGACAATTCGGGAGCATAATTGCTACCCTTTCTCCTTGCTCAAACGCTTCTTGTTGAAGTGCGGCAGTAAAAGAATCTACCAACTCCCCTAACCTTTTATAGGTCATCTCATTTCCATAGAAATATAGGGCCGGGTTGTCACCATAATGGGTGATGGACTTCTTTAGGATTTCGGTTATTGGTTCGTCAGGTATACTAATTTCCTTTCTTATATAATCCGGATAATGTTTTAGCCATACTTTATCCATGAACAAATACCCCCTAAAAATTACTATGCAAGCGCTTACTATATAACATCTAGTACTAGTCATTCCGCCTCTATCATCCTATGTTTCTAAATAAAACATTTGCTTAATAATTTCTTCTGAGATACCCCGTGATTTTAAATCTGGTATAATATTTTCAAAAATGTGAGTCGGATACCAATCTTTTACTAATGTTGCAGTGTCGTCGTTCATTTCCAATGGACGCCCTAGCCAGTAATTAATGGAATCATGGGAGAGCATGATTTGTTTTTCATACCCCTCTTCAAGTAACTTTATAAGCGTATTTATACGCTCTTCATCCATTGGAGCTCCAACCAGTTTTTGAATTCCAAATCGATCAAAACCAATTTTTACTCCAGTTTTTAAAGTATCTCTTTGATAATCAATATTTGTATTGCCACACATATGACCGATAATAATTTTAGATGGTTCTACTCCTAATTCAATAAGCAATCTAGCCTGCTCAGGTCCCATTGTCCCCATCTGCGTATGCGTAATAATTCGAATACCTGTTTCTTTATGCACCTCTGCTGCTATATCGAAAAACATTTTTTCATACGGGGTGATTTCATCCTTACTTGAAGCAAGCTTAATTATTCCTGGTTTAATATCAGTCCCTGCTATACCTTCGTTGATCTCCGTCATGAACATTTCATAAATATCCTTTTTCGCCGTTCCTAACGAATCGCGAAACTTAAAATAGGTTGTAGCCCCTTCCCCTTCATAATAATAGCCAGTAGAACAAACTATCTGAATCCCTGTAGCCTCAGATATTTGTTTTAATAGTTCAGGATTTCTACCACATTCATTGGGGGTTGGATCTACAACTGTTTTAATTCCATACTTCTTAACAGCATTTGCAGCCTTTGTTCCCGCACTTAACGCTTCGTCTGCATTAATGGGACCATTCGTTACATCACCACTGTATCCTGGATAGCCAAATATAAAATGTTCATGGATTAATGTCTTTCCCATATCTTCGACAGGAATCTTACCTGTGACCGTTTCAATCCATTCGCCCAAACCTATCAACTCCTTAAAGGATTTAAAATAATAGATTCTGTTAGCTTTTCTCTTGTAATTCTCTCCATAATATTTTTCCACTTGAAGTTGTTGGAAAGCTTTCGACAAACTCAATAATACGTGGATATTTATACGCTGCCATTTGACTTTTCGACCATTCTATAATTTCATCTTCCTTTATTTTACCGATAAAATCAGTCTTCAATATGATAAAGGCTTTTACAGTTTCTCCACGCTTTTTATCTGGAGCACTTACTACACATGCCTGTTCAACGGCTGGATGCTTATATAAGATAGCTTCTACTTCTGTCGGCCATATTTTAAATCCTGAAGCATTTATCATTCGCTTTAATCGATCCACAATAAAAAAGTACCCTTCTTCATCCATTTTCACAATATCACCTGTTCGAAAAAACTGTTTTCCATCTATCTCTATATGTGATACCTTATTCTCATCCTCTCGATTGTAATAGCCGGAAAAGACTTGGGGCCCATTGACCACAAGCTCTCCTAGTTCATGAGGTCCAACCTCACTTCCCGTAGCTAGGTCTATTACTCTAGCATCCACATCAAATGAAGGGATTCCCAAGCATTGTAATTTAGGACGATTTGGTGGATTGAAGTGCGTATGTGATATGGTCTCTGTCAGACCGTATCCCTCATAATAACGAAGACCTGTTCTCTCATACAATTGTTCTCCTACTGCTTCCGGAAGCGGTGCTCCTCCACCTCCTATTACTTGTAAGGAAGATAAGCTATAACTATTCATATTTGGATTTGATAAAAAGTCTATTAACATCGTGCTTATATTAATCCAATGTGTACAACCATGTCTCTCCATTTCCTTCGCTGCATAATCACGATTCCAACGGGTCATCATCACGATCGTACTACCTGATTGAATAGGGGCAAGTGCACTGTGAATTAACCCTGTTACATGAAATAATGGTAGAGTTAACAATGGAATCGCATCAGCTGTCATATTCATCCATAGGCTTGCTCCTACAGTATTTGCCTGAATTGTTCTATTGGGGTGAATACATCCTTTCGGCATCCCTGTTGTTCCAGACGTATAGGGAATCATTGCTACATCATCTTCTAAGCCATCATATTCATCTATTTGATAGGTTTCACTTAAAGCATCTTTCCAAAAAATAACATTAGATAGCTTTTGATTATTATTCGCAAGATTAGGTTTGAAATCATTATTCTCGTTATACTCACCTGAGTATTCGGAATACGAAGTTACTATGATATTATTCAAGGAAGTTTCTTTTATTAATGGGACTATATTGTCATACAATTCCTCCCCAATAATTGCATAATTAATATTGCAATCCTTCACATAAAACGCTAAGTCCTGCGTCGTGCTCATCGGATTAATTGGAACAACTACAGCCCGTAGGCGCAAAATAGCAAAGAAGCTTATGAGGTATTGTGGAGAATTCTGCATAAACAACAATACTTTCTCTTGCTTTTCTACCCCTAATTTCTTTTTTAAATACCCAGCAAGTATCTCGACTTCCTCAAGTAGCTCTGTATACGTAATACTTCTTCCATAATAATGTATGGCAATTTTATCAGGATATTTTTTTGTTGAAATGACTAGGTTATCATATATGGTTGTCTTCGGTATTGTTAAACTTTTAGATAAACGAGGCGGCCAAAACTTAAAATGATTTTTATTCATGTATAGACTCCTCCTCTTTAGCTATTGCATGAAATTATCTTTACTACGGAAGTAACACAAGCTTTCCTTTTGTTTCTCTTCCCTGCAACTTCCTATGAACTTTGGCAGCGTCGCTTAATGGATAAGTTCCGCCAATTGTGAGTACTAATTCACCGTTATTCATATACTCTAGTAGTTCCTGTAAGCTCTTTTGATACAAAGCAGGTTTACTCATTATCTGTGGTAGGAAAAATCCAATAATTGATTGATTACGTCGCATTAAAATTCTTGGATCAAATTCTGACTGTTCACCGCTCGCTGCGCCATAAATGACGAGCCTACCAAAAGCGGCCAAGCATTTCACTGTTTTATTAAAAACCTCTCCCCCTACCATTTCTAGAGCTAAATCAACACCTTTACCATCTGTTAATTCACGGATTTCCTTCTCCCATCCATCTTCTGAATAATTAACAGTGTAGTTCGCTCCCATCTCCTTTGCAAAAGCTAATTTCTCCTTCGTACTTGCCGTTGCGATCACTTTTTTTGCTCCTATTTTTTTGGCAAGCTGTACTGCAATAGAGCCGACTCCTCCCGCAGCTGCGTGAACAAGCACTGTTTCTCCTTCTTCCAATCTCCCCATTGTTTTCAAAATATGATAAGCACTTAACCCTTGTAGTGGTAATGCAACAGCTCTTTCGAAAGACACATCTTTAGGAATAGGAATTAGCTGACTCGGATGCACAACAGCATATTCCGCATACCCTCCTGAACCGATTAACGTTACAACTCGCATTCCTTCCTTTATATCTTGGACATTTTTTCCAACCTTCTTTACTACCCCTGCGATTTCTGCGCCTGGAACAAATGGTAACGGTGTCGGTACAACATAATTACCTTCCCTCCTGGCGGTATCAGCATAATTCACACCAATAGCTTTTACTTCAATTAATACTTCATCTTGACTAAATGCTGGTATTTCCATCTCGATGAGTTCCAACACATCGGGACCACCAAATTCTTTAAATTGAATTCCTTTCATCATTCCACTTTCCTCCCGATTCTCACTCATTATTTTCCCTTACAAGTTTCCATTTTTTCCAAACAAATTATTTTCTTTTCCAATAGTATGGGTATAATCGATGATTCACCTTGTTTGCTAACAAATGCTAGATCTTGTTGGAGTTCGTGGGAGTGTAGCATTTGGCCAACTCTTGATTCACTTAGAACATTATAGGCTTCATGGGATAAATTTTGATAGAATATTCTAGATGCTAATGCGCTATCCGTTAATTCAATATTATTTAAACCATACTCTTTTACCAATTGCTCAATAAAATAACCAGCCCCATAAAAATCTTCAAGACAAAATTGATTCGATGATCCAGAGCAAACGACAATTATTGTCTCATTATCATAGGTCTTTATAATCTGTTTACTTACAGCCTCTCCATTTAACAAGGAAGCAATATAAACCTCTTTCGCTGGAGCTGATTGCCGTATCGCAACGGTTCCATTCGTAGTAGATAGTAAGACTGTTTTATTCTTTACATGTTCTTCTAATCTTGATGGGGCTGGGCTTAAAAAACCATCAATTGTAATACCGTCATATTCCCCAACGAGGGCAACATCCTCTGTTTTATAACCCTTAGCCATAAGAATTGCTTCTTCCCCATTCATTACAGGGATTACTTCTTTTGCACCAAATTGCAAACATGAAATGATTGTGGAGGTTGCCAGTAATACATCAAACACAACTGCAATTTTATCGTCACTCATTTGTACCGTATCTATTTCTTCCTTTTTGAGAAGCAAATGAACTTTCAACGAATCACAGCCCCCTCGCAGAATCCAATGCATATTGAATTAAAGTTTCTGTATATTGATCTAGCTGAGCAAATCTTGGATCACTCGTCTGTCCCTTAAAGTACCGATAATAAATTTGTTGACATATTACCGCTAGTTTAAAGTAAGCAAAAGTAAGGTAAAAATTAATCATTGATACGTCACGACCGCTCCTATTTGCGTAATGTTCCGAAAATTCTTCTCGAGTAAAAAATCCCCCCCATGTTGTTACAGATGCTTTTCCTAACCCTGTTTTCAATTGTTCAGGATCATCTGGCTGTGTCCAATACGATAAAGCAACACCTAAATCTGCAAGGGGATCACCGACAGTTGTCATCTCCCAATCAAACAAACCAATCATTTCACTAAAGTCCTCAGAAAACATTGCATTATTTAGTTTATAATCATAATGAATAATTGTCGGTTTAGGTGAAGATGGAATACTTTTCTGCATCCAATTTGTTAATTCTTTGAGTCCAGAAATCTCACTTGTCTTTGCGTTATCATAACGCTTAATCCAACCAGCTACTTGACGCTCCATGAATCCATCTGGTTTTGTGATATGCACTAATTCTGTTTTTTTATAATCAATACGATGTAATTCAACTAATCTTTCAACCATTAATTTTGAAATTTTCTTTCCTAATTGCTCGTCATAAGTTACCCCTTCAGGAAAAGTTGAATCAAGAACTATGCCTTTTCTGCGTTCCATGATAAAAAAAGGGCTTCCCACAACTTCCTCATTTTTCGAAAAGTGATAAGGTTTTGGTGCTGTTGGGTATAATGGATATAAACTAGATAATATCTTGTATTCCCTTTCCATATCATGAGCTTTTGGAGCAACCGGTCCAAGGGGAGGTCGTCGTAATACTGCCTCCCACGCTCCTATTCGCAATAGATAGGTAAGGTTAGATGCTCCTGCACCGAATTGTTCAATTTCTAATTCTCCACTTGGAACTTCAGGCATCTTTTCCCGAATATAATGATAAAGTGTTTTCCTATCCAGCTCTTCACCTTTTCTAACAGGCATTGTGTCTCTATATAAAGATTTCACCTATCTATCTCCTCTCACGACACTGCTCATTATGCAGCTTCTTAGCAATATGTCGGGACTTTCGTTTGCATACTATCCGGTCAGCATGCAAAGCATATTCTATTAGTAAATAGTAAAAATGAAATTTGTAGAGCCAAAGTTACAATACTACTTTTCTATACCAGTTAGTATCATTTTAGAATAAATGGATACCAATTGTTCTGGCGTTACTTCACCTTCTGTTTTATACCAATTATAACTCCAGTTTGTTATCCCAACTATTCCAAATGAAATCATATCTGGACGTAAATCATCTCTAATTTCCCCATGTTTAATTCCTTCCTCAACAATACTTTCAATATTTAAGCGGAATTGTTTACGCTTCTCTTTGATTATTTTAATGTGCTTTTCGGATAAATGTCGCATCTCACGGAAAAAGACACGAGCACTTGAACCATTTTCAACAATGTCTGTAATTATTAAACGAATAATTTCAATTAATTGGTCTTTATATGATGTGTAACTTCTGTTTATAATTTCATACTGAGCTTCTAATAATTTTGTTATATATTCCTCATGAATATCCATTAATAATTGCTCTTTACTAGAATAGTAGTAATAAAATGTACCTTTTGTAACATCTAGTTCATCCACTATATCTTGAATGGAAGTGGTACTAAAGCCCTTTTTTTCAAATAATAAAATACTTTGTTTTACAATTTCACTTTTCATTTGTCTGACCTCGCAAGTTTATAATTTTGTTACTCTTAACTTACCACAAGGTCTGTAATATTTCACTAAGCAAAAGCGTGAGATCCGCCATCAACAGTTAAAATATCACCTGTTACAAAGTCCGATGCTTTTGACGCGAGAAATAATGCAGCTCCTTTCAAATCTTGGTCATTCCCAAATCGATTCAAGGGTGTTCCTTGTAAAATTTCGTCTCCGCCTTTTTCTAATAATCCCCGTGCCATTTTTGTTGGAAAAAAACCTGGGGCGATCGCATTTACATTTATATTATGTTTTCCCCATTTTACTGCCAAATCTTTTGTAAACGTTATAACAGCACCTTTGCTCGTATTATATCCTATCGTATCCATTACTTCAGGGTTTGTACCGCCAAAACCGGCGATCGAAGCGATATTGATAATTTTCCCTTTATTTTGGTCTATCATTACCTTTCCAACTTCTAAACTCATGAGATAAGTTCCAGTAATATTCACATCTATCACCTTATGCCATGCCTCTATTGGCATATCAACAACTGATGCACCCCATGTAGCTCCGCTGTTATTCACTAAAATATCAATGGACCCGAAATGTTCTACCGTTTCTTTAACAACCCTCTTTATATCGTCATGGTTCGTTACATCACAACTAAATGCTAACGAATCGACTCCTAACTTCTTTAGTTCCTCACTTGTTTCTTTACAGGACTCCAATTTCCGGGAACAAACAACAACATTTGCTCCTGCTTCTGCAAAAGCCTGTGCCATTTGTGCCCCCAATCCACGTCCACCACCAGTAATAATTGCTGTTTTTCCTTCTAATCGAAACAAATCGAATACAGTCACTTTAATATACCTC
This sequence comes from Oceanobacillus alkalisoli, assembly GCF_021556485.1. GTDB lineage: Bacteria > Bacillota > Bacilli > Bacillales > Amphibacillaceae > Oceanobacillus > Oceanobacillus alkalisoli. Next base: position 179,649 of record NZ_JAKGBW010000005.1, on the reverse strand, counting down.
CTGAGCTAGCTTATGCTTTTTAAGTTCTAATCTAGCAAGTTGGCGGCGGTGCACCTCATCTGGTCCATCCGCAAGTCTAAGTGTTCGCGAATTTGCCCAATGGTTTGCTAAGGTAAAATCTTCACTAACCCCTGCACCACCATGTGCTTGAATGGCTCGATCAATGACTCTAAGTGCCATACTTGGCGCAACAACTTTAATCATCGCAATTTCAGCTTTTGCTTCTTTATTTCCTACCGTATCCATCATGTATGCGGCTTTTAGAGTTAGTAAACGTGCTTGCTCAATTTCAATACGGGAATCTGCAATCCATTCCTGAACAACACCTTGCTCAGCAATTTTCTTACCAAAAGCTTCCCGGTGTTGAGCGCGCTTACACAGATCTTCAAGTGCACGTTCCGCAGCTCCAATTAAACGCATGCAATGATGAATTCTTCCAGGGCCTAAACGTCCTTGAGCGATAGCAAACCCTTTGCCTTCGTCCCAAAGCATATTCTCTGCTGGAACTCTTACGTTATCATAAACAATTTCTGCATGACCATGGGGCGCATCATCATAACCAAAAACTGGAAGCATGCGCTCAATCTTAACGCCTTTTGTATCTAACGGAACAAGAATCATAGATTGTTGTTCATACTTCTCTGCCTTTGGATCATTTTTTCCCATGACGATTGAAATTTTACAACGAGGATCTCCAGCACCGGACGTCCACCATTTACGTCCATTAATAACATATTCGTCACCATCCCTTATAATACTCGTTTCGATATTCGTTGCATCACTCGAAGCAACATCGGGCTCTGTCATCGAGAAGCATGAACGAATTTCACCTTCAAGAAGGGGCTCAAGCCATTGCTTTTTTTGTTGTTCTGAACCATAACGTACTAATACTTCCATATTACCGGTATCGGGTGCACTGCAATTAAATACTTCAGGACCTATCATGGATCTTCCCATTATTTCACAAAGCGGAGCATACTCGAGATTTGTTAATCCTGCACCATATTCACTTTCCGGTAAAAACAAATTCCATAATCCTTCTGCCTTCGCTTTCTCTTTCAATTCTTCCATAATTGGAGGTACAGTGGACCATCTAGTTTCCTGTTGATTTAACTGCTCCTTGTAAACCTTCTCGTTGGGATAGACATACTTCTCCATGAAGTCATTAAGCTTTTTCTGCAATTTAACTACTTTTTCTGTGTAGGTAAATTCCATTTTTTTATTCCTCCTCATATTTTATTCTAACAACTAACCTACCGGATAGTATTTTTTGAATCTTTGGTATTATTATAACAAACAATTATTAGAAAGCAATGTTTTTTTAGATTATCATCCAAAAATGAAGCACTTATATTAAAATAACTTTTTCTTGACAAGCAATTCAATATTCGTTAAATTAAAAATAATAGAATATTATTAGCTGCTTAGTCTAATCGACTCTATTGCATAAATAGGGCAACTCATTAGATAAAACCAGTTATATTGTGCAGATGTATGGGAGATTTCTTTCCTATGCCTTTCGCAGTATTGCTGGTTTTTTATATTTTCCATCATTTTAAGGAGGCGTGAATATGGATCAAGAAAAATTAATTGAGTTAGACAAGAGGCATTTCATCCATCCAACTTCATCGATTCAGCAACAGCAGAAAGACGGAGCGAAAATGATTGTTGAGAAAGGAGATGGTATTTATCTGACGGATAAAAATGATAACGTTTACATCGATGCGATGTCATCTCTATGGAATGTGAATGTGGGACACGGAAGAGATGAACTCGCTACCGCGGCCGCAGAACAAATGAAAAAGTTAGCTTTTAGTTCAACTTTTTCTACTTTCAGCCATGAGCCAGCGATAGTACTTGCTGAAAAAATCAGCTCTCTTGCTCCCGAAGGATTAAACGCAGTATTCTTTACATCCGGTGGCTCAGAATCAAATGATACAGCAATAAAACTCGCAAGACATTATTGGCGCGTTCAGGATAAACCGGAGAGACGGAAAATTATTGGAATCAACCGAGCCTATCATGGCGTTGCTGCTGCCTCGACAAGCGCTACAGGGATTCCTGAATTTTGGAATATGGCAGGGAAAATGATGACAGATATTTATCATGCAGATAATCCATATGGCAATGGCAAAGATAAAGCCCTTTCCTCACTCCGGTCCGTTATTGAAAGTGAAGGTCCTGAAACAGTCGCCGCCTTTATTGCAGAACCGATTCAAGGAGCCGGCGGTGTGCTCGTGCCACCAGAAGGCTACTTGCAAGAAGTCCGGAACCTTTGTGACGAATATGGAATTTTGTATATTGCAGATGAAGTAATCACTGGATTTGGACGAACTGGAAAGTGGTTTGGTGTTGAACATTATTGCGTTACTCCTGACATTATTTCCTTTGCAAAAGGGGTTACAAGCGGGTATATCCAGCTTGGTGGCGTTATTGTCTCTGATCAAATCCATAATGTATTAAAAGAAAAGTCTGCTGGTACTCTTTTCCATGGTTACACGTATAGTGGCCACCCTACTGCGACTGCTGTTGGTCTAAAAAATATTGAAATCATGGAAAATGAAGGACTGCTAGAGAACGCACGGAAAATGGGAGAAGTAATGCTTAATGGTTTTAAAAAGCTAAAAGAAGAACTCGACATTGTTGGAGATGTTCGTGCTGTTGGCTTACTTGGTGCCGTGGAGCTTGTGGAAGATCCTGCCACAAATAAGCGGTTTGCAAGTGATTTGCAAGTAGCTCCGAAAGTAATCGAAGCACTGCATCAGCGCGGTGTGATCTGCCGAGCGGTAACATATGAAGGAACCGATATTATCTGTTTCTGTCCGCCTCTCATTATAAATGAACAACAAATTGAGACAATGATCGGGAAACTGCATGATGCGATACAAGAAGTGAGAAAGGGATTATCTGCTGTTTTAAAATAAACTTTTTCACAGGTGGGATTCCATCCTTACAATGAATCCCACTCTCCATTCCAAATTCCAGCAAGGAGGGCTTAAATGGATTCAGATCAAAAGCTACTAAAACTGTTAGGCAATAAAGACGTATTGGCACTTGCTTTTGGCGCTATGATTGGCTGGGGCTGGGTTGTCACGACAGGGATTTGGATTAATGAAGCTGGGTCATTAGGAGCAATTTTAGCTTTTGTTATCGGTGGGATCATGGTAATCTTCGTAGGTCTTACTTATGCGGAACTCGCTGCTGCGATGCCGCTCGTTGGTGGTGAATTTGTCTATACGTATAAAGCCATGGGGCGGGTTATGTCCTTTGTTACAACATGGGCTATCATTTTTGGCTATGTATCTGTTGTCGCATTCGAAGCTGTTGCCTTACCGACCGTATTCGAATATTTAATTCCGAACTTTAGTCAAGGCTATTTATACACTATCCAAGGTTGGGATGTAACAATCACTTGGGCTGGTACAGGGATGATCGGTTCAATTTTCATCGCTTGGGTAAACTATCGTGGAATTAAATTAACTTCTTTCATCAATATTATCCTGACATTATTAATTATTATCGCTGGTATATTACTCATTACAGGTAGTAGCGTTACTGGTACCACTGCAACAATGGAGCCATTCTTTCAAAATGGATTTGCCGGATTGCTGACTGTCGTTGTGATGACGCCATTTATGTTTGTAGGGTTTGACGTTATCCCGCAGGCTGCAGAAGAAATAAATCTACCTAAAAAGCGAATCGGACAACTGCTCATTTTTTCTGTTATTTTAGCCGTCATCTGGTATGTTGCCATTATATTCGGCGTATCTCGCGTGATGACACCCTCAGAACTCGCAGCAACAAATTTAGCAACTGCGGATGCAATGGGGAATGCTTTTGGCGGAAGTCAATTAATGGCTAACATTCTTGTTTTAGGTGGAATCGGTGGGATTTTGACAAGCTGGTTAGGATTTTACGTTGGTGGCAGTAGAGCAATTTATGCCCTTGCAAAAGCCGGCATGTTACCAAAGTTCCTAGGCGAGTTACACCCTAAATACCGAACCCCGCATAAAGCAATTATTTTGATCGCACTTCTGTCCACGATGGCGCCACTGCTCGGTCGCCCTGCCCTTGTCTGGTTTGTCGATGCTGGGGGAATCGGACTTGTGATCGGTTGGTCTATGGTCGCCCTTTCCTTTGTCATCCTACGAAAAAAGGCACCGGAAATGGAGCGCCCATTCAAACTTCGCGGCGGATCGGTAATTGGCTGGATTGCAACCATTCTTGCTTTTGGAATCGCCACTTTATATTTACCGGGCATGCCATCTGCTTTAGGCATTCCGGAATGGATTATTATCGGATTTTGGTTTTTAATTGGAACTGTTTTTTATAACTATTCGATGCGGAAATACGGGAAAGAAAACGCGGAGGAACATATGAAAAAAGAAATTGACCGTATTGCTTAATCATTGTTTACAAAAATTTTAGAATATATTATAATAAGAATAATGAATCGTGTTAAGGCGCATCCACACTCGTGCCACATGATCAATCTAACAATTAAAATAGTAAAACTGCCTAATCTGTTTACAGTCCCTCCAAGGATTGTTCCAACAGTCAAAAGCCAGTTCAAATTGATTTACAGGATGCTGTATATCATTTGAGCTGGCTTTTTTAATACATTTGAAAGGAGGTTCATCCATGGCTCTTTCCAATTTTAAAGTTCTAGATCTGTCCCGGGTACTCGCCGGTCCTTATTGCACGATGATTCTAGGTGACCTCGGTGCAGAAGTGATTAAAGTCGAAGCACCCGGCGGGAGTGATGATACCCGTAAATGGGGTCCCCCCTTCCAAGAAGGTGTGAGCGCTTATTACCTAAGTGCGAATCGGAACAAGAAAAGTATTACGGTCGATTTAAAGACGGAGGAAGGAATCAGCTTCATTAAGAAATTAGTAAAAGAAAGTGATGTCATGATCAACAACTTCAAAACTGGCACGATGGAAAGACTTGGACTCGGGTTTGAAACCGTTTCAAACTTAAATCCTGGAATTGTCTTCTGCTCCATCACCGGTTTTGGCGAAACAGGACCAAATAAAGCGATGCCCGGCTATGATTTTATCGTGCAAGCAATGAGCGGATTGATGAGTATTACCGGTGATAAAACTTCTGGACCACAAAAGCTCGGTGTCGCCATTACAGATGTATTAACCGGGCTATATGCGTGTGTTGGCATCCAAGCTGCCCTGCTGGAAAGAAATACGTCAGGAAAGGGACAAAAACTCGATATTTCCTTATATGACAGTGCGGTAAGTTCACTCGTTAATATCGGAAGTAACTATTTAATGTCAGGGAAAATTCCTGAGGATTTAGGGAATCATCATGCAAACATTGTACCTTACCAGACATTTAAAACAGCTGACGGTGAAATTGTTATTGCGGTTGGGAATGACAACCAATACAAGGCATTATGCAGTGTTCTGGAAAAGCCCGAATTAGCAACAGATGAGAAATTTTTAACGAATCCCGACCGCGTAGAGAACCGCGAGCAGTTGGTTCCTTTATTACAAGAAGTATTTACAAAGAATTCGACTGCCTATTGGCAAAAGCGTTGTAATGAAAGTAATATTCCATGCGGACCGATACAAAATTTAGAAGAGGTAACGAAAGACCCGCAGCTCCTTGCTCGAGAAATGTTTATCAGTACCGAACATCCGACTGCCGGACATATTAAAATGATTGGCAGTCCACTCAAATTATCGAGAACTCCCGTAACATACCGTCACCACCCGCCTAACGTTGGGGAGCATAATGAGGAATTCATGAATCAAAAAACAAAAAACTAAATCTGGGAGATGATCAGATGAACTTTGAATTCACGGAAGAACAAAATATGCTACGTAAAACAGTTAGAGATTTTACCGATAAAGAAATCATGCCGTATATTGCCGATTGGGACCGCACAGGACAATTTGATCCACGTATAATTGACAAAATTTCCGAACTCGGTCTCATGGGGGTATGTATCCCAGAGGAATATGGCGGTAGCGGCATGGATTACAATTCTCTTGCGATTGTCTGTGAAGAACTTGAGCGCGGCGATACGGCATTTCGGACAGCCGTTTCCGTCCATACTGGATTAAATAGCATGACGTTGCTGCAATGGGGGACAGAAGAACAAAAGCAGAAATATCTCGTTCCACAAGCAAAGGGGGAAAAAATCGGCGCATTCGGTCTCACGGAACCAGCTGCTGGTTCGGATGTTGCAGCTTTAGAAACGAGCGCTGTTAAAGATGGAGACCATTATATTTTAAACGGTCAAAAGACATGGATTTCCCTTTGTGATCTCGCAGACAACTTTTTAGTGTTTGCCTATACTGGTGATAGGTCAGAAAAACATAAAGGAATTTCCGCTTTTATCGTGGAGCGGGAGTGGGATGGTTTTTCCTCTAAAGCAATTAAAGGGAAACATGGTATCCGTTCTGGGAATACTGGGGAAATCTTTTTCGATAACGTGAAGGTACCGAAAGAAAACCTGCTTGGTGAAGAAGGAGAAGGCTTTAAGATTGCCATGTCAGCCCTTGACAATGGACGCTTTACCGTTGCAGCCGGTGCCGTTGGGCAAATTATGGCTTGTCTCGAGGCTAGTGTGAAATACTGTCAGGAACGGGAAACTTTCGGGAAAGAAATTGGGAAGCATCAACTTGTACAACAGATGATTGCCAAAATGGAAGCTGGTTTTCAAATGAGCAGACTGCTCGTTTATCGTGCGGGGGCGTTAAAAAATCAAGGCAAACGGAACACGAGAGAAACATCCCTTGCCAAATGGCAGGCTTGTGATTTTGCCAACCGGGCTGCGGATGACGCCGTCCAAATCCACGGGGCATACGGCTACTCTGATGAATACCCGGTAGAAAGATATTTACGTAACTCAAAAGCCCCTGTTATTTATGAAGGGACGAGAGAAATTCATACGATTATGCAAGCGGAATATGTCCTCGGGCTTCGTCAGGATAAAACCCTTAATCACATGCTGCCTGCTTGGGAAGAATCTTCAACCGTGCACGGTATCTAAATTCAATGACGAATTCCTCCGAACCAACTAGAGGAATTCGTCATTTTTTCATTCTGCTGTTTTAACCATATTCTCGTACTGTTTATATAAATCCTTCACTGCCGAAGCGAGCGCGTTACCGGCCTTTCCCAGATAATGCTCTCTAATCACTTGCACGGGCTTATCAATTCCATCTTGCAAACTATGCCCTTTTAGTAAATATTGAACAAAATCTCTACCATGCTCTGTTGCGAGTGTACAACTTGCTGTCACGATCACGCCATACTTCTTATCGATTTCTGCAGTAATTGTCAATGTTTCATAGATATTTTTTGCCGCCATTCCTGATGGTAGTCTTGAATGCCCTGCGATAAAGACTGTGTTCATCTCTCTCCATCTCCATTCATATAAAGAGTTTTCTCTATTATAAATATATCATGGATTACGATTTTCGTATCTTTGAAATAGTAGATGAAACAGAGATTTCCTCTTTACTTGTGAGGATTTCAATCACCGCAACATTATTTTTAGATAATACAACACGCAGAACTTGTTCAAAATGTTCAGCAGTATTAACCAGATATCCATCCGCTCCGACGCTTTTTGCTAAATCCTTAAACGAGACATAGCCTAAATCAGTTCCGATTACCCGCTCTGGATAATGCATTTCCTGATGCATGCGAATTGTGCCATACATATTATTGTTAAATACGAGACAAATAACAGGGATACGATGTCTGACGGCCGTTTCCAATTCCTGAACCGTCATCATAAATCCCCCATCACCGGATAAGGCGATAACCGGTCGACTTGGGAATGCTAGCTTTGCTCCAAGCGCTGCGGGCATGCCGTATCCCATTGCACCAGACGTGGGTCCAATATAGCGTTGTTTTTCTTTAAATGGAAAGAATGCATGCAGCCAGCCGGCGAAGTTACCTGCATCTGTTGTAAGGAGTGCATCATCAGGAAGATTTTTTGCAAGCGCATGGATAATCTGTTTATTCATCACTTCCCCTTCTTTTATGTCTAAATTGCTCACAGCCGTATAGGCTCGCCTTCGTTCCTTCACCCATTCAACCCAATTAGCTTTCACAGTCATTTTCCCCATTACGGTTAAGGCTTCTTTTATATCGGCAACAATTCCCACATCAGGAGCATACACCTTCCCAAGCGCATCAAAGTCAATATCAATATGAATCAGTTTTTTCTCCGGTGTAATAATGGAATAATCCTGTGTCGTTATTTCCGATAGACGCGTACCTAATGCAAGAATGACATCTGCCTCTTCTACTGTCTTCACTATTTCAGGGTCCGTCCCAAGTCCGAGGTGACCGGCATATAGTGGATGATGATGAGGAAAAACATCGTGTCTCCGAAAAGCAGCTAGTACTGGAATAGCGAATTTTTCAGCAACGTTTTGTAAAATCGCTTCTGCACGTTTCACGCCACCACCAGCAATGATGATTGGACGTTTTGCTTTAGACAGTGTTTCTTCCACTCGCTGGATATCGTTTTCACTAGGGGTTGGTCTTGGTATTTGTAGTAGTGGGCCAAATTGCATCTCTCCCTTAAGCGGCAAAACATCCTCGGGTAGGGAAATGATGACCGGTCCAGGTCTCCCGGTTTCAGCTATTCGAAAAGCACGTTCCACAATTTCAGGCATTCTTTCCGGATCTTTCACTTCGACAGCCCACTTCACAATTGGCGCAAAAAACTGTGTCAATTCCACTTCCTGAAACCCTTCTCTTCCTCTGAACTTTCGATGGACCTGACCAAGAAAGACGAGCATTGGCGTTGAATCTTGCATAGCCGTGTGTACGCCGATAGACAGATTCGCCGCACCCACTCCCCTTGTCGCGAAAACGATCCCTGCTTTGCTGGCTGCTTTTGCATAGCCTTCCGCCATAAAAGCAGCCCCGCCTTCATGTCTTGCCGAAATAACTTCAATCGACTCCGCATCGTAAAGTGCGTCCAGAACCGGTAAATAACTCTCACCCGGCACACAGAACACTTTTTCCACATCCGCCCTTTTCAAACATTCGACAAGGGCGTGTGCCGCGGACATTTTTTTATTGTTTACAACAGTCACGAACCATACTCTCCCTTCAACCTGAGTTCTCTCAAACGATGCACGACTTCATCCAATCGCTCTTTACTCACCGTTAGAGCAATTCGAATATACCCTTCGCCTGTTGGACCAAAAGCTGTTCCTGGGGTAACAATCACTCCGGCCTCTTCCAACAGTTTGTTTGCAAAACGCTTTGACGTAAAACCGGCTGGCACCTTTGCCCAAAGAAAGATTGTTCCTCGCGTTTTTTCCGTATAAATCCCTAATTCGTTTAGTGCAGTGTGTAGTCTTTCCATCCGCTCTTGATAAATAGCATTATGCTCCCTGACTGCAGCTAAATCACTCCGTAACGCTGTAGCGGCAGCCTTTTGCACAGCAAGAAACTGAGAAGAATCAATATTGCTTTTTAATGTGGTTAAAGCTTTTATAATATTTTTATTTCCGACTACATAACCGATTCGCCAGCCTGTCATATTAAAGCTTTTCGATAGCGAACCAAATTCCACAGCTAGGTCCTTTGCGCCTGGAACTTGCAGGACACTTGGAGCTTTATAATCGTCAAACGTTATCAAATCATATGCCGCATCATTGACAAGCAAGATATTATTATTCTTTGAAAAAGTCGCAGCTTCCTTAAATGTGTTTAATTCAATAGTTGCACCGAGCGGATTGCTTGGATAATTTAACAGCAGAATCTTAGCCCGTTGCTTGTTCTTTTTTGAAATCCTGCCAAACTGCGGAATGTATCCTGCTTCTTGATGCAATGGCAATAATATATTTTCACCACCAGCTAAAAGAACACCTTTTGTATATACCGGGTAACCTGGGTCAGGAACGAACACCGCATCACCCGGGTTTAAAACCGCCTGGAACAGATTGGCAATCCCTTCTTTCGAACCGATTAATGCCAATATTTCTTTATCGGGATCCAGATCGACGTCATATTGTTTTTTATAAAATTCTGCTACTGCTTCTTTAAATTCAGAGCAGCCACTGTAAGGGGAATAGCGATGGTTAGCAGGATTCTTTGCCTCAAGCACGAGCCGCTCATAAACAAAATCGGGCGTAGGTAAATCGGGAGCGCCAATCCCTAAATCAATCACATCCACTCCTTTTCTCTCAAGTTCCGCTTTTTTATGCTGAAACTCGGAAAATACATAGGCCGGTAAATTTTTCACCTTATCAGCTACCGTAATCATTTTTTACCTCCCAAATAGATCATTTTTGTCTTGTTCTATCGTATTGAAAGAATCACATTTTTAGAAGAAAAGGAATAACAATTTTCTAGGAAAGTAAACTGCTCCCATTTAAAGTTTTTGTAATACGAATAGGCTCTGCATCATATTTTGTAATAACTTGGCTAGCTTGCCTTTTCTATGTGTTACCAAAGAACGTTTAAAAAGTGGACAAATTAAATAGGAAAAGGGGATCGATAAAGTTGAAGATGAAGCATTTAATTTATTTTTTATTGTTGATGGGGAGCATGTTACTCGTTCTTACTGCTTGTGGAGAAGGTAAGAAAAATATAGCAATTGGTCCTCCAGCAAGTGAAACGAATACGGCATCAAGTTTAATTCTCGATGCTTACGGGATTGGTGATGGTGATTACAATGCCTTTCAAGAAGGTTTTGGAGATGCGGCAGATGGCGTTCAGGACGGAAACATTGATATTTCAATTGGTATTTTAGGTTTGCCTGCAGGTAACATTGAAAGCTTACAAGCATCTGTTGGTGATGTGAAAATGCTGGAGCTGTCCGATGAAGCGATCGCACATATTGAAGATAATAGTGGATATAGGCGCTTTACGATTCCACAAGATACGTACGATTTTCTTGAATCAGATATCGACACCGTGACTGCCTATGCCATTCTAATGGCAAGCACTGATACAATTGATGAAGATCTTGGTTATGAGCTTGCTAAAAGTATGGTTGAGCATGCGAACGAAAATACACATGCACAGTCCCAACATATGACGTTAGAAAATGCGCTTCTCGGAGCAGAGGGACTGCCGATCCATCCGGGTGCAAAACGTTATTATGAAGAACAAGGTTTAACAGTAGATAACCCTGTAGCAGAATTAAATACAATGGACTCGAAGCTTGAGCTAATCTTAGGAACCGGCAGTCAGGGAGGAACCTATTATCCACTCGGAGGGGAAATGGCTAATATTTGGAATAATCATATTGATGACATCAATATAACGAATACAGAAACCGGAGCATCGATTGAAAACCTTGTTGGAATACGGAACGGGGATATCGACCTCGGCATGACCGTTCACGTTCCTGCACAAGCTGCGATTAACGGGGAAGCCGATTTTGAAGGAGAGAAAGTTGAAAATGCTGCATTTATCGGTCATATTTATCCAGAAGTTATCCAAATTATAACTCGTGAAACTACTGGTATCGAAAGTCTCGATGACTTTTAATTTCATCATTCGCAAATGTTGGAGGGATCTTTATGTAAAGGTCCCTCATCGTTTATCTTTTTGGATAAGGATGTGATGAGGTGAAAGATAACAAAGAAATCGATGTTAAGGAAATCTTGGAGAAATACGATAAAGAGAGTAATTTCCGGGAGAATATCGGAAAATGGGCATGGATTGTCACATTTTTAGGTGTAGCCTTAACTGCTTTCCATTTATATATGGGCTACTTCGGAAACCTTCCATCCCAACAACAAGGTGCTGTCCACTTAGGAACGGCACTCGGTATTATCTTCTTACTTTTCCCAGCAAAAAGCGGCCTGCAGAAAATACAGAAGACGATTCCTTGGTATGACGTTCTTCTCGCGTTTTTCGCTATGTATGTAACGTATCATAAAGTCATCTTTTTCGATTCGATTTTAGAGAGTCGGATTGCAGGCTATAGTATGCCCGATACGATCATTTCTATACTGGGTATCCTTCTCTTACTCGAGGCAACCCGCCGTACGGTTGGCTTACCGATTGTAATCGTTGCTAGCGTAACGATCCTTTACGCTTTATTTGGTAATTTTATACCAACACAGATCTTGTCTCACCCAGGGTTTGCAGTTGACCGCTTGGCAACCGATTTATGGTATAAGGAAAGTGGAGTGTTCGGCACACCCATTCAAATTTCAGCGAAGTTTATTTTCCTCTTTCTATTTTTTGGTGTAGTCCTCGTACACACTAAAATCGGTAAGTTTTTCAATGATCTTGCATTCGCATTAACAGGAAGATATACTGGCGGAACGGCAAAAGCAGCTGTAGCGGCTAGTGCATTGCAAGGAATGGTTTCTGGAAGTTCTGTCGGTAATACTGTTGCTTCCGGTTCCTTTACGATACCGATGATGAAAAAGGCTGGATTTAAACCGGAGTTTGCTGCGGCAACGGAAGCATCAGCATCAACAGGTGGACAAATTATGCCGCCCGTAATGGGGGCGGCCGCATTTATTATGATGGAATACTTAGGCGTGTCCTACGCAACGATTATGATTGCAGCTGCAGTTCCTGCCGTTTTGTATTTTACTGGGATATTTATTGGGACACATTTTGAAGCTAAAAGATTAGGTATTGTCGGTCTGCCAAAATCAGAACTTCCAAGTTTTCGAAAATTAATGTTTAAGTATGGATATATGCTCTTACCTTTAGCTGTCGTCATCGGAACAGTGATGATTGGGTTTACCCCACAGCGGGCAGCTTTATTAGGGATATTATCCGCATTTTTAGTCAGTTTAATTCGAAAGGAATCAAGGCTGGGTTTCAAACAAACGATCCATGTACTTGAGCAAGGAGCGCGTGTCGCCTTACCGGTAATAGCTGCCGTTGCTACTGCAGGGATAATCGCGGGAGTAGTCAGTATTACTGGTCTCGGTTCTAAATTTGCTTCTGGTATTATTGCATTATCAAGTGGACATTTATTTTTAGCACTATTCTTCACGATGATTGCTTGTTTGATTCTTGGCATGGGATTACCGACAACGGCAAATTACGTGGTAACAGCGACGATTGCAGCGCCAGCGCTTATTAATGAATTCGGTGTCGCACCAATCGCTGCACATATGTTTGTCTTTTATTTCGGTATTGCAGCGGATATTACACCACCTGTCTGTCTCGCCGCATACGCAGGGGCAGGAATAGCGAGGGCAAATCCGTTTAAGTCTGGGGTCATCGCTGTGAAACTCGCAATAGCAGCATTTATTATCCCGTATATATTTGTTTATGACTCTATTCTCGTACTAGTAGACGTTACACCTATAAGGCTCGTCATTACGCTCGCAACAGCGTTATTAGGTATGATTGCTGTAAGCAGTGCAGTCATCGGCTACTTTGCTCGGAATTCTTATTTTTGGGAGCGGGTTATTCTTTTCATGGCTGGTATTATTTTGATCGTTCCAAATATAGTAAGCAGTACGATCGGCTTAGTTTTAGTATTAGTGATCTGGTACATTCAAAAACGGCATAAGGACGGCGGCGGAAATATGAGCATGAATGTACCGGTATAAAAGAGTTTAATGATATCAAAAGAACAGATTAATGGAAGCGGAATCAACATTATAAACATGATGTAAAAAAGCTAGGATTGTTGATCAACTGCGTTCATCCTTTCTAGCTTTTTTAACAACAACCACGAAAATTAAAAATACAGAAACTCCCGAAACATTTACCTCTGTTATCCAATGAATTGTAAAATTTTTAGGCGCCTTGGTCCTAATCCATTGTACACGATTGTCGATTGAATCCACTGACTTTCTATATCCCTTCCCCCAGCCTTTGCAATTTCAGTACCTGAAGCTTAGTTATATTCTCCCCATCTTTCTAAAAAGTATCATAAATGTCCCGAATAAGACTTTTTTTCGTCAAAATGAGCAATTTTAGATTATATAGAAATTATTGTAAATATTTATTATAATTGACTAATTGAAGCCCGTCTAAGGTTGTATAATAATCGTCAATTTTGCCTTTATTAAATAGAAAGGAGGAAAAAAAGGATGGAAGAAACTATAATTTTTGATGGGAAACAATGTGAGTACATGTGGGCAAAAAAATTTATTGCCGAAAATGAATTAATTTTCCGAAATCGGTTAGTACAGTCTTTTTTGCTTAAGAAGGAAAATTTTTTTCTACTCAATCAATCCATTCGCCATCCGACGCCTAAAACGAATCAAGCTTTAGATCAGGCATTCCAAGACCATTTTGCCGAGATTAGGCTAATTAGTCAATTATCAAACGAATTGCGAAGACATGCCATTCGTTATGACAAAAAAGTTAACATGTACAGAGGAAATCAATTACTAATTTTGGACCAGCCAATCCATGACGAAACGAAGAACAACATCTCCTTCAAAGATGTTATCACAGATAAACATGCTATCCCTGTTGATGAAGCAGTGCTGGCAAATAACCAGGATTTGCTATGCTATATTGAAAATCCAACTCTTTTTCAAGCTTTTGCTTCCCTTACTTCCAGGCAGAAACAAATTTTAAATCAAGCGTATCTTTGCAACATGTCTGATACGGAAATCGCCGCTAAAGAAGGTGTATCCCAACAATCCATTTCCAAGACGAGAAACAGAGCTTTAAAGGAGCTTAAAAGACAACTATTGGCAGAGGAGGATAAAACATGATGGATATCTCTGCTCTTTCCGGTTTGATTGATATTATAGAAAATGTTGGATTCCCCGTCATCGTAGCATTGTTTTTACTAATACGCTATGAAATCAGGATGGAACGTTTAGAAAAACATTCTAAAGATTTATCGGATACGATCAACAAATTAAGGAGGGATCTTTCGTGACGAGACTCATTGATTTAACGAAAAAAGTGCAAAAGTATAATGATGCCGAATCACTTGAAATTGTTCTTACCCTATTCGAACCTAAAATCAGAGCATCATTAAAAGAAACCTCACCTCAAGAACAGACCGATTTATACCAAGAACTAAAAATTAGAGTGATAGAGATTATCAGGAAGTATGATTACAATAATACGTACGGTTTTTGGGAATTTACCAATCGATTAAAGGAACAACATGGAACAGAACATCAAGCAAAAGAAAACTCTAATTACCCAGTTAAACATTCATGATAGGGGGAGAGGATACAAATTCTATATAATCATAGAGTTACCAAATTTATTTATCGTCAGCCACTAAGTCCCGTTCCCTTTCATTTTCAGGGGAACGGCTACATAACGCAAATCTCCCCAAGTATTCTTCAAGTGGGAGGAGAATACCCCATGCCTCTTTATTTTTCTTGCTTTCGCCCCTTTACTGCCAATGATTGTACATGCTTAACAAGCCCCTCCTCAAGTCGCATATAATAGATAAAGAACAATCCCTCAAATCATTCCCAAACCAAAGAAAAAGGGAGAACTTATGGTCCTCCCTTTATTTTAAATTTACCATTCCTGAACGACTTTTGTTGAAGAATGTAATCGATGATTTTTCGCCATTTCTACGGCACGTTCTGCATCCATATACCCCCATATATCACCGAGAGTCGGGTGGGCCGTAGCTTTTAGAATGCTCTTTACATCGTTTGGACTGAGATTCGGATTCGCTTCGAGCATAAGAGCAATGACTCCTGCGCAAATCGGGGTTGCCATCGATGTGCCAGACAACTCAATATAATGTTCATCTCTAATCACCTCTGGCAATTCCGATTCGATGCTTGAGCCTGGTGCAAGCAGGGATACAATATTGGTTCCAGGTGCATAAATGTCAGGCTTGACGAACGAATCAATTGTAGGTCCCCTACTGGAATAATCTGCTATCTGATCATCTTCCCGGTCTAATGTGTTATGATCGTCTGTTGATCCGACCGTTATAATGAACGGATCAATTGCTGGCGTACTGATTGTCGTTTGATCAGGACCGCTATTCCCGGCAGCGGCACATACAACGATTCCTTGGTGCCAAGCAACTTGAGCAGCTAAGCACAACGGGTCATCCCTGAAAGACTCGTAGGCAGGAGCTCCGAGTGAAAGAGAGACAATTCGAATATGATGCTCTTCTTTATGTTCCATACACCATTCCAGACCTTCAATAATCGTTGAAAGCCTGCCTCCACCTTGGTTATCTAATACTTTTAATCCGATGATGGAAGCTTCTGATGCAGGCCCTGTATATTTTCCACTAGAAAGACTGCCATTTCCAGCAGCATTTCCTGCGCAGTGTGTTCCATGCCCATTATCGTCGTATGGCTCCTCTTTCCCGTTTATAAAATCATGAAAAGCTATGATTCTATTTGAGGGTTGAACAAGGTCTTCATGCGGATGAACACCTGTATCAATCACAGCAATGGAAATTCCTTTACCTGTTAAACCTAACTGCTCTCGCACTTGAATCGCTCCTATTTGCTCACAGGCAATATCCAGATAAGATGTTACAATCCGGTCGTAAAAAATCCGGTCTACTGCCTCATGATCCTTAATTTGTTTGATTTTATCAGGTGTTAAATGACCTTTTACTCCATTAATGCTCGGTAATCCTTTACTTAGTTTGTTAGGAGAATCCATGTTACATATTTTTAGGAGGTCGTCTTTTTTATCTTGCTGGCAATTCTTTTTCAGATAAAGGATAATGGGAATCTCATCGCGCTTCGTTGATTTCAGGTTTGCTTTCGGAAAACTCCGTAACTGTTCCACTAAGCCTGGATCTAGTTTAGGTGCAGTATTTTCATACCATACCTTCCTTTGATTGCTCATGTTATTCCTCCTTTGTTATAAACCTCTCTCACCGAGAATCAAACTCAATCGTTTCAGTTGGGGCACCCTTATTGATTATAAGGGCACTCTTTCGTTCTAAATAACAACGTACAACTGTAATTCATCTGCATATTGTAAAAATACGCTCTTATGATAAATAATTGTAGGTTTTCGAAACAACCTAAGGTATGCCAGGTAACCTCGTCCTTCTTTGACATTTCCCTCTTGATAATAGAAAATAGTATAGATATTCAACATGAGAGGAAGTTTTATTTGAGTCAGCAAGAGCAATTTTCATCAAGAATTGGATTTATTTTATCAGCCGCAGGAGCTGCGATTGGCCTTGGCGCCATTTGGAAATTCCCTTATATCGCAGGACAAAATGGCGGTGGCGCATTTCTTCTTATCTTTCTTTTATTTACAATCATACTCGGACTTCCATTATTGTTAGCTGAGTTCACGATAGGCAGAACTGCACAGCAAAATGCCGTTCGTTCCTTCCAAGTTATCGCACCCGGAACGAAATGGTATTTTATCGGGATTCTTGGGATGATAAGTGTTTTTATTCTACTTTCCTTTTACAGCGTAATTGGCGGATGGATTATTACGTACCTATGGAAAGTCGTGACCGGAGGATTATCAGGTTTAAATGAAGCCCAGTATGCCGAACTGTTTGCAGACACGATAGCGAACCCTGCGCTTAGCCTTGGCACACAGCTCATTTTTATTATCATGACCATTTTTGTTATCAGTAGAGGGGTACAAAACGGAATTGAACAGACGAATAAAATTATGATGCCAGCACTCGCCATTCTTTTTGCCGTGCTCGTCATCCGCTCCGTTACGCTGGACGGCGCTTCTGCCGGTATTTCATTTTTATTCCAGCCTGACTTATCAAAAGTGACATCAGGGACTGTACTTGAAGCGATGGGGCAATCCTTCTTCACCTTAAGTGTCGGTGTTTCCGGAATGATCACTTATAGTTCGTACTTATCAAAGGATCACAGCCTGCCAAGGTCCGCAATCTCGATTGTCGTCATGAATATCATGGTCGTCCTCTTAGCTGGTCTTGTGATATTTCCAGCGGTATTCGCATTCGGGATGGAGCCGGATGCAGGACCAACCTTGTTATTTAACGTGCTTCCTACCATTTTTAGTCAAATGCCTGCCGGAATGTTGTTTTTCGCAACGTTCCTTGTTGTCTTTTTATTCGCGACGTTAACCTCGGCATTCTCGATGTTAGAGATTATTGTTGCAGTAATCTCCAAGGGAAATCCTTTGAAAAGGAAGAAATGGGCATGGATTGTCGGATTAGCAATCTTTCTCTTTGGTGTCCCTTCCGCACTATCTTTCGGTGTCTTAAGCGAGGTATCATTATTCGGCAAATCGATTTTTGATTTGGCAGACTACACCGTGAGTAATATTCTAATGCCAATTGGGGCATTGTTCATTTCGATTTTCGTATCTTTTAAAATGAAAAAAACTGCATTGTATGAAGAATTAAGGCGAGGCAGTAACTTAAAGTACGGCATATTCCAGGCTTGGTTCTTCCTCGTCCGCTATATCGTCCCAGCGCTAATTATCTTCGTCATGCTGGATGTATTAGAGATTTGGTGAAGTCGTATCTTTTTAATTTCTGAATTTTAATCATGCATTTTTCGTATATTAACAGCATAATGCTTTTCCATCACCATATGTAGTTGAGTTAGTTCGTTCCCAACTACATATGGTGATGGAAAAGCCGACTTTGGTAATTATGAAATTCATTCAATAAGTCAAAATAATGATGGATGGATTGAATAAGATGCTAGAAATATACGGAGGTGCATGATGGATAAACCATACCGCTGTCCCAATTGCAAAACAAACAGATCACGCTTCAATTTGATTGAGCAGACCGCAACTCCTGTATAGCTAGATGCGAAAACGGGGGAAGTTTTAGAGGAATATACAAGCGGGAATACGCTTCCTTTTCATCAAGCATATAATGGGCCGCAATACAGAGTTCAATGTGGAGTCTGTGGATTGATAGAAAATGAAAAGATGTTTGAACAGTTTGCGGAGTATGATGGGAATTAGATAGTTGGTGTCTGGCACTAATCTAACATTTTCTAAATCTGTCGTTTACAAATGTCTTCTACCAGGCACCTTTAACAGAAAAATGGTAAACTATATACTATTATGGTTTACTATTTTTTTAGGTGTTCAACACACAACCAGGAGGTTTTTCCATGCTCCAGCAGTTAAAAAAATATTTTCCTTCATTACAATCCTATAAAAAAACACCGACCGAACTCAACGAAAAGCTGACGTGGTTCTTTACAGAGAGTGGACAAATTATCAGCATCGACCCATCTGAAATCAATGAGAAAGAATCTGTTCTTTTACATATGCTTTTTAAACCTTATAAACATATTTTCCCACCAAGGACGGAAGAAGAAATAAAGTGGCAGCAATATATTCAAGCAGACGGTGAACTACCAAAAATAGAAAATTCGTTCCGCCTGATCTTTTTCCAAATCTCGAAAGACCAATTGCAACCGGCAGATTTCAAAGACGCGCTGAATCAATTATTTGAAAAAAATATTATTATTCTTTGGGAAAGTGAAATAAAAGGAGTCATTGTTGATATAAAGCTCGCTGACTATGAAGAGGAAATTTCGTTAGAGGAAATTATCGATGTTTTAATGAGTGACCTATATACAAAAATTCGTTTTTTCGTAAGCCCATATCTCACAGAAGTAGAGCAAGCCAAATACCATTTTAATCAATTAATCTCCCAAGCAAGCATCGTCTTCTCCTACTCGGATAATAATGTGATTTCTTATATTGAAGCAATACCTTATATGCTTATTGAACAACTGACACTGGAATTAAAAGACGAACTACAAAATCTGATCCCGCAGGAATTTCAACACGACAAAGAATTCTTGAGAATGATGGAAGTTTTTCTAAAGAGCAATTTAAATATATCTGTAGCAGCTAAGAAATTGTATATGCACCGGAACAGTCTTCAATATCGAATTGAAAAATTCAAAGAAAAGACCGATTTGGATATTCGGAACTTCCATCACGCACTGACAGTTTACTTAGCATTACTGATAAAGTGAAACTTCTTCAGTGAGGGTTCACTGAATGTTAGTTAAACAGAATCAGAGATTTACGGACTGTTTATCACCCGCCTTCAGATGTTGGGTTTTCCTTATATTAAGAGGCGTGGGGATTACAGACCGTTAAGACGGGATAAAACAAACTTATTTGTAAAGTTGCCTAAAACACATCCAAAGCTTTGTGCAGGATTACCATTTAAAGAGAAACCGTTTTCACCTATAATGAAATCAACAAATAAAAACGTTTTCATATAGTTGAAGGAGGATTTCATTATGGCTGAACTCGTATTAGAAAACATTCAAAAGAAATATGATAAAGAGGTCGTCGCGGTTAAAGACTTTAACCTACATATTCAAGATAAGGAATTTATCGTATTCGTCGGACCATCCGGTTGCGGAAAATCTACTACACTACGAATGATTGCAGGTCTTGAGGAAATAACGGAAGGTAATCTGTATATCGATAATAAGCGGATGAACGATGTTTCTCCAAAAGACCGTGATATCGCAATGGTTTTCCAAAACTATGCCCTCTATCCGCATATGAGTGTATACGATAATATGGCATTTGGATTAAAACTGCGGAAGTTTAAAAAAGCTGAAATTGATAAGCGTGTAAATGAAGCAGCGAAGATTTTAGGTTTGGAAGAATACTTAACTCGTAAACCTAAAGCACTTTCTGGTGGTCAGCGTCAGCGTGTCGCATTAGGTCGAGCCATTGTCCGTGATCCTAAAGTGTTCTTAATGGACGAACCCTTATCAAACCTTGATGCTAAACTACGTGTCCAGATGCGTACAGAAATTCAAAAACTGCACAGACGGCTGCAATCAACTACAATTTACGTTACACACGACCAGACGGAAGCAATGACGATGGCCACTCGCCTCGTCGTTATGAAAGACGGAGATATCCAGCAAATCGGATCTCCTGAGGAAGTGTATAAGAATCCTAATAACGTTTTTGTCGGTGGCTTCATCGGCTCACCAGCTATGAACTTCTTTACAGGTGTAGTGAACGATTCCTACTTTACAATG
This sequence comes from Oceanobacillus alkalisoli, assembly GCF_021556485.1. Taxonomy (GTDB): domain Bacteria; phylum Bacillota; class Bacilli; order Bacillales; family Amphibacillaceae; genus Oceanobacillus; species Oceanobacillus alkalisoli. The sequence continues at coordinate 158,772 of NZ_JAKGBW010000005.1, read as the reverse complement.
GGTGACGTAAAAATTAAAATCCCGGCAGGTAAATTGAAGCCATTAAAAGATAATGGCTACCTTGATAAAGAAGTGATTCTCGGTGTTCGTCCGGAAGATATTAAAGATGAGCTTGTTTTCCTTGAATCAACACCAGAGTCAACGATATCTGCTGGCATTGAAGTTGCCGAACTAAACGGTGCAGAGACATTCCTTTACTCGAAAGTTGCTGATCAAAGCTTCATCGCCCGTGTCGACTCTCGTTCAGATGTGAAAGCTGGAGATACAGTGAAATTAGGATTTGATATGAATAAAGTTCATTTCTTTGACGTAGAGACAGAAGATAGAATTTATTAATTTTTTCTTCCATTGGAAAAGGGATACCCCTCATACAGGAGTATCCCTTTCATCTTTCAGTAACATATAAGCTTATTTTTAATATTTTATATCCCGAATATCTCGGGTGGGAAATTCTTCGTTTTAATTTTAGTTATTGGGTGATTATTTCAAAACGCAGCATGAATTATACTTGTTATTTCAAGAATTTCACTTAACCGCGGTACGTGTTCCACTGGATGTTCTCTAACTTAAGCAACACAAGCCCTACCTGCTCTTGCGTCCTTGCGACCCCTTAGTCGCTCCAGTTTGAATAAGCATCTTCAAAAACATTTGCAGAATGCCAGAGTGCTTATTTGTTACTCAATAATTTATATTATCATCTTAGATGTATCTTGTCAAATCATCCTTTGAAATAAACCCGTCGTTTCTAATGAAATTGGCTTCTGAAGTGCATGACAAATCAACAATCTTTTATAGAACGATTCTCCAGTGCATTTGGTATATCGTTCGTTAATTTCCGTATAACGATTGATATGGATAAGCATTCTTCTTTAAAAGAAGTTACATTTGATGAAGGAACCAATACGTTAACATTAAATAAAGATGGGGAAAAAAATAGATATGGCATTATAACTCGATTGAAGGGCAATAAGGAAACATCGGCATGTTTATAAATGGCTAGGAAGGGAAGTGGAACAGCGTATAGCTTTCTACTTTTTTATTTAAACAAGATGATTTCTATGGAAAGGATTGATATTTTTGGAAAAATATATTTACGGAAATACACCGACCTTCCTCGGAGCAAAAAATCTTTCAAAAGGTCAATCAATTGAAGATGTTGATGCTGTTGTTTATGGTGTACCCTGGGAGGGTGCTGTCACTTGGGGTGATTATACAGGCTGTGAACTCGGCCCGAAAGTGATGCGGTTAACATCTGGAAGATACAGTGGCTACCTGCCAGAACTTGATCATATTGATGTATTTGAACATCTAACGCTTGGGGATATGGGTGATATCGACGTAGTTCCAGCTGATGTGGAGGAAACAATGAGCAGAATTACAAACTTCACAAGCAAACTCTGGGAAACTGGTAAATTCCCGATTGGATTCGGCGGGGATCACGGAATTACATATCCGATCATTCGAGCACTTGCTGAACAAGGGAAAAAGGTTGGAATCATCCATCTCGATGCGCATTACGATAACCTTCCTTCACACAATGGGGATGAGTACGCTCGTTGCAGTCCCTTCGCCCGTCTTTATGAACAAGATGGGGTACGTAATGAAAGCATCATTCATACCGGCATTCACGGACCAAGGAACTTACCAGAAGCTGGCCAAAATGCACGAGATGCTGGTGCTGTCACCGTTACAATCAATGATGTTCGGGAGCATAGAGATTTGAAACAGCTCGCTCGCGAACTGCACACGATGGCAAATAAAGATGTCGACTGTGTCTATTTAAGTATCTGTAGCGATGTATTGGATTTTGCTTTTAATCCCGGTGGTCCGGTTGATGGGAATGGTCTAACTTCTTATGAATTGCTCACACTCGTGCATGAAATTTGTAAACAAGGTGTTGTTGGGATGGATTTTGTGGAGGTTTACCCGCAACAGGATTCAAATCAGAATTCAGCACATTTTGTTTCGACGGTTGTTTTATATGCGCTTGCAGGGGTTATTTATTATAGCAAAAAATAGATGAACACGATTGGATAAGTGCAGATAGCATAAGATGCTATCTGCTTTTTTATGTTTTTTACGCTTCTTGATTATATTTTCATAATCCTTGTTCTTAAATCTACACTATCCCTTAACATCACTTAACATCAAACAAATGTTATTGGGCTATTTTCAAACCAAACGCATAACTATCTATTAATCTTCCATGTTTTCTCCCTTTTATCGTTAAAATTAGTTAGACTTTCGTAATCGAATCATGTTCCAAGACATTTTTGGCAATATCCCTATTAGCTTTTGATCTTCTATAAAAGATTGTCCCTCAGAATGTGGCTTTACCTGCTGCTGATGAAGCGTGTTCGTAGCTTTCACATTATCATTTTCAAGCACAACATGTTCTACTATTTCTAATCCACCAAATGATAGAATATCTATATCAACCTTCAACGTATTTTCTAGATGGCGATTTACAGCAAAAATGACAAGTTCCTCATGCTCTTCATTGTAAACAACTGAACTATCAAGGTATGGCACGTCTGTATAGTCTTTACTATCATACTTCGGTGATTTGACTATTGAATTCAACGCAGTTCCCCTGCCATAAACAGACGTATAGTAATATGGATAGAAAATGGTCTGTTTCCAAATTCCTCCGCCAGTTTCAGTCATAATTGGCGCAATAACATTTACAAGCTGGGCCATACAAGCAATCTTTATTCGATCCGAATGTTTAAGTAATGTGTTAATCATAGAACCAACTAAAATTGCATCTTCAAATGTATAAACATCCTCAAGTTGTGGTGGTGCAATTGACCATGGTTCAAGTTCATTATCTTGATCATTGGAATGAAACCATACATTCCATTCATCAAAACTTAAGTTAATTGTTTTTTTACTTCGCTTCTTGGCTTTTATATAATCACAGGTTGCAATAACTGTTTTTATAAAATTATCCATGTCCAATGTATTGGCCAAATAATTTGCTGTATCATTATCACGATTACCATAGTACTGATGTAAAGAAATATAATCTACGAACTCATACGTGTGTTCAAGAGTTGTTGCTTCCCACTCCGGGAATGTTGGCATTCCCGAACCTGAACTCCCACAGCTTACCAATTCAATCGTTGGATCCGCCAGTTTCATTACTTTCCCTGTTTCAGCAGCTAGGCGACCGTATTCATGGGCTGTTTTTTGGCCAATTTGCCAAGGCCCGTCCATTTCATTCCCTAAGCACCATGTTTTAATTTTATGTGGTTGCTCATAACCGTGTTCTCTTCTCAGTTCACTCCAATACGTGCCACCTGGATGATTACAGTATTCTAATAAATTGCGAGCAGCATCTATCCCTCTTGTCCCCAGATTAACAGCCATCATTGCTTCTGCCCCTACTGCTTTAGACCAGTCAATAAATTCATTGGTTCCAACCTGATTGGTCTCTATAGCACTCCAAGCTAATTCTAAGCGACGAGGGCGATTTTCCTTAGGGCCTATACCATCTTCCCAATTGTATGCTGACACCATATTCCCACCTGGGTAACGAATAATTGGTACTTCTAACTGTTTAACTAAATTCATTACATCTTGACGAAACCCATTTTCGTCTGCAGTAGGATGGGTTGGTTCATAAATCCCCCCATACACCGCTCTACCTAATTGCTCAATGAAAGATCCATAGATTCTAGGGTCTATTTCTGATATCACAAATTCTTTATCTAACATCATTTCAGCTTTTATCGTTTCTTTTTTCACTCTATTCCTCTTCCTTTCAAAATACAATATTTATCTGGCTCATGATCATACAATATGTGTTTCTCCGTTCTTATTCCGCATCGGCAGCTAGCATGAATCTATTTAGCTACTTCTATTTCTTTAAATATATATTCAGAAATCCATGACCAACATAAAAGAGTGATACTAAAGGTAAAGAATGGAAGCATCCCCGGGAGTTTTAGGGATATATAGAAAACAAAGAACAAAAGAATTAATATAGCAAATGTATAATGTATCTTTACTACTCCTATTATTATCGCGTTTTTTATCTGCTGAAATAAGGATGCATGATAACGTGATTGTAATGGGAATGACCAAATTACAATCATAATATATAGGAATGTTATCAGGTAAAAAGCAATAAGTACTATAATCGGAACTTTGCCGTGACTATTACTCATAACTAGAAAATTTAAATATAAAAGAGTACCTATCAACATAATTGTCCAGCCAAGAATATTTGAAACTAAAAATTCCTTACGATAAAACCGTTTAAAGGTTTTCCAGATTGATAGGTCGTGTTCTCCCTCTCTCCATTTTCTGCATATATCCAGGGCAGCAATTGTCGAGGGGAAAATACCTGCAATAAATAGACCCTTTATGGAAAATATAATCCACACTATATTTAGGAATGCTAAACGAGTTATCCAAGTAAGAATTGTATTCAGTGAACCGGTAAATCCATCTACATTCATTTAAGTTGCACCTTCTTCAAATAATATCTCTTACTTTTATCCCTTTATACCGCCAGTTGTAAGTCCTGCAACAAAATAACGCTGAAATAAACCAAAGAGAATAACAATTGGAATAACTGTCATGACAGCGCCCGCAATTAAAATATCATAGTTATTACCGTAAGGAGTTAGTAAGGTTGCCAAGCCAATAGGCAGTGTAAATAAATCATTTGACCTTATCACAAGTAATGGCCATAAAAAGTTATTCCAGCTATGCAGTCCCTGTAGAATAGCCATTGCAGCAAACGACGGTAACATCAAAGGCGCCATTACCTTGAAAAATATTCCATATTCTGTACACCCATCAATTCTTGCAGCGTCCATCAGTTCTTGCGGCAGCCCCATTGCATACTGTCTAAAAAAGAACACTGCCGTTGGTGAAACAATTAATGGCAACATAATACCAGTATATGTATTGATTAATTTTATATCTATCATCAATTGATATAACGGTAGCATTAAAACCTCAAATGGAATCATGATAATAACCAAAACGAATAAGAATATTAAATTTCTTCCTTTAAAGTTATATAGTGCCAAGGAATAGCCAACCATTGAAGAGAAAAATAGAGATAAGATAATAGTTAGAGCAGATACTATTAAACTATTACCATACCACTGCCAATATTCACCTGCTTGAGTAAATATATATACATAGTTATCTAAAGATAATTCATTCCAGTTAATCGAAAAAGTTATCCCATCCCTCATTAGTTCCGTAGAGGGACGAAAGGAAGAGATAATTAAACTGATCAATGGAAACAATGCAATGAAAGCTATGATCGCGATAATGATAGTCAGCAGCCATTTAGTCACTGTATCATTTTTCTTTTTCATTTATTCGTCACCTCTTTTAAATCCACCTGTTATTAATAAATAGAGTATGCTTACAATGAAAATTATTAATAAAATAATAACTCCAATTGCTGCTCCGAATCCCATATCATTTTGCTGAATACCTTGTTGGTACAGATATCCTACTAAGGTTAAACCAATGTTTCCTGGAGAATTACCTTCCCATAGTACATAGCTTTCTTCAAAAACCCTAAATCCACCAATTATACTTATTGTGGTTACAAAAACCATAATAGGTTTCAAGGAAGGTAGAGTAATGTATAGAAACTTTTGGAATATATTTGCACCATCTATATCTGCTGATTCATAGAGTTCTTTTGATATATTTTGTAATCCCGCTAGAAAATACAAAACGTTAACCCCCATCCAACGCCAAGATGCAATTAAAACCATTAGTAACATCCCAGACCATCCCGTGTATTGCCAGCTTACTGGATCAAAACCAAATAGACCTATCATTTGGTTAGCTATAGAACTTTCTGATTCAGCAAAAAATAGTCGAAAAATAATACCTGCAACTACCACAGATGTTAGCGAAGGAATAAACAATGCAGAACGAAATATTGTTTTAAATCTCACAAATTTAGAGTCTAAAAGTATTGCTAAAATTAAAGGTACCAATACAAGAACAAACACTGTTGCTATCGTATAGATTGTTGTATTCGATAATGCCTTAAAAAAAGCTGGATTAAATATTCTTTCATAATTTTGAAATCCTATAAAAGTAACTTGTCCGGGTAAAATTCTTTGAAAACTCATGATAAAAGCTTGAATTGTCGGATAGAGAGTAAGAATCAAAAAAGAAATTATAAATGGAGAAACAAATACATATGGAACAACATTTTTTGAATTCAAAAAGCCTCTCGTTCTTTTTCTCATTGGAGGTTCTGCTATATTTCCTCCTCCAAATTCATAATCTTTTGTATTCTGTTTAAACTTCTTATTTGTCATTTTATCCCTTCTTACAATCATATTTTGGGAAAAAGGACAGTTTTCCTGTCCTTTTTATGTTAACTATTAATTTGCGCTTTCCATTTTCTGTCTTATGGTATCAGCAGACTGTTTTAAAGCCTCTTCTGGAGTTTGATTACCTTCCCTTAGAACATTATGCATAATATTGGAATCAATCTCTGATAAAACATCTGGTGTGTATTCTGATAGATTAATACCAGCAACATCGTCTTTAATAGTTAGTAAAATATCAAAAATATCCTCATGGAAAAACTCATAATATATATTATCTGCCCTTACCTCTGGTTCTTCCCATACGTCCCACCTTGGTGGATCAAATCCGAGCTCAGTCCATAAACGAATATTTCCTTCCTTTGATAATTTAGCAAAATACAAGAATTCTTTAGCCAAATCTGTATGCTCCGATTGACTTATGACCGCAGTACCGGTCCCGCCCATAGCTACAGACTGGGTTTCTGAACCAGGTGCTAGCGGCATTGGCCGGATTTGCATTTTACCTTCTAAATCAGGCATGTACTCTACAAAATCTTTCATATAGTACATTGGTATGACGATAGAAGCTTGTCCTTCTTCATTCATAAAACCATAGAATTCTTCTGAATGGTAATTTCCACCAGGTGCGATTTCTGCAATTTCATGTTCATTAATTAAAGAATTAATAAATTCTAGTGTTTCTATATTCTCTTCATTATCAAGAGTAAATTCACCGTCTATATTAAAGAAGTCTGATTCCTTTTGAGTAACAAACGGCCAAATACCATACCAGTTCGTTGGAATCGTTGTCATTGGTTTACCAGTCGTGTTAACAACTTGTTTACCAGCATCAACATAGTCATCCCAAGTTTTAATAGAGTCTATATCAACTCCAGCTTCGTCCATTATTTCTTGATTGTAATATACTACGGTTGCACCTAAGTGTGTTGGAGCACCATAATATATATCGTCCGCTGCATATATATCTAGCCTTTCTTCTACAAAACTTTCTAACTCTGGTTCAATTAAATCGTTTAAGGGCTCTAATTGGATATCACCTTTAAGAAAATTTGGGAATTTCGCGATTTCAATATCTGCCAAATCTGGAGCACCGCTGCCAGATTGCAATGCGAGCAATAAATTATTATGCATTTGATCGAACGGATAAGTTCCAACAGTTAATTTAATTGCTTTATCAGGATTTTCCTCGTTCCACTTCTCAGCAGCATCTGCATAGAAGTCAGCATGCGTACCAGCAAAAGTCCAAAATGATAATTCGGTTGCATCTTCTAAATCTGCACCGGCAACAACAGATTCTTCTGCGTCCCCCCCATTCGTTTCAGCGTCATCGCCCCCACCACATGCACCTAAAATTAAAAGCATCAATACTAGTAATCCTAACAAGCTAAGCTTTTTCATTTTTTTCCTCCTAAATGATTGTTTTATACTTCAAACCTATAACTACTCAACTCTTTCCTAGCATTATTCGACTATAATATCTATTGAGATTCCACGATGCTAACGCTTACAAAAACACAAAATTATACTTAAATGTGCTTCCCCTGTCCATTCATTATTAAAGGATAAAACGCACTGCAAGTTGATGGTAGACTAGCCTTATCTTATTCCAATATTTTGTAAGTATTTAAATACAAAGAAATAAAAGCTTTCCTCTCATGATATCTAATATCTAACGCGGCTAAATACCTCTCCTAGGTCTACTTACCATCTATTTTCTTAAGAATTTTATCTAGTGTAACTAAATTTAGGTGATGAGTATATAATCTCTTGTTCTCTATTTCAAAGGCAACTGAATTATAAATCGTTTCATTTCAATCTCTCCCTTCTAAATAAAGCATAGTTATAAAATTAGACACCTGAATGAATTTCATAATTACCAAAGTCGGCTTTCCCATCACCGTATGTAGTTGGGAACGAACCAACTCAACTACATATGGTGATGGTGAAGCATTAAATACGTATTATGAAATTCATTAACCTAGCATAGGGTCAGAAACCTTGAAGATTACTATAATAATATTTCCTCAATATTGATCTAAGATAGTTAATAAAACACCAGCTAAAACCGCTTACAAAATACATCTTGTAAATCTAAAAAGATTTTCTACTTATTACTTTTAAATTAATTTCATTATAGCAAAATCATCATTGTTCGTCTAGTGGATGAACTAAGTTTTTCCTTTTTTTCTTAACACAATCAATTTGTGTAACTTTTCTTGTGCGATAATAGGAAAATATCCTCTATTATTGAAGCAATAAATATTTAGTTAACAATTGTAAACTATCCGCCATCCATCTGCTCTATCTCTAATTATAATTATTCTTCAAAAAATCCCCTTTTTGTTCCTATTTCACTTCATTCAATAAAGCAGAAGCATCACTCCTGCTTAATTCGTACCACAAGCATCATACCAAAGGAAAGAATCATAATCGCAATCACCCACATCCAAGCCATGAACCTTTTCCCTGAATCAATCGCGATATAAATCGCAGTAGGAATCGTTTGCGTGACGCCTGGAATATTCCCGGCAAACATTAAAGTAGCCCCAAATTCTCCTAAAGCCCGGGCAAAACTTAGAATACTTCCAGCTAGCAGCATTTTCGAAGCTAAAGGAATCGAGATAAATAGGAAGGTTTTCCACTCGCTCGCCCCGTCGATTCTTGCAGCTTCTTCAATATTGTTATCCACTCCCTGAAATCCTGATTTTGCCGCCTGGTACATGAGTGGAAATGCGACAACTACTGCTGCAATCACAGCAGCCCACCAGGTGAAAATAATCGGTTGATTAAAAATCCACTCAATCGCTTGACCGATAATACTATTTTTCCCGAAAACAACAATCAATAAAAAGCCAACAACAGTTGGAGGTAGCACCATCGGGAGCATCAGCAGTGTCTCTACAATTGCTTTTCCTTTGAACCTTCTTCTTGCAAGAATTCTACCAATTAAAGTTCCTATTATTATAACGATAACACCTGATATCGTAGCAACTTTAAGAGATAACCAGATTGGACTAAGGAACTCTTGCATGATTTCACTATTTAACTGTAAATCCATATTCTTCAAATACCTTTATAATTTCATCGCTTTGTATATACTCGAGAAATACTTTTGCCATTTCGTACTGGTCAGAATCTTTTATAATCCCGACTGGATAAAGAATAGGTGTATGTAATTCGTTAGTAGCAGGAGCAGCAATGTTTATTTTTTCCGAAGTAAGGGCGTCCGTTTGATAAACGATTCCGGCATCAACATTCCCAGTTTCAACATAAGATAAAACTTGTCGGACATCTTTTGCGAAAACAATTTTCGATTCTATTTCATCCCATAGATCCATTTCCACCAGCAGTTCTTGCGCATATTTTCCCGCTGGCACGGTTTTAGGTATACCGATGGATATATTACCTATCTCCGCTTTCTGAAGATCAGCAAATCCATTGATTGTTTGTTCACCCTTCGGAACAATTAATACTAGCTCATTGCCAAGCAAGTCTACCTGACTTTCCTCCGCAATCATCCCTTCTTCTACCAATATATTAAACTTATCTTTTGCCGCTGAGAAAAATAAATCCACTGGTGCTCCTTGTGAGATTTGCTGCTGCAGGGAACCCGAAGCACCATAATTAAAGGTTAATGCTACTTCCGGATGTTCTTCTAGAAATGCCTCTTGAATGGAATCTAATGCCTCTTTTAAACTAGCTGCTGCTGATATTGTTAATTCAGTATCTTCGCCGCTAGCGCTCTGCTTGTCTGCTGAATCTTGAGCAGAGTTACTCGTATCCGAACATGCCACTAACGATAGAAGTAAGAATAAAAGAATACAAATGAAATGAAATTGTTTTCGCATCCTTTACCGCCCTCCATTCGACCATTTACTGTTTATTATATCCTATTTTAATAATGAACGTCGAAAATGAAAATCTCCTGATGCGATATCTTCAGGAGATTTAAATTCGGAGTAAGGTAAGCCCCGCACCTCGTCTACTTTCTATATTTCATCAATCGTTCATTTAATTGATTTGTTTTACTATAGACTTCTTTATAAAGCTTAAATAGTTCTTTATATTTGGCAACATTTTCTGGATTAGGTGAATAGACCTTTTCTTCTTTTAAGAATTCAACTGCACATTCCTTCAGTGATGGATACCAACCACACCCCACCGCTGCAAGCATGGCAGCTCCCATCCCCGGACCTTGCTCACTTTCCATCTTTACCACATTCGCATTAAAAATATCGGCTTGTATTTGCAGCCAAGTTTCGTTTTTTGCTCCCCCGCCAATAGATACAACTGTATTAATTTTCTTGCCATTTTCTCGAAATATCTCTATTGATTCATTTAACGAAAAAGTGATACCTTCTAATACTGCGCGAGTAAAATGTTTTCTTTCATGGGCTGCATCCATACCGATGAAGCTTCCACGGATATTCGCGTCCACATGAGGGGTTCTTTCTCCAACAACATAAGGTGTGAAAATTAAACCATTCGCACCAACTGAAACCGTATCAACATCTGCCAGCAATTCTTCAAAACTTATATCTTTTGCAAATGTCTCTTTAAACCAAGACAAACTGTACCCTGCAGCAAGCGTCACCCCCATCGTATAAAACACATCAGGGGCAGCGTGATTAAAGTAGTGAACCTTCCCTCCAAAATCTTTGGCGCTACTTGCTTCATAAGATAAAACAACACCAGAAGTCCCTGTGCTCGCCAGTGTCTGTCCGTCTTCCAAAATCCCTGAACCAATCGCACCACAAGCGTTATCCGCCCCACCAGCAAATACTTTTGTCTTAACATTCAAGCCTGTCACTTCTGCAATTTGTTTCCCTACAGTCCCCACTTCATCGTCTGACTGCACGAGTGGTGGGCATATTTCTGGATTAATCTCTAATTTCTCACAGATTTCCCTGCTCCATGACTTTTTAGCGATATTCAATAATAACGTGCCTGCAGCATCCGAGTAATCCATGTGCAGCTCTCCGGTTAATCGATACCTGACATAATCCTTCGGTAAAACAAATACTTAAAAATGTGAGGTTCATGCTTTTTCACCCAAAGTATTTTTGGTAGGGTAAAGCCCTCCAATGCCGGATTCTTAGTAATCTCTAATAGACGATCCTTGCCCACCTTTTCATAAATCTGACTACACTCTTGCGTTGTCCGTGTGTCATTCCAAAGAATTGCATTTCGCAAAACCTGATTATCCTCATCCAACAATACAAGACCGTGCATCTGACCAGAAAAACTCAGCCCCTCAATATCTTCTGGATTCCCTTTAAACGCTGCTACGAGTTCTGATATCCCAGCAATTGTCTGCTCGACCCAATCATTAGGATCTTGCTCACTGTAGCCCACTTTCTCTTGATATAATGGATATGATTTTGATATTTCTTGAACGACGCTTCCATTCTGATTAACTAATAATATTTTGACGGCACTTGTTCCTAAATCAACACCAATGACATACTTCATTCTATATCTCTCCTTGTCTCTATAAAGAAGAAAGACGAAGCACTCGATCAGATTAGAGCCCTTCGTCTTTATTTTCATCATTTATATTAGATGCTCTGTTTCATTCACCAGTAAAGGTTGTTAATAGATATTGGTTTATCGTAGCTTTAATACTCTCCAGTTTACCAGATTGATGCTGAATATCTGTTAATCCTAGCGCATACTCCTCCAGCTTGCGTAAATCCGTCTTGTCTTCTACGATATCACGACCAATTCCATCCTGATACGTTTGATATCTTTCATCTATTACGTTATCGAGTACTTGATCATCCATCAATCTCTGTGCTACTTTTAATCCAACCGCAAAGCTGTCCATTCCCGCAATATGTGCATGGAATAAGTCCTCTGGCGTGAAAGAGCCACGACGAACTTTCGCATCAAAGTTCAAGCCGCCACTGCCAAGCCCTCCATTTTTCAGGATTTCATACATGGCTAGCACTGTCGTATGAAGGTCTGTCGGGAATTCATCCGTATCCCAGCCGAGTAATGGATGCCCTTGATTTGCATCCACTGAACCAAGCATATCGTGAATTCTCGCATAATGCAGCTCATGCTCAAACGTATGGCCCGCTAATGTTGCGTGGTTTGCTTCGATATTGAATTTGAAAACATCTTGGAGCCCATAATGTTGTAAAAATGCATAGCCACTGGCTACATCAAAGTCATATTGATGGGTCGTCGGCTCTTTTGGCTTCGGTTCGATTAAGAACTGGGCAGCAAAACCAATTTCTTTCGCATAATCATTCGCCATATGATAAAGGCGAGCTAAGTTATCCAGTTCTAATTGCATATTTGTGTTAAGCAGGGTTTCATAACCTTCCCTTCCGCCCCAAAACACATAGTTTTCCGCACCTAGTTCTTTCCCAACTTCCAATCCCTTTTTCACTTTCGCTGCAGCATAAGCAAATACATCCGCGTGATTAGACGAGCCTGCGCCATGAACAAAGCGTGGATGACTGAAGTTGTTCACTGTATTCCATAATAATTTCGTTTTACTATCTTTCATATAATCTTTAATCATGGCCACAATCGTATCTAAGTTTTCATTTGATTCTTTTAAACTGTCCCCTTCAGGTGCGATGTCGACGTCATGAAATGCAAAATAAGGTACATTCAGCTTTTCAAAGAATTCAAAGGCTGCTTCGACACGTGCTTTTGCCAGGTCCATTCCTTCAAATTTATCCCATGGTCGCATCGCTGTGCCAACACCGAACGGATCCGATAGATCTTCCGTAAATGTGTGCCAGTATGCGACACCGAAACGGAGAATCTCCTCCATCGTTTTTCCACCAATTTTTTCCTCGGGATTATAAAATTTAAATGCGAGTGGATTAGTAGATGTTGGGCCTTCGTAGTGAACCTGATTGATGTTTTTAAAAAATGTCATTTGTGTGTCCTCCTAAGTTTTATGAATTTTAATGTAAGAGCTTTCATGTTTTTGATTATAGCATCTTATCTATAGTTCGCCCATTGGATGAACTAAGTTTTTTTAAATTTCCTCATGGTAATAGAAAAAGAATCATGATTATCGTATAATGTTTATTGTTTAATGAATTTCATAATACGTATTTAATGCATCACCATCACCGTATGTAGTTGAGTTGGTTCGTTTCCAACTACATATGGTGATGAAAAAGCCGACTTTGGTAATTATGAAATTCATTCTGTTAAACCATCAGATGTTTTGATGAAGGGAGAAATAACAATGACCAACAGAATGAGTGCTATATATAACATATTAGAATGGATAACAAAGTTCGCCTATGTCAATCTGCTCTGGGTTGTTTTTACATTGGCTGGCGGTGTTATCCTAGGTTTTTATCCTTCTACCACTTCTATGTTTGCGATGGTTCGTGATTGGCTCAGAGGGAAATCAGACTTACCGGTACTAAAAACGTTTTGGTATTATTACAAGCGCGACTTTTTAAAAAGCAATTTACTTGGACTTTTCCTCAACGTCCTCTTTCTTCTTGTCGCTATTGATATTTATTACATCCAAAGTAATATAAATGAACAGTTAACGTGGACTTATATTCCACTGTTTGCATTTATGCTCATCTTCATCTTATTTCTATTTTATATTTTTCCAAGCTTTACCCATTATGATTTAAGAACCATTCCTTTAATAAAAAATGCCTTTTTAATCATGATTATAAGTCCGCTATATAGTTTTCTTATGGTATTATGTTTCGTTTCTCTTTTCTTTATAATGAGGGCCATCCCTGCCTTGTTCTTCATTTTTGGTGGTACAACCTATGCTTTTATTACATCCTGGCTATGCTTACATGCATTTAAAAACATCGAAAGAAAACAACACTCAAGCTAAAAACCACCTCACCAGACTAATAAGCTTAGGAGGTTGAGGCGGTCTTTTCATGTTTCGGCAAGATTAATCTTATGCTGCGAGCTTATCCCTTCACAGCACTGGCAGTAATTCCTTCCATAATTTTGTTACTGAAGAATAGGAATGCAATGATGATTGGCAGTACACTTATTACGAGTGTTGCTCCTATCGCACCCCAATCCGTCATATACTGTCCGATAAAGTTTTGAATTCCAACGGTAAGCGTCTTATACTTTTCCGAACTTATAAATGTGTTAACAAAAACAAATTCATTCCAGTTATAAATCATGTTAATAATAACCGTTGTGGACATAATTGGCGCAGAAATAGGTAAGATGATTCTAAAGAATAAACGATGAATCGAACTGCCATCAATAATAGCCGCTTCCTCAATTTCCCTTGGAATCGTTGTATAAAAGCCCAGTAGGATCATAACGGTTATCGGCAGATTATACGTAATATACGTAAGAACGATGGATAGTGGATTATCTATCAAATTTACATTTAAAAACATATTATATAATGGGATGAGTGCAGAATGGATTGGTATCATTAAACCAACCATAATGAGGCCTAGGACTAGTCCACTCAGCTTCCACTTCATTCTCGTAATTGCAAATGTTGCCATACTGGCTATTAAAATCGTCAATACGGTAGCAACGACTGTAATCCAAATGCTATTCCAGAAGTATGTTGCAATTCCCCCATCAAATACTTTCAAATAATTTTCCCATTTCGGTTCTAAAGGAAGGGCAAACGGACTTCCTGCAAATATTTCTTGGTTTGTCTTTAGAGAAAACATAAACAACCAAAGAATCGGAAATATTTGAAACACTGCAACAAGCCCTAAACAAATATAAAGTAAACTGTAACCTATTCTAGACATTTTCTGCTCCTCCTCTTAATATTCAATTTCCTCTTTGGTAGCAGTCACTTTACGAACAATTACTGTAACAATTAAGGTTATAATCAATAATAAGAATCCTATTGCACTACCATATCCAAAGTCATAGCTTGAGAAGGCCAATTTATACATGTAAGATGCCATTACTTCACTTGCGCCATTCGGTCCGCCACCTGTCATCACATAAATCAAATCAAAATATTTTAAGGATCCAACGATAGCTAATACGATTGTCACTTTAAATACATTCATGATTAATGGGATTTTAATCTTTAGCGCAATTTGCAGTGGAGTTGCTCCGTCAATTTTTGCCGCTTCAATTAATGAGTCTGGGATATTCTTTAATGCAGCATAGTAGATTAAAATGTAAAACCCGGCATATTGCCAAATGATTGGAACGAATATTGCGTAAAGGACAATATTCGGATCCGCTAACCATGCAGGTGGATTATTAACTCCAAGTGTCATTAAAATACTGTTCAACATTCCATTGGAAGGGTTATACACTTTAATCCACAACTGTGCAATTGCAACAGAAGATAGCAGCATTGGAATTAAATATATTTTTCTGAAAAGGTTTGCACCTTTAATTTTCGAAGCTAAAATCAGAGCAACTGCCAGATAAGCAATTAGGCTAAGTGCAGAAAACAATGCTAATAGAAAAGAATGCATCGCACTCTGCCAAAACTTCGTATCTTGTAATGCTACAATATAATTATCTAATCCAATGAACTCCATTGCTCCGATTCCGTCCCAATTCATTAAACCGAAATATCCCGAAAGAATTAATGGAACAACAATAAGGACAATAATCAATAGAAGTGCAGGGAGCGTATATAAGGTAATAATCCACTTATTTGACATAACTTTATTCACAATATTCAACCCCATACTCTTTTTGATAGATTATTTTTACAATCACTCTTTTATTCTAAAAACTAACATCACCTTCTTCATTAATTATTAAGTTAATAGATACTAGTAAGCCTCGGACAGAGACTTACTAGTCTTATTAATAATTACTCTTGTGAAAGTGTGTCTTCATGCGTTTTTGCGAAATCCTCCGGTGTCACTTCCCCGCCAAATAACGCTTGAATCATATCCAAATGCACTTGTGCAGCGCTTGGACTCATTTGAACGTCAGCATATAATGTAATATTAGTTGCTGCATTCAAATCGTTTAAAACATCAACATACATTTCTGGAAGATCCAGAGATTCTGCATCCACCTTTGTCGCAGGAATCACTCCTACTTCAGTTACCGCCTTTTCTCCCCATTGTTGTAAGAAGTAAGAGGCAAATGCTTTGGCTTCTTCTTTAACATCCGAGTTTTCCGCTACAAATAACCCTACGCCCGGACCGCCTACATAATTATTAACATCCCCACTACCATCAACAGTTGGAAATTGAAAATAACCTACTGAATCCCGGAATTCTTGAGGAACATCCTCATTCGTTGTAAAGTTCGGAAGATCCCAAGTAGCAATTAAATACATTGCTGCTTGTTCTGACATAAACATACTCTTCGCTTCCTCATCAGCTAACCCATTAAAACCCTGTACGAAAGCATCTGCATCGATAAGACTTTGAACTTCTTCAGCCGCTTGGATTAAAACTGGGTCTTCAAATGATTTTTCTCTATTAATCGCTTCTGACAATACATCTTCATCGCCACCAAGCCGGTCCGCTAAGTACATATACCACATCGAACCTGTCCATGCATCTCTATTACCGAGTGCTATTGGATTAACACCATTATCATTCAAGGTCTTGACGATTTCATTCAATTCTTCCATTGTCTCAGGCTCTTCCAATCCATGCTCTTCAAATATGCTCTTATTGTAAAATACTGTAGAGATATTTAGTTCTAAAGGAAGTCCATAAGTCGTATCATCTATCGCAAAACCGTCAAGCGTCCCTTCTACAAAACTATCAGATAAATCACTTTCCACAACATCGTCCACAGACGCAAACATGTTTCCGTTTACAAATGGCTCCATGTATCCAGCTGCCCAAGTCATCCCAACATCAGGCAACTCATTAGATGTAGATAATACTGTAATTTTATCTTTATATTGCTCATTGCTTAGAACTTCAAGATCGATGGTTATATCATCGTTTTCCGCTTCAAAGTCGGCTATGATTTCATTTACAATTTTGTAATGTTGAGCGGAGCTGCCTTCCGGCCATAAATGCATAAACTTTACTGATTTTGCATCTCCAGAACTTGTTTCATTTGATCCACTTTCTCCCCCATCCTCTTCATTACAAGCCGCTAAAAGCAAGGTGAAGATCAACAACATCCCTATTAATGTAACCGCTTTCCTCAACTTCATTACTGAACCCCCTTGAAAATTAAATTTTGCTTATATTCTATAAGCTAGTTATAATAATAACAAATTAAACATCGTTTGTCTACTGGATGAACGAAGTTTGTAATAAACTAAATCTATGTGCTATACTAGCCTAAAATGCGAGAGAAAGAGTTGAAATCCGATGAAAATCAGTAAAACTTGGAATCAACAAGTAGTTAAACAAGAAAATAAAGCTCTAGTTCTGGAAAAAATTATTGAAAACTCCCCAATATCAAGAGCTGATATCGCTACTTCTACTGGTTTAAATAAAGGAACTGTTTCATCTTTAGTAAAAGAACTATTGGATGAAAATTTAATTAATGAATCTGGTCCTGGTAAATCAAGTGGCGGCAGAAGGCCTGTTATGTTACATTTCAATAAATTAGCAGGCTATTCCATTGGAATTGATTTGGGTGTTAATTATATTCTGGGGGTGTTAACAGATTTAAAAGGAAATATCTGCTTAGAAAAACAAATTAATTTCAGCAACTTAACGTACGAAGAAATACTCGAAAAATTAAACGGGGTGATTGATCACCTTATGAACGATGTTCCTCCAAGTCCGTATGGCATTGTAGGTATTGGAATTGGCGTTCCAGGTATTGTTAATAAAGAAAAGAAAATATTACTCGCTCCTAACTTAAGCTGGAGAAATGTTGATTTAAAAGCAGAGTTAGAAAATAGATATGAAGTCCCGATAACGATAGAGAACGAAGCAAATGCTGGAGCATACGGGGAAAAAAACTTTGGAGTTGGACAAGACTTTAATAATATTATTTATGTAAGTGTAGGTATCGGAATCGGTGTAGGTCTTATCTTAAATGGAAATTTGTATAGAGGTAATAATGGCTTTTCTGGAGAGCTTGGACATATGACGATCGAATTAAATGGGATGAAATGCAGCTGCGGAAATGCAGGATGCTGGGAATTATATGCATCCGAAAGATCATTAATAATGAATGCAGAGCGCTCAAATTTTAACCAAGAACAGAATGATCATCTGTCTTTAGAAACCATTCTTGAACTTGCTAACAACGGGGAATCTACTTCTATCCAATTATTTGAACAAATAGGGAAATATTTAGGAGTGGGGATGAATAACATCATCAATACTTTTAATCCCGAGCAGGTCATTATCGGTAACCGAATGGCTGAGGCGGAACAGTGGATAAAACAACCACTAATAGACTCTATTCAAAATCAATCTTTATGGTACAGTCAACAAGATTTGAAAATTGACTTTTCAAATCTACGCACCCATTCGACTGCTTTAGGGGTTGCTGCTTTTTCTGCTGAAGCATTTTTAAATAATAATATACATCATCAACGTGCTTCTGGTCTTTAATGAATGAACAAGATGTCTAACAGGGATTCTATTATAGAAAATAACGCATAATGAAATTCCTGTCCAAAACAAAGTAAGCGCATTCCTTTTTGAAAATTATATTAAAAAAACTTGAGGTGAATAATCATGACTAAAATTCAAAACCCAATCTTAACAGGATTCAATCCCGATCCAAGTATTTGCCGAGTAGATGAAGATTACTATATTGCTGTTTCAACCTTTGAATGGTTTCCTGGAGTAGGAATCTACCATTCGAAAGACTTAAAAAACTGGAGATTAGTTTCAAGACCATTAAATCGTCTTAGTCAATTAAATATGATGGGTAACTCAAACTCTGGCGGAGTATGGGCCCCACAGCTATCCTATAACGATGGCAAGTTCTGGCTAATTTACACCGATGTTAAAGTTACAGAAGGGCAATGGAAAGACAGTCATAACTACCTCGTTACTTGTGATTCCATTGACGGAGAATGGTCAGAACCAATTTATATGAACAGCTCTGGTTTTGACCCTTCCCTTTTCCATGATGACGATGGAAAAAAATATTTCACAAACATGCTATGGGATCATCGGGTTGGTAATCATAATTTCTACGGTATTGTTCTGCAGGAATATGATGCGGAAAAACAAAAGCTTATTGGAAAAAAGGAAATTATTTTTAAAGGTACGGATGCCAAATTAGTAGAAGCGCCACACATTTATAAAATGAATGGCTACTATTATTTACTAACTGCTGAAGGTGGTACAAGATACGAGCATCAGGCTACAATCGCTCGTTCTGAAAATCTATGGGGGCCATATGAAGTACACCCTGAAAACCCATTGATCTCATCTTATACACATCCTAGAAATCCTTTACAAAAAGCCGGTCATGCTTCAATTGTGCAAACGCATACAGATGAGTGGTTCTTAGTTCATCTAACTGGTCGTCCATTGCCGAAAGAAAATCAGCCCCTCCTAGACCCACGCGGATTTTGCCCATTAGGCAGAGAGACGGCAATCCAGCGCTTGGAATGGAAAGATGATTGGCCTTATGTCGTTGGTGGAAATCAACCTTCCCTTGAGGTCGAAGGTCCTGCAATTGAAGAAGTGAAGTGGGAAAATGATTACGACGAGAAAGAAGATTTCAATTCCGAACAATTAAATCTTCACTTCCAAACATTACGTATTCCA
Source organism: Oceanobacillus alkalisoli (assembly GCF_021556485.1). Classification (GTDB taxonomy): domain Bacteria; phylum Bacillota; class Bacilli; order Bacillales; family Amphibacillaceae; genus Oceanobacillus; species Oceanobacillus alkalisoli. The sequence goes on along the minus strand of NZ_JAKGBW010000005.1, from coordinate 138,815 downwards.
TTAGGAGAAGAAATTCTATCCTTAACAGATAATCCAGGACATTTACGTTTGTATGGCAGAGAATCATTAACTTCTAAATTCACTCAAAGCTATGTTGCGAGACGTTGGCAACATTTCAACTTTGCTGCTGAAACAAAAGTAGCTTTTCAACCTGAATCTTTTCAGCAAGCTGCAGGTCTAGTAAACTATTATAATACGGAAAACTGGACAGCTCTCCAGATTACCTGGAATGAAGAAAAGGGGAGAATTCTTGAGTTAACTACTTGTGATAACTTTACTTTTGACCAGCCTTTGAGAGGGAATGAAATTGTGATCCCTAAAGATATAGAATATGTTTATCTTCGTGTAGATGTAAACACGAATGTCTATAACTATTCCTATTCCTTTGACGGAACTAATTGGGAAAAGGTTCCTGTTCAACTTTACGCTTATAAATTATCCGATGACTACATACGTGGTGGAGGCTTCTTTACCGGAGCATTTGTCGGTATGCAATGTCAAGATACATCTGGGGAAGGAATAGCAGCTGATTTTGATTATTTCGTCTATAAGCCTGTACTAGCGTAACAAAACAAGGCCAGCAATCCGCTGGCCTTGTTTCAATATACGTCTTTCATATATGATTATTATTTAATGAAATCAGGAGATGTAACAATTAACTAAAACACAATCGTCTTATTCCCATGCACAATGATCCGGTCTTCTAAATGCCACTTCACGGCTCTTGCAAGCACACTTCGCTCAATTGCTTGTCCAATCTTCTTCATTGCTGCCACATCATCACGATGATCTACTCGTCCAATATCCTGTTCAATAATCGGACCTTCATCCAGATCATCCGTCACATAGTGTGACGTCGCACCGATCATCTTCACACCCCTGTTAAACGCACGCTCATATGGATTTGCACCAATAAATGCAGGCAAGAAGGAATGATGGATATTGATAATTTGGTTCTTATACGCTTTTACAAAATCAGGTGTTAGAATCTGCATATAACGTGCAAGAATGATGAAATCCACATTATATTGTTCAAGGATTTCTTTTTGTTGTGCTTCCGCTTGGGTACGAATATCTCGATTTGCTGGAATATAATGGAATGGAATACCGCGGGATTCTACCATATCTCTTACCACTTCATGGTTACTGACGACAACAGCAATATTTGCCATTAAGTCACCGCTCTCCCACTCCCATAAAAGTTCAAGTAAGCAATGCGGCTCTTTTGAAGCAAAAATCGCCACGTTCTTCAGCTCATGCACATACATGATATCATAGTGCATATCAAATTTTTCCGCGATTGGAGTGAAATCCTTTTCCAAATCAGCTTTCTTATCTATTAACCCTGGATATTCGAATTCAATCCGCATGAAGAACTGACCGCCCTCTGGATCAAGGGTATATTGGTCTGACGTTACAATGTTTGCCCCATGCTCATAAAGAAACTGGGATACTGTAGCAACAATCCCCGGCTGGTCCGGGCAACGGATTAAGAGACGCGCCCGGTTCTCATTATCTTTTTGATACGCTTGGATTTTCTTTTCTGTATAGGTATGCATATATGTTCCTCTTCTCATCTAATTTTACCGTTATTACCTACTTTATGAAACTTAGATAAAAGCGTCAAGTAAATCAGCAAAATTAAGAAGCGCCTGTCAGCACTCCGCTTCGTTTTGATAAACGCAAGGCATGACAGGCACTATTTAGCTCCAGACAACAGCGATAACTTTTAACGGCTCGTCCCCAGTATTGATCAAGCCGTGACTCCCGCCTTTCGTGATCAGGCAGAGGTCACCTTTTGAAACGGCATGTTTTCCTTCATCATCATGGAAAGTGCCAGTTCCTTCAACAATATAGTAGGCTTCCGCATCTTTATCATGCAGGTGGTACCCAATCGAACCGCCAACTGGCACGCTGACTTCTGCAAACATATCAAGACCAGCAATCTGATCTTCTTTTGTCAATTTACGAGATATATCTACGACGCCTTTTCCACCATACATGTTTTCCAATGATTCTACTGTATCGGAACGTTTAATCATCTCATCACCCTCTAATTAAAAAAACTTGGTAAGAACGTAGAAATACTTGGTACAAAAATAATTAATAAAATAACAACAACAAGGATACCGATGACATGCAGCACATATGGCAATGTATCTTCTATCCCCATATTCCGATCCGTCACACTCGCTCCTGCAATTAAAGATAAACCTACTGGAGGCGTTACGTTCGCCAGCGCAAAGTTCATGACGAGCACCATTCCAAAGTGGATTGGATCAATTCCATATTCCATCGCAATCGGCATGAAAATTGGGCTCAGTAAGATAATAAGTGACGTCACTTCAGTCAACATACCAAGTATAAGCAAGATGACGGACACAATCAGCAAGAATTGAAGCGGTGTACTTGCAAACTGCAGGAAGAATTCCGAGATCATCGCTGGAATTTTATTTGCAGTCAGTACATATGTAAATGCATTCGCAACAGAAATAATAATTAATATTGTTGCAGAAGTCACCGCAGAGGAAACCATGATATCTTTAAACTTTTTAAATGTAAGCTCTCTGTAAAATATTGATAAAATAAAACTATAGACAACGGCGATTACTGCCGCCTCTGTTGCTGTCGCAAATCCGCTGAAAATACTTCCTAAAATAAAGATTGGTGTAAGCAACGGGAAGAAAGCTTTCACACCTACTTGGACAAACTCTTTAGCTGTCATCGGAGCAGGCTTGTCAGCACCGTAGCCTTTCTTTTTCGACATGTAAGCAACGTAAATACAAAGAAGAATCGTAAGAACAACACCTGGGACTACACCGGCAATAAATAAGTCACCAATTGAAATATTCGCTGTTATACCGAGGATAACCATTGTAATACTCGGCGGAATAATCAATCCAAGCACACCTGCTGGACCGATAATACTTGCAATAAATGAATTACTATATTTTTCCTCCTTCAGCCGTGGAACAAGCACCGATCCAACTGCGTAAGTCGTAGCGACTGTCGAACCGGATACCGTTCCGAACAGCGCACTTGTTACAACAGTTGTCATCCCAAGCCCACCAGTTAAACGTCCGACAAAGCTCCGAGCAAACTCCATCAACCTACGTGTTAAACCGCCTTCTCCCATAATGTTTCCCGCCAAAATAAATAGAGGAATGGCGAGATAGGAGAAATTATTTATCCCTGCAAACATCCGTTGTACGAGAATTTCCAAGGAAACATTTCCAAAAACCATCATCCCTGCACTTACAATCCCTAGAATAAAAGCGATCGGCATTCCTAAAAAGAGTAGTCCGAAGAATACAGCAAGAATTAATAGAATCATACAGTCGGCTCCCCCTCTCCAGTGGAACGGAACATATCCGTCACGATAAAGTATATGGAAAAGAGAGAACTAAGCGGGATTGCTAAGTAAAATAATCCCATTGGTAATTGTAAGGTGGACGAAGTTGTCGACATCGCACCCATCGTCAGTCCGAAGCCGTAATAGACCAAGATTCCAAAGAATAGAATCGTCAATAGGTGAACCGAAAATTGAATCATCTTTTGGAGCTTCGGTCTTGCTCGCTTAACAAAGAATGTCACCGCTAAATGCATTTTTTCATAGATTGCCAGACTCGAACCTAAAAAGGTAAGCCAAACGACTAAAAGCCGAGCAAGCTCATCTGCACCTGGAAAGGAAATATTCATCGTCCTTGTTAACACTTGCAGAAATACGATGACTGTTAAACCCGTAATTGCAATGACACATAAGTAGACTAATAGTTTGGCTATGATTTCTTTCGCTTTCATGGGTTCCTCTTTCCCCCTATTCCTTCATTACGCTAAAAATAAGAAAGGAAGAGAAGCGACTCTCTTCCTTCTTCCCCTTACCAGCCTGACGCCTCACGATAAATGTCCATCATCTCTTCGCCAAATACATCTTCTTCCCATTTATCATAAACCGGCATCATCGCTTCACGGAATGCATCTGCATTCACGTCATCATTAACCTGCATGCCATTGTCGATCAATTCCTGAATATACGTATCTTCCTGTTCATCATTCATTACCGTCACTTCATCTTGAATCCGTTCTGCTTCCGCTATTATGATTTCTTGATCCTCTTCAGAGATACTGTCCCATACATCCGTGCTCACAACAAGCATGATTGTATTATAAAAATGCCCGGTCAAAGATAAATAATCCTGAACTTCATAAAATTTTGGCAACACCGTATTTGCGAGTGGGTTTTCTTGCGCATCAATTGCCCCTTGTTGTAATGCTCCATATACTTCACTGAATGCCATTACAGTAGGTAGTGCTCCCAATTGTTCAAACGCATCAACTCGCAATTTTGTCTCCGCAACTCGAATATTGAGTCCTTCTAAATCTTCCGGCTCCACAATCGGGCCTCTGTTATTCGTAATATGACGGAATCCCCATTCAAGATACCCGATTTTTGTCATGTCCTGTTCAGCCATAATATCAGCCAAATAATCGCCAAACTCTCCCTTATATGCTTCCCGCGCATGTTCGATATCTTTCCACATATATGGTAAATCCTCGATTGCCATCCGTGTATCCAGTGCCTGCATCGATCCGACCATAATTGCCGCTGATTCCATCGAACCGAGTTGCACTTGTTCAAGCATTTCCGTCTCTGAACCAAGCTGACTGTTCGGATAAATATCAAAGGTCACGCGCCCTTCTGTTTGCTCTTCCACCTCAGCCGCCATTTCTTCAATTAAATCAGATGCAGGAGTTCCTTCCGTCAAAGCATGTCCGAGCTGTAAAGTGACAGAATCACCACTTCCCCCTTCCCCATCGGTGTCCGAACAAGCTGCTAATACAAAAACGAGTAGTATAGCAAAGAAACTAAGCTTCCATTTATTAGACATTTTCTCTCTCCTCTTTTTTGTCAAAAGTGATTCCAAGAAAGCGCTACTAATCCATGTTTCCTCTTATGTAATTTAACGCCTTTCTTTCTATTTCGACGAGTCTACTGAAATATTCGTATACTGTATACTACAATACATAAATATAAAAGTCAATACAAATTGAATACACAGAAAAATAACGTTCAAACGACCAAATACCATTGTATACCCTGTGTTTATTGGTATAAATCCCTTTTATACAAGTTTACAAAATATTCATCTTAATGTATGATAATAAGAAAATCTGTATACAGTATACAACATTATTCTAATATGCAATAGTGATAAAGGAGATCATAACACATGCTAAGCAAAATAAATTCTCGCGTAAAAGATATTTCCGTACCCGGCATTCGCGTCTTTGCAAATAAAGTAAATAAATATGAAAACGGCATTAATTTCACGATTGGTGAGTCTGACTTTCCAACACCAGAAAATGTAAAACTAGCTGGAATACGAGCGATAGAAAACAACTTGACCGGCTATTCCCATAATGCCGGATTATTGGATGTTCGCCAAGCGATCTCACGCTTTTTTGAGGAAACGTATCATTTTCATTACGATGCAGCAGATGAAATTGTCGTAACGAACGGTGCCAGTGAAGCAATTGATTCGGTGTTGCGTACTATTTTAGTAGGTGGAGATGAAGTCATCTTGACCTCCCCGATCTACTCTGGATACGAATCGATTATCCATTTAAATGGCGCAAAAGCGGTCACAATCGATACAACAGACACCGGATTCGTTCTGGATCCGGAGCGTTTGGGTCAAGCAATAACAGATAAAACAAAGGCTATTATCCTCAATTATCCATCAAATCCGACCGGGGCAACGCTCAGCCATACACAAATGGAAAAGATTGTAGCTGTTGTAAAGAAGCATAATATTTTTATCATTTCCGATGAGATATATAGTGAAAACACATTCCATGGCAAACATTGTTCATTCGCTTCTTTCCCGGAGATCCGCGAGCAATTATTTCTTATCCATGGACTCTCGAAATCTCATGCCATGACCGGCTGGCGCATTGGTTATGTGCTTGGAAGTAAAGATTTGATGGAGCATGTATTGAAAGTACATTTAAACAATTCGATTTGTGCTTCTCTACCGAGCCAATACGCAGCAATCGAAGCACTGACAGCTGCAAGAGAAGCACCTGCTGAAATGAACAAGGCCTATATTGAACGAAGAGATTTTGTATACAAGCGCTTGACGGAAATGGGACTTGAGACAACACTACCTACTGGTGCCTTTTATTTTTTCCCATCCATTCAATCAACTGGCCTTACTTCAATGGAATTCGCGACTAACCTGCTGGAAAAAGAACACGTTGCTGTCGTCCCAGGAAGTTCATTTACAGGAAACGGTGAAGGATTTATCCGGATTTCTTACGCTAATTCAATGGAAAATTTACAAGAAGGGCTCGCAAGGATGGAGCGTTTCCTTGGAAAATAATCAAAGGAAAAAGGAGAAGATCATGAAAAAAGTAGTTCAACGTGAAACCCTTTCTGATCAAGCGTACCGGATTATTAAACAAGCGATTACAGATGGTAAACTCAAAGATAAAGAATCACTGCCCGAAGAAAAGCTCGCAAAAGATTTAGGAATCAGCCGTACCCCGCTTCGTGATGCCTTTGCACGCCTTGCAGCTGAAGGGCTCATTATTCAGCAAAAAGGCGCACCGGCGCTCGTCGCTAGTTTTACAAAAAAAGATTCCCTTGAATATATGGAACTTCGCAGTTTGCTCGAAGTATATAATATGGAGAAGATAACTGCAATAATGCGTGACGAAACGATTGAAAAACTGCAGGAGAACCTTGTTAGCCAGCGTACAGCAATTAATGAAAACAAGTATAACGAGTTTATTGAGCTTGATCGTGATTTTCATCTCCTATTAGCAGCTTGCAATGATAATGAAGAAATTAAAAAAGTCATTCATCGCATGAATACAGGCGTCAATCGCGCATTTCTTATACTATCCAGCACTGTTCCGAAAAGTGCGGAAGATGCTTACGAGGAACATCATGAAATTATAAAAGCATTGGAACAAAAGGATGTCATCACAGCGAAAAACAATATGCTCGTGCATATGAACAATGTTAAAAAACGTTTTTTAAGTTACTACGACCACGCCGAAAATAAGAATTAGAGCCTATACAGGAGGGATCCATCATGCTTTGGCAGACGGAACAACAATTGGAAGATTTACTTTGTGAGGTTGTCAGCTGGGATAGTCGGACAAGAACAGAAGGGGAAATCCAATTTGCTGAAAAGATAAAGGGGAAGCTGCTTGAGCTAGAATACTTTAGAGAGAATCCAGATTTAATTCAATTTCATGATGCGGGAAATAAACGAAATGCCGTCACAGCTTTATACAAACAGGAAAACGTCAAAAAAACAATTGTACTCATCAGCCACTTCGACACGGTACATATAACAGAATTCGGTGTGCTTGGGAATCTCGCCTTTCAACCACGAGAACTAACGAAGAAATTCAGGGAAATGCTTGATTCGTTACCAGAAGGTGTGCGAAGTGACGTTACATCCGGTGATTATTTATTCGGGCGCGGCACGATGGATATGAAGATGGGTATTGTTCTGCACCTTCATCTGCTAGAGCAAGCTATTCATGAAAATTGGCCGATTAACCTTCTGCTCGTCACGGTTCCCGATGAAGAAGTGAATTCAAGCGGTATGCTTGCCGCGGTTAAAGGACTTGTAAATATACAAGAGCGCTATGATTTAGAGTATACCTTATTTTTGAACAGTGAACCGAGTTTTTCCATGCATTCACAAGATGAGCAGTATTATATTTATTCTGGAACGATTGGGAAAATCATGCCCTCCGCTCTTTTCTACGGACGTGAAACCCATGCCGGTGAACCACTGCAAGGCATCAATGCACATTATATGGCTAGTTTTTTAACGAAGAAGATGGAATATAATCAAGCGTTTAGCGAAGAAGTATACGGCGAGCGCACACCGCTCCCAGTTTGTTTAAAAACCTATGATTTGAAAGCCGATTATTCAACACAGACATCCAACCACGTTGCAGCACTATATAACGTTTTTTTAATGAAACGTAATGCGAAAGAGACACTTGCCTCTTTCCGCGAAGTCGCAACAGAGGCCATGGAGGAATGCGCAGAAGAATACAAGCTTATTTTAGCAAGAGAAGAAAATAGTGAAGAGCACTTCAACATTGGGGTATGGGAATACGAAGAATTATTGAATTATGCTAGGGATAAGCTCGGCAAAGAAAAGACAGAGGCAATAATTAAAGAAACAGTTGCACTTCGCGGTTTGGATCAGCGGGAAATTTCCATGAAAATATGCGATCAAATGATGACACATTGCCAAGAAATTGCACCTGCATGCATTTTATTCTTTGCCCCGCCGTATTATCCGGCAATTAATTCATCACGTGACCCAATCGTTCAGCATAAAATTGCATTAGCGAAGCAACTGCTTCAGGATCATTTTGATGTTTCGGCAAAGCAAGTACATTATTTTAATGGAATCTGTGATTTGAGTTATGTGAATTACGATAAGCAGGATCATGGCTGGCAAGCTTATAAAAATAATACACCGGTTTGGAACCACTTATATACAATCCCATTTGATGAAATGCAGAAACTCCAAGCCCCGGTCCTAAATATTGGACCGTTCGGGAAAGATGCCCATAAGTTGACGGAGCGGCTTCATAAGCAAAGTGCTTTTGTGCACATGCCTTTTGTTTTGCGGAAGATTGTGGAGAGTATGTTTGAGGTGACAACTGTCAGTGAATGTGAGAAGTGAAAATTAAATTTCACTTCTCTTTTTTGCTCTATAGCTGAACAAACCCACCAAATAACCAAATAAGCGTAGCACTTACCAGTCCTACAGAAACAGCTGCGACAAAACCAATATAAAACGGCTTTAGCCCCAACCCTTTAAACATCTTGAAATTCGTTGATAATCCAACCCCCGCCATTGCCATTCCAAGAAGATAAGTCGTTCCAAAAGAACTAAGATTCGTATATAGACTGCTCCAGCTATCAGACGCAAAAATACCAAATGCGCTTCCCGTACTTTCCAACGTTGCATCCCCTATCGTCCGCAGAACGGAAAGAATCAGAAACCCAATCACAAATAACGGAATGAATGTATACCATTTTGGTAAACGCTCCTCTTTATTTTCTGTTTGATGAGTCCGCTCCTTCGATTTACTAAAAAATAAATAAGACACAAAAGGAATGATTGCAATGATAAATAGATTTCTCGTCAGCTTCGTAACGGTTGCTGCATCCACCGCTTGCGGCATCTGATAAAGCTGATCATAAATCAATGCAGCTCCTGTTACCTGTGCCGTATCATGGATTGCGGTACCTAAGAATAACCCAGCCCTAATCGCATCATCTGCAAATAAGAAATTAGCGAGAAATGGGTACAGCAGCATCCCCGTTAAACCAAAAATTGTAATATTGGCTACTGCATAAGAAATTTCGTTTTCCTTCGCCTTGATTACAGGAGATGTCGCCATAATTGCAGTGACCCCGCAAATGCTCGTTCCGCTGGCAATCAATGTCGCAAGTCGCATCGATTGATTCATTTTATTTGCTAGAAATAGAGTGACAAATAACCCGACAGATATACATGCAACAATGAGCGGGATTCCGAATGCCCCGAGTTTTAAAGCTTCCATCAAACTTAAACGGAGCCCGAGTAAAATAATCCCTGCTCGCAGGATATATTTCATCGAAAAGGAAATCCCTTTTGTAAAAATCTCCGAGAGATCGATTGAATTTCGAATAATAATACCGAGTATAATGGCGACGAAAATTCCTGATATTGGTGTTTCACTGCCTTCTGATAAGAGCCCTGCCATTTTTAAGCCTACTCCGATGAGCTCTGCGCCGTACATTCCACCAAGCATAAGTACAACACATAGCAAAAGCCCAGGGAGAATATTTAATAAAAAATGTGGTTCTTTTTGTTCTATTGATTTTTGCAAAATAACATACTTCCCCTTTCATTAGCACTCTCTCTTATTACTCATTATCACACAATCAAGGTGGTTTCGACAAAATTTGAAGGGGAGAGATTTGCTAATCCCTCAAAAAGAACACTTGTTCTATCTGTTTAATTTTGTTATACTATAGCTAGATTCGCATCTCAGTAAGTCCTCGTTTAATTTAAAAAACTTCACAAGGGATGTGTTAGAATGGAATTAACAAAATCACTTCGCCAGTACCCCCTAGAAAACATCATACACGATACTGTAAGAGACGAAACAGCAGACTACGGCAAGAACAAATCAGATTTTTCAAGCACCAAAAAGTTTAAAGCACTAAAACGGATACCGCTGTCAGGCTTGATGGATTTAAAGATTGATTATGCTTTTAAACAACTTTTTGGTATCGAAAAAAATAAACAAATAACTATTGTATTTTTAAATGAATTTTTACAGAAAACAGGACGAGATCCAATTAAAGACATTACTTTCATCAATATCGAAGCAGGCGGAGAATATATCGACGATAAGCAATCAAGACTTGACGTGTTAGTCCTCACCACTGCTGGTGAAAAAATCAACGTTGAAATTCAGTTTACCGACCAATATAATATGATTAAACGGTCTATTTATTATTGGTCAGGAGTCTACCGCAGTCAGTTGCGTTCAGGAATGGGATACGACGAGCTAAGCGATGTTATTTCCATCAACCTGTTGAATTTTAATATTTTTGACCAAACGGAACGGTTCCATACGATGCATCATCTATTTGAAGATGAAGAACAATTCAAACTAACAGGTGTCATGGAGTTTCACTATATTGAAATGCCGAAACTGTTGAAAGCTTGGAAAGAAGATCAACTGGACCCTTGGAATGACGTTTTAGCCAGATGGTTATTATTGCTCGGTATGATCGATCATCGAAATAAAAAATTCTATGAAGATATTTACCGTGAATTGGAGGAGATTGCAATGGAAGATGAGACACTTCGAAAAGCATTTCATAACTGGGAAGAGCTCAGCATGACACCAGAACAATTTTTAGCTTATGAATCCCGCCTAAAGCATATCTTGGATGAAGAAGCGGCAAAGCGAGAAGCAGAACTTCGGGCGCAAAAGGCGGAAAAAGATGGTATGAAACGTGGTATGGAGCGTGGTATGGAACGTGGTATGGAACGCGGAATCGAGCGTGGAATAAAAAGTGGAATGAAGCGTGGAATCGAGCAAGGTGAGAAAAAAGCTAAAAAGTTAATAGCTCAGCGCCTTCTTTCAGATGGTGCCGAAATCCAATACGTAATGGGTATAACAGAGTTATCAAAAGAAGAAGTACTTGAAATTCAAAAAGATATCATGGGATAAGTTATCTTTAGCTACCTTCCACTCATCGTCATGACCCCTCTCAATGGGTGATAATGCAAAAGTCCACCTCAGCCCAAAATAAAGGAGAGGTGGCCTTTCAGATTAAATATTTCGGCATCTTTTAGGAAATACTAGTAAAAAGTATCAGACGAAATAAAGTTCTTCAGATACTCTTCACTAGCTTCTATCAAGACGTATTTTGATTCCATTTATAATGCAGCTGCTCCACCATCAATCGAGATGACCGCTCCATGAATATAGGATGATTCTTCACCTAATAAAAATGCTACAACATCTCCTACTTCATGAGGCTGGCCTAATCTGCCCATCGGTACCTCTTCAGCCATTGCACCAATCGCTTCTTGCGGGAATGCTTTTACCATGGGTGTTTCGTTCGTTCCTGGTGCAATCGCGTTAATACGAATATTATCTCGGCCGTATTCACCAGCAATTGTTTTCGTTAAACCAATAATCGCATGTTTCGTTGCAGAATAAGCACCAAGCGTTGGCATACCAACCACACCACCTAAGGAAGCCGTATTCACGATCACACCGCCACCCGTTTTCAGCATTTCATTGACAACAAATTTCAATCCATAGAAAGCACCATTTAAGTTCACATCCACGATGGAATGGAATTCTTCAATCGAGCAGTCCAGTGTGCGAACTCCTGAACCTGAAATACCTGCATTGTTAAAGAACAAATCAACTCTTCCAAACTCGGCTATGGTCTCGGCCACATAGCGCTGAACATCTTCCACCTTGCTCACGTCTGCTTGAACAAAAATAGCTTCCACTCCGTGCTCCTTGCATAGCCTTACCGTTTCTTCTCCATTTTCCTTTGACAGATCAACAATAGAAAGTTTTGTCCTCTTCTCCGCAAGCTTTAAAGCTGCTTCCCTGCCAAAACCACTACCGCCACCTGTAATGATTGCTGTTTTTATCATAGGAAAACCTCCGTTAGTCTCGTTAAAGTTAATGAATTGTGAAGTATTGAACATTTAATTTTTATTATATCACTGATTAAAATAGTGCGCAAATCCAAGTTATGACATTACTTCATACCGGTTAGGTGCAGGAGTTTCCATCAACTTTTCAAGATCACGCACGACTCCTCAACAAAATCATACGACAAATAAAAAATCGTCGCACCACACAAGCCGAATTGCACACACGGTTCGGGATTTTACACACCACTTCAAGTCAAATTTACATACTTCCCACAATCTTGGGCGCCACCGCTAGTAAAGATCGCACAACGTAAGCGAATTATCTGCGTGAAAATTACAATTAGAAACTAAACATCATCCCTCGGAGAAGTGACAAATACATAGATGAATGCTTATAATTAGAGTTAACTTGTCGTTCAAAGGGGGAGACCTTGTGTATTCTAATTTCATTGGATCTTCTGCGGATTGGAGATTACCACTTATAAGCGATGTAGTTAATTCAACTCTGCCATTTATCAGATATGATGAATCAGTTCATAATGCCACGAAAATGTTGTTGAACAGTAACAGTGATTACCTAGCCGTCATAAATCAAGATAATAGTCCACTTGGTATTATTACTGGAAAATCTATTCTTTCTGGAATGTTGAATAATCCGGAGCAGAACATACAGCATTATATGATAACGGACAATGCACATATCGTTTCACAAAATGATCCCATCCTTCACACCAGCAGCCTTCCACATTCCTACTTCTTTGTGGTTGATGAAGTTGGGAGATTGACCGGAACGTTAACCCAGTGCGATTTACAAAAATTTTTCTCAAATTACGTTACAGAACTGAAGCAAATCAAACATAGTGCAGACGTGTTGAACATCGTGCTTGATAGTGCCTACGAAGGTGTCACTGTCATTGATGAAAATGCTATTATCACAGAATTCAACTTAGCATACAGCAGATTCATTGGAATTGATAAAAAAGATGCGATTGGAAAACATGTGCAGGAAGTCATTGATAATACTAATCTGCATAACACAGTTAAAAACGGGATGCCCGAGCGGGGACAAATTCAGTACATTCAAGGACAACCAATGATTGTTCACCGGATTCCAATCTGGAAAGACCGCAAAGTCGTTGGTGCCATCGGAATGGTGATTTTTGAAGGCGTTTCAGAACTTTATCAAATCTACAATAAATTCCACAAAACGGTAAAATTTGATCAAGAATTCATACAGAATCCTGAATTATCAGATATATCGCTGGGAAGTAATAAGACACTAGATCAATTGATTGGAAAAAGTGAAGAAATCCATCATTTAAAGCGTTCCGTGAGAAAAGTTGCAAACACAAATGTTACGGTCCTAATTACCGGTGAAAGCGGAACTGGAAAAGAAGTTATCGCCCAGGGTATCCATCACTTAAGCAAGCAAGTTCATGGTCCATTTATTAGCGTAAATTGTGCAGCGATTCCCGAACAACTTTTTGAATCGGAGTTATTTGGTTATGATGACGGAGCATTTACAGGGGCTAAAAAAGGCGGGAAACCAGGTAAGTTTGAATTAGCAAAACATGGCACGATTTTTTTAGATGAAATAGCGGAAATGCCTTTAACCCTACAAATTAAACTATTAAGGGTTTTACAGGAAAGAGAGTTCGAACGCATAGGGGCTACAAATAAGCAACGGTTACAAGCTAGAGTCATAGCAGCTACAAACCAAGATATTAAAAAAATGGTGGGACAAGGTAAATTTCGGAAAGACCTTTACTACCGATTAAATATTATTGAACTAACCATACCGCCATTGCGGGAACGAACAGACGACATTCCGCCTTTAATTTCGCACTATTTAAATAAGTTCTCCGAAAACTATTCTATGGCTGTTAAGCAGCTGACCTCTGACGCGATGAAAGCATTTATTCATTATAATTGGCCTGGGAATGTTCGAGAGCTAATGAATATGATGGAAAGACTCGTCATTCTGACCGAAGGAGATAAAATCGGAAGCGAACATCTACCAAGCTATATGATTGATTATCATGCAGTGCAAAATAATAATAAAAGCCCTGCAGTGCAATTGAAAATGAATGAAGAAACTGCAGAAAAGCAATTGATCAAAGTGGCTTTGGAACAAGCAAATGGCAATAAAACAGAAGCTGCAAAAATGATTGGAATCCACCGAACGACCTTATATCAAAAAATCAATAAATATGGTTTATGAAGTGTAGATAGATTCCTACAATCCTTTCAGCAAAGTGTAGTCTCCATCCTACACTTTTTTCTTTTATAGACGAGTACCCTAAACCTTCTAACTTGGCATGAATTTTGCATATATATTATTGAATATATAAAGGGGGATTTTTTAATCATGCAAAGTAAAACTTATCATACGTTTTTAACACCAACTACAATTCAATATGGAAGAGGTGCGTTTCAAGCAGCAGGAGAAATTACAAAACAGAAAGGGAAAAAAGCGCTTATCGTAAGTGATAAAATAATGGATGATTTGGGATATGTTAGCGAATTACGAACTATTCTTCAGAAAGAAAACATTGAAAGCGCTTTATACCTAGACGTCGCCTCTGAACCTGTTGATCGTTATGTTACTGAGTCCTTAGATATTTTCATTGCCGAGAACTGTAATGTCATTATTTCTCTTGGTGGTGGAAGTTGTATTGACACGGCAAAAGCAGTCGCAGTAGTTGCAACGAACGGTGGCTATATTGGGGATTATAAGGGAGGCGGGAAAATCGCCGGCCGAGATCCTATCCCGCATATTGCTATACCGACGACCGCCGGAACTGGTTCGGAAGCAACGGACGTGACGGTCATTACAAATACCACCAATCAAGTGAAAATGATGATTAAGCAGCCTGCATTTTTGCCAGAGGTAGCAATTGTTGATCCATTGCTCACCATCTCTTCACCAAAATCAGTTACTGCAGCTACAGGAGTCGACGCTTTAAGCCATGCAATTGAAGCCTATATTTCCAAACGCTCCCATCCCATGACTGATACATTGGCCATTTCTGCAATGAAATTGATCGTTGAAAACTTGAAGAAATGTTATGAGAACGGGGATGATCTTGATGCGAGAGAAGCAATGTCTTTAGGTGCTCTACAAGCGGGATTAGCTTTTTCTAATGCCTCCGTCTGTCTCGTACACGGGATGTCGCGACCAATTGGTGCGTTGTTCAATGTACCTCACGGAGTTTCCAATGCCATGCTGTTACCGACAGTACTCGAGTTCACAAAAGATGCAGCTATCAGCAGATTAGCAGACCTTGGTAGAATTTTTGACAAGTCGGCGAAAGATCTTTCTGATCAGGAGGCGAGTGAGATTGCAGTTACTTCCGTGAAACAGCTTTGTTCAGAGTTAAATATACCGAACTTGAAAGGTTGGGGAATAGACAAGACCGAATTCGATAAGGTGCTAAGTAAAATGGCTGATGATGCACTCGCTAGTGGAAGTCCGCAAAACACTCCAATAGTTCCTGCAAAAGAAGAAATAGAAAAGCTTTATTTAAAATGCTTTGACTACCAATTGGAGACAGAGGATATGTTCAATTAACTTTTAAAATATGGAGGGAATGGGATGGCAGTAGTAGGAATGTTAGGGTTGATGCTCTCATTAGTCTTACTTATCTATTTAACAATGAAAGGTATCAATATTATAATAGCAGCAATCATCGCCTCTTTCACGGTTGCTATAACAGGTGGAATAAATCTTGAAACTGCAATGCTAGATAGTTATATGACCGGTTTTACCGGATATTTCGCTTCCTGGTTCCTTGTTTTCCTATTAGGAGCAATCTTTGGAAAGGTCATGCAGGAAACAAAATCTGCTGAGAGTATTGCCAATTGGATTAAAAATACATTTGGGACAAAACGCGCTGTTTTTGCAGTCGTTGCTGCCGCAGCAATTATGACATACGGCGGGGTGAGCTTGTTCGTTGTCGGATTCGCAGTCTATCCAATCGCCGTATCCTTATTTCGCTCAGCAAATCTGCCCCATCGTTTTATCCCGGCAGCGCTTGTATTTGGTTCCATCTCATTTACAATGACTTCGCCTGGCTCACCGGAAATTCAAAATATCATTCCGACTGAATTCTTCGGGACCTCTCCGACTGCAGGAGGATTCATTGGTGTCTTAATGGGTCTAGCAATTATGATTGTTGGTGGATTATGGTTAGGGTCGTTAGTTAGAAAAGCTTCTAAGAATGGTGAAACATTCTCCCCTCCTAAAGTAAAAAATGAAATCGCAGCAGCAGTGGAGGAGGAAGAACTAGAGGGTCTAAAGAAACAAGATTTACCGAATATTATGGTTTCTATCATTCCCCTTGCATTAGTCATTATCATCCTAAATATACTTGGTCAATTTATCAATCCTACAACGGCATTGCTGATTGCTCTAGTTATTGGTATCGCAGTAGCCTGCATCACCATGAAACGATTTTTAAAGGAATTTTGGGAAACCCTTGCAGCTGGTACGCAAAATTCATTGGTCGCTATTGCCAACACATGTGCAGTTGTGGGCTTTGGTAGTGTTGCCGCAGAAGTATCTGCTTTTAATACCTTAATCGAAGGGCTTGTAAATATGCCTGGTCCTCCATTACTTGGACTCGCTATAGGGGTAACCATCATTTGTGGAATAACGGGATCCGCATCTGGCGGGCTAGGAATCGCACTCCCGATTCTCGCACCAATTTATTTAGCGCAAGGCGTAGATCCAGGCGCAGCTCACCGGGTATCAGCCCTAGCTTCCGGCGGTTTAGACTCATTGCCGCATAACGGGTATGTCGTCACAACTGTTCGGGCGATTTGTGGAGAAACACATCGTCGGGCATACAAACCAATCTTGTTCGTAAGCATCATCGTTCCAACAGCTGTTACATTACTAGCTGTATTACTTTACTCTATATTCTAGAATTAGAATCAGAATTGCTAATCACTCAAAAATGGGATGGAAATATACCCTCGTATATATTCCACCCCTTTTTATTATTCCCGTACAACCGATGCTAACTCGGTTATATTGCCCAATTCATAATTCCTTTCTTGGATCAAAAATTCATGAAAGAAATCCTGTTCAATCCCTCTTAACCGGTGAAAAAGGTCAATGTCTAATATCCACTCTTGATCTGACATCCGATGAATATGGAGCAACTTTTTTCTCATTACTAAATCAATAATTATTTCACCTTCTCACATAGATAGGATGTGAACATATAGCGAAATGATGAACAATAGAGTGAAAAAAGGTATAAAATAAAGTATGATACTTGTTTTTATACCTTAGATTATTATCGATTGTAATACATTCACCGTTCTTTAAAATATTCCGGAACCGTGCGAAACTTTTTCTAGTTACTCTTGTCAGTTAAGCATGCAAGAATTTAACACAGACTGCTTCCGGTGCTTCTACATCCTTCTGCAATAAAGTTAACGTACCGCTTTCGCTATCTCTTTCAAACAATGTTAACGTACTGCTTTCCTGGTTTGCAGCTACAATAAATTGCTCACTAGGATCCAGCACAAAATCACGCGGCCAGTTTCCTTCTGTAGGTGTATATTCAACCAGCTCGACCGTATAATCCGCTGCAATCCGGAAAACTGCAATGGAATCATGGCCTCTATTACCTGCGTATACAAATTTCCCGTCAGAAGATAGATGAATTGCACTTCCTTGGTTATTTTCTGTGAAATCTTCCGGAATCGTTGCTACATACTGGACTTCTTCAAATGTTCCTGTGTTCTCATCATATTTAAGTACAATAACTTCATTACTTAACTCTGTCATTACATATGCATAAGGAGCAGACGGGTGGAATGCGATATGACGCGGGCCACTTCCAGCTTTTACAGTTAATACGCTAACTTCTTCCAGCTCATCTCCATTCGGGGAGTATGTTGTAATCGTATCACTGCCGAGGTCCACAACGACAATATATTTCTCATCCGGCGTATACCCTGCAAAGTGAAGATGCGGTTTTTCCTGACGCTCATGCGGGCCGCTTCCTTCATGAGTTACAGATGTAGGAGCTTGCAGGGACCCATCTTCATTCGCTTGGAAAGCTTCTACTTGTTTTGTATGGTAATTTGCCGCGACTACTAAACGGTTCTTACTGTCCACACTGACATGGCAAGGCGGGGATCCAGCTGTTACTTCACTGTTCAGTTTTTCCAAGTTGCCATCTGCAATTGAAAAAGCCGCAACACCGCCTTCTTCGCCTTCCTGAGAAACAGCATAAAGATAATCATTATTTTGACTTACCGTTACGTACGTCGGATTATTCAGTTTAGCAGCAACTTCAACATCTGTTATCTTTTTCTGTTCCGTATCCAAGGTGAAGCGATAAATTCCTTCACTCGTTTTCTTTGTATAACTTCCGAGATAGCCTGTATATTTTTTGCTCACTTAAGATTCCTCCTTCAATATTGCTTATATATCAAGTTACTTAATACACTATCATAAGCATTGCGGCTTTGTCCTCTATCTAGCATTCAGATAAAGTTTGTCGCTTCTTCAAAACTATCTAATTTAGTCTAACTTACTTTTTTTCTGAAGCCTGTGTCTCCTTATGATTTGTCGTATACCGGTCAATAGCATACCCAACAACCGCACCTACAAACGCAGGAGCAATCCAACCTAAACCTAAATCAAAAAATGGAACAAAGCCAATAACTTGCGCAAATCCATCTAATTTAAAACCAAGATTTGTCAGTACATCATAAATTGCATAAAACAATGTCAACACAACAGAAATCCGATACATCGCTTTTCCTTTCCCAATAAGTGGTGTAAAAAGAGATAGTATAATCAAGACAATCGCAATCGGATAAATCAATACTAGAATTGGTACAGCAATGTCAAGAATCGCACTTAACCCCAGGCTTGAGATAACAAATCCAACAAGCGTGAGAACTCGAACATAAGTTTTATAACTAACTTTCGAATATAATCCGTGGAAAAAGCTGGCACTTGCGTTAATTAGCCCGACACATGTAGTGAAGCATGCAAGAATTACGATGACGCTAAATAATAAGCTACCAGTGTTACCAAACAATAGAAATGAAGCTGCAGTTAAAATTTCCGCGCCATTTGCGAATTGCTCTGCTTGCGGCATAACTGCACCGATCCATCCTAAACAGATATAAACAGCTGCCAGCCCAACGACAGCAATGATACCAGCAAGGACACTTCCTTTTATTTGCTCTCTTTTCGTCTTCACTCCAGAATCTTTAAAAGCGTTAATCACGACAATTCCGAAAGCAAGCGCCGCAACTGCATCCATTGTAAAATACCCTTCAATGAAGCCAGTGACAAATGGGCTAGCTGTATATTTTTCTGTTACCGGACTTGCTACATTCTCTAAAAGGAAAAATGCACGTACAAACAATATAGTTAGAGCAACTAGTAAAATAGGTGTAAGCAATTGACCAACACGATCAACCAGCTTTTTCGGATTTAAACAAATATAATAAGCAACAGCGAAAAACAATACAGTGAACAAGATGAGTGGCCAGCCAGCTTCATTTGTAAAGTACGGTTGAAATCCTAACTCGAAAGCAACGTTTGCAGCACGTGGAATCGCGTAAAAAGCACCAATTGAAAGATATATGATAATCGCAAATACAATTCCGAATACTTTATGTACACGACTGCCGATCGAAATCATCCCTCCGTCAACTGTAACAACCGCTAATACCGCCACAAACGGCAGCAGCACCCCCGTCACAAGAAATCCTGTCATTGCCGGTGTAAAGTTACTCCCAGACTCTAAGCCCAATAAAGGCGGGAAAATTAAATTACCAGCACCGAAGAATAATGAGAATAACATGAGACCTATAAAAAACACTCTTTTTTTACTCATATTTCCACTCCTAAACTTGATGAATTTGATTTTCTAAGATGATTAAGGACAGAGAGTAAAGTGTAAATCGAGATTGTTTACTAGTCAGTCACCAGCGCCTGGAAACTAATTATCAACAACAAAAAAACTCACCCCTGTCTTCAGGGACGAGTTTATGCTCGCGTTACCACCCATATTCTGTATGTTATACTACATACAACTCTCTGCCACGTACTATCATACATGCTCCAGGTAACGGTGGATGCCGTCAACACTTACTTGCTTCAGTGTTGCATCTCTGGGATGATTTTCAGAAATAAATTGTCCATCGGTTCTCACCATCTACCGATTCTCTGAAGAACAAGAATGATAACTTACTCTTTCCCATCACTGATTTTACTTTGTTAAGAATAGTTTAGCTAAATAAATATTTTTCGTCAATAGGATTCGTTAAATGCGGTATATTAGGATTTGTGGGAAAAATGGGTTAGTTTTTTCTTTTACCCAATATTCCTACCCATACACCCGATACTGATTCTTTCCTCCCTCCTTCGATTCATATAAAGCCCGGTCTGCCTGTTTATAAATCTCATTCACATCTCTTATTTCTTCATCAACTAGCGCTATTCCAATACTTGCCGATAATTCAAGCCCTTTTGTTTTATAATATTCTGTTACCGATTCGTTCACTGCTTCAATAACCTGTTCTGCCACAAATGTTGCATGATCACGATTCGTATTTCTTAGTACAATCGCAAATTCATCCCCGCCTAATCGATAAGCTTTTCCTTCTGAATGAATAGTCGACTGAATAGATGTTGCCATGTTTTTCAGTAATTCATCCCCATCAGCATGTCCAAACAGATCATTAACTGACTTGAAATGGTCCAGATCAATCATTAATAAACCTGTTTCACCTTCACTCACGTGCAAGATTGCATCTAAATCCTCTTCAAAAGCTGCCCGGTTTCTTAAACCTGTCAAGCTATCATGGAATGCCATGTACATCGGGCGGGACACCCACTTTGAGATAATAAGGGCGATGATAACGGTAATAACTAAAATAAATGCTAATTGCAGGATAAACGCTTCATTATGTTTTTGGAGGATAGATTCAAGTTCCCGTTCGTTATAAGAGATTTCAATTACTTTATTCTGTGTCGAACCGAAATCATAGCCTGAATTGTAAGGTACGTAATGATAAATAGTTGCTTCACCTTTATCGTTTAACGTGCGAACCTCAGTAGTTTCACCTTTTGCTAAGGTTTCTTCAAATGCAGCTCTGTGCTCCGATGATAATTTCGAATCTTCCGCTGGATCTCCTAAGGCAAGTCCGCCTAAATTCAGTATGTTTATCTTATTAATTGATGGATAACTTCTTTCCAAATCATCTGTCACACTCAGGAAGTTAAAATCCTCGAATATCTCCCCATCCTCTAAAGAGTAACTAAGCTCCATAATATATTTTTTATCTGGAGTCGCCATGTAACTGAATTTGGTTACCTCGCCTGTTGCTTGAGCGATATCCATTCCATCATGGTAGAATGCGCCAGCTTCTCTCCGGGAGTCAAGTATCTCGGCAAGCTTGCCACAGCATTCATTAAAATCCAATCCGATATCAACCTCATTCGAGCTGTTAGAAATGACATTGTCTTGATTGATGATATACACATCCATCTCGTATTTCTTTTTTAATTTCTGCATATCCCATGTATGGATGGATGGGTTATTTTTATAAAGCTCCAGTAATTCTTTTGTATTCGCCTTCATTCTTTCTGCTACATCGTCATCAAAATAATAATAGGTCTTATCAATTGTATTCAGGGAATACTCCACTGTCGCTTCAATGCTTTCCAATTGAAATGCGTTATTTTGAATAGCCTGTTCCGATATTCTTTTATGATTGATTGTTGCAATGACAAAAGCAATTGCCACTGCAAAAATAACCATCGTCATGACTAATTTAGTTCGAAAGCTACGCCACATGAGGATTCCTCCACATTTTCTATTTGCAGTAATAAATAATCAGTACAATAGTATGATATGACTTTTCACTAAATAATTCAACTGGGGGGAAGGCAAATGATGTGATATCATATATTTATACGCATTTATCTTTGAAAAGAGGTGTGCAACCAATGCAGGTAAAGGATTTCATGATTCGAAAAGTATATACCGTAAACCCAGAAAACTCCATTAAAGAACTACTTATTATATTGCAAAAGAATTGGCAATAAAAAGTCCTGTAGCATTCCAGCAGGACTTTTTATTATCAAAACCTGTTCAATTAAGCACCTAGCATTATTTTCTTTTTATATCAACCCATACTTCCTAAAACTATTAAATATCCCACCTTCATCTGGTGTATCCGTAAGATCATCAGCCGCCAGCTTCAATGCTTCTTTCGCATTTCCCATAGCAATTCCATGCTGAACATATTGAATCATTTCCAAATCATTCATCCCGTCACCATAAGCAAAGGTATTCTTTCGATCCATGTTCAAATGCTCTAATAGCTTGACAATAGCTGTCGCCTTATGAATTCCTGGGACAGACAATTCCCCACTGTTTTCACCAAAGATTGGTACGGTGCTAGGAATAATATTGAACTTTCCTCCAAATTCTTCACTTATCTTCTCGATCGGTATGTCTGATCCTAAAAAGGAAATCTTATTAATATCGTCTCTTAGCAAATTTTCTCCTTCAATCAGCGCATCATGAAAAGGAAGAATTCCTTTTTCCACTTCTGCCTTGGCCTGGGGATTTGCCTCGATTACTTTATCAATGATGGAACGGATATGCTTTTTGCAGTGTTCACTGGCAAATAACCCGCCATTGGACTCCAAATAAAAATCAATGCCATGCTGACTAAAGTAATCAACAAGGTGCCGGACATCTTCTGGATCCACTGTTTCATGGAGAATGACTTCTTGCTCGACTTCGATATATCCTCCTGCTGCACCTATAATGCCATCGAATCCTATATCCAGTATATCTTCATATAGTTCAGCCTTCGATCGTCCTGTGCAAATAAAAACGAGATGACCGTTCTCCCTCGCTTTTTGTACAGCAAATTTTGCTGACTCAGGGACGACTCCATTGTCATTCACCAGTGTCCCATCAATATCCAAAAATATAATTTTTTTCAACCTATTCAACTCCTGTACTACATTTATCTAATGTTTAACGAATAAATAACCTCCAATTATCCAGAGTACCTGACAATTGGAGGTAACAATTACATATACTTAAAATTTACTTCCAGATTAAAGCTTTTCTCCATTCGTTGCAATCACGTCTTTATACCAATAGAATGATTTTTTCTTTTTACGTTCTAATGTACCATTGCCTTTATCATCGAGGTCTACATAGATAAAGCCATAACGCTTGGACATTTCTCCGGTTGACGCACTGACAAGGTCGATACATCCCCATGAAGTATAGCCCATTACTTCCACACCATCTTCAATCGCCTCTCCTACCGCATTAATATGTTCTCTTAAGTATTCGATACGGTAGTCATCCTGAATGCTGCCATCCTCTTCCACTTTGTCATAAGCACCTAAGCCGTTTTCCACTACAAATAACGGTACTTCATAACGGTCATAAAGTTCATTAAGTGTAACACGGAGACCTATTGGGTCAATTTCCCATCCCCAGTCACTTGCTTCAAGGAAAGGATTTTTAACGCCACCAATCATGTTACCTTGACCGATTTCCTCTGCCGTTTTTTCTTTTCTTTCTGTACGGGACATATAGTAACTTAACGAAATAAAGTCAACAGTTCCTTCTTTAATCAGTTCTACATCGCCATCTTCCATTTCGATATGGATATCATGTTCTTTGAAATAGCGATTAATGAAAGTAGGATATTTTCCACGCACTTGAACATCGGTACAGAAATTATTAAATAAGCGGCTCTCTTCATGTGCATACATGATATTTTCCGGATTGGAATCATAGGAATAGACTGGAGCATAAATGATCATACAGCCTACTTGAGAACCAGGGATAATTCGATGTGCCGCTTTAACGGCTAGTGCACTTGCGACAAATTGATGATGTAAGGCTTGGAATGTTGGTTGATACCTATCCTCTTCTTTTTGAATCGAAAACCCAAGACCCATGATTGGCATCATAAATCCACTATTTATTTCATTAAATGTCAACCAATACTTCACTTTATCTTTATAGCGATCTAGCACCGTTTCAACATATCTTTCGAAAAATGTAATCGCCTCACGATTTCTCCAACCGCCATAATTTTTCACTAAGTTTAATGGCATCTCATAGTGTGATAACGTGACAAGTGGTTCAATATCATACTTTGCCAATTCATCAAAGACACGATCATAGAATGCTAGCCCTTCTTCGTTCGGTTCCACTTCATCTCCGTTAGGGAAAATTCTGGACCATGCGATCGACAAGCGATAGGTTTTGAAGCCCATTTCAGCGAATAGAGCGATATCTTCTTTATAACGGTGGTAAAAATCAATACCTAAATGGTTCGGGTAGTAATATTTATCTTTGTCAATCTCCCAGTCAAACCCTGGTTCACTTAATACTTTAAGCCTTTCTTTACCACCTGGCAAGACATCGGCAATATTCAATCCTTTATTCCCTTCACCGAAGCCGCCTTCTAATTGGTTTGCAGCCGTTGCTCCTCCCCATAAAAATCCTTCTGGAAATCTTGTATTTTTTGTCATGTGATAACCTCCTGATTTTATAATGCCATTCAAGCATTATTTTTATGATTAACGCTTGGATAACATCTTTCGTAAACTTACTTTACAAAGCTTTCTGTTCTTTCATCGTCAATAACACCATCATAATTTAAACCAAATCCGTAATCATAACTGTTTCCTTCACTATCCACATATGGATCCATATCTCTTGCAACGTCTTCAAACTGAGCTTCTACCGTGTCCATGTCTTTAGGGAATTGAACTGGTAGCAAGCCAGTTGGTTCTTGTTTTCCTAAGATGATATCAAACAAAGCGTTATCTGATACTTGGAATCCTACAACAATCGCATCAACCTTATCTTCAAACTCAGACATGATTACTGGATTCTTAGCTTTCATTGCAACGACTACAGGAATATCTTTACCTGACTTCTCTACTAATTCGGTTGCGTTTAATACTGCATCCAAATCATATTCGTTAGAGATTTTAGAAGTGTTTCCGTAATAACTTCTATTCTCTTTAGAACCATCCTCTGATACATCGCCAGCTATTGATTCCTGACGAACGTTTTTTCCGTCTGCTGTGTAAGGACGATACTGGAGTGATAGCGGGTAAAACGTTTCATTATCTTCTTCTAGCCCAGCAAAAGAGAAATTATCACCATTATCAGGACTTGTCATTCCAACAATTACTAAGTCAACGTTGTCTAGATTTTCCGGCTGTTCAAAACCAATCACATTTCCGTCTTCATCCAGCACTTCTTCATCCGTTACTACTTCTTTAAAGTACTCCTCAGCAACTTCAACACTCATTGTTGGTCCTTTATATGGTTCACCCGGCCCAAACATACTATCAAAAGGTGTCCGCATTGTTGAAGGGATATATACAACTTTATCTTTATATTTACTCAAATCATCAGAAGAATGAATCGTATTATCTTTATTCTTGACCATAACGACCGAATCAAGTTGTGCTTGGTAACCAGCTTCAACTTTATCTTCGCTTGCTACCTTTTCTTGTGACTCTTCCAGATTCAAGTATGGATCTTCAAATATTCCTACATTGAAAAATGTGCTTACAATTCGTTTTGCACTTGTGCGGAATCTTTCGTCAGCTGACTCATCTAATTCTCCATTTTCATAAGCTTCTTCCCACATTTCATACGCAGCTAGCACTGGGGCTTTATCATTATTACCACCAAACATATCAATCCCAGCCTTAATAGCTTGGAAATGACGTTCTTCTACCGTTTTATCTTCCGTACCATAAGCAGATCCCATATAACTCATGTCATAACCTTTTTCATTAGAAGGGTCGCTTGTAACACCCCAGTCCGTAACCAAAACGCCATCATAATCATTCGCTTCACGTAAAATATTGACTACATCGGAATTGTAAGCCGACGCCAGATATTGATCACCATGCAAAGGATTTCCTTCAGCGTCTATTTGAATGGAATAAGAAGTCATCATGGACGCCACTTCACCAGTTTCACCCGTTAAGCTTAGTCCTCCATCTGTAAATACTTGTACATGTTCTTCATAATTATCACCCGGGAATACAGCATATTTACCTTCGAACGTGTGTGATTCACGACCACCTTCTCCAGCACCATCACCTGGGAAGTGCTTCAACATAATAGAAATAGAATCATCACCCCAACCTACATCATTCCCATCTTCATCAAATGTGGATTGAGACTGGTTTGTGTATGCTTCAGCAAATTCAGTGGCTAATTTACTTCCTTCACCAAATGTCCCATCTACCCTTAACCAGCGAGGTTCAGTTGCTAAGTCAATTTGTGGTCCCAATGCCATTGTAATTCCTAGACCACGATATTCTTGCGATGACATCATAGAGAACTGACGCATGATATCAGGATTAAATGTTGCAGCTAAACCTAGATTTGATGGCCAGCGGGAAATATCGTTCCCTTCTGAATTATAGACTCCACCACTTTCAGCTGTACTTCTTGGGTCAGAACTGAAATTTACCGGGATAATTGGTTCATCTTCAGTTCCCAATCCTTCAGCATATGCTTGCATCTGGTTCGCCCATTTCACACTTGCTTCTACATCATTAGGTCCTGCATGTAATACATTCCGCAAATTATCATTTTCCAAGTATGCTTTTTGGTCATCTGTTATACCCGCTGATTGATCCCATTCATGTTCACTAAACAACATCAAACCAGCCATCTGATCTACAGATAATGTCTCTGCCAAAGCAGTTGCACGGGTTTCTGTATCTTCGCGCCAATCTTCAAAGGTATCCAATTCCCCATTATTATTCAAGTCTTTAAAGTAATAAGTCTCCCCATCAACTTCTTCAGTTAAAATATTAATACCGCTACTTAATGAAAAACTAATAGCTGGACCATCGCCAGAGTTTTCCACTACACCAAATGTCGTTTCACCATCGGAAAACTCTTGATAATCAAGATCCCCTGCAATTTCAGTTTCATGGTTCTCTTTGTTTTCCTTGCTGTCTTGACTTTCCTCCTTCTCCTTAGTGGAATCATTACCGGAACAGGCACTTAACAATAACAACAATACCAACAATGAAATAGATATGAACTTACTCTTCTTTATCATTTTTAATTCCTCCTATGTCTTCCTAACAAGTTTTTCTTTTTATTTAATGAATTTCATAATACGTATTTAATGCTTCATCATCACCATATGTAGTTGAGTTGGTTCGTTCCCAACTACATATGATGATGGAAAAGCCGACTTTGGTAATTATGAAATTCATTCTATTGTGTATTTTTTCTCGATTTCCATAGAAGCTTTTCTTTTGTTTATTTTAATGAATTTCATAATATGTATTTAATGCTTCACCATCACCATATGTAGTTGAGTTGGTTCGCTCCCAACTACTGGTGATAGGAAAGCCGACTTTGGTAATTATGAAATTCATTCTATTTATTTAAAAACATTATTGGCTTACCGGTCTGAATTGTTCCCTCTTCTGCAGTTTCAATGGACGTATATTGATCAAAGTTTGTAATAACAACGGGGGTAATAATCTCATAGCCGGCCTTTTCAATACCCTCTATATCAAACTCAATAAGCAATTGACCCTTTTCAATTTTGTCTCCCTGAGCAACATGCGCGTTAAAGAACTTTCCTTCTAACTGAACCGTGTCCATTCCGATATGGACGAGTAATTCCGCACCATGTTCGGTGATAATACCGATCGCATGCTTGGTATCGAATAATGCTGTAACCGTACCAGATACAGGTGAAATTAATTTTCCTTCTGATGGTTTAATTGCTACACCTTTCCCTAATGCACCGGATGCAAATGCCGAGTCAGAAATGTCAGCTAGATTGACCGCTTCTCCATTCATTGGACTTTCAATTACTTCATTTGTTATATTTTCATCCTTGTTTTCTTCTTGTGGAGCTGGTTGAGCTGATTCTTCATTCTCTTTAGTTGCGCCACCAAAGAAGTAAGTCAGTACAAAAGCTAATACAGCTCCAACGACAGCGGCGATAAGAGCACCGATAAACGCCATATTCATACCTTCCTCTGGATGAATAAAGCTAGGTATTTGGAAAATTCCAAGTCCACCCATGACATGAGCAACTGTACCAAACAACCCTAATAATGCACCGCCAATTCCTGATCCGATTAGTGTGAACATAAATGGTCTTTTAAGTGGTAAAGCAATACCGTACATACCAGGCTCTGTTACACCAAATACGGCTGATATGATTGCTGGAGGGCTAAGTGTTTTCAACTTTTGTTTTCTTGTTCGAATCCATACTGCGGTGAGCGCACCTGCTAAAGCAAAGGAATGGACAAACATTAATGCTAGGATTGGATCCCAACCTTGGCTCACAACGTTGTTAATTCCAATTGGAACAAGACCCCAATGCAATCCAAACATAACGAATACCAACCAGAAGGAACCTATAACTGCCCCAGCAATCACAGGACTTAGCTCATATAACCAAATGGTTCCTGCTCCGAGCAATTGACTTGCCCATGTCGCAATTGGGCCGATGACAATGAATGTTAATGGAACAATGGTCAGTACCGTCAACATCGGAACTACAAACGTTTTTACTACGTCTGGAATCAATTTCGCAAAGTAATTTTCCAGCTTTGCAGCGAAAAATGTAGATAAAATAATTGGAATAACCGACATCGCATACGTCATTAAAATAATCGGAATACCAAAGAATTCAATATAAACGGGTGATTCAAGTAAAGTACCCGCAAATAACATGTATAAAGGTTCTCCTGCTTGAGCACTCGGATCAAGCGCTGGATAAACGAGTGCACCCGCTATCAACATCCCTAAGAATGGTGTTCCGCCAAATTTCTTCATTGCTGTATATCCGAGGAATATTGGCAGGAAGTAGAACAGTGCATCTCCAATTGCGTTTAAAACTTGGTAGGTTCCACTTGCTTCATTCAACCAGCCCGCTGCTAAAAATAAGGCATTAAAACCTTTTATCATACCTGAAGCAACTAATACAGCTAAGATCGGCTGGAAAATTCCAGAAATCATATCGATAAATCGGTCTAATAAACTGCCTTTATCACCATTATCGTCCGGGTCATCCACCGGTCTATTTGATTCGAAACCGCCTTCAATGACAACTGCTTTATAAACATCCGGCACATGGTTACCTATAACAACTTGGTACTGCCCGCCGCTTTGTCTAACTGTAACGATGCCATCCATATTTTCCAGCACTTCTGTATTCGCTTTTCCTTCATCTTTTAATTTAAAGCGTAAGCGGGTAATGCAATGGACAACACTGTTAACGTTTTCTTTACCGCCGACATTTTCGATGATGTCTTTTGCTAACTTTTCATATTTCATTTAAAACCCTCCAATATCAATCTATTTATTTAAAATAAAAACCCGAATGTTTTTGCAAACAGGGTAACATGATTCTCTATCATGTTTGTTTGCACTTTTACAGCCAAGAAAATTACTTTTCTCGGTCTCTGTAAAGTCCAAAATCCCTCTTTACAAAACATTCGGGTTATGCCCAATTAAGGTTACATTCCCTAGCATTTCTTATAAATGTTGTGAAGTTTATATATACCTACTTAAATTCGATTCGTTAACCGATGAATATGCAGCGTTAAATATAATATTTCATCATGCGAAATGGACCAATTATAGTCTTTTTTAATATACGAAGCAATGCGTTCTGCACATTGATATGCTTTATCGTATTTTAATTTAATCTGCTCATATAAGAACTCATCGTATGTGTCTTCCAATTTTTCTTTGCGAATAAAGCGCATGGCAAAAAAGCGCAAGTGTGTCAAAAATCGCTCATAATTGACTGAGTCTTCATCTAAGTCCATTTGAAAATAATATTTAACGATATTTAAGATGTCATTAACCATTTCCGTCACTTGGACGGTCTTTGTCATATTCTCACCAGAAAGCTGACTATTAACAAAGTGTAATGCGATGGAAGCTGCTTCGTCTTCTGGTAATTCTATAGTTAATTCTTGATTAATAATATCCAGTGCTTCTAAAGCTATTTTGTATTCTTCTTTGTAATACTTTCTAATTTCCCATAACAATGCATTTTTCAAGTCGTATCCGAGTTTATGACGTTCCACGGCAAAGCTCAAATGATCAATTAAAGCGACATATAAATAATCATCTAATGAATAGGACAGTTTGGACTTAGCGAGCTCAATAATTTGATGAGCTAATTCCAAATAAATCTCTGGTATTTCTTTTAATAGCTCAGCAATCTTATTGGATACACCTTTATGCTCCAGTATAAAAGTTTTTTCTATCTTTTCCGGATCAATGGAATCGCCTTCCTTTTTCTGAAAAGCCAAGCCCAGTCCCATAACGACGACTTCTTGATTTATTTCATTATAAGTTAACGCTACATTGTTATTTAATATTTTTTTGATTTTCATTTTACCCACACCTGAACGATATTTTATTTTAATTTCTAAGTGTTCATTTGAAATAACTTAGATAGGTTGAATGAATTTCATAATTACCAAAGTCGGCTTTCCCATCACCGTATGTAGTTGGGAACGAACCAACTCAACTACATATGGTGATGGTGATACATTAAATACGTATTATGAAATTCATTAAGGTTAAACAAGAAATCACTTCTTTTGTTTATGCTTCTGGAAAACCGATACATAGTTAAGTGTAGTTATACCCCCCTTTTTGAAAGCCATTTTATTTTTCCTTCAAATTTCTTCATGCATGGATATAGCTTGGCAATAAAAAAACCTGAATCATTTGAAAAAGCACATATAGCGCTCTCAAATCAATTCAGGTTATGCCCAATCAAGGTTACATTCCTTAATAATATATTACTTATTTAGCTTTGTAATTTTAATTTACCACAACTTCCTCCCAATGTCAACGGTTACATTATTTTGATAATAGGGACAAAGTCTCTTTTACACTCGAAAAAACTCATTTCGAACCAGATGCATAAAAAGAACTCCAGCACCTTCACCGGAGTTCTTTCAACACTATTCCCTACCTCATTCTCTTCCACAAACTATTCGGCGAAATTTCTCTCTTCGAAAACCCACCAACATGGAAAAAAAATTCGAAATCGTCATTTTTCAACTCATATTTCTCGAGCACACCCGGCCCACAGCTAGCTGAACCAAGGCCATTTTGCTGGTGATCCAGATTGAATTCAATGAAATCTTGTTCTGCTAAATCTATCGTATGACGGGCATTCTCAAGAATTTCCGTCGTATAGTGGTGCGCGCTGAAGTTGAATAAATCACCTGCTGCTAATAGACCTGCACCAGATTCAGTTGTAAGCGACACCCACTTTACATCGGTACGATTACCGTTTTCTTGTGGGACGACATATGGTGTGAATAGTTCTTTAACCGGTGCAGACCAACGTCCAACACGGTTCGCTAGTTTACTATCCACATAGGACTCACCCGGACCGCGACCATACCAATCGACTTGATCAAATGCTTTTTTCAAGTAAAATTGTAAGCCGATTTTTGGTAGGGTGATCGATCCTTCCCCGAACTTCTTACCATCGACTTTTACAGTCACAATCCCAGTATGTGCAATTTCATACTTAATGGAAGTTTTAAAGCCCCAGTTGAATCCAGGCGGAGAAATTTTCTTAGTCACTGTAATGAGGACAGAATCTTTCTCGGCTGAAAGCTCCGATTTAAAATCAACTAAACGCTGCTGTAGCATGTGGACACCGCTAGCTTCCCACGCTTTTTCTTCACTTCTCGTACTAAATTCTTCCTGACCGATTTGATCGTTATCTGTTGGTGCTCTCCAGAAGTTACCCTCTTTCATATGTAAGTGCATCTTGCTCGTTATTGTATGACATGAAATAAGAGCGATCTTTTAAACGATTCTTTTCTAATACGGATAAATGTTGAAATTCATTTAGATGTACCATAATAACCTCCAAATAAAATTTTTCACATCATGATAACGCCTACATTTTGTTTTTTTATTCTCTGCCCTGTTGCGTTACGAAAAGAATAATAGTAAACTAAGGTTTACTTAATTAAATTAATTAATAAAGTTAATTGTAATAACTATTGTACTATCAATCAAATGAATTATCAATACTTTTAAAATTGCAGGAGGGTAAAATGAAAACAGCGGAAAATTTAATACGCGATTTTCAACATACGTTTCATACTAAAAAAATACCAAGAATGTTCTTCGCTCCGGGACGGATCAATTTAATTGGAGAACACACCGATTATAATGGCGGCCATGTCTTCCCTGCCTCCATTTCCTATGGCACCTATTCGCTTGGAGCGAAACGCGATGACCAGAAATTACGCTTTTACTCGATGAATTTTCCTAAAATAGGAATCATCGAATGCGACTTGAAAAATTTGGAGTTTCAAGAAAAACATGACTGGGCGAACTATCCAAAGGGGATCTTTCTCTACTTAATCGAAGCTGGATTCGACATTTCGACTGGTGCTGACATTCTTTACTACGGAAATATTCCAAACGGAGCCGGTCTTTCTTCTTCCGCCTCGATTGAACTTGTAACCGGTGTGTTGGTGGAAGGGTTATACGAAAAAGAAATTAACCGTCTAGAACTAATTAAACTTGGACAAAAAGTAGAAAACCGGTATATTGCCGTCAACAGTGGCATTATGGACCAATTTGCCGTTGGAATGGGCAAGCAAAATCATGCAATTCTATTAAATTGTGACACATTGGAGTATAATTATGCCCCATTACATTTAGCCGACCATGTAATCATGATTATGAACACGAACAAAGAACGAAAATTGGCCGACTCCAAGTACAATGAACGACGTGCTGAATGTGAGGCTGCTTTACATGATTTACAGAACAAATTAGAAATCCACAGTTTAGGGGAATTAACACCAGAACAATTTGAAGAGAACAAACAGGCAATTACCAATTCAACGAACCAAAGACGGGCTAAACATGTCGTTTATGAAAACGCTCGCACCTTAGAGGCGTTCAATCAACTACAGCAAGAAAACTTAGATGCTTTTGCAAAATTGTTAAATGAATCCCATCTCTCCTTGCGTGATGATTATGAAGTAACCGGACGAGAGCTCGACACCATTACGGAAACTGCTTGGGAAGTTGATGGTGTGCTAGGTGCACGAATGGTAGGCGCTGGATTTGGCGGATGTGCGATTGCAATCATTGAAAAAGATAAAACAGAGGAAGCCAAAGAATATATCAATGCAGTCTATCAAGAAAAGCTAGGCTATGAAGCTACATTCTACACCGCAACAATTGGGGATGGAGCGAAAGAAATTATGAAAGGAGCAAAACGATGAGTGTTTTAGTTTTAGGTGGGGCCGGTTATATCGGCTCCCATGCTGTTTATCAATTAATTGATCAGGGGGAACAGGTAGTTGTTATTGATAACTTAACGACCGGTCACAAAAATGCAGTGCATTCAGAAGCGACATTTTATGAAGGGGATTTGCGAGATCTTGAATTTCTTCGCTCCATCTTTGCAAAGGAAGAAATCGATGCGGTCATTCATTTCGCTGCCCATTCCCTTGTTGGAGAATCGATGGAAAAACCACTCCAATATTTTGACAATAACGTGTATGGCACACAAGTATTACTGCAGGCGATGGCGGAAGCGGATGTGAAACATATCGTCTTTTCTTCCACCGCCGCGACGTATGGTGAACCAGAATCCGTACCGATTACAGAAACGATGCCTACAAATCCAACAAACACGTACGGAGAAACAAAACTTACAATGGAAAAAATGATGAAATGGACGGAACAAGCCCACGGGATCACTTATGTTTCCTTACGCTATTTCAATGTCGCCGGCGCAAGAGAGAATGCGGAAATCGGTGAAGATCACCGTCCGGAAACACATCTCGTCCCGATTATTTTACAAACGGCATTGAATCAGCGAGAATACATCACCATTTTCGGTGACGATTACGATACACCAGACGGCACGTGCATTCGCGATTATGTCCATGTGGAAGATTTGATTGCTGCTCATCTACTCGCTTTAAGCTATTTGAGTAATGGCGGAAAAAGCGATGTCTTCAACCTCGGAAGCAGTAATGGATTTTCCGTAAAAGAAATGATTGAGACGGCGCGAAACGTAACCAGTAAAGAAATACCTGCGAAAATCGGGAAAAGGCGTGCAGGAGATCCAAGCACGTTGGTAGCTAGTTCAGATAAAGCGAGACGTATTCTCGGCTGGAACCCGTCCCGAACATCCATTACGAAAATCTTTGAAGATGCTTGGAACTGGCATATCA
Source organism: Oceanobacillus alkalisoli (assembly GCF_021556485.1). Taxonomy (GTDB): domain Bacteria; phylum Bacillota; class Bacilli; order Bacillales; family Amphibacillaceae; genus Oceanobacillus; species Oceanobacillus alkalisoli. Next base: position 104,291 of record NZ_JAKGBW010000005.1, on the reverse strand, counting down.
CACATCCGAGTGGATACGGAAAGGAAGAGTAGCCATGATTTATAACCATATTGAAGGACTAATCGAACAAGCATTAAAAATAGATCTAATTGAAGCGGCAGATCTCCACTACGTCCGAAATCAAGTCATCCATCTATTAGGATTAGATTCCTACCCGGAGACGATAGATAATCCAACTATAGATACAATCCCGAACATTCTGGGTAACATCATTATCTATGCAACCCGACATGGTGTAATTGAAAATGTCTTCGATGAAAAGGAGATTTTGGCAGCGAATATCATGAACTGCTTTGTCGCAAGGCCATCCGTAATTAATCATACATTCCAGCAAAAATATGAAGCATCACCAACAGCAGCAACTGACTATTTTTACAATTTAAGCAAGAACAGCAACTATATCCAAATGAATCGCATCAAGAAAAACATTTCCTTTCAAGCAGAAACAACGTATGGTGAAATGGATATTACCATTAATCTATCCAAGCCGGAAAAAGATCCGGAGCAAATTAAACGGGAGCGGGAAATGAAACAGACCGGGAATTATCCAAAATGCCTGCTCTGTGTAGAGAACGAAGGTTATACAGGGAGGACAGGATATCCTGCTCGGGCGAACCACCGGATTATTCAAGTTCCGCTATTAGGTGAAAACTGGTATTTACAGTATTCTCCATATGTTTATTATAACGAGCATAGCATTCTACTTTCTGAGGAACATCGAGACATGAAAATTGATCGCGATGCCTTCAAACGATTGCTTACATTTACAGAGAAGTTCCCGCATTATTTCATCGGTTCCAATGCGGATTTGCCAATTGTCGGTGGATCGATTTTAAGTCATGATCACTATCAGGCTGGCAGATATGAATTTTCCATGATGAAAGCAGAAGATGCCTTTACTTTTCACTTGAAGGATTTCCCTGAAGTCACTGCAGCTGTCGTGAAATGGCCGATGTCGGTTATTCGATTAAAAGGAGAAGAGCTAGATAGCCTTGTTCAGGCTGCGGACCATGTCCTCCAAACGTGGCGCAATTATTTCGATCCAGATGCCAATATCCTGGCATTCACAGACGATACACCACATAATACAGTTACACCAATTGCGAAGTATCGTGATGGAAAATTCGAACTGAATCTTGTCTTGCGTAATAACCGAACATCGAAGGAACACCCACTCGGAATTTTCCATCCGCATGCTGATGTACAACATATTAAGAAGGAGAATATCGGGCTAATCGAAGTAATGGGACTCGCAGTTTTACCTCCCCGATTAAAAGATGAATTACAAGCGATTCAAGAGAATTTACAAGGAAAATCATGTAATATAGCTACCCATCACCACACATGGGCAGAACAATTGAAGGAAAAATATCCACAAGTTGCAAATGAAAAAGAAGCTGAAGAAATTATCCACCAAGAGCTCGGACAAAAATTTGCTCGAATATTAGAAGATGCAGGAGTGTTGAAAGACCAGCCAGCATTTGAACGTTTTATTGAAACGCTGAATAAATAAAGACAATAAAAAAGCAGTTAACCCCTCACTAGGATTAACTGCTTTTTTATTTCTTGCGATCTGGAGCGAATAATTCCACTAAAAGCAGCGAAACGGCCCCGAGCAATGTTGCATCATCTCCGAGTCGCGAGACACTTACTTCCGTTTTCTTCGCTTCTTTTGTCAATGCCCGCTGTTCGATCATTTTGTCAATTTCTGGGAAAATGAATTCCTGACTCTTCATGACCCCGCCACCGAGGACAATTCGGCTCGGGTTCACTAAATGAATAAGATTCGTTAAACCGATCCCAATGATTTCACCGGTTTCCTGCAAAAATTGAATAGCCTGCTTTTCACCATTTTTCGCGAGTTCATAAATTTCTTCTCCGTTCAAATCTTTTTCCGAACTCACTTGTCTTTTATAGCGTTCGGCAAGTGCTTCCCCGCTAGCAAATGTCTGCAGACAGCCAGGATTGCCACATTCACATATCTCTCCGTGGAGATCAATCGTCATATGACCAAATTCCCCGGCGATATCTTGAGCCCCGTGATATAACTCACCATTGATAACAATACCTGCGCCGACACCGCTACCAAAGTTCACAGCAACCATACTGCCCGCGTCACTGTTTCCACCGAACCATGACTCCCCAAGAGCCATGGCGCGAGCATCGTTTTCCACCCGTACGGTTAAATCAAACGCTTCTTCCAATGTAGCTTTAATCGGAATATCTGTTAAATTCAAGTTGGGAGCAATCAAAGATGTTCCAGATTCAACATCCACTACCCCGTGCATTGCAATACCGATCCCGATAATTTTTTCATGATCGATGTCCGTAGAAGCAATAATCGTCTCAATTTTCTCTGTTAATATAGCAAGAAACTTCTCATTCGTTAATGTTTTTGTTAAATCCTCGGATGGTGTTCGCTGTAAGATTTTCCCTGTCAAATCGGTTAACGCGCAATCCACCGTTTCCGGACCAGCATCCATTCCGATCACATAGAAGGCTTTACTATTAATATGAAGCATCTTCGGTTTCCGGCCACCGCTGGACTCACCGAGCTCACTCTCTCGAACCACCCCATCCTTCAACAGTTCCTTCACAATACTGCTCACTGTTGGGGGTGTTAGTTTTGTATCCTTTGCAATTTGCGCACGCGATATTGGTTCTGACGTTCGTATCTTATTCAATACAAGAGATTTATTGACTGATTTCATTAATTGAAATGAACCACGTTCCATGCAAATCCCCCATTTATCTCATTTAATAATGCTTGGCTTATCCTTTCACCGATCCTGTCATACCTTCGACAAAGTATTTCTGTAAGAAGAAGAACACTAATGCAGTTGGAATCGTGCCAATTACAATCGCCGTATAGATCACGCCATAATCCGGTGTATAGCCTGAACCTAAATTAGAAAAATTAAAAGCGGGATAGTTTGAACATCAGACGACTGTAACATAACGAGCGGCCATAAATAATTATTCCAGTTGTTCATAAATGAAATAATCCCAGCAGCTGCTAATGTATTTTTCATCGACGGCATATAAATTCTAAAGAAGATGCCAAGCTCACTCAAACCATCAATTCTGCCTGCTTCGATTAAATCTCTCGTAAACATCTTCGTATTCTGTCTGAAGAAGAAGACAAAAAATGCAGTCGTTACATATGGCAAAATAACGGCATACAGCGTATCCACACCAATAGCGGGAATTGCTTGAGAAACATTCCCAAAGAAGCGGAATAACGGAACCATCAAAGCTGCAAACGGTATCATCATCGAAAGGAGCAGAATATTAAACACAATATCTTTTCCTTTACTTCGGTAGATTTCAAAACCATAACCTGCTAGAGAAGAGATTACTAAACATAGCACTGTAGCAATGATAGCAATAAAAAATGAATTAAACAATGCAGAACCAACATTATAGTTTTCAAAGAGATTCCTTATATTTTCAAAAATATGTGTGCCTGGTAATAAGCTTCCTTGGGTAATATCAACCGATTCAAGATTGACCCCCATCCCGGAGCGGAACGATAGAATCAGTGCTTGATATCATCGGATAAAAATAAAATAACGTGATGAAAATGGTTGCTAATAGGATAAATCCCCAACCTATTAAGCTTTTACTATTTATAGGCTTCATGTTGACCACTCCAAACATTGATGTTTAAATAAAGTTTTGAGCACAGAAGGGTTCTTCTAAAAAAGCTGGAAATACCCAAGACCATAATTAAATAGATTTAATTTAATCGTCCTTCAGCTTGTTTCTGCGCATCATCTAGAGCCTCCTCTAGACCCTTGCCGCTTTTATATTTCTGTAATTCACCAATCAATATATCCATAATCGCGTACGTATGCATTCCATAGTTCACACTCGGGATTTCTTCCATCCACGTGAAAATCCGAAACGATTTTTTGACCTCCAAAGAAGTCATCAGGTTGATTGAATGCTTCTTCATCTAACGCAGGTATATATGTACCGATTGCACCTATATCTGTAACTAAGTCTTGATAAAGATCAACATTAGAACCAAAGGTACTTGTCAAAAATTCCGCAGCCTTTTCTTTCCCGGGAATATTTAATACATAGAATGAACTTCCACCTTGGTTGGAAGCATTCACTGCACCGTCAACCGGCAATCGCGGAATCGGTACAACCGTCCACTTTCCAGCTTGTGACTCCTCCGCTTTAATACTCGGTGTCATCCACTTCCCCACCGCGATTTCTTCTAATCTAGACATCGTATTAGTGAACGCTTTCCAAACAGAGAAAAGAAGTAATTTTTCTTGCTCAAATATTTCTTAATTAATTTAATTAAGTTCAATAGTACAGATAATTTTTATAATGTCAATAGAGGATGGAAGAATTATTTGCATTTTAAGAAATTAGAAATCCAAAATACTACTCTTTTTTTCTACCAATTCCATCACCCCAAAATTACCCCACATTCTAATTTCCATTTATTTACTTAATCTGTTATACTTAAGCTCGTGTCTTGCCGGTACTCTACTATTAACTCCCCCCACTATTTATTGGTTGAACATCAATAGATAGAGGTTGAGAGAGCCGGTAGGGCACTTTTTATTTATAAGAACAAAGGCGCAAGCGCCCGTTTAGCAACGTACAAACTAGAGCACTCCGTAATGAGATAAAGGAAACTCAGGCGACGATAGTGAGTTGATGTTGACTTTCACTACTTGGGTATAAGGGCGACTCAGCCTTACAAAGACCGCTCGGCAAGTCTTCTTTATCGATTGGAGGAGTGTGAAGTTTGGGACTGCGCACTGCTCGCCCCACCAAAAGATCTGCTAGTTGCTGGGCGCTGGAGCCGGACGTGGCTAGCCCTGGATATGCAAGTTATCCCCTGCATTTTTATTTTTATAGTTTCCTATATAACCCAAAAAAGGAAGAGCCACAGCTAAATGCTGTAACCCTTCCTTCTATATTTATTATAGTCGTTATTCCTGAACCTCTTCCAATGTCAATACAGGATAAATTCCATCTTCATCATGCGTCTCTGTACCGACAAGCGGCGGATTGAATACGCAAACCATGCGCATATCCGTTTTTGTTCGAACTTCATGTTTATCATTTTCATTCAGTACGTAAATGGTACCTGGTTTCAGCTGCCATACTTTACCGGTTTCGATCTGCTCGATTTCTCCTTCGCCTTCAATGACATAGACAGCTTCGATATGGTTTTTATACCAGAAATAGTTTTTCGTACCGCCTTTAATTACCGTATCATTCACACTGAATCCTAATCTATCATGTGCGGAAACGAATCTGCGGCTTCTCCAATTCCCATCTGCTACGTCGTCTTTCGTGCCTACAATATCTTCAAGTGATTTTACAATCATGTTTACCTCTCCTTTTGCGTCTGCTTTTGTATCGTTTATTTTAATTTAAGCAAGCACATGCTTGATACTAGCTTCGAGAATTTCTAAACCTTTGCTTAATCCTTCCTCATCAATTATTAATGGTGGAAGGAATTTCACCACTTCATCTTTTGGTCCTGCTGTTTCAATGATTAGGCCACGCTTAAATGCTTCAGAACAGATTTCTTCCGCAAGACCATCAACATGCACCGCTATCCCTTGCATCAAGCCTCGTCCACGTGCTTCTCCATTTAATTCCGGATATTTTTCAACGATGGATTCGGCAGTCTCTTTCAAGAAGTCTGCGCGCTCCTTAATATCTTCAGAAAAATCATCAGTATCCCAGTAGGTTAGCGCTTCTGTTGCTGCAAGAAATGCCAAGTTGTTGCCACGGAATGTTCCATTATGTTCACCTGGCGTCCACTGGTCATGCTCCGGCTTAATCAATGTAATCGCCATTGGCAGGCCGATTCCGCCAATTGACTTGGACAGGCAGACGATATCTGGATTAATGCCCGCTGGTTCGAAGCTAAAGAATGTTCCAGTTCTTCCGCAACCCGCCTGCACATCATCAATAATCAATAAAATATCAAAGCGATTGCAGATTTCTTCGATTCTTTTCAGCCACTCCATTCGAGCAGCATTAATGCCACCTTCCCCTTGAACCGTTTCTAGAATAATTGCAGCCGGTAAATCAACACCTGTACTGCTTCCTTCTAAATAACTTTCCAAATAAATAATCGTATCTTGATCATCGACAAATTGATCAAACGGCATGGATACCGAGTGGTTTAACGGAATTCCCGCACCTTTTCGCTTCGTTGCATTACCAGTTACGGATAGAGACCCGATTGTCATGCCGTGGAAAGCGTTTGTAAAACTGATGACTGTTTCTCTTCCGGTTACTTTTCTTGCAATTTTAAGTGCGCTTTCTACCGTGTTTGTCCCGGTTGGACCTGGAAACATAATTTTATAATCGAGGTTTCGAGGTTTAAGGATGGTTTCCTGAAACTTTTCAAGAAACTTCTTTCGTGGAGTCGTTCCCATATCGAGACTATGCAGAATTCCATCATCCTGTATGTACTCGATTAATTTATCTTGCATCACGTCGTTGTTATGCCCATAATTCAATGCGCCTGCCCCAGCGAAGAAATCAATATACTCCTTGCCATCTGTATCCCATAAACGATAGCCCTTCGCTTTTTCAAAAACCGTCGGCCAGCCGCGGCTATAACTCCTTACTGCTGATTCCAATTCTTCAAAAGTTTTCATTTTCTCGTTATTCATTACTGCTGTTGTCAAATTACTCATCCCTTATCATTTTTTTATTTATTAACAGGCCCAATTCTGTATAGCCATTCTTCTTCATGCGTTTCATCTTCTGCTTCTGGAAAAATTTCCGAGTTAAAGTATTTACTGATCTTATAATTGGCTTGATGTTTCCTCGCAAGACCAATAAATAGATTATTTGAAGCTGTATTCGATGTCGTCACAGTAGTTTCAATATACCGAATTTTCTCGCAAGACTTGCGCTCTAAAAGCTGATTCAGCATTCGCGTCGCCAACCCTTGCCCGCGCTGTGACCCGTGAACAGCAACCTGCCAAATAAATAGTGTGTCGGGATTATCTGGATGAATAAATCCAGATACAAATGCAACAGGCTTTCTAACATACCCCTTTTCTTCAATTGCTACAATGGATGTTTCGGAAAAAATCTCACACCACATAATATAGCTGTAAGAAGAATTCAAATCGAGGTTGCCAGTCTGCTTAATCAGTTCCCAAACAGCTGCCCCATCTTCCTTGTTCGGTTTCCTAAAATGAAGTTCTTTTTTGACAATTGGCTTCTCAGCCGTTTCTAACGTTTTAATGCTTCCACCACCTAAATTAAATTTTAATTTTTAATTCTTTTAAAGCTTAACGTTAATCAAAAATTACGTCAAAACGGATAAATCAGTATATAGTAGGATTAAACAGGTTTAAACTGGATTAGATTACCGTCACGGGCGAATGTCTATAAATAACTGGTAAATAGTAGCTGATTGTCTGCATAACTGCGGATTCAATTTTGGGGGTTCATTAAAAAACTCGCCTTAGAGATTGATGTAGAGCCACCTAACGGGGTGTTTGTTTTAGCGTGATATTTTTTGTAAATGTTTTGTAATGATTCTTTAAAAAAGATGGAGGCTCACTAGGTAAGAGATATTACGGGAAGTCTCCATCACTAATCTGAAGCAAGCATTCAAAAAGACGTACCAAATACTGTACGTCTATAAAGGGCAATCGATTGAATTTTACTATCAACCATATCTTGTTGCTTTCTATAAATACAAACATTAGATGATTTCTTAGAATACACCCTTTTATTGCTTACCCTAACGAAAACTTCATCTGTAGAATCCACTTTTTTGTAGAATAGGAGGAGGGGTTTCACCCTCCGACCTCTCGTCAAACCGTACGTGCGGTTTTCCCGCATACGGCTTTCTCTTCGTCCGTTCCCCATTTCCGGGAGTGAGTCCTTACTTTATTTCACCCACGAATCAGGAACGGTTGGTGAGTAAGTCGACCATGGATACTAGCCCGTCTTGTTCCAACCTATTGGATTGCGTGTTTAGACATAGTCAATCGCTCCTATCCAGTTAGGACGTACTCAGGGCGCAAGTTCATCTATATCCTTACATGGCTTTTCATGTTCGGCGGGACGCGCCCCTTGATGAACCTTTTCATTCAATGCGTTACGCCTCCCACTCACTTCTATTCACAATGTTGACGAAGTAGGTCCCTTCGCCACCACCTCTGGTTCACATGTTGTTTCGGGCTGGATTTTGCCTGCAGACCTTTCAGATTCCCTCTCGCGAGAGACACCCCTGTCCATCCTTCCTTATTCGAAGAGGATGTTACTTCGGCTACGGTACTTTAAAGGGATAAAGTTACCTTGTGGATTTCAACCACTAGATTGTGCAACAGTGGGGCACACTAAAAAATTCCGAGCGAATCAATCATTCGGAACCACTTTTTAATTTACTTGTTCGTTTAGTGTATTTTACCCCTATCCTCTGTATTCCATTAACTGTTCATTTAATTCATTTGTCTTCCCATAAACCTCTTTATAGATCTTAAACAATTTCTTATATCGTTCTACATTTTCCGGAATCGGTGAATAGGTCTCGTCTTCTTTCAAAAATTCATTTGCACATTCTTGTAATGAACTAAACCAGCCACAACCATAGGCGGCAAGCATTGCAGCACCTAGACCAGGCCCTTGTTCACTTTGCATCTTTATAATATTCGCATCAAAAATATCAGCTTGCATTTGCAGCCAAGCTTCATTCTTCGCCCCTCCCCCAATAGACACAATCGTATCAATCGTTTTACCGTGGTTACGGAAAATTGCAACGGATTCGTTTAAGGAGTAAGTGATTCCTTCCAAAACAGCACGGGTAAAATGTTTTCTTTCATGCGATGCATCCATTCCAATAAAGCTTCCGCGAATGTTGGCATCAACATGCGGAGTCCTTTCACCTACGATATAGGGGGTAAAAAGAAGGCCATTAGATCCAATCGGAGCTGTTTCAACATCAGCTAACAATTCTTCATAACCGATATCTTCTGCAAAGATATCTTTAAACCAAGACAAACTATAACCTGCTGCAAGTGTTACTCCCATTGTGTAAAAAGCTCCTGGTACTGCGTGGTTAAAATAATGAACTTTCCCTTCAAAATACTTGTCTTCATCCATTTCATAGGACAGAACGACTCCAGATGTCCCTGTACTCACTAATGTTTTTCCATCCTCTAAAATCCCAGAACCGATCGCCCCACATGCATTATCTGCTCCACCTGCGAATACTTTAGTTTTAACACTAAGCCCCGTCGCTTCTGCAATCTCTTTTGTTATCGCACCTACTTCAGCATAAGAATCAACAAGTGGTGGACATATTTCTGGACGAATATCTAAACGTTTACAGATTTCCTCACTCCATGATTTCCTAGCGACATTCAAAAGCAACGTACCTGAAGCATCAGAATATTCCATATGCAGTTCTCCAGTTAATCGATAGCGGACATAGTCTTTCGGTAATATAAAAGCCTTGGTTTGCTCGAACAATTCCGGTTCATGATTTTTCACCCACAGAATCTTTGGTAAAGTAAATCCTTCCAATGCAGGATTTTTAGTAATTTCTAGCAGACGATCCTTCCCTACTCTTTCATAAATTTCCTCACATTCTTTCGTCGTCCTCGTATCATTCCAAAGGATCGCATTTCGTAAAACTTCTCTTTTTTCGTCCAGCAATACTAAGCCATGCATTTGTCCAGAAAAGCTTATTCCTTCAATATCTTCCGGATTCCCATTAAATTCTGCTAATAATTCAGCTAATCCTACAACCGTTTGCTCTACCCAATCAGTAGGATTTTGTTCACTATAACCGACTTTTTCTTGGATGAGCGGATAAGACTTTGAAACTTCTTGGGTTACTTCCCCTCGCTGGTTCACTAATAATATTTTAACAGCACTTGTTCCCAAATCTACTCCAATTACATATTTCATCACAGATCTCCCCTTCCGATAAGTACAAAGACGAAGCCAACTTATATGAAGGGCTTCGTCTTTCTTCACGTTACGTCACTCTTATTTACTAGCAAATGTTGTTAATAAATATTGATTGATCGTTGCCTTCATACTTTCTAATTTTCCGGATTCGTTCTTGATTTCTGTTAAACCTAGTGCATACTCCTCAAGTTTACGTAAGTCCGTGTTGCCCTGCACGATATCAAGACCAATTCCTTGTTGGTAGGATTGATAGCGCTCGCCAATCACGTCTTCAAGGACGTTATCATCGATTAAGCGTTGCGCTACTTTTAAACCAGCCGCAAAGCTGTCCATTCCTGCGATATGTGCATGGAATAAATCTTCCGGTGTAAATGAACCTCGACGAACCTTCGCGTCGAAATTCAATCCTCCGCGACCCAGGCCATCGTTTTTCAATATTTCATACATTGCTAGAACGGTAGAGTAAAGATCTGTCGGGAATTCATCCGTGTCCCACCCAAGTAATGGATGTCCTTGGTTTGCATCGACGGAACCTAACATGCCATGAATTCTAGCATAATGCAATTCATGTTCAAATGTATGACCAGCTAATGTCGCATGGTTAGCTTCAATATTAAATTTGAATATATCTTCCAAGCCATAATGTTGTAAAAATGCATAGCCACTTGCTACGTCAAAATCGTATTGGTGAGAGGTTGGTTCTTTCGGTTTTGGTTCAATCAAGAATTGAGCATCAAAATCAATTTCTTTCGCATAATCTTTCGCCATATGGAATAGACGACCAAGATTATCCATTTCGACCTTCATGTCTGTGTTTAACAGTGTTTCATACCCTTCGCGGCCACCCCAGAATACATAGTTTTCTGCTCCAAGTTCTTTTCCAACTTCTAAGCCTTTTTTCACTTTTGCAGCTGCATAAGCGAACACATCAGCATTGTTCGATGAACCTGCACCGTGTACAAAGCGTGGGTGGCTGAAGTTGTTCACCGTGTTCCAAAGTAGCTTCGTTTTACTGTCTTTCATATAATCTTTAATCATTGCAACGATTGTATCTAAGTTTTCATTAGACTCTTTTAATGAATCCCCTTCTGGTGCGATATCTACATCATGGAATGCGAAGAATGGTGCATTGATTTTTTCAAAGAATTCAAACGCTGCTTCTACACGTGCTTTCGCAAGATCCATCCCTTTATATTTATCCCAAGGTCGAATCGCTGTTCCTGCACCAAATGGGTCCGAGAGGTCTTCCGTAAAAGTATGCCAGTAAGCGATACCGAAGCGTAAGTGTTCTTCCATTGTTTTTCCGTTTATTTCTTCTTCTGGGTTGTAGAACTTGAAGGCATAAGGGTTTGTTGATTTAGGGCCTTCGTAAGTAATGGTATTGATATTCTTAAAATAGGACATAGTAGATACCTCCAAGATGTTCTAGTATTATATATTTCGTTAATATTCGGCCAAACAATAATTCTAGGATAATCTAACCCTTGAATCTGTTTACACACCCTATAAATCAAAGGTTAGGTTACTTTTTTAGTTAAATTCCGGTACTTACTTCGCAGTTAGTACACTTTCAGGGGATAACCAAAACGGGCTATAATATCCAGGGTTTGATGATAACGGAAGTAAGCTATCATCAATATTCAGTCCAATTTCTTCTCTTAAAAACCTCTGTCTAAGCGTAATACGTTTCCAAACTTCCGGGTACTTTTCTGCCAATTGCTTCCGTAAGTTTTCATCAGCGAATACAACACTGTCTTCACAGTTCAAAATAACACCATCGACTAATGGAGCAGGGATAATATCTAACTGAATAGCCATACCAGATTGAATTACATCTTGACTGTTTGGTCGAACTGGCGTATGCAACCATTCATCCATACTTGTCAAGTGACCAGGGTTAAGTGCAGGCCTTAATCCACCTTCAGCTAAAACTTCAGACACTTTTTCAAATAGGTCTCCACCAGAAACCCCAATAGCTGCATATTCATACCAGGCAGCGATTCCTTTAAAATATGGAATGGCTTGCTCATTTAAAAATTCTTCATCATAATCAGCCAGCAAACCAGCTCTACAACTTAGTCCTCCCCAGTAACCTACGGCGGTCGTTACTCCATCACCTTTTGATAGTTCACGGGCTGTCGGGCTGGACAATCCTATAATTTTGTCTTTTCCTGATGAGAACATAATATGAGCGGATAATGGGTCTCCCGCATAACCCATGTTAGAAACAGCTTGGAATTCAGTCATTCCATTGTTTGAACCTTCAATAATTCGATTGACGGCCATCGAAGCACGTGCAGCTCCAAATTCAAGACCTACTATTTCTTCTACTTCATTAATTGCACGTAAACCATCTGTTGGATTCATCAATACTTTTGTAACATCTACTACCGGTTTTTCTATGATACTGTTTATACCGTCTACAATCATAGCTGGGATAAATATATTGGAAGCATGAGGGATTGTTTCTGTTTCCTCAAGATACTTCCATCCAATAACACCTATAGTATCTTCTTTGCTCATCCCGATTTCTCTAAGGATATTATCTAGACGTGGCGCTTGTGTACGATCTTGTCCCAGCAAGCTAAACGACTGAGTCAATAATACTTCAGCATCGACTTTGTTCGCTTTGAAACTATAATCAAAGCCTTCATTCCCGACTAATAAATACTTTTTGTTTTTTGGTCCAATTGCAAGCGCTGCTTCTTCAAACCTAGGATCAAATCCTGATAGGTAGTATAGATTTCCGAAGTGCTCTCTATCACCATATATAAAAATCCAATCACATTTTGCCGCTTCATATAATTTGCTACAGCGTTCTTCATAAACTTCCTTAGGAATCACCGGTCTATCTTCTGGTATTCCAAAGTCAGGCAGCTTGATGTTTTTTAATTCTAAGTTCATTTGTATACGTCTCCTTTATGAATAATATTATTTATAGTAAATTAGTTAAGTAGAACCCTACTAAACTATTACTTATCTAAGAGATAAGCTGGTCTAAGAATATTTTCAAATTCCAGCTCCTCTAAAATCTGATACGTTGCTCCTGGAGTCAGTGCTAATATTTCTAAATTCCGTCAATGTCCGTTTCGTTTCTTAATACATGAAGGATTTTATCTGCAAAATATCGATAAGTCTCTTCTGTTACAGCCCCAGAAGATAAACCGAATGTATGTATCGTTGGAATGGCAGTAGCACCCACTTCTTTAAATATTTCGGTACTTGCAACCCGATCCAACATTTCTTCTCCTTCATAAAGTGTGAAATTATCCTTATCCGTAAGAATGGGTTAAATGTATTTGATTCATGATAGAATCCACCAACTACGATTTTCATTTCCTTCACCTTACCTTCTAGATTTTGTTGGTTGATAGTATTTATCAGGTTCTTTACAATTTATCTTTCCTTTACTAACTGATCTAAGGGGTAAACTGGCCTAGGAATATTTTCATACTCCAGCTCCTCTAAAACCTGATACGTTGCCCCTGGAGTCAATGCTAATATTTCTAATTTTGCAATCGCACTTAACTCTGCAAATAGATAACCTTGTTTCACAACAATAATGTCATACTCTGATAAATCTAATCCGGCGGCTTCGAAATGGCCAATCGTTATAAATGATTCACCACTGTTTGCTACCACTAGGTCGATACTGCCGATGGATATGACATAAACTTCTCCAACTTTTACATCTGTTGAACCTAAGAATCCCATCAAATCGCCTTTTGCCTTTAGAAAACCTTTTACTGGAATGCTCTTACTATACACATCGTAATTAATTCCAACACTCACATGAATTTCATCACCAATGTTGTATTTAGCACATTCTCGAGATGCTTCCTTATCAAAAATAGACGCTATACATATTTTTTTATCTCCTACATCTTTCTGCAAGAACATATCTAACAAGTACGTATATATCCCCATACCTCCGCCAGTCGTATTATCCCCAGAGTCTGTAACAAATACGGGTTTTGATTCTGCGTTCAAAGCTGTTTGAATTGCCTCTTCCGGTTGAAGAGCAGGAACTGCAAAGCTAAATTCTTCTTTTTTAGAATAAACGTAATCAACTAATTCCTGGGCTTTTTCATTTGCCAGCTCTCTATATTCATCAGATTCCGGTACGACTATCACAGAGGGACTTGAGTTTCTAGTATCTGCCCAGGAAAATCCGATAAAGAAAGAAGCAGTCGCTATCCCATCCAACGCTTCCATTTCCTCTATCTTTCTGTAAATCGATTTTAAAGGTTCTCTCGCCCCTAAGGCTTGTTCTCCACCTATTAACATTGGTAACCTTTTAAAGGCTGGTTTTGGATACGAATTATTTTTCAAGCTTTCTAGCAGAAGCCGTGCTGTAATGATTTCCGTTTCACTCTGGTCTATATGCGGTACCGATCGGTAAGCACGAATAATATTTGCATAATCTGTCAATTCATCCGTATTGTTCGCATGAGCATCAAGTGTTAATGATATAGGGATTTCTCCACCTACTATTTCTCTTATTTCCTTCAATAGTTGCAACTCCGCTGAACCAATCCCTTCGACTGTCATTGCCCCGTGGAGGTGGAGCCATATCGCATCAACTTCGGTTTCCTTTTCTAAAACACCAAGTATCTTATCTGCGAAATATCGATATACTTCGTTCTTCACGACTCCAGACGGTAATCCAAATGCATGGATTGTTGGAATAACTGTAGCTCCAGCCTCTTTAAACACTTTCGTACTGGCAACCTTCTCCAACATTTCATCTCCTTCATGAAGATTAAAATTATCTTTATCTGTTAGAATTGGATTAAACGTATTTGATTCATGAAATAATCCGCCAACTACAATATTCATTTCATCACCTCATGTTTCAGTTTCATTATTGTAAAAAGTGGAGTGATCGTGAGTGATAATCAGGTATTATTTATTCAACTGAATGAATTTCATAATTACCAAAGCCGGCTTTCCCATCACCATATGTAGTTGGGAACGAACCAGCTCAACTACATATGGTGATGGTGAAGCATTAAATACGTATTATAAAATTCATTAAACTAATTCTTTAATAATTTTCGGGTGTAACTTTTCCAGTTTATAGAATAGCAACACAATAACTTGGATAGCAGTTAAAACTATAGGAACTCCAAATGTTATAATCCGAATAACATCAGTAGCTTGACTAGTTATCGCATCCGGATCATATCCTGCAAAAGCTAAAGCGTATCCAACAAATGCCGAACCGATAGCAACACCAAACTTAAGAGCAAAGCTATATCCAGAGAACAGCAGACCTTCTACTCGTTCACCAAACTTCCACTCATGATAGTCGATCGTTTCTGCTAACATCGTTAAGTTCGCAGGATCTCCAAAACCGATAAAGACATTAGCTAAGAAAAACAGGATGACAAATAATAATCCCGTATTCTCACCGAGCATAAAGATGGAGATAAGTAAAATGGTTGCGAGGGTATAAGCAATGATACTTGTATTTCTGCTCCCCCATCTTTTCAGTACGAACAATGCTATTAGGGAACCTACGAAACTAGCTATATTCAATAGTGTCAAATAAAGCGGTGTTTTACCTGGTTGTCCAAGATAATACGTAACATAATAGATGAGCGCTGTATTCATTACTCCCATTCTTAAAAACCAGAATATTGTACTTACAGCAATAATAACCCAGTATTTATTTTTAAACATATTTCGTATGGATGTTGTAACTCTTGCTTGCTGTGTCTGAGCATCCTCAATTCGCTCTTTACAATATTTGAATGTAATGTAAAACAAGCCTACAGCGACTACGGAGAATAACGCCATGGTGATTGGAAAGCCGATTTGTTGATTTCCATTACCGAATAATGTTGCTAAAGGGAGAACTAAGGCTGAAACAGCAATTGCACCAATCGTTCTTCCTATCCCTCGGAAACTATTTAGTTCACCTTTCTCACCTGAATCTCTCGTCATTCTTGTCATGAGTGCACCGTATGGTAAATTAATAGCTGTGTAAATCAACACTAACAAGATATACGTAACATATGCATAGATTAATTTCCCTGTATATGAGAAATCAGGTGTAATAAACATCAAGGTTGCGACAATCCCCAGTGGAATAGGTAAATATAATAAATAGGGGCGCGTTTTTCCATGCTTACTTTTTGTCCTATCGATAACCACACCCATCATTGGATCAGTAATTGCATCCAAAAGCCTTGTTACTAAAAATAGCGTCCCGGCGGCAGCTGCTGTTATGCCAAAAATATCCGTGTAGAAAAAAAGTAAGTAACTTGTGACCATCCCCCAAACAAAGTTAGAAGCAATATCCCCCGCTCCGTAGCTCATTTTTTCCTTTAGGCTCAACTTCCCAGTATTACTGACTCCATTTTGATTTGTGTTTAACGATTCCATCCTATTAGCCTCCTTTTCATTCTTAGAATACATATCAAGAATCTTTTTAGTAGAAATCCTAGCCTGCTTATTCCGCCTTGTCCTCTTCCAACAATTCATAACTTAGTCCATCCAGTGAACTAAGTTTACATAAAAAAATAGTCTCCTCCTTTTAATTTTATGTAAAATTATTCAATCAACCTAATTTTACTTAATAAATTTTTCTTTGTTCATTGGTTAAATTAAGTTTCTTGTGAATTTTAGTATACAGAAGTATGAAAACGTTGTCAATATAAATAATAGAATTATTTTAAATAATTTTACTTTCTCTTTTTATTCCATCGCCATAAAGTTAACTATAAATTCCTTGGCCTTGATTAATTTTATCTTCATTTCTAGTGTACGCTATAATACTTTCCAAACTCACTTTTCAAATTGTATAGCGGTCAAACAAAGTTTATGATAAAATAATGCTATATTATTTAATAGTGGCGAAAGAGGTGAGAGAAAAATCAAAGTAAATAAAACTTGGAATCAGCATATTGTAAAGCAAGAGAACAAATTTCTGGTTTTGAGAACAATAAGAGAAAACTCCAGTATTTCCAGTGCAGATATTGCTACTTCTACCGGGTTAAATAAGGGAACGGTTTCTTCATTAGTGACTGAGCTGTTAAATGATAAATAAATTAGTGAATTGGGACCTGGTGAATCAAGCGGTGGGAGAAAGCCTGTAATGTTACTTTTTAATCAATTAGCTGGTTATACGGTAGGTATTGATTTAGGAGTTAATTATATTCTTGGAGTTTTAACTGACTTACAAGGAAATATATACTTCGAAAAACAAGTGAACTTTACTGCTTTAACCTATGAGGAAATTTTAGAAGAACTATACACGGTAATCGATCTACTCATCTCCACTGCACCAACGAGTCATTATGGCATTATAGGAATAGGGGTCGGTGTGCCAGGTGTTGTTGATTCAGACAAGAAGATTTTACTCGCTCCAAACTTGAATTGGAGGAATGTAGATCTCCGGTCATTACTAGAACAGAAATACCACCTTCCAGTAATTATCGAAAACGAAGCAAATGCAGGAGCATATGGAGAGAAAAAATTCGGTGCTGGTAAATACTTTAACAATATTATTTACGTAAGTGTTGGGGTTGGTTTAGGTGTCGGACTTATCTTAAATGGAGAGCTTTA
The DNA here is from genome assembly GCF_021556485.1 of Oceanobacillus alkalisoli. Lineage (GTDB taxonomy): Bacteria > Bacillota > Bacilli > Bacillales > Amphibacillaceae > Oceanobacillus > Oceanobacillus alkalisoli. Next base: position 86,789 of record NZ_JAKGBW010000005.1, on the reverse strand, counting down.
TCGGGGGAATAACGGATTTTCCGGTGAATTTGGACATATGACGATTGAGGTTGATGGAGCTAAGTGCAGCTGTGGCAATCAAGGATGTTGGGAATTGTATGCCTCGGAAAAATCCTTAATGTTAGATGCTAAACGTTCGGGGTTAGAGATTGATCCAGATAACCTGACGCTGGAGACTATCACTGATCTCGCCACAATGGGGGATGCTGATGCCATTCAACTCTTCGAAAGAACTGGGAAATACTTAGGTGTTGGGATTAATAACATTATCAACATTTTTAACCCAGAACTAGTAATTATAGGTAACCGCATGGCAAAGGCAGAAAACTGGCTAACGAAACCATTAAATTATTTTATCCATGAACAAACACTATGGTTTAGCCAAAAGGATTTAAAAATTGACTTTTCAACTCTTTTAACCTATTCCACTTGTTTAGGAGTCGCAGCATTTTCTGTTGAAGGTTTTTTGAGAAAACACATTTATAGCGATTCGATTGCCAAACTGAATTGACATGGAACAGCTTAAATTTTAATGGTTACCCCATACGTCCCATTTATATTAATGAAAGAAGTGGGACGTTTTTTATTCAAGAATACTATCTACTAAAGTTCCTCAATATTTACATCAGAAAAAGTAATCGGCGTAAATGCTTCTGGTTTATGGTTATCATCTGATCCAACTGGATCCCAAGCCCAACCTACATTCTTATTTAATCCAACCAGCTTTTCATACCTTGAAAATTGCAGATTCCAAACGTCACCTCTCGTAGGAGGTAATGTTCGGCCATTTGCCAGCCATTTCATTCCTTCCCAAGGGAAGGCTAGTTCTACGGTCCAACCTTTATCTCTATGTGCATGGTCATTTAATTTTCCATCGATATGTACTGCGGATTTTAAACCTGGTAGATCCCAATCTCTAAACGCATATCTTAATCCACGGGGATGTGTCCCTTTCCAAAAATGTATTCCCGTTCTATCGTGGTTACCACCGAATGTGTACATATCACGATCATATAAATCAAATTCTGGGACATCGAACTTGCCCCCCCGATTATAGGCATCTTTCCAAATGAAAAAGACCTCATAAATCGTATTTAATGCATTAATTTCAAATTCATAATAAGTATCTCCGCCATCTATGAATATCTCCACATTATTTTCATTAAATAGCAGACTATCTCTTTCTGTTAATGTTGCATGTACAAAGGGTTCTTCCACCCAAAAACCAATGTATAAATATTCATCATCCCAAAGTACAGCTGATTTCGTATCGTAAAGTGCAGGTTCACCATTTACAATATCTACAAAACGAGAAGATTTAGGAGCTAGCTCCCAAGCTTTTTCATTCAGTTTACCATCTATAACTATTTTTTCTTTTGTTCGATATGCAGTGTATGTCATTTCATTTCTCCTCACAGTATTTTTTAGTTTTTTAAAACTGGGTGAACCGATGGATTGACATGCTCAGTAGGCGTGGTATTTATATCTTTGAAATAATATTTATAATTCTTACAATTATAAGGTTACGCTTTCACCTATGCATTGTCAATAGTTAATTAATTTAATTTATATAGTTTAATAAAAATGAAATGTTCCCTGGATATAGAGGAATATCCGGAGAAAGGAAATTACTTATCCATTAGTATCAGAACCCTATAATTAAGGATTTGGACAGGGCTACCATACCTTGTTTAAGTTTGTGTATGAAAGTTGGCAACTGAAACTATTGTTATTCAAAATAGTAGGTTGTTATATTGCTCCTTGACTTCAGTTTAATAATTTAATGCAATGATAGCGTAGTTTCCTAGCAATTAAAAAGGATACAGGTTCTACCCGCACCCTTTTCATCTTATTTTTTTGGTTCCAAGTCCTCTAATGAATCAATATCCATATAAGCTGGTACTGCTAATCCAACTTTTGCACCGTCCAAATTTGGCCCAAGATCTTCAAAGTCATCTTCATATTTAGAGTATAATGGTTCATGGGTTGACGGCATCCAAACAGCCATTGAAGCGTCTGCACTTCCTGTTGCGACTGCCTCAAACATAATAGCAGGATCAACTGGTGTAAGTGTTACATCAAACCCTTGCTCTTCTAGAACCCCCTTAGCTACATTAGCTGTAAACGTCGCATCATCCCAAGGGAGCAGCGCGAACTCAATAGAAGTTCCATCCACAGTGGCAACGTTTTCTGTCCATTCTGCAACGGTTTCTTGATTTTCATCAATCCATGTTTGCGCCACTGTTTCATACTCACTGTCCAGCGCTTCTAACAAAGCTTCTTCTACATCTTCCAGTTCAAGTTCTATTCGGTCAATGATAGTGTATGCTTCGGGCATTTCATCCTTTAATCCATTTCTTACAATTGTTCTAATCTCTTCCTCTTCTCCGTATATATTCAGTGGGTCTTCTAAATATTTCAGGTCCCAATTCGCAAACTTATAATGAGGAGACCACGCGGAAAAGATAATCGGCTCTTCATTAGAAATCGCTTCACTTAATTCCGTTAACATGGCGCCCGCTGAGGACAGATCTTGTTCCCAGCCTTGAAGACTGTCATATGTCGCCATGGCTTCCTCATTCTTTTCCGTTTGTCCGGCACCTGGCTCCGTTCCAGTTATTGTATATTTCAGTGCCGCACTGACGTTCTCTTGCTTCTCTTCCCCTTCTGCTGCAGTTCCACAACCTGCTGCAAGCAACGTAAAGGAAAGCCCAGCAATTATACCTATTTTCTTAAAATTAACCATAAAAAAACAAACACCCCTATTTCTCTGTTTTGCTGCTCTAATCATATGGGATAATCATTCATATAAAAGAGCAACACAATCTATGTTATAGCTTTACAAGATTTGATTCAAACAGAGAATAACGAGCCTAATGCTCATTTTCTGTGCTTATTTTTGAATAGTACAGTAATCTAGCAGGTTATGTTAGAATATATCGTCCATACTCCATTTAACGGGCCTATCACCAGAACTAGTGACTGTCTACGAGTGGGTTGAGCAATTCCACCACATATACAGCTAACATCTTGATAAATTTTCATTGGATTATCGATCCTTAAAATGGCATAGTATATAAACAATTCCCCAAAGGTCATTGTCTCTAACCTTTGGGGAATTTCCTGATTTTTCACTTACTCACTTACATTCCCCTCCGCAGGGATTGGACTATCCTTCAGTATCTTCGCTAAGTGAACAATATTATGACTCGCAATCCGTGCATTCTTTTGTGTGAATTCATTATTTTTTCCTTTTGCCTCAATATAGGAAGGGCCTGGACCAGCATCTCCCACCCAGTAAGACAGCGGATTAGGTGGCAAGGAGAATCCAAAATGTCCTAAGCTGAAGAGAATATCTCTCGCCGCATGCTTGGCACCATCTTCATTACCAGTCACTACAGCACCGGCAACCTTATTATAATAGACAGGCTGTCCTTTATCATTCGTCTTAGAGCCAGAACCGCTAATCCGTTCCAGAACCATTTTAGCGACACTGCTCTTTTCACCAATCCACAAGGGTGTGCCAAAGAGCAGAATATCAGCATTTTTTATTTTCTCCGCGATTACTGGCCACTCGTCTCCATCGCCCATATCCACCTCGACTCCAAACGCTATATTGTAATCAACTACCCGAACCGTTTCTGTTTCGATTTGCTTTTCTTTAAAGACATCAATAAATTCCTGTAATAAAGCATCCGTATTGGATACTTCATTAGAAGGTTTTAGAGAACAGTTTAAGATTAATGCTTTCACAAAGACACTCCCTTTCTATCAATATATATAGTTTCTTCCCGATTTGTGTTACTATAATCGTTTACCAGAATCACTCTATGAAAGAAATAATATGTTTTAAATTCAATAATTGTGGTAAATGTCGATAGGTAATGCACACGAAAATAAAAAGGAACAAGACACTTAACCCCTTCCTGTCTACCCTTTGCTTTTTCATTGAGCTTTCAACCAACTCCCATTACACTAATAGAAAGTCAACCAACTCCTATGCAGAAAGGACATTACTCCTAATGATTTCATTTGAAAATGTTACGAAGCAATATAATGGTGATACTCTTGCAGCAGATGCCATCAACTTTACAGTTAATAAAGGGGAATTTTTTGTATTAATTGGTCCGAGTGGCAGCGGTAAGACAACGACGCTAAAAATGATCAATCGCCTCATCCCCTTGACAACTGGAACCATTTATATGGATGGAAAAAGGATTAGCGACTATAAGATCGATGAACTTCGCTGGAATATCGGGTATGTCTTACAGCAGATTGCGCTATTTCCACATATGACGATTGAAGAAAACATTGCAATTGTGCCTGAGCTCAAACAATGGGACAAAGAAAAAATCCGCAATCGTGTAACAGAATTATTGGATATGGTAGGTCTTGACCCTACTACTTACCGGAGCCGGATGCCCCATGAGCTTTCTGGTGGGGAGCAGCAGCGGGTAGGTGTGGTTCGTGCTTTAGCAGCCGACCCGGAAATCATATTAATGGACGAGCCATTCAGTGCGCTAGATCCCATCAGCCGGGAAAAATTGCAAGAGGATATCATTCACTTGCAGCGTACGATTAAGAAAACAATTGTATTTGTTACCCACGACATTCAAGAAGCACTGAAACTGGCAGATCGGATTTGTTTAATGAAGGAAGGGAAACTCATTCAGTTAGGAACACCGGACGAATTAATAAATGAGCCAGCGAATGACTTTGTCCGCGATTTCGTAGGAAGTGCTAGTCACCTGGGGACAGATTTTGATTTAGAACAATACATTCATCCCATCCCCAATCTGACAGGGCAGGAACCCTCCGCTATTTCCGCTTCCGCAACATTGGCCGAAGTGTTAGACCGGTTATCCGAACATGATTCACTTTCCGTAGAAAAAAACGGTGTTCCGATTGGTGTAGTCAATCGGCAAATCATGATTGATTATTTCTCCCAACATATAACGAAAGAGGGAAATAGCGATGAATAACTTGATTAAAGTATTCCAAAATCGCCAGCATGAATTGTTCCAAGCACTTATTGAACATATTCAAATTTCGTTTATTGCGCTCTTTTTTGCAGTCTTAATTGCTGTACCATTAGGGATTTATTTAACGAAAAAAGTTCGTGTTGCCGAGAGCATCATCGGGATTGCTGCGATGTTGCAGACGATTCCTTCCTTAGCATTACTCGGCTTGTTCATTCCTTTGCTTGGGATTGGTAAAGTTCCTGCTATTATTGCGTTGGTCATCTATGCTTTACTACCCATTCTCCGCAACACGTACACTGGAATTAAAGAAGTGGATGCCTCTTTAATTGAAGCGGCGATGGCAATGGGGATGAACACAAGAAAAAGATTGTTGAAAGTGGAATTACCGCTTGCGATGCCAGTGATTATGGCAGGAATTCGGACGGCGATGGTATTAATTATTGGAACGGCAACCCTTGCTGCATTAATCGGTGCAGGGGGATTAGGGGATTTAATTCTGCTTGGAATCGATCGGAATAATTCTGCACTTATTTTACTTGGAGCTATTCCAGCAGCTTTACTTGCAATTTTATTTGACCTTGTACTACGCGGTATCCAAAAGCTTTCGTATAAAAAGACACTTGTAACGATTGGAATCATTGTTGTCTTTACATTCGGTATATCCGTTCTTCCCAATTTACTCGCTGGAGACGAAGAAACAATCATAATTGGGGGCAAATTAGGTCCCGAGCCTGAGATTTTAATTAATATGTATAAGATTCTAATTGAAGACGAAACCGATTTGAACGTGGAATTAGAGCCTAGCCTTGGGAAAACAACCTTTTTATTCAATGCTTTAGAGTCCGGAAACATCGATATTTATCCAGAATTTACAGGGACGGCAATAACCCAATTTCTAGATGAAACCCCGGTTAGCAATGATAAACAGGAAGTGTACGAACAAGCGAAATCCGGCTTACTCGAGCATAACGATTTAGTCCTGTTAGAACCGATGGATTATAATAATACGTATACACTAGCTGTATCGGAAGAGTTTACCCGCGAGCACAACATAGAATCAATTTCTGATTTACAGGGGTTAGAAAATGAAGTGAAAGCTGGATTCACCTTGGAATTTACAGATCGCGAAGATGGATATGTTGGTATTCAAGAGCTTTATGGCCTCGAATTCCCTGATCTCGTGACAATGGAACCGAAATTGCGTTATACAGCGATTGAGCAAGGGGATATCAATGTATTGGATGCTTATTCTACTGATAGTGAGCTGAGGCGTTATAATCTCACCGTATTGGAGGATGATTTAGAATTATTCCCGCCTTATCAAGGTGCTGCTTTACTGAGAAGTGAAACACTCGAGGAATACCCGGAACTGGAAGGTATCTTAAATCAGTTAGCTGGGAAAATAACGGATGAGGAGATGCGAGAGATGAATTATCAGGTGGCAGTGGAAGGAAGAAGTGCTGCAGAAGTCGCGCGGGAATTTTTAGAGAATGAGGGGCTCCATACAAATTAATGCAAAAAATCGGTTTCTCAATGGTAGAAACCGATTTTCTATGTATTCCATGATTAAATTTAGGATAACTTTGCCAGAATCTCACGGATAAACACAGGCTCATCTTTAGGTGTACGTGAGGTAATCAAATTTTCACTAACCACAACTTCTTTATCGTGATAAGTCGCGCCTGCTAGTTTTACATCATCGCGAATTCCGATGAAGCATGTTGCTTCTTTTCCTTTTAGAATGTCCGCACTGATCATGATTTGTGGTCCATGACAGATACCAGCAATTAATTTGTCGTCTTGATTGATTTCCTTCACAAAACGAATAACATCATCATTGACACGCAATGCTTCCGGAGCGCCTCCACCTGGGATAATAACCGCATCGAACTCATTAGCGTTTGCCTCAGATGCCGCAAGATCAGCAGTATAGGAGACTGTTCCTTTTTTCCCGTCGCATTGTGCACCTTTTTCCAAACCAATAATAATTGCTTCGTGCCCTGCTTCTTTAATAGCTTCATATGGATTTTTCATTTCGGAATCCTCAAATCCGCTCGCCAAAAGAAATGCTACCTTTGCCATACTAACTACCTCCAGCTCATTTATATTTACGAAATTATTATAATTTACGATTGAGAAATTAGCAAAGCAACTGCTTAAAATAAGACTAAATTATAATAAATATTTTGGAGTTGATAAATTTCTAATTCTCAAGTGCCTAGAATTAAGATACAGATTAATCTTTTCTATATAGTTGTGCACCATGAACAAAAGCAATTATCACGATGTCTTCATCGCGTATTTATAGATTAGACGGTAACGATGAATGAATATTTCTCTAACATCATCATCATTATGCTCAGGGACTATCCTCCCTCTACTAGCGAAGTGGCTCAATGTTCTAGACTGTTCTTTCACTTTATGATAAAAAGTGATTGCGTAAGCAAGCGAATCATCATATATGTAAGCGACTGCTATTTGTTAACGATTTTGTAAGATATACACGCAACAACAGATAGCTATGCAAGAAGCAAGCCAAACCATATCATAAAGTATAATCCCACTCGGTAATTTAAATAACGAGTGGGATTTTAAGAGAGAGTTTACTCCCCATCAATAATCTCCCTATACTCTTCTTCCGACATATTCAAAGCTTCCGCAGAATACTTTTTCCCTTTTTCCTCATATACTTTCCTAAAAGATTCATCCAGCTCCTCAGCTGTAATGATGCCTTTTTCGATTAATAGATTTGCAAGTGCTTCCGTCGCTACACGTTCTTTTACAATTTGACCGAACATCCTGCCCATCGCTGCACTTAACTCGGTTTTGTCTTCATTCATTTTCTCTCCTCCTACCAGAAAATATACAAAATAAGAGATGAAAAGTTATTTTGTCATGCTACTATTTTTCATCTTGTTAGTCAACATTTTGTTTCAAACTGAGGTAGTCATTCCACCGACAAATAAATCCCTATAATCAAATCTCCTCTAATGTTGCAGTCATTCTACTTGAATTTCATCTAACCCTCTAAACTTCAAATCGTCCCGATCCATTTTTAAGATCGGGACGATTGGAAGTTCATGCAGATGAATAACTTACTTAATAAACAACTCCCTCGGAAACTGTGTTATCGTTTCACACCCTTTCCCCGTAACACGTAACGTTTCCGTAATTGCAACACCATAACCGTCCAGCCACATACCTGGCATCATATGAAACGTCATATTTTGTTTTAAAACCGTTTGATCACCCGGTCTGAAATAAGCCGTATCTTCCGACCAACTCGGTGGATAACCGATACCGACTGCATAACCCAGTCTGGATTCTTTTTCGAGTCCATACTTATTTATTTCTTTTTGCCAAACACGCTCCACCTCTTCACACGTAACACCTGGTTTAATAGTCGCAAGAGCGATGTTCAAACTTTCTATTACAATTTTAGTAGTTTCTACTAATTGTTTTGGGGGTTCTCCAATAAATACAGTTCTAGCGAGTGGTGCATGATAGCGCTTATAGCAACCGGATATTTCGATATATACCGGTTGATTATTTTGATATTTCCCTTCTGTCGTCCATGAGAAATGGGCTCCCGCTGTTCGGTCTCCAGTTGGCATAATTGCCGCTAATGCGGGATACTCACCACCAAACGCATCTGTTCCTTCTATTAAATCGTGATATATTCCTGCTGCAACATCCGTCTCTCTGATGCCAACATCAATTTTTCTAATTGCATTGCGCATCGTTTTTTCTACTATTCTCGCTGCAACTTGCATATATTCCAATTCCGTTTTTGTCTTTTCCGCTCTTACCCAACTTACGAGTTTCGTAGCATCCAAAAATTGCGCATTTGGCAAGGCTTCGAGTAATTTATTTTTCCAATGCGCATTAAAATAATAAGCATCATACTCCAGACCAATTCTTTTATTTTGCAATCCTTTTTCCGTTAAAACATCCCCAATAAAATTCATGACATGTAATTGTTTTGGTTCCCATAAATATTTATCAGGATAGGCAATAATATGTTCCTCGGACATCCATGTTGTTTCGATCGCACAATGCCGATCCATGAATCGAATGATGGCGATTGGTTCTTCTATTTCTAATGCCAGAATAACGCCCTGAGGGACATAATAAGATATTGCATCATAGCCTGTTACATAGTTTATATTGGATGGATCCGTTATTAATAATACTTCTATTCCCCGCTTTTCCATCACACGCTTAACTTTTTGAACTCTTTCCTCATATTCAATTTTTTTAAACGCTAACAATTCAACCCCCTCCAGTCAGTATGGATAAATCCACCTATATGAGCTCAACTAGATTTTTTATCAAACGTTTTCCTGTAATTTTGATTTGGTACGGGTACTCTATTAGACATACTTGACTCTAAAGCCATGAAAGCTGGCTTAGAGTTGAGTTCTATTAGACATAATATGCTCTAATTCCACGAAAGCTAGCTTAGAGATGAGTTCTATTAGACATAATAACCTCTAATTCCACGAAAGCTGCCTCAGAGAGGAGTTCTATTAGACATAGCTCTAAAGCCGCGAAAACCGTCTCTTAGACTAACTCATGGAAGAGTTCCACCGGACAAAAGAGAATTTCAAGCAACATCACTTTCTAATAGATGGCTCTGCTCCTAGACAGCAGTGAAAAACTTAAGTTCAGCATATATATTATTTTATGACTGCTTTGATCGAATCGTTAACAATGGTTACCATATCGTCAACTTGCTTTTTATTAATGATGAACGGTGGAGCGAATGCTAAAGTATCTTGACCTCCATAGACAACCGAACGGCAAATCAATCCTCTTTTTAAAGCTTCAGCCACTACTTTTGGTCCAATCGGTTCTACTGCAGCTGACTCTCTTTCCAGGCTGATCGCTCCGAGTAATCCGATCCCTCTCACATCTAGCACGTTCTCGTTTTGCTCTTGAAGCCATTTAAATCCGTTAAGCATTTCCTGACCCATCGTGCGGACATTTTCGATTAAGTTTTCCCTTTCAATAATTTCGAGATTCTTAAGTGCAACAGCTGCAGCGGTCGGATGGCCACTATACGTGTAACCATGCCAGAAGTTTCCTTGTGTATTTTCATAGATTTCTTTGTGAAGCTTTTCAGAAATAACCATTCCGCCGAGCGGGGCATAACCGCTTGTTACCCCTTTGGCCATCGTAATAATATCAGGTACAATCCCGAAGTTTTCCATTCCAAAGTTTGTTCCAGTGCGTCCGAATCCGCAGATGACTTCATCTGCAATCATCAGAATATCATGTTCATCACATATTTTACGTACCTCTTCAAAATAGCCCTCGGGTGGTAAGTTTACGCCTCCTGAACCTTGCACGGGCTCGGAAATAAAGGCTGCAATGGTATCCGCTCCTTCTTTTTCAATCCTATCTTTTAATGCATCGAGCGTACTATCGACATAATAAAAATCCGGTGCAATCGAAGTCGTAAACGTATGGAACTCCGGGATTCCCGTTGCACTTGTGGCACCCATCGCAACCCCATGGTACGACTGTTTTCTTGAAATAATTTTTCTCTTTTCTGGACGTCCCTTTATTTTCCAATAATGCCGAACTGTTTTGAAGGCGGTATCATTTGCTTCCGAACCACCTGAGGTAAAAAAGGTTACATTTAAGTCACCTGGCGTCCATTTCGCTATTCTCTCTGCAAGGCGGATGACAGGCTCGTGGCTCCAATTGCTAAATGTAGATGTAAAAGCTAGTTTTCCCATTTGCTCTTTTGCTACTTCTCCAAGCTCCTCCCTGCCATGACCTATATTCACATTCCAAAGCGAAGATAAACTGTCCATTAATTGTCTGCCTTCAACATCTTTTAAATAAATGCCGTCTCCTTCCGTAAAAATAAAGGCGGGCCCTTGTTCTTGTAATTGTTTCATATTAGAGGTCGGATGAATAAAATGCTTTTTATCCAGTTCTGTCAACTCCTGTTTCAACTCGTTACCGGTTAAAGATGAAGTCATTTTTATATCCTCCTTATGAATGAACGGAGCTTCCGTCCGATGAATAACTATACATGGGAGATTCAACTATTACCTTCTCAACTTTTCACAGACTGAAACAGTAAGCTATCCCTTCGTGTGATCAGTCATTCATTTTGATGTGTATTACATAATATTTTCTAGTGAAAGGCTTAAGTTATTTTAAATTAAAATTCACAACTTTAGGTTCAGTCATTTCTTGCATCGTAGATCTTACTCCCTCACGTCCCAATCCTGATCCCTTCACGCCGCCAAATGGCATTGCGTCAATACGGTAATCACTGCTGTCATTGATCATGATACCGCCAACCTCTAATCGCTTAATGGCCGTGAATGCAAGATCAATATCTTTCGTAAAAATTCCTGCTTGCAGTCCGTAATTGACATGGTTTGCTTTTTCAATCGCTTCATCGAGGGTTTCAACTGGAAACAAAATCACGACGGGACCAAAGATTTCTTCTTTTGCTATCTTAGCATCTGCCGGAACATCTGTTAGAACCGTCGGGGAATAAAAGGCACGATTCCGCTTTCCGCCAGCTAAAAGGGTTGCCTCTCCTTCGAGCGCTTCTGCCACCCATTCCTCTACTCGAATTGCTTCTTTTTCTGTAATCAATGGTCCCATATCCGTAGTCACATCTTTTTTATCGCCAACTTTAAATTGATTCGCCTGTTCGACGAATTTTTCCACAAAGGAATCAAACCGCTCTTTTTCAATGAAAATTCGTTGTACCCCTAAACAATTTTGCCCGACTGCTCCAAATGCACCCGTAATGCAACTGCTAACTGCTGCGTCAATATCCGCATCTTTTAAAACAATGACTGGTGAATTGGAGCCTAATTCCATGCTTAGTTTCTTTAACCCCGCAATTCTTGCTATTCTTTCTCCAGTTTCAAGCCCACCAGTGAACGAAACCATTCGAATCGATGGGTGCATAACCAATACATCACCAATCTCACTACCACTTCCGGTTACAACAGAAAGAATTTTACTCGGCAGTCCAGCAGCATCAAAAGCTTCTGCTAATAGTAGTGCACTTAGTGGTGTTAAAGTCGCTGGTTTAACGATAATCGCATTTCCAGATGCAATCGCTGGACCAACTTTATGTGCGACTAAATTTAATGGGTCATTAAAAGGGGTGATCGCTGCGATAATTCCAATTGGAAAATGATAATAATATCCTACACGATTTTCATGTCCCGGCATTTGATCAAAAGCAATGGTCTCCCCATTCATTCGTCTAGCCTCTTCCGCCGATACGCGTAATGTCGTAATGCATCTGGAGACTTCCTTTCTTGCCTCCGTTATTGTTTTACTCCCTTCTCGTGCAATTATTTCTGCATACCTTTCACTTTTTCGAGCGATATAATCCGCTGCTTTCTGAATGACAGAAATCCGCTCATGGACGGGCATATTTGCTGCTGTTTTTGCGCCTTCTTCTGCCGCTTGAATTGCTCGTAACATATCCGCTTTGGAAGCTTTTGGCACCGTTGTAATGACCGTATTATCTTGAGGGTCGTATACCGTGATTGTTTCTTCTCTTCCCAGCCATTTTCCACCTAGAAGCATCTTTTTCCCTTTGGTAACGGTCTCCATATCATCACGCACCTCTCTGAATAGAATTTCTTTTTATAGGATGAGGTACTTCTTTCCGGTTTAAAAACTGATTTACGGCAGCCACAAAAATAGCGGTTCCAATCGGTAAACATCTTTCATCGATATCAAATATTGGGGTATGAAGATCCCGGTCTAACCCATCTTCCAAGGAACATCCGAGAAAGAACATGGAACCTGGAATCTGTTCTGTCATATATCCGAAGTCCTCCCCACCCATGCCAAATGGTTCCCAATGAATTGCCATCTCCGGATAAATTTCTTTCAGGCTTTGTTCAATAAGCATATTGACTTCCATATTATTATTTAAGGCTGGTTCTCCCTTTTCTAAATGGAATTCATACGAACCACCAAAATGTTCAGCCATTTTAAATACATTTTCCACTTCTTTTGCAAGCTTTTTCCTCGCTTCGGGAGAATACGATCGTAAGGTGCCTTCTATTTTCACTTCAGAAGGAATCACATTGTTTGCAGCTCCCGCCTCAATCTTTCCAATACTCGCTGCAACGATATCAAGCGGTGAGATTCTTCTTCCTACCGATCCATAGAATGTTTGCAATATCGTTCCTAACATCCATAATGGATCAATCGCTAAATGTGGATATCCGCCATGCCCCCCAGTCCCTTTTATCGTTGCCTCAAATCCATCAATATTTGACATACTTATTCCATTGTTCATCTGAATGACTCCAACAGGATGCCAAGGACATACATGGAGCGCAATAATAGCGTCCACCTGTTCTAACGCGCCAGCTTCGATCATATACGAGGCGCCGGACCTGCCGCGAGCATCCGTACTCTCTTCTGCTGGCTGAAAAATAAACTTCACCGTTCCAGTCAATTTCCCTTTTCTAAATTGTTCACTAAGCAAATGAGCCGCTCCCAACAGCATGGAAGTATGTGCATCATGTCCACATGCATGCATAACGCCGTCGTTTTTAGAAGCGAAAGCATGTGTATTTTCTTCATGGATAGGCAAAGCGTCCATGTCTGCTCTGAGTGCAATTGTTGGTCCGTGACCGGTTGTTAAGGTTGCGACGATTCCATATCCACCCACATTTGTTTCGACATCGAGATTACCGATTCTTTCTAATTCATTCACAACAAATTTCGCTGTCTCTACTTCTTCAAAGCTTAGTTCCGGATGCTCATGCAAATAGCGACGCCATAACGTTAATTTGTCAAATAAGGATTCAGCTCCTTCTACTATTTTCATAACACATCACTCACTTTATCCCTGTTAATTTTGTACCCCGGTTCCTGTTAAACCATTATATGATGCTTCAATGAAGCGCGACAATTGTAATTTTGTATGAACTTTTTATGAACAACTCTATACAAATTGTATGAACCTTTCGTTCTCTCATTCTTTTGTTTCGAGGACACCTGTTAACCAAACTTTTATACTGATATTTAATAACAATACATCGTCGGGATTATCTAGTGATAAGTTTGTTAAGCTTTCTATCTTTTTTAACCGGTACAATAAGGATTGTCGGTGCAGATGTAATATACGTGCAGCTTGGCTAACATTTCCATTTTGATTATCATAGGCAATAAATGTATCAATTAGATCCATTCTCCTCTTTTCTTCATATTCAATTAATGGAGCAATCGTTGATAATGTGATCTCTTTTATTTCCGGATGATTGGCTAGATGGAGTAATAGCCGATTAAGCTGCGTATCCTGAAAATCCATTCGGTCTCCAGGTTTCTTTTGTTTTAATCCTAAATCCAATGCGGAATTTGCCTTTTTATAGCTTTCATGAAACGTCATCAGCCCATCTTGATGCATGCCAAATCCCCATGAAAAAAGCACACCAGGAATAAGCGCATGTAATCGTTTATCAACTAAATCTAAAAAATGATGGACGGAACTTTGTTCTTCATTTTTCGATTCTAAAAAAATGATGATCTGGTCCTCATCATAGGTGAATGCGGCATGCTTTCCAACAACCGTTGCGGCATACCTTACCTCTTCTTCCATATAATAAATAATACTCTTAAAACTTGAGCCTTGATCAGTATAATGCCCTTCCGTTAATTCATCTAAGTTCTCAGAGTATCCCACTATACAGAGGTATGGAACATGAAGATTATATCCAAATAATTTGGCACGTGATTGCACATTTTTGTCCAAATGAATAGGAGGAGTTTTGGCTAAGCCCCGAATAAATCCATTCTGCAGACGCATTTCCGTTTGCACAATCGCATCGTCCCTGGAAATCCACAGTGCTGTTGCAGCCGCCAAACTATCCAACACTTGCAGTGCACTACTCGTAAGTAGCTTTTGTTCTCGTAAACAAATAATAAAATAACCTTCTGCAAAACTATTCGAACCCGAAGTTATTTCCTTTTTTAGTAAAAAACCATTTTTATACGGTACTTTCTGAATATGATGAAAGGATAATTCATCAACATGGCATGCCTTATTTTCTTCCAGTATATCCCATAAACGAATCATTTCTTCCGCACCTGCATGTGTAGACTTTAATCTGCCTTTCCGGTCTGCAAAAACTAGCTTAAAGTGCAATTCCCTTTCAACATGCTGAATAATTTCGGCTAAGTCTTTCCCTTGGATAACAAAGTCAATTAACGTTTTTTGCGTGTCCCTTGCTTTTTCCGAGAAACTTTCTTGCCTTTGATTGATTTCTTTCATCGTCTCTCTTTGAATATCTGAAAATCTTAATTCCCAAGGAAGTTCAATTAAAACAAATTTCTTCTCTTCGGCAAAGTCGATTATTGCATCGGGAATATCAAATATATAGCGGCCAATTGCTATCCCCAACGCGGAGGCTCCTGATTCATATACATCTTTAACGAATTCATAAAGCAAATTAGCATCATGTTCAGTCCCCATCCCAGTAGTTAAAACAAATTCATGTTCACGTACAAAGTTCTCCACGGGACCTTCAATTGCAGCCATCCACTCTACTTGGCGCTGATCTAAAATATCGATACCGGTTATCACTCTAGTCGCATTAAATATAGGAAGGTTTACTATTTCTTGAACCGTAATGCTCATTTACCTCACGCTCCATTTCGCATAAATTTCACTAATTGAAAGCGTACATATTGATAGTTATTTTACTAGCTAGCATACATCTATTAGGCCATACATACACTTGTAGGACTAGTTAAATGAAAATAACCTGTAAAAGATAAGCATAAACGCAATTTTGATATATCTTTCCTTTACTACTGTATTATTACCTTTATTACTTATGCATGAAAAAGACAACATCGGCTATAGAACAGGCTGATGTTGTCTTTTTACTTTTTAGATATTCATTTTTTTGATACATAATCAGTCTATCAACAAATAAATCTGCAAATCTCCAATTCCATCAAATGTTGCAGTCAAGCGGATCGATTTCTCATACCCCGACAATGTCGTATCCCCTTGCATAATGGTTGGGGCAGTAATATCTGTCGTCACGTCGTTCTCCACAATAACCGTTGCTATCCCACCAGCAAGCATGTTACCTAGTTCCCCGCTAAAAGAAGGTAGCATTTCATCTCCCACCGGCATGCCGAACATGCTTTCACCAATGGAACGGAAGACTGCTTGGTCACCAGCTAAAATCAACCTGCCCTTAATGTCACCTGTAATCCCAATCAATACCCCAAATTCCAGATGCAGCGTATTTCCTAATAAACTAGGTTTACTCATTTGAAATGGGATCGGCACAATCGACTGTAACGTATGATTTGTCCCATTTAATAAAACCGTGATTGTTCTGTTTCGATCAGTTGTAGCTTTCGTCATTTTTCTAAACTCCATTTCCTTGGATTTAATTATTCTTCATCCACATCGATTTCATAATTAGGCAAAATAAGAACCTCTACTCTCCTATTTTTCTCCCTGTTTGCTTCACTCGTGTTCGGCACGATTGGACGGTACTCACCAAATCCCTTCGCACTGAAACGAGCTGGGTCATGGTCGTCATTATCGAGAATTAATCCCATGAAATTAACGGCCCGTATCACACTTAGCTCCCAATTCGATGGGAATTCTTCATTATTAATCGGCCGGTCGTCCGCATGACCACTTATTTCAATATGATGTGGCGGATCGGTGTTTAACAACCTGGAGACTTCGGTGATAATCTCCCTACCCTCATCGTTAACTTCCGCACTTCCCATATCAAACGTCACATCATTTAAAATCGTCAGCATTAACCCTTCATTGCTTAATTCCGTGGACAGTGCTCCCGATAACTCATTTGTTTCGATATACCCGTTGATACGAGCTTGAAGTTCTCTAAGGTTCTCCACTTCTCTCCTGCCATCACTTATGGCTTCTTCCGTTGAATCCTCGATGAAGTCCTCATCTTCTGTATTTGGCTCATTTTCATCGATTGCAGTTTCTGATGGATCATCCGCTGGAGCCCGTTCCAGTAAAATGGAACCTCCACCGGAGAACTCACTTTTAAATACATTGGAAAGCTGTTCATATTTTTGCGCATCGATTTCGCTCATGGCAAATAATACAATAAATAGTGCGACGAGCAAAGTTAGCATATCAGAATAGGGAAGCAGCCATGCATCATCTGATTGCTGTTCCGTCTTTTTTCTTCTGCGTCTACTCATCTGCTGTCACCTGCTTTATCTTGGCAATTTCTTTTGAAGTGAGGTACGAGCTTAACTTATCCCTTACTGCCGCGGGAGAGTCTCCGTTCACAACAGAAAGAACTCCCTCAACAATGATTTCCTTTCGTTGGATTTCTTTCTTCGATTTCTGCCTTAATTTATTTGCAAATGGATGCCACAATACGTAACCAGAAAAGATACCTAATAGCGTTGCAATGAACGCAGCGGCTATCGCCTCACCCAATAGTTCCATATCATTCATATTACCAAGTGCTGCAATTAGTCCAATAACAGCACCTAGAACCCCAAGCGTCGGCGCATACGTACCAGCTTGTGCGAAAACCGCAGCACCTTCCTCGTGCCTCACTTCCATGGCATCAATTTTTTCCAACATGACCTCACGAATGAACTCTGGTGAATGGCCATCAACCGTCAACTGTAAACCGGATGAAATAAAATCATCATCCCATGCTTCTATTTCCGTTTCTAAAGACAGCAATCCTTCTCTACGCGCTTGATCTGACATCTTGGAAAAGTCTTCAATCAGCAACCCTAAATCCTCTTGCTTCTCTTCTTTAAACAAGATTTTGAAATAAGAAGGAATCTTCTTAATCGTACTTGCAGGAAATGCAATCAACACAGATGCAGCCGTTCCTACAAAGATTATGATAAGAGCTGCCGGGTTAATCAACGCTTCAGCACCGACACCTTTTAAAACCATTCCAACCGCAACCGAAATAATCCCTAAGATAATACCAATAATTGATGTTTTATCCATCTCTATCCCTCCACCGAAAAACTCTCGATTCAAATAAAATATACAAGAAGAATGATCCTCAACGTAATAGATTCCAAATCGATTCCTTATCCCTTATATCGGTCTTTTAAACTATTATTGAAGGATGCCAGGAATAGAGGAAATAATTAGTTTATTGAGCAAACATTTTAACGAACGATTCCTTCCCTCTTTTATTTGTTGTTTGATATACTCAAGATAATTCATTCTATTGTCCGGGAGGTTTATACCATTTCTAAATACAAAAATAACCGTTCTTTTCATTCAGGGGCCCTCAACTCATTTACCTCTACGATTCTTGTCGATGAACATACAGGATTACCTAACTTTACCTATGGCAGGAGAGTCCTGGCCCAACGAATGGATGAAAAGAAAGCTGACATGCGTTCCTTTGTCTTGTTAAAAATCACCATCACGAATTTCTCAAAAATCCTCAACTCATTTGGCTATACGACAGGAAATAAAGTAATAATCAAAACCTCTGAAAGGTTGAAACAGCATATTTCTGAAGGAAATTTCCTATTCTCTTCCTATCTGGATGGCTGGTTTGTCATTTATGAAGGGGATAACCCCCAAAAAATTGCCGAGGAAATAATTGAATGGATACAGCGCCCTTTACAAATCGATGGTCAAACCTTCCTTCTTAACTGTAACATTGGAATCAGTGCTTATCCGGACGACGGGACGACGGAAGAGGATTTACTTAAATATGTGACCATTGCAACTGCCAATGCTACCAGTTTAGGTACAGGAAAAATCGGGCACTATTTCCCGAATCAAAGTGAAGAGTTGTTGAAGAGGTTTCAATTAGCAAACGACCTTCACCAAAGTATCACGCAAAGCGAACTGTACATGGAATACCAACCAAAGATAGATGTAAAATCCCTTCAGGTGACCGGAGCAGAAGCGTTAATTCGCTGGAAGCATCCGGTGCTTGGAAATATTTCACCAGGAGCGTTTATCCCGATTGCAATCGAAACTGGTTTTGAAGAATATATCACTGTTTTTGTTATTGATGAGACGATTCGGCAATTAAAGCAATGGGAGAAAGAAGGTGTATCTCATCCCAGTGTTTCCTTTAATTTAGCACCACATAATCTTTGCAATCCCCACTTATATGATTTGATTAAGGTAACCATTGAAAAATATGATGTATCTCCTCATCATCTAGAAATTGAAGTAACGGAAGATTCCATGCGGACGGACAGGGACAGGATGAAGAATACAATCGAAAAAATCCAATCCCTAGGCATTCAATTCTCCCTTGATGATATGGGAAATGGCTTTGCATCGGTCAAAGACCTGGTTCATTTAAAATTTGATACGCTAAAAATCGATCGTAGCTTAATTGATAACTTGGAAGATAACGAGGAACAACAAATCGTATTAAGAAACGTGCTCGAAATGAGTAAAAACTTGAAGATAAAGTCACTTGTGGAAGGTGTAGAGAGAAAAGGACAGCTTGATCTTTTAAAAGCGTTCGGTTGTATGGAAGTGCAAGGATTTTATTTTAGTCCTTCTGTTTCTGGGGAGGAGATGGGGAGATGGTTTAGAAATAATGCATGTCCAAAGTAACCCATACACCTATTTGCAACTAACAATATAGAAGGAGCATCATACGGATGGCGTTTGTTCAAGACCTAGCGACCTATATTCCAATCATTACATTTATCGGATCTATCATCTTTCTCTTTATCAAATTACTTAATCGATCTAAAATAGAAATATTATTAGAAGATAAGTTCAAAAAGCAATTATATTATTTTACGGAGACCTTGATTCTGTCCATTGTTATGGCATTTTCTATCACAGCAACTTCAACAATTGAAGAAAGTTTACCTCATGTTTTAAATAACTTTCTACTAAACCTTTTACCACTTGCTGCATCAATCTTTTTTATCGCCATATCTTTATTCTTAATACTAGTTAGCATTTGTCCATTTATGATTAACAAAGGCGTTAATTCTCAATTCTTATTTAATATTAATAAATATAGCAGTATTTCTTTATTCATTCTGTTAATTTTTATTCATATTTCCTTCAATTTGACAGGTAATTTGACGTATAGAGATTGGGAAACATTAATATTTATTAGTTTGCCCTTTGCATTTTTTTATTTAATCTTAATTTGGCTGATGACGTATATAAAGAATCAATTAGCTAGTAACGCTCTAAATCTCTATAAAGTCAGAATGATAAAAGATGAGATTAATAATGAACTTAAAAATTTATTATTTCTCTATGCCTTAGGTAAAGAAAAACTTGTATTCATAGAGAAGAAAGATGCAAGTGAAAGAGATGTGAACAAATTAACTGTATTCTATATTTATGATATAAATAATTCCTTACTCATGAGATTTGAATCACATGAGTCATCACCGAAAGAATAATATAATTTTACCATTCTGGCTGATTCGAATGGATCCATCAAAATCGATTTATACATTAAGTTGTTACTGGAATACACGAATTGGCAAATGAAAGTGAATGAAATTTTATTTAAATAAAAAAACCGATAAAAGTCTATATCTATTGTTAAATATAGACTTTTACCGGTCACAACGCTAAGCTAGACAGGTATGTAAAGAACATAAAGCGATACACTAAACCCCAACAACCATCCCAACCTCTGCAAGCCGAATATTAAAATTCCCCTCTTTCTTCGCGCTCTTCACCAATTCATTCAAATCGCCGTAATGAGGAAGATGCGTCAGCAAAACAGCCTTTGCCTCTGACTTGTCCGCTAAGATACCAGCCTCTTTAGACGTCATATGTCCGGAAGATATACCGTCCATCCCTTCATATAAACTGCACTCCGTAATCAGTAAATCTGCTCCACTTGCGAAGTTCACCAAGTCTTCTGTATAACTCGTATCCGATGTATAAACAATCGTTTTATTACCTGAAGTAATTTTAATCGAATAAGCCTCCACCGGATGCATGTTTCTTTTGAACTCCAATGTAAACGGGCCGATTTTTAGCTGACTTTCCTCATGATAACCAGTGAATGTTGCGTGTGGTACTTCTTCCACTCTTTTTGCCATCTGTTCACTAATTGGGCCGTAGATGGACAATGGCTTGTTCACTTTCTTTAATTGTGTATTCACCAATCTGGAAAATAGCAGGACACCAACATCACTAAAATGATCGTAGTGATAATGCGACAGGACAACATGATGGATGTCATTCAAGTCGGCATAATGTTGAACTTGCTGAGCAACACCGTACCGCAATCAATTAATAATGAAAAATCGTCCTGTTGAATCAGGAATCCGGAGCAGGGACCATCCTTTTTAGGAAAGCCACCCCATATTCCAATTACTCTACATTGCATATATTTCACCCTCTTCTGATAGAAACGAACTCGAGATTAATGTTTTCGTGTAATCATGCTCCGGGTTGAACAGCACGCTTTCTGCGTCCCTTTCTTCTACTACCTCCCCATTTTTCATGACAACAACATAGTCAGCTACATCATTGACTGCACGAATATCATGGGAGATAAAGAGATAACTCGTTCCAAACTCTTCCTGCAAGTTCACTAATAAATCCAAAATTTGTGCTTGCACCGAAACATCAAGATTAGATTTTATTTTCTTCCCCGCTTGTAAAAAAGGGATTAAATGAGTAATTCCTTTGAATACGCATGTGCAGGCCGGGCAAACACTTCCCTCATATGCCCCGATTCTACCACTCTTCCTTTATACATGACATACATTCGATCACAAAAACATCAGAGAGCTTCCATAAAGTACATCGGAAATCAAAAAATGAGAACCGGATAAACTTAAAACTTTCGGAAATTCTATTTATAAGGAGGTGTTTGACGTGGCAAAGAAAAATCTGAGTCCGTTCAAAGGCCGTGTCATGCATGCAACAGGGTATAAGGTGGATCCTGATAACCCGGATCATGTTAAATACGAAGTTGCTAAAGAACGAGGAATTCCTTTAGATGAGGGGGATAATGGACAACTCACCTCTAGACAAGCAGGTAAAATTGGTGGGCCAATTGGTGGCAATATGGTTAAAGAAATGATTGAGATAGCCAAAGAACAGATGACAAACAAATAAAAATCCTCCTGCTGGTTTGAACGTAGACCAGCAGGAAATGCTGTTTTATCCCTGTTGATTCTTTTTCCGAATTTGTTCAGCATTTGTGTCACTATAAATTTGAGTTCCATGGCCGCCAGTTGTTCTTGCAATGTACTCTTTTGCTTCGTTATAAGACATACCAGAATTTTCATTTGCCTGTTTTACAGCTTCAATATTGGTACCAGATGCTGTATACATTTCATTTTTTTCCATGATGTCACCTCTTTCTCTTGGTGAACTTAGTTTTGCCGAAGAGATTCTATTTATAAAGACAATTCCTTCCTCTAAACAATCCGAATCGGAACGAAATGTTAATTGAAACCGTTACCTACAGAATATCCTAAAAATAAAATGGTTTGATTACAAAAAAATAAATATCAGCCGATATAAAGTAATAGTTACTAATATCTACAGGGTTAGGTGGAGGATTCTATTGTTAAGAAAATTTGCTTGGCAGAATATTAAGATAGGTGGTAAATATACAGTTGTATTTGCTTTTATGGCACTAGCATTTGTTGTATCTATCTTTATCACGTTTTTGTTTTTACAGACAACCGATCATCGAATGGAAGATACGACCATTAAGAATGAGCTTTCGAGCTATGCAGGAGAACTTGTTACAATTTATCAAGAGAAATATTTATTTATCCCAGAATACATATTGTTATCTGATGATGAGATGCTTTCACAGTATATGGATAAAAGTATAGAATTTGTAGATGTCGCGAAAAATATCAAACCCCTTTTAAATAAAGAACAGTTAGCAAGCTTTGATCAAATGATTGCAAATAATCATGAATTAGATCAATACTTTTTTAGTATGATTGTCCCTAATGTACAGCAAATCAATACAGATGAATTTGCAGAACTACAACAGGTTGCAAGCACACTGAAAAACGAAACGGCAGAACTAGGACAACAGCTCATGGACACTGCAACCGAAGAGAGTGAGAAATCACTACATACTGCGCAAAACGATTTGAAACAAGTTACATTTATCTTGATTTTATCTGCTTCAATTTCGATCGTTATTTCGATCATACTTTTATTCTTTATCAGCCGAAATATAAGTGAAGGTTTGCGTAATATTGTTCAACACAGTGGGGAGATTGCAAGTGGAAACTTGAATATTGAACCATTGAAGGTTAAAGGTCAAGATGAGATTGCACAATTATCAAATGCAATGAACCATATGGGAAGCAGCTTACGTGACATGATTTCAGAAATTCAGGAACTTTCTAGAGAAGTTGATCAACAAAGTACAGCATTACTAGAATCTTCTGTTGAGGTAAAGGTAGGTAGTGAACAGGTTGCTGCTACAATTGAAGAAATGGCTAAAGGTTCTACCAGCCAAGCAGATAATTCTGTTGAAATTTCTGAGAGCACGCAGCAATTCAGCTTGGAAGTCATACGTGCCGGTGAGCAAAGCAACGAATTAAATACATTCTCCAATGAGGTTCTTGAAGCGTCAACGAACGGGGATAAACTCATGAAGGAAACTGTTCAACAGATGGCCGTTATCCATGACGTAATGAAAGAGTCATTAGAAAGAATTACAAGCCTTGAGCACAAAACGCGATCCATTACAGAACTAGTAGATGTTATACAGTCTATTGCGGATCAAACAAACTTACTAGCATTGAATGCTTCCATTGAAGCGGCAAGAGCTGGGGAAGCAGGTCGAGGATTTACTGTTGTAGCAACAGAAGTCAGAAATTTATCTGAAGGAGTTGCTCAATCTGTAACCAAAATCAGTGATATCGTGTTTTCAATTATAGAAGAGACAGCACAAATATCCGAGGAACTAAACCTTGGATACACGGAAGTAGATAAAGGTGCTGAGCAAATACAATTAACCGGGAAAAGCTTTTCTGCGATAAACGCTAATGTAGAAGAGATGACAGATAAAATAAGAACCATGTCAACTATTTTTCAAACGATTGAAGATTCCAGCAGTACAATCAACGAGTCTGTAGAACAGATTGCTGCGATTTCTGAGGAGTCTGCTGCAGGTTCAGAAGAAATATCAGCTTCGGTACATGAACAAGCTGCATCAGTTGATAATATTTCTTCAAGTGCACAAGACTTGGCCAGTATGGTTGAGAGAATGAATCGATTGATTCAAAGATTTAAACTTTAGTATTTTTAAAAAAGGAGCAAAAGAAGTGAATTTATTTGCCAAACATAAAGGATTCATATTAATTGGTTTCATCCTATTTCTCTGTCTAGTTATGGTTGGATGTTCTGATCGTACTTCATCGAAGGAACTACCAGAAAATGAAAAAATAAAACTTGTTGATGACGAGGAAAAAGTGTATGTCGGTTTTATTCTTGATACACTTCGCGACGAACGCTGGTATGGAGATAAAGAAGCTTTTGAAAATGAAATAACTGAATTAGGCGGAAATGTGAAAACACTTGCTGCAAATGGTCACACAGAAGTGCAAATTAAACAAGCGGAACTATTGATTGCAGAAGGTGTCGATGTGCTTGTCGTTGTACCTTTCGACGGAGAAGCTGCTGCTCCAATTGTTGAGTTGGCACATGAAGCAGGAATCAAGATTATATCTTATGACCGTTTAATAAGAAATGCCGCAGTTGATTACTATATTTCTTTTGACAACACGCAAGTAGGAGAATTCCAAGCAACAGAAATATTAAAACATGCCCCTACAGGTAATTATGTGTATATAGGCGGGGCTGAATCGGATAATAACGCTGTTCTTTTAAGAGATGGAGCCATGAATATCCTACAACCACTGGTTGATTCTGGTGATATCAATATCATTTTTGACCAGTATACCGATGACTGGGAGCCCGCTATAGCGGAACAAAACGTAAAAGAGATTCTAAATAGGGATCAGGTCGATGCTATTATAGCAGCAAATGATGGAACTGCAGGTGGGGCTATTAGAGCATTGGAAGCAGCACAATTAGCTGGAGAAATTCCAGTGTCGGGCCAGGATGCTGAAAATGATGCACTGGAGCGGATAAAGGCCGGAACACAAACAATGACTGTTGAAAAACCAACCGAAGTTATTGCAGCGCATGCCGCTGAAATGGCGATGAAGGTAGCCAATGGAGAAGATATTCAGACAGATGCAACGATAAATAATGGACTCGAAGATATCCCAACGATCTTACTCGAGCCTAGAATACTCACGAAAGATACGATCAATTAATATAAAAAAGAAGACAGCTTGCCATAACCTTTTAAGTGAATGACGCATTAACTTTGAGGAACACTACTTCACTATAAATTGGATATGGCAAGTTTTTTTATTGGTAGATTGGTGGCCTGCTCGTGTTTAATCTGAATCTTCCATATAAGATTACGAATGGGTGCTTTACGTTCCCATTCTCCGAAATTCGGGATTTATGATACAAATGCACCCCCAAAGTTAGATTTTAAGCTCTACCTTCGGGGGTGCAGTACCTTTCCAGCTTCAACTATATTATTAAAGAAACGAATGGGTATCAAGATTTTTTATAACACTTTCACTTTATGTTATTTTAAAACGTTCACACTTAGCGTCCTGTTAAAGGAATGTCATCATAATCTTCGGGATTTAATTCATAGACTTCATCTGTCGCCAAGCTATTTAGAATACCATACAGTCCAGTTTCAACCGCCTTCGTCAACTGCCCCATCTTCTTCTGACCAAAACTTTGTGTCTGGCCAGTAACTTCAAATAATACAGTTCCACTACCATTTAACGAAAATGAACCGAGTGCAGTTCCTGGTAAATCTAGATTCTGTTGATAAAGTGATACGTTTCCAAATGGTGAATTACCCATTTGTTGCAATGCGTCATATGCAGCAACGTTTAATTGCTTTGAAAACTCTTCGTTATATCGGTCGGCATATTCACTATATTTTTCACCTTCTGCCGTATCAGGATTAGGAACAAATACACCAGAAAGCGATAAGGTAACTGGCTCGCCTGAACCCTCGATTACATATTCTCCCTGATGGTGCAAATCGATAAAGACATCAACTGTGCCAAACTGTTCCTGTAAATCCTTATAGACATCACGAACGGACTGAGATTCCGGGGTGATATACCAACCAGCTTGGGAAGAACTGCCAGGGAAATCCTCTGGTTGAGGCACATAATCCAGATCAGGGTTAAAATCTCTATTTACATCAAATCCAGGGTTGGAAGCATAATCCCAATATTGATTGATGTAGGTGTAATAATTCCAGGTCGGGCTTGCATTTTCCAATGCAGGAAATTCGTCTACTACTTCTTCCCACCTCATCTCATTCCCTCGGCGATTAGCTTCTGATGCATCCGGATTCATCATTGGCATAGCGACAATAGTTAGTTCTTCTCTAAGTTGTCTCATTTCCGGGGAGTTATTTTTACCAATTTTTTTTATCATGTTTAATAGCGCTACTGTACCTACCTTTTCATTTCCATGAATCTCACTTTGTATGAACACTACTTTTTCCCCTGTACCCACCGTAGTCTTATAGATCTCACGGTCTTGATTGGAATAGCCAGCCACCTCTACTTGAACTTTCCCATTGCTCGTTCGCTCGATTTGATTCAATTCTCTTGTTAGCTCGTCATGACTTATGAATCCAGCAACAGGCGGTTTTTTTACTTCGGATGCTTGGGAAATAACTGGCGAATCAACCAAAGGACTTGCTATTCCTGCTCCTAATAGGATCGCTCCACTTAGCATCGCAAATTTACCAATTCGCTTCATGCAAACGCCTCCATCATTTTATTTTATATTAGAACTATTCTTTATCCGTATTAGCAATTCCTTCTATTTAATCTGAAAATGATTCAATGGTACTTCATTGTTTTCTGCTAATCGTGACCTCTTCCCTTACTTTATTATAAGTACAGGATAAATGAATCTAATAATAAGAACTAGATAATAAATAATAAGTTACACTAAACACCCAAAACAAGTGAATTTATATTATAATAAAAAAACACCATAAAAAAGACAGCATGAGAGAGGATAAGATATATGAAAAAGATGATAGTAGCATTATGTGCAATCGCACTTGTATTTTCACCAATTGGAGATTTTGTTTTCCAGGATGCTGGAACAACCGTTGAGGCAAAACGTTATAAATCTGGGAAGAAGTCATTTAACCCAAGTAATGGTAGTATTAATTCCAACAACAACAATTCATTCTTCCAAAATAATAAAAAAGATTCTACCGTCAATAAATCTGCGACAAAACAAAATACGAACAATAAAGGCGGCATGATGTCAGGCGGTCTAATGAAAGGCCTCATGCTGGGAGGACTTGCTGGATTATTATTTGGTGGTTTACTTGGCAACATGGGGATTTTAGGGTCGCTTCTCGGCTTGATAATCAATGGACTGGCAATCGTATTCTTGATTTCAATCGCAATGAAAATCTATCAGTTTTTCAAAAAGAAAAAGGAAGCTAATGTATGGAGAAACTAGTGATTCCTGAACAAGATATTATAAATGCAATTTGTGTCTATGTTTCTCGAAAAAAGCAAATAAAGCCAGAAGAAGTCGAGGTAGAATTATTGTTTGACGATGATACCGGCTTTACTGCAGAATCGTTTTGGAATAACAGAAAACAAGTACTCGTCATGTCAACTATTATCGAAGCCCTGCGCTTATGGTTAGATGAATTTCTTAACGAGGACCCTTTTGCCGGGATTCGATTGGAATTAGATGATGTGGAAGGTATTGTTGCATACATTGGATAACTTGAAAATACAAGAACCCAGCCTGTATTCTAACTAGTCATTTACACAAGTTCACCTCTACGCGTAGGGTGAACTTGTTTTTTATACAAAGATTTTTTATAAAACAGCGATGCATGAGGGGAATGGAACGAGTATATTTACTTTTTATTACATTTACTTCAACTTCATCGCCTTAGCCATTATTTTAGGCAGATCCGTATTATCCAAGAAACCTGCAAACTTCTCTGCTTGTGGTCCATAAGCATAGACAGGAATATCTGCACCTGTATGATTCGTGCTTGTCCAGCCAATATTTGACCGGTCACTTATTACCGTATTAATCGCAAGTGATGCGTTGTTCGCTTGTTGAATCGTTTGAATTTCTTCGCTTGTTAATTCAAATCCAGTATACAATTCTACTACTTCACTCACATTCGAACGATTGGCGTTTAACGCTGCTGCCATAAAATCACCTGTAGCTGTTACATCTTTTAACATGCTGGCATTTAAATCCATTGAATCTTTT
Source organism: Oceanobacillus alkalisoli (assembly GCF_021556485.1). Classification (GTDB taxonomy): domain Bacteria; phylum Bacillota; class Bacilli; order Bacillales; family Amphibacillaceae; genus Oceanobacillus; species Oceanobacillus alkalisoli. Next base: position 58,484 of record NZ_JAKGBW010000005.1, on the reverse strand, counting down.
GAACCGGTTGTCATTCCGCCAGTATCATGATCTCCAGCAACAACGACGAGTGTTTTTCCATCTTCCTTGGCGAATTCCATTGCTTCTTTTACTGCCTCTTCAAATGCAGCAACGTCTGTCATTGCATAACCTGCATCATTTGCATGACCTGCCCAGTCGATTTGACTGCCTTCAACGACAAGGAAAAATCCTTTGTTGTTTTCCTCCAGAATATCAATTGCAGCATCCGTCATCTCAGCAAGACTTGGTTCGTCTGTTTCAGCACGGTGCAATTCCGGTGCAAGTGCATCATCTGCAAATAATCCTAAAAGCTTTTCTCCCTTTTGAAGAGCGAGATCTTTATTTGCCAGTAACTCACTGCGCGTTTCAACAAATTCATAGCCTTGTTCTTCCGCTTGCTCGATTAAGTCAATTTCTTGGTTCCCGCCTTGAGAGTCTGGCAGGAAATTATTCTTTCCGCCACCAAGTAACACATCCACTTCATTTGCAAGCAATTGTCTAGCAATTTCGGTTTCGTTATTTCGGCTTTCAACATGGGAGGCGAAGGAAGCTGGTGTTGCGTGGGTAATTGTCGAAGTTGCGACAAGACCAGATGCTTTTCCATTTTCTTGGGAAGCTTCTAAGATTGTTTGAAGCTCGTTCCCTTCTGTATCGAGGCCAACGACACCATTATTCGTCTTTTCACCTGTAGCCATTGCTGTTCCAGCTGCAGCAGAATCGGTAATATCCGAATCAGCAGAATATGTAGTAAACATTCCTTTTAAATGCTCGTCCCATACAGCATCTTCGCCTTTATAAACGCGATAGTTACTTGCATAGTTAGAACTGAAACCATCCGGAATCATATAGATAACATTTTCTACCTTTTTATTATTGCCTTTTCCATTATTGCTAGCATAATCCGGCTTGGCAGCATCTACCGCCCCTATACTTAATCCTGAAAGTACTAGCCCAGCACTAAGTGCAACCACTCCAAATTTCTTACCAATCTTGTCGAACATATGAACCTCTCCTCTCCAATTTTGACTGCAACTTGAGGTTAACAAACGGATATTGATTTCCGGTTACAGACTAGTAAAAAGAGTATAAATTTTTTTAGGAGGAAATTACTAGTTGTGGATTTTGCGGTTCTTAGGCTGGGGGACGATAGGGGTGGTTTCAGGAAATTACTTGTTCAGTGGGGGGGTCCTTACCTCCCACACTGAATATTAGTTGAACAGAATCAGGGATTTACGGACTGATTATCCCCGACCTTCTCATTTTAAAAAAGTTGCTCTGTCTACGTTTGTTCCTGCAAGATGGCAGGACTGCGTACCAGAGCAACTTCCTAAATTTAATATTTTCTTAACCGCTTATTTCCTCTCCCAGAAACGCGCCTGTGCAACCGCATCAGCAAAACCTTCCGCAAAGTTATTGCTCTCTTCAGCAAATACAACACCGGGTACAGAATCTTGACTCGAAGCTGCTACATATTTCTCTCCCGTAGTAGCTACTCCAATCGGCTTAAAGTATTTATACTGATTATTTACAAACTCTATAATTTGATCATCGAACTTCTGCTGTTCATTGCTTGTTCCACCGACAACATACAGACTGTCAAAGAGAGTTGGATGGGTGGTCAGGAATGTGTCGGTTACCTGAAGCACCGATCCATTTGATCCTTTTACTTCGCCAAGCTGATCACTGATAACATGGACAAACACACCTTGCTGCTTGAGATAGCTTAATGTCCGTTCCACTTCTTCCTCATTAAATTCATCACCAATCAGTACAGCAAGTTTTTTCGTAGAGGCAGACTGCGGTGAATTTGCTAGGCTGATCGCTTCGGAACGGTCTGTTACAGAAACATGGGTTCCTGTCGGATGCGCGACACCAAGGTTATCCGCAAGTTTTGTCGCCAATTCCTTATCTACATTCACCCACATGTTCACATTTTGCTCCCGGACGGACTCCGATTTCACCTTTTGCAAGTGGAATGTTAGCGTCTCAAGCAAATCCTTCTTCTCGACAGACGTTAAACTGTTCCAGAACATTCTCGGCTGTGAAAAGTAATCTTCGAAGGAATCGCTTGGAACTTCTCTTGTTTTCTGTCCTTCCACTTTTTCAGGATAGTTGGCATAGCCTCCTTCCTCTTCACTCGCCTCTTTCGGTGTATTTTCTGCAAGTGAATTTTTATGATAATGAACAGAATCTACATCAATCGGATGTTTCTGATAGCCGTTTCTCAGGTTGTCATTTCTTTGATTGATCGGTCTGTTTACAGGTATATCGTTAATGTTTGCTGTATTCTGGCGGTAGAGTTCGGTATCCCGATAAGCAAAAGCTCTGCCCTGGAGAACCGGATCATTCGTAACATCAATACCAGGAACAAGGCTACTAGGGTCAAATGCAGCTTGTTCTTCCTCTGCAAAGAAATTATCAACGAGTCGGTTTAACGTCATTTTACCAATAGTTTGAACTGGTACGACTTCTTCTGGCCAAAACTTTGTATCATCTAAGATGTCAAAGTCATAGTTGAACTCGTCTTCTTCCTCAATCAACTGCACACCTAGCTCATATTCGGGATAAATCCCTTTTGTGATCGCTTCAATCATATCGTTCCGGTGAAAGTCTGGGTCGACCCCGCCGATCAGATTTGCTTCATCTAAGAGCAGCGAATGAACACCGAGTTTCGGCTGCCACTTAAAGCGGACAAAGGTTGATTTTCCTTGTTCATTAACAAAACGGAAGGTATTAATTGGCCAGCCCGCCATCATCCGCCAGCTTCTTGGACGACCGCGCATAGACATCAACCACATGATCATATGGGCGGATTCCTGGTTATTAGCAACATAATCCCAGAAATTATCGTGTGCAGTTGTTGCTTGCGGAACGTCGGTTGCAGGATTTGGTTTCGCAGCATGGACGACATCCATAAATTTCATGGCGTCCGACACAATAAATACAGGGAATTGCAGGGATAACGAGTCATAATTTCCTTCTTCTGTATAAAACTTAACCGCAAAGCCACGGATATCTACCGCTGTATCCTTTGAACCTTTGCTTCCTTGGAACGTTGAAAAACGGGTAAATACTGGAGTTTTCTGTCCTGCTTCCTGCAAAAAGTGAGCTTTCGTCAGATGTTTTAATGACTTATACGTTTCAAATTCTCCATACACTCCAAATCCGCGAGCATGCACCACTTTTTCAGGAATGCGCTCCCGGTTGAAATGGGTTTGTTTTCTATAAAAATGAAAATCATCATATAACAACGGACCGCGTCTGCCTGCCCTCAAAGAAGTTTCAGAGTTAGATACTTTCACACCATTATCGTCTGTCAATTTTCGGTCTTCACCCGTATTTCTCTTCCGTTCTTGCCCCAGCTGTGCATCTTTTTCATCTGTTGATTTTTGTTGGTATCTGTCGTTTTTTTTATTATCCATCGTCGTACACATCCTTTAGCAAACCTATTTTTATAATCATTTGACTTCTTCCCGACCTGATTACTTATTAAACAAGTATATGGAGTAAACTGGACCGGTTATTTTTGTATCAAGATTACCTATACATGAGGAAATGTATGGCATGAATGAATCTAAAAAAAACAGAGAAGTACTACTCCTGGCACTTCCCTGTTTCTAAGAATTGCTTAACGATGGTCTGCACGCCTGCTCCGATTCACGACACGTTCAGGATACATCCCCTTATTTTCTGTATCATGGGATAGGAATGTTCCATAAACACTGCTTTCCTGCTCTTCATCTACTTCAACTAACACAATAATTTTCAGGTACCTCTATAACAGCATAATTCCTAATTCCAAGGAAATTTTGCTTTTGGTTATACAAGCATGAGACGAGGAACTGGTTCTTGTGCAGACAGGTCGCTGTCCCATCCGTTTTATTAATTGAATTTCCTTTCCTCCAATGACATAATGAACATATAAAACCTACTAAATCAATAAGAATTTAACGTATGGCAAGAAACACAATTTAACGGAGGGATACATATGAAAATCACAGAACTTCAGACGATGGAAAAACGCGCTGATTTACTTAGGAAAACAGTTGCTCCTTTTACAGATCGGGCTGCACAGCATGATAGGGACAGCACTTTTCCTCATGAAAACTTCGATGAGTTAAAAAATATTGGTTATCCAGCTCTTACATTGCCTAAAAAATATGGAGGCAGCGGGATTTCTCTCAGTGAAATGCTTTATCTGCAAGCGATTATCGGTAAAGCAGACGGGTCAACTGCCCTTTCCATCGGCTGGCATATGGGAATTATGAAACATCTTGGTGAGAATAATATTTGGGATGAGAATAAGTTTGCTAGTGTAGCAAAAGACGTGGTTGCAACTGGTTCCTTGCTGAACAACGCAGCATCCGAACCGGCTACTGGCAGTCCGACACGCGGTGGCAAACCGGAAACCTATGCAAAAGAAACGCAACAAGGCTGGGTCATTAATGGTAGAAAAACATTTACAACACTCGCTCCCGTCCTCGATTATTTTGTAGTGAGTGCATCCATCGATGGAACAGATGATATAGGTAACTTTTTAGTTCAACGTGAAAATACAGGGGTAAGTATTGATGAAACCTGGGATTCCATTGCAATGAGAGCGACAGGAAGTCATGACCTTGTCTTAGAAAATGTACATGTAGAAAAAGATGATCTCGTGGAAAAACTCACAGGGGGAAAAAGAAAGGCAACAGGTTGGCTGCTCCATATCCCAGCTTGTTATCTCGGTATCGCTCGTGCTGCTCAGGATTATGCCAATCATTTTGCTAGAAACTATTCACCTAACAGCATAACCGGAACCATCTCTGACTTGCCAAACGTCAAACAAAAGATGGGAGAAATGGAGTTAGCGATATTAGAATCCAAACACTTCCTTTTCTCTGTAGCTAGAAAATGGGATGAGTCAGATGAAAGCATACGGCAAACAATGGGACCAGAGCTTGGTGCTGTTAAATTATCGGTTGTCAATAAAGCACTTCATGTCGTGGATCTAGCGATGCGGATTGTCGGTGCCCGGAGTCTGTCTGAGAAAAATCCATTGCAACGTTATTACCGGGATGTTCGTGCAGGGCTTCATAATCCGCCTATGGATGATATGACGATTATGAATTTGGCTAATTTGGTTTAGGCGGGATATCGCATTAAGTAAAAACCACATAAAAAACTACCTAATTATTGAGTTATCCTCTAATTTAATGAAATTCATTCAATTAGGTAGTTTTTATAGATGAGAGAATGAGCATTGGGATACTTCCCTCTCTCTACTTCTTCTTCAACTCCAATGGAACTTTAATGATTTCTTCCAATTCTTCGCCAGCGAGTACACTTTCCGTTGCAGCAATTGCTTCTTGTCCCATCATATCCGACTGCTGAGCAACCGTTGCAGTCAATTCTCCAGCCTCAACAGAAACAATCGCATCTTCCACTCCATCAAAGCCAATAATAACGATATCTCTTCCAGCTGCTTTAATCGCTTCCAAAGCACCTAGCGCCATCTTATCGTTATGGGCACCATTTTCACCCATTAGTGCATGAATTTCACCTGGTTTCAGTTCAAAATCTACTCCTCGGAGCACCTTATTGGCACCAAATGCTTTATGAATATTTTCCATCAAAATATGCATGTAACGTCACCTCTCTCTTTAGAAAAAGACACCTGCTTGAAAAATACAATTCGAGTAGGCCGTCGTTTCTCCCGTTCGAATTACTACTTTTGCATTCGCTGTCATTTGTTTTAACCGTTCATGTTCCACAAATTCCGCATCTATCTCCTGAAACTGTTTCATAAATTCATATTGTCCTGGATTTATTTCTTTCATTTCGGACGCGAGGTACATCTTTTCAATTACCATATCAGCCGCAACTACTTTTACCACTTCCTGAAAAGAAGGGGTACCAGGCGTCAGTGCGACATCTATTTTTAATACCCCATTAGGAACAGGCAAGCCTGCATCGGCGATTACAATCGTATCGGTATGACCGAGATCTGCTAACACTTTTGCTATATGACTATTCAATATTCCATGTTTTTTCATCTTTATAATTTTCCTACCACTTCTTCACGCATCGGCATTCCACCTTGAGCTCCAAACTTTGTAATCGATATAGATGCTGCAAGGTTCGCAAAACGTATTGCTTCATTGATCGCTTTCCCTTCTGCAATCGCAACTGCAAAAGCCCCATTGAATGTATCCCCCGCCCCTGTAGTATCTACCGGCTCCACAACATAAGAAGGAACCACCTCTTCACGTATACCATTGAAATAGCGGACTCCATTTTCTCCTTCTGTGATCAAGAGCTTATTTGGATAACGGGCAAGGACCTCGGAACGCAACTCCTCACCAAACATGACGGCAAACTCATGTTCATTCGGTGTCAGAAACGTTGCAGATTCAATGGTCTTCTCACTTACTTCACGTGCCGGCGCTGGATTCAATAACCATTTTTTATGATGCTTCTTGCAAAAATCTGCAATATATTCCACGGTCTCAGCTGGAATTTCTTGCTGAACCATAATGATATCCGCATCCATCAGAGTAGAACTCGCTTTTTCAACATACGCAGGAGTAACCTCATCATTGGCACCTTTTACAAAAATAATGCTATTATCGCCTTCTGCGAGCGTAATATGAGCCGTCCCGGAACTTAAATGTGGAACGGGTTCCACATTCGTTACAGAAACACCATTTTCTTTTAAATTATGGACAATCTTCTCACCAAAAGCATCCCCGCCAACGCATCCAACCATAGATACTTCAGCACCAAGGCGTGCTGCGGCTACCGCTTGATTCGCCCCCTTCCCTCCCGGTACCGTGTAAAACGATTCTCCAAGTATCGTTTCTCCTGCTCCTGGTCTTTTGTTAGCGGTCACAACTAAATCCATTGAAGTACTTCCTACAACAACAATATGAACCATATTAATCTCCTACCTTTCTTGTTGATCCTCTTTCGATAAATTGTACAGGTAACTTATGGTGAATATCAGTTAAAACTTCTTGATTTACTTTTTTAATAAGTATTTCTGCAGCTCTTGCACCCATTTCATAAGCAGGCTGGCGAATCGTTGATAATCCTGGATTGACGAGTTCACTAATCGAAATATCATCAAACCCGATAATTTGAACATCTTCTGGAACACTTCGGCCCTTGCGCTCTGCCTCATTCATCACTGCAACCGCAACGATATCATTACATGCTAGAATTCCATCTGTATTCGGATATTTATCGAACAATGTTTTCACCGATTCACTTGCTCCTTCAAAAGTAAGCTCGGAGTCCAACACATTGATCTTGATTCCTGCTTGTTTTAACAGCTGAAAAGAAGATACAAACCGCTGATAAACCGGTCTCACTTCAACAGGGCCTCTTATAACAGTCACTTCCTTACTTCCTAGTTCTAAAATCTTCTCCGCAGCTAGCTTACCACCCTCTAACTGATCAGCATAAACAGCAGGCAAACTTTCTATCGTTCGGTCAAGCATCACAACTGGTATCTTCAAGTCTTTGAGCATGTCACTATGCGCTTCATTAATGGAAGCAATAATACCAACCACATTATGCTGGATAAATGTATCGAGATAATCCATTTCCTGTTCAAGCTGCTCATCACTATTCCCAATAATCAAGCGGTAGCCTTCTTCCCGAAGCCAATCTTCCACTCCTCTAGCTAACGCGGGGAAAAATGGGTTCGTAATATCGGGAAGGATTAAGCCGATTAACTTTGACCTTTGTGTATATAAGGAACGAGCCACTTCATTCGGTTTATAATTTAATTTTTGAATCGCATCCAATACGGCTTTTCTCGTATCTTCATGCGCGTATCCACTATTATTTATCACTCGTGATACGGTCGCAGCTGAAACTCCAGCCGCTTTCGCCACATCTCGGATTGTCACTGCCATAGCATCTCCACCTTTATCTGGAACCGGTTACACATTTATCTTAGCATCAATGTTTTATTTTGTCGAGTGTTTTATGGGGGAGGATAAATGGGCGGCTAGGAAATTAGTATGTAAATAGCTATTGTGCCGCCCTTTATAATCTTTTATAGAATTGGAGAGCCTTCTTCCTTTCTCGTAATGTAAATTAACATGCATCGATAAAGGCTGAAAATAATTTGCTATTATAGGCATCATGTTTATAACTGAATTCCGGGTGCCATTGAACCGCCAATATAAATGCTTTGCCAGGCATGACAACAGTTTCGATCAATCCATCAGCAGCTGTGGCTACAGGTTCTAACTCCTCCGATAACTTTTTGATTCCTTGATGATGATAACTGTTTAACTTAAAAGTATCTGCTTCTAGGATTTGAAATAATGAACTGTTATCCGCTAACCTGTGAATGACTGGTTCGTCCGTGGTTAATGGCAACATGACTGGAATCCCACCGGAATCTTCAATCCCTTTCATATATCATGGAAGCATCCAATAGCTTTCTTTTTTGTCGTCATATAAAGGTAGAACACCGATTAATGGTTTTTTCATTTGATGATCGCTCCCTATATTTGCGATTCTGATCTAGTATGAAATCGAGACTTTTTTGAAAGCGAATGACTATTGTTTTTAGAATTCAAATGGCTAAAGGAACTAGGATTAACACTAGAATGAATTTCATAATTACCAAAGTCGGCTAGGCTTTTCCATCACCATATGTAGTTGGGAGCGAACCAACTCAACATATGGTGATGGTGATGCATTAAATACGTATTATGAAATTCATTAACGAAAGAAACGAATCATTTATTACTGTTGCTTTCACACTTCCCCTTCCTTATAATTGTAAGTATATAAATTTGGTTATTTCAAAAGACATCCTATACAGGATACAGTTAGAACAAGCAACCCCAACAATACAGGTATCTCGTTCTGACTACTCATAGAGGGTTCGAAACCATCCCCTCTTAAATAAAAACTATGGAGGAATGTACAATGGAAAAGGCAATGGTTGTATTTAGTGGCGGACAGGATTCGACCACATGCTTGTTATGGGCATTGGAAGAATTTGATCAAGTAGAGACCGTCACTTTTTTGTATGGGCAAAGACATGAATCGGAGGTCGAATGCGCGAGGAATATAGCAAAAGATCTCGGTGTCAATCAGAAAATTATTCAGATGGATCTTCTGAATCAATTAACGGAAAATGCCTTAACGAGAAAAGAAATGGAAATAGAGGAAGGAACTATACCAAATACATATGTAGAAGGAAGAAATCATATCTTCCTTTCATTTGCTGCGGTTTATGCAAAATCAATGGGCATTAAAAATATTATCACCGGAGTCAGTGAAACAGAGTCCAGCGGATACCCGGATTGTCGAAATGATTTTATAAAATCACTCAACACGACGTTAAATCTCGCAATGGATTTTCCTTTTAACGTAATCACCCCTCTCATGTGGAAAGATAAATCAGAGGTTTGGGAAATGGCGGATCGGATGGATCGTCTAGCGTATATTAGGGAAAACACGTTGACATGCTATAACGGGATAATAGGGGATGGTTGTAGGAATTGCCCTGCTTGTAAACTAAGAAATGATGGGTTAGAAACCTATCTACAAGGGCGGTCTGTAATATGATTCGAATAGCTATCTACTTATTATCTATCATTCTAGCAAATGTCATTACTGCAAGATTCGCTCCCTTGGAACTAGGCCCACTCATCATCCCGTATGGTACCTTGCTGATCGGATTAACCCTTGTCATGAGAGATATGGTGCAAAATAGATTCGGCAGATTACGGACTTATCTGCTCATTGGGCTAGCCCTGCTACTCTCAGCTCTTTCAAGTTATTTACTGGGAGATCCGTTATGGATCGTTTTTGCAAGTACATTAAGTTTCATTATTTCTGAGACAGCTGACACAGAGATTTATACTCGTTTTAAATTTCCCTTTGTAAAAAGAGTCATGTATTCAGGAATTGTGGCAGGATTTTTGGATTCAGCAATCTTCGTCATTATTGGAATAGGACCGCTAGGATTAGAATTCGTTCCATGGAGTCTAGTGCCCTATGCCATATTAGGTCAATGGATTGCCAAGGTTGTGATGCAATTAGTAGTTGCTGGCGGAATCAGGAAAGTTGTTATTAAAATGGATCTGTATGAACCGAATATTACTGATAGGAAATTAGAGGAGGATGAAACATGCAAAAAAGCGACACAAACGATTTAACATTACTAGGAAATCAAAATACAGAATACAATTACAAATACAATCCCGACATTTTAGAAACATTTGAAAATCAGCATCGAGAAAATGATTATTTCGTTAAATTCAATATCCCTGAATTTACGAGCCTTTGTCCAATGACGGGGCAGCCGGATTATGCGACGATTTACCTCTCGTATATGCCTGATGTGAAAATGGTGGAAAGCAAATCGCTGAAACTGTATATGGTCAGTTTCAGAAACCAGCCCGGCTTCCATGAAGACTGTGCAAATATAATCATGAAAGACTTGATTAATTTATTAGATCCGAAGTATATCGAAGTCTGGGCGAAATTCACTCCACGCGGCGGGATTTCCATTGATCCGTATTGCAATTATGGTAAACCGAATACGATATATGAGGAAATGGCAAGAGAACGAATGTTTAAGCATGATATGTATCCAGAGAAAGTGGATAATAGATAAAGTGAGAGCTCTTCACAACTCATACTAAATCCAATCTAAAATTATTTGCAAAGACATGAAATACCCCCACCACTTGGTGGGGGTATTTCATGTCTTTCATCCAAAAGTTAAACTTGTAAGCACCAACGCTTATTTTGCTAATCAAATACGATGTACAGTTACTAAATCAATACATATCCGAAATATACCATTTACCACCGTATTGCATCACTTCTATGGATACTTCTTCCTCTTCATCTTCACCATCGATAAAAACAGAGTCATACTTAACGGTCGCGACAAAATCGATGTAATCCTCGCCAGTGTCTACTTTTTCAAGATGAAGCAATTCCATCGTCACATCTAGCCTGTTCAACATCTCCAGCGCATCCATCACATCTTCATCTAACATTTCTTCCCAAATGAGTGGATCGACATACTGCTCTATTTTCTCCGCATCTCCGTCACTAAGTGCTGCAAAGAACTTTTCTATCACTTTCTCTGGACTATTACCAGACCCTTGGAAAATGAAAAAAGCAATCAAGACAATAAGAATCCCGCCGATAATGGAAAGATTTCTTTTGCCTAGCTTTTGCACCTTTTGCTTCACTGAATCTACAAAACTACTCTTTTGTTCCGGCTGGACTGGAAGTGTCTGTTCCTCGGGATCTTGCTCTTGTTTCTCCGATTGCTGACCAGATGAATTGGCTTGCGGCAACTCCTCTGCTTGATTCTGATTCATATTCCCTGTTTGCTCTGTATCAGCAATCACTTGAGTTGATTGATCTGCACCCTCGCTCCCGCCGGCTCGCTTTGTACCACAGTTCAAACAAAAAGCACTCGGGCGATCAAATTGTTCTCCGCATTCCTGACAAACTTGGTTTTCCCCACAATGACCACAAAATTTAACATCACCAATTTCTTTGTGGCAAGCAAAACATTCACGCATATTCTCACTCTTTCCCTAGTATGATTAACCTACAACTAAATAATCATACACAGGAATAGATCTTTTGTAAAGATGATAATAGTTCTTTAGATTTACTCCGTCATTCTGTTCGCGTATATTCAATCGCTTGATAGGCATAAATTAGTAAAATATGCTTAACAAATCGGTAATATTAGTCTATACTACTTATGATCGAAAGTGATACGTTCAGGTGCTAAAGTATGTGAATAATTGAGGCGATTACCTGACAATGAGGGTTTTGAAAGAATACTTAATATAAAGGAGTCTATCAGACATGGAAAAGTACTGTAAGGAATGTGGAGAAGCAATCGATGAGTCCTTAACATTCTGTCAGAATTGCGGACATAAATTGGATGCCTCTCCGGAGCGGGACAGAGATACAGTTATTCCTCCCAAAAAGCAACCAAGAAATTATACGAAAAAACAAAAAATAGTGATGGGTGCAGCTGCTGCTCTTTTAGTGATACTAATTGGCAGCTATACATGGGGGAAATCATATTTCTCTCCAGAAAAAACGGCAGAGCGATTCGTCACGGCAATCATTGAAGACGATTATGAAAAAGTTCAGGATTTGACAAGGATGCAAGGTGAAACGATATCAGCAGCCGAGGCAGAAGCCCTTGTCACACTTGCAAAAGATGAAGCTCATTATATCAATATAGACACGACGAATCTAGAAGATTTTTCTTATCAGAATGACCTTATGAAACTAACAGAGAACGGGAAGCATTTCTTTATTTTCCCTCGCTATCTATTTTCTTTAGTACCGCAATACGCAGATCTTGAGCTGCCATTTGAAAATATAGAAACTACTTTTAATGAAGAAACATTCCCTGCCGAAAAGACAGATGAAAAAAATATGGTGTACGGACCATTGGCTCCAGGTAAATACAACATACATAGCAGCTACAGCGGGGAATTTACGGAAGCTGAATCAGAGGATGTGATGATTCTTGGAGACAGCTATAGTGATACGGTTTATCATGATATCCAACTGGACGCAGAATCGACAACCTTCCATTTATTTAATCAGAATGATAGTCCGATTAAAAATGCATACATTGAAGTAAATGAAGAGCAGATACCTTTCAATGACAGCCTGCATATTGACGCATTTGGCCCGCTGAATCTGGATGGTTCTGTCACAGTAACTCCTGTTATTGAAACCGAATGGGGTAAGGTTACATTAGAAGATATAAAAATTGAAGAAGATTACTATGAACTTACATTACATACGGTTAGTAAAAAACTGATGGATCAATTATCAGAAGTGATTTTATTGTATGGAGAGGAATATGTCCAGGCCCATGCGGCAAACGATGCTGCCATCTATACAGCTGTCACGGAAAATTTAAGTGAAGTTTTTCAAGACAACTTCGCTTATAACATAGAATACGGAAAGAACTTCACTGGCCAATTAGATAAAATAGAAATAAATTATGAAGGGCTAACTTTCTATGATAAAAATGAAGTTTCCATTCCAGCAAATTTCCATTTTACAGCATCCACTCACAATAGTGATGACCAGCCTGATTTAGAAGAACGAATCGACACGGTAACACTCCGAATGGTGTTTGATTCAGATGAAGAAAAGTGGCTGATTGATGAAGCGAATTCGTATGGTTTATTTAGCAGTAATGATTTTAAAGCTACGGAAACATTGGATGGGTCGCAAGAATTACATCAGGCTACCAAATCAGCTTCAGCTCCAGCAAGTAATGACTTAGATGAGCAAATAGAAGAAGCAACTTTAAATTATATCTACAATCTTGTAGAGGCCATTAACGCGGAGGATTATGAGCTTGTTCGTCCTTATATCAAAGATGATAGTGCCCTCCATGGCATGCAAACAGATCTAGTAAATCGCTTAGCAGAAAGCGGTATGAAGCAAGAGGTCATCCATGCAACGGTAACAAATATCGAAAAAAATGGTGACTCTTGGAACGTAACAACAGATGAAACCATTAAGAAAATTTATAGCAGCGGTGAAGAGGAAACGAGTGACTATAATTGGAATTACACCGTAGAAACAGAGGCTGATGGGGTTTCGTTAACAAATATAGAATAAAAAAATACAGATAACTATTTTTTAAATATCTCGCGCCCTTACTAGTCAACGCTCACCCTTATAAAAAATACCCTTCTAAACAAATCAGAAGGGTATTTTTTATCGTTATACATTAGCCGTTTCAATCCGTGCTTCTTCAGCTGGAACATAATGATAACCAAGATCATCCGCCACCGCTTGAAGGGTACTTTTCCATTAATTGTATTAACACCAGAGCGTATCGCTGGATTATCTTGAATGAGCTTAGCGATTCCTTGTGAGGCAAGCTGTGCTGCATAAGGAGTACGCACTTAATTCGTTATTCTTTGTTAAAAAACATAAGGATCCATGCGATTTGCTATTTGCTCTGAAGAACATATTTGGTCAATATCCATTGAAACTGTAAATATAGGTTTTAATTTACTAGGAATTGTCTGATTCAATATAATCACCCCTTATTACAAATCATCTCACATTATATTATAGTATTCTAAATAATCACTATACTATTCCTGTAGTAAGTATCCTTGATATGTTGTGACGTGTCTTAGAACACAAAATATCGTGTCCGCAGTTCGACATTGCAACTATTTATACTTTGAACTTTGTTCATCCACTAGACAAATAAAGTTCAATTTGTTATTATAAAAATTAGAAAGCATTTACAATTCAGTTTTTTTCAATTTACATTGCTGACTGTTTTTGACGAATCAGAAGGTAGTTCTACATAACTTAAACGAATCATTTTATCATGAATATATGAAGAGAATGTTCGAGGGCATATAACAATTTTGTGATTGCCCAACCGTAATATGAAGGGAATTAGTCAAAATTAAATTGCAAGGTTATCAGCTTGAAGAAGATAGATTAGAGGTTAGAACGAATAGAGAATGCTCACGCAAAGGAGGTTGAATATTCATTTTCTAATTGAAGAAGAAAGTATGGTGCTGTATTTACAATAAAGGGGTTTCCTTTATCAGCAACGCTTGACAGTTATAAGTGATTCTATCCAAATTAGATAAGGATTGGTATCTAAACCAAACTCATGAAATGAGGTGATACATCGATTTTCTTACAACCTAATTAGTATATCCATTAATTGACCGATGCTTGGAGCGATTAATCTACTAAGGGGGATTTTATTCCATGTTAAAAGTCTTGAAGAAAACTATTATTTTCGGTATGGTTTTAGCTTTATTATTACCAATTGGAGCAGGCCATGTACTTGCTCAAAATTCTGAGTCAATTTATGCGACAGACGTTGCTCCTATGGATGAAAGATTTGAACGTTCTTTTGGAATTGGGGCAGCGGTGGAACCCTTTCAATTGGAGGGTGAATCAGCTGAGGTATTAAAATACCACTATAATAGCATTGTTGCAGAGAATACTATGAAACCGATGTATATCCTGCCGGAAGAAGGAGAATTTTACTGGGAAGATGCCGACAAGATTGTTAATTTTGCTAAAGAGAATGACATGTACTTACGGTACCACACACTTGTTTGGCATAGCCAAGTGGCAGATTGGTTCTTTCTAGATGAAGAAGGAAACCCAATGGTTGAAGAAGAAGATCCTGAAAAACGGGAAGTAAATAAACGACTTCTATTAGACCGAATGAGAGATTATATTAAAACGGTTGTATTGCGTTATAAAGATGAGGTGGATGCCTGGGATGTCGTGAACGAAGTGATGGATGACGGTGGCGGATTAAGAGAGTCGGAATGGTATCAAATTACTGGAACAGACTTTATTAAAGTAGCTTTCGAGACGGCAAGAGAATATGCTGGCGAAGATGCCATGCTGTATATCAATGATTATAATAACGAAGTAGACAGTGTGAAAAGAGATGACTTTTATAATCTAGTAAAGGAATTACTTGACGAAGGGGTTCCTATTGATGGGGTTGGCTTACAGTCACATATCCAACTTAATTGGCCTTCCATTGAGGAAACTAGAGAGGCCATTCAAATGTATTCGGATTTAGGTTTAGATGTTCAAATAACGGAACTGGATGTTAGTATCTATGGTTAGCCACCAAGCGGAGAATATGAAACAGAAGATGAAATTCCAGCAAGCATTCTTGAAGAACAGGCAAATCGATATAGAGAACTATTCAGCTTATATGAAGAAATGGATGATGCTATCAGCAATGTAACGTTTTGGGGAATTGCCGATAACCATACTTGGTTAGACGACCGCGCCAAGGAATATAGTGATGATGGAAGAGGAAAGGATGCCCCCTTCGCCTTTGATACAAAATACAATGTAAAACCTGCTTATTATGCAATAATGGGGCTAAAGGATCCCAGGGATTATTCTAGCACTTTCTTATCACCAATCAAATCAAATGAATTAAACAACATTAAACAAGGGCGAACAGTTCCAGTGAAATTAAAGTTAACAGATGAGTTAGGTCATGATGCAATAGGTGTAGAGGCAAAACTTTATGTTACAGAGGTATCTGATGATGGGACATTGGGTTCTAAAGAAGAGGCCAAATCTAGTGGGAAAGCAAATATAGGGAACCTCTTCCGTTCTGCAGGGAATGGTAAGTATATTTTCAACTGGAATACAAAATCACTGGCAAAAGGGATGTATCAGCTTAGTGTAGAAGTCGACAACTATACTTTAGACACTGTTCAAATAGATTTAAGATAACAGATAAGGAACTGGAATACATGAGAGAGTTTACGTAAAGTGGACCCTTTCTATTTGTGTAAACCAGGCGTAAAGAGGAACTTATGTTGGTAATAATAGCAACAATCTTGATTGTGGGAAACTTAAGTAAAAAAGCATTTCATATAAATAACTTTATCGTTTTATTTTGGTTAACTAATTAACCTTATTTGGGTCAACATTTGGAGACGGAGTAAGTTGTAAACCCGTATTCAAACAACGCATACAAGAATCAAGCACTTCCTGCTAAGATAGAAATATCAATTGAAGGAGGTGCTTTTCTATGTCACCTGAAGAAGTGATCATCGTCCCCATAACACTCCATCTTTAAGAGACAGAATCTACGTTAGCCATTCCACCCGTTTCCTCGGCAGCTCCTGTTTGGACGATGAAATCAGGGAGTCTTGAACTTTCCCTCTTTAATGGTGTGGATGAGCATATCATTCAAACTATAATGAAGGAGTTGAAAAATCGATGAAGCAAGATTACACAGACGCCAAAAACATTTATATCATTTGCGGCAAAACAGATAGGAGAAAGAGAATTGACAGACTAACTACGCTCGTGTAAGATAACTCCGATCTAGATCCATATGGAGATTCCATCTTCTAATTTTTCAGTTGGAGCAAAGACCGTTATAATAAAAACATCATCTTAAACCTCTTTTCCCTTCCACTAATTTATCCAAGCCCTTCTAAACAATAAAAAAAGAACGAACCCACTCCCCTTGAACAAGGGATGAGTGGATTACGTTCCCGCTCTTGCGATTTATTCACTTAACCATTCATTAACTAAATCTTGATTTTCGTCTACCCATTTTTCTGCACCAACGATTGGATCTTCTCCTGCCTCTTCGGCTTCAGCTACATAACTCATTAATGCACCAATGGAATCATCATCCATCTTCCAGTTCTTCAACCACTGATCGACTTCCGGGTAATCGTCAGCGAAACCTAATCGTTTCGCGTGATGAATTTTTTCTGTTTCTCCGAACATGTTTTTAGGATCGTCCAGATATTTTAAATCCATTTCTGAAAACACACGATGCGGGTTCCATAATGGAGCGACAATCGGCTCCTCCGCTCGGATTGCTTCCTCAATTGCTGTAAGCATCGCTGGTTCGGAACTTGGTATAAGCTCAAAGTCCAGCTCATATTCCGCAATCATATCTTCGGTAGTATCCATCGTTCCAGCACCCGGATCGAAGCCTGTAATCCTACTCTCAAACAGTTCTTTGTTCTCATTTAAATCTTCAATACTATTGATATCTTCCATATAAGCAGGTACAACTAATCCAACCTTCGCATTGTCATACCAAACTTCTTCTGAAAAATCGATTTCCTCTTCATATTTCTCAAAATAGTTCTTATCTTGAACCGGAAGCCAAAATTCCAAGTTGACATCCAATTCATCATTTGCGAGTGCCGCCATTTGTGTTCCCATATCTAATAAGTGAAACTCAACATCATATCCTTCTTCTTCCAGAATGACTTTCCACATATTAGTAACAGCAATATTTTCTGCCCAACTAATTTGTCCCATATCTATCGTTTCATCCGTACTTTCCGCAGCAGCACTTTCTGACGACGCGTCTTCTGCATCTCCATTTCCACATGCTGCAAGAACACCTATAATCAATAATGTAACGACAAATAATATTCCCCTTCTAAAACTCATGAATCAAATTGCCTCCTATAATTATTAAGTATCTTCATTTTCCTTTGGTAAAAATTCAAATATTTCTCCTGAACGAATACTTGCTACTAATTTTCTTAGCCATCGATAATATACCTTCGATTCATTCAGTAATTTATAATGTTCTTTCGCTTCTTCCCTTATTTCTTCAGCTACAGACTCGTCATTTATAATTTCATCCAGTTCCTTTTCAGCAAGTTGAACGGCATCCAAGTTCATACTCACTTCACGCTCCCACTGCTGACAATAGAAGGACATGAAGGTATTGAAGAAATTTTTTTCCGCTGCATACGTATGTTTCCTGGTTCCTCTTGTATACACACGTTTTACATAACCGATGTTCTGCAATTTACGTACACTGGTACTCATACTTGCTTTAGTCATCCCGACTTCTTCAAGCATCTCATCCAAGTTCATTTTATCTTCCAAATACATTGTGGCGTACAACCTACCGGCGGCTGGTGTCACTCCGTATAAATCCATTGTCTCAGCGATAGCGCCAATGACTTGATCCTTAGCAAACTCCAACTTTTCTCTTGCTTCTTTATTGTTTAAGCTTTCCAATGGCTTACTCTCCTTGTACATTGTTCAGTTTGTTAAATTTTTTCTTAACGAATTTAATGTTACTGTTTTTAAAATAAATGTCAAGTTAAAAATAAAGGAAAACCTGCTCTACTCCTTATCTATCAAGGGATGACCAAATAATTATTTTTTCAAAAAGTATATTTAATTTGTAGCCTGCTAATCAAAATACATTTAATTTTCTTTGACACATGTTTTTTTATATGCTAGATTAAGTTTGTTCAAAACGTTAAATTTTTTCTTAACAAACTTAACGACAAGTAATCATGTACGAGGAGGTTTCGGTATTGGATATTAGAAAACAATATATAAATGGCCAATGGGTGGAAGCTATCTCTGGTAATACAAGAGATATTATCAATCCATATAATCAAGAGGTCATTGCAGTGGTTGCGGAAGGGAACGCGCAAGATTCCAAGAAAGCAATCGCTGCAGCAAGAGAAGCATTTGACCATGGGGAATGGCCAAATACACCGGCAACAGAGCGAGCAAAGATTGTTCACAAGATTGCGGATCTTATTGAACGCGATCAAGAAGAGCTTGCGAAGCTTGAATCATTAGATACCGGAAAAACGCTGGAAGAAAGCCGGTGGGATATGGAAGATATTGCTGGTGTCTTCCGTTACTTTGCCGAGCTTGCCGATAAAGATGGTGGCGAAATAATAAACTCTCCCATCCCAAATTCGATCAGCAAAGTAGTGAAAGAACCTGTTGGAGTCTGTGGGCAAATTACTCCTTGGAATTACCCGCTACTTCAAGCTTCTTGGAAACTAGCTCCAGCACTCGTGACTGGAAATACACTCATCATCAAGCCGAGTGAAATTACGCCACTTACACATATTAAAATCTTTGAACTAATCGAAGAAGCTGGTGTACCTAAAGGTGTCGCGAACCTTGTACTCGGTCCTGGAAACACAGTTGGCGCAGAGCTTTCCAATCACGAAAATGTGGATTTAATCTCATTTACCGGCGGAATTGAAACAGGAAAAACGATTATGCAAGCTGCAAGTCACAATATGAAAAAAATCGCACTCGAACTCGGGGGCAAGAACCCGAATATTATTTTCGCGGATGCTGATTTAGAAGTAGCAATCGATCAGGCGTTAAACGCTGTTTATTTCCATGCTGGACAAATCTGCTCTGCTGGAACACGAATCATTGTTGAAGAAAGCATCCACGATCAATTTATCGACGCACTGACGGAACGAGTGAAAAAGATTAAGCTAGGAAATGGTTTTGATGAATCAACACAAATGGGACCACTTATTTCTAAAGAGCATTTAAACAAAGTAGAAAATTATGTGGAACAAGGCATCAAAGAAGGTGCAACAGTCGCGGTCGGGGGCAAACGTCCAGATGATGCAGAACTCCAAAATGGATTTTTCTATCTACCTACCATTTTGACAAATTGTACGACTGACATGCGTGTGGTGCAAGATGAAGCATTCGGTCCTGTTATAACAGTGGAAAAATTCGCGACCGAAGAAGAAGCTATTAAACTGGCAAATGATTCGATTTACGGATTATCCGGCGGTGTATGGACTAAAGATATCGCCAAAGCGGAACGTTGTGTCGCTAAAATGCGCATGGGTACCGTATGGATTAATGATTTTAACATCTACTTCCCGCATGCACCTTGGGGTGGCTATAAACAATCAGGAAATGGCCGCGAACTAGGAGTCATGGGACTGGAAGAATACCAAGAAACAAAACATATTTTCCATAATTTAAAACCAGAAACAATGAACTGGTTCTAATCAAAAGAGCGTAAATGCCCTTACAGGCTAAGTTCGCGATCGTCTTCGCAACGCCTGTACTAGCACATCCAGTAGTCGCAGCGACGTACAAACTGTGCCTCCCAGGACGTGAGGTAGTTCGATGTTGCCCCAGGATGGGGTGAACTTAATCGAACTTCCCCTTTCCGCAATGAGATAAAGGAAACACGCCCCTTTAGGGGTAGACGTGAGTTGAGCCTTGGCCCGAACTTAGTCGACCTTCCTTTAGTTTTGAGTCGATGTTGACTTATCGATTGGAGGAGAATGAAGTTTGCTAGTTGCTGGGCGCAGATTGGATGCGGCTGTTACATTATAAATAGTCTACAGTAAAAATTATAATTACTTTAATCAAAATTACAGGAGGATTTTAATAATGAGTTTAAATATGAAAGTAGAACAAATGTATAATTTCCATCAATTCGAATTACCAACAGCAATCAAACACGGCATTGGATCCATCAAGCATATTGGAGAAGAGGTTAAAAATCTTGGTGTGACAAAAGCGTTACTCGTAACCGATCCTGGAATCTATGAAGCTGGTGTAACAAAGTCAATTGAAAAATCTTTAAAAGAGGCTGGAATCGAAATTTCTTTATTTAATAAAGTAGAACCAAACCCTCCTGTACGTCTTATTGCAGAAGGCAGCAAACAGTACAAGGAAGATAATTGTGATGGACTCGTAGCAGTCGGAGGCGGAAGCTCCATGGATACAGCAAAAGCAATTGGTGTTGAAGTAGCTCATAACGCTCCCGTTTTAGAATATGAAGCAGCAGAAGGCAAAAAGCCACTTGAAAACCGAATTCCACCATTAACTACAATCCCTACGACAGCTGGCACTGGTTCGGAAGTAACACAATGGGCAGTGATTACAGATGAGGAACGTGAATTCAAATTTAATACAGGCGGGCCACTTATCGCTGCGCACTTAACGATTATTGATCCAGAGTTACATGTTTCCATGCCCCCACACGTAACAGCAATGACAGGTATTGATGCACTTGCACATGCGATCGAATGCTACACGATGCATTATGCCCAACCGGTTACAGATGCAGTCGCACTACTTGCAATCGAATATGTTGGAAAATATATTCGTCGTGCTTACGCAGATGGCGGTGACATTGAAGCAAGATACGGAATGGCTCAAGCTGCCATGCTTGCAGGATTATCTTACGGAAGTGAATCAGCAGGAGCAGCGCATGCAATGTCTCAAACACTCGGTGGTATTATCCCGGTTGCACATGGTCAGTGTGTTGCAACGATGATGGGCCCTGTCATGGAATATAACTGGAAAGGTCATCCAGCTAAATTTGCTCGAATCGCACAAGCGCTCGGCGTGAATACATTCAATATGACAACAGACGAAGCAGCAAAAGCAGCGGTTAATGAAGTTTATAAACTTGCAGAAGACTTGGATATCCCGAATTTAGAAGAACAAGGCGTATCCCCTGACATGATTGACAGACTTTCAAAAGAAGCGATGAAAGATCCGCAAACAGTAGGTAACCCACGCGACTTGACAGAAAAAGATTATCAGTGGATTTACAAACGTTGCTTTAACTTAGTTCCTAAAACTCTTTAATTATTAATCAAGCGTTCATTCAGCCCCGTTCATTATTCATAATGAACGGAGCTGTTTTTATTTTTTTAAGTCGGAGAGACAGGCTTGTTGTCCGATTGTCTTAATAATCGTGGTCGATATACATTGGGATAAGTCATTCGTAATTGGCCAGATCACAATGATAATAACTGGAAACATTGCATATTTTCATGTACAATGGATATAGATAAACGGAGAAGTGCGCTAACACTTCTCCATGCAGCCTCTACCGACAGGGTGACGGTTGTCAAATTGGTTACTTTTGAGAACCACCCTTTTGCTTCTGACGGCTTGGGGTGGTTTTCTTTTGTTTTAGAAAGGTTTTTTTGAAGATGTGCGCACTCATTGCACGAACAACTCCTTTTAGTACCTCTTTAAAAAACTCAAGAAATGTTTCCGTGATTATCACCTCCTTCCTTGTCCATTTAGACAAGAAAAGAAGAATGACAACCACCCCCCCTCACAATATTCAGCTGCTCATTCATTACACCAAACGTATGTTTCTATTATAAGCATATCATTCAACAAAATAAGAGGAGTAAGCATAGTGTCCCGACAAAAAAAGGAGTCTGTATAGTTTTATTATGTTTCGAACTGAATGAATTTCATAATTACCAAAGTCGGCTATTCCATCACCATATGTAGTTGGGAACGAACCAACTCAACTACTTATGGTGATGGTGAAGCATTAAATACGTATTATGAAATTCATTAAACTGTTTTGATTCAATCAGCTTACCACAAAAAACTCGCTATTGTATATAAGTTCAATAGCGAGCTTTGTAATTTCTGACATTAATTATGAAAACGCCATTTTCACTTTTTCTTTTTAAATGTCTTAAATAGGAAATAAATGAGTATTGCCACCACCGCATAAATCATAAACATCACCATAAATCCCCATAACCCCGCTACTGCATCCGCAAACTCCATATTTCCTCTGTTCGTGATTGCTTGCTGCAGCTCGATTGCAAAGACGAGGACAACCATAACGGTAAATGTATAAACAAAGGAAAGAATCATCGTACTCCACTTCATTTTTTCAATGATTTTAAAGAAAAAATACACCATGAAGAACGTTACCATTCCAATAATACCGATGATCCAGAAATGAAGCTGCTTATCTGTCATATGTAAACCGAACATATCGGTCAATATATCATGGATATCATTCACAATTTCCGCCAATATAATAACTATTTCTTTCACTGGAAGCCTCCTAAAACTACTTTAAATAACGATAGTCTTAGTTTACTATAAATCTATAATAATAGACATAGGGCTTTACACTACACCTAAAGGTTATGTCCTAACCTCTTCTTCATCAATCCTTATCTTTCTTGAGTAACTCTTGCGTAAACCGAATATCATCAGTAAAATAACCATCTACATTCAGCTCATACACCCGCTCCTGCTCTTTCCTCGTTGTCACCTCATCATTGAAAAACACATGCACTTCTTTTCCTTGCCGGTGTAATTCATTAACACTTTTCATTGTAACGTCCGTTGCTTCTATGCCAATAATCGGATAATCAGACGTCTTTGCTTTTCTTTAAATTGAATTTTTCTTTGCCAAACAGAAGGGTGAGCGGAATTTCTGGTGCTAACGTTTGGATTTTTTCTAAACTTTCCTCTGAGAAAGACTGGATTGTGACGAGATCTTGGGAGAGTAAGTCATATTCGAGTAACAGCTCGATTAACGGTTCTTCCATGACAAGTTCCCCATGAACCAATCTCGTTTCAATATAATAGTGCTCCGTGTCCCGAAACGTTTCGAGAATCTCTCTTAATGTAGGGATTTCTTCCATTGTTCGCTGCTCTCCAAACACTTCCGACGTTTCAAGTTCCTTTATTTCCTGCAATGAATAGTCCGTTGCATTCCCCGTTCCATTCGTTGTCCGGTCGATCGTTTCGTCATGCATAGCAATGAGTGCACCATCTGCCGTCATTCGTAAATCAATCTCCAGGGCATCAACACCGTCTTCAGCAGCTATTTTATACGCCGTAATCGTACTTTCATTAAAGCGATCATTCGCCCCGCGATGTGCAATAACTTTTGGGGAATCAACGATGGCTGGTTCGGGCTCCACTTCCCGTTCCATAACGAGATAAGCACCAGCGAAAACAATACAACTTACACATAAGATACCGATTACCTTTTTAAGCAAGGGATTTCCTTTTATTTCGATCGTTTAGGGCTTCTTCAGGGAAATCCGTAATAATCGCTTCCACACCCAAATCGAGTAATTGTTTTATTTCATCCTGCTCGTTAACCGTCCAAATCCGCAATTTCTTTACTATATCTCTCCCATAAAAGGTATCGGAAAATGCAATCCGTTTGGATACATGTAATGCCTCAAGCTCCAAACTATGTAAATAATCCTCGGGATGCGCTATCCTTTGATCCAGTAACCAAGCAATTTCTGCATCCGGGTCCAACTGTTTCATCCGCAAGAGGCTAGGTAAATGAAAAGAGGAATAAATGACTTTGCGACCATTCCCATATTCCTTTACGAGGGCTAATACTTTCTCTTCGATGCCCTCGTATTGAAAGAGACTGGTCTTTAATTCAATATTTAATTCGATTTTATACGGTGCTAACAGCTCCAGCACTTCCTGAAGGGTTGGCACACGTTCTGCAGACCAAATCACTCGATCATAATTCTTAAGATGAGCATACTTTACACCTGCACTATATTGTTTGATTTCTTGTAAGGTCAGGTCTTTTACAAATCCGGTTCCATCTGTCGTTCGCTCTAACGTCTCATCATGGATAACGACAACCTCCCCATCTTTTGTAAGTTGTACATCCAGTTCAATCCCATCTGCGCCTTGGCGGATCGCTTGAAGAAATCCGAGTAACGTATTTTCCGGGAACGTTCCCATACACCCGCGATGCCCATAAATCTTCGTCTCTGTCATCGTAACACTTCCCTTTCATGGATAATCAGAAAGGGAATAAAGCATCTGATCATACTTTATTCCCTCTCATTCTTTTATTAAAAATTATTCTCCTCGTGCTGCGTTTGCTTGTTCGATTGCTGTATTAAATTGATCGACTGCTGTGTTATACGCGTCGTCTACCTCGCCACCGTTATAAACCGTTTCAAGTGCTGTTTCCATAATTTTACGGCCTTCTGGAATCATATCCATTAATGCGCCTTGGGTTGCGAACGATGACGTTGTTGCTTGTAATTGCTCAACCGTCACGTTTAATTGTGGCATTTCTTCGTGTGCATCAACGGCAACTTGCTCATCATATGCAGCCGGATTGATTGCAAAATAACCTGTTCCCACATGCCACTCTGCTTGAATTTCCGGTGTTTGTAAATACTTCATGAAGTCCCAAGCAGCATTTGTTTCTGCTTCCGGCTTCCCGTCAATCATCCAAAGACTTGCCCCGCCGATGACAACACCTGCGCGTTCTTTTTCCTCCGGGTGTGGCAAAAATGCGATACCTACTTCAAATGGTGCGTTATCAATCACATCTCTTGAACTAGCTGAAGATTGTAAGAACATCGAGACATCCCCTGCTAAGAAACCGGAAACCATGTTGTCACCATTCGTTCCATAGTTAGCGAATGTTTCATCATTAACCATACGCTCTACCCATTCAAAGATTGATTTCCCTTCTTCTTCTGTCCAGCCAATTTCAGTTGGTGTATCCGTTCTTCCGTTATCATTGTTTAATAATAAGGCGCCCTGGTTGGCCAGCAGTTGTTCATATAACCAGCCATAAGCCTGCAGTGCAAATCCTTTCATGTCTAGATTAGCTTCCACAATTGCCTTACTTGCTTCTTCTACTTCCTCAAATGTTTCTGGTGGAGCTTCCGGGTCTAGCCCCGCTGCTTCAAAAGCATCCTTATTATAATACATAACCGGTGTGGAAGAGTTGAATGGCATCGAGTAGAACGTTCCATCTAAGGAATAATAGTTAATAATATTTTCCTCTAAACCGCTCATATCATAACCATCTGCATCAACCAATTCTTGAATTGGTAAAATGCTGCCACTATTAATCATCGACATCGTGCCAATTTCGAACGTTTGGATAATAGTTGGTGCACTGTCTGTACCGGCAACACTATTAAATTTCGTCAATGCTTCATCATATGAACCTTGGTATTCTGCATTCACTTGAACTTCATCCTGGGAACTATTATAGCTGTCAACAATCGCATTTAATGCTTCCTGACCAGCCCCACCCATCGAGTGCCAGAATGTAACGACTTGTTTTTCGTTATCTCCAGATCCCTCACTTGTACCTTCCGCGCCAGCAGTAGCACTATCAGCTGCCTCGTCCGCGTTTCCATCTGAACCACATGCTGCAAGGAATAATACGAACCCTAACATAAGTATCGCAAGTATCTTCTTCATTCTTTCATTACACTCCTTTTTTTATAAAAATTTTCGTTCATCCGCTCATTTTGAGCAGCTCCAACTTATTTCAAAGCACCTTCCGTTAATCCTTTTTGCAGCTTGCTTTGACCGAGGAATAAAAGAATTAAAGTAGGAATCACGACAATAACAGCACCTGCCATGATGACACCCCAGTCATTTAATTGCTCCTGTGTTTGTAATTGCTTTAAGCCGATTTGTACGGTACGAACATTGTCGTTCGTCGTTGTGAGGAGTGGCCATAAATACATATTCCACGAGGTTAAAAACCCGTACACACCTAAAGTTAGCAAACTAGTTCTCGCAACAGGTAAAACGACTGTTAGATAGAATTTAAAATCCCCCATCCCAGCAATCTGACTCGCTTCTCTTAATTCTTTCGGTATTTGTTTAAAGTTCTGCCGGAGTAAAAATGTCCCAAACGCCATCGCAAAGAATGGAACGGTCAGTCCCGGATAGGTATCAATCCACCCTAAATCACGGATGATATGGAAGTTCGGAATAATCGATGCTTCAAAAGGAACCATCATCGTCGCAATGAAAACAAAGAATAAGAGATCTCTCCCTTTGAACTCTAAAAAGACAAAGGCATAAGCGGCTAAACTTGATAAAATTAATTGTCCAAGCATAATCACTAAGGAAATGATTAAGCTATTCAACAGATATTTAAGTAATGGGAACTGCCCGAACGCCCTGACATAATTATCAAAGGATAACGATGTAGGCAGGCTTCCCGTCATAATGTCTTTGTTCGACATAAAGCTCATGGCAAACGCCATTAATGTTGGCGCAAAGACGAGAAATCCTGAAATAATCAGTAAGATATAAAATATAACTTTTCGACCTGTTGGAATTGTCATTGGTAATGAACCTTCCTTTCACCAAACTTGAATTGCAGGAAAGTCATGAGTAATATAATGATGAACAATAATACCGCCTGAGCACTTGCCGATCCGAACTTATAGTTTACAAACGCTTCCCGGTATATGGAATAGACGACAAGGTTCGTTGAATTCACCGGACCGCCTTGTGTTAAAATATCAATCTGCCCAAAGGTTTGAAAGGCATTGATAATCGTTACGGTCACCACAAAGAATAAGGTTGGCGAAAGCATCGGGATTGTGATTCTTCTTAACTTATAAAAATAACCGGCACCATCAATATCCGCACTTTCATATAAAGAAGAGTCAATCGATTGCAGCCCGCCTAATAAAATGAGAAAGGTAAAACCGATATTCATCCATATCGTTGTAATGGCTATCGCAAACAGTGCCCAAGACGGGTCTGTCAGCCAGCCAATCCCCTCTGCACCAATGGCGTTTAACAACAGATTTAACGGACCCATGGACGGGTGAAATAAATAAAGCCAGAAGACAGACGCTGCCGCAACCGAAATTCCCATGGTTGATGAATAAATCGTACGGAAAAAACCGATTCCCTTTAATTTCTCATTTGCAATCACCGCCAAAAACAAACTAATAATAATCGTAATTGGAACGGTGTATAGAACAAATAAAAAGGTTGACTTCATGCTCTGCAAGAAAATCGGGGAAGTGAACATCGTCACGTAATTTTCCCAACCAACAAAAACAGTTGTTGCCCCTGCGGCATCCGTTAGGAAAAAACTTAAATAAATGGTGCGAGCGAGCGGGTAGAATAGAAACACGCTAAACAGAACAATCGAAGGCAGTAAGAACAACATGCCTTTAGAAAAGTTTTTCATCCGCTGCTTCTTTTTCACTTGTTCAAAATTTATTTGGCTTTTAGGCGTTTGTTGAATCGCTGTACTATTCATACTCATGCCGTTACGACCTCTTGCTGTTTGCCCGCTCTTGCCGGCTTGATCAATAATCCTGTATCCGAATCAAAGAAGCATAGATTTTCAATTGCAATATGTACTGGAACCTTCTCCCCTACTTGCACGTCCCATTGTCCCGGCCATTTAGCCGTCCAAACTTCCGCACCGACTTCAAACGCAACTAACGTTTCATTTCCCAACTGTTCTACATTTATCACTTCTATCGTGTGCGTCGTGTTGCCTGCAGTCCCTGGAAAAAGATGTTCCGCTCGTATACCAATCGTTACGTTCGGGTAGCGTGGTACATTGTTGATAACGGGATCTATCTCTAGATGAAGTGCATCATCAATCACAAGTTGATTCCGGTCAGCATGAAAAACAGCCTTCCCCATATTCATTTTCGGTGAGCCGATAAAAGAAGCTACAAATAAATTTGCAGGTTCATTATATAAGGTAATCGGTTTTCCGACCTGCTGAATCTTCCCATCATTCAACACCATAATTCGGTCCCCCATTGTCATCGCTTCGACTTGATCATGGGTCACATACACCATCGTCATCCCCAGCCTTTTTTGCAAACGACGAATCTCCATTCGCATTTGCCCCCGAAGTTTAGCGTCTAAATTGGAAAGCGGCTCATCCATTAAACAAAGTGGCGCCTCACTCACGACCGATCTCGCTAATGCGACACGCTGCCTCTGTCCTCCTGAAAGCTCCTTTGGCTTCCGTTTTAACAGCTCACTTAGCCCCATCATTTCTGTAGTTTCGA
The DNA here is from genome assembly GCF_021556485.1 of Oceanobacillus alkalisoli. GTDB lineage: Bacteria > Bacillota > Bacilli > Bacillales > Amphibacillaceae > Oceanobacillus > Oceanobacillus alkalisoli. Next base: position 29,565 of record NZ_JAKGBW010000005.1, on the reverse strand, counting down.
TAAGTCTCTTTTGTTGCTCCTCTTTATCTACTTTTTTCGCATTTAAACCGAAAAGAATATTTTGCTCCACAGATAAATGTGGATATAGCGCATAATTTTGAAAGACCATCGACAGATTTCTATCTTTTGGTGGCAGGTGATTCACAATCTCGTCACCAATTTTCAATGTGCCGGATGTAATATCCTCAAGGCCCGCAATCATGCGAAGTAACGTACTTTTACCAGATCCAGACGGACCAACCAGTACAAAAAACTCCCCTTCTTCAATGGATAAATTAATTTCGTCTAATACGTTTTTCTGCTTATCGTATGACTTTGAAATATCCCCCAAATCAATTTGGCCCATATGTCTCCCTCCTTTTATTGAACAAGTTTTATTAAACCATATTTTTTTAGGAAAAAGTTTAAATTTACAAAATCGTTACAAGGGATTAAGGTGGGGTTAATATTATTCATGGTGGGTTAATAATGGGATGTCACTAAAGGGGGAAATATCCATTTTCACAAAAAATGCCAAAATAGATAAGAAAACAAAACAAACATATAGGTACCGAATTTAAATATTAAAGTCATAAAGCCCATGTCTCCTCCACTTTCATTCCCCCGAACAATCAAGTATAATGTAATAAAGGCGGTGTTTATATTGGGTTTATTAAATGAAAAACACAGTAGCTACAACGAATTCATAAATATGAGAAAAGAAACAAATGATGTTCTTGAATATGTTGATGGCGTTGTGTATATGTCTCCTTCGCCGAATATAAAACATCAACGAATTTCAACTTTTTTACAAGGTGAATTGTACAACGCACTCAAAGATAAAAAATGTGAAGTGTTTTCTGCACCTACCGATGTTCTATTTGACGCAGTTAATCATGACGATAAAAAGATAGTTGTTCCAGATCTATTTGTTACGTGCAATCCAGACAATCTAACAGAGAACGAACACATAGGAGCGCCTGATTTCATCATAGAAATTTTGAGCCCATCTAACATATCCCATGATATTGTCACGAAACTGAACCTTTATATGAAAAACAATGTAAAGGAATACTGGATTATCGATCCACTCCAGAGACATATATTGGTATACAACAGAGACAAAAACAATGAAATCAGATATGATGTTTTACATGTTGAGGAGAGTATAAGATCAAAAACAGTACCCTCCTTAGAGCTAAATTTATCAGATGTTTTCCAACTTTGAGCAAAACGTTTAAAATAGAGCACAAGCACACATACTCTATTTTGACGCTAAACAATATACTACGATATTATTTGTACCTTAAAAGAGACCTATCCTGGTCTTTTTTTCAATTACTTCATAATGTAATGAATTTCATAATACGTATTTAATGCTTCACCATCACCATATGTAGTTGGGTTGATTCGTTCCCGACTACATATGGTGATGGAAAAGCCGACTTTGGTAATTATGAAATTCATTCGATGAATCAGATGCAAAAAAGATCGTTACAGTTTAATCTTAAACCACTTTCAAAAAAGGAAAATAACCATATGGAAGCTTTTCGGAATGATATCGAATTCTGCTATCCATGGCGTTCTTTTCAACAAAGGCGCTGAATGAGGTACATGAACATTTACATACTGGAAAGCTCCATTTAGTGGCACCTCCTGGTTCAGGGAAGACCGTGCTGGGCCTTGAGATCATGCTTCGGTTGAATAAAGCGACGATACCCGCACGAAAGAAGGAAGGCAACATTTGCTCAAAGCGAGAACAAGATCAATGTCAGCTATTTTTGTGAAAAAATTGGAGAGAATTAGTGAATGGCAATAGTGGCTTATGCTTAATTTTATGGTGTGTGATTATTTAGGGATAGTGCGCTTTGCCCGGTTAGCATGCAGGATGGTTCGGGGAGCGTAATTTGCTATATTAAAATGAAAAAGGAAGCTTGGCTGAAGTGCCTAGCTTCCTTTTTCATCTTTCTATTAGCATGTTTCTACATATCTTCCAATACCAGTATCTTTTCACAATAGATACAGCGAACCGAACATTAAGTTTTTATTTCCGCTATTCGTTACCGCATCTCAACTGGCCTTTCCCAATAATCCATATAACCCCGTACTATTTTCTTACCAGACTGCGCTTCAATCTGATTAACCAGTGCATTCCATTTCCCATTTCTCGCTTGTTCGTTTTTCGCAGTTTGAACATCCAGCGCTTTCTTTAATAACCGTTTTTCCATTTTTTCATCAAGATAACCTTGATCTTCTCCCAGTTCCACTAACTTCTCCAGTTCAGCTAAGGAGAGAATCGCTTCTACAGGAAACACTTCCTCCGTGACGTGGCCTGCCTCATCCCGGGCAATAACTGTTATTTCATAATTTCCAGGTGTATAATCTAAAGGTTCAATAGAAATTTCATCTTCCATTGTATTGTCTTCCATCTCAATGATAACTTCAGCTAAGTCCCCATCTTCATCGTACACATCAACTGGAATTTGATAGGATCCTGTAATATCAAATGTCGTGAAATCAGATATAGGATGAATGATTGGTGCAGAACCAGCACCTGCCGTCTTTTGGATATGGTCTTCATCCACTACTAATAACTGATACGTATCTTGGAAAATCGAAGCAATACCAGATACCGAGACCTTTTCCCCTTCTTCATAATTGCTTACAAATGTTTCATAAGAAATATTCGTTCGATCATCGACGCGCACTCTCGTCAAATTTTCACCGTTTCTTACATCAAATTCAAAGGCATTCCAGTAAGACACGATGTTTTCAATTTCACCTTGAAGCGTAACACGCTCGCCTTGGTTGGCATCATCTATTTTGTCGACCGCTACAAATTCTGGGAGTTCACTTTCTCCTATAACTTCAATTAGCTCAAGATCTGAAATTTGCTTTAACCCTTGATGTGTCGAGACGACTCCTTCAAGTTTCACTTTATCTCCAGGACGAAACGCCTCATTATGTTGAAACACATAAATGCCTGCCGTTTCATCTTGTACATAAAATCCTTGCCCACCGAAAAGTCCTGGTTCTGTTGTAATCACCCCTTCGACTGCAACAGACTTACCATCCGCTAGATTTCGAGCTTCCTGAATCGAACGGGTTACCGTTTCCTCATTATCTTCTTCCGCTTCACCGATAACCGCAGGATTTGTAATAACGTTTGTTGAACCTTGACGCAGACGGACATTCGCATTTCCATCCACATTTTCATTCAGCTGGACATTTAGCGTATGCCTTGCAATTCCTTCTTCATTTGCTGTAAGTGAAAAATGTTCACTATATCCATAATTAGCAGGCCAGCTTCCGTCAAGGTTCTGAACTTTGGCTACTTGTTGTCCACCTTCTAAGTAGATACCTAGATTGTAACCAGTAACCGTTTGACCAGGATCCAGACCTTCAGCCACTACTTCAATCGTAAAGATTTCATTATTTGGTAAAACTGACGCAAAATCCAAGGACATTTCTGGTTCTTTAACCGGATCTACGGATGAACCAAAAGAGCCTGGTGCAAATGTAGAGGGGTCAAACCAATCATATGATTCTAACGGTTTGGACCAAGGTTCTGCTTGAGGTTCTGTTGAATTTTCAGGTATTTCCTTATCCAAGAGCGGAGATCGCTCATCTAACGGGATACCTGCCTCAGCAAAACTTTCATAGGATTCGTCTTCTGCTAACCAATCGATCATATTTAATAATAATTCTCCGTTATCCGCATCTGTAAACCCATCATACGTTGTTTTCTTTGCACCGGTTTCTTCATTTCGGTATTTCGGTGTCGCATCTTCTACAGGAGAGGAATCCCCAATAAAGGCTGCCTTTCCTTCACTTAATTTGGAAATAGCGGCATACGGCCCCTCTTCTACGCCACCACCATGGTAAATTCCCTCGTCTACTGCTGGTCCCCATTTGTCACTCTCATCCAGACCATCCGGTAAGAAAAGGATACCTTTTGCAATTTCTGGATCGGTAATAGCCATCGTCGAACCAGCATGCATCGTTACTTCCTTAACACCTTCCGTAATTCCAAATGTCTCTGACGGATCCACTACTTGATCGGCCACAACGGTTCCCGGAGCATTGTACCTGAAACGGATACCAAAGTGATCGCTTAACCAATCAGAGCTTTCCACGCCTTGCATCGCTTCAGCATTTTTTTCTTCTTCTGACATCCCTTTCGTTGGATCGTTATGTGCCCCGCGACGGTAGCCATTCATAACTTCCGAAGAATCCCAGCGATTTTTATTTCGATCCGCATTGTAATGATCAGAAATAAAGAAAATACTGCCGCCATTTTCAACATACGTAATCATCGCATCCTGTTCTTCTTTTTTAAACGGGATATTCGCTTCCGGGATGACAAAGACATCATAATCTTCCAAGTCCTCTACAGCTAGTGGACCGTTTTTACGAAACTCTTCAACAAGATATCCATTAGCTGCTATCCCTTCAGCAAAATCGGAGAATGCCCCGTCGATCACCCAATCGGCTTGTCCAGCTGTTTGTGCGTGAGTATTGTCAAATAATACTTTCTTTCCATTCGGGTTTTCCGGCTGAATAACTGGAGCTGGATCATCCATTGTCTCCGCCTGAAACGGCAGTGGTAAAACGGTAATACTTACGACGAGCGTTAACAGCAACATCCATAAAGCATAAGCATTTCTTTTCACTTTTACCCTCCTAGTCAGATCATTTATTTTTCATATCCACTCTATCAAATCATTGTTGTATTCCTATTAAATATCTGTAAATTATAGTTTATACAACAGAATGAATTTCATAATTACCAAAGTCGGCTATTCCATCACCATATGTAGTTGGGAACGGACCAACTCAACTACATATGGTGATGGTGAAGCATTAAATACGTATTATGAAATTCATTAAACAAAATGGATATCCTACCCTCTTACAAGTTTCGTTCGAATTCGGTTCGAGAAAAATTCGACCAATAAGATAAGCACAACTAAACCAATCAGAATCGATCCAACCTCAGACCATCTGTAAGCATTCATCGCAAAGATTAGCGGCGCGCCAATTCCTCCTGCACCTACAATCCCAAGAATCGAAGCTTCTCTTAAATTCATATCGAAACGGTAAATGATGATGGATAGAAACATAGAAAAAAGCTGTGGCCATATACCGTAACGGATTTTCTCAAAAGTATTACAGCCAATCGAGTCAAGAGATTCCAAGATATCCGTATCGAGTTCTTCGATGATGTCGACGAATAACTTCGCAAGCATTCCGATTGATGCAAGTGAAATGGTCAACACCCCGGCAAATGGACCAGGCCCTGTAACCCGAATAAACATTAATCCATAAACAAGCGCTGGAATGGTTCGAATGACGATTAACAATAGTCTCGTCACGCTCGCAACAGGTTTTGGCACAATCTTGGTGGCCGACAGAAATGCAAGTGGAATCGCCAGGATCGCGCCGATAATCGTACCAAGAAAAGCAATGGCGATCGTTTCAATTAATAAATAGAGGACACCTTGGGATGTGAAACTAAATAATAAATCAAGATCTGGATTCAGGATTCCTCCAATAATCCCTGCAGCAATCCCCAACCCACTTTCTGCAATATTATCTAGATTCACAGTCGTAAGTGACCAAATAAATAAAATTAGGATGAGTATCGTTATCGTAAGGATATAACGTAAATTTCGCGGTGAAGCATGAAGCTGTTTTTCGATTGCATCCATATAACTAGACTCCTTTAGATTAACTTTTTACGGAAATGCTCGCTGACTTTTTCAATGAGGTATACCGTAATAATCAGCATGAGCAAAATCGTCCCAACACTTGCATAATCACGCCAGCCAAGGGACTCATTTAACAGTAAGCCAATTCCGCCCGCACCAACATATCCTAAAATTGCGGCATACCTGACGTTTCCCTCGAAAGAAAATAGCGAGGTTGATAAATAGTTAGGTAAGACCTGGGGGAAGATTGCATACCGAAATGCTTGCAGGCGACCCATTCCAATGGATTCCATCGCTTCAAACGATCCCATGTCCGCATTTTCAATTTGCTCATATAGCAGTTTCCCAACATAAGCGACTGTAAATAGAAAAATCGCTACCGTACCAGCCAAGGTTCCGAGCCCAAATATGAACGTAGCAATCAGAGCCGTAACAAGTGTCGGTAATGTTCTGAGAATACTCAGGAGAAACTTCGCCACCGAAGCTACAGGCTTACTTACGATGTTGGAAGATGCGAAATAAGCCGCTGGAACGGCAGCGATCGATCCAAGAATGGAACCTAAGAGAGACATTTTGATCGTATCAAGGAGCGGCTGCCACACATGACTTAAATATTCCCATTTCGGCGGAATCATCTGACCGATGATCACAAAAAATTCATTCCATCGCTTTAGCAATATATTCATATCAAAATCCGTAAACCGAACCGAAAGAATCGTTGCGATAACTAATAGAACGAGAATGATCGGTGTCCTTGATTTCTTCTCATAAACGACCTTTCCATTTGGAAGCGTAATTTCAGCTGGAGGGAAAATTTTATCATACATTCATTTTCTCCTCCCTCTCCTTATCGTGTAATTCTTCTGTCTGTCCTTTATATATGTAATCAAGATGTTCCTCTGTTAAATCTTTCGCTGTACCATCATAAACAATCTTTCCTTTTCTAATACCGATAATTCGGTCCGCATATTCCAGTGCGATTTCAACATGGTGAATGTTGATGATAACAGAAATATTCGTTTCTTTATTTATTTTTGTAAAATCATCCATCACCTGTTTGGCCGTTACAGGGTCGAGAGAGGCAATCGGCTCATCAGCTAGAATAATGTCAGGACTCTGTGCAAGCGTCCGCGCGAGCGCCACACGCTGCTGTTGTCCACCAGACAATTGATCGACGCGGACATACGCTTTATCTAAAATACCCACTTGATCAAGCGCCGTCAGTGCTTTCACTTTATGCTCTTTCGAAAATAACCCGAGCACTTTCCGCCAAATGGGAAGCTTGGGAGCAAATGACACGAGGACATTTTTTATAACGGAGATTCTCGTAACAAGATTATACGATTGAAATATCATGCCAATGCGCTGTCTGAATGTGCGAATCTCTTTTCCTTTCAATGAATTTACTTCCACACCGTCAACAATTAATTGTCCTTCCGTTATATCATGCATCCGGTTGATACAACGAAGCAAGGTGGATTTTCCAGCACCCGAAGGACCGATAACCGCAACAAATTCACCTTTTTCAATCTGCAAATTAATATCTTCCAGTGCTTTCATTTTATTTGGATAGGTTTTTCCTACGTTGATAAATTCTATCATCTCTTACTCTCCAATCTTGAAAAATGAGAGCATCAGTAAGTGATGCTCTCGTTTAACTAGCATTCTATTGCATCGTATATAGTTATTAGTTCAGACTCTGAACCATTTCCTGCGCATCTCTTTCATTGTCATAATCGGATGAATCGGCTTCTTGATAACCTTCATGATTATAGATGGAAATGACTTCTTGTCCTTCTTCTGACTCACCAATGTTGATAAAGGCTTGCTGAATGGCTGCTTTCAAATCATCATCCATAATTTCAGAGTTCTTGCTGACACTAACCGTATCGTTATAAATAGCAGGAGTTACTCCGATAACATTCGTTTCATCCCAAATCGTTCCTTCTCCGCCGAACTCTTCTTGCCACTGGTCGACATTGTCACGTCTTGCATCTGCATAAGCTACCATGACATCAATTTGACCTGCTGCAAGTCGTGCAAAAGAACTCCCATAAGAATCGGACTGTACAACGTTATCAAGATCCGTAATCGTATTTCCATAGTTTTCATCCAGCCATAATGCAGGGTAAATATAACCAGCTGGTGAAGAGGAAGACATAACAGCCCAAGACGCACTATTCACATCTTCCCATGTTAACTCTTCCCCGTTATTGACTTTTTCTGATAGCTCTTGACCTTTTTCAGATGGACCAGCAATAATCAACGCACGATAGCTTGTCGTCTGTTCATCGGAATCTTCTGTCGGCTTGTTATCATTCCACTCTTTTGGATCATCCGATTCAATGCTTAAGCCAGCACGTGTTGCTGTCAACACAGCCTCTGCACCGTCATCATATAACACATATGTACCACCCGGGATTAGCCCAATATCCGTTGTCCCAGCAGAAAGTGCTTCACCAACCGCCTCGTAGTTTGTCCCTACTGTAATATCTACTTCACCTATTTCATATCCTAGTTCAGCCATTTCCTCTGTTAATAAGTTCTTCAACGGTTCTGTTGCCGTGATAATCTCATCTGGCTCTCGTGAAGGAACAAAGCCAACCGATAGACTATCAATCGATGTTTCTCCATTTTCCCCAGATGTAGAGCTTTCTTCCTCATTTTCCCCACAAGCTGCTAATACAACAATAATTGCACTTACCAGGAATAAATATAAGATCTTTTTCACTGTAATCTTCCTCTCTTCATCTATTTTTAGTTACAGACCCCATTTTATAAAATGAAGCTTAAAAAAATATAAACGTCAGGTAAACATTTGTAAATTTTTGTAAAGTTCCATTTACATAAAACGTTTACATTTTTTCTTATTATAAATGCTAATCTCTCTCCCCTTTCCCCCAGTGCTTGGTAACTGCCCCCTTTTGTCTAAAGTAACGAGGTTCCTACGTATAGAAACCGCTCGCTTTCTAATCGATAAGGTTCATCCGAAAGCGATTCGCAATACTAGATTACGAGGATAACTTCTTGTGTTAAGGTTAAAACAGATGCTTTCCTTCCATAATAACTAGCAGACAAACCCTACATTCTTATTATGTCTTATGTCTTGGTTTTTTACAATAGCGATTGAGATTTTATAACGCTCTGTTTTGCTTAACAAAAGTTTACAATCATACCGTTTTTATTTGGTAAACTACTATTAGGATAGATCTTCAAGAAAGGATGAACACACTTGACGAAACAAACAACGATTAAAGTGCTGTATACAAGCGATATTCACGGGAGCGTAATGCCGATTAACTATGGAACAAACGAAAAGGCAGAGCTCGGTTTGGCAACATACGCTACACTTGTCCAGAAGAAACGACAGGAAAATGAGCATATGATCGTCCTCGATAATGGTGATTTGATTCAAGGCACACCACTCATGGCCCATTACGTAAAAAATCATGCGGAGAAACCGAATCCGATGATTGCGATTATGAATCAAATTGGTCTCGATGCAGGTGTCCCCGGCAATCATGAATTTAATTTCGGAAAAGCTATTTTACAGGACGCTGTCGATCAGTCGAACTATCCATGGTTATCCGCTAATATAGTAGATGAAAAAACGGGTAAACCCTATTTTGGCTCCCCCTATATCATCAAAACATTAAGTAATGGGGTTAAAGTAGCCATTACCGGCGTGACCACGCATTACGTTCCAAACTGGGAAACACCGGAGCATATTCAAGGCATTCAGTTCGCCGATGCCTTTACCACTCTAAAAGAGATCGTAAAAGAAATACAATCTAATGAAGACTATGATCTCCTTATTGCCCTCTACCATGGTGGTTTCGAAAGGGATATGGAAACAGGAGAAGTAACGGAAAACTTAACGGGTGAGAATCAAGCGTATGAAATGGCAGATAAAATTGATGGGATTGACATTCTTCTAACCGGCCATCAACACCGCAACGTAACGGGAACAATTCGTGATTGTCTCGTCATTCAGCCAGGAAATAATGGCGAGGCTTATGGAGAAATTGATGTGACATTCAGATGGGAGGAAGACAGATGGGTCACAGCAACGAAGCAAGCAAACGTAAAAACGTTAGAAGGTGTACCCGCGGATCCTATTATTTTAAAAGAAATGGAAGAATTAGAGCAATCCACGCAAAATTGGCTGGACGAACCAATCGGAGAAATACAAGGCGATATGATTATTCGCGATCCATTCCAAGCGAGAGTGAGAAAGCATCCTTTTATTGAGTTGGTTCAAAAAGTGCAAATGGACGCGTCAGGTGCAGCTATTTCAGTTACCGCTCTCCTTGGTAATGAAGCAACCGGCTTTCCTGCCAAGATAACCATGCGTGATATCGTTACAAACTATAAGTTCCCAAACACACTCGTCGTTCTTTCGTTAACTGGAGAGGATATCAAACAAGCCCTAGAAAAAAGTGCGGAATATTTCACGCTGGACGCGAATGGAGATATGACCGTAAATCCAGATTATCTCATTCCGAAGCCTGAGCATTATAACTATGATATGTGGGAAGGTATCGAGTATTCCATTCGTGTATCGAATCCTAAAGGAAGTAAAGTGGAAAGCATTACATATAGAGGGAAACCGCTCGATATGGAAGAGAGTTACGATGTTGTCATGAATAATTACCGTGCAAGCGGGGGCGGCGATTTTGATATGTTTAAAGATAAACCGGTTGTAAAAGAGATTCAGCAGGATATGGTGGAGTTGATTAGTAATTACATAGAGGAGCGGGGGATGATTGAAGCGAGGGTGACGGATAATTTTTCTGTTGAGGTTTAAGTGGATGGAGACTAGAGAGCGGTTACTGCTACTTCGATTGTCTTCTTAAAATATACATGGTTAATAATACGGATAAGGGAGCTTGGTTATAACAACCAGCCCCTTTTACCACCTTTAACCGCATTTTTATAAACAAAGGGCGATTAATGCGAACTTAAGACCATTAGTTCTGTATTTATGTCAGAATTTACCTACAGATAGCATATACTGAATAGAATTAAACACATTTAGAAAAGGAGGGAAAATAATGAGTACCATTAGGGTAGATGTAAACCCTGAAGTTATTCTTGATGCTATTTCTAAGTCTAACCGAAGTATGGAAGATGTGGAAAAAAGGTTTAAAACATTTAACAAGTGGATTAACAATGAATTGAGTCCGACTTTTAATCAACTGACAGATTTAAGCAAATTCCTAAGGGTTCCCTTTGGATACTTGTTATTAAGTACCCCGGTTAAGGTAAATCTACACGCTTAGCATAATGAAAGGAGCATTACATGAAATTCGGAGTGAGAAAACCTAGCCTAAAAAAGAGCTTTAAAGCACGAACAACTGGCAAGGTGAAACGTAGGGTAAAATCCGCTATCAATCCTGTATACGGTAAGAAAGGAACAGGCTGGGCACGTCATCCCAGGAAAGCGGCTTATAATAAAGTTTACAAGAAAACGTCATTTAGTATATTCGGTTTGATTAAAAAGTTATTTAAATAAAAAAACGTTGCACAAAAGCTTCCTGCACTTTTCGAATCTAATAGAAATGCAGTCCCTTCAATTAGAGACTGCATTTTATTATACTTCGTGACTAATCTGCCAATGGGTTCGAACTGATACTATACACCGGCCCCCATTTGTAATAGCACTTCTGCGGCCTTCATAGAAATACGTTTCACCCAATACCGGGATATGTATTTTCGCACCGAATTTAATGGAATTTGAAGCATCCGCTGCCAGCTCTTAATAATTTACGGCTGATAAATCAACGGCCCACCTGGCCCTAAAGGAATACCAAGCAGCATCCAAATAATCAACATCACTGTCCAACCGATCAGGAAGAACATCGAATATGGCACCATCGTAGAAATCAAGGTACCAATCCCCATTTTCTTATCATATTTCTGGGCGAATGCAATAATGATTGCAAAATAGGTCATTAATGGTGAAATGATATTTGTGGAAGAATCCGCAATTCGATAAGCCATCTGAGTCAGCTCCGGAGAATATCCAAGCTGCATCATAATCGGTACAAAAACCGGCGCCATCATCGCCCACTTTGCTGAAGCACTTCCAATAAATAAGTTAATAAATGCTGTAATCAAGATGAATAGTAAGATTAATGGGATACCTGTTAATTTAACACTCGTTAATAACTCCGCTCCATATACACCTAACACTAACCCCATGTTGCTTTCATTAAAGTATGCGACAAACTGCCCTGCCGTAAAAGCCAAAACAATGAAGGTTCCCATGGAGGCCATCGTATCCGACATTTGAGCTGCTACATCTTTATCACTTCGAATGGATTTCGTGACCATTCCATAAACAAGACCAGGAATAAAGAATATAATCGCGATAATTGGCACCAATGAACTCATAAATGGAGACTGGACAATTTGGAACATTGCATCGCCTTCTGTACCACGCAATGGTGCATTTTCAGGCAATACGAGCAATAAAGCAAGTACAACACCAATTACTGTTGCTACTCCAGCCCAGATAAGACCTTTTTTCTCTATTGCTTCAAGCCCTTCGAGTTTTTCTTTGTGCTCACCTTTATAGGATCCAAGGCGAGGTTCTACAATTTTTTCTGTCACCCAGGTACCAATCACCGCTAATACAAATACAGAAACGGCAATAAACAACCAGTTCATTGCAATGTTCATATTTTCTGCGTAGGCAGGATTGATAATCGCCGCGGCTGCAATTGTCATCTCTCCAAGCATGGCATCTGTACCCGATATTAATAAGTTGGCACTAAACCCTCCAGATACTCCAGCGAATGCCGCTGCGAGTCCTGCTAATGGATGTCTGCCAAGTGCTGCAAAAATTAAGGCTCCAAGTGGCGGCAATACAACATATCCCGCATCCGTTGCCACACTAGACATAATACCTGCAGTAACCAATCCTAGCGTAATGAATCGGTTAGGTATGGATAAAACGAACAATCTAAGTAACGCACTGATCAGTCCAGTCCGTTCAGCGACTCCTATCCCAAGCATTGTTAAAAGAACAACACCTAAAGGTGCGAAGCCAATAAAGTTATCGGTCATACTCGTGAATATATATTGAATTCCTTCTGAGTTCAATAGATTTTTAATCTCTACCATTGTTCCTTCTTCTCCGGGATGCTCTACACTGATCCCCAACGGCTGTAACGCTGCAGATAGTAAAAGAACTAAAAGAGCCAAAATTGCAAATAAAGTAGCTGGGTGTGGCAATTTATTTCCAGCTAATTCAATTCTATCCAAAGAGCGCAGAAATAGTCCCTTTTTCTGTTTTGCCATACAACATTTCCCTCCTACACGCTAAAATATTGTGAAAATTATAACCTAAAAAGCTAAGGGAGTCCCTCATTCCTCTTCTTCCTGAATGAGGACCTATGAAACTATATTATTTTCCACCGTACTCCTATCTCAGGCAGGTTTCTATTGTATTTTCACTTTTAAGTCCATAAAAAATAATAGACACATCGAAAATAATAACAGTTTCATTGAATTATTTCAATTTAAATTAAAGTTTTTACATAGAGAGATTGATTTTTTAACGAGATTCTGAGCAGCTAACTGGCTTTATTAATAAAGGAAAATGTCTCCCGAGCGGCAGATTGAATGGTTTCAGTTTGTTCTCTACAGTGAACGGATTTATGAGCGATGATGTAGCGTTTAACCGGGCATAGAAATAGACGGGAAGCCTGCTCAGCATTCGTAAATGAAATTATTAAAAAGGATCTATCCCTGCTAACATTTAGTTAGAGACGGATCCCTTCCATTTCTATGATTTTGTGTGGTGACAAGCAGATCCAATTTTTATAACCGATTTCAAATTTTTCTAAGCTCTTCCAAATGTCTCTAGGAAGAATTTCTTCGCCGTTTTAAAACAAGAAATGTTCTATAAGATAGCCTATGCGATGAAAAGTTTTTACATTTCCTTCCAGATATACGCTCCTTCAAACCTATCACGACGTATTTCTATTTATTTTAGTTCTTCGAATAATTTTTATCGTTGGATGAACCGTAAGGGCAAGACTTCCAATTAAATACAGAATCTGGCCATACATGCTAGGTGCTCCCATTAAGTTTAAAATACTTCCCGTTACAAAAGATATGCCGGTCAATATATCTCCTATTAATTGAATGCTATCATACTTTCTTATGACTTATAGCCTGAAATTGCCGTAAGTTATCTCAAGATCATATCGATCCCCTTGTTCCTTCGTTCTAATTATAGGAAGAAATGACATATTTCCCCTCCCTTATCTTCTATTAAATGAGTTCCATCCCATAATCAAAACCCTCTTGAAAAATCCAAGAGGGTCCGCTTTGTTGGTATGGTTATGCTTTTACCCAATAAACTGCTTCATTACTGGAAGGGGATGGCGGGAATTGCTCCCCTTTTCCATCGTAATGGTTGTGTTATCGTTATTTTCCGATCCACCATTTACTAAACGATCCACCTTAAACGCTCCACTTTCGGGTGCTTTTTCACCTGTTTTGAATGCGTTGTCTGCCATCTTCCTTCACCTCCGAGTTTATAAGTTAACGCTCCTTAACTAGTGTCTTTCCTTCTTTTCATCATTTAAACACGAAAGGTGACGAGTTCGCCTAAAAAAAATAACTATTGCTTTTTTATCTAAAAGTATCCTCTATTTAATAGGTCCAAACCTTAACCTCCAAATCCTGCACCCCAAACTCCAATGCATCATCCAAGTCTGCTATATAAATATCCAAGCGTCCATTCGTAATCGCACTTCCACGGTCTTCACAGACATAGGTTTCATTCAATGCTGGAATATGTATTTTTGTACCGAATGGCAAGGATTGTGGACATGCCATCGTGTGATTCTCTTGAACAATTTCTCCTGAAGCTGTAATTCCGTAACCAGGATCCCCTGGGCGTTTTTTCGTAGATTCATAACCTGCTGTGTATGCCGTTACTCGAAATGGTACACCATCTCCATCCGGTATTTTTATCGTCTGTCCAAATTTAATATCTGACGGGTTCGTAATCTCCGAGTTCGCCGCAATTAATGTATTCCTATCCACCTGATAGAGTTGGGAAATTCGAAATAAACTCTCTCCCGGCAATACCGTATGGTCCTTTTCAGCGGAAACGGTTCCTGCTAAGCATAGAAAACCAATAAAAAATGTGAATAGATAAGAAAAACGTTTGATAATAAAACCTCCCCTAGAAATTTATACCACTTCCGGTAGACTATACCCAATTGGCTAACTTGCAAACTTCATTTTTTAGGAGAGGAGTGTGATGCGCTTATGAATCTGCTCTATTCCGCTAGGGTCTATTAAATCTGAATGAGAAGAGGAGCTTATAGAATGGAAGTAAGCAAGATTCGTTAGCATGATTTATTCGGAATTCCCTTTATTGCACCGTAACTCAGCGCCGTTCCAATGTCTTTACATACAAAATTTCAACTTTTCATTTACTACTCGCTAGTTGAATCCTTTATTATCAATTTTCTCTTTTGTTTAATAAATTTCATAATACGTATATAATGCTTTACCATCACCATATGTAGTTGAGTTGGTTCGTTCCCAACTACATATGGTGATGGAATAGCCGACTTTGGTAATTATGAAATTCATTCTTGTTGATTGAAGCAAAGAAAAAACTAGGAGCACCAGTGGTTTTCATCTACATCGTTCCTAGTTTGTTATTCAAATTTGATTTTTTCGAGGAATCTCGAGTGGATAGGCAGTTCAACCTCTGTAATCGCTCTCATATCTTCTCAGCATTTCACTATTACATTATCACTACTTATCCTTATTTAATTTAGACCTGCGAATAACTTTGATCGTTGGTCGAACCGTAAGTGCCAAACTTCCGATTAAGTAAAGAATCTGACCATACATACTAGGCGCTCCTGTTAAATTTAAAATACTTCCCGATACAAAAGATATACCAGTCAATATATCCCCTATTAATTGAATGCTGTCATATTTTTTAATGATGTAAAGTCTGAATCTGCCGTATGTTATCTCCAAATCATATTGATTCCCTTGTTCCTTTGTTTTTATTTTAGGAAAAAGCGGCATCTTTTCCCTCCTCCATCTTCTATTAAAAAGCCCCATTCCCATAATCAAAACCCTCTTGAAAAAATCCAAGAGGGTCCGCTTTGTTTGTATGTTTATACTTTTACCCAATAAGCTGCTTCATTACTGGAAGGGGATGGCGGGAATTGCTCCCCTTTTTCGATTGTGATCGTTGTGTTATCGTTATTTGCTGATCCACCATCCACTAAACGATCCACCTTAAATTCACCGCTTTCCGGCGCTTTTTCACCTGTTTTGAATGTGTTGTCTGCCATCTTTCTACACCTCCGAGTTTTTTATAGGTTAATTCTTCTGTAGAAGAAAACGTCCCTACTGGTATCTTTCCTTTTTTTCATACTTTAAACACGGAAGATGGCAGTTAATCTATCTATTATATTACCTAAAGTTTTACGGTAGCATTATACCTTCTGAACTTCTAATGTTCGGTTCTCAACTATTTTATAAATATCATGCCATGGTTTTAATTTTTCAAAAGCAGCACTAGCCTTTATTACATCTAAATCTGCAAAACGATTTCCAATAATTTGCATACCTACTGGCAATTGAGTGGAAGATAACCCTGCTGGAATCGATGCGCTTGGGTGACCCGAGAAATTTGTAAAATAAGTCATACACCAGCCGATTAATGGATCGATTTCCTCCCCATTAATACTTGTAGGGCCTACTGTATTACGGTTATTATTATTATCTACAGGCAGGCTTGCGACGGTTGGCGTGACTAAGAGATCATAGTCATGGAATACATGTTGAATCGTATCGTATACTTCTGTACGCATTTGTTGATCTTTAAGCACATCCATTGCACCTAGTCGTTTTACTTTTTCCACCCAATTTACTATTTCTGAAGGTAAAGCATCTGGATGATCTTTTAATATATCTAATCCAGCATCTTTTAATCCCTCTAAAAGTTCAGCATTTGACAAACCAACTAAACGGTGCCATAAATCACTTAATTCTTTATGGGTTCGTTTTAAACCTAAAGATACGACTTCGACTATTGCGCCTGCTTGTTCAAACAACTGAACTGCTGAATCGATAACAGAAGCAACTTCCGGATCTACTGGATAAATATCCAAGTTTGGACTATATGCGATTTTCATTCCCTTTAAAGGCCGTCCAAGCGCAGATAGATAGTCTAATTTATCACTTACACTAAATGGATCCCGGTGATCCATTCCCGTAATTAAATTAAGAGCAATAGCAGCATCCTCAACGGTTCTTGTCATTGTCCCTTCATGGATAAAAATATTTGCAGCTTTAAACGCATTTGGTCTACTTACAAAAGGAACCCTACCAAACGAAGCCTTAAACCCATAAATTCCACACCAAGCGGCAGGAATTCGAATAGAGCCGCCTGCATCTGTACCTTCAGCCAGTGTTATTAAACCATCTGCAACTGCTGCACCACTCCCCCCCGAAGAGCCGCCACTATTTTTGGCGATATTAAATGGATTCCGGGTCGGTCCGAATAGGGGATTATCCGTAACGCCTCTCGCCCCAAAAACGGGACTATTTGTTTTACCAATAAGGTTTGCACCTGCTGTTTCGGTACGTTCAGCAAATACACAATAATGATCTGCAATATTATCTTTAAATAATTCAATGCCACCAAAGGTTGTCGGCCAGCCTGGTTTAAAATCAAATAAATCTTTCATGGCCACTGGAATACCATGTAAAGCACTTCGATATTTTCCATCAAGAATATCCTTCTCTTTTTGTCTGGCATTTTCGCGTGCCCCTTCAAAATCAGTAAAAACAAATGCATTAATACTAGGGTTTCTTTCTTCAATACGTTTAATTTGGTTTTTCTAACAGCTCAACTGGTGATAGTTTCAAATCCTTGATTAACTCAGATAACTCTTTTAGTGATTTGTAAGCAAGTTCAGTCGTCAATCGATAATCCCCCCTGTTTCTTATTATAATTAAATAATACATAATTTTCCCAATAATACAATAATATTAACTTTTTATTCTACTGATAAAATATCTAATTGAAATGGCATTATCTATTTAAGATAAGCCGAGTGTTTGATCTTATCAAGAATAAAAGTGGCGCCCTATTTTGTGAATAAGGGATATCTCTACAATGAACACGATAATTTTTTAAAAAAGCGTTGGAGCTTACACTGTTTTTCAATGTATACTCCAACGCCTTAATTTTATTTACTGGGTTTGTTTCAGCTTAATGTTAATGTAACGCTAGCTTTTCATTCCCATATCCAGATAGTTTAGAGCCACCATGAGGCATTTCGCTGACTAGTGGAGATGATTATTTCCCCATACTGCTCCAACTGCTTCCCCATAACCGGTAACGACATTTAATACCCCCGGCGGATTAATTGGCAATGACCTTTCATAACTAACCTGCTTTACGCTCATCTGCATCAATTGCATGATGCGGTGTACTATCGTAAATTTACCGCCCCCTCAATAAGTCAAATGTGATTCTATTTTAGAGTGAATTCCCATTCCCTCCCAAACTTTCACACGGTTTTTGCCTTTTTGTAAATCCGCGATTGGGCCAAGCACACTGTTTTCTGACCTTTTTCCCCCTAAGAAATCGGTATCTACAGCCAGTTCTTCACCATTTGGATTTACAAAGTCTGCATCAACAATCCTTACCTTCCCTAATGTTTTAGTAGTTTGAATCTCACCAGATATTCTCTCGAACTCTTCGGGGAGCTCACAATAGAGGTATACTTCATTCCCTTCTTCTACTATCCTTAATTCGGGATTAAAATGATTGACTACTATCCTTTCATTCTCATCCTCAAAGGGAACTGCCCCATTTAAATAGGCATTATTGTTAATATAAACTGGTTGCTCCACCTTTAGGAATGTTTCCAAGTCTCCAATTTCTTCATTAACAGTCTCCATATATTCTTCTAGTGACTTAGTGTAACCGTTGTAATGAGCAGTTCCTACATCTTCTAAAGAACTGTCACCGATGAATATATTGTTGTAAAAGCGGTCGTCTCCTCCGTAAGTAACAGCAAACCCTGCAACCTCTGTGCTATGAGGTACATGATATGGTGTTGATCGGTCAAGCATTTTCCGATGAACCATTTTTCCACCGATTATATTGTTCACTTAAGCCACGCCCTGAGCATGATTATCTAAAGCATACTCGGAAGTTAAAATGTTATGATCGACTAAGTAGGGACCATGACTAACTTCGACAAACAAGCCACGGTTATTTCGATAATAGATATTTTTACTAACTCTAGTTCCTTGTGTTTGCCAATCTAACCAAGTCCCTAAAGAACAATCATGAATACGATTTTCGTATATTTGTACGTCAATGGCAGCATGCAGCTTGATACCCGCTATCTCGTGTCCGTAGAACTCCCGCTTTAGTGCAATATTATAAATATGGTTATTATCACTAGCGTCGCATAAATAAATACAGAATGTTCTGAACTACATTTCTGGTTTTAAAGAAAAAATTGAAAGCACCTAAACAAAGGTAGTAAACATCCATTTCTTTTGACTATAACCTAAGACGTGTACGACAAAAATTTAAAAACTTTACGGGACACCTTTTCCTTTGATTTTACGAATTCAAATATGGGCCGACTTCCAAATCGCAGCCTTTAAATAGCGACTAATTTGGAGATAAGTCCGCGGGCTGTTTGTGTTTAGCTGCGCAAGTACGTTTAAGCAATAGACAATCATTGCCACGTACACTTGATTATGGACTGCTTGTTCGCTATGCCCGTAGAACTTTTTGATCGAGAGATGTTGTTTCATCCATTTGTAAAAGAGTTCAATTGCCCATCTTGACTTGTAAATATCGGCGATTTCAACTGCACTGATGTCAAATCGGTTTGAAATTAACGTGAGTTCTTTACCTTTATCATCCAGTACTTTGATTCTGCGAAAAACGTGTTCTGTTCGGTTTTGAGTCGAACCAAGAACGACCATTTCATCAGATAAAATTGATGAGTTAGGTGGAACTTCTAACGTTTCAATCACCCGAACAACAGCGTTTTTTCTGAGACGTGATACAAAGAAATAGCCGTCATCTGTCATGCGATCGAAACGTTCGTAATCCAAGTAACCACGGTCAAAGACGTACATGCATTCCTTATCATTGACAAATATTTCTAGCTGTCCGCGGTCATGTTCTACTGCGTTCGTCATGACTGCTTTGTCTGGATAAGACAGGCCTTTTTCCATAAATACAAGGCGCAGATGAAGCTTTACGCCAGACTTTGTTTTTCGGAATTCAGCCCATCTGTGATTCGTTAAATTTAAAGGTAATGTGGTAGAATCAATCAACATCCAAGGTGTAGACATTTTTCTTCTGTGCTGAAAGTCTGTTTTTTCATGAATTTGCGCTACTAGATTTAAGAAGATGGCTTCAAAAAAAGAAGTAGGCACTTCATTTAGTCTTCTGCCTAATTGTGAAAAGCTAATGGATTCAAACCCAACCGCTTTTTGAAGATCATCTGAAAAAACAGCGTCAGCTAACACCCGTAAACTTTCGGTGCCATGAAGCTGCGCAAACAGTATTAACTTCATGAATGGAGCCATATAAAGCTTCTTTGTATAGTAATCTAATCGAAGGTTTTCAACCATTTCCTTAAAAAGTTCAGTCGAAATCGGTGAAAACCATTGTTCAAATGATGTTTTTCGTGTAAACTTATCCATGTGTATGTCCTTTATATTGGATTTGGATAGTTTACTACTAAACCCATTATAAAGGATTTTTTTATGGAAAAATATAGTTAAAGAAAATTCAGTATTTTACTCTATACTTTTATTTTTTAATGCGACGCTAGTGGGTTATTATATATCTCGCTAAAAACGCAACTAAGAGGACCGACAATACCAAACGTCCAAAAAAGATATGATTTCCAGTTTTCTACGGAAATCATATCTTTTTTCGTTACAATTATATGGCCTGTGGCTCCTCTTTGTATTTCAATCTCATCTTAATAATAGCGTTCTCAGCGTTGTATTAATATGCTCCTCGAATATATTCTCTAACATGATCTTCATAGAATTTCACCAAACGCTCTTGTTCTTCAGGCGTGTAATCCTTGACGTTAAGGGCACCTAAGTTATCTTCGACCTGCTTCACATTACGGAATCCTGGAATCACGCTCGTTACGGCTTCTTGTTCGAGAATCCATTTTAATGCGGCTTGGGTCATATTCCCTCTTCCTTCTGCAATCCACTCGAGCTGGCGACTTAGATCTACACCCTTTTCAAATTCAATGCCAGCAAAGGTTTCTCCTATATTAAATGATTGCCCTTGTTTATTGAAGTGGCGGTGATCATCCTCTTCAAAGGTTGCATCTTTACTGAATTTACCTGTTAGCAATCCACTTGCAAGTGGTACTCGAGCAAGAATCCCGACACCTTTTTCCATTGCTTTTGGAAATAACTCCTCCAACGGTTTTTGACGAAAAATATTAAAAATGACCTGTAGCGCACTTGCGTTTGAGTTTTCAAGGACGTATAATCCTTCTTCCACTGTTTCTACACTCACACCATAATAACGGATTTTTCCTTCTTCCTTTAGCTTTTCCAGTACTTCAAACACACTACCATCTTTTAAAATTTCTAGTGGCGGACAGTGGATTTGGTATAAATCAAGCGTATCACGATTCAATCGTCTCAACGTATTATCCAGATATATACTCACCTGTTCTCTCGAATAATTTTGTGGATCGGAAATATCGCCTGATCGACAGAACTTTGAAGCAATATGTATTTCCGTCTCCTTCCCTTTCGTTGCTTTTGCTAAAAGCTCTTCTGCATGTCCATCTCCATAAACATCTGCTGTATCAAAGAAATTCACACCTGCATCCATCGCACAGTCTAAGCCTTTTAAGGCCTCTGTGTCATTCACCTTTCCCCATGCGCCGCCAATTGCCCATGTTCCAAAACTTAGTGTGCTAATGTTTAAATTCGTGTTACCAAGTTGTTTGTATATCACCATAAACTCCTCCTAATGAACAATATTCCGAAACGACGTACTTTGCACGATCCAAAAATAAGGATATCGAGAGTTTATACAAAATCCGAATAAATGTAAGGTATCGTTCGGAAATTGTATAATACTTGTGTTCCAGCCACATTTTTCAATCGTACGGACTGCATTTCAAAAGTATATTCTATTCTGTTGATCCAAGCATATTATAGATTCTTGCATAATGTAATTCATGCTCAAATGTATGCCCAGCAAGTGTCGCATGATTTGCTTCAATATTAAATTTGAATATATTTTCTAAGTCATAATGTTGTAAGAATGCATAGCCGCTCGCTACATCAAAATCATATTGGTGAGAAGTCGGCTCTTTTGGTTTTGGCTCAATGAGAAATTGTACATCAAAGCCAATTTCTTCTGCATAATCATTAGCCATCTGGAAGAACCGTGCAAGATTATCTAATTCCAGTTTCATATCGTATTCAAGAGAGTCTCATATCCTTCACGACCTCCCCAGAACACATAGTTTTTAGATCCTAACTCTTTTCCGACTTCCAACCCTTTTTTCACTTTTGCAGCTGCATAAGCAAACACATCTGCATCGTTGGATGAAGCTGCCCCGTGAAAACGCGACTGGAAGAAGTTGTTCACTGTATTCCACAAAAGCTTAGTATTGCTATCTTTCATGTAAGAGCTTTAATCAGCGCTACAATCGTATCTAGGTTTTTACCTCCAGTTTATTATTAAGCTACAGATGCAGATGTTTTATTCTTGCTTGCAATATCTACCCATACAGCCACAATTAAGATTGAACCTTTAACGATATACTGCCAGAATGTAGGTATATTCATCATACTCATTCCATTATCTATACTTACCATAATTAATGCACCAATTATTGAACCAACGATATATCCTCTACCGCCCGCTAGACTAGTTCCACCAATTACACAAGCGGCAATTGCATCTAATTCATACATATCTCCCGCTCCAGTAGTTGCCGCATTTAATCTGCTTGTAAGTATGATCCCAGCAATACCTGCAAGAGCCCCCATTAAGCCAAAGACTAAAAATGTATTTCTTTTTATGTTTATGCCAGATAATGCTGCAGCTTCCTTATTTCCGCCAATTGCATATATGCTTCTTCCAAACGCCGTTTTCGAGGAAACAAATATAAATATACCACCTAGCACTACTACGATTATTAATGGTAATGGAATCCCTTGGTAACGACTCAATATATATGTAACTAGTAAAATACCAACCGCATACAAAGATATTTTGCCAAAGTCCATAAACGGGGAAGGTAATTGTAATTGAAGTTCTCTTCTTCTAGCTCTTCTTCTGATGGTAAAGAAGAATAATAGAATTATCCCTGAAACGGCTAATATATAACCTAATGAGAATGGCAAGTAACTCCCTGCTATGGATCTAAAGCTTTGATCCATGGGAGCAATTGTTTGTCCGCCCGTGATACCCACTAATATACCTCTAAAAATGAGCATTCCACCCAGGGTTACGATAAACGCAGGTACTGCCCTATATGCGACCCACCAACCTTGAAACAATCCCAGTAGAGCCCCAACCATTACCGCAGCCAAAACTACAATTCCTGTATTCCAGTCATACCAAACATGTAATATCCCAGCTATACCACCAGTTAAACCTGCCAATGATCCAACAGATAGATCGATGTGAGCTGTCACTATGACAAAAGTCATCCCAATAGCCAGAACAGATATAACAGTCATCTGAGTAAACAGGTTTGATAAGTTTCTCGATGATAAAAACTCGCCGCCAGTTAGCACGGCAAATAACACCGCTATTAATACTAAAGCTATTATTAGTGCATACGATTGAGCGTTAAATTTAAAGCTAATTTTACTCTCTTTTGTTTTTTTATTTTCATTGTTGGTGGTCATTATATATCACTCCCTATCGTTGCCAGTTTCATAATTTCTTCTTGCGTCGCCTTTGTTCGAGGCAATTCTCCGGTTATCCTACCCTCAGACATTACCATCACTCGATCAGACATACCCAAGACTTCTGGTAATTCAGAGGATATTAGAACAATCCCAACCCCTTCTTTTGCCAGTTCAACGATAACCTTATATATTTCAAACTTCGCCCCAACATCAATACCCCTTGTTGGTTCGTCTAAAATGAGAACTTTTGGATTTGTTAGCAGCCATTTACTGAGTACTACTTTTTGTTGGTTTCCACCACTCAGTTGACTCATAAATGCTTCCAAACTATGTGACTTAAGATTCATTTTTTTCGCATACTCTTCCGCTTTTTCAAGTTCCATGTCGGCATCTAACAAACGGTTCTTCTTCACCTTATCAAGCGATGCGAGAGTAGTATTTTTTATGATATTCATTTCTGGTACTAAACCATATCTTTTCCGGTCTTCTGAAACATATGCTATTCCATGCTTAATAGAATCTGCTGGCTTATTAATACTTATAAGTTCATTTTCCAGGTAAACTTCTCCAGTCTTCTTTCCGTTATAGCCTCCAAATAAACTGATGAACAATTCAGTTCTCCCCGCGCCCATTAAACCTGAAACCCCTAAGATTTCTCCTTTTCTCAAATTGAAAGATACATTAGCAACCAATTCTTCTTGAGTTTCATTTTCGTAAAAAGAGTAGTTATTAACTCGAAAAATCTCATTACCGAAAGGTCGTTCTTCAAACGGATAAAACTCGGTCAATTCCCTACCTACCATTTTGGAAACAATATCATTTTCCGTTAAATTACTGATTGGATCAGTACTGACCGTTTGACCATCTCGTAATACTGTCACTGAATCGGCTATTTTTAAAACTTCATCTAATTTGTGAGATATATAGATACAAGTAACATTTCTTTCCTTCAATCTGGCCAATATGCTGAATAACACTTCAGCTTCACTTTCAGTTAATGCTGAAGTCGGTTCGTCTAGTATTAAAATATCCGCATTCTTAGTAAGTGCTTTTGTAATTTCAACTAATTGTTGTTTACCAACGGTTAAATCTCCCAATTTCATCTGTGGGTCGATATCCAATCCAGTCATATCAAGCCATTTTTGTGATTCAGCATATAGCTTTTCCCAACTTATAATGCCGCTTCTCATTAGGTCACTGCCGAGAAAGATATTTTCTGCAACCGTCATTTCCGGAACTAATGCAAGCTCTTGGTAAATAATAGCTACACCTGCCTCCTGCGAGGCTTTAATATCAAGGAATTGAACTTCTCTATCATTAATGAAGATTTCTCCTATATAAGAACCAAAGGGGTATACGCCACTTAATATTTTCATAAGAGTAGACTTTCCGGCTCCATTCTCGCCACATAAAGCATGTACTTCTCCCTTTTTCACTTTTAAATTCACGTTCTCTAGAGCCTTAACACCTGGAAATTCCTTTGTGATATTCATCATTTTTAACGCGAATTTACGATCCACAAATTTCTCCTCCTTTTGTGCTTTATGAGAAAGGTTAGCCTTAACCTTTCTCATAAAGTTATTTACAAGTTTATGATTGGAGTTATACGAATAAAAATTAGATCAAGGTTTTGCAGGTCTTTCATCTTCCGGTACATTTTTGTAGACGTCTTCATATGAATGGAATTCATCCTCTACAATCACTTCAAGTAAATTATCTTTATCGACACTAATTGGAGTCAATTGTACGAATGGAACCTCTTTGATTCCATTATCTATTGTCACATCCGCTTCTAGTTCCTCTCCTTCAGCCAACCTAACAGCAACTTCCGCACTTGTTGTTGCAATCTCTTTTATCGGCTTATATACTGTCATAGATTGCTTGCCTTCAGCTATTCTTTGAACTGCAGCCAAGTCGGCATCTTGTCCAGTGACCAATATTTCTCCTATTAGACTTTGTCCTTCTAATGCCTGGATGGCTCCTCCAGCTGTACTGTCATTCGGAGCTACAATTGCGTCTATATCGTTATTGTTTGCAGTTAAAGCGTTCTCAATGATAGATAACGCTTGTTCTCCACTATAACCGTCTGCCCATTGATCCCCAATAACTTCAATATCACCAGAATCGATAAGTGGTTGTAAAATATTCATCTGACCTTGCCTGAACATATGTGCGGTATGGTCACTTGGCTCTCCGCCCAGCAAGAAGTACTTACCTTGTGGTACCCTGTCAATTAAATACTGCGCTTGCATTTCTCCTACACCTTCATTATCAAAAGAAACATAAGCATCAATTTCAGCATTATTAATTAAACGATCGTGTGCGACTACAATCACACCCTGATCTTTTGCTTGTTCGACTATAGGGGCGAGCGCGTCTGAATTCGCTGCGATAATCACAAGAACATCCACATTCTGAGATAACATATTTTCTATTTGTGATAACTGTTTATCAGCATCTCCATCAGCTGATTGGACGATTACTTCAGCTCCTAGCTCTTCTGCCCTTTCTATAAAAATATCTCTATCATGTTGCCAGCGTTCTAATGTTAAATCCACTACAGATAGTCCAATTTTTAATGATGTATCTGAGTCGCCACTTGAAGTGCCTTCATTTTCGCTAGCTGCATCTTGTCCACATGCCACCACAAGAGTTGACACCACGATTAAAACTAGTACTATCATTCCTCTTTTAATAGCTTTCATATGCTTTCCTCCTTAATAAGGTAATCTATTTTTTATATTTCAAAGTTTAGTTAAAGCGAAATCAGGTGATAAAAATAAAGGTGCATAGTAACCAGGTGTTGCCGAAATCGGCAAAATATCATCGCTTAGTTGGATGCCCAGTTCATTTCTCATAAAATCTTGTCTTCGTTTTATTCGCTCCCATACATCTGGATACTTATTTGCAATATCCTCTCTTAGCCCTGCATCAGCGATTACAACAGAGTCTTCACAATTTAAATTAATTCCTTCTGGCATAGGTTCGGGAATTATGTCACATTGAATAGCCATTCCTGAACTAATTTTCTCTTGACTACCAGGTCTGAATGAACTGTGTAACCACTCATCTGCACTAGTTTGATGTCCAGGATTTAATGCAGGTTGCAATCCCCCCTGCTCCAGGACATCAAAAACATGTTTATAAACCTCCCCACCGATTGAACCAACTTTAACTGACTCGTACCATGCAACAATTCCTTTATAATATGGGATAGCCCATTCATCTAAAAATTGCGGATTCTCTGTTTCTGCAAGCCCACCACGCGCACTCAACCCTCCACGGTATCCAAACGCTGTGAAGATAGCATCACCTTTCTCTATTATCTTTGAACTCGGACTACGTAATCCCGCCAAATTATTTTTTCCAGAAGCATACATTACATGTGTGGTTAAAGGTTCACCGGCATACTTCATGTTTGAAACTGCTTCAAATTCAGAAATGCCTTCTTTTGTTGAATTGACAATTCTTAACAACGCTGCAGAAGCCCTCGCTGCCGCCCATTCAAAAGCGACGATTTGTTCCAGCTCATTATATGCTCGCAATCCCTCTACGGGATGCATGAGAACGGATGAAATATCTACAATACCTTCAGCTCCACCAATTACATGCTTCATACAATCTATTAAAAATGCAGGGACATAAAACTCTACAAAGTCTTCTTTGGTTTTATCTCCCGCATACTTCCAACCGCAAACACCTATACTATCGCCTTTTGAAATCCCGATTTCCTCCAATATTTCTGTTAGTTTAGGAGATTTGCTCCTATCTTGTCCCATTAGGCTAAAGGATTGATTTAGGATAACTTCAGCATCTAACTTCATTACACTTTTGTACATTAATCCTTCATTCCCTACAAGTAGGTATCTACTTTTATCTGGACCAAGAATGAGAATAGCTTCTTCAAACCTTGGATCAAATTCTGTCAAATAATATAAATTTGCAAAATGTTCTCTGTCTCCATAAACAACTAACCATTTCTGGTTAGCCTGTTTGTAGAACTCATCTGCTCTTGCCTCATAAATTTCTTTAGGTATTCTAGGCATGTCATCTGAAACACTAAAATCTGGCAATTTCACCTGTTTCCAATTAATTTTCATAAATGAATCCCCCATTCTTTTTAATATTGACCTTTTTGTATAACCCTACCGTAATCATTCATTACCTTCATTTTCTATTCACAAATTACCAACCCCCTTAGGATTATCTATGGAGTGCATTATTTTTGAATAAATCTGAAAACTTTACATAAGTTCATTTAACCAATACACAAAGTTGTATTCTTTCATCTCTTGATTATTATAATTTTTAAATGAAACCTTACAATCAAAGTCATAACCTAACCTTTTTGTAAGCGCTCTTATTTGATTATAGCAAACATATCTTAGTTTGTCTATTCGATAATCAAAGTATTTAGACTATTTTTTGTGTTACAATAATTATTAAGGAGGAATTGTGATGAAGACTAAAACTTGGAATCAACAAATTGTGAAAAGAGAAAATAAAAGAATTGTCTTAAATACAATTAAAAAAAAATCTCCCATATCTAGAGCCCGTATAGCCAACATGACAGGTCTTAACAAAGGAACTGTTTCATCTTTAGTTTCTGAGTTAATAGATGAAGACCTCATTTATGAATCTGGCCCGGGAGAGTCAAGCGGTGGTAGAAGACCCGTGATGTTGTTATTCAATAAAACTGCCGGTTACTCAATTGGCATTAATTTGGACGTGAATTATATACTAGGCGTTCTAACCGACCTAGACGGAAACGTAATCTTAGAGGAAGCTATCACATTAAATGAGACTCACTTTCCAGTGGTAAAAGAAAAGTTATTTAAAATAATCGAGCTGTTAATTAATTCTGCTCCACAAAGCACTTATGGAATAATCGGAGTAGGCGTAGGAGTTCCAGGAATCGTTAACAATAGAGGGATGTTACTGTTAGCACCAAATTTAAATTGGAAAAGTGTAGATCTCATCGATATCATTGAACAAAAGTTTGATTTGCCGGTCACTATTGAAAACGAGGCAAATGCAGGTGCTTTTGGTGAAATGAAATTTGGTTTGGGAGCAGATGCAAATAATATTATTTACGTTAGTGTAGGAATCGGTATAGGAGTAGGATTGATCTTAAATGGTGGGCTATTTAAAGGATATAATGGTTTCTCTGGTGAACTAGGTCATATGACAATAAAAGATGATGGTGAAGGCTGTGGTTGTGGAAATGTAGGCTGCTGGGAACTCTACGCTTCTGAAAAAGCTCTTATTAATAATGCAAAAAAGGTCATCGTTAACCAAGAAAATAATGACAAAATTTCACTTGATGATCTTATATTACTTGCGAAAAACGAAAATAAACAGTCTATTAAGCTTTTTGAAAAAATCGGTGATGATTTGGGAACTGGAATTAATAATATCATAAATATATTTAATCCCGAACAAATAATAATTGGTAATCGCATGGTCTTTGCCAAAGATTGGATTGTTGAATCTATAACAAATAGGATAGAAAATGAAAGAATTGGATTTCAGCATCAAAATTTAAAACTGGATTTTTCTGAGTTGAACGTATATTCTCCTGCAATTGGAATGGCAGCTTTTTCTATCGAACGATTTTTTTCTGAATTTCAGAGTGTTCATTCATAGCCTCACATAAATAGTTTTCATTGTATTGTGGAAGTATAATATAAAAAAAGAATCCAAGTCATTAAAATGCGGCTTGGATTCTTTTTTGATAGAAATTTATCATCGTTATTTATTTTTTTGGAGTTTTTGGCGGTGAACTTCCTCAAGTTCACCGCCATTAATGCAAAGGCTAATTCATTTGTCGCCTTTTGTTTTCCTCGAACGGAAAAACGAGTGAAACCTAAATTAGCCTTCAAAAATCCGAAAACTGGCTCCACGTCAATTTTACGTTTGCCGT
>NZ_JAKGBW010000056.1 GCF_021556485.1 Oceanobacillus alkalisoli | reverse complement strand
TCTCTCTACGCCTCAGTTGCCTGAACCTCCCTCGGCCTGAGCAGCTCCTCCATCTTCACCACCCTCAGATGGAGCACATGGAGACTTCCTGTAACGTGTCTGCTGCTGCGTTGGCTGTAACTTGGGACGAAGGGCTTCCAGGGGTCCCTTTGGCTTCGCAACACCTTGCTTTCCAAGAGCCCAATCAGCTGAGTCAAAGTATGCTCGCTCATGATCCTTGGAAATGAGAGGTGGTTTCTTTGGCATGAGCCCTCCATACTTCTTCTTTACAACAGCCTCCTCCTGCTGTGATGATGGCATTGACTTCTCTGCCTCGTTGGTGAGGTTTCCTTGCTCTTTC
>NZ_JAKGBW010000055.1 GCF_021556485.1 Oceanobacillus alkalisoli | reverse complement strand
GGCTGAAACACGAACCTACAGATCAACAAAAAGAAAATGAATGGCTGATGGAGAAAATCCAGAGGATATTTAAACAGCGCCGAGGCACTTGGGGTTATCGGCGAATAACGATGGCGATTAATCGCCACTATAAGAAAAAGTACAGCCCCAAACGCATTCGACGTTTAATGATTGAATTAGGTTTGAAATCCTTTATTCGCCGTTCAAATGGCTATTCCACCAAGACTAGCTTTGTTCATATCGAAGAGAATATTCTTAATCGGGAGTTTACTGCGGACAAACCAAATGAGAAGTGGGTAACAGATATCACGCATCTAAAATTTGGTCTGAACAGGAAAGCTTATTTAAGTGTGATTAAAGATCTCTATGATGGATCCAT
>NZ_JAKGBW010000054.1 GCF_021556485.1 Oceanobacillus alkalisoli | reverse complement strand
AGCATATCGGTGTTAGTCCCGTCCTTCATCAGCTCCTAGTGCCAAGGCATCCACCGTGCGCCCTTATTCACTTAACTAAGTTACAGTAAATATAGCTTGTTTTGCCTTGTTGGTCTGTTAAAGACCACTTTCTTGCATTTATAAATCTAGCTTCAGCTCCTAGAAACTCCCGTCATAAGCAATGGTCTTCCAAACGCTAAAAAACAAGCGTTTTCCAGCCCCTTGCTAGCGTTGCGTTTCTAAACAGTCGCTTCAGCCTTTTAATATGATGTCGTTGTTACTCTTATTTAGTTTTCAAGGTACAAATAGAGAGATTTGCTCTCTCAAAACTGAACCAAACAACCCAGTATGTTCCGAAAATAGTCTAGCTCCAGTGGCCGGTAAACAGCCACT
>NZ_JAKGBW010000053.1 GCF_021556485.1 Oceanobacillus alkalisoli | reverse complement strand
TGGCCACTAAAAGCAGGAGCGTTCATTACTTTATTTACTAATTACAACTTTACTGCTTGTAACGTAGCGTGCTCGTAGCTAGATTACAGTTTTATTTAGCACCCGTTCTGCAGGAACGAGTCACATAAGCAAAGCTCCAGGCGTCCGTCCTTCAGTCCAAGTTGTTGCTTAAACTACTGCATCGCGATCTTCCTAGCAAGCTGCTGCTGCTCCTTCTCGAACCTCATGGTGACACTGTCCCCTTCCTCGCCTAGTACAATCTGGCCATTCAGGTTGTGGATACCCACTTCAGCACAAGGACACTCTTTCGGCTGGCTGCAGGTGCATACCGATAGCTTGTATGACCCTTCTTCTTCTTCTTCGGCCCTCCTCACCTCGAACCACCTCCTCCGGATGTCGTTACTGTTT
>NZ_JAKGBW010000052.1 GCF_021556485.1 Oceanobacillus alkalisoli | reverse complement strand
CAATAATTCATCACAAAAGAGGTGTCCTTATGTTTAAACATTATAACATGAATCAAGTTGTTTTGCCGCTAGATTTAGAAATGAAACTACAAGAAAATGATATTGCCTTTGCGATTCACGATTTAGTAGAGAGTATTCCGTATGAAACCTTTGAAGATTTCATACGCCAAACCGGTCGACCAGCCTACCATCCACGGATGATGTTGAAAATTATATTGTGTGGGTATACGCAGTCCGTTTTCTCTGGCCGTAAAATCGAAGCTTTATTACAGGACAGTGTTCGCATGATGTGGCTAGCTCAAGGCTACGAGCCGACTTATCGCACGATTAATCGCTTTCGTTCAAATCCCCTTGTTGAAAATATCTTACGAGAATGTTTTGTGCAGTTTCGTAATCAATTGGTGGAGAAGGAATTGATTGAAGAAGAA
>NZ_JAKGBW010000051.1 GCF_021556485.1 Oceanobacillus alkalisoli | reverse complement strand
GACCTCCTGCGTGACAGGCAGGCATTCTAACCAACTGAACTACCGGACCTTGGTTGCGGGGGCAGGATTTGAACCTGCGACCTTTGGGTTATGAGCCCAACGAGCTACCGGACTGCTCCACCCCGCGATAATAAGAAATATGCAATTATAATTCATGCATAATATTATAATACTTTTATGCCTGGCAACGTCCTACTCTCGCAGAGACAAGGTCTCAACTACCATCGGCGCTGGAAAGCTTAACTGCTGTGTTCGGTATGGGAACAGGTGTGACCTTTCCGCCTTCATTACCAGACATATACTATATTATAACAAAATTTAACTCTGATGCAAGAGTATATTCATACCCTGAAAACTAAATAAGAGTAAATCACGACATCAAAATATAGAAGTTAGTTAAGTCCTCGATCGATTAGTATTCGTCAGCTCCACATGTCACCATGCTTCTACCTCGAACCTATCA
>NZ_JAKGBW010000050.1 GCF_021556485.1 Oceanobacillus alkalisoli | reverse complement strand
ATTTCTTGGGGATGGCTCCAGAAGCTTCCGTTATTGATTCGAGTTCCTTAACTCATTTTCGCAAGTTACGCTTGAAAGACATTAATCTACTGGATTTACTGATCGAAAAAACAACTGAAATCGCAATCGAACAAGGGTTGATTGAAATCAAAGCAGCTTTAATTGTCGATTCTACACACTCCCATTCCCGTTATCGTTCCAGATCTGCGGCTCAATATTTAAATGAACAAGCAAAAGCTGTTCGGAAAGCAACCTATGAATTTGATGAAACCATCAAAGAAAAATACCCAAAAAAGCCAGCCGAGCATGATGTGAAAGAGTCTGTAGCTTATTGCGAAAAATTGATTGAAGTGGTCGAGAACGAGGAGGGAATCCGTGAAGTTCCGGCGGTCAAAGAAAAAATGAACTACTTGAAAGAGATTGTAGAAGATTGTAAAGAAGGAACGGAAATTTCCAACGATCCCGATGCCCGAACAGGTCACAAATCAGAAGACA
>NZ_JAKGBW010000004.1 GCF_021556485.1 Oceanobacillus alkalisoli | reverse complement strand
TTGTCCAGCGGGGCATTTAGCTACCGGGAAACGATCCGTAAAAAGGAAAGATCGAAATTCCGAAGTTCAGTATCGATTTGACATCGAAAAGTGTAAGGTCTGCCCATTGCGCGATGGATGTTACAAAAAAGGTGCTAAGTCAAAAACATACACCGTGACCTTGAAGTCTACGGAGCATAGGGATCAAAAAGCATTCCAAGAAACAGAAGTGTTCCAAGAATTAGCTCGGGATCGTTATATGATTGAAGCGAAAAATAGTGAATTAAAAAATCGACACGGGTACAATAAAGCCACTGACTCGGGTCTATTCGGCATGGAGATACAAGGAGCAACCACGATATTTGCGACAAATATAAAAAGAATCATGAAGCTAATAGGCCAAAAATAGGGAAGATATTAGGTAAATAAGAGAGCTTTTTATGAAAAAACACATAAAAAGCTCTCTTATTTTAGTTTGACTTACCTCCCATTAAAAAACAGGAGTTTTTCAGTGGCCTCGGGTAGCCCTTGTCCCACTACATCATTCCGTTTTTCACTAATACCGCTTTAATTTTCAA
The DNA here is from genome assembly GCF_021556485.1 of Oceanobacillus alkalisoli. Lineage (GTDB taxonomy): Bacteria > Bacillota > Bacilli > Bacillales > Amphibacillaceae > Oceanobacillus > Oceanobacillus alkalisoli. The sequence goes on along the minus strand of NZ_JAKGBW010000004.1, from coordinate 260,456 downwards.
ATACGTATATCCTTCAGGTAACGCTTCTTTCAGCGGTTTCAGCCGTTCTTCTTCGGTTTCTTCTTTTGCCTTCAGTATTTCCGCTTCTTCTTCCTCATTGAAAAAGATATTCCAAGCAAGGGTAAATCCTTCTTTATACGCTTTAAACAAATGATTCTCAATCGTCTGGTCCTTGAAGCCACGGATTGCAGCAATTTCTTTAATTGTTTTGCCTGATTGGAAAAGATTGTAGCTAGCGAGATGGCTCGGCCCTTCGTCATCGGTATTCTTTTTCCGGACAGCCGGTGTGTCGGCGGAAATGAGCACTTTCTCCTCCACATCTGGGTTACGTGCCCGCCAGTCTTGAAGCAAGGCAAGGAAGCTTTCCCCGTATTGCTCGAACTTCACTTCACCAATTCCCTTGATTTGCAGCATTTCTTCTTTCGATTGCGGGAAATATCGGCTTAGTTCTTTTAGCGTGGCATCGGAAAAGAGAATATACGGCGGTACATTTTTCTCATCGGCTTTTTCTTTTCGAAGTGCCCGCAATTCGGTGAACAATCCAACATGGAAATCGGAATCTCCTGTCGTTGGGATTGGGGCGGTATACATCTCAACTGGCCGCTCTCCCTTTAAAACGTCGACAGAATTCTGGTTCAAGCGGATTGTCGGATAACGTCCTTCTTCAATTGCCAGTATATTTTCCGCAATTAAAAAGTGAATCATTTCGGTGATCTCTTTCTCCGTATAGCGAGAAAGCAGTCCATATGTGGTGAGTCGGTTGAGATCGAATTGAATAATCTTTTTATCCCTGGAACCTTTCAGCACTTTCGCCGTCATACTGACACCAAACCGTTCATTCATTCGCTTCACGCAAGATAGAATCATCTGCGCCTCTTCCGTAATATCCGTTTTCTCCTGCAGTTCCGTACAATTGCTGCAGCGTTCACAGTTTACATGTTGCACGGTATCATCAAAATAATCCAGAATGAAAGTTGCGAGACACCCATGGGTGTGACAGTAATTAATCATCGCCTGAAGCTTGCGGTATTCATTTTGTTTCGCATCATCTTCCAGCATCGATTGTTCAATTAAAAACTTCTGAACTTGCACATCCTGCGGAGAAAATAAGAGAATACAGTCACTCGCTTCCCCGTCCCGGCCGGCTCTTCCAGCTTCCTGGTAATAGGATTCAATATTCATCGGCATTGCATAATGGATTACAAAACGAACGTTTGATTTATCGATACCCATTCCAAATGCATTCGTCGCAATCATAACCGTAACTTCATCATGAAGAAAGGCGGCTTGTGCTTCTTGCCGCTCGAGTTCTGTAAGCCCGGCATGATATTTCGCAACGGAAAATCCACGCTGGCTCAGCTGCGTATGTAGATTATCCGCTTGTTTCCGGGTCGCCGTGTAAATAATGCCGGGCTCATTTTTATGTTCAGTAAGAAAACTACGGATATACGTCTGTTTATCCTTCCCTTTTACGACATGAAAGGATAGGTTTTCCCTTGCAAAACCAGTGTTCACCGTCTGTTCGCTCGCAATGCCGAGAAGGGATTGGATATCTGCGACAACTTCCTCTGTTGCTGTTGCAGTAAGCGCGATAAAAACAGGAATATTACCAAATTCTTTTAACCGTGGCACAATCGAGCGGTAACTTGGCCTGAAATCATGTCCCCACTGGGAAATACAATGTGCTTCATCAAAAGCGACAAGGGAAATATGAATCCCTTGCATGAGCTCAGTGAAACGAAAGGACTCAAAACGTTCTGGTGCGACATAGACGAATTTATATCTGCCAGCAGCAATTTCCCGCATCCGCATATCCTGTTCAGCGGCAGACAGGGAACTGTTGATATAGGTTGCAGCAATTCCAAGGGATACAAGTCCATCCACCTGATCTTTCATCAGCGAAATAAGAGGGGAGATGATGATTGCAGTACCTTCCATGGATAATCCGGGGATTTGATAGATTAGAGATTTACCTCCGCCTGTAGGCATGACAGCAAGTGTGTTTTTTCGTTCGAGTATATAGCTGATTGCTTCTTCTTGCCCGGGGCGGAATGCACCGTAACCGAAGTAGGTTTGCAGAATGTTTTTTTCTTTGACAAGCATGTCCTTACACTCCTTTCTATGAAAATAATCGTATCATATTTTCGCGTAAAAAGAAGAGTAAAGTCGCAACTTTACTCTTCATCCTCGAATTCTTCGAGTTGTTTCCGTACTTCGGCAATTTCTCCCTCGAGGCGGACGAGTTGGCCTTCTGCTGAGGAGACTCTGCCTTTTACGTATTCCAATTTATCCATGTCACCTTGAATCCGGACGTAATCCGACTTCAGTTCATCCAATTTACCTAAAAGTTGCTCTTTGTTCATCGTTTCCCAATCCCCTTTCCCAAATCCTTCCTATTCTATTGTAATATGATTCCAGCTAGATTCCTAGGGAAAAAGATAATGTTGTCCGTTCAGGGTATGTGCAGCTTTCTTCTGGACTGCTACGAGAAAAAATCTTATCTGGCTCATTATTTAATGTTTCAAATTTCGGAAGTGCAATTTTCATTTGTGATTAAAGCTCTGAACAAATTATTTATGCTGAAATTGCTTTAAAACAACGCATCTTCTCTATTTTTCTTGGAATCAACATACGTTTCATAAAAGTGAATAATAATCGTCCGGACGACGGCATAGAAGGGAACAGCGAACAGGATGCCGAGGAAGCCGGCGATGCTTCCAGCGGCCAAAATCACTGTAATGATTGTCAGTGGATGCATATGTAACACTTGCCCCATCACATTAGGCGAAATCAAATTACTCTCAATCTGCTGCGCGACAATCATAATAATCGACACCCAAAAAATATTCAGCGGATCCTGGAAAGCTCCAACAATTAGTGCCGGCGTTACAGCAAGAAATGGTCCGAGATAGGGAATCACATTCGTTACCATTCCAAATAAAGCAAGTGCTAACGCATAATCCAGACGAATAATCGAGTATCCGATAAGCAGAAGCACGCCAACACAAAAACTTACAAGCAACTGGCCCTGAATAAATGCAGTTAAGACTTGATTAATCTTAAGCAGCAAGCTCCGGAGATTTGCAGCTTTCTTCGGTTTGAAAAACTTCGTGATAAACGGCAATAATTTTTCCCCGTCTTTTAACATAAAGAAAAGGAAAAATGGAATTAAAACAATCCCCGCAATAATACTGATGACCTGACCAATCAACCCGCCGACAAAGGTAAATAAATAATTAATGATATCTTCCATCCGAGCAGGAATATTATCAGTGAAGTCATCAATCGCCTGCAGTACCTGATCAGGAATGCTCGTATAATTTGCTTCCCAGTAGCTGATGAAATCTTCTACAACCTTTACCATTGCTGGAATTCCTTTTACCAGATTCGTTGTCTGATCTCGGACAATCGGCCAAATATAAATGACAAAGAGAAATGCCAAGAGCAAAATAATGATGAATACCATAAGAATCGCCACAATCCGGTGAATTCTAAACCGTTCAAAAAAGCGCATCAGCGGCTTCGTCAAATAATAAAGAATCCCCGCTCCAATAATCGGAAAAGCGACCGCTCCAACCAATTTAAACAATGGCATAAAAATAAAATCTGTAATCGACACGAGCCAAATCAGAAAGAAAATTAGAATCAATCCAATAACCACTTCAAAAAAACGTCTATTCCTCACCAAAATCCTCCCTCCAACTCATCTATTCTTCTAGCAAACTTACTAAGGTTTTTTATATCCAATTTCAAACTCAAAATTAACCGAAAAAACTACTAATTACTTTCATTCAACGTAAGTATTTTGCTCGTTCACTTATTATGGAACTCTAATCACCGTTCAGTTGCCCGGTGGACGGATGCGCATCCTTAGGCACAGCTGAAGCCTCCTCGGGCTGAGCACTAAGGGATCTCCAGATGAAAGTGCACATACGCTGAATGGAGGCAACTAGGATTGAATTATACGTATACCCTCTTTTTTGTGCTTTTAACTTGAATGAATTTCATAATACGTATTTAATGCTTTCCTATCACCATATGTAGTTGAGTTGGTTCGTTCCCAACTACATATGGTGATGGAAAAGCCGACTTTGGTAATTATGAAATTCATTCAACTTATTAATATATAATAGTATTATTAACAAAAATTCATGATTTTATCCATGATTAATAGAATAAAAGAATATGCTGTGTTACTATTCTCATATATATACATATTAGGGGGAGCGAAATGGCGAAACACTGGGAACAAACCTATGAGAAATGGCTTGCTTTCAAGAACTTGGATGTTAACCTCCAAGACGAATTAAAGGATTTAAAAACAAATCCGAAGAAATTAGAAGATGCTTTTTATCAGGAGCTGACATTCGGAACAGGGGGTATCCGCGGCGTGCTCGGTCCTGGCACGAATCGGATGAACATCTATACCGTTCGAAAAGCAGCCAATGGTCTGGCAAATTACTTATTGGAGCATGTTGTGAATGCAAAACAGCGTGGAGTTGCGATTGCCTATGATTCACGTTACATGTCCCAGGAATTTGCTGTTGAAGCAGCGAGAGTCCTAGGAGCATACGGGATTCGTGCATCCGTCTTTACATCAATCCGGCCAACACCGGTCTTGTCATACGCTGTCCGTTACTTAAGCGCTGCAGCGGGGATTATGATAACCGCAAGTCATAACCCGCCTCAGTACAATGGGCTTAAAGTCTACAATGAACAAGGCGGGCAAATATTGCTGGAAGAAGCGGAGCAAATCACTGCAGCCATTCAAGCTACGGGGGATGAGCTGGAAGTACCGGTCCGCGACAAGAAGGAATTAGAAGATGAGCTGCTGCTCCACTGGCTCGGCGAAGAAGTCGACCGGGCTTATTTGGAAAAACTCTACGACATGACGAAGATGGATGAAGAAGGGCTCAAACAGGAAAAAGACTTGAAAATCGTTTACACCCCACTCCATGGAACGGGGACAGACCTCGTTGCACGCGGATTTGAACAACTGAATTTCCCAAATGTCACAATTGTGGAGGAACAAGCAGTGGCAGACCCGGAATTTTCAACTGTTGAATCACCGAACCCGGAAGAACATCAAGCATTTGAACTTGCAATCCAATACGGGGAAAAGGTGGGTGCTGATGTTTTACTTGCGACAGATCCGGATGCAGACCGGCTCGGAGCAGCTGTTAAAAATCAGTCAGGCGAATATGTCGTTCTTACCGGGAATCAGCTTGGCTCTCTGTTGCTCGACTATATTTTATCCCATAGTAATCTGAACGTTTACCGGAATGCCCGTATGATCAAAACGGTCGTCACGACAGAACTTGGCCGGGCGATTGCTGATGCGTATGGTGTGGAAACGATTGAGACACTTACCGGTTTTAAATATATTGCAGAGAAAATTGCTAGGTTTGATTCAACAGGCGAAACATTTATGTTCGGTTATGAAGAAAGCTACGGCTACCTAGCAAGCGGATTTACCCGTGACAAGGATGCGGTTCAAGCAGCAATGCTAACGGCAGAAATGGCTCAATATTGGAAGAACAAAGGGAAATCGGTGTTAGATGCCCTCCATACTTTATATGAAAAACATGGCTATTACTTGGAAGGTCTTACTTCCTTAACACTGGAAGGAAAAGAAGGATCAGAGCAGATAGCGAAAATTATGGAAGAAATCAGGGAGCGGCCAATGGAAGAAATTGCTGGTATCCGCGTGGAAAAGATCGAGAATTACGTAACGAGTGAACGTACGGATACAGCGACTGGTCGGATAGAAGCCATTCACTTGCCGCAAGAGAATATGATGAAATTTATTCTGGAAGAAGACGGCTGGATTTGCTTCCGCCCGTCAGGCACCGAACCGAAATTAAAGTATTACTATGGTGTCCGGAGTGCGAGTCACGGGGCAAGTACAGAAAAACTTGAAACGATTAAAGCCGCACTAGATAAATCTTTGGCTGAAATAATCGAGAAGTAACAGGGAGTTCTATTCAGGTATAAATATTTTTGTTTGGGGAATAGTAGAGTATCTCCAATATTTCACCAACCAAATATGTTTTACCCTGTATGGGCAAGTGATTGACATTTTATCCGAAATAGTGTTTAATATCTCTATTGATTGATTCCTAAAGGGGAGTAGCTGTACAATTTAAGTCGTCATTACGAGATACCCATCTCCGGCTTGATTGGCAACAACTGTTGTTAGCGAGACCTTTACCCATCACAGGTAAAGGTCTTTTTCTGTGGCCTTTATCTGTAAAAAGGCCATTTTTTTGTGGCTAAAACAATGCTGAAAAAAGCAGGAGAAGGAGTGTGTACGAATGGGTGCAGATTTAATTTTAGAATATTTATGGGTATTGATCGTATTAATCGGTCTAGAAGGTCTGCTTGCTGCAGACAATGCGCTTGTCTTAGCTATTATGGTAAGACATTTACCGGAAAAACAACGGAAAAAGGCTCTGTTTTATGGACTGGCTGGTGCCTTTGTCCTTCGGTTCGGTTCCTTATTCGTTATTTCGTTCCTCGTGGAAGTTTGGTGGATTCAAGCGTTAGGAGCTTTATATTTACTTGGAATTTCATTTAAAAACTTATACGACCGCTTCAAACCGAAACGTCAAGAAGAAGCGGATGTTACAAAAGACACGGAGCCGCTTAAAGAAGCAACACCGAAAGAGTTTTGGCTCACGGTACTTAAAGTGGAATTTGCTGACCTTGCCTTTGCGGTCGACTCCATCCTTGCTGCTGTTGCACTAGCTGTTGCGTTACCAGCCACTGGGTTAGGTGAGATCGGAAGTCTTGACGCCGGTCAGTTCGCTGTTGTGTTTATTGGCGGAATGGTAGGATTAATCATTATGCGTTTTGCTGCAAATGTTTTCGTCGGATTACTTGCCAAACGTCCAGGACTTGAGGTTGCTGCATTTCTCATTGTCGGTTGGGTTGGTGTGAAGCTTGCTGTTCTCGTCCTAGCCCATCAAGATGTCGCGCTTATTCCACAAGGATTCCCGCATACAACAGGCTGGAAGCTGGCATTTTATATCGTACTTGTCCTCATCGCAGTCATTGGCTGGTTCTCATCGAAGAAAACGACGATGGATACGAAAGAAATTTCATAACCGCTTGTTAGACAAGCTATTGGAGATAAAAACCGTGGGTATTCCTCGGTTTTTTCTCTTTAAGCAACCTGCTAAGGAAATAGCAAAAATTATGCTACAATCTAACCGAAGAGGTGATTAATTACATGGCGGAGCATCATTTTTATTTAAAAGCGGACTGGCCGGGTGGAAGAAATAGTGTCGGCCGGATTGATGCTGGAAATTTAAAGGCCGAGATTTCAATCCCACCTGAGATGGATGGTCCTGGTGTCGGCACGAATCCGGACGAAATGCTGCTCGGAGCAGCTGCAACTTGTTATGTCATCACACTCGCGGCCATGATCGAACGGGCCGATTTGCCGCTGAAAGAAATGTCCCATGACGCAGAAGCGGTTGTCGATGTGACGAATGGCATATTTACGTATAAAAAGATTATCCATAAGCCAACCGTTGTCTTAAAAGCTTCTGCAACGGATAAGGAACATGAGAAATTAAAAAAACTAGTCGAAAAAGCAGAAACAAGCTGTATGATTTCCCGTGCGATTAAGGGGAACGTTGAGCTTGAACTCCAGCCTGATTTAAGTTGAACAAGTGATTCCGCCTCTTTACAGTGCGGGATCATTTCTTTTGCTTGAAAATAGGCCTTATTTCTTTAAATAAGGGAATAGCGTTTGATAACGGTGAGAAGCTAATCAAAAGTCAAGTTTCCCTGATAAACTAATTTCTTGCACATCTTTTTAATTCATAGTATAGTCTATACCGTATTAATTCCATAGGAATTAATGAATTTCATAATACGTCTTTAATGCTTCATCATCACCATATGTAGTTGAGTAGGTTCGTTTCCAGCTACATGCGGTGATGGAAAAGCCGACTTTGGTAATGATGAAATTCATTCGAATAATGAAAATAGGAGGAACACGATGGATATTGTCTTTATTATTATAAATATTATTGTTTTATTGGCGATTCTCGGGCTGCTGTATATGATGCAGAAGAAATACGTATCCTTTGCGAAACGCGTGTTTACCGCAATGGGACTTGGAATCGTGCTTGGCGCCGTTTTACAGATTATTTACGGAGCAGGTTCGTCTATATTAACTGGAACACTCGATTGGTACGGAATTGTAGGGAGCGGTTATGTCCGTCTTCTCATGCTCATTGTTGTGCCACTTGTGATGGTTTCTATTATCCGGGCAATCATTAACTTAGAGAAAACAAAGCAACTTGGCAAAATGGCCGGGTGGGTCATTGGAATTTTAATTAGTACAACGATGGTCGCAGCAATAGTCGGAATCGGTTCTGCTCTTGTCTTTGACCTTTCTGCTGATCAAATTGAGGCGGGACAGGAAGAGAACGAGCGATCAAGTTCCCTGGAAGAGCGTTATGCAGGTATGGAGGAACAGACAACACCACAGCGAATTTTAAACTTTATTCCGAATAATATATTCCTTGATATGACAGGAGAACGCCCGACATCTGTTATCGGGGTCGTTATTTTTTCTTTTATAACAGGTATCGCTGTTCTCGGCGTCAGAAGGAAACAGCCGGAACAGGCAGAGCTTTTCGTTAAAGGTGTGAATGCAATTTATACGGTCGTCATGCGGATCGTTACATTGATTCTGCGCTTGACACCATACGGAGTGCTCGCACTGATGACAAATATGGTTGCAACAACGAACTATGCAGGAGTGATTGAACTTGGTAAATTCGTTCTTGCCTCTTATGTAGCATTAATCGTTATGTTCGCGATTCACCTTATTCTTGTATCAATCGGTGGCTTGAACCCGCTAATCTATGTGAAAAAAGCTTTCCCTGCGCTTGCCTTTGCATTCACATCCCGTTCTAGTGCTGGAACAATCCCAATTAATATTCAAGCACAGAAAAACGGACTTGGAGTGGATGATGGAACAGCCAATATTTCCGCGTCATTTGGTGCGACGATGGGGCAAAACGGCTGTGCTGGAATTTATCCGGCTATGCTTGCCGTAATGATTGCACCAACTGCTGGGATCAATCCATTAGCATTGGATTTCCTGATTCCACTTGTAATCATTACAGCAATCAGTTCATTTGGTGTAGCTGGAGTTGGTGGTGGAGCGACATTCGCAGCGATTATCGTTCTTTCATCCATGGGACTTCCAGTAGGTCTAGCTGGTCTCTTGATCTCTGTTGAAGCATTGATTGACATGGGACGTACTGCACTGAACGTGAACGGAAGCATGGTGGCTGGAACATTGACATCCCGTGTTCTTGGTACACATGATCCGAGTAAATTTAATGATAAAGATTCCGTTGCAGACGAAGCAACGATATAAGATTACGATCCAAAAACCGTCTCTACAAAGGGACGGTTTTTTGATTTCAATTTTATTACATATTGTCATCTAGTTTACATAGGGCTAACAAATCGGTGAAAACGCTGCATCATTCCAGTTATTTAGGATAGGAGCGGGTACAATGGTTTTACCCACGAATAAAATAATCATGAACAAAAAGGATGAAGAACAATGGAAAGAAATGCGTATTTTGATAATGCAAGAACGATATTGATCTTCCTCGTAGTGTTTGGTCATTTGATTCAACCGTTTGTAGCAGACTCACTTGGTATGAACACGTTATATACATGGGTTTATATTTTCCATATGCCAGCCTTTATTTTAGTCTCTGGCTTTTTCGCGAGGGGAGCAGGGGATAGCAAATATATCTGGAAGCTCGTCAACAAATTGCTTATGCCATATGTTATTTTTCAAACACTGTACACGGGTTTTTATTACCTCATTGGTAAAACGGGGTGGCAGGCCAGTTTAATTTATCCGCAATGGTCACTCTGGTTCTTAATCAGTCTGTTTTGCTGGCATTTATTACTCGAGTATTTTAAGAGAATGAAGCCAGCAATAGGCATTAGTCTCGCCTTGCTTATCGGAATTGTAGTTGGTTATTTTGGCGAGATTGGTCATACACTTAGTTTATCGCGGACATTTGTCTTTTTCCCGTTTTTCCTAATCGGTTACTGGCTGACGGAAGAACAATTAATGCTAGTGAAGAAGAAAGCTGTCAAAATAGCAGGTATTGCCATTATGGTCCTGTTCGCTGTCTTAATCTATTATCTGCCGGAAATTAATACTGGCTGGTTGCTCGCTTCGAAATCGTATGGTGATTTAGGGGTGGAGAGTTATGGAGGATTTGTCCGCTTGCTTATTTATGCAGGGTCGGCATTGATGGTTATCAGTGTCCTTGCCTGGATTCCGCAACAACGGATAAAAGGTGTTACCCATCTCGGGACGCGAACACTCTACGTCTATTTATTACATGGATTCTTTATCCAGTACTTCCGCGAGGCAGGGATCTTCTCTGTTGACGGTCCAATCGACGTTATCGGTCTAGCTGCCATCTCAGCGGGAATCGTCTATCTCTTAGCGTGGAAACCAGTACTCGGCATCTTCCAACCACTTATCGAAGGCCGAACCACCCTCCTAAGAGAAAAGCTGAATTAATGGGACAATGGGGTCAGAGGCAATGTCCTACTTCAAGTACTAGATATTGGTACTAGATATTGGGATGAAAAATGAGAAAAGCAGTGAATCTGGTGTGGATTCACTGCTTTTTTCGACTTTTGTAATCGGGGCGGGGGTGGGCTGCTTGTTCGGGTAGCCGTTCTGTCTTGCTTAAATCCGATGAACGTAGCTTGAATGGTCGTTTATAAGTCTCATCATCGGCTTGGCCATAAGCCTAGCGCCACCGGTCGTTTATAAACTCTCTCACCACCTGAACCACCAAAAAGTTCTCGTTCATTCGGTAAAAGCATTCCGTATCCATTCCATCCTGATTTTAAAACAAGAAATGCGCGATTAGTGTAATGATCGGCAGTGTAATAATCGTCCGTAGTAAGAAGATAACGATTAGGTCGATGAATGATACTGGAATCTTGGAACCTAGTAATAATCCACCAACTTCTGATAGGTAAATGAGCTGTGTCACCGATAAAGCAGCAATGATGAATCTTGTCATCTCAGATTCGATACCCGAGCCGATGATTGCTGGTAAGAACATATCCGCAAAACCAATCAGAATGGTTTCGGATGCTTCAACAGCATGTGGCACCTGCATCAGTTCCAAAAGCGGAATAAATGGCGCGCCAATCCAGCTGAAGAATGGTGTATATTCGGCAACAATCAGGGCGATGAGACCGAACGCCATCACGACAGGAGCAACTCCCATCCACATATCTAAGATATTCTGGAAGCCTTCTTTAAAGAATTTATACACATTCGTTTCTTTCTTCGCACGGTCCAACGCATTTTTCATCCCGTAACTGACTGTGTTATAGCCTTGAGGAATCGATTCATCCAGAACATCAATACGCCCGTCGATATAGCTATCTTTTTTCCGGGAAAGGGGTGGGATCCGCGGCATAATAAGTGCGGCCACAAAGCCGGCAATCACAATCGTAATGTAATACGGCACAAACATATGCTCCAGACCGACCTCGGATAACACGACTAAGGAGAATGTGATCGATACGATGGAAAATGTCGTCCCAATGACGGTCGCTTCCCGCTTCGTATAAAAGCCGTCCTCATACTGCTTGCTCGTAAGAAGGACTCCAATCGTCCCGTCTCCAACCCAAGAAGCGAGGGCATCAATCGATGAACGTCCCGGCAGCTTGAACACAGGGCGCATGATTTTCGTCATTAATGTGCCGAAGAATTCAAGTAAACCGAAGTTCGTTAACAGCGGTAAAAATAAGCCAGCGAAGAAAAAGACTGCGAATAAGGTGTGGAGTAGTCCATCCAACAATGTCCCGCCTGTATCCGGGCTGTAAAATGCTTCATGACCAAGTTTGAAATAGACCATGATTGCAAACACTGCAGCGAGTGTACGGGTTACGGTCCAAAATAATGAAGTAGTAAATAATTGCTCAAAGAATGGTGTTTTTGCATAAACTTTACCTTTTGATATAAAACCAATTAGCGTAAAAACTGCTGTAATCACAATGATCAACATCATAATCAATGATAGATAAGAAGCTAATGCTTCCTCAACAAATCCTGCGAGCAGTGCAATTGGTATTGTCGTCCCGTCTCCTGTTGAAACTGGGGTAATAAATAAAAGAATCCCGATTAGGGAAGGGATAATAAATAATAAATAGTTCTTCCATGTATATCCTTTTAACATTTCTTCATCCTCCAAACTAACATACTGCATAATTATACAACTAGGTGATAAAACATGCAATAGCCTAATTAATTTCAATGAATTCTTAACTTTGCGTTTGTGTAAATCAGATGGTTAAGATAAGGTGAAAGTAGGGAATATAGGAACAGAGGTGATTGGTTTGCGGAAGCTGCTCAAGTATAATTTTTTGTATCGCTATGTAGTAATTATCACCCTCACGATTTCCTTTATAACGAGAATATATGTGTTTCTGCTTCTGCACTCTGTATGGGATGAACAGACGAAGAAGAAGTGGAACAATTTATTATATAAGCTTGCGAGGAAATATCGTGAGACGGCAGAACGTCTCGGCGGTGTGCTTATTAAAGTAGGGCAATTTTTAAGTACGCGAACCGACTTCCTTCCTGATGTTTTCATCCAGGAGTTAACCGGACTTGTCGATCATGTGCCGCCAATGCCCTTTGAAAATGCGGAAAAGATTCTCCTGGAAGACTGGGGAAAAAACATGGAGGAACATGTGAAATATATCAAGAAGCAATCCGTCGCTTCCGCATCGATCGGTGAAGTGTATTACGGTATTTTAAAGGGTGGCCAGGAAGTTGCGATTAAAGTTAGACGCTACCGGATAGAAGAAGTTTTCCATAAGGATTTCGTCGCACTCCGCATGGTGTTCTGGATTCTTAAAGTGTTTACAAACTTTGGAAAGAAAGCAGATTTAAAAGCACTGTACCATGAACTTGTCACCGTTATGGAACGAGAACTTGATTATGGCCAAGAACTTGAATTCGGTCAATACTTTACGGAGCGTTACGGTGACATGGAACATATTCATATTCCGCATTTTTATGAAGAATTAAGCACGAGGCGTATTCTGGTGATGGAATGGATTCAAGGGGAAAAGATTACGAACACCGAATTCTTCGTAAACAATCGTTTGAACAGGGAACAGATTTCTAAAAATCTCTTCGACTTCTATATCGATCAATTTCTTAATCCTGGAAAATTCCATGCGGATCCACATGCTGGAAATATTCTCCTGCGTAAAGACGGAACGGTTGCCATTATCGACTTCGGAATGATAGGCGAGATTAAAAAGCAGGATACGGATAATTTTAAATTGCTTATCCAAGGGTTTATTATCGATAATTACGATATTGTTATCGATGCATTGGATAAAATGAATTTTCTCCTGCCGCATGCAAATAAAAAGAAGATTAAAGAAGTGATTATTGATGCAGTGGAAATGTATTCCGCTGGTTCATTAAAAAACTTAAATACCCAGACGATTAATCAAGTGTTCGATGAGGTAAGTGAAGTTGTGAAAGAACAGCCAATCCAGCTGCCCGCCGATTATGCTTACCTGCTCCGGGCAATCTCGATTGTAGTAGGAATTTTATATGCGATTAATCCGGAGATTGATATCGTAAAATGGGGGAAAGATGAAATTAAGGATTGGTTCGGCATGAAGAGTATCGTCGAATCCGTTACAAAGCAATATGTGAAAAATGCGACCGATCCATTGCTGTCCTATCCGCGAGCGCTTCTCAATTTCCTTGAAAGCGGGGAACGGGACAGGGTTTGGGATAAAGAGAAACTTCATATAAAAATGAAACATCAATACTATTTACTATTAGAGGTTTTTTCCTTTATTATGGTAGTAGCAGGAACATTCATCAGTATTTACAGCTATACGATTGGTGAAGTTGCTATCCGTTACACCGGCTGGATGATTGCCGCTGTTTTTCTTATTTTATTGAATATCTTATTACTATTCCATCGCAGTATGATACGCAAGCAAAATAAAAAGGGGGTGTAAGTGATGGCAGATTACTTAAAAAAAGGTTTCTTACTCGGTCTTGGAGCTGCAATTGCCAGCAAAGAGAAATTACAAAGCAAGCTCGATGAACTCGTTTCAAAAAATGAAATTTCCCAAGAACAGGCGAAACAGATGATGAATGATTTCATTGAAAAGGGTGAACAGAAAACCGAAGAATGGTCTGTAAAACAAGATGAACAGAAGCGTAAGGCAGCGGAAGAGCTTGGTCTTGCTACAAAAGAAGACATCGCAACGCTAAATGCACGAATTACAGAACTGGAATTAAAATTGGAGAACCAAGAATAAATTAAAGAGAACTGGTTGAATAATCAGCCGGTTCCTTTTTTTCTGTGAAGTTCTTGAAAAAGAAAAGAATGTACTTTATAATTGACCCAAACACTCGACCTTTCAGAGGGGGCAGTAAAGCTTTGGAAGAATATAATCAGTTTTGCTTAAACACGGAGACAAGCTTGGGAAGGGCTTTAGAGCAAAAAGAACTGGAATTTTTATCATGGCTTTACAATCGGTATGTAGAGGAACAGCAATTAGGGGAAGCGGGTAACCCTCGAAAATCCGAGCAGGAGTCTTAGCGGCATGCTGAGGCTTTTTTGTGTGTCTCAACTCATGCTATAATGAAAGGAACTGCAGAACACTTAAAGGAGTGACAAGATGAGCATGCAGAATCAAACAGTCCTAACAAAAATGATGAAGGAACTTAACGCTGCAATGGAAAGAGAAGAGAGCGGCCAAGATTTTCTTACAAATATAAATAATATTAAATTGCTCGCTGAATTATTTCTTGAAGAAGCAGGTGAGCCTGTCAGAGAAGTCCGGGCATCACAATCACAAAACACGTTTTCCGAACAAGAAATTAAGGCGATGCTTGGGAATAAGAAGAGCTCGGTAATAGGAGATCAGAATGCGCCTGCGAAACCAGATTACGGGGAAGCAAATGGCGATTCAATTTTTGACTTTTAAAGGGGATAAGTGAAAAATGAAAGCATTATTACTAATCGGTGTCATTAACGGGTTTCTAGCCGTTGCTTTAGGAGCTTTTGGTGCGCACGGTCTTGAAGGCAGACTGACGGAAAAACAATTAGGAACATGGGAAAAAGCGGTTAATTATCAAATGTTTCACACGTCAGCGATTCTTGCAACGGGAATCTTAATGTTGAAAGTTCAGGCGGCAAGTATTACGTGGGCAGGCTGGATGTTTGTCCTCGGAATCGTTCTGTTTTCCGGCAGTTTGTATTTGTACTCAACGACAGGTGTTCGGACGCTGGCAATGATTACGCCATTCGGTGGGGTTTCTTTCCTTGTTGGTTGGGTCTTGCTTGGCACGGCCGTAGTAAAACATTTATAGAGGATGTTCAAAAAAGTCCGGTAAAAATGACACTTCGTGAATGGGGGGTTCTACTAAGACCGTCCACGTCCTGTGGACAACGTAGAACTCACCACTTCCTGTGGAAGCTCGTTGGCTCGCTTTTCCGCTCCTCATGTACCTGCGAACGTACATTCCGGCGCCGGGAGCTTCGCCGCCTCGAATTTCGACGCACAGGATGTGCTAGTGTCGGCGTTGCAACAGGACGATGCTTATTTAGCCGACCTCGGTCCTTTTTTTCCTCCTTTTTGAACACACATTTATAAAAGGAAAAGAGCGCTAGCGAGCAGGAGGATGACAGCTGCACGAATGAGCTGCTTCTTGCCTTGGAGCATGCGGGATGATGTGTACTGATGGCTGTATGCGTCACAGATTAAGCTGATGCCGAGCAGATAAAAGGAAAAAATGACGAGGAAGATGGAACTCTGGAAAAGGGCGATGAAACCAAGCACAACGGACAGGCCTAACGTCAGGAGCTCAAGCTGTATGACCTTTTCATAAGTCTGTTTCACTGGTTTCACCCCTTTAATTGAAAATGAGGATGGCAAATCAACTTGCCATCCTTTTGTTATCTGGAAAATAATTTTTTACCGTGGTGAGTAGTTGGCTAATTGTTGGTCGGTTGCGGCGAAGGGATAGTCGTAGTTGATTTCTTCGTTAAAAGTGACATAATCCAAGTAGACCATGAGGAGAAGCACGCGACGGCCGGTTCCTTCTTCGCTTAAGATAATATGGTCTCTCCCGGCAGCTTCGATGATCCCTGTAAAGGTGCGGCTGTTATTCCCTTCAAACGTCATGTGAACGGTTGCCATCTTCCCGCGGTTTAAACGCAAAATATTTTCAATATACGATTGCTCGAGCGGGAGCATACCTTGGTTTCCTGCTTGCTGCTGGGGGGGTGCCATTTGCCGAACAGCAGGATACATTGGATAATATCCATACATCTGCTGTTGCTGCTGCGGATAATACGCCTGATTTGAATACGAATAAAAGCTTTGTTGCTCCTGATTCTGATTTGTTTCTTTTTCTTCACTCATTTTTGAAAAACCTCCTCATCTTATAAAACAAGATTAATAAACAGTCGGACAACACTTACCTCATTTCTGTAACGATCGGGATGAATATTCACTAATTATATGTATGTAAGTTGGGCAAAATGATGACAAAAAAGCCCGGAACTTTTTTAAGTCCCGGACTTTTTGAAACATCTTATAAACTAAAATATGCTGCGAAATCTTCATTCGGCAAGTAAGCACCGATGATAAAATCACCAAATTCGCCGTATTTCGTTGTTACTTCATCAAAACGCATTTCATAAACAATTTTTTTGAACTGTAACGGGTCATGTGCAAACAACGTCACACACCATTCCCACTCATCAAGTCCAATGGAGCCGCTAATAATCTCCTTCACTTTTCCAGCATACTTCCGACCTGTCATTCCATGCTCATAAAGCAAACGAGTACGCTCTGCTTTTGAAATTTCAAACCAGTTCGCATGCTGTTCGCGGCGGCGATTCATCGGATAGAAACAAGCATATTCCCATTTCGGTAAAATTGGCTTCAGTCTTGCTTCTACTTGAGGGGATAGCTCCCGGTCTTTCCCTTCCTCCATCGGATTATGCATCGTCATTTCAACGATGGATACATACGAATGACTCGGGATAAGGAAATCCCCTAATCTTGATCTATTGATATCACGTTTAATTTCTTCCAATTCATCCATTGTCGGACGCAGGAAAATAAAGAGTAAATCTGCTTTGTTTCCAATCACTTTATAAACGGATTGACTGCCTGCTTTATCTGCTTCAACAGCATCCCATTTCTTCATTAATTCTTGAAATTCTTGAATTGCTGCGTTTCGTTCTTCTTCTGATGTTAATTTCCATGTCGGCCAATCAAATGTACGTGTATCATGTAACTTGCACCAACCATCCATGGTTACTACTGCTTCAGCCATTATGATCTCTCCCTTAAATTAATGAATTCTGGTCTTACTATAGCATACTTGCGAATGTTGATTCACCTGGGAACGTCTCTGTCATTACTTTGTCAAAAATCTCGCACCCCCAATGGTTATTTCTTTTAATATCTAGTTGAATCGCGTAAAATGAAGTTAAAGTCATTTTTAATGGAGGCAATAAAATGAGCGATATATTCGAACAGTTAAAACCAAAAGTAACAGCTGCAAATAAAAAAATTGTATTCCCGGAAAGCTTGGATGAGCGTGTTCTTGAAGCAGCATCGAAGCTTGCAGGTGATGGTGTTATCACACCGATACTGATCGGGGAAGAAACTGCGATTCAAGACAAGGCAGCATCTTTATCTCTTAATCTTAGCGGGTGTAAGATTGTTGACCCAACGAATTATTCAGGATTCGACGCGATGGTGGATGCTTTTGTCGAACGCCGTAAAGGTAAAGCTACTCCGGAAAGTGCAAGAGAAATTTTACAGACCGAGAACTATTTCGGCACGATGCTTGTGTATCAGGGAGAAGCAGACGGCCTTGTAAGTGGAGCGGTTCATTCCACATCAGACACGGTGCGCCCTGCATTACAAGTCATTAAAACGAAACCTGGAGTGAAGAAAACTTCCGGTGTATTCATTATGGTCCGAAATGAGGAAAAATATGTATTTGCCGACTGTGCGATCAATATTGCACCTGACGCAAACGATCTTGCAGAAATCGCCGCAGAAAGTGCAGCTACAGCAGATCTCTTCGGAATTGATCCACGTGTAGCAATGCTAAGTTTCTCCACAAAAGGATCGGCAAAATCAGAAGAAACAGAGCGTGTAGCTGATGCACTTACGATAGCGAAAGAAAATAACCCAGAGCTCGTAATTGATGGTGAGTTCCAATTCGATGCAGCCTTTGTACCAAGTGTTGCAGCGAAAAAAGCCCCGGATTCCGAAATCAAAGGGGACGCAAATGTTTTCGTGTTCCCAAGTCTTGAAGCTGGAAACATCGGCTACAAAATCGCAGAACGTCTCGGTAACTTCGAAGCGGTAGGACCGATCCTGCAAGGATTAAACCAACCAGTGAACGACCTGTCCCGCGGCTGCAGCACAGAAGACGTCTACAAACTAGCAATCATCACCGCCGCCCAAGCACTGAACGAATAAACTGGTACAGGGGGTCAGAGGCGTTGTCCCGCTTGAATCTAGACATGTCTTTACTCCAATTTATTTATTCGTTTGAATAGATCGGTCACTTTGGTTGATGTTATATGATGTTATAGTTTATAAAAAAAGCAGTGGACCAGGTGGTGGTTCACTGCTTTTTACTTCTTTAATTTTATGAGTGAAGGGTGAAGGATGTTGAATCGGAGTTAGGGTATTTTCTTATTTCCCGGAATTTCTCTTACTTCCGCTCCCTCGGTCGTTTATCAGTCCTCTTATCGCCCAACCGGCCGTAGCCCAAGTTCACCCGGTAGTTTATAAACTACTCGTCCACTTCCAATACCGCTTTAATTAATCCGTTCATTCCGTTTTAACATTTGCTCATACCTTTTTACAAACGTTTCTTTTTCCATTTCGGAAAACGCGGTCGTAATGATTTCTCCGCTCAATTCTTTTAAAGCATCATAGGTCCGCTGCTTCACATCCTCGACCGTCAGCGGATAACCCAAGAGCTCGGAAAGGGATCCCATCACTTCTGGCTTCACCTCAGGATAGACGAATGTCGTTTTTTCATGCTTCTTACTCAACTTGTAAAACTCCTGAATATGACGTGCCCGCTCTTTACTATTGCCACTTACATCCAAATAAATCTGAATGGCGGCAGCATCCTTAATCCGGCGCTGGGAAATGCCGGCGAATTTTCTGCCAGCAATACTTAAATCATAATCCCCTGGACAATATGAACCAACAATCTCAAAAGCTTCGATATTTGCCGTCAAATCGCGGAACATATGCTGGACAAACTGAAACATCGCATCATACGCATCATGAATGGAAACATGCTTTACATCGGGAATGACAAGGGATAAATTCAGCACGTGCTCATCAAGCGCCACTGCAAGCCCGCCGGAATTCCGGATCATCACGTGATACCCTAAGTTTTGTAAATAAGTAACACCTTCATCAATAAAAGGGAGCCTGCCGTCCGGGATCCCTAGTACAATTGTTTTAGGGTGTGCCCACAGTCGAATTGCAGGGGGAGACTCTTTCTCACTTACCGACGTTGCAATCGCGTCATCAATCGCAAAAGAAGTAATCGCGGTATTCGGTTCCCCATGAAACTCCTTAAGTCTGGTATGATCGATATAGCGAAATGTATTATAACTTATAATTTTATCCCAATTTTTCATCGTTATCTCCTTATCCTTTTTTCCTGTACGAATCTATTATATAATAGATTGAACAATGACCGAAAAGAAACGGGTGGAAAATTTGGCATATAAAGATGAAAAGTTATCAGAGGAGAAGGTTTTTAAAGATCCGGTCCACCGATATGTTCATGTTCAGGATCGCGTCATCTGGGATTTAATCGCTACTCCCGAATTCCAGCGGTTGCGTCGCATCAAGCAGCTTGGTACGACCAATCTGACGTTTCACGGAGCGGAACATAGTCGTTTTAACCATTCTCTCGGGGTCTATGAAATCGTCCGGCGGATCCTGAATAATTTCAAAGACCGCGAGCATTGGAATAATGAGGAGCGCCTGCTTTGCCTTTCTGCAGCATTGCTTCATGACTTAGGTCACGGTCCGTTTTCCCATTCCTTTGAGAAGGTTTTCAGACTGGATCACGAGGATTTTACACAAGCAATCATTGTGGGGAAAACAAAGGTAAATGAAGTTTTGCGGCGGGTGGCCCCTGACTTTCCCGGTCGTGTTGCCGATGTTATTGGGAAAACATATGAAGACCAACTTGTTGTCAGCTTGATATCCAGTCAGATTGATGCGGATCGAATGGATTATCTGCAGCGGGATGCTTATTATACTGGAGTGAGCTACGGTCATTTTGATATGGAACGGATTCTCCGTGTTATGCGGCCGATTGAGGACCAAGTTGTAATCAAATCGACGGGGATGCATGCGGTGGAAGATTATATCATGAGCCGCTACCAGATGTACTGGCAAGTATACTTTCATCCGGTAACCCGCAGTGCTGAGGTGATTTTATCAAAAATCTTCCAGCGGGCAAAAGCACTATACCAAGATCCGGATTATGACTTCAAGCTGGAACCGACTCATTTTATTTCCTTTTTCGAGGAAAATGTAACGCTGGCAGATTATGTGAAGCTTGATGAAACCATCGTCCAATATTATTTCCATCTCTGGCAGGAGGAAGAGGATGCTATATTAAGCGATCTCTGCGAGCGATTCATGAATCGCAGGCTGTTTAAATATGTGGAATTCAACCCGAATTTACAAATGAATGACTACCTGGAACTCATCACACTATTCAAGCAGGCTGGTATTGATCCGGAATATTATTTAGTCGTCGATTCCTCCTCTGATTTACCGTATGATTTTTACCGGCCGGGGGAAGAGGAAGAACGATTGCCGATCCACTTGCAGATGCCAAATGGGGATTTGAAGGAATTATCCCGGCATTCCGATATTGTTGAATCCATATCAGGGAAAAAACGGACCGATCATAAATTATATTTCCCCGGAGACTTGCTGAAGGGCCTGGCAGATAGGCGGGTTAAAGAAGCAATTATGGAAATTCTTTATGGGCAGGGAGAGACTAGTAATGTTGATTAATCATGCAAAACTGATTCACTTTTTTCGCGTGACAGGTGGGATTACGGGGCGGAAAAAATTGCAAAAAATGATTTATATTTTACAAAAATCTGCGGTCCCATTCGAAGAGAAATATCAATTCCATTTCTATGGACCATACTCTGAAGAGCTGACCTTACGGGTGGAAGAGCTTTGTAATCTTGGATTTATAGAGGAGACACGGGAAGATAAAGCAAATTATTTCCAGTATCATTACAATGTCACACGAGCGGGCGAGGGTTTTCTTGAACAATTTACCCTTGATATGCCGGACATGACAGATAAAACGGAACTGCTGCAATCACGTAGCTCCAGATTTCTCGAACTTGTCTCGACCATCCTTTACTTTGAACACCTGGAAAAATGCGAGCAAATCGAAAAACTGCATAAAATGAAACCAAAACAAAACTTCACCGAAGCAGAAATAACCGAAGCCTACCAATTCATCAAACAAATACGCAGCACGTGACTGGATTGTGGGGTCAGAGCACTTGTCCCACCCGGAAGTGGGGCAGATGCTCTGACCCCACGTGCCAAATCAAAAATATCAGGAAGGGAGTTATTCAAATGGACGATGAACAGAAGAAAAAGAAAAATCGTTTTACGATCATTAAAGATGACTCAACCGATGGACACGGTGGATATGGAGCAGGGGTGATCAGCCTCGAAAACATGTCGTCCGTTATTGTCGACCCGAATGAAAATAAAGCATATGTTGACATGAACGCGATGCATGCCCGCAGTGATGTCGAGCGCCGGGTGAAATGGATTCGAAATAAAGAAGAAGTGCCGAACGGGAAGCTGTACTGGATCGTGTGGGTGAACCTTGACCGTAACGAACAGGGGACCTATTATGGAGGAGTTGCCGCAAGCGAAATCCGTGTGGACAGGGAGATTAAACGCGCCTATAAATCGATGGGGGAGCATGTCAAACATATGGAACAATCCTTAAAAGGAAAAATTGT
This sequence comes from Oceanobacillus alkalisoli, assembly GCF_021556485.1. Classification (GTDB taxonomy): domain Bacteria; phylum Bacillota; class Bacilli; order Bacillales; family Amphibacillaceae; genus Oceanobacillus; species Oceanobacillus alkalisoli. Next base: position 238,302 of record NZ_JAKGBW010000004.1, on the reverse strand, counting down.
CGTTGATCATATGGATGCCCACTCCAAGCAATTACTGCGCGATTACTTAATCGATTTCAACGAAGAAATGTGGAACAACTCGTCGGATGAATTGAAAACTGCTTTCGATCTCTAAAAGTGAACAAATTGTGACGAATATTGAAAATGAAGATAAAAAGTTGTACTTTAACGTGGAACTTTGTAAAATGAGTATGCACGGACGTTTATGTATTACTAGGACAAAAAAGTAACCAACAGTAGCTGAACTGGACATTCACTGCTTGTTGGTTATTTTTTATCTAAAATCCTATCTTTGTTTACACTTGAATGAATTTCATTAACTTTACTTTCATTCAGCGTTAGCGCAACATTCTTTCGAGAGCCCGCAGTCCAGACACCTCTCGCTTTTCGCAGGGCGCCAGCCCGAGGAGGCTCTAGCAGTGCCTAAGGATGCGCATCCGTCCTCCGGCAACTGAACGACAATTAGAATGTTAAATAAGGTTGATTTGCTTTCCTATTTTAGGTGCGAAAGTTGGTTTTTTATAAATACGCCATCATAGAGGTTGCGATTGAAAAATAAATAAGAAGACCGACAATGTCATTGACCGTTGTAATGAAAGGACCGGATGCGATTGCTGGGTCAAGTTTCAGCTTATTAATGAGTAACGGAATGGTTGAGCCAATGACAGCCGAAATACCAAATGTACAAAGAATGGAAACACCAACAATTAACGCTAGCATCCAATTGCCATATAAAATAGTAATCATAATGCTGATAAGCACCATGCAAATAATTCCAATCATAAATCCGGTACTGAATTCCCGCCTGATCATTTTCCAAAAACCGCCATCCTCGATCGTTTCAAGTGCTAACCCGCGCACGGCAACAGCTAGTGACTGGGTTCCGATATTCCCGGCAGATCCCATAATCATCGGAATAAAAGCAGCAAGCACGACGACGGCTTCCAGTGTTTCCTCGAATTGTCCGATCACACCCCCGGTAACTAATCCAAAGAACATGAGCACGATAATCCAAGGTGCACGTTTTTTAGCAGCTGTAAATGGACTTAGCGTCAGATCTGTTGCTCCTTTAGTGGCTGAAATTTCTCCAAAGTCTTCGGTAACTTCTTCTTCCAGGATATCCATAACATCATCAAATGTCACAATACCGAGCAGATGATTATCTTTGGAAACAACAGGAACAGCAAGGAAGTCATACTTCTTAATCAGTCTCCCAACATCTTCCTGATCCATATCCTCAGGAACGGACACTGTTCTTGTCGTCATCATATCTTTGACAATCTCGTTTGGTGAAGCGATGATCAGGTCTCTTAAAGAGACGACCCCTACAAGTATCCCGTCCCCATCGACTACATAAAGATAATAAATGCTTTCGGCGCTTGGTGCCTCTTTTCGGAGCATATCCAATACATCGGCAGTCGTATCCGTAGAGGAAATGCTGATCAGTTCTTTTGTCATAATCGCTCCAGCGGTTTCCGGAGCATAGGACAGCAAACTTTTTATTTTCTCGGCTTTTTCTTCATCCATTTGCAGTAAAATATCTTCCGCTCGCTCGATGTTAATTTCTGTCAAAAAGTTCACAACATCATCTGTAAACATTTGATTAAACATCCGAATCGAATAGTTTTCATCCAACTCTAAAAAGAAGAGTTTTTGGTCGGATATGTCTAACCCGCCAAAAATCTCCGCAAATTCCTTTGGTGTAAGATAGGAATAACATCGTCTCCTGGCGTCACTATCCAATGTTACGAAAATATCAAGCTGATCGGATGGATGTAAATCCAAGAAGGTATTGCGAAACATTTCCTTTTCGCCAGCATTTAACTCATCTAAAATTAACTTCGTATATTGTTCCCGTGTTTTTTTTGTTAGTTTAACCATCATCATTTCCTCCTTGGCAGGAGTCAATCTGCTGTATTAAAATCTTTATGTGAGAATAGACTCCTGAATTGTTTAATCTTTTCCATCATGCTGCAACAATATGATTCCGAATTGGGTTCGGGAAGAAGATCCAATCTATCCCACATCCTTTCTAAGTAAAATTAAAAATACACCTTCTACGGCTAGAAGGTGTATTGAAAAAAGCATTATTAAGAAGAGTTCCGATTACGAACACAGTTAAAAAAGCTTATCAAATTTCCTCCAATCGTAGAGCTTTAGCACTGTGTGGCATAGGAATGATATCCAGCTACATTAAAAACCACCTTATGTCGATGGAACTTGTTGACCCATTGGCGTCTTTGGACATTTTTGGGCAGTAGCGTATCTCCAACACAGGAGCCTTACCTAACGAAGGTCTATTTACATCGCATACAATGGTACAGGTATTCTCGGTATTCGTCAACCTTACCCGCGTAACAGCTACTCAAATAACAGATCAAACCACTTTTTAAACAACCCGTCATCAGGATTTTCATCTTCCGGTTCTGGAGCAATGGTTGGCTCACAATAATCAACTGGCTCCGTCCCTTTTTCAAAATACATCATCAGATTCTCCCCACAATAGGGAGTCGCTCGTAAACCTGTCTCAAGATCAATCGGGACGCCAACGACTCCATTTGGCATCGGGAAATTTTCCTGTGCTTCACCTTCATGCGCTTTTTCCATTACACGTGCCCAAATTTCCTTCGCATACGTCGTTTCCTGAACCGCTGTAATGTCCCGGTGGTCATCATACCCCGTCCAAACTCCAGTCGCGATGCTGGGACTATAGCCAATCATCCAGTTATCCGCTTTTGTCGTCCCTGACTTCCCCGCGTAAATCCTTGTTAGCTGGTCAGAAATTGTACTTCCGGTAACAGGCATATACCCATTCAGCTTCGGTTCAAAAATACCGGCAAGGAGCTGGGTCAAAATAAAGCTTGTCCGTTCATTTAACACTTGCTGCAGGCTTTCATTTTCTCGTTCATAAAGCACTCGTCCATTTTTATCTGTAATTTTCTCAATCGTATATGTCTCAAGCTCCTTGCCGCCATTTCCAAGCATCCCGTAAGCCGTGACGAGCTCCTCTAATGTAACAGACGCGGTTCCAAGGGCGAGGGAGGGGACGGCTGGCAGTTCTTTTTCAAATCCGAAAACTTTAGCTGTCTGTGCGAATCGTTCCACCCCGAGCTGCAAATTCGTGCGGACAGCATACACATTATCAGAAAGCGCGATTGCTTCAGCGAGTGTAATCGGTCCGTATGCATAATAATGATTGAAATTTCCTGGCTCATACACCTTCCCATTCCCGAGCCGGAATGTAGTCGGTTCGCTCATTAATTTTGTCAGCGATGTAAAGCCGTTCTCCAGTGCAGCGTAATATAAAAATGGCTTAAAACTAGAGCCCGGCATCCGAAAAGCATGCTGCACCCGGTTGAATTCACTCGTCTGATAGCTTCTTCCACCAGCAAGAGCGAGGACTCCTCCAGAATGGATATCCACCGAGAAGACCGCCGACTCAAGTTCCGTCGTTTCTGGAATAATTTCCTTCATGGCCGTTTCTACCTGTTCCTGAACGGTTTCATCCATCGTCGTATAGAGCTCATAACCACCTGCGCGAATCAATTGCTCCGTCACTCCTAGAATCTTAGCTGCCTCTTTCACCGCCATATCCTGAAAATGCCCGGCAAATTCTTCATGTACCCCATCTCTATCTGTCCGGTACTCGAGATTTTCTCGTATTGCTGTATGATATGTCGCGTCATCGATTATCTTTTCCTGCCATAAACGTTTTAAAATCAGTTCCTTCCGTGCTTCAGCGTTCTCTTCGTTATTAAAAGGTGAATAATACGTCGGTCCTTTAGGAATCCCGACAAGCATCGCGGCCTCCGCGTAAGAGAGGTTAGTTTGCGTTTTCCCGAAGAAATACTCACTCGCAGCCTCAATCCCATAAGCCCCATGCCCGTAATAAATCGTGTTCAAATAACCTTCTAAAATTTCATCCTTCGTATAATACATCTCAAGTCGAACCGTATAATAAGCTTCCTTCAATTTACGGATCCATGTTTTTTCATGGGTCAAATATAAATTCCGTGCAAGCTGCTGGGTGATCGTACTCGCGCCCTCCCGTAGTGATCCGGACCGGATATTGTTAATAATCGCTCCGCCAATCCGTATGAAATCAAAACCATGATGATCATAAAAATGATGGTCCTCAATCAAAACTGTCGCTGCCGTCACTTTTTCCGACATGTCATCCAGTTCGACCCAATTCCGGTTCTCCATCCCGCTCTCTACCCCAATTACCGTCTCATTCTTGCTGAAAATCTCCGTATTCTCTTCCCCTTCCATCGGGGGTGGACCTATGAGATAAACGAACGCTAAGAAAGCAACTGCGCAAAGAATCAATCCAGCGACCATATAAAAACCAACACGCACCAGCCGCCACAGCAACCGAAATTTCCTCCGCCTCTTCACCACGCCCATCTCCCTAAACTTGGCTTTTCTCACAGTATGGGAAGAACGCAGCTTTTTTAAACTTTTCAACTCAACTTTCACAATCTACAACAATTAGCTGATTCCTAGTGTCATTAGAAAAAACACCCCAAAACCTATCCCTTTCATTCAGCGTAAGTGATCTGCACTTTCTCATGGTTCGCTCTCTAATCACCGTTCAGTTGCCCTGCCCGGTGGACGGATGCGCATCCTTAAGCACTGCTAAAGCCTCCTCGGGCTAAGCACTAAGGGGTTTCCAGGCTCGTGCTGTTCCCGCAGGAGTCACCGTCCACTGGGCAACTGAACTGGTAAGGTGGTTATGATGAATAGAAATTAATCCGTCTCAATGCAGGTTATATTCCAGGAATATCAAATACAACTTGCAGGTTTACTCTTGCACAATCGTTGTGCATCCTTCTGAAACCCTTATGAATCAAGGATAAACCGGATTGACGCCACTGAACACCAATAGTTTTGCCCTTCTGTTGTTTATCCAACATAGCTTGGAAAATGTCCAAAAAGTAGCCAGCAGAGCGTCGGTAAAAGAAAAACACAGCTTTTTATTGAAACCTTAGCCAACTTACCGATATAATAAGGACATTATTCAAAAAGGAAAGGCGATAGGATGAACGAGCCAGAAAAGCGAGTTGCGATTCAACTAAAGATGAAGATTCAGGATGCTTCGGATAAGGAAGTAAATCATATAAAATCAACCGGCGTATTTTTTCGGAAAGGTAAGCTGGATGTGCTAAGGTTTGAAGAAAAAATAGATGATGTGGAAATCTCAACCCTCGTCACCATCCAGAAAGGGAAAGTGACGATTAAACGAAGCGGTGGAATCTCGATGCATCAGCAATTCCGCCTCGGTCAAATAACGGAAAATGTCTACAAACACCCACACGGAAACCTTCATATGGAAACATTTACGCAACTGATGATGTATCAGCCATTGGGGCACGGCATACCAGCACGGCTGAACCTGGATTATACGGTTAAGCTAAATGGACAAGACGAACGAAAGCATACATTAGAGTTAATGATGATAGAGGAGGATCCTGAATGAACGTATTGGAACAGACAGAACAGAAGCTGAAACAGGCAATTTCGGAAGCCGTGCTCGCCTCAAGGTTAGCAAGCGCAGAAGAACTTCCGGAAGTTATTTTAGAGAAACCAAAAGATAAATCCCATGGTGATTTTGCGACGAATATTGCGATGCAGCTAGCCCGGATTGCCAAGAAAGCACCACGGCAGATTGCAGACGAAATTGTAAAACAGATTAACGAGACAGAGGCATCGATTGAAAAAATTGAAATCGCCGGACCTGGGTTTATTAACTTTTTTATGAAAAATGATCTTCTCGAGCAAATCATCCCGACAATCTTGAACCAGCAGGAGAATTACGGGAAAAGTGATGCTGGAAAAGGCGAGCGTGTTCAGGTTGAATTTGTTTCGGTGAACCCGACTGGGGACCTTCACCTCGGACATGCCCGCGGTGCAGCTTATGGAGACGTGCTCAGCAGTTTGCTTGCAGCGGCTGGCTATCATGTCGAACGGGAATATTATATTAACGATGCCGGCGGCCAAATCGATAAGCTAGGGTTCTCGGTTGAGGCACGCTATTTGCAGGAGCTCGGTGAAGATGTCAAGATGCCGGAAGACGGCTATCATGGTCAAGCCATCATCGATATGGCAAAAGCAATTGTCGCTGAAGACGGTAATAAGTGGCTGGATAAAACGCATGAAGAACGCTTTGAATACATGAAGGAATATGGATTAAAAGCTTCACTGCGCAATATTGAACGTGACTTGAAAGACTTCCATGTTGTATTCGATAATTGGTTCTCGGAGCGCACGTTATATGAAGATGAGCAAATTCCAAATGCCATAGAGAAGTTAAAAGACGGTGGATATGTTTACGAAGAAGACGGGGCAACTTGGTTCAAGACGACTGAATTCGGTGATGATAAGGACCGTGTCATTATTAAACAGGACGGAAACTACACGTATTTGACACCAGACATCGCCTATCATAAAAATAAATTGGATCGTGGCTTTGATAAGCTCATCAACGTCTGGGGTTCCGACCACCACGGCTATGTCGCCCGTATGGACGCCGCGATTCAGGCACTTGGTTACCCGGCAGACAAGCTGGAAGTGAAGATCATTCAAATGGTGAATCTCTTTGAAGGCGGGGAAAAGGTCCGGATGAGTAAACGTACCGGAAAAGCAGTGAGCTTGCGTGAACTGATGGAAGAGGTTGGAATTGATGCGACCCGTTATTTCTTCGTTGCCCGCTCAAACGATTCCCAGCTTGATTTCGATATGGATCTGGCTCGTTCGCAATCGAACGAAAACCCGGTCTATTACGTGCAATATGCCCATGCCCGGATCTGTACGATGCTTTCTCAGGCGGAAACGAGAGGGTTTAATACGGATGGGGAGTTTGACTTTGCACAGCTTACATCGGAGAAAGAGCAGGAGCTCCTTATGAAACTTGGTTCCTTCCCGCAAACGATCGCTGACGCAGCGGAGAAGCATGCACCGCAACGCGTAACGAATTATGTGTTCGAGCTCGCAGCCCAGCTCCATAGTTTCTATAACGCGGAAAAAGTGCTGGATTCCGACGCGCCAGAACGGACTACTGCAAGAATCGCTTTAATGAAAGCAATCCGCATCACCATCGCCAACGCACTTAACCTGATTGGCGTAACAGCACCGGAGAAGATGTAAAGCTCAAAGGGCGCTATGGAGTCAAATCAATTTCTATTGTGTAGGGAATGGATTTGGCTCTTTTTCTGTTCTTGTGATAAAACAAGTTAGTAAATATGTTAAATTAACATTTATAGATTTGTAATTAAGATGTTGGTTACTTTCATTCAGCGTAAGTGTCCGAAACTTTCTACTGGAGGTCCGCAGTCCAGACACCTCTCGCACCTGCTGAGCGGTCGTCAAGCCTCCTCGCGCTGAGCACTAAGGGGTCTCGCCAGGCCTATCCTCCCGCAGGAGTCTCGAGGTGTCTGGACTGCTACCAGGAAAGACCATATTTGGATCACTGTTTAATGTTCTGGAAATGGTATACTCCCTATCATGACGGAGCAATTTCTATTTAAAGAATCATCTAACCAGTTCAGTTGCCCGGGGGAACGGTGACTCCTACGGGAAAAGCACGTGTCCAGACCTGAGCAGGAAGCGGTTTTCTTCCGAGGAGGCTGAGGCCGTGCCCGTGGAAAGTATCCGTCCCCCCGGGCAACTAAACGGCGATTAGTGCTCTAAACTAGTGAATGCGCAAAACACTTACGCTGAATGAAAGCAATAAACAGTTCACTCCCTATCTTTCAAAATAAACTAAAATAATTTCATACAGACTATTGACTGAATGGTCATTCACCTATAAAGTAGTATGTACTATAATGATATATATCTGCAGCTAATCAAGACGAGAATTTTTTTTAAAACATCATGTAATCGCTATCATTCCAAACGAATGAAAGAAGGGGGCATTTAAATGGATACATTTCAAATCATTAACTGGATCGCATTCTTAGTTGTAACCATCTATGCAATCTATTTATTTGCTAGAGTCATCGCAACGAGAATGTCCTATATCAAACTTGGGAGAAAGTCAGAGTTTGATGGCGAAATCAAATTACGCTTGGGGCGCGTAGGAAAAATTGTGTTCGGGCAATCAAAGCTGCTGAAGGATAAGAAGTCAGGAATTATTCACGTCATGATGTTCTATGGCTTCATCCTTGTCCAGTTCGGCGCTATCGACATGTTCATCAAAGGACTGGCGCCGGGCAACCATTTGCCGCTTGGAGCCCTTTATCCAGGGTTCGTCTTTTTCCAGGAACTCGTCACCTTGATGATTCTTGTAGCGGTTGTTTGGGCATTTTACCGCCGCTATATGGAAAAGCTTGTCCGGCTGAAGCGCGGTTTTAAAGCGGGACTCGTGCTTATTTTCATCGGGACGCTTATGCTTTCTGTCCTTGCTGGAAATGGTATGCTCATGCTCTGGCAGGAACGGGCAGTGACCTGGACAGAGCCTGTTGCGAGTCTCATCGCATCAGCCTTCAGCTTCCTGTCGCCAGAAGCAGCTATGGTCCTATTTTTCATCGCTTGGTGGGTGCATACAATCACTTTGCTTTCCTTTTTAGTGTACGTCCCGCAATCCAAGCACTTCCACTTGATTGCAGCACCAATCAACGTATTTTTAAGTAAAAAGGTACCTGGAAAATTAGAAAAAATTGACTTTGAAATGGACGCGGAGGACGAGGAAGAAGAAATTTCCTTCGGTGTTGGGAAAGTTGAGGACTTCAGCCAACACCAGATGATCGACTTTTACGCCTGCGTGGAATGTGGCCGTTGTACGGACGTCTGTCCAGCAGCAGGTACCGGAAAGATGCTTTCCCCGATGGATATTATGATTAAGCTCCGTGACCATCTCACGGAAAAAGGGGCTGCAGTAACTGGAAATTCCCCTTGGGTACCAAGCTATGCATTCTCGAATTCTGCTGGAAATATCGCTAGTGGCGAGGGAGAGGCTGCAGCTACCATTCAAAATATGAGTCTAGCAGGGGACGTTATTACAGCAGAAGAACTTTCTGCATGTACGACTTGCCGGAACTGTGAAGATGCTTGCCCGGTAAATAATGAACACGTTGGAACGATTATCGATCTGCGCCGTTATTTAGTGATGACGGAAGGGCAGATGGATTCCGATATCCAACGTGCCGTGCAAAACATCGAGCGCCAAGGAAACCCTTGGGGACTATCAAAAAAAGATCGCGTGAAATGGCGCGATGAAGATGAGTCGGTTTATATTCCGACAGTAAAAGAATTAAAGAAAGAAGATAAAGAGTTTGAATACTTGTTCTGGGTGAGTTCGATGGGAGCTTATGACAGCCGTAGCCAAAAAATCGCGCTCGCCTTTGCGAAACTGATGAACCGCGCTGGCGTCAGCTTTGCCATTTTAGGAAATACCGAAGCAAACTCTGGAGACACAGCCCGCCGGATTGGAAATGAATTTCTTTTCCAAGAGATTGCGGAAAAGAATATTAAGCAATTCACCAAATACGATGTGAAGAAAATCGTTACGATTGACCCGCACGCCTATAATATTTTTAAAAACGAGTATCCGGACTTTGGTTTTGAAGCGGAAATCTACCATCATACACAATTACTCTATGATTTAATCATGGAAGAAAAACTGCAGCCAACCGGGCAGATTAATGAACGCCTGACGTATCATGACTCCTGTTACCTCGGTAGATACAATGGTGTATATGATCCGCCAAGGGAAATCTTGAAATCAATTCCGGGTCTTGAATTAGTAGAAATGGTTCGTAATCGGGAAAATGGTATGTGCTGCGGGGCTGGAGGTGGCTTGATGTGGACAGAGGAAACAACTGGAAACCGCATCAATGTTGCCCGGACAGAACAAGCATTACAAGTGAGCCCATCGATGATCTCGACAGGCTGTCCATATTGCTTGACGATGATCAGCGACGGAACAAAAGCAAAGGAAGTCGACGAAGACATCAGCACGCTTGACGTAGCAGAAATTCTAGCAATCTCCGTTTTTTCTGAAGAAGAAGCGAAAAGAGCGTAAGATTAGATTGAGGTTGGATACCGCTTTGAGTTAGGCTGAAAATCCGAACAAAATCATATATTGAGCGTCAGCCGCCGCTCTGGGAATATACTTCGCGCATCCTTTGGCGGCTGGTGAGCCTCCTCGGGCTGTCGCCCTGTAGGGTCTCACCTATGCCTCTTGCGGGAGTCTCCGTATATTCCCGGAGCTAGGGAAGAGGTATGTTCGGATTTTCTCTACATTAGAGGATCGGTATCTTTTCCTCTTGTTTTTAACTAAATTAATGAGCGAGCGTTCGTTCAATCAAATAATGTTAAAATAAGATTAACTTAATGAACATCTATTAAACATCGACGTATCTAACTAGTCCGAGTGAGTGCAGGGCGGTGACTCCTGCGGGAAAAGCACGAGTCCTGACCTTAGCAGGAAGTGCTCTTCTTCCGAGGAGGCTGTGGCCGTGCCCGCGGAAAGCATCCGCCCGGAACGAACTCGGACGGTAGGTAAAGCAGAGTTACTTTAGGAAAAATACAATCACTTAGGAGGATTATGATGAGAAAATCAGTAATTGTGTCGGGAGCAAGAACCCCATTTGGAAGATTCGGGGGTGGATTACAACCTCTCCAAGCATCTGACCTCGGCGGAAAAGTAATCGCCGAAGCAGTGAAACAAGCAAACCTGGAAGGTGACCAAATCGATGAAGTAATTATGGGAACCGTACTTCAAGGTGGTCAAGGTCAAATCCCTTCTCGCCAAGCAGCAAGAAAAGCTGGACTCACGTGGAACGTGAAAACAGAAACAATCAATAAAGTCTGTGCCTCCGGACTCCGTGCGGTTACGCTTGCCGATCAGCTTATTCGTCTAGGTGATGAGGACACAATCGTAGCAGGTGGGATGGAAAGCATGAGTAATGCTCCATATATTTTAAAAGATGCTCGCTGGGGACACCGGATGGGCGACAAACCTGTTGTTGATTTAATGATCCATGATGGACTCACCTGCGCTTTTGATGGTGTCCATATGGGGAATTATGGAAACAGTACAGCAGATCAATTCAATATCAGCCGCGAAGCTCAGGATGAATGGGCTTACCGTAGTCATAAGCGGGCAGTCGAAGCAATTGAAGATGGGAAATTCAAAGATGAAATTGTCCCAGTTGAAATTCCGCAGCGAAAAGGGGACCCCGTCCTAATATCTACAGATGAAGCACCGCGGAAGAATACGAGCATCGAAAAACTTGCTCAACTGCGCCCAGCTTTTGATAAAGACGGAACAATCACAGCAGGTAACGCACCGGGAGTAAACGACGGAGCCTGTGCATTTGTCGTGATGGGTGACGATAAAGCAGAAGAACTTGGGAAAACACCGCTCGCGACAATTCTCGGTCATGCGGAAGTTGCGGTTGAAGCAGCGAATTTCCCGCAAACGCCAGGTCTTGTCATTAATGAACTTTTAAAGAAAACGGGTTATACAAAAGAAGATATCGATCTTTATGAAATCAACGAGGCATTTGCTGTTGTGTCGCTTGCAAGCGGGGAAATTGCTGGGATTGATATGGAGAAGGTAAATGTTAACGGCGGGGCAGTTGCACTAGGCCACCCGATTGGAGCAAGTGGCGGAAGAATTATTTTAACGCTTATCCATGAACTGAAAAGAAGAGGTGGCGGTCTTGGAATCGCCGCGATTTGTAGTGGCGGCGGTCAAGGAGATGCGATTCTTATCGAAGTGAAATAAAGGGGGAACGATGATGGCAATTAAACGCGTAATGGTAATTGGTGCAGGGCAGATGGGGGCAGGTATCGCTCAAGTCGCAGCTCAAGCTGGTTTTGAAGTTCTGTTACACGATGCAAATGAAACAGCCCTTGATAAAGGGATGCAACGAATCGAAAAACTGCTCATTCGCGCCGTCCAAAAGACGAGAATCACGGATGAAGAGAAGACATCAACGCTGAACAATCTGAAGCGGGCAGAGAAACTAGAAGATGCGCGAACGTGTGATTTAGTCATCGAAGCTATTGTTGAAAATATGGACGTGAAAACAAAGCTTTTCCGTGAACTGGATGAAATTGCCCTGGCTCATACGATTCTAGCGACGAACACATCATCATTACCGATTACGGAAATTGCAGCTGTAACGAAGCGCCCGGAGCAAGTTATCGGCATGCATTTTATGAACCCGGTCCCGGTGATGAAGCTCGTCGAAGTCATTCGCGGAATTCAAACGAATGATGAAACGTATGAAAAAATTGCTCAGATGGCAGATAAACTCGGGAAAACGGCTGTTGAAGTTGCGGATTTCCCAGGCTTTGCAGCGAACCGGATTTTAATGCCGATGATCAACGAAGCGATTTATGCGGTTTATGAAGGTGTCGCTTCACCAGAAGACATTGATACGGTGATGAAGCTCGGTATGAATCACCCGATGGGACCGCTCGAACTCGCAGACTTCATCGGACTTGATACATGCCTCTACATTATGGAAGTGCTCTATGATGGTTTCGCAGACAGTAAATATCGTCCGTGCCCATTACTAAGAAAATATGTGAAAGCAGGCTGGCTCGGTAAGAAATCCGGTCGCGGTTTTTACGTATATAACTAATACAGCGTGAGAACAGTTAAGGGGGTAACCGGAATGGACTTGACGTTTACCGAAGAACAGGAAATGATGCGTAAAATGGTCCGCGATTTTGCTGAGGCAGAGATTGCAAGTGAAGTGGAACGGATGGAGCGGAAAGACCGCTTTCCAGAAGAAGTGGTCCGGAAAATGGGTGAGCTCGGTTTAATGGGAATCCCGATTCCAGAAAAATACGGTGGAAGTGGAATGGACTTCACATCTTACATTATCGCGATTAATGAAATATCAAAGGTGAGTGCCGGTGTTGGTGCTATTTTATCTGTCCACACATCCGTTGGTACGAACCCGATTTTAAAATTTGGTACAGAAAAACAGAGAGAGAAATATATTCCGAAGCTCGCAAGCGGAGAATATGTAGGAGCTTTTGCACTCACGGAGCCAGGTGCTGGGTCAGATGCCGCAACTATTAAAACGACGGCGAAACGGGACGGGGAACACTATATTTTAAACGGCTCGAAACTGTTCATCACGAATGGAACCCATGCAGATACGTTTATTACATTTGCGAGAACCGGTGAAGGGACGAAGGGGATTAGCGCTTTTATCGTGGAAAGGAACACTCCCGGTTTTTCCATCGGGAAAGCAGAAAAGAAAATGGGACTGCATGGTACCGGGACGGTCACATTGAATTTTGACCACTGCAAAGTGCCGAAAGAGCAGCTCCTCGGAGAAGAAACGGAAGGCTTTAAAATTGCGATGGCGAACTTGAGTGTCGGGCGTATCGGGATTGCCGCTCAAGGTCTTGGTATTGCAGAAGCGGCACTTGAACATGCAATCCATTATGCGAAAGCACGTGTTCAATTCGGCAAGCCAATCGCACGTCTCCAAGGAATCTCTTTTAAACTCGCTGATATGGCAACAGAGGTCGAAGCTGCCAAGCTATTAGTCTACCGGGCGGTGGATCATGTCGAAAATAATCTGCCGCTCAGCAAAGAAGCATCCATGGCGAAAATGTATGCATCAAATACGGCAATGAAGACGGCAATTGAAGCGGTCCAAATCCATGGCGGCTACGGCTATACCGAAGATTACGCCGTCGAACGATTTTTCCGGGAAGCGAAAGTTACTCAGATTTATGAAGGTACCAATGAAATTCAACATGTTGTCATCTCGAAAAACTTACTGGAATAGGAGTGAACAAGAATGAATTTTCAACTGACGGAAGAACAGGAAATGCTGCGGAAAATGGTCCGTGATTTCGCGATAAATGAAGTGGAACCGACTGCTGCTGAGCGGGACGAAGAAGAACGCTTTGACCGGGAGATTTTCGATAAAATGGCTGAACTCGGCCTGACTGGAATCCCGTGGCCGGAAGAATACGGTGGAATCGGTGCAGACTTTGTAAGCTATTGTATGGCGGTTGAAGAATTATCCCGCGTCTGTGCGTCAACCGGAGTGACATTGTCCGCCCATCTATCCCTTGCCAGCTGGCCGATTTATAAGTATGGCACGGAAGAACAGAAGAAGACGTTTCTTCAGCTGCTTGCGACTGGTGAAGCGCTTGGTGCCTATGCTTTATCAGAACCAGGTGCAGGAAGTGACGTCGCTGCAATGAAGACTGTTGCGAAAAAAGATGGCGACGATTATGTGTTGAATGGTAATAAAGTTTGGATTACAAATGGTGGAGTTGCCGATCTTTATATTGTTTTTGCGAAAACGGATCCTGCGGCAAACCACAAAGGCATTAGTGCATTCATCGTGGAGAAGGGAACAGAAGGCTTCACCTTTGGGAAGAAGGAGAAAAAGCTTGGCATTCGTTCTTCCCCAACGACCGAACTGATTTTTGAAAACTGTCGTATTCCAAAAGAAAATCTGCTCGGTGAAGAAGGGGAGGGCTTTAAAATTGCAATGACGACGCTGGATGGCGGGAGAAACGGAATTGCCGCTCAAGCTGTCGGGATTGCCCAAGGAGCGCTTGATGCATCAATCAATTACGCGAAAGAAAGAGAGCAGTTCGGAAAACCGATTGCCGAAACCCAAGGAATATCTTTTAAACTTGCTGACATGGCAACAGAGGTAGAGGCAGCCCGTTTATTAACCTATCAGGCAGCATGGCTTGAGAGTAACGGAAAACCATATGGGAAAGAATCCGCCATGTCCAAACTATTCGCAGGAGACGCAGCCATGCGGATTACGGTAGAAGCAGTCCAAATCTTCGGCGGTTACGGCTACACGAAAGATTACCCAGTCGAACGCTACATGCGCGACGCCAAAATCACCCAAATCTACGAAGGTACCCAAGAAGTCCAACGCCTCGTCATCGGCCGCACCGTCACAAAGTAACTGGGACACGGGGTCAGAGCGCTTGTCCCAGTGTCATTAGGGTCAGAGCTGTTGTCCCAGTGTGAAGTGGGACATTAGGGTCAGAGCACTTGTCCCAAAACGAAATGGGACAACAGCTCTGACCCCAATGTCTCGGCAGAAAGGAGGAGCATCATGCAGACGATAGTGGAACGGATGAAACGAAAGGATGTACGTGCGCTGGCTCGGGCGATTACAATGGTGGAAAATGATCATCCGGAAAAGCTTGAGCTGTTAAGTGCGGTCTTCAGCGAGCGGAAACACGCTGTCTATGTTGGGCTGACCGGCTCACCAGGCGCAGGCAAAAGCTCCCTTGTAAACCGGCTTGTCACCCAAATCCGGAATGAGGGAAAAACTGTTGCTGTCATTGCCGTTGATCCGACAAGTCCGTTCAGTGGCGGTGCACTCCTCGGCGACCGGGTCCGGATGAATGAACATTTCCTTGATGACGGCGTATTCATCCGCAGTATGGCGACGCGCGGCAGTCTCGGCGGTCTTGCCCGTGCGACGAAGGATGCGGTGCGCATATGTGATGCCTACGGGTTTGATGTGATTTTAGTCGAAACAGTCGGTGTCGGCCAGTCCGAGCTCGACATCATGAAAATCGTCGACACAACAGCCGTCGTCCTTACGCCGAACAGCGGAGACGTGCTCCAGATTTTTAAAGCAGGCATTATGGAAATCGCCGACCTTTTCGTCGTCAACAAAGCAGACCTCCCAGGCTTCGGTAAATTGAAGGCATTACTGAAAGAACTTGTCATGATTACCGCAACCGCAGACCGGGAGACACCAATTATCAAGACCATCACAACGGAAAATAAAGGAATCGATAAACTGTGGGGGAAAATCAAAGAACATCATGACTATCTCTACAAAACCCACGAAGGAAAAAGAAAACGAACGATGCAGCAGGAACTGGAAGTCTATGAACTCATCCGCGAAGAAATTTGGCGAGAAGTGAAACAATTTGTCGAATCAAAGCGGCAGCTTGAGCCAATCGAAGCAGATGCAGATCCTTACAAGCTTGCGATAGACTGGTACACAAGATGGAAGAAGGAGGGAGGCTTTACAGATGATGGATAAGAGTCAAATTATCTCGTCTGTAAAAGACGAAGACCTGATCAAAAAGCGTCGCGATCAGATGATTCAAGGTGCGATTCGGCTTTTTAAAGAGAAGGGCTTCCACCGAACGACAACGAGGGAAATAGCCAAAGAATCCGGATTCAGTATCGGCACCCTTTATGAATATATTAGAAAGAAGGAAGATGTCCTCTTTCTTGTATGCGATTACATCTATGACGGGGTGCGCGAGCATTTTGAAACCGAACTGCAACTGAAAAACCCCTCTGAAGAAAATTTGAAAGCAGTCCTTACGTTTTATTACGAGCTGATGGATGACATGCAGGAAGAAATCCTTGTTCTCTATCAAGAAATAAAAGGCTTAAATAAGGAAACAAGGAAATATGTGCTGCAAAAGGAAAAAGATATGGTCGCCATGCTTGAGAAGCTTATCCTTTCTTGCTACCGGGATGCTATAACTGAAGAGGAAGTAAGCATCGCAGCGAATAATATCTTTGTTCAAGGTCATATGTGGGGCTTCCGTCGCTGGATTCTGCAACAGAAATTCACGCTTGAAGAATATATCAATACCCAAATAAAGCTCAATCTTCATGGCCTCTTGCATAAAAAGGGATGATTAAAAGGGGAGGAGAAACATCATGCAACAAGTAGAGGTTTACAAACCGAAAAATCCGATTCGTTTTGTCACGTCATCAAGCTTGTTTGATGGCCACGACGCCTCGGTCAATATTATGCGCCGGATCTTGCAAGCAACAGGGGCAGAAGTGATCCACCTTGGCCATAACCGCTCCGTGGAAGAAGTCGTCTACGCCGCAATTCAGGAAGATGCAGGGGCCATTGCCGTCTCTTCCTATCAAGGCGGGCACGTCGAATATTTTAAATACATTATTGATTTACTGAAAGAAAATGATGCTAGCCATATTAAAGTTTTCGGTGGCGGGGGAGGAACGATTATCCCCCGTGAAATCAAAGAACTCCATCATTACGGTGTTGATTGGATATTTTCTCCAGAAGACGGCCGGAAATACGGTCTTCAAGGGATGATTAACCGCATGATGGAACAGAGCGATTTTTTAACACCGATTCAAATAAAAAAGGAGAAAGAGCGCCTCTACAACAGTGAACGTGATGCGATTGCGAAGTTCATTACGTATATGGAAAACACGCCGAATGATTCCGAGGAGAAACAGCAGCTTCTGAAGGAATTTCGCGGTAAAGCAGCTAAAGCAATCCCAGTACTCGGGATCACTGGAACTGGTGGTGCGGGTAAAAGTTCGCTTACCGATGAACTCATCCGCCGCTTCTTGAATAAAGTTCCGGATAAAAAAATCGCGGTCATCTCCATTGACCCGACAAAACGGAAAACTGGCGGGGCATTGCTCGGTGACCGGATTCGCATGAACGCTATTTTTCATAACCGCGTCTATATGCGCTCCCTTGCAACAAGAGAATCAAGAGATGAACTGTCAACCGCTATCAATGATATTCTCGATGTCATCCGGGCAACAGGTTTTGACTTTGTGATTGTAGAGACGAGTGGAATCGGACAAGGTAATGCTGCAATTACCGATGTTACCGATCTTTCGATGTATGTCATGACAGCTGAATTCGGTGCCCCGACCCAGCTTGAGAAGATTGATATGATTGATTACGCAGATTTTATCGTTATAAATAAGTTCGAACAACGGGGTTCAGAAGATGCGTTGAATCAAGTGCGTAAACAATATGAACGGAGCCGGATGCTTTTTGGCCAAGACAAAACGAAATATCCCGTATTCGGAACAATTGCGAGCCAGTTTAATGATACAGGCACGAACTCTCTATTCGCTTCCATCATCGATACGCTGAACGAGCGGTACGGCTGGGAGGAAGAAGTTGATTTTGCAAGGCATGTCCTTTCTGAAAAGCAAAATCAGATCATTTCCGGGGATCGCCGCCATTATTTGCGTGAGATTGCCAGTATCGTCCGTGATTATACTAAACAGACGGAAAAACAAAGCGAGATAGCGCGAAAACTGTATCAGCTGCAAGGAACGCTGGACATCATCGAAGACCCGGAAGTGAGGGAACTTCTTGAACAAACGATAACCCAATATAAAAAACAGTTGAGCAATCATTCAGTTGAACTGCTCGAATCATGGGATGAAATGAAGGAACAATATAGCCAGGACACGATTGTCTTCAAAATTCGTGATAAGGAAATCGTAACAGAAATCACAACAGAATCTTTATCAGGCCTGAAGATTCCGAAAGTCGCCTTCCCGAAATTCCAAGATTGGGGCGAACGTCTCCGCTGGCTGATGAAAGAAAACGTCCCGGGAAGATTCCCATTCACAGCAGGCGTATTTCCGTTCAAGCGGGAAGGAGAGGATCCGACCCGTCAATTTGCTGGGGAAGGAACACCAGAGCGGACGAACCGGAGATTCCATTATTTATCGAAGGACGCTGAGGCAAAACGGCTATCCACCGCCTTTGATTCTGTCACCCTTTACGGAGAAGATCCGGCAGAGCGCCCCGATATTTACGGGAAAGTCGGAGAAAGCGGGGTCAACATTTGTACGCTTGAAGATATGAAAAAACTATATGCCGGCTTTGATTTGACGAGCCCGCTCACCTCTGTGTCAATGACGATTAACGGACCGGCCCCAATTATTTTAGCGATGTATTTCAATACAGCAATCGACCAGCAAGTCGATACATTCACGGAAAAGAATAGCCGGAAACCGACAGCCGAAGAATATGAAGACATTAAAAATAAAACAATTTCCGTCATTCGCGGAACCGTTCAAGCAGATATTTTAAAAGAAGATCAGGGGCAGAACACTTGTATTTTCTCTACAGAATTCGCCTTGCGTATGATGGGGGATATCCAGGAATATTTTATTGAAAAAAATGTGCGCAACTATTATTCTGTTTCCATCTCGGGCTACCATATTGCAGAAGCTGGCGCAAACCCAATTACCCAGCTCGCCTTCACGCTCGCAAATGGCTTCACGTATGTGGAATATTATTTAAGCCGAGGTATGGACGTGAATAAATTCGCACAAAACCTGTCCTTCTTCTTCTCGAATGGCCTAGATCCAGAGTATACCGTAATCGGGCGTGTTGCCCGCAGAATTTGGTCAATCGTTCTTAAGGAAAAATACGGGGCAAATGAGCGGAGTCAAAAGCTGAAATACCATGTCCAGACTTCCGGACGCTCCTTGCACGCCCAAGAGATTGACTTTAATGACATTCGTACGACACTGCAAGCACTCCTAGCCATCCAGGACAACACGAACTCCTTGCACACGAATGCATATGACGAAGCGATTACGACACCGACAGAAGAATCCGTGCGCCGGGCGATGGCGATTCAAATGATCATCAACAAAGAATTTGGACTGACGAAAAATGAAAACTCCACCCAAGGATCTTTTATTGTCGAGGAATTGACAGATCTTGTCGAAGAAGCGGTGCTCCAGGAGTTTGAGCGGATGAATGACAGAGGCGGTGTGCTCGGAGCGATGGAACGGCAATACCAGCGTGGTAAAATCCAAGAAGAATCCCTTTACTATGAAAGCAAGAAACATTCCGGCGAACTGCCGATTATCGGGGTGAACACGTATGTAAACCCGAACCCGCCAAGTGATGAAGAGATTGATTCGATGGAACTAGCCCGCGCATCCCAGGAAGAAAAGCAGCACCAAATCACGGAACTGCGCAAGTTCCAAAAGCAGCACGCAGATGAAACAGAAGCTGCTCTCAATCGGCTCAAACAAGCCGCAGTATCAGGAGACAACATCTTCGCTGAACTCCTTGAAACCGTCAAAGTTGCAAGCCTTGGCCAAATCACAACTGCTTTGTATGAAGTCGGCGGACAATATCGACGGAATATGTAAACTTTTAACTAAAAACCCTAGCATAAACACAACATACTTGTATATAATGAAAGGTATGTTTATCTTAGTAATATAGAAATGTAACCATCATTCATTAATATACAGTAAAAGGAGTGCGTATTTGTGTTAGATCAATACAGCCGCGAAGAATTAAAAGGAAAGTCTATGCTTGTCTTAGCTAGTCTTATTCTAAAAGACACGAAGAAAGCATTGGACTTCCAAGAACTTTATAATCAAATTGCAGAACTAAAAGGACTCACCAAACAGGCAAAAGAGAATCAAATCGCTCAGTTTTATACCGAACTCAATGTTGACGGCCGCTTCATCACACTTGGCTCAAATGTCTGGGGACTGAAAGAATGGTACCCGGTCGACCAAGCAGATGAACAAATCACAGCAGCACCGAAGAAACGGAAAAAGAAAAAGGCAGACGAATTTGATGAGGAAGAACTGGAATATGAAGCAGACCTCGTTGAACTTGGCGAAGAAGAGGAAGAAGAGGTCGTAGATGAAATCGACGAATTCGATGAAGACTATGACGAAGATTTAGATGAAGAAGAAGAGGAAGAGCTCGAAGTAGAAATCGACCTTGACGATGAAGAAGACGAAGAATAAAAAAATCAGGAAGCCTACTTGACTTTTTTTCATAGGATAAGTAGAATTTTATTTGGGCTCCTTAATCGACAAACAGGCGTTTTCCCAGAAAAAAATGGGAAGGCGCTTTTATTATTTTTAAGGGTGCTGCCAAAAGAGTTATAAATGTTTGTCTTCGGGCAACGTATAAATAGAATCTTAGGAAAGAAAGAGGGAAAGAGCAGTGACTAAATATATATTTGTTACAGGTGGAGTTGTCTCTTCATTAGGAAAAGGTATTACGGCTGCCTCACTTGGTCGCTTATTGAAAAACCGTGGGCTGAAGGTGACCATTCAGAAGTTTGACCCGTATATCAACGTGGACCCTGGTACGATGAGCCCGTATCAGCATGGAGAAGTTTTCGTAACGAACGATGGCGCGGAAACGGATTTGGACCTTGGCCACTATGAACGGTTTATTGATATTAATCTGAATAAATACAGTAATATCACAACAGGTAAAGTGTATTCCACTGTTATTAAAAAAGAAAGACGTGGCGATTATCTCGGCGGCACCGTACAAGTCATCCCGCATATAACGAACGAGATTAAAGACCAAGTTTTCCGTGCGGGCAGTGCAACGAATGCAGATGTCGTCATTACTGAAATAGGTGGTACGGTCGGCGATATCGAGTCACTTCCTTTCCTTGAAGCCATTCGTCAAATTAAAAATGAAGTTGGAAGAGACAGTGTGATGTACATCCATTGTACGCTCGTTCCATACCTTGCAGCAGCCGGTGAACTGAAAACAAAACCGACACAGCATAGTGTGAAGGAATTGCGTTCTTTAGGGATTCAGCCAGATATTATCGTGCTTCGTACGGAAGTCGAAGTATCAAAAGAACAAAAAGAAAAAATTGCTTTATTCTGTGATATAGCAGAGAACGCCGTAATTGAAATGCCTGACGCAGATACACTCTATCAAGTGCCAATCTCGCTTCAGGAGCAGCATTTAGATGATATCGTATTGAAGCATTTCGGTTTGGAATATCCGCAAGCTGAGATGGACGACTGGATTCAGTTGCTTGAAAAGGTGAGAAACCTTTCGAAAACGATCGACATCGGACTTGTCGGGAAATATGTGGAATTGCAGGACGCATACCTTTCCGTTGTTGAATCATTGAAACATGCTGGCTACGAATATGATACAGATATTAATGTACACTGGATCAATTCAGAGACGCTGACGAAAGAAGCAATTGAAGAAGAGTTATCTCATGTGGACGGTATCGTTGTACCAGGCGGATTTGGTACCCGTGGTATTGAAGGGAAAATTGAAGCAATCCGCTATGCACGGGAAAATAAAGTTCCGTTCCTCGGAATTTGCTTAGGCATGCAGCTTGCGACAGTTGAATTTGCCCGTAATGTACTCGGACTAAAAGATGCTCACTCCACAGAAATTGATCCGGAAGCAGCCCATCCAGTCATCTCGCTTCGTCCGGAGCAAGAGGATGTTGAAGAACTCGGCGGAACACTTCGGCTCGGTGCTTATCCATGTAAATTAGTGGAAGGAACGAAAGCCAAAGCGGCTTACGACGGGAAAGATATGATTGAAGAACGCCACCGTCATCGTTATGAAGTGAACAATGCATATCGCGGGCAGCTTGAGGAAAATGGATTCATTATTTCAGGTCTGAGTCCAGATGAAAGGTTGGTAGAAATCATCGAATTAAAAGACCATCCATGGTTCGTCGCATGTCAGTTCCATCCAGAATTCACATCCCGACCAACCCGCCCACAACCGCTGTTCAAGGGCTTTATTGAAAAAATCGCAAATGGAGAAAAAAGCTGATGCAACATGCATCAGCTTTTTTTATCGGTACCTTTTAAACGCTTTCATTCAGCGTAAGCGTTTTGCACGTTCATTTCGTTCGGAGCTTTAATCGCCGTTCAGTTGCCCGGTGTACGGATGCGCATCCATGGGCACTGCTAGAGCTCCTCGGGCTAAGCACTAAGGGGTCTCCAGGCTCGTGCTGTTCCCGCAGGAGTCACCGTCCACCGGGCAACTGAACTGGTAAGGATGATTATTATGAATAGCATTTATTTCAGTGCCATATCACGATAAAAATAATATTTTTGGAATAATAAACAGTGATTCAAATTTGGCCTTTCCTGGTAGCAGTCCAGACACCTCGAGACTCCTGCGGGAGGATAGGCTTGGTGAGACCCCGCAGCAGGCTTGCTGCGAGGAGGCTCACCAGCCGCTCAGCAGGTGCGAGAGGTGTCTGGACTGCGGACCGCCAGAAGAGAGTTTCAGACACTTACACTGAATGAAAACGATTGACAGTTCGTTGGTGGTTTTTTATATATCATCCAGTCCTCCAGTGCGAAAGTTGACTTAATAACTCAAAAATACGCCTTTAACCATATTTTCCCCTGAAATAACAATTCGGATAATTCAATAAAGAAGCAGGATATTTTCTATTTTTAGCGAACTTAAGATATGGGGAGAATGATAGAAGGGGGCAAAAAAATGACAAAGGAGTTATTAGTTGTAGATGACCAACCGGGGATACGCCTGCTGCTTACGGACATTCTAATGAACGCGGGTTATGAGGTCACGACAGCATCCGACGGGAGAGAAGCAGTAGATTTGCTTGGGGAGAGGCAATTTGCTTTAGTAATGTTGGATTACAAGTTACCATTGATTGACGGGCTTGGAGTTCTAGAGAAAATAAAAGAAATGGGACAATCTGTCCCGACGATTGTAATGAGCGGACTCGTTGAGAAAATTGAAACGGAGCTGAAAGAATTTCCGCATGTAAAACAAATTTTGGCAAAACCGTTCAATATTGAAGACATTCCAGTTATCGTAGAGAAAGCAATCAACAGAGTTTAAGGGGTAAACTCGAAAATTTTGTTAAATTTTTCACAACCAATCAGCCGCTATCAGCCTGTAATACCGCTATATCAGACTTTTTCAGATCATAAGGGAAAAATACATCTAAGAGATAAGCATGAGAATCAGTTGCACCAATGGTGAGTAGTTGGTATTCTTATAGTGTAAATGCCAATGAGGATTTTTTGCTCTAAAAACGAAAAAGATGTCGTTCTAAGGGTCGAATTCGAATTGGGCAATTGTTTTCATACATCAAAGGAGGAATTACCATGTCATTAGTATCAATGAAAGACATGCTCGAAAAAGCGAAAGAAAACGGGTATGCTGTTGGTCAGTTCAATATTAATAACTTAGAATACGCACAAGCGATTCTACAAGCTGCAGAAGAGGAGCAATCTCCGGTTATTCTAGGAGTCTCAGCAGGTGCTGGTAAATATATGGGTGGTTTGAAAGTTGTTGTAGCAATGGTTAAATCGTTAATGGAATCATACGGCACAACCGTACCTGTTGCGATCCACTTGGACCATGGTACAAGCTTTGAGCTTTGTGCAGAAGCAATCCACGCTGGCTTTACGTCCGTTATGATTGATGCATCCCACTCACCAATTGAAGAAAATATCGCAACAACGAAAAAAGTAGTCGAACTCGCACATATCCACGGTGTATCTGTTGAAGCGGAAGTAGGTACAGTTGGTGGAGAAGAAGACGGAATCATCGGCGGAATTATGTACGCTGACCCGAACGAATGTAAACAGCTCGTTCAAGAAACGAATGTGGACTGTCTTGCTCCAGCATTAGGTTCTGTTCACGGACCATACCAAGGAGAGCCGAATCTTGGATTTGAAGAAATGGAAGAAATCTTGAACCTCGTTCAGGTCCCACTTGTACTTCACGGCGGAACAGGAATTCCTTTAAAAGATATCCAGAAAGCAATCTCACTTGGAACCGCAAAAATTAACGTAAACACAGAAAACCAAATGGCACAAGCAGAAGCAGTACGTAAAGTTCTGAACGAAAAACCAGACCTATATGATCCGCGTAAATATTTAGGACCAGGTACAGAAGCAATTAAAGCAACCGTTAAAGAGAAAATGCGTGAATTCGGTTCCGCACAGCAAGCGTAAAAAATTTACCATCAAATTTCACTTGGAGGGATTACGATGAAATTTTTTATTGATACAGCGAATATTGAGGAAATCAAAGCGGCAAATGCTTTAGGGGTACTGGCTGGTGTAACGACCAACCCATCTCTAGTAGCGAAGGAAGGCGTATCTTTCCATGACAGACTTCGTGAAATTACAACAGAAGTAACAACCGGATCTGTTAGTGCTGAAGTAATTGCAGAAGATGCAGAAGGTATGATTGAAGAAGGGAAAGAATTGGCGGCAATCGCGCCGAATATTACGGTTAAAGTGCCTATGACATTAGAAGGTTTGAAAGCTGTAAAAGCATTCAGCGACCTTAATATTAAAACAAACGTTACCCTGATCTTCAACGCGAACCAAGCACTTCTTGCAGCTCGCGCAGGCGCAACCTACGTATCGCCATTCTTAGGACGCCTTGATGATATCGGTCATAATGGAATGGATTTAATTGCGACAATCGCAGAAATCTTTGACCGTCATGATATCAAAACAGAAATTATCGCAGCATCTATTCGTCACCCGCTGCACGTCACAGACGCAGCACTAAACGGTGCACATATTTCAACGATTCCTTACAATGTACTCGAGCAACTTGTGAAGCATCCGCTAACAGACCAAGGAATTGAACGCTTCTTGGCTGACTGGAACAACGCAAACAAATAGTATAAAATCGAAAAACACAGGAAAGATAAAAAGAATGGGAATCTGTTCATTCGGAGTGAACTTGAGGCCGGGATATCTACCTCTGGCCTTAAGAACAGATTTCAAATAGCCTCATTTAGGAGCGAATAGAAGATATGCAGAAAATATTAATTGAAGGTGGACATCCGCTTAACGGAAAAATAAGAGTAAGTGGCGCAAAAAACAGTGCAGTCGCATTACTTCCAGCAGCAATTTTAGCCGACTCGGAAGTAACGATTGAAGGCCTGCCAAACATATCCGACGTACACACCCTAAGCGACCTCTTAGAAGAAATCGGCGGAACAACAACACGAAACGGGAATGATATTACAATCAACCCGGAAAACATGGTAGCTATGCCGCTTCCAAACGGAAAAGTGAAAAAACTCCGTGCTTCTTATTATTTCATGGGAGCAATGCTCGGCAAGTTTAAAAAAGCCGTCATTGGCTTACCGGGTGGATGCTATCTTGGACCAAGACCGATTGATCAGCATATTAAAGGCTTTGAAGCATTAGGGGCAACCGTCACGAATGAACAGGGAGCCATTTACCTTCGTGCCGAGGAATTGCGCGGTGCAAGGATTTATCTGGATGTCGTCAGTGTCGGAGCAACGATTAATATTATGCTTGCAGCGGTGAGGGCAAAAGGGAAAACCGTAATTGAAAATGCGGCAAAAGAACCCGAAATCATTGATGTAGCAACCCTCCTCAGTAATATGGGCGCAAAGATCAAAGGCGTCGGAACCGATGTCATTCGTATTGAAGGGGTTCCAAGTCTGAGAGGCTGTACACATACGATTATCCCTGACCGGATTGAAGCAGGTACATACGTAATCGCAGCAGCAGCGCAGGGGGAAGAGGTCATTATTGACAATGTGATCCCTCAGCATATCGAGTCACTCATCGCCAAGCTGCGCGAAATGGGCGTCATCATTGAGGAAAGCGATGAACAACTTCTAATTAAACCATGTAAAAAGTTGCACAGTGTCGACGTCAAAACGTTGGTTTACCCTGGATTTCCAACCGATCTCCAGCAACCGTTTACATCTTTGTTGACGAAAGCCGAAGATACAGGTGTTATTACAGATACGATTTATTCCGCTCGTTTAAAGCATATTGATGAATTAAGGCGCATGAACGCTGTTATCAAAGTAGAAGGCGGTTCGGTCATTGTCTCTGGTCCAGTTCAGCTGGAAGGGGCAAAGGTGAAAGCATCTGACCTGCGAGCAGGCGCTTCCCTGATTATCGCTGGTTTAATGGCTAACGGAATTACAGAGATTACTGGAGTAGACCATATTGATAGAGGTTATGAACAGATCACAGAGAAACTTTCCGCTCTTGGTGCCAGTATCTGGCGCGAAGAAATGACAGAAGAAGAAATTATCCAATTGCAGAATTCATAGTGATTGATTTCTGTTCTGTAAAGTCTTTTGATGAAAAATAAAATTTCCCTTTGGGATGAGGATATTTTATTGAAGGGGAGAGGACAACAGATGGAAAGAAGTTTATCAATGGAATTAGTTCGAGTAACAGAAGCAGCTGCACTATCATCCGCCCGCTGGATGGGAAGAGGCGAGAAGAATGACGCAGATGATGCCGCAACATCAGCAATGCGAAATGTCTTCGATACGATTCCGATGGAAGGGGAAGTCGTTATCGGAGAAGGAGAAATGGACGAGGCGCCAATGCTCTATATTGGAGAAGAACTCGGTACTGGAGATGGTCCTGAGGTAGATGTTGCTGTCGACCCATTAGAAGGTACCGCTCTAGTTGCCCATGGCTCCTGGAATGCACTGTCCGTCGTTGCGATTGCAGATAAAGGCACACTGCTACATGCCCCGGATATGTATATGGATAAAATTGCAGTCGGTCCGGCAGCAGTCGGGAAAATAGATATTAACGCTCCTGTCATCGATAATTTACGAAGTGTAGCCGAAGCGAAGAATAAAAAAATCGAAGACGTGCTTGTCACGGTGCTTGAGCGTCCGCGTCATGCCGAGCTCATTCAAGAAATCCGTGAAGCAGGTGCCAGGATTAAAGTGATTGCAGATGGTGACGTAGCAGGTGCAATTAATACTGCTTTTGATTGGACAGGTGTTGATATTTTACTCGGAAGCGGTGGTGCCCCGGAAGGTGTACTTGCAGCTGCTGCATTAAAATGTCTCGGCGGTGAGATTCAAGGGAAACTGCTGCCGAAAAATGATGAAGAACTTGCTCGTTGTAAAACAATGGGAATTGAAGACATCAATAAAGTATTCAAGATGGATGACTTCTGTAAAGGAGATGACGCTATCTTCGCTGCAACTGGTATAACCGATGGTGAATTGCTGAAAGGTGTCCAGTTCAAAGGATCCAAGGCAACAACCGAAAGCGTCGTCATGCGTGCAAAGAGCGGCACTGTCCGTTTCATCCAAGGCGAACACAGTCTGATTAAAAAACCGAATCTAGTAATGAATGATACTGAATAGAACTTGAAATATTTAGGAAGAGGTTGTGACTAGAATGGAAGTCTCAACCTCTTTCCTCCTGATTTTCCCCAAAAGAAAATTTTCAGCAAAAGAATACTGTAAATGGACGAGATGATGTTGAATAATCTACTGCAAACGTGTAATATAAGAGATGTTTAGAACACATGTTATTTGGTTATTCTTATCAATAAGAATGAAAGCTAGCCAGTCGCACACTTCCAATCTTACTTCCAATTTTCTTTTCATTTCTTCCAGGAACACCATTCAACCATAGAAATGGACATAATATATAACAATAAATAGTAAACCAAAGACAAAAGAATAGGCGTGATATATGTATGGCGGAATTAACAATTTCCCAGTTAGAAACAAAAACATTAAAAGAATTATATGCACTAGCCAAGGAGTATAAAATTTCCTACTATGCGAAATTAACGAAAAAAGAACTTATCTTTGCCATCTTAAAAGGGCAAGCGGAAAAGGATGGTTTCTTGTTCATGGATGGAATTCTGGAAATCATCCCGTCGGAAGGATTCGGTTTCTTGCGTCCGATCAACTATTCACCGAGCGCAGAAGACATTTATATTTCAGCTTCCCAAATTCGTAGATTCGATCTTCGGAATGGGGATAAAATCTCTGGTAAAGTACGACCACCAAAAGAAAATGAACGCTATTACGGCCTGCTTCATGTAGATGCTGTAAATGGCGAAGATCCGGATTCTTCCAAAGACCGTGTCCATTTTCCAGCGCTAACAGCCCTTTACCCGGACCGATTTATGAAATTGGAAACAGAATCTAATAAATTATCAACAAGAATCATAGACTTGATGACACCAGTTGGATACGGGCAACGTGGCTTGATCGTTGCCCCGCCAAAAGCCGGGAAAACGATGCTTATTAAAGAAATTGCAAATAGTATTTCCAAAAACCACCCGGAAGCAAAGCTGATTATCTTGTTAGTGGACGAGCGTCCAGAAGAAGTGACTGATATTGAACGATCTGTTGCACCAGATGTCGATGTTGTAAGTTCTACTTTTGACGAAGTGCCGGAAAGTCATATTCGCGTCTCAGAACTTGTCTTGGAACGCGCAATGCGTCTCGTTGAGCATAAACGTGATGTTATTGTGCTGATGGATAGTATTACACGACTTGCCCGCGCATATAACCTTGTAATTCCGCCAAGTGGACGGACGTTATCTGGTGGTATTGATCCTGCAGCATTCCACCGTCCCAAACGCTTTTTCGGAGCAGCACGAAATATTGAAGAAGGCGGCAGCTTCACCATTTTAGCAACAGCCTTAGTCGACACGGGATCACGGATGGATGACGTTATTTATGAGGAGTTTAAAGGAACAGGGAATATGGAATTACATCTCGATCGTAATCTCGCAAACCGTCGCATTTTCCCTGCCATCGATATTCTTCGTTCTGGTACACGGAAAGAGGAATTACTTGTCGATAAAAATCATTTAGATAAAATATGGACGCTCCGCAGAACAATGCAAGATTCCAATGATTTTCTCGAACGCTTCTTGAAAAAACTCAAAAACACAAAAGCAAATGAAGAATTTCTTGCTGAAATGGAAGAGGAAATGAAGCGCAAAGGAATCAAACGGACGGAAAGATAAAGTGAAACTTCATGCAGCGGGGGCTTTCTCACCTTCCCATTTTGGGTTTCTTTTATGATTAAAGGTCGGGTATTACAGACCGTTAACGCGTGATAAATCATTCTTTAAGCCGCAAAAAAACATTGCAAACTTAAACTGATGCTGGTATAATTCTTTTATGTGAGTTTTGATAAGTTTTTTATCACTTATGACGGCTCTTACAATAACTCTGTTTCCACAGGATTCAGGGCAAAAAGGAGTGGAATGAAATGAAAAAGGATATTCATCCAGAATACCGTAAAGTAGTTTTTCTTGATACAAGCTCAGATTTCAAATTCTTAAGCGGCTCTACAAAAGAGTCTAACGAAACGATTGAATGGGAAGACGGCAACACGTACCCACTAATCAAAGTTGAAATCAGCTCAGACTCCCACCCGTTCTACACAGGCAAACAAAAAGCCGATCGCGTAGGCGGACGAGTAGACCGATTCAAGAAGAAATATAATATGAAATAATAGAAGGCTGAGGCGACTGTTTCTAGGAGCCGAAGCTGGACTAGTAAAAAGGTAAGGCGACTGTTTAGAAACAGACGCATAAGCAAAGGGACCGAAAAGCGGGCGAACTTTCCCGCTATTCGAGTCCCTTGCTTATGACGGCAGTTTCTAGGAGCCGAACCTAGATTAGTAAAAAGGTAAGGCGACTGTTTAGAAACAGACGCATAAGTAAGGGACCGAAAAGCGGGTGAACTTCCCGCTATTCGAGTCCCTTGCTTATGTCTCGAGTCACTAGCTCTTGAACCAAGATTGATATTAACTAAAAAGACAGGCAAAATGTCGAAAGCCAATTTGCCTGTCTTTTTATTTTTAAAATTGTTAAATCCTACCCTACCCTAAATAAATTTAATATTTTTCTCCAACAGGGTTAAAATACACGTCAAATTGGTATACACTTGTATAAGCAATCTGTTAACGCAAGAAAAGAGGTCAACGAACATGTATATGATGAAGCAAAGCGGCTGGATCGAAGTGATTTGCGGCAGCATGTTTTCAGGAAAATCAGAAGAACTTATACGCCGGATTCGCCGTGCCACCTATGCAAATATGCAGATTCGCGTGTTTAAACCGGCAATTGACGACCGGTATGATGAAGAGTCTGTCGTATCCCATAACGGAACGACAATTATGGCTCGTCCAATCAAACATGCAGAAGATATATTCAAGTATGTCGACGAAACGGTTGAAGTTGTCGGCGTCGATGAAGTGCAATTTTTTGATGAATCAATCATCGAGGTAATTAATGAACTTGCCAATCGCGGCATCCTTGTCATTGCGGCCGGACTCGACACCGATTTCCGCGGTGAACCATTCGGACCAATGCCAAGATTAATGGCGATGAGCGAATATGTGACGAAACTCAACGCCATCTGCCCGATTTGCGGATCACCTGCAACGCGCACGCAACGATTAATCAATGGAAAACCTGCTTCCTACGATGATCCGGTCATCCTCGTTGGTGCCTCTGAATCTTACGAACCAAGATGCAGACACCATCACGAAGTACCGAACAAACCGAGTAGAATGGGTTTCGTTAAAAAGTTAATAAATAGCACAAAATAGAGCATTTCGTTATGCTCTTTTATTTTTGTTTGAATGAATTTCATTAGTTTTAGTGAAGATATTTTTAATTGGCTGGAATTATCAATATTATTGTGCTTCGCTTGATGAAGCAGGATCTAAACACCCGAATAGATCCGATTCGCGTCTTACTTCGGTTGATTGAAAGGTTCTAAACGCCCGAACGAGCTGCCAAGCGCATAGCTTTCGTTCATTACAAGTGCTCTAATCACCCATACAAGCATGCCTCGCTCTTACTTCAGTCGATTAGAGCACTAATAATTGCCGTAAAGAAAAGCCCATACAACTTCGCGTCGTTTAGAAGCAGTAATATTCAATCAACCACACCCGCCAATCGTTTATCACCGCCTGCAATTTAAAAATATTTTGACCAACTGTATTGGGTATACTATAATTAGAGTGTTAATTCAAAAAGAGGTGTTCGTGATGTTAGATCGCTTACAAGCGTTGGAAGATCGTTATAATAAATTGAATGAATTATTAAGTGACCCGGAAGTTTCAAGTGATCCGAATAAATTGCGTGATTACGGAAAAGAACAATCTGACCTGGAAGATGTTGTTCAAGCATATCGGGAATATAAAGGTTTATCGACGGAGCTTTCTGATGCGAAAGAAATGCTCGAAGATGACCTCGATGGCGACATGGAAGAAATGGTGAAAATGGAAATCGGTGAACTGGAAGAGCAGATTGTGCAATTAGAAGAAAATATGAAAGTCCTCCTCTTACCGAAAGACCCGAACGATGGCAAAAACGTTATCATGGAAATCCGCGGAGCAGCAGGTGGGGACGAAGCTGCACTTTTTGCCGGTGATTTATACCGGATGTATTCGCGTTATGCGGAAGAAAAGGGTTGGAAGACGGAAGTGATGGAAGCGAACTCGACAGGTGTCGGCGGCTATAAAGAAATCATTTTCATGATTAATGGTAAAGATGTTTATTCCCGTTTAAAATATGAAAATGGTGCCCACCGCGTGCAGCGGGTTCCGGAAACAGAATCCGGCGGCAGAATCCATACTTCAACGGCAACGGTAGCTGTTCTTCCGGAAGCAGAAGAAGTTGAAGTGGAAGTCCATGATAAAGATATCCGTGTTGATACATTTGCCTCAAGTGGCCCGGGTGGACAAAGTGTTAACACGACAATGTCAGCTGTTCGTCTTACTCACGAACCGACCGGGATTGTCGTCTCGATTCAAGATGAGAAATCACAAATTAAAAACAAAGAAAAAGCGATGAAAGTCCTGCGCGCAAGAATTTACGATAAATATCAGCAAGAAGCGCAAGCCGAATATGATGAAAACCGTAAATCTGCGGTTGGTACAGGTGACCGTTCAGAGCGGATCCGGACGTATAACTTCCCGCAAAACCGTGTAACCGACCACCGTATCAGTCTGACGATTCAAAAACTCGATCAAATTCTTGATGGGAAACTCGATGAATTCATCGAAGCACTTGTTTTAGAAGAACAGACAGCAAAATTAGAGCAAATTGGTGAATAACATGAAGTTAAAACAATATGAAGTCCTGAAATGGGCTTCTCTTTTTTTAGAAGAAAATAACCGGGAAGCTCGAGTTGCCGAGCTGCTCCTCCAGCATCATCTTGGTTTTACCCGATCAGCATTTTTCGCAAATATGCGCGAAACGATTCCGAGTGAAGTGTATCAAGCTTTTCAAACGGATTTAGAAAAGCATGCCAATACAGGCATTCCATTACAGCATCTTACTGGATATGAAGAGTTTTATGGCCGGCGTTTTCAAGTGAACGAATCCGTCCTCATCCCCCGTCCGGAAACAGAAGAACTCGTACAGCATACGATTAGAGCGGTAACTTCAAGAGAGAATCAAAAGGTAAGAATCGTTGATGCAGGTACGGGAAGCGGGATTATTGCGATTACACTTGCACTTGAACTTCCGGAAGCCGAAGTGATTGCAACTGATATTTCACCGGAAGCACTGCAAGTGGCACAAACTAATGCAGCGCGACTCGGAGCAACTATTACGCTTATGGAAGGTGATTTTTTACAACCGCTCACAGATGAACAATTGCCTGTGGATATCCTTGTTTCAAATCCGCCTTATATTGCTGAAACGGAACGGGAAGAGCTTCATGACACGGTAAAAAACTTTGATCCTGAACTTGCGCTTTTCGCAGCAGATGACGGGCTTGCGGCATATAAAAAAATGATGAAACAAGCAACAACACTCATGAACCGAAATAGTTTAATCGCTTTTGAAATCGGACATATGCAAGGTGAGGCAGTGAAACAACTTGTGGAGGAAAGTTTCCCTGGCAGCAATGCGGAAATCGTGCAGGATATTAACGGTAAAAATCGTATCATTATGGCAAAAATCAAATAAAAGACTTTTTACTAGAATACTAGTTTAAATTTTCGTTTCTCTGGTCATACTGTGGATAATTCAGTTGAAAAAGGGGTACCGAAAATGAAAAAACTAGTATTTTTTATTTTTATAATAACGATATGGGGCACAAGTCTTGCGGGATGGACTCCCGAAGAATATCAAAAATATCAAGAACATGAGGAAACGCTGGATTATCAAGTGATTCCTGACGAAGCGATTCGCCTCCGTATTCTAGCAAACAGTGATCAGGAAGAAGATCAGCAAATCAAGCATAAGGTAAGAGACGAAGTTAATGAAGTAATAAGCAGCTGGGTGGCAGAAATTACGGATATCGGGGAAGCGCGGGAACTCATTCAAGAGCGTCTGCCTGAAATCGATCAGCTTGTCGAGGAAGTTTTGCAAGCTTCCGGTGAAAATAGGGAGTACACGGTAGATTACGACAGCAATATTACATTTCCAATGAAGCTCTATGGCGATTATCTTTATCCGCCGGGTGAGTATGAAGCGATTTTAATTACACTTGGTGAAGGTGATGGTTCCAACTGGTGGTGTGTGTTATTTCCCCCTCTCTGTTTTCTCGACTTCTCCTTCGGGACAACAGTAGAAGCAAAAGACGGCGAACCAGTTTCTGAGCCTGAACTAGAAGAGGAAGAAGCAGAAGAAGAGACCGAGGTTAAATTTTTCCTTTTTGAATGGCTTGGTTGGTCATAGTTTCCCTGCGTTACGCATAATATGTCAGAAAGGAAGTAAACAAATCTAGTAGAGGTGAATCGAAATGAAAGTAATGCCCGTCAAACACGCGACTTATGAGCAGCTGGATGAATTTCTAAGCAGGAATGAACGCCTCGATAAACCGTTACTCTTTGATAAGGGATTTGTTGTAGAGATAGGTGGGCAAATTGAGGCGAGCTTTATTCTGGATGAGCTCGATTCAGGTGGATGCTGGTTAAAACAGCTTTATATTACACAATCACATGCTGCAAAATTGCCTATTTTACTGGAAACAATATTACAAATCGCCCGTAAACAAGAAGCAGGGACCGTATATGTCCACAGTCATCAACCGGTTGTGGATATCCTGCTTGAGTCGCTTGATTTCCAACCGGAAAAAAATAAACAGATTATCCCTGAAAGGCCTATAAAATCAGGGTGTTGGTGGAGTTACCAAGTCTCATGAACAATTGTTTTCTTTTCCACATTTTCTTGTGTATAACTTGTTGATAACAACCATTTAAATTTTAAAAACGTTTATATCGCCCCTTATTTTTAATAGATTCCTGTGGATAAATCTCCACAGGATATTTTGTGGATAAGTGGCAGTTTATACAGCAGATTGCACAATGGGAAAATATCAACTAAACTAAGAAACATAGTAGCAAAGGTTAATGAAAGAGAAACGAGGATTTAACAAAATGGAAACGAAACGATGGAACATACAACGCGAAACGGAGATAAATAAACAATTCATAAGCGAGGCTGCTGCACTCCTAAGAGCGGGAGAGACTGTTGCTTTTCCAACGGAGACGGTATATGGCCTCGGGGCGGATGCAACAAATCAGTCAGCTGTTGCGAAAATATTTGCAGCGAAGGGCAGACCGCAAGATAATCCGCTTATCGCCCATGTCGCAAATGTGGAACAATTTCAACAACTTGTGGATAACCTGCCCGATTATGTGGATGATCTAATTGCTGCCTTCTCGCCCGGCCCGCTAACATATGTGGTAGAAAGCAATGGGGTTTGTGCGGAAAATGTGACGGCCGGTCTATCCACAATCGCTGTGCGTATCCCAGATCACCCGGTTGCCCTCGAGTTGCTTCGAGCCTGTAATTTTCCAGTCGCTGGTCCGAGTGCCAATATTTCCGGTAAACCAAGTCCGACGACAGCAGACCATGTATATGAGGATTTAACTGGAAGGATTGCTGGGATTGTAGACGGGGGACCTACAGGGGTTGGCGTGGAATCAACCGTCATTTCCTGCCGGGAAAACGATGTCGTCATTCTACGCCCAGGCGGAATTACGAAAGAACAGATTGAAAAAATTGTCCCTGTCACGGAACTCAGGAATGAAATTGTGGATAAACCAGCTTCTCCTGGGATGAAATATAAACATTATTCACCAGATGTTCCGCTTTGGCTTGTGGATGGCGACACAGAAAAAATTCAAAAGGTAATCGCTGAAGAGAGGGAAAAAGGAAAAAAAGTGGCACTTCTCGCACGTGATGCGATACTCGAACTTGTCGAGGCGGATGTAAGCTTGAGCCTCGGATCCAGTTTAGAAGATGTTGCAAATAAGCTCTATGATAATTTACGGAAAATCAAAAAGTCTGATGCAGACTTAATGGTTTCCGAAGTTTTTCCCGAATCGGGCATCGGACAAGCGATCATGAACCGCTTGAAAAAAGCGATGACAGCTTATATCTCATAATTTAGTTGTAATTAATGAATTTCATAATACGTATTTAATGCTTCACCATCACCATATGTAGTTGAGTTGGTTCGTTGCCAACTACATACGGTGATGGGAAAGCCGACTTTGGTAATGATGAAATTCATTCGTAATAGAAACGTAAAAGTATTGTGGATAACTAATATTGCAGGAAATAGCACGTTCGCACCGCGCTAAAACATTGCCGAATTGTATTCCTTCTTGCGTAAGCTGCTGCCTCCTTTGTTAATTTTCCACATATCCCCCCTTGGACATGCATATAGTGTATAAGCATGTCCAAGGGGGGATTGTTGTTGGGCTTTTCAACTGGCGAACTTGTCACGCTTATTTTCATGGCTCAAGCTCTTGCGCTTGATGCCTTTTCGGTCTGTCTCGGGCTCGGCATGCAGCAGATCCGGTTGAAACGTATTCTGTGGATAAGCTTAGTCATCGGGGCGTTCCATATTTTCATGCCATTCGTAGGAATTCTCATGGGAAAAATGGTAGCAGGGCCATTTGAAAGCTATGCTCAGCTGATTGGCGGAGCGCTTCTTGTTTTCATCGGTGCTCAAATGTTTTTTGGCGCTTTTACCGAAGAAAAGAAATTGATTATCCAACCTGCTGGGTTTGGTCTTCTTATTCTCAGCTTTACCGTAAGCCTGGATAGCTTCACAGTCGGCTTTGGTTTAGGGATTACTGGAGTCCATGTTGTACTTGCTCTTATATTATTCGGTGCTTCCAGTGCATTGCTTTCTTGTTTGGCCTTATTAATCGGGCGCCGCGTCCAAGGATTCCTGGGAAGATACAGCGAACTCCTTGGCGGAAGCATTCTTTTCGGATTCGGGCTATTTGTCCTACTCGCATGAAAAGGGACAAGGGGTCCGTGCATTTATCCTGCAAATGCACGGACCCCTTGTCTGATTTCTCTGTCCGTGGCTTTCGGATTGTGGTATATTTATAGGTAGATAGTAAGTGTTACCAAAGGAAGTTTCACTTTATCGCAGTGTAACGGGCTGTAAATTTTCCACATCAAGATATGGAAGAAACTTCTTATATCTGAATGAATTTCATAATTACCAAAGTCGGCTTTTCCATGGTGAAGCATTAAATACGTATTATGAAATTCATTAATCCAAGTGGGAGATCCAACAGCCCGTAACGGCCCGATTCGTTCAACTAACCTTCAGTGAGGGAAAAAGAACCCTCACTGAAGGAAGTTTCACTTTATCATTCTTGGGGGTAAAAGAAATGAATATTTTATTTGTTTGTACAGGGAATACGTGCCGGAGTCCGATGGCAGAAGCGATTTTGCGTGATAGATATCCACAGGTTGAGGTCCAATCAGCGGGAGTTTTTGCTGCAGACGGGGCATCTGCTAGTGACCATACCTATCAAGCGCTTGAGGAGAATGGTATTACACTTGATCACCGTTCCCAGCCAGCTACAGAAGAATTGCTCGAATGGGCAGAACTTGTTCTCACGATGACGAGCCAGCATAAACAACTGCTCACCATGGAATATCCGGATTTTACAGAGAAGTTGTACACATTGAAAGAATATACAGATGAAGAAAGTCACGACTACGATATTTCCGACCCATACGGTGGTGACTTGCACGCATACCGATCGACTCGTGCAGAGTTAGAAGATCAAATCGACCGCCTAATTGAAAAAATAGAATCAATCAAGGGGGAGTAAGGGCAAATGGAGAGGAAATATTCATTCAGTATCCGTAAGAAGCTCGTTTTATTTACGATATCATTAGCGATTATTACATACAGTACTTCATTCGTTTTTATCTTTTTCCTATATGACTTTTTCCAAGATTATATCCCATTCAGTCTGGAGTGGTTCACCGTCATTACCTTTATACTTGGAATCACGTGGTCGGGAATCCTCGCCTTTTTCTTCGCGAGCCTCATTACGAAACCAATTGAAAAATTGGAAAA
The DNA here is from genome assembly GCF_021556485.1 of Oceanobacillus alkalisoli. Classification (GTDB taxonomy): domain Bacteria; phylum Bacillota; class Bacilli; order Bacillales; family Amphibacillaceae; genus Oceanobacillus; species Oceanobacillus alkalisoli. Next base: position 200,664 of record NZ_JAKGBW010000004.1, on the reverse strand, counting down.
AGCAGCAACAATTGCAGCGGAAGGTAACTTGAACCAAACCGTGCAAATTCCGAAGTCAAATGACGAAATCCGCGGCCTGGCCCTCTCATTTAACGCCATGCTGACGAATTTAAATAGTATCGTGCAAAATATTGATGAAAATTTTGACAAGACGAATCAAGCGGTTGTACAAATGAAGGAATCCTCAACCACCGCCCACACCCATTCCCAGATGATCGGGACATCGATCAGCGAGATTTCAAAGGGTGCGGAAGATTCATCGGTAGCAATTCAAAATACAGCGGAATCGGTCGAAATCGCCTCTGACCTTGCTATAAAAGTCCAAGACCGGGCAAGTGGGTCAAAAGGTAAATCCAATCAAATGCTTGGCACATTGAACACGACGAAGCGGGTTGTGAGCAGCCTCATTTCTGGCATCGACCGGATTGCAAAAGAACAGCAAGTATCCTTAACGAGTGTTAACAATTTAAAAGAAAATGCGATTCAAGTCGAAACCATCATCTCGATGGTTGGTGAAATTGCCGAACAGACGAATCTCCTTGCACTTAATGCCTCCATTGAAGCAGCGCGGGCTGGAGAACATGGACAAGGCTTTGCCGTTGTTGCAGAGGAAATCCGGAAGCTCGCTGACCAAAGTGCTGGAGCCGTTCAGCAAATCTCAGGTCTTATCGGTTCGATTCAAGTAGACGTGAAAAATGTTGTCGAAAATATTAATCAAAATGTCGTTTTTGCCAATAACGAAGCGAAAAATGGCGAACAGACGAACGAGACGTTTGAAGAAATGTCCAGTTCTGTTATGGAAGTAGCAACTGAAATTGAAACGATTTCCCAGCTTGTCGACAAACAGTTACAATCAATTCAAGATACGAGCCGTGAATCCCAGGAAGTGGCAGCGATTGCGGAAGAAACTTCAGCCGGTGCCGAGGAAGTGAACGCAGCAATCCAGGAGCAGGTGGCAAGCATTGAAGATGTCGACCGCCTTGCAGCAGAGATTGAAGAACATGCAAATCAACTGAAGAAACAAATTCGGCAATTCCAACTTTAAAAAAGAAAGGAAGAAACAATATGAAAGTTTTAATAACGGGTGACCATGCAGGTCTAACATTAAGAAGTGAAGTGGCAGATTTAATGGATGAAATGGGAATTGAATACGAAGACGCCGGAGCAAGCTGTACAACTTCTGTCGATTATCCGGATTATGCGCTGCCAGCAGCAGAACGAATTGCCAGTGGAGAGTTTGACCGCGGAATTTTCATTTGTGGGACGGGAATCGGCATGTCAATTGCTGCGAATAAAGTAAAAGGGATTCGCTGTGCTTTAGTGCATGATGTATTCAGTGCCCGCGCAACAAGAGAACATAATAATTCCAATGTCCTTGCGATGGGGGAGCGTGTTATCGGTCCATCCCTTGGAAGAGAGATTGCCAAAGTTTGGCTCGAAACCGAATTCCAAGGAAACCGTCATGCAAAAAGAATTGAAAAAATCCATTCCTATGAAGGCGAATAAGTAGTATAGTAGTAGCATGGTTGTTTTTCTGAAAAAGGAGGAACCTAAAATGACGTTAAACGAACAAGTAAAAACTGATTTAGGCGAAATCGTCGATGAATGGCTTGCGACTGAGTATTTGCAGGAAGATGAGCTTTTCGTAATCGGTTGTTCCACAAGCGAAGTGGCAGGGAAAAAAATCGGTACAGCAGGTACAGAGGATATTGCCGCCCGCATTTTCAGAGAATTGAACCGTTTAAAACAAGAGACGAAGATTCAGCTTGCTTTCCAGTGCTGTGAACATTTAAACCGTGCTCTCGTTGTGGAGCGGGCTGCTGCTAAAGCATTCGCCCTTGATGAGGTAACGGTCATACCTGTTCCGGAAGCTGGCGGCTCGATGGCATCTTTCGCCTATAAACATATGGATGACCCAGTCGTCGTTGAATCACTTAAGGCAAAAGCCCATGCCGGGCTCGATATTGGTGAAACGATGATTGCCATGCATTTAAAACCGGTCGTTGTACCTTTGCGCTTCAGTAAGAAGTATATCGGGGAAGCCCGAATTGGTCTTGCACGGACGAGACCGAAATTAATTGGCGGTGAGCGTGCCGTTTATAAAGACAGTCGAAGCAATTAATGGAAGGATATATGTCCTTTTCATCATATTTATCAACTTACAGGGGGGACTCTACAATGGAACAAGTGAAGCAAACCGGATTAGAGCATACGGATCCGGAATTATATCGAGCAATTGAGGATGAAAAGAAACGTCAACAAGACAACATCGAACTCATTGCTTCCGAGAACTTCGTATCAGAAGCAGTCATGGAGGCAATGGGATCTGTCTTGACGAATAAATATGCGGAAGGTTATCCGGGGAAACGTTACTATGGCGGTTGTACGTATGTCGACGTAGCAGAAGACCTCGCACGTGACCGTGTGAAACAACTTTTCGGAGCGGATCATGCGAACGTCCAGCCACACTCCGGAGCACAGGCAAACATGGCTGTTTATTCAGCGATTTTGAACCCTGGAGACACCGTGCTTGGAATGAACTTAAACCATGGCGGTCACCTCACCCACGGAAGCCCAGTTAACTTCAGCGGGAAATTGTATAATTTTGAAGAGTATGGTGTAGATGAAGAAAATGAACAGCTCGATTATGACGCTGTTTTAGCTAAAGCAAAAGAAGTAAAACCGAAGCTGATCGTGGCCGGTGCAAGTGCTTATTCCCGTACAATCGATTTCAAGAAATTCCGTGAAATCGCGGATGCCGTCGATGCTTACTTGATGGTTGACATGGCTCATATCGCTGGTCTTGTTGCTGCGGGTATTCATCCAAACCCAGTACCGCATGCCCATTTCGTAACGACGACAACACATAAAACGTTACGCGGCCCACGTGGAGGTGTCATCCTTTGTGAACAAGAATTCGCGAAGAAAATCGACAGCTCCGTATTCCCTGGCATGCAAGGAGGTCCATTAATGCATGTTATTGCAGCAAAAGCTACTGCATTCAAAGAAGCATTATCCGATGATTTCAAAGGATACGCCAAACAAGTTGTTAAAAACGCTGCAGTCTTTGCAGAAGAATTATCAAAAGCAGGTGTCCGTCTCGTTTCTGGCGGTACAGATAACCATCTCTTGCTGCTCGACGTGAAGCCACTTGGATTCACAGGTAAAGATGCAGAAGAAGTGCTCGACAGCGTATTAATCACAACGAATAAAAACACCGTTCCATTCGACACGGAAGGACCGTTTATCACGAGCGGTGTCCGTATCGGAACAGCTGCTGTCACAACGCGCGGCTTCAAAGAAGAAGAAATCAAAGAAGTTGCAGATATTATGGTTACAGCACTTAAGAACCACGAAAACAAAGAGGTTCTTGAAGAATTAAAACAGCGTGTCCTCAGCTTGAACGCACGTTTTCCGTTATATAAGAATTAATAAACAACCGAGGAAGGGATGATCCCCTCCTCGGTTTTTGTGCATCAATATCCCGGAAAATATTGCGTCCTGAAAATTAATTCAACATTTTCTCGAAATCACCTAATCCGACTTGAATAATTGATTGTTTTTCTGTATACTTTTAGAGATTTGAAAACTTTAAAGGAGTGATCTGCAATTGAGTAGAGTATTCGTATTAGATCATCCGTTAATTCAACATAAATTAACGAAAATCCGTGATAAAAACACAGGCACCAAAGAATTTCGTGAACTAGTTGATGAAGTTGCCATGTTAATGGCATTTGAAATCACAAGAGATCTTCCTTTAATGGACGTGGAAACAGAAACGCCTGTAACCGTTGCGAAAACAAAAGAACTTGTTGGGAAAAAGATCGGCCTTATTCCAATCCTTCGCGCCGGACTTGGAATGGTTGAGGGAGTACGTAAACTAATCCCTGCAGCAAAAGTAGGACACGTTGGACTTTACCGTGATCCCGAAACATTAAAGCCGGTCGAATATTATATCAAGCTTCCGTCTGATATTTCGGAGCGTGAACTGATCGTAATCGACCCGATGCTTGCAACAGGCGGTTCAGCAAACGACGCCATTCATTCACTTAAAAAACGCGGTGCGAAACATATCAAACTCATGTGCTTAATCGGTGCCCCAGAAGGTGTCGAAGTTATTAAAGAAGACCACCCGGACGTTGACATTTATCTAGCTGCAATCGATGAAGGTTTAAATGAGAACGGCTATATTGTACCAGGCTTTGGTGATGCTGGTGACCGTTTATTCGGTACGAAGTAAACAGGAAGTATGCAGGCTCTTGTAAAGGGGATGCATACTTTTTTCTTTAGCTGTTTTTGGTTTGGGGAAGAGGGAGAGGCTGGAGCTATCAACAGCCATCGTTAGCTAGCTATGATGAGTCCAGTCGTTTTTAATGCCTCTTATTGCCCGAACTCGAGCGTTTCCACTCCACTCGGTAGTTGACAATTATTCTTATCACCTTAACCCGGCTTCCTCTTCCGTACCCAGTCTTTTATAACCGCCACTCCCGTCTCCCAGCTCAAAAAAACATACATATATTTACACTTTTATTAAAAACTAACCCTATCATAATAAAAGGAGCGGCCAACATGAGAGGGATTATTTTTTTCTTAATCGCAAGCTTCTTCTTTCTCCCCATTGTCCAGGCAGAAGAACTGGAAACAGTCATTATCGAAGTGGAAGGAGACGCAGAGGTGCACGCGGACTATATCAAAAAATATCATCCATTTATTGAAGTCGTCGCGACTTATTCGACTCTTTTCAATGGGATTGCCTTACAAGGAAAACCGCAGCAACTCGAGCGTCTGCACACAGCTGAGTTCATAACTGGCATTCATGACGTGCAGACTTACAAAGCAGAGCCGGTCCGTTCGTCAGGACAACCGCAAACACAGCAAGCAGGCGAAGTGCCCGCTCATGCTCATACAGGGAAAAATATCAAAGTTGGTGTCATCGATACTGGAATTGATTACACGCATCCCGATTTAAAAGATAATTTTGCAGGTGGCTATGATCTCTTTGATTTGGATGAGGATCCGATGGAAACGATGCCTGGAGAGGGGATGCCGACGAGTCACGGGACACATGTTGCGGGGATTATCGCGGCAAATGGCAAGTTGCAAGGCATTGCCCCCGACGCATCGCTCTATGCTTACCGCGCACTTGGTCCGGGTGGATTTGGTTCGACTGTTCATGTGCTTGCTGCTCTGGAACAAGCGGTAAAAGATGAGATGGATGTAATCAATCTTTCCCTTGGAAATGAGGTGAACGGTCCTGATTATCCGACAAGCTTAGCCGTTGATAAAGCAGTAGAACTCGGTATCCCCGTCATCATCGCAAATGGCAACAGCGGGCCTGCACCGTGGACTGTCGGAAGTCCGGCAACGGCAAAAAATGCTTTAGCAGTCGGAGCGGTTCAAGCTCCTACCGAGATGCCGTATCTTTATCATGCACAAGAAAAGCAGGAGATTTCCTTAACCGCGATGCAGGGCGCCCCGGCCTGGGAGCTTGCAAAAGATTATAAGCTCATTAATGCAGACGAAAATAGGACAGATCTTAACGGGAAAATTGCGCTGTTCAAACGGAGCGAGATAACCTTTCGCGATCTTGCATTAAAGGCCCAGGAAAATGGAGCGGCAGCTGTTTTAATCTATAATAACGAGCCTGGTGAACTACATGGAGGCTTGGATAATGAAGACGGGGCAGTAAAAATCCCAGTTGCCGGAATCACGCAAGAAGACGGGGAATGGCTCACGGAATATACTGGGACATATATCGACACCGTTTATGAATCTCTAGATACGACAATCGCACCTTTTAGCTCGCGTGGGCCCGCAACGGTTAATTGGCAGATCAAGCCGAATGTAGCGGCGCCTGGAGCTGCAATAAACAGCACCGTGCCTGGAGGCTATGAGCATTTGAGTGGAACGAGTATGGCAGCACCGTATGTCGCAGGAGCCGTTGCGCTACTGAAAGAAGCCCATCCAGACTGGAGTGTAGATAAAATTTATCATGCTTTGGAAACGACGGCAACACCACTTCAAACTGAAACCGGTGAATTTCAGGCACCTTCTATCCAAGGACATGGCGTCATCCAACCGCATCAAGCAATCGAAGCCCCAACAATCATTTCAAATGGGACGCTTGAAGCTGGGAAGATAACGGATCGCCGGGAAGAAAAGCAATTCACCATCCAACTGGAAAACCGCACATCAGAAACCCAGCAATTTACATTTGATGTTCCAAAAAGGAAGCAAGGCATGGAATGGAAACTCCCTTTATCCTTTAAAATCGAGCCGCATGCAACAGAGGAAATAAAAGTCGCGTTAAAGGTTACAAGCCCCAAGCTCCTAGAAGGGATTCAGGAAGATTTCCTTACATTAAAGGAACAAACAGAAAATAAAACCTATCATTTACCATATCTTTTCGTGAACCAATCCGCCGACCAGCCGAAAATAGCCGGAATTGAATTCAGTCTGAAGCCGTTCAGCGATGACATTTACAGTTATACCCTTTATACGACTGAAGAACTGCAACTCGTGTCGATTGATTTATATGACCCGGACACTTTAACGTACCGCGGGAATTTACTGGAGTTAAAAGAACCCTCAGTCGGAATGAACGAAGGCGAGATTCCAAGCTACAAATTAGCACCAGGAAACTATCTTGGCATCATCACTGCCATCAACAATGACAAAGAAATCGAAACAACGGAAATTCCCCTTCATATCGAATGAAAACGGGACGCTGGGGTCGCAGGCAATGTCCCACGCGGACAACGCCTCCGACCCCAGCGTCCTATTCATTAACCGAACATCTGGAATGTTAAAAATATGTTCACAAAAACGTCATATTCGTTGTGCGGGATTTCCTTTATAATGATAGGGGATTAAAAGCAGTGTGGCAGGATTATTCCGAAATGGCAGGCCTTGGAAACGTGATGGAAAATGAATGTCTCGTATTGCAGAAATTAATTGACAATGACCGTTACAGTAAGGTAAACTAACTTAGTGTGAGTATGGGCATTTTTCGATAATTATTCGTTAATTTTTCAAAAATTTGTCTGAATTTGTTAAAAAACATACAGATAGGGAAAACGATATTGTTGCCCTTTTTACAAACTCACAAGTACATAAGTATAGGTCGCTGATTCTTGCAAGTTTCTGGCAACTGGAGGTACATCACCTTCTGCTATCGGGTAGAAGAACTGCGCCTCGCAAGTGGGAAATGTTCATTACCTGCCTGCGCATGTTTCACAGTAGGAGCGTAGAATACAAATGAATGAATTTGAAAGTATGATAACGCGCCAACGTAAATGGATGCTCTATTTACTGGCACTTTTAGTGCTTGGAGTTGGATTTCTTCCCTATACACGGGTTTTTAACGGACTTCTGTTAGGAGGGGCAATCAGTTTTTACAATTTATGGCTGCTCCAGCATAAGACAAAACAACTCGGTGATAGTGTGGCAGAATCAGGTGAAGCACGTGGTGGGTTGGGAACGTTCTCAAGAATGGCGGCAGCAGTACTAGGTGTGCTTATCGCAATTCGCTATGAGGAAAACTTTCATATTATTGCTGTAGTCATTGGTTTGATGCTATCGTACGTCATACTCGGTCTTGATGGAATGCTTCGTTTTGTATTTAACAAAAAATCAAGATAACTGCACTACATACTACCTGCAGCTGTAATATGTAGGTTTTAAGGCGGGTATTTAAAATATCCGCTCAATCGCAACTTGACTGTCACATTCAAAGGACAGTCAAATGTTCGAAAACCATCGATGTAAAGGGGTGATAATTTTGGATCATACAGCTCCAATAGTTGAAGATGTTTTTGGAATCTCCTGGCTCGACTTTAACCTTGCCAACGTATTCATGCTTGCAGTTGTATCCATTCTAGTCTTTATCGTAGTTGTATGGGCAACTCGCAGTCTCCAAATGAAACCAACAGGAAAGCAGAATTTCATGGAATGGATTGTCGAATTCGTTAGAGGTGTAATTAGCGATACGATGGATTGGAAAACTGGGAAAGTTTTCATGCCGCTGATTCTGACACTAGCATTCTTCATCTTGTTTGGTAACATAGCAGGGATTGTAACAATTGGTGTCGTTGGAACAGACCTATGGTGGAAAGCACCAACTGCGGACGCAACCATCACATTAACATTATCAACCATGGTTATTGTCTTGACGCATTATTATGGTATTAAGATGCGGGGGACAAAGCATTATTTCAAGACGTTTTTAAGTCCTACGCCGATTCTGTTGCCCCTTAAAATAGTCGAGGAGTTTGCAAACACGTTAACATTAGGCTTGCGTCTATTTGGAAATATGTATGCAGGAGAAATTTTGTTAGGTTTGCTTATTGGATTAGCAACAACTTCAGTTTTAGGCGGCGTTTTAGCAGCATTGCCAACACTTGCCTGGATGGGCTTCAAGCTCTTCATCGGAGCAATTCAGGTATACGTATTTATCATGTTATCAATGGTATACATGTCTCATAAAGTGAGCGAAGACCATTAAATAAAAAACAATTTAGGTTTACTATAAAAAGGAGGAAATTGTAAATGGGAGCTTTAGCAGCAGCAATAGCAGTTGGACTAGCAGCATTAGGTGCGGGTCTAGGTAACGGGATGATCGTTAGTAAAGCACTGGAAGGTATTGCAAGACAGCCAGAATTGAAAGGTTCACTACAAGGAACAATGTTTATCGGGGTTGGGGTAGTAGAAGCGATTCCGATTATGGCAGTAGTTATTGCATTCATGGTTCTTTAATAAGTTTATGATGGCGGGGATCGGATATTGGAATCTTCGCCATTCCTTTATGTAGTGAAAAGATGAGTTAGATACCGTTAAAGGAGTGAAATCAGTGCATTCATATGTTGACTTTATGACTCTAGGAGCATCGGTCGGGGGACTGCGAATTGGAGATATGTTAGTTACCTTAATCTTCTTCTTAATCCTGATGGTACTGCTGAGAATATTCGCATGGGGTCCCCTCATGAATATGATGGAAAAGCGTGAGAATTATGTTGCAAATGAGATCGATGCAGCAGAGAAAAGCCGCGCAGAAGCAGAAAAGGATGCAAAAGCCGCCACCGACCAGCTTAATAGTGTAAGACAGGAAGCACAGAAGATTATTGAAGATGCGAAAACTGCCGGTGTAAGACAAGAGCAGGACATCATCGAATCTGCTCGCGCGGAAGCCGAGCGTATTAAAGAACAAGCGCAGGCGGATATCCAAAATGAAAAAGAGCAGGCAATTCAAGCGCTTCAAGCACAGGTTGCTTCCCTATCTGTGTTAGTGGCAAGTAAAGTAATTGAAAAAGAAATCAATGAACAAGACCAGACGGAATTCATTAACGACTACATTAAAGAAGTAGGAGAAGAGCGATGAGTGAAATCGTAGTAGCCAAGCGTTATGCAGATGCTCTTTTTCAACTAGCTTTAGAAAAGTCCATATTGGACCAATTGATGGATGATGTAGAAGTCGTCCGTGACGTCTTTCAAAATAATGAAGAATTAAATGCATTCCTATTGCATCCAAGAGTGAATGGGGAACAAAAAGAACAGCTTGTAGCAGCAAGCTTCAAAGGCTTACATACAGATGTCGTTAATACGGTGAAACTCCTCGTACAGCGCCATCGTACATTGCTTATTCCCTCCATTGTTGAAGCGTTCATTAAACGAGTGAACGAAGCAAAAGGAATTGAAGTTGCAACTGTCTATTCTGTCCGCGAACTGACCGCTGATGAGAAGCAAAATTTGAAAATATCTTTTGCTGAACGAATCGGTAAAACGACCCTCGAATTTGAGAATATCATTGATCCGTCCTTAGTAGGCGGCATTAAAATTCGTGTCGGGAATACGATTTATGACGGTTCAGTCAGTGGGAAATTACGCCGGATTGAGCGGAAAATTGCAGTAGCAAACAAATGATGATAGGGGTGAAATGGTATGAGCATTAATGCAGAAGAGATTAGTAAGCTGATAAAACAGCAAATCGAAAACTTTGAAACGGATATCGAAGTTTCAGATGTTGGAACAGTTATTGAAATCGGGGACGGGATTGCACGTGCACACGGCCTTGAGAATGCAATGGCTGGAGAACTACTCGAATTTGAAAATGGAGTCATGGGGCTCGCACAGAACCTTGAGGAAAGTAACGTAGGTATCGTTATCCTCGGTGAATATATCGGCATTAAAGAAGGCGATGAAGTTCGCCGTACAGGAAGAATCATGCAAGTACCAGTTGGAGAGGAGCTACTGGGACGCGTTGTCAACACATTAGGTCAGCCAATCGATGGTCAGGGCCCAATCAATACAACAAAAACACGTCCAATTGAAGCAGCTGCTCCAGGAGTAATGGACCGTCAATCGGTATTCGAACCATTACAGACAGGTATTAAAGCGATTGACGCGCTTGTACCAGTAGGACGCGGACAGCGTGAGTTAATCATCGGTGACCGTCAGACTGGGAAAACAACGGTAGCAATCGACACGATTATTAACCAAAAAGATCAAGACATGATCTGTATTTATGTTGCAATCGGACAAAAAGAATCCACTGTACGTTCTACAGTTGAAGTCCTTCGCCGCTACGGCGCACTAGACTATACAATTGTTGTATCTGCTGGTGCATCTGATCCGGCACCATCCCTCTACCTTGCACCATATGCAGGTGTAGCAATGGGTGAAGAATTCATGTATAACGGAAAGCACGTACTCGTTGTTTATGATGACTTATCGAAGCAAGCGACAGCATACCGTGAACTTTCCTTGCTACTGCGCCGCCCGCCAGGACGTGAAGCATTCCCGGGAGACGTATTCTATCTCCACTCCCGTCTGCTTGAGCGTGCAGCAAAATTGAGTGATGCACAAGGTGGCGGTTCTTTAACTGCACTGCCATTCGTTGAAACGCAAGCAGGAGATATTTCTGCCTATATTCCAACAAACGTAATTTCCATTACAGACGGACAAATCTTCTTACAATCCGACCTATTCTTCTCCGGTGTACGTCCGGCGATTAACCCAGGTCTATCTGTATCCCGTGTAGGTGGAGATGCGCAAATTAAAGCGATGAAGAAGGTTGCAGGTACACTGCGTCTTGACCTTGCCGCGTTCCGTGAGCTAGAGGCCTTCTCTCAGTTTGGTTCAGACCTTGATGCGGCAACACAAGCCAAGCTGAGTCGTGGGGAACGTACAGTTGAAGTGCTGAAACAAGGGCTGCATAAGCCACTTGCGGTAGAAAACCAAGTAATGATTATCTATGCACTTACAAAAGGTTTCCTCGATGATATTCCAGTGGAGGATATTGTCCGCTTTGAAGATGAAATGAACATCTGGCTCGCTACGAACCAGAGTGAACTACTAGAAGAAATCCGTACAACCGGACAACTTCCAGATGCAGAGAAGATGGATGGTGCAGTGGCAGCATTCAAGAATACATTCTTGCCATCAAAAGCGTAGGTGACCGTTTAGGGATTCACGGACTGGACTGGGATGAAGGAAGATAAGGGAAACACGCAGACCAGCGGGAGTCGATGTTGACTTTTCACTACTTGGGTATAAGTGCGGCTCGGCCTCATGTCTTAGCCAATCGGCAAGTCTACTTTATCGACCGGAAGCCCAGGAAGTTCGGGAAGTCCCTGGTCACCGAAGCTAGTCGAACTAGCGTAAGCAACTGATTGAAAATATAATCCGGGGTCCGGTGAATGTATGTGCCGGCCCTCTCCATATCACTGCGAAAGGGTGGTGAAATAGCTTGGCATCACTAAGAGATTTGAAAGCACGAATTGACTCTACAAAAAAGACAAAGCAAATTACCGCTGCGATGGAAATGGTATCTGCTTCTAAAATGGGGAAAGCAGAACGTAACGCGAAAGGTTTTGGCCCTTATAGCGACAAGATTCAGCAAGTTGTCGGCAGTATTGCCAACAGCCACACGGATGTCTCGCACCCAATGCTGACAAAACGCAACGTAAACAAGACTGGTTATTTGATCATTACATCAGACAAAGGTCTTGTCGGAGCGTATAACAGTCACGTGTTACGGGACCTCATGAAGACGATTGAAGAGCGTCATAACGACCCATCGGAATATACCCTCATCGTCATGGGATCAAAAGGCTTTGAGTTTTGTAGAAGACGTAATTTACCAATTGCCAAAAGTATTCTCGGTGTTGCAGATCAACCGGAATACGCTGAAATTAGAGAACTGGCCTCTGAAACCGTGCAAATGTATACAGATGGGGAAATTGATGAATTAATCATTTTCCATAACCATTATGTCAGTGCAATTTCACAGGTTGTTACACAGAAGCAGTTACTACCGATAGAAGATATCGCGGAGCATGGAAATGCAAACAGCGAATACGAATATGAACCAAATGAACAGAAAATTTTAGATGTATTGCTCCCACAATACGCAGAAAGTCTGATTTTCGGTGCATTATTAGACGCAAAAGCGAGTGAGCATGCGGCAAGTATGACTGCGATGAAGAGTGCGACTGATAATGCGAATGAATTGATCGACGACCTATCACTCGCATATAACCGTGCACGTCAAGCAGCAATTACACAAGAAATCACTGAAATTGTTGGTGGAGCAGCTGCACTTGAATAACAAAGGCGGAAGCGTCCTTATAGGCTAAGTACGCGATCGTCTTCGCAACGCCTGTACTAGCACATTCAGTAGTCGCAGCAACGTACAAACTGTGCCTTCCAGGACGGGAGGTAGTTCGATGTTGCCTCAGGACGTGGCTATCGCTGGAAATTTAAGTTATTCACAGCATTTTATTTTATAGTTTTCTAAGTTCGAGAATTTTGTTAGGAGGGAAATCCATGAGTAAGGGACATGTTACACAAGTAATGGGTCCTGTTGTCGACGTAAAGTTCGAAGACGGACAGCTTCCTGATATTTACAACGCCCTTGAAGTAGATATCAACGTAAATGGAGCGGAAAGCAAGCTTACATTGGAAGTTGCACTTCACCTTGGTGACAACAGTGTCCGTACGATTGCAATGTCATCTACGGATGGCGTACAACGCGGTGCGCCTGCTACAGACTTAGGCAGACCAATCTCTGTACCAGTCGGAGATGTTACATTAGGAAGAGTATTTAACGTATTAGGTGAGAACATTGACCTGGACGAACCACTCGCTTCAGACGTTCGTTTAGACCCGATTCACCGTAATGCACCTGAATTTGAAGAGCTGTCAACAGAAACAGAAATCCTTGAGACAGGAATTAAAGTTGTTGACTTGCTTGCTCCTTATATTAAAGGTGGTAAAATTGGATTGTTCGGTGGTGCCGGTGTAGGTAAAACCGTACTGATTCAGGAACTAATCAACAACATCGCTCAAGAGCACGGCGGTATTTCGGTATTTGCTGGAGTTGGAGAGCGTACACGTGAAGGTAATGACCTTTACTTTGAAATGAAAGACTCTGGAGTTATTGCGAAAACAGCAATGGTATTCGGTCAAATGAACGAACCACCTGGGGCACGTATGCGTGTTGCCTTGACGGGTCTAACGATGGCTGAATATTTCCGTGATGAACAAGGCCAGAACGTTTTACTGTTCATTGATAACATCTTCCGTTTCACACAAGCAGGTTCCGAGGTTTCTGCGCTACTAGGCCGTATGCCTTCAGCGGTAGGTTACCAGCCGACACTTGCAACAGAAATGGGACAGTTACAAGAACGAATTACATCAACGCAAAAAGGTTCCGTAACATCGATCCAAGCGATTTACGTACCTGCGGATGACTACACGGACCCGGCTCCGGCAACGACATTCGCACACCTTGACGCGACAACGAACCTTGACCGTAAGCTTTCCGAGCAAGGTATCTACCCGGCAGTGGATCCATTAGCATCCACATCCCGTGCCCTTGACCCGGAAATCGTAGGGGAAGAGCACTACCAAGTAGCGACAGAAGTACAACAAACACTTCAGAAATATCGTGAACTACAAGATATCATCGCAATCCTTGGGATGGATGAGTTGAGTGAAGAGGACAAATTGACGGTTGCTCGTGCACGACGTATCCAGTTCTTCTTATCACAAAACTTCCACGTTGCCGAGCAGTTCACTGGTCAGCCAGGTTCTTACGTGCCAGTAAGCGAAACGGTAAAAGGGTTCAAAGAAATTCTTGAAGGTAAATATGACGATCTTCCAGAGGATGCATTCCGTCTGGTAGGAAGCATTGAAGAAGTTGTGGAAAAAGCAAAACAATCACAATAAAAAATGGAAGAAGTGAGTAAGGATGAGATTTTCCTGCTTGCTTCTTACCAATATTAGGAGGGGTTTATCCTGAAAACACTAAATGTGAGTGTTGTAACTCCTAGTGGTACAGTTCTGGAAGAGGATTATGAAATGATCGTCTGTATGACGGAAGATGGGGAATTAGGTATTCTGCCAAATCATATTCCTTTAGTAGCTCCATTAGCGATAGGTGTCGCTCGTTTAAAGAAAAATGACGAAACTTATAAAGTGGCAGTAAGTGGCGGTTTCATGGAAGTACGACCTGATAAAGTAACTATCTTAGCGCAAACTGCCGAAAAAGCAAGCGACATTGATGTCGCCCGCGCAAAAGAGGCGAAAGAACGGGCAGAACGTCGCTTACAAGCGAAACAAGACGATACCGACTTCCGGAGAGCTGAATTAGCACTCAAACGCGCAATGAATCGCCTTGACGTAGGCGGAAAATAAAAAACAAAATCTCTTATGACACCACATGTTATAAGAGATTTTTTCATTGGGACAGGGGCTCAGAGCGTCTGTCCCACTCAGGGGTGGGACAATCGCTCTGACCCCCTGTCCCGGTTTCCGGATATCATTTCCCGGGAAATATCGACAATAATATTCCTTTTGGGAGGGCTTTTTATGTTTTCAATTGGACAGTTTGCGCTAATTGGAATGGTTTCGCACCTGTTTTTCATTTGGCTCGCATGGCGAGTCATGCTCAAGTTAAATTTCGACCCAATCATCCGAAAAGGTCATCCGCAAGAAGGCAGGATTTTCTTGCTCTTCCTCGCTATCGTGATTGGAACAGGTGTCAGCAGATTCGTCCTCGACATCTTACAATGGTCACAGGATTTGCTCTACCTGTTTTAACTATTAGCGCTATCAGCTGAATTAGCATAGCGTAAAGTTACGCCTAAGTGGATTAAATCCGAACAAATCTGTTGCCAATCTTTGGGAATGAATTGCTCGGATTTTCTCCAATTCTATCAATCTATGAATAAATCCCCGACACTTGTCCATACTGGAATTAATCAAATGGAGAGGGGCAATTATGATGCAACATATTCTTTTATCTTTTCTAATCGCAACATTTATAACACTGACAGGATCAACTCCTGCAAACACACAAATAGACCCACTACATACCCTAACTAATATTACATCCACAAATGAATTACCGCTAACAGGCTGGGAAGTGACATTAAAAGAAACGATTCACACAACTAATTTCGAACGAATTGTGAATAATAACCGAAATAGTCATTTCGTATCTAGAACAGAAGATGAAAATAGTATAAAATTTAACTTTGTGAGTGCTGAAAAACCGGCACAAATTACAGTTGAAAAACGAATGGTTATAACGAAGGATAATCCAAGACAAATTGAATTGATCGCTGTCCTAAAAGGGGACACATGGAATGAGTCTGTTCAAAAGGAATATGACCAAGCACGTGAAAATCTTCTGAATAAACTGTTCTACAAAAATGTCAAATCATTTACTTGTATCGAAGTAGTAGAAGGTGATACAATAGAGAGTAGAGCGATTATTGAACTTTTTTCAGAATCTCTCCAGTTGGTACATAGAGAAGAACAGTATGATTCATTCGAAATGTCCAAGCTTAAAAAGATGATATACGGGTATACACCATTATGGAATGATAAGTTTATTGTCGAAGGTATACCTTACAACTTGCAAATTGCTACAGCCGAAAAGGATTCGGGAGAGCTAGTTTACATGATAGGAACACCTATCCTAATTACTGAATACTAATATCTAGAAATAAGGATTTGAAGGAGATTTATAAATATGGAAAAAATCATCGTAAGAGGTGGACAGCAACTACGCGGCACAGTAAAAATAGAAGGTGCCAAGAATGCCGTACTGCCGGTTTTGGCTGCGAGCTTAATTGCCAGCGAAGGCAAGAGTGTCATAACAGACGTCCCTGTTTTAGCTGATGTCTATACCATCAATGAAGTACTAAAGAATTTAAATGCAGATGTAGAATTTAATGCAAATACAAATACCGTAGAAATTGATGCTTCCAAGGAATTACGAACAGAGGCCCCATTTGAATATGTACGTAAAATGCGCGCATCTGTGCTTGTCTTGGGACCATTACTTGCCCGATACGGCCATGCTAACGTCGCGATGCCCGGCGGCTGTGCAATCGGATCTCGTCCAATCGACCTTCATCTGAAAGGCTTTGAAGCTATGGGAGCAGACATTCACGTCGGCAATGGTTTCGTTGAAGCAAAAGCGGATGGTCGTCTTCAAGGTGCAAAAATTTATCTCGATATGCCGAGTGTCGGTGCAACAGAGAATATCATGATGGCAGCATCCCTTGCAGAGGGAACGACGATTATCGAAAATGCAGCGAAAGAACCTGAAATCGTTGACTTAGCTAACTATCTGAATAAAATGGGTGCTGATATCGTTGGAGCAGGAACAGAAACGATTCGTATTCACGGGGTGGAAAAGCTTCACGGCACAAGCCACACAATCATTCCCGACCGTGTCGAAGCAGGCACCTTCATGGCTGCAGCTGCAATTACAGGCGGAAATGTTTTAGTGGAAAATGTGGAGAGTGAGCATCTTCGTTCCGTTATTTCAAAGATGGAAGAAATGGGTGTATCGATTGAAGAAGAAGGGACCGGCCTCCGTGTTATCGGACCGGAATACTTTAAATCAACCGACGTCAAAACACTGCCATACCCAGGTTTCCCAACCGACATGCAATCCCAGATGATGGCTCTCATGTTGAAAGCAAATGGCACAAGTGTGCTGACAGAAACGGTTTTTGAGAATCGTTTTATGCATGTGGAAGAGTTCAGGAGAATGAACGCCAAAATCAAAATAGAAGGGCGTAGTGTGATCATTGAGGGCTTAAATGACCTTCAAGGCGCAGAGGTCGCAGCAACTGATCTGCGCGCTGCTGCTGCGCTTATTTTAGCAGGCCTTGTAGCAGAAGGACATACCCGCGTTACACAACTAAAGCATCTTGACCGCGGATACGTGAATCTTGTTGGAAAGCTTGCTGCATTAGGTGCAGATATTGTGCGTGTTGATGAGTTCGACAATGTGATTGAAACAACTACAGAAATAAATGAATTAAACGAAGAAACAGTTGCAAAGTTATCATAAATAAATTCCCCGGTCATTCCAGCCCGGGTACAAAATAAAACACCCCTATTTCAGAAAAAAATATCTGGTAGGGGTTATTTGTATTTTCTCCGACTTGGATATCACACGAATTTCTTAATAAACTGCAATTTCACAGGTCTATTTCTCGTTTTTTCGTATAAATATAATAGTAGATTGCAATACTAGGCTGTGCAGAAGAAGGAGTGAAAATCGAATCTCCCTGCACGGCAAGTCAGCGACAAGGAGGGAATTTGTGAAAAGTCCGAAGAAAAACGCCCATATCCAGAAACTGCTCAAGAAAAAATCACAATTGAAAGCAATATCGAGCAAGCCAAAGCTTCAAACAATGAAACGAAAGCCCCCCCCTTCCATCAACCGAAAGGGTTCCGCTTATTTCAGGCATCATCAGTTCTCTTACCGGCTGCCGCTCATCCTGCTGTTTGCATCCCTGCTTATCCTCATTATTGCCGTCCCGAGTCTGATTGTACTGCCGCTCAACAAAAGTAACGAAGCAACAGAGCCAGCGGATGATTTTACGATAACGAATGAAAGTCAAGAAGCAAATCAGAAGGCAATATCCGTCGCAGTCATGCGGACAAAAGCAGATGTCGTTGAAGATGTTTCATTAGAAGATTATATCGTCGGTGTCGTCGCTGCGGAAATGCCTGCAACCTTTGAAATAGAGGCACTGAAAGCTCAAGCGCTCGCAGCTCGGACATATACGGTCAATCATCTCCTCGCAAATGATGAGGATTCCTATGATATTACCGATACGGTGCAACACCAAGTATATAAGAATAGTGAGGAGCTGAAGCAGCAATGGGGCAGTGCCTATGAAGATAATATGCAAAAGATTAAGGCGGCGGTGGAAGCAACACGCGGAGAGATTCTAACGTATGAAGATGACCCGATTATGCCTGCCTATTTTTCAATGAGTAATGGTTACACGGAAAACTCGGAGGACTATTGGGAAAATGAACTGCCTTATTTGCGAAGTGTGCCAAGCCCATGGGATTTAGAAAACCCGAAGCTTGTTAATCAAGAAACATTTACGAAAGCGGAACTGGAAGAGCGTCTTGCCATTACGATATCCGAAGATGCCGCCGAGCATATTACGATAGCCCGGCTCGACAGCGGCCGAGTCAGCCAGTTTATGGTTGAAGACAATACATTTACGGGTAGGGAAATTCGCGATAAGCTTGAGCTCCGTTCCACTGATTTTTCCGTCAAACAAACGAATGATCATTATATTTTCACGACGAAAGGAAATGGTCATGGCATCGGGATGAGTCAGTTTGGTGCGGATAGCATGGCAAAAGAAGGAAAAAACTATGAAGAAATCGTGAAACATTATTACCAAGGAATTGATATAAGTACACTAGATGAAGCAGCTCCAACCCTCGTCTCAAGATAGACGGGGGTTTTCCTGATTTCATAGGAAACAATAAAATAAAAATACAGTGGATAACTTTAATTACTAGCGTTAGCCACGTCCGCGCTGCGCCAGCAACTATCAAACTTCACAATCCTCCAATCGATAAAGAAGACTCGGCCGTTCGATCTTTGTGAGGCTTAGTCGCCCTTATACCCTTGTGGTGAAAGTCAACATCAACTCACTATCGTCGCCTGAGTTTCCTTTACCTCCCATCCTGGGAGGCACAGTTTGTACGGTGCTGCGACTACTGGATGTGCTAGTGCAGGTGTTGCGAAGACAATCGCGTTTTTAACCTGCAAGGGCGCTTCCGCCTTTGTTATATAATCCCTTAATTTCCCCTTAACAACTGAAATAATACATGTTTTTGAAAAATATTGCCTTGCAGATGTATAGGTTTTCTATTTTCTGAACAGAATGGTTGTTGAGGTGATGAAGAAATGAATGAGGAAAACAAATTCGGTCCAAAAAAACGTTGGACACGCATTTTCCGTAAACGGTGGTTCTTCCCAAGTCTTTATTTGGTCCTAGCAGCTCTATTAATCTCAGCTGTCGTCTGGTATCAAAACAATGGAGACGAGCAGGATATTGTCGAGGAGTGGGATCAGACGGATGAGTATTCTCCGGTCCTGAATGATGAGGACGCTGAACCTGTAATGGAACAGCAGGAAGTCGTTCAATTGCCTGTAGCAGACAGTGAAGAAGCACAAATTGTAACGAAGTTTTTTGATTATAACGCAGACGAATCAGAGAAGGTAAATGCCCTAATCCATTACAACAATCGTTATTATCAAAGCACAGGAATTGATATCGCAACTGAAGATGGGGAAAGCTTTGAAGTAGTCGCTGCGTTAAGTGGAACAGTCGCTGAGGTTAAAGAAGATCCGCTATTAGGGAATGTTGTCGTAATCGATCACGCGGACGACGTGAAAACCTATTATGCAAGTCTTGGTGAAGTGAATGTTGAAGCAGATGCTGAAGTAAAACAGGGAGAAGCAATTGGTACAGCCGGACAAAATAAATTCGGAACCGAGCATGGCAATCATGTCCATTTCGAAGTCCGAAAAGGCGACACACCAGTTAACCCTGAAGCAGTGTTGAATCAACCGCTCGCAAAGCTTGATGGGATCATCGATTCAGGCGAATCAACAGAAGATGTAGCGGATGAAGCTGAAGAGTCTGAAGATGTAACAGAAGAAGCTGAAGAAACAGAGCCGGCAGAGGAAACAGATGCAGTCGATCAGCCAGAGGAAACGGACGAACAGGACGAAGATGCTGATGCCGAAAACGACGAATCTGACGCTGGAGCAGAAGAAGAACAACCAGAAGATCAAGAGGAAACAGAAGAAAACACAGAAGAATAAATTTTGAGAAAACACCTTGGCCCTAGAAGCCAAGGTGTTTTTACGTGGCGGCGGAACAGATGGGGTGATGGGGTGAGAGCATTTGTCCCAGTGGGACATTGCCTCTGACCCCGTTGTCCCTCCGAACTGGGACAAACGCTCTGACCCCCTGTCCCAAAAGATTTATTCATATTCGGTTGGTGCTTGTAATAAAATGTTACAAACCAACCAAGATTTTAGTGCTGAGGTGAATGAGCATACTAGTGACTTTTTCTAATCCTGCAATGATGCAAATTACATAGACTAACTTTTCGGTTCAGTTGACAGCATTGAATAATAAGCCCCGGTTGAAGAGATAAGAGATGACACCTCAGAACGATCAACTTAGGAGGCGAACGGTGTGCATGATTACATCAAAGAAAGAGCAATCCGTATTGGACAGCATGTGATTGAAACGAGAAAGACAGTCCGCAAAATCGCCAAAGAATTCGGGGTCTCGAAAAGTACCGTCCATAAAGATTTGACTGAACGTTTACCCGAAATCAATCCCGAACTTGCCGGTCAGGTAAAAGAAGTGCTCGAATATCATAAAGCGATCAGGCACTTGCGCGGCGGGGAAGCGACGAGACAAAAATATAAACAGGAGAACCTCGTGAAGTGAACATCTCCCGGAATTGATAAAACTTCATGCTACTAGTCGCTACCCCGGATTAGTAGCCCATTTTTTTAACAAGTTTCTTCAAGCATTTATCCGCTCCATCATCCTCAGGCAAAGCCAATCAAAATTTCACAAAATAATTATCAATAAAAGAAGTTAAATGAGGCAAACTGTGATAAAATATGTTATTAGTAGCATTGTGTCTAAACCACGATGTAAGACAAGTTAATTTGGGAGGACCTAGATAGAATGTTTTCTAGAGATATTGGAATAGACCTTGGAACCGCCAACGTTTTAATTCATGTAAAAGGAAAAGGAATTGTGTTGAATGAACCAGCTGTAGTAGCGATGGACCGAAATACTGGAAGAGTGCTTGAAGTCGGAGAAGAAGCTCGTCGCATGGTTGGTCGGACACCGGGAAATATAGAAGCAATTCGCCCGCTGAAGGATGGGGTAATTGCTGATTTTGACGTAACGGAAGCGATGTTAAAGCATTTTATTAATAAAATCAATGTAAAAGGCCTGTTTACAAAACCACGCATGCTCATTTGCTGCCCGACGAACATTACGAAAGTCGAACAGAAAGCGATTAAAGAAGCAGCGGAAAAATCAGGCGGGAAAAAAGTATATCTGGAAGAAGAGCCCAAGGTTGCAGCAATCGGTGCTGGAATGGAAATTTACCAGCCAAGCGGAAACATGGTTGTCGATATCGGTGGTGGAACGACAGATGTGGCCGTTCTTTCCATGGGTGGCATTGTAACCTCTGAATCCATTAAAATGGCAGGGGATAATTTTGATGCGGAAATTTTACAGTATATTAAGAAAAAGTATAAGCTTTTAATCGGGGAGCGGACAGCTGAAGAAATTAAAATCAGTGTCGCAACCGTGTTTGAAGGTTCGCGTGATGAATCCCTTGAGATTCGTGGTCGGGACATGGTGAGTGGTCTTCCGCAAACAATTACCGTAAACTCCAAAGAAATTGAAGAGGCTCTCCGTGAGCATGTTTATTTAATTGTACAAGCAGCTAAAACAGTCCTCGAGCAAACTCCACCGGAATTATCTGCTGATATTATCGACCGCGGTGTCATCCTTACAGGTGGCGGTGCTCTGATTCACGGGATGGACCAATTGCTCGCAGAAGAATTGAAAGTGCCTGTATTTGTAGCAGAAGAGCCGATGAGCTGTGTTGCCAAAGGAACAGGGATCATGCTTGAGAATATTGATAAGATTGAACGGAAGAAGATTGGCTAAAAGCAAGGCGGAAGCGCACGTTTAGCAACTTTAGCTATCCATAATTTAAAAAATCCTGAACGCTAAAAGGAGGAAACCATGTGTTACGAGGATTCTACACCGCTGCAAGTGGCATGATAACCCAGCAGCGCCACCAGGAAGCACTAGGGAATAATATGGCGAATATGAATACACCTGGATACAAAGCAGATCAAGCAACAATCCGATCTTTCCCGGAAATGCTGCTGCAAGCCCAAGGGAAAAAACAGCTTCCCGTGAACCGGAATGCGAATCTCCGTATAAATGAGACGATCGGTTCCATGAATACGGGTGTCTACGTCCAGGAATTCGTGCCTGACTTTGCCCAGGGCGACATCCAGGAAACAACTATCAGTACAGACCTCGCCATTACGCAAGGGGAAGTACCGGACGAGACAGGCGGCATCTTTTTCCGTGTGCAAAATGAAGCAGGGGAAGAGCGCCTTACTCGGAACGGAAATTTTACCGTTGACGGGAACGGTTTTCTTGTCACGAATCAGGGCTATTACGTGTTAAACAGTGCTGGTGCGCCGATTGAAACAGGAGGCAGAGATTTTACCGTAACAAATGCGGGATTGCTTCAGATGGATACGGAAACGATTCAGCTTGGACTAGCCTATACAGCTGATGTGAATGAACTGACGAAAGAAGGCGACAATCTGTACAACGGAGAAGCGGGAGCAATGCCAGCTGATGCTCGATTTGCCGTTCAGCAAGGCTTTCTTGAAGGATCGAATGTGGACGGTGCAACGACAATGACGGACCAGTTGAATGCTTACCGGATGTTTGAACTCAATCAGCGTGTCTTACGGGCATACGATGAAAGCTTAGGGAAAACAGTATCTGAAATCGGCCGTCTCGGTTAATTTTGGAGCGGATTGGAGGTTTTAATCCATGTCACGAACGATGATCCAAGCAGCGGTGACAATGAATCAGCTGCAACAGAAACTGGACTTGATTGGACATAATATGGCAAATAGCCAAACACCAGGCTACAAAACGAGAAATGCGGAATTTTCCTCTTTATTAACCCAGCAAATCAATAATCTGAACACCCCGGAAAACGCGGTGAATCGTCTTACGCCAGAAGGTATTCGTGTCGGTTCAGGGGCAAGGCTAGGAGCAATCAACAATGATTTATCCATTGGTGCCTTGCAGACGACGAACCGGGCGCTTGACCTTGCGCTTCGCAACGGGCGGCATTTTTTCCAGATTCAAACTGGTGAGCCGGGAGCGATTGAGACGAATTATACACGTGATGGAAGTTTTTATTTGCAGAGGACGAGTGCGGCAGCGGATTCGGTGATGCTGACAAATGGTGACGGCGAGCCAGTCCTTGGGCAAAATGGTGGCCCGATCGTCATTGCGAACGGATTTGAAGGAATCGAAGTTCGGGATAACGGGCAAATCGTAGTTGAGCGGGGAGGCCAGCTTGAAGTAGCTGGAGCAATCGCCATTGTTGAAATTACCCGGCCGCATGTACTGGAAGCAGTGGGTGGCAATCTCTTCCGCTTACCAGACGCTGATGAACACGGGTTTGCGGTAAATGAAGTCGCTTTGCCGGTTGGTATTATCGATTCATTAGTTGAAAGCGGGATACTGGAGCAGGCGAATGTTGATTTAGCAGCTCAGATGTCAGAATTACTAATGGCACAACGCGCCTACCAATTCAATGCCCGGACGATTTCAACGACCGATCAGATGATGGGTCTTATCAATCAACTGAGAAGTTAACATTAAGGAGATCGAACGATGTCAACAAAGCAATTGAAGCAAGCTGAAACAGCGAAGGAACAAAAAACAAAAGGTTCGAAAAAAGAGCAGGAGAAGCGAAATGAAAAGCGGAACAACTCGTTAAGAGTACGGGTGTTTCCGATTTGGCTGCGGATCATCATCGTTATCATTCTCGCCATATTTGCCCTTGTAGCAGGGCTTATGATTGGTTTTGGGATAATTGGTGATGGAAACCCGATAGACGCGTTAAAAGTGGAAACCTGGCGGCATATCATCGACATCGTTATAAAATAATAATATATTAAAAAGGACATAGGTTGGTGAAAGCCTATGTCCTTTTTAATGCAAGTATAGGAGCGTTGTAAAATCTTGCATTTTTAAATCGGTCAGTCGACTCGTCTTCCAGTAACTAAGCGGAAAATAAGCACGATTAACGCAACGACTAAGAGTAAGTGGACAAGACCGCCACCAACATCAAATGAAAAGCCTAATAGCCATAATACGAGCAATAGAACAATAATTGACCAAAGCATAGTGTATCCTCCTTCAGTAATTTTAAAATGCCTTCTTGTAAATGCGCTTATCTTTCTTTTTCCGTTTTCACTTGGAGTCAAACCTATAAACTTGATATAATCAAAACGAGCAAGCAAGAGGATATGGATTTACTCACTTGAAATATCCTGCTTTACCATAAAGAAAAGAGGAGAATCAACGATGAATATAGAAGAAATTAAAGCAATTATTCCACACCGTTATCCATTTCTGTTAGTCGATAAAATTGAGGAGATCGACGAGGCGAAACGCGCAGTCGGCATTAAAAATGTAACAATCAATGAACCGTTTTTCGAGGGGCATTTCCCCGACTATCCAGTCATGCCAGGTGTTCTGATTGTTGAGGCAATGGCTCAGGTAGGTGCAATTGCAGTATTGAATATGGAAGAGAATAAAGGGAAAATCGGCTTTCTCGCAGGGCTCGATAAATGCCGTTTTAAACGACAAGTAAAGCCAGGCGACCAGCTGCGTCTTGAAGTGGAAATCACCCGCATGAAAGGCCCGATCGGGAAAGGGAAAGGCCGGGCAACCGTTGATGGCGAGCTGGCTTGTGAAGCGGAAATTACGTTTTCGATTCAGTAGGTGAGTAAGTTGGTGGAGCGTTAATTCGTCAATGTGTATGATGTATGACTTTCGGGTAAAGTGGTTATGCTAAATTCGAGTAATTACTTTGATGGAAAAGGAGGCATACACAGATGATGAATAAATGGCTTCTCCGTATTGGTTCCCTTGTGTTGGCACTTACATTGATCACAGGGTGTGCAACAAATGATGACAATAATGATAACGAACCAATCGACGAAACACCTCTTGACCAAAACGAAGACAACCAAGATAACGGAGACAACCTAGAAAACAATGATAACGAAGACAACGACGACGCTGACATGATGGAAAGAGACGAAACAGACAGAGAAAAAGAACTCGACAGAGACGACACCCGCAACCGTTAATAAGCAAGACACGGGGACGAGGGGTCAGTGTAACTGTCCCACCTAGCCAGAGCCTCGTGTTCATCGCGCATACAAAAAAGAAACGGGTTATTCAAGATATTTTCTTGAATAACCCGTTTTATAGGTTGGGACAAAAGCTCTGACCCCAATGTCCCGATTAGACTTCCCACCAGTGGTTGCCGTCTTGGCTTAAGAGTTCGTCTGATTTTTTCGGTCCGGTTGAGCCGGATTCATAGTTCGGGAAGTTCGGTTGTTCTTTTTCCCATACTTCTAAAATCGGATCGATATATTTCCAAGATAAAGCAACTTCATCCCAGTGTGTAAAGTTTGTTGCATCCCCGATCATGCAATCATATAAAAGCTTTTCATATGCTTCCGGCGTGTTGATTGCAGGCATCGCACCTTGTTTATAACTAAGTTCAATCGGCTCGGCAAGCGCCTCAGAACCAGATTTTTTCGCATTCAGATAAAGGGCAATTCCTTCATCCGGTTGAATATTGATGACTAGTAAGTTCGGATGATGCTCCCGCTCGCTCTTGAAATAGAGATTCATCGGAATATCTTTGAACTCAATTACGATTCTCGTCTGCTTTTGCGCCATCCGTTTTCCAGTCCGAATATAGAACGGAACCCCGGCCCAGCGGTAGTTATCAATTAAAATTTTTCCAGCGACAAACGTTTCTGTATTGGAAAAGACGAGGTCTTCTGATTCTTTCCGGTAGCCAACTACTTCCTCATCATCCAGCACACCAGCCCCGTATTGTCCGCGGACGAAATGCTCATGTACTTGCTCGAGATCCAGCTCCCGAAGTGCGCGCAGCACTTTAATTTTCTCTGAACGGACTTCATCGGTTGTTAGACTAATTGGCGGCTCCATCGCAAGCAATGCAACCATCTGCAGAATATGGTTCTGCACCATATCCCGGATTGCTCCCGAATCATCATAATAGCGCGAACGGTCCTCGACACCGAGCGTTTCACTCGATGTGATTTGGATATTGGAAATAAAACGGTTATTCCACAAATGTTCAAAAATTCCATTTGCAAATCGGATCACTTCAATATTTTGCACCATTTGTTTACCAAGATAATGGTCAATCCGGTAAATTTGTTCCTCATCAAACGCTGCACGAATCTGGTTATTCAATTCTTTTGCTGATTCCAGATCATGCCCAAATGGCTTCTCAATAATCAAGCGAGTCCAGCCCGGTGTTTCTTTCAAGCCGTATTCCTGAAGACTATTTGCAATTCCCCCGAAAAATTCGGGCGCCATAGCTAAGTAAAATAGCCGATTTCCTTCTGTATCATACTGTGTTTCAAGCTGTTCCACCAATTCTTTCATGCGGTCGTAAGCTGTATCATCCGTCACATCAAACGATTGGTAGTGGAAATGCGATGCGAAATCATCCAGCCGTTCACATTCACCAAATGCCTGCTCGACTGATTCCTTTACATTATCGCGGAATACCTCATTGGACCAGTCTCTTCGCGCGAGCCCAATGACAGCGAAATCTCTACTAATCGTATTATTCCGCACGAGGCGGTATATGGAAGGGTATAGCTTTCGTTTTGCTAAGTCCCCTGTTGCTCCAAAGATCGTAATTAAAACTTTTGGCTTTATTTGTTCACTCATAAAACTTCCCTCACTTTGTTGGAATTAAATTTATTGTTCGTGTAACTGGCTGTAAAACTCCCACTTTACAGATTTTAAGCGGTAGGTCCGCACGCCCAGTAACGGCCCGATTGATTCAACTATCATTCCGCAGGGGTAAATAAACGCAAACAGAATGAAGTTTTATTTTATTGTAATGGAGTTTGAAAATTTAGCAATAGAAACGAACTAAAAGTCAGTGAATTGTTCAAGAGAAAGTATATTCAGAAGTGTGCAGCTTTTCAAAAATTAAATAATGGATATTATTTTTGAACCGTCAATTTCACGATAATTTGCCGGATGACCTCAGAAAACATTAATCCAATCGCAATTCCGCCGGCAAGGAGTGTTACCTCAACCGACAATTCAACCGCTGTCGTATAATCATTTTCGACAAAATGGCGCATCGCATTGTAGGCAAGTCCTCCCGGAACAAGTGGGATAATCCCCGAAATATTGAAAATAATAATCGGTACTTTAAAGAGGCGGGCACAGAAATAACTGAGCACCGACACGAACATGGCAGCGAAAATCGTCGCGGGCACATTATTCATTATGGCCGGTGTTAGAAAATAATAAAGCATCCAGCCGGACATCCCGACAAATCCGCATTGGATGAGGGATCTTTTCGGGGCACTGAATAAAATTCCGAACCCGCTTGACGCAATGAAGCTTGTAAGAAGTTGTGCAGCTATCGTCAAAAGAATCCCTCCTAGATAAAGGCGAAAATGAGCGATATACCAGCACCGATTGAGAATGCAGTCAATGTCGCTTCTACGCCCTTGGATATTCCGGAAAGCAGATGTCCTGCCACCATATCGCGAATCGCATTCGTAATATGGAGCCCTGGTACAAGCGGCATCACCGCCCCAATAATCACTTTATCAAGCTCCAGGCCGAAACCGTAATAAATGAAAAGGTAGGCACTGACCCCGATGACGAAAGCACCGAAAAACTCTGCCAAATAACGGATTTCAAGGAGCCGGTCCATTCCCGTCATTACTGCAAAGCCTAGACCTCCAGCAATAAAGGCAGGCAGAAAATCAATCCACGTCCCTTGGAACATAATGACAAAACAGCCGCTTACAAGCGCAGCAATTAATATCTGCAGCCAGACTTTATAGACAGAGGGTTCCGCTTCAACTTTTTGCAGATGGTCGTATGCTGTTTCAAGACTTAATTCCCCGGCAACAATTTTCCGGGAAATACTATTTACCTCAGCAATTTTATGTAAATCGGTCGGGCGCTTGGATATCCGGACAAAATTATTCACTTCCGTCATCCCTGCTGAAAAGTTAATTCCAGTAGGCGTCGCATGGCTTTGTGCATTTTCCACACCAAAAGCATGCGCCATCCGGTTCATCGTATCCTCCACACGATGCGTCTCCGCTCCGCTCATCAGCATAATCTTCCCAGCAATCATACAAACTTTCTCCACACGAGCCTCATCCCGCGAACCAATCACCAACACCATCAACCTCCCACCAAAACAAAAACACCTACCCAAATCATACACTGGGACATGGGGTCAGAGCAACTGTCCCAGTTCGAGCGGGTGAGACAATGGGGTCAGAGGCAATGTCCCACGATTGATTGGATCGGGCAAGGGGGTCAGTGCATTTGTTCCGTTCATTTCTAAAAATTTAATCTAAAAAAGCACTCATCTAAATAAGTGCTTTCCCTTTCAATCTTTTAAGTGCCACTACACTCAGCTCTGCACAGACAGAAATAAAAATATAAGTGCAATAATAGGAATAGCGTTTGACATCATAATCGCAATCATGGAAAGGTTATTTACGGCCTGCTTGCTTTCATCATCTGTTCCAACGCTCCGTTGTAAGAAGATGAAAAAAATCGAGAATGCAGCGAGCATGACAATGATAATCGCAGGTAGATAAATATCCTCCATTGGTACAGGCTCCATATTGACTAATCCAAGGATAAGTAAAACAATCGGTAAAGCTTCAATAACTGCTGTACTAATGAAGAAACTCCTGTGTGCTTCTCCGACTTGACTCGGATCTTCTTTCAGCCGCTCCACATTTTTCTTATACATCATTAATATTCCAAATACAGCTAGCGCAGCAGCTATGACAAAAATGTATACCCCCATAAATATCCCCCTTTGTCTATGTATTTAATTCATATATTCCTCATTCTAACAAAGCCTGGGCTACAAAAATACCCCTAAATTTACTAAATTATAGAAGGAAGCAGATGTGAGATTGGGACAAAAGCTCTGACCCCTTGTCCCATCTCTTCCAAAACTGGGACAACGCCTCCGTCCCCAAGTGCCCCACTGGGACAACTGCACTGACCCCAGTGTCCCGCCCCGAACCCGGTGTCCTGCCGGCAATCCTTCGATTAAATTTGCCCAACCAGCCTTTCTTTCGTTATAATTTAAACGATACGTGTAAGTTGTTTGGTGAATATGTTAATTAGGAGAATATTATGTTTAACTTTGTCGATCTAGCAATTGCTTTTACGATAGCACTTGTTTCGAGCTTTCTGCTTACGTACGCAGTAAAGAAGTTCGCGGTGAAAGTTGGAGCTGTAGATTTCCCGAACTATCGTAAAATCCATAAAGAAGTGAAGCCCAGATTAGGGGGCATTGCCATATTTTTAGGTGCAGTGCTAGGTATGCTGTATTTACAGCCTCACCATGAGCATTTGCCAGAGATACTCGCTGGAGCATTCGTCATCATCCTGACCGGTGCCCTTGACGACCGTTTCAGTATTAAACCGATAGCAAAACTAACCGGCCAGCTCATCGCCGCATCTTTTATCGTCTCATCCGGTCTGATTATCGAGCGGATTACATTGCCTGTCATCGGTATGATTGACCTCGGTTTTTTTAGCGTTCTCATCACCGTCCTCTGGATTGTCGGGATTACGAATGCCATCAACCTTATTGATGGCTTGGACGGGCTCGCAACCGGCGTAACAACGATTGCCTTAATTAGTATCTTTATTATGGCAGTCACAGATGCGCAGGTGATGGCAGCTTATCTTGCTATTGTACTGATTGGTGCGAATCTTGGGTTCCTTTATCATAACTTTTACCCGGCAAAAATATATATGGGGGACACCGGATCGAATTTTCTCGGCTTCATGATTGCCGTCATCTCGATGCTCGGTCTATTTAAAAACATAGCATTTTTAAGTTTCATCGTACCAATTATCGTACTTGCTGTACCGATTTTTGACACAATCGTTGCTATTATTCGCCGTGCTTATAATAAGGAAAACATCATGGGAGCCGATAACAAGCACATCCATTACCAGTTGATCAATGCCGGTTATAGCCACCGGAAAACGGTTATCATCATTTATATGTTTAGTGCAGCCTTTGGTGGCCTTGCGATTTTGTTTTCCGAGGCAAGTTTAAAATTTGCACTCCTCATTAGTGTTTTCGTATTTCTATTCCTCCACATCTTTGCCGAACTGGGAGGTATCGTCATGGGAGGAAAGCGTCCAGTAGTTGACCGCTTAAGAAGAATCCGCTGGAAATATAAAAAGCCGAAGCCAAAATCAGACAAAAAGAATAAAAAGGAAAGTTACCAGGACAATTGACTCATTCAATTGTCCTTTTTGAGCTCTGTGAAAAGTTTTACAGTCAAAAAAACCCTCTTATGATATAATTACTTTGCCAATTACTAGTCCAAATTGCTTATTAAGTAAAAAATACATACTAGAATGAATTTCATAATTACCCAAGTCGGCTATTCCATCACCATATGTAGTTGGGAACGAACCAACTCAACTACATATGGTGATGGTGAAGCATTAAATACGTATTATGAAATTCATTAACTAAAAGAACTGTAATGGACTTCCTAAAGGTGAATACTACATCCGAATTAACGATAGATATGCAAATAACTTACTACAATTACAAAGTAAAAGTAGACTTTACAGCCGGCAACAAATTTGAAAAAGAATTTAACGATGACTTTTACAGCGCCACGCCAATCACGGTTGGGAAGGAATATAACGGAACTATTATAAAAAGCAGTGAAAAAGATTATTACAAACTCAGGTTGGATAAACCTGGTAAATTTACCGCTTGCATCAATACAGAGGGAGCAAAAAGAACGAATAATATTACACTTGCGATCCTCGACGGGAAGAACAATACGTATGCAAGTTTTGGAAAAAAGATATCCTTAATGGGAGACGAATGTACCCATGTTGGACTTGATGCAGGGGAATATTACATCAAAGCGATATAAAGTGAAACTTCAATATAAAAAGGGAGGACTTTATGGATCAATTCATAAAGCCTCTCTTTTTTATTTTCAATACTATAAAACTATAGCAAAAGACCTATATTAAAAGTTTTTAACAAAACCTTCCATCGAATTTAACATTCATTTCGTATAGTGATGGTAGAGGTAAAATTCGAGGAGGAGAAAATATCATGTCATTAAAAAGAAAAATGGTAGCAGGATTATCAGCAGCAGCAATCGTTGCTTCCGGAACAATTCCTTTCAATGTGCTCGCAGACCCGATTCAACCCGACGAACCCCAAGCCGAGGCTCAATATAAAGCTGAGGTCATCGAACGAATTTTCGGTGCAGATCGTTATCGCACTTCTATTGAAATTAGCCAAGAGGGCTGGGAAGATGGTTCAGCTGAAAACGTAATTATCGCAAATGGATTGGAATTCGCTGATGCGCTTGCAGGTGTGCCACTTGCTCATGCGTGGGATGCACCGATTCTATTAACACCGAATGATCGCGTGCTGGAAGATACATTGGAAGAATTAGAGCGCTTAGGAGCTTCTGAAGTACATATTCTTGGTGGGAAAACAGCAGTAAGCGATGAAGCGGCTGAAGCAATTGAAAAAGCTGGCTACAACGTCAACCGTATTTTCGGAGATACGAGATATGAGACAGCAGCCGAGATTGCAGCGGAACTTACTGGCGGTCAAGCGGAAAAGGCAGTAATCGCAAGCGGCCAATCTTTCGCGGATGCATTGTCGATTGCTAGCATCGCAGCGCAAGAAAGTATCCCAGTTCTTCTCAGTCTTTCAGATCGTTTACCTGAAGCAACAAATGCAGAATTGGAAAAACTCGGTGTTACCGAAACGATTATCGTCGGTGGAGAAAATGTAATTTCTGAAGATGTTGCAAGCGAGCTTCCAGGAGCGGAAAGAATTCGAGGAAAAGACCGTTATGAAACAAATATCGCCCTACTTGAAGCTTTTAATGTGAACCCGGAAAATGTCTATGTAGCATCTGGTAAAGATTATGCCGATGCCCTCACGAGCGGAGTGCTTGCAGCAAAAGAAGGAGCGGCATTAACACTTGTTCATGACCGGATACCAGCATCTCTTGCACCATATTTAGAAGAAAACGAGCCGGGAAAAATTTCAATTTTTGGTGGAGAAGCTGCGGTTAGTTCATCGATCTATGAACAACTGCAAGGTTACGTGAAACCAGCAGAGGAAGAAGAGCATTTCAACTTAACGATTATGCATACGAACGACACTCATGCTAGTCTCGATGAGGTCGCAAAACGGGCAACAGCAGTGAAAAACGTGCGGGCTGAAAATCCTGAAGCATTACTTCTAGATGCAGGGGATGTTTTCACAGGCACATTGTACTTCAATGAATTCCTTGGACAAGCAGACTTGGAATTCATGAATTATATGCAGTATGACGCAATGACATTCGGAAACCATGAGTTCGACCTTGGCTCATCACCAGAAGGACACCAAGCGCTTGTTGACTTTGTCGAAGGTGCCATGTTCCCATTTGTCAGCAGTAATGTCGATTTCAGCAAGGATGAGAAATTCACTGGTCTCTTCAGTGATCTTGTGTCCTCTGAACCAGAAAACGGGAAAATTTACAATGGAATCATCAAAGAGGTTGAAGGGGAGCAAGTTGGAATCTTCGGACTGACGACAGCAGATACAGTCGGCATTTCAAGTCCTGGAGATATCGAATTTGAGGACTATCTGGAAGAAGCGGAAAAAGCAGTTCAAGCATTTGAAGATCAAGGCGTCGATAAAATCGTTGCAATCACCCATATCGGTTTCGATGATAACCCTGCCGTGGACAATGACTTAGAACTTGCTGCACAGGTTGATGGTGTCGATGTCATCGTTGGCGGACATAGTCATACTGTACTCGAAGAACCAGTCATCGTGGAAACGAATGAATTTGGCGAAGCGAAGGATCCTACCGTCATCGTACAGACAGGAAACGGCAATGCGAATCTCGGTCAGCTTGACGTTGAATTCGATGAGAACGGGGTAATCGTTGGCCAATCGGGTGAATTAATTCCAGTCAGCGAACAAGCAGAAGACCCGACAGCAGCACTTATGCTTCAAAAATATAAAGAGCAAGTAGAAGAAGTTTCCGGAGAAGAAATTGGTGTAACGTTGGAAGAACCGCTAACGAACCCACGAGCTGGGGACGAAGGCAATGAAACAGGTGAAAGTGTACGTAAAAACGAAACGATCCTCGGAAACATTATTACCGATGGCATGCTGCGTGCTGCAAAGGATTATGATGAGAACGTAATGATGGCACTGCAAAATGGCGGCGGAATCCGAGCGCCAATCGATGCTGGTCCCGTTACAGTCGGAGAAGTCATTACTGTTCTTCCATTCGGCAACACCCTGGCAATTGCAGATGTAACTGGTGCTGAATTGAAGGAAGCTTTTGAAATAAGTGTTGGTAATTATCCAAGCGAAAATGGCGGATTCCTGCATGTTGCCGGCGGTAAAGTTGAATTTGATGCATCCGAGCCAGCTGGAAACCGTGTTGTATCTGTAGCGTATGAAACGGCAGATGGCAGTTTTGTAGAAGTGGAAGATGATCAAACCTACACGATTGCTACCAATGCATTCACTGCAAAAGGTGGAGACGGGTTTACCGTTTTTGAAGAAGCATACGCAGAAGGCCGCGTAACCGACCTTGGACAATCGGATTGGGGCAACTTCAGCGACCAACTCGTGCGTCTCGGCAGTGACAACATTCCAACTGAAAAAGAAGGAAGAATTATCGAAGTGTCAGTTCAAGAATAAATTTATTGTTATATTTTTAAAAAGTGGTTCGTCAATTCATATGCTGGCGAGCCACTTTTCAATTAGTTGGTTCATGGTCATATAGTTGTTTGCACTCCACAAAATTGCTATAATATAAGCAGCATCCACGCAATTTTACCTCTACAATAAAATCCTCAGAAGGAAGTGAAAATTTGGCAAACACTCTAGTCAAAGAAGAAACTTCGCGCTACTCGCACCCGTACCTGAAAAAATTGGAAAATCCACATGATAAGCTTTTTAAAGAAACGTTCAGTCATCTGAAAGTGACGAAAAGCTTCTTACACAACTACTTGCCGCCCGAAGTGATGAAATACCTTGATACGGACACATTAAACTTGGAGAAG
Source organism: Oceanobacillus alkalisoli (assembly GCF_021556485.1). Lineage (GTDB taxonomy): Bacteria > Bacillota > Bacilli > Bacillales > Amphibacillaceae > Oceanobacillus > Oceanobacillus alkalisoli. The sequence continues at coordinate 166,300 of NZ_JAKGBW010000004.1, read as the reverse complement.
GATAGCTTTATCAATAAAGAACTCAAAGAAAACTATTCCGATTTACTTTTCAGCGCGAATATCGACGGGAAAGAAAGCTATGTTTATTTTTTGTTTGAACATAAGAGCTACCCCGATAAAACCGTTCATTTTCAGTTGCTGAAGTATATGGCAGAGATTTGGGATTTGAAAATGCGAAAAGAAAATTTGAATAAATCTGGACGCATTTATAAAACGAGTAAAAAAATAAATATCCAGAAGGAGGCGAAATCGCAATGAGTTTAGCAGAAATTCTTCGTGAAGAAGGTAAAAAGAAGAAAAAGTCACGTTGATTAAAAATGCCTTAAATGAAGGGCTGGAAATCAATCTAATCGCAAAGATAACCGGCAATCCAAAAGAAGAAATAGAAAAAATCGCCACGGAACTTAAAAAGTAATAAAAACAGACTCCAAATGAAAAGAGACGATCCAGCCGTATACTGAACCGTCTCTTTTCATTTCGTGAAAAACCTCAAAAATACCTATCTTTTCCCACTCATTCAATATATTTAAATCGCATTTCGTGATATAATTTAAGTCAATATATAAGGTGAGGGATTTATGATGCTGTTTATCGAAAAGATTAAAAACAAACTGAAGAAACCAGAATCGATGCATATCGATTTTCTGCCAGCAAAGTTTTTTGACAGTAAAAATTGGTTCCATCAACCGTCACTCATCGATCTTTCTATTGAAAATCATAAAATTCATCTGCAATCAAAAACAACGGACAGTACATATGTAAACTTTTGGGAGTCAAATTCCAACTATTCTAAGCTGGAAGAACGTCATAATAAACTCATCCTTCATCCTCAAAACTCAATTTTCATCGAAGGGCATACGACAAACTCGCTCAACTATCAAATCTACCTAATTGAATACGATGAAGAAAATCAGCAGACGAAAAAACATACAATTCAATTAAATCAGTTACAACAAATTACTCCGAAACCGACAACGAAGGCTGCCCGTTTAGCTATCCGTATCGCTGGAGAAGGGGAAATGGAGATACGCAATATTTTCACGTCACCATTTTTACCGGTGGAAAAGAAGGAGAAAACGTCGATTCGTCACCTGAATAACCTGACGTTCGCAGGAGTTTTGCCGCAAAGCGCGATCATAAGCCTGAATGCAGTCACCGAAGCAACTCGTCTGCAACCAGATGTTTATGAAAAAACGCTCGCAAACAATGTTCCTGATTTTATCCTTTTGGAAGCAGGAGAGCTGCAGGATGGCAATTGGGGAGACATACATGACCGGACTTCTCCAATTGGCAGGCTTATCCTTTGGTGCCAAACGTCAGACATTCCAATGATTGTCTGGCATAAACAAACAGCGGCACCGTATGAGAAACTTCAGGAACGGCTTGCCGATTTCAAATTCGTGCTCATCCATGATCCTGAAATCTATGACGCGTACAAACAGGCAGCCGGCGAAACACCAATACATCTTATTCCATACACAATAGGTGCACCTTCCATCGATGTTTTCAAAAAACACCCGACTGTAACGGTGCTGAGCCCAAGAATAGCCGAACCAGACACCGGCTTTGAAGCGGAATCAGCAACAGAACCAACAAAACAACCAACACGGAGCAAGCAGCTGCTTCATATCGAAACTATCCCAGCAGCCGCTAATATCGAAATACAAATCGAGGAACAACTTTCGAAGGGTAATCTTGTAATCTGTGAAAAATCTGCTTTGAAAAGCAATATTTTCCAAAATTTAGCACGAACTGTCGAAACGGAGACGGAACTCAAGCAATTGATCACTGACTATCAACATAATCCTGATAAAGCAGCTGATGATTATCGGGCAATCAGTCGCACCATACGATGGAAGCATAATTATCGTGATTTCATGCATTTTATTACGAAAAGTCTTAAAATCGAGCACTCGACAAGACTTCCATCCGCAACGATTATTTTTTCAATCCGAACGGAACAGGAATATCAAAACGTCGTCCGCACGATTGAAAAACAGACAGCGAACCGTGTCAACTGGATATTGTTTATCACACCATTCACAGGTTTCGAACAAGCAATCAACCATTTACTTGCCGCAGATAACATCAAAGTCTATATCGCAAGCTTTGCAGTTAAGAATTACTCGCTTGAGCAGCTGACGAAGAGTACGTACGTTGGAGTTGTAGACAGCAGCAGGGAATACGACGATTTTTACATCGAAGACAGTATCAACATGATGTATTACTTCCGAATGACTTCTTTTGTTGACTATTCCATCAAGAAAAATAAACCTGTATTTGCTCAATTCTTCCTAACGGCAAAAAACACGCATCAAACGCTTGCTAGTTTGCTGGAGACGTTCGTTCCAAAGGAGAAGATGAAGTGAAACGATTCAATATACTAATCCATCTCGCTGAAAGAACCTATGCAGCCCACTCGGATGCATTCTTTTCACTTTTAAACATACTAGCTGCTGACACAAGAATAAAAATTGATATTCTCGCGGAAACAACGGAGTTACTCGATGAAATCCAGGAATCCATCCCTGAGAATGCACGTAACAACAATCTATTTTCAGTAGCGAAACGCTCAGAAGAAAAGTCATCTGTCATCAATACGACAGAAAAAGCCATTACGTATTTAAAAATCATGGAAAAATTCGATACGCTCATTTGGATGGGGCAACTCGAGGAAGTGAACAAACTGACAAGAATCTCAGCCGAAAAAGTTATCCCCTTCCTGTCAGCAGAAGAGGAATCGGAAACGGGCAAGCTTGAAGTTTATCCATTTATACTCACGGATTCCATGGAGCGAAAGAAAATCTTAAATCATTCCAGCTCACTGCAGGAAAAGGTAATCTATTTACCAACTTGGAAAGTAAATGTCCCGGCTCGGACTCCTGCCTTCGTCAACAGACGCGGGATTGCCGAAATTTCTGCGGAAATGGAGACGACTGATTCCCTTCCTGAAGTTATGGAAAAAATTAAACTTGAAGCACCAACATTCGACTGGCGCTACAAAGGGAATGAGACGGATTATTATAGCCTGGACACGGAAACGGATATTGGAATCGTGCTGGAGGAGGATATCCATCCCTTCCTTGATTATGCTAAAAAAGGGAAGCCAGTCATCGTGCCGGAAAAGGAACTGTTTATCGCTTTACTTGGTGAGGATTATCCATTATTCATCCAGCACCCAAATGACTTAACAACGATTCTCCCCCAGTTACTTGCAAATGAGGAGATTTATTACGTAGCAACCAAAAAATGTTATACACTCGCTGAAAACTTTGATTATGAAAGAAACAAACAACAGCTACTCGAGACGATCCACTCCCTTAACAATAAACAAGAAACAATTCTATTTGCCGGGCATGATTTTAAATTCCTTTACCCGTTTATTGAAACGTGTGCCCGTGCTGGTAAGAAAGTGTTGCTAGATAATTGGAAAGGGCATAAGCGTCACAGCCGTAAGAAGAGTTTCGCATTGTTGGCGGAAGCAGATATCATTTTTTGTGAATGGGGACTTGGCAACGCAGTCTTTTACCAAAATCATGTGAAGCAGGGTCAAAAGCTGTATATCCGCGCTCATCGTCAGGAGCTGCAGACCGATTATTTGAAGAAAGTAAACTATCGGAAGGTCGAAAATGTTATTACGATCAGTCCGCAAATGCTCGAGGAGTTCCATCAGGTGCACCGGATTCCACGTAATAAGCTTACTTTAATTCCGAACATGGTCGATACGAAAAAGTTCCAGCTGGCGAAGAAAGACGATGCCAGATTTCATCTTGGCATGATTGGCATTATTCCGAAGTTAAAGCGAATCGACCGTGCAGTAGAAATTTTTGAACGTCTCTGGCAAGAGGATAATCGTTATAAACTCCATATTAAAGGTAGATTACCACAAGACTTGCCTTGGCTCGAGGAGCGTTCAGAGGAAATGGCTTATTTCCAGAAGGTTTTTGAAAAAATAGATCAAGCACCATGGAAAGAAAACATCATCTTTTCCCCGTTCGGCTCCGATATTCCCGAATGGCTGACAAACATTGGCGTCATTTTATCCACGAGTGATCTTGAAGCATTCCACCTCGCTCCAATGGAAGGGATGGCAAGCGGGGCAACACCGATTGTGTTCAATTGGGAAGGGGCAGATCTCATCTATCCTGAAGAATGCATCGTCACGAGCGTGGATGAAGCGGTGGAGAAAATTAAAAATCTCGAAATGAACGAACGAACGAAGCATCAGCACATTTACGAACGATACGACCTCCAAAATATTACAACAGAACTTATGGAGCTCGTTTTTAATTAAAAAGAGGGTATGCAGCCACACTAGGCCACGTACCCTCTAACACTATGCAAAATCCACCTAAGTCCACGCAAGAAAAATTATGACACCAATATTAAGTAACGTAATAATCAGTGCAATAGTCGGAATCAGCTTCTTCTCCCGTTTCGAAAAAAACGTAACCCCGATCATCACGACAGAAACAAACAGCCCAACAATAATGAAACTCGCTACAATATCTGAAATCGTCTCACTCGTGGCTTGCGAAAGCGGATCAAGTAGAATCATCGATAAACTCGTTATGATACTTGCAATGAGGAAAAGATAACTTCTCCAGGAAGTAACTTTACTGTCCCACAACATCACGGCCTCCTTTACTAATTTCTTTTTCTATTTTATCACGCATTTACGGTCTGTAATACCCCATCTTTAAACACAAGGGAAGTCCAATAAGATGGGGGAGATATACAGTCCGTAAATCCCTGATTCTGTTCAATTAACATTCAGTGAAGGGAAGGGATCCCCCACAGAATGAAGTTTCACTTTATCTCGCTTATCCTCCTAATTTACAAACATTTATTACCCAATTAATCCGAAATTAACATTCTCTATCTTAAAAGCCAAGAGGACTCCTTCCTCAAAATTCCATAGGATTTTAGGTGGGAGGTGAATTGGCGGTTTTGGCAGTTGAGAATATATAAAATATTGTCACCAAAATCCTTGTAACCTTCGTATTTTAATAGTGGCATTTCCCTCCCTTTTATGATATTATAAACAGTGCAGCACATACGTTCGAAAGACCGGTATCATTGATGGTAAAATAAAAGTAATCCCTAAGGCAAGACCGATGGGATAGCGGGGTTGGGTGTTTTTAGCACACCAATGTGTCAACTCCACTGGTGGTTAATCGTCATCTTGAAAGTCGATACCCCAGAAACCCCCACTTCAAGTTTCATAGAAACGAAGTGGTGGGAGTATTCATGTATAATAAAAAGTAAAGATGCATAGAATCGATATGTAGCCCAATCGAGAGGAGAATTTAATGAAAATACAGGCTGTTGCTGAGCGTGGTTATCCATTACAATTTCCCGAGAACACAATGTCTTCTTTTCAGGCAGCAATCGATTTGAACTTTTCCCATACAAAGATGGAGGTGCATCTGACCAAAGATGATATCCCTGTCGTCATGCGGGAGATGACCATTGACCGTGTAACGAGCGGCCGCGGTGAAATCAATCAATTTACCTACGCGGAACTTCTGAAGTTCACGATTAATCATGACGAACGGATTCCAACGCTTGCTGAAGTCATCCATCTAACAAAAGGCAAAATAATAACCGCTATCGAAATTAAACAGAGCGGTTTCTATTACGGCCTTGAGGAAAAAGTGTATGACCTTCTTCGCCAGCATCAAGCAATGGAAGATGTTTTCATCATTTCAGAAAATCATCATTCGCTCGCAAGACTGCGCATTTTATCAAAACAAATTAAGCTCGGATTACTTACTGACAAACCGGACACTCATGACTTCTTTTTACTGAAAGAACTGGATGCTTCTTATTATATGCTCACGTTCGACTTTCAAGCGATGCAAAAGCTCGATCTCGCAGTACTTAAGAGGATGAACATCCAGCCAATCGTCGGTACGATTCAAACGATTGAAGAAATGAAGTTTATGCAAAACTATCCGGAAGTTCTTGTTTCCACAACCGAACTGGAAAAATTCCAAGCAATCTGTTATCCGGAAACAATTGTAGACTGGAAGAAAGTGGGAATCTAATGGAAGAAAATCATGTACATTGCTTTTCCGATTATGCTTCCAGCAGCAGTATTAAAAATGAAACCCTCCCTTAAATATATACGAATCGCGTAAACATGGACCCTACCCCCGTCCATGTTTTTTAATTGGGGCAGAGGGTTCATGCATTTGTCCCGCGGTTGTTTAGGGTAGATGAAGCTGATATAATAGATTCAGAATTTACACTATTTCACCTCAACATTATATCCTCAGAAGGAAGTGAGAAATATGGCGAACCCCTTATTGGTCAAAGAAGAAACTTCTCGTTACCCCGAACGGAAGGTTAGGAAAGTGGAAAATCCGCATGATAAGCTTTTTAAAGAAACATTTAGTCATATTAAAGTAACAAAAAGTTTTTTACACTACTACTTACCGTCCACTATTCTGAATTTTCTTGACACAGACACATTGAAACTTGAGAAGGACAGCTTCATCAACAAAGAACTGGAAGAAAACTACTCCGATTTACTTTTCAGCACAGCTATTGCTGGGAAAAAAGGGTATGTATATTTCCTGTTCGAACACAAAAGTTATGCTGACCAAACCGTTACCTTTCAATTGTTGAAGTACATGGCGGAGCTTTGGGACGCAAAGATGCGGAAAGAGAACCTGAAAACAGTGCCACCTGTCATTCCATTAGTTTTGTATCACGGAAAATCAAATTGGGATACTCCTGATAAACTTAGTAAATTAATCGCAAATTATGACGACTTGCCACCGGAAATATGTCATTTTATTCCGAACTACCAATTCCTGCTTTTCGATTTCACCGATTATTTAGATGAAGAAATCAAGGGCGAGGCCCGAGTTCGGATCGTTATTACGATGCTCCGCGATATCCGTAAGGCAGAAACGATTCAAGAATTACTTGAAGTTATGGATAAAACCATTTTTTATTTACGGGAGTTAGAAGATAAACAGGCAGGTATAGAATACTTCGAGACGATGCTGCACTATATTTTTAGTGCAGCGACGAACGTGACACGAGGAAATATGGATGAAATTTCGAAAAAAATTAAACAAAATTATCCGGAAGGGAGCGGAATTATGATGAGTTTAGCAGATATGTTGCGTGAGGAAGGAAAGAAAGAAGGGAAGAAGCAAGGTGTAGAGGAAGGCAAACGAGAAATGAAAGAAATATTAGTTAAAAACTCGATAGAAAAGGGCTTAGATTTCCGTGTCATTGAAGAAATAACTGGTCTACCGCAAAAAGAAATCCAAAAAATCGCCAGCAATATCAAAGAATAATTTTTACTCCAACTAGAGGGTATGGAACCGAATCGACCGTGCTAACCAAGATCTACACCCTCTGAATCACAACTGGGACAGTTGCTCTGCCCCCGATGTCCCAGCCAAACATGGACCCTACCCCCGTCCATGTTTTTTATGTATAAGTATGCTAATATGATATATATTTGAAAGGGGATGGATATGATGAAAGTTGCAGTTTACCAAATGGAACTTGTACCGGGTTCCCCGCAGGATAACCGGGAGAAAGTGAGGCGCTGGGTTGAATCGGAAGTGAAAAATGATAAACCAGACCTTATCCTACTGCCTGAAATGTGGACGACCTCGTATGTGTTAGAGGAGCTCCAGACCATTGCAGACGAAGCGTTGGAGCCTACTAAAACGTTTTTAAGTGACTTAGCGAAGGAACATAACATCAATATCATCGGTGGCTCGATTGCCAACAAAGTAAATGATGAACTGTATAATACAAGTCTCGTCTTTGATCGTACTGGCAATCTCATTTATAAATATAGTAAAATGCACCTCGTTCCAATGTTGAATGAACCAGGATTTTTAACGGGCGGCAAGGAAAAAGTCCAGACCTTTGAACTGGATGGAATCCGCATGGGTGTCATCATTTGTTATGACCTGCGTTTCCCTGAGCTCGCGCGAAAGTTAGCTTTGGACGGGGCACAAGTATTATTCATCCCTGCCGAATGGCCGAAACCACGGACGAATCATTGGGTCAGCCTGCAACTAGCCCGTGCGATTGAAAATCAGATGTATGTCGTATCATCCAACAATGTCGGTACATTAAACGGAGTTGAATATACCGGAGCTTCTCTAATTGTTGACCCCTGGGGCGACGTACTAGCAAAAGGTTCAGAAGATAAAGAAGAAACATTACGAGGCACCATCCATCCAGAAAGAGTAACAGAAGTAAGAAAAAGCGTTCCAATTTTTGAAAGCCGTGTCCCGGAATTATATTAATAAACTGCCTGTTGCTTTCATACAGCGTAAATAATTTGCTCATTCTCTTGAAATGCTCTCTAATCACCGTTCAGTTGCTCGGTGGACGGATGCGCATCCTTAGGCACTGCCGGAGCTCCTCGGGCTGCCGCCCTGCGGGGTCTCCAGGCTCGTGCTGTTCCCGCAGGAGTCACCGTCCACCGGGCAACTGAACTGGTAAGACGGTTATTTTAAATAGAAATTATTCCGTCGCGATAAGGATTCAACTCCTGGAATATTAAACAGTAATCTAAATTCGACCTTTCCTGGGAGCAGTCCAGACACCTCGAGACTTCTGCGGGAGGATAGGCCTGGCGAGACCCCGCAGCGCGATAGCGCGAGGGGGCTTGCCGGCCGCTCAGCAGGTGCGAGAAGTGTCTGGACTGCGGACCTCCAGAAGAGAGTTTTGGACACTTACGCTGTATGAAAGTAATCAACAGCTTTATAAAGGAATAATTAGTTATTTCATGGCGCAAAAATTGAGTAAATAAACGAATAAAGAGGTTATGTCAATGGAATTTTCGAATCGCTTAAAGGAGTTGCCTGTTCAATTTTTCGCAACTCTCGTAGAAAAAGTGACAAAAGCATATGCAGAAGGCCGCGATGTTATTAATTTAGGGCAAGGGAACCCAGATCAGCCGACACCAACCCATATTGTAGAAGCTTTACAAAAAGCGGCGGCAGATCCAAATTCACATCAATACTCACCGTTTCGCGGTACAGTGGAATTGAAGCAAGCAGCAGCTGACTTTTATAAACGGGAATACAATGTCGAACTCGACCCGGAAACAGAAGTCGCTGTTTTATTCGGTACAAAAATCGGTTTAGTCGAATTACCCCTCGCCTTAATGAATGAAGGAGAGATGATGTTACTGCCGGACCCTGGCTATCCAGACTATCTGTCTGGTGTGAAGCTTGCGAATGTGCGGCATGAAGTGATGCCATTACTTCATGAAAATGCATTTCTGCCAGATTATGACAAGCTAACGCCGAAACAGCTAGAAGAAGCGAAATTATTATACTTAAATTATCCGAATAATCCTACGGGAGCTATTGCTTCTAAGGAATTTTTCGAAAAGACGGCACAGCTAGGCCGGGAACACGGCATTGGAATCGTTCATGATATTGCGTACGGTGCGATTGGCTTTGATGGGAAGAAACCGGTTAGTTTTCTTGAGGCAGCAGGTGCGAAAGATATCGGGATTGAGCTGTATACGTTATCGAAAACATATAATATGGCCGGCTGGCGTGTTGGCTTTGCGGTCGGGAATGCGAAAATGATTGAAGCGATCAATCTCTTGCAAGACCATTTATTTGTTAGTCTGTTCCCAGCTGTACAACATGCGGCAGCAATTGCTTTAACCGAGGAACAGTCAAGCGTAAAAAGGTTAGTCGAGTTATATGAGAACAGGAGAAATACATTAATTGCAGCATGTAAACGCATTGGCTGGGAAGTAGAGGCTCCTAGTGGATCGTTCTTTGCTTGGCTGCCGGTTCCAGAAGAATATACGAGTGAAGAGTTTGCCGACTTGCTGTTGGACGAAGCGGATGTGGCCGTTGCTGCAGGAAATGGCTTCGGTGCATACGGGGAAGGTTATATCCGGGTTGGCTTACTCGTTGACGAAGCACGTTTGAAGGAAGCAATCGAACGGATTGAAAAACTGAATATTTTCCCTGACCGAAAAGGTGAAGAAATTAAAAGTTGACGGAATACGATTTTTGCTGTACTCTATATCAATAGAATTAAATAGCTTATATCTCTTATCAAGAGTAGCTGAGGGACTGGCCCGTTGAAGCTCGGCAACCTTTTTATGGTCAACATAAAACAGGTGCTAATTCCAGCAAAACGTCATGTTTTGAAAGATGAGAGAGGACAACTTGCATACATACAAGCCTCTCTTTCTTTGTAAAAAAGAGAGGCTATTTTAATACAAAAAATGTATCACCGACTATTTTTATATCTGGAGACGATTTGGAAGGGAAAGATAGATAGATGATCAAATTAGATAACATCACGAAGATATTCCCATCTAAGAATGGGGATGTGGCAGCAGTCAATAATGTCAGCCTTCATGTGGAAAAAGGTGAAATCCACGGTGTCATTGGTTACAGTGGTGCAGGAAAAAGTACGTTGATCCGGCTCGTCAATTTACTGGAAAAGCCAAACAGCGGAACGGTAACGATCAATGGTACAGAGCTAACAGCTTTATCAAATGAAAACTTGCGGAAAACACGACAGAAGATCGGCATGATTTTCCAGCATTTCAATTTGATGAAGACTGCCACCGTTTATGAGAACGTGGCAACTCCGCTTAAACTTCTCGGCTACAACAAAGAAGAAGTGAAGAAACGTGTCGAAAAATATTTGGAGATTGTTGATTTAGGAGACAGAAAGAACAATTACCCATCTCAACTCTCTGGTGGACAAAAGCAACGGGTCGCCATTGCGCGTGCATTATCACAGGAACCGGAAATTCTGCTGAGTGACGAAGCGACAAGTGCCCTTGACCCCGAAACAACCAATTCCATTCTTGATTTACTCCTTAAGATTAATGAAGAACTTGGAATAACGATCTTACTCATTACCCATGAGATGAGTGTAATCCAGAAGATTTGTGACGGTGTAACGGTTCTAGAAAATGGGGAAATTGTCGAACAGCGCTCCACCATCGAATTATTCACCGATCCTCGTCATAAAACGACAAAGCGGTTTTTAGATACCATTTCGCAGCGTAAATTATCTGCATCCCTCATCAGCCAATTGAAACTAAATGGTACGGTGACAAGCCTGACCTTTATCGGGGAAAGTGCTGGGGAGCCGCTGCTCGCACAAGTAATTGAAAAGTTTAACGTAAAGCCGAATATTTTAACGGCAAATATTATGGAATTGAAAAACGGTATCGTCGGAAATTTGATCCTTCATCTTATCGGCGAACCGGAACAAATCAACGCCTCCTTGAAGTTCTTAAACGAACAAGGGGTCGCGACAGAAGAAGTGGAGGGAGAATAAAATGGGAAACTTTATCGAACAATGGCTGCCAATTATTGGACAAGCCGTCATGGAAACATTTCAAATGGTCATCATCTCACTGTTTTTCGCGATCTTAATCGGAGTGCCATTAGGAATACTCGTTGTGCTGACGCGACCAGGCCAATCATTGGAAAATAAGTTCGTCTATCAATTCCTGAACTTAGTAATTAACATCGTCCGCTCGATTCCGTTTATTATTTTATTATTCTTCATCCTGCCATTTACAAAATTCTTGGTCGGAACAACAATTGGAGTACAAGGCGTTATCGTGCCGCTTGTTATTTATACAGCGCCATACCTTGCACGCTTACTGGAAAGCTCGCTCCTTGAAGTAGATAGCGGAATTATTGAAGCATATAAAGCAATGGGGATTAAAACGCATAAAATTATTTGGAGCGTCATGCTCCGGGAAGCCCGTCCATCGATCATCTTAGGCTTAACGATTGTAACAATCAGCTTGATCGGTGCAACCGCAATGGCCGGCCTCGTTGGAGCAGGCGGACTCGGTGACTTGGCATATCGTTTCGGTCACTTGCGTTATGAAGTGGACGTCATGTATGCGACGGTCTTTATCTTGATCATCCTTGTTCAAGGAATCCAGTCTCTCGGTAACCGGATTGCTGCACGTCTCAAGAAGGATTAATGGGAAGAAGAAAGCTCAACTTTTAAGGGGGGAGAGGTCTTGACGACTACGACAAAGACGACAGACGCATTTATTGCGAACTTGGAGATAGAGGAAGACTTTCCTTTTCGTGTGGAAGAGTTAGAGGCAAAAGCGAAAGAGAAAATGTCGAAAAACGCATTTGGCTACACCCGTTCTGGAGGCGGAGGGGAGGAGACATTGCGGAAAAACATCGCATCGTTCGAGAAGTATTCGATTGTTCCCCAATATTTAAATGATGTTTCGAATGTGGACACGACTATAGAATTATTTGGTCATACGTACCGTCATCCATTCTTGCTTGCTCCGATCGGGATGCTTAAAACAACGCATGAAGAGGCAGAACTTGCGGTTGCAAAAGCAGCTGCAAAACTGGATGTACCTTATATCCAAAGCACCGTTTCCAGTTACTCGATCGAGGAAGTAAAGGAAGTTTCAGGAAATAGTCCGAAATGGTTCCAGCTGTACTGGTCCAATAACGAAGCTATTTCCTTTAATATGGTAAAACGTGCAGAAGAAGCAGGCTATCAAGCAATCGTTCTAACGGTTGATACGACAATGTTTGGCTGGCGTGAAGAAGATATGAGCAACCGTTTCTCCCCGCTGAAAGCAGGTTACGGGAAAGCGAATTATATTACAGATGAAGTCTTCCGCTCCACTTTAAAGCAGGACGATGAGGCATCTGTTGTGGAAGAGATTTTGCAAAATATTTATCATCCGACACTAAGCTGGAAGCATGTTGCCGAGCTGAAGAAACGCACGTCCCTTCCAATTTTACTAAAAGGAATCTTGCACCCGACAGATGCAAGACTTGCAATTGAAAGTGGTGTTGATGGCATTATCGTCTCAAACCATGGTGGCCGGCAGCTGGATGGCGTTATCTCTAGCATTGACGCGCTTCCTGCCATTCTGGAAGAAGCAGGGGGAGAAGTTCCAATTTTAATCGATAGTGGGATTCGCCGCGGCGCAGATGTCGTGAAAGCACTTGTGCTCGGTGCGGACGCCGTCTTACTCGGCAGACCTTATGCATATGGTTTAGCTCTCGGCGGACAAGCTGGAGTTGAAAAAGTACTCACCAACTTTATTCAGCAGTCGAGATCATCCCTTGCTCTTGCAGGTGCATCTAGTGTGAAAGCAGCCCGCAATATTCATATTGTGAAAGATTAAGCGAAGAGAGCGAAAAGGAGACCGTTAGCATGACTTCAGCAATTGTAAAAGGCGCACCAGGTCATTACCGGATTGGAGCCGATGTTTTAAAAGAATTACCGACACGTCTTGCAGCTTTAGATATAAAAAATATTCATATCGTAAGTGGAAGAAAGGCCTGGGAGGCCGCTTCACCGTATCTGCCAGAAGAACTCAGTCGTTCCGCAATAACTTTCGTTGATGGACCTTGTACCTTAGAAACAGTAGAACAACTAGCAACGCTGTATAAACGCGAAGCAGTCGATGCCGTCATCGGAATCGGTGGAGGAACAGCTCTTGATATTGCAAAGGCAGCAGCCGTACAAGCTGGCATCAAGTCGGTTCTCATTCCGACAATCGCAGCGACATGTGCAGCCTGGACACCGCTAAGTGTTTTCTATGAAGCAGACGGAACCCATTCTCACTATACAGAGTTTCCATTAGCGAACACACTTGTCCTCATAGAACCAGCGATTATCGCCGCTTCACCGATTGAATATTTGAAAGCAGGTATCGGTGACACGCTGGCAAAATATTATGAAGCAGATGCGTTAGTCCGCCGCTTTTACAAGGATGAGGAGCTGCCTGTTTGGCTGCAAGTTTCCCAATTTGCAGCACTTGCATGCCGTGATATTTTACTGAAAGACGGGAAAGCTGCACTCGAATCCGTCTCTGAAAAGAAAGTGACAGATGCGCTTATTCGTGTTATCGAAACAATCATTATGACAGGCGGCATGGTCGGCGGATTCGGGGAAAAAGCAGGCCGGATTGCCGGTGCCCACTCGGTTCATAACGGCTTAACGGAAGCTCCAAGTATGAAAGATTTCCTCCACGGATCAATCGTTGCTTACGGTACGTTAGTTCAGCTCGCGATTGAGGGAAAAGAGGATGAACTCAACAAACTTCTCGAGTACTACGAAGAATGGGATTTTCCAACATCATTAAAAGATTTAGCCGTAGATATACATGACGCGGAAATTTTGGGAAGAATAATGAAAAAGATTTTACTTCCGCAAGAATCAATCCATTTAATGGAGGAAAAAGTAACAGAAGACATCTTGGAAAAAGCAATCTTCCATGTCGAAAATAAAAAGTGAAAGAATGAGGGAAAGTAAATGAAAAAAATATTATTGACAGCAATTCTTGCAAGTGTGTTCGTTCTATTCGCTGCTTGTGGCGGCGGCTCGGACGATGAAGCAGCGGAAGGTTTACTGGAAGACGGCAAGCTCACCGTTGGAGTAACAGCAGGACCACATGAAGAAATTTTAGAAAAAGTAAAAGAGCTTGCAGCAGAAGAAGATTTAACGATTGAAATTGTATCATTCAGTGACTATGTCATGCCGAACGTGAGTCTATCAGAAGAGGAACTTGATCTCAACAGTTTCCAAACCGAGCCATTTTTTGATCATATGAATGAAGAACGTGGACTAGATTTAGTAAAAGTAGCAGACACGGTAACATTCCCAATGGGAATTTATTCTGATAAAATAACGGATATCGCGGATTTAGAAGACGGTGCAAGTATTGCTTTACCAAGTGACCCGACAAACAGTGGACGTGCGTTATTATTATTCGAACAAGCTGGCTTAATCACGCTAGAAGAAGGACTCGGCGTGAACGCTACGGTCAATGATATTGCGGAAAACGAACATAACTATGAATTCATTGAGCTTGATCCAGCTCAAATCCCGCGTCAGCTTGGCGAAGTGGATATCGCAGCAATCAACTCGAACTTTGCAATGGATGCAGGACTTGTACCTGGTGAAGACTCCATCTTCATCGAGCAAGACTCCACATTCGTTAACCTAATTGCCGTTCGCGCAGAAAACGAAGACGACCCAGCCGTTCAACAGTTCATCGACATTTACCAATCTGAAGAGGTTGAACAATTCGTCGAGGAAACATACCAAGGATCTATTCTTACTGGGTGGTAAGAATTTGAGTTGAATCTTATGATAAACAAACGAAAAAAGCGGGTAAAGTCATCAATGGATGATTTTACTCGCCTTTTTTATTTAATAGGAGTTCTCAAGCGCCCGTTTGATCTGGATTAGAATACGTTCGGGAGTTTAAAGGGCTTCTAAACGACGATTTAATCCAAAATTGGTTACGTTCGGGTATATAGAAGCGCTCTAATCGCCTGTTTAAAGACGATTCTGTTTTGTTCGGGCAGAGCCTATCAACACCCGAAGGCCCTATCTTTAATCTAATTTGGGTAATAAGATTCTATATCCCACCAAAAATTTACTCTGAATAAAAAAACAAGTCCCCCAGCTTATTACATGGAAGCTATCAACCCCAAGATCCTCGGTCTCTTCAGCCCTATTCATGAAGATTATTTCTATACCAATATTCATCGGCAGATTTGTCTCAATATTATGTGATTTCGTAGCGTGATTTTTAAACTTGCATGTTCCAGTTAGATTGTTTATATTATATTTTCGACTTGTCGGATCTTTGATTTTGCTTTTTTGTAATGAAGTGTAATGAGTAGCGTACAAACGAGCAAACTAAAGATACTGACAAGTTTTTTATCGTAAAAAACGATAAAGCAAAGGTGATATGGCTAACTATATTAACTAGCAGCAGCCACGTCCAGCTAAACGGGCGCTTTCGCCTTTGTTTGTGTTCATGCGGGGAAGCTCGCTATATTTACAAACAACTAGAATTTAGAGGGAGGTCAACATGTCAAATTTAAATCACGAAAACACATTACTTTCAGCGAAGGATCAGAAGGCTCGCAGAAGATCCCTCATGGGAGCGGCGTTTTTAATGGCAACATCTGCAGTGGGGCCGGGATTCCTCACGCAAACAGCAGTATTTACAGAATCGCTTCTGGCAAGCTTTGGCTTTGTCATATTCGTTTCGATTCTATTAGATATAGGTGCACAGCTTAATGTCTGGCGCATTATCAGTGTTTCAGGACTGCGCGGTCAAGAAATTGCGAATAAAGTACTGCCAGGTTTAGGTGCCATTGTAGCTGTCTTTATCGTTATTGGCGGTCTTGCCTTTAATATCGGAAATATCGGTGGGACAGGCTTAGGGGTTAACGTTGTCTTGGGAGTTGATCCGAAAATCGGCGCATTAATTTCTGCTGCGCTTGCTATCATTATATTTTTATCAAAAGAAGCTGGGGCAGCGATGGACCGGATGGTATACATTTTAGGAGGGTTGTTAGTTCTTCTGATCGGCTATGTCATGTTCGTTAGTCAACCACCGATAGGAGAAGCGATTCATCGGACGTTCGTGCCGCTTGAGCTCGATGTATATGCGATTATTACCATTGTCGGAGGTACGGTTGGCGGGTATATTACATTTTCCGGTGGCCACCGTTTACTCGATGCAGGCATTACTGGAAAAGCAGCAATTCCGGAAGTGAAAAGAACGGCTGTACTCGGCATTAGTGTTGCTTCACTCGTGCGAATTCTGCTTTTCTTAGCTGTATTAGGAGTTGTTTCCCAAGGAGTTGCCCTTAATCCGAGCAATCCCGCAGCAACTGTTTTCCAATCAGCAGCTGGTGATATTGGTTATCGATTATTCGGAGTCGTTCTCTGGGTTGCCGGGATTACCTCCGTCATTGGAGCAGCCTATACATCTGTATCCTTCCTGAGATCCTTCCATCCGATCATTGATAAATTTCATAAATACTGGATTATCGGATTTATAATCTTTTCAACCGCCGTATTTGTGGTGATTGGTGAAGCTACGACATTGCTTGTGCTTGCTGGAGCGGTAAATGGCTTGATTCTGCCGCTTGTCTTAGGTTCGATGCTGCTTGCCGCCCATAACAAGAAGATTATGGGAGACTACAAGCATCCGGTATGGCTGACGATATTCGGGGCGCTAGTTGTCATCTTAACTGCCATACTCGGAGTTCGTACATTGATTCAAATGCTCCCACAGTTTTTCTAATCATGATAGAATAAAGAGACACACATGGAAAACGTGAAATTATGATAGAAATGGTGAAAGCGATGTTTGAAATCAGTCTGTACGGGGACAGGGGAATTCGAATTCAGTTGGGAACTACAATTTCAAAAAAGACGAACGAACGTATCCGAAATTTCTCTGCCCTTTTGGAAAAAGAAAGTATCTCTGGCATCATCGAATGGATTCCAGCTTATACAGCATTATCGATTTACTATGACCCGCTTTTGATTCCATACGATTCCTTAAAGAATCGTATGGAATCTCTATATGAAAAACTTTCACTCGTAGCATTGCCCCCACCGATAATTACGGAGATACCCGTCTATTATGGGGAGGAATACGGGCCAGATCTCGGATTTGTCGCCGAACATAACGGGCTTACTACGGACGAGGTCATCGATATTCACACGAGTAGCAATTATCTGATCTACATGATGGGTTTTTCTCCTGGTTTTCCATATCTTGGAGGGATGTCAAAGAAAATCGCCACCCCAAGGCTTATCTCACCTCGGGCAAACGTTCCTGCAGGGGCTGTTGGGATAGCCGGAGCTCAAACGGGAATCTATTCCATGGAGAGTCCGGGAGGCTGGCAGATTATCGGCAGGACCCCATTGAAATTATATCATCCACTTCGTCATCAACCGATTCTGCTCCGGTCAGGAGATTATATTCGGTTCTCTTCTATAACAAAAACAGAATTTGAAGAAATCGAGATAGCTGTATCACGTGGAACCTACCAGCCGAATGTTATACAGCACGAGGGAGAGTGAGTGGCATGGAAAAATATCTAGTCGATTTAAACAGTGATTTAGGCGAAAGCTTTGGTGCATACCAGATTGGTCAAGATGAATTCGTGATGAAATATATTACTTCAGCCAATATTGCAGCAGGCTACCATGCTGGTGATCACAATGTGATCAGGCATGCGGTAAAACAAGCAGCTGAAAACAATGTCGGAATTGGTGTCCACCCAGGATTCCAGGATCTGCAAGGATTTGGCAGACGCATCCTTCACGTGGAACCAGAGGAGATCTATAATCTGATTGTTTATCAGATTGGTGCTGTTCAGTCTTTTGCCCAGCTGTATAATCAAAAGCTGAATCATATAAAACCGCACGGAGCCCTATATAATCTAGCAGCAAAAGACGCACGACAGGCGCAAGCAATTGCTCAGGCGGTTTATGATGTTGATCCCGCTCTTATCCTGTTTGGGCTTGCAGGCAGTGAGCTTATAAAAGCGGGAGAAGCGGCTGGTCTACAAGTTGCGAATGAAGTTTTTGCCGATCGTACTTATCAGCCGGACGGGTCGCTCACACCTAGAACGGAAGCAAATGCAATGATCGAAGACCCGAAAGAAGCGGTGCGCCGGGTGATCCGGATGGTGCAAGAGGGGAAAGTGGAAGCGGTAGACGGAAGTGATGTGGCGATTAAGGCAGACACCATCTGTGTGCATGGTGATACAGATGCAGCTTTGGCCTTTGTAATGGAACTGCAGCAAGGACTCGTTCGAAACGGGATTACGATAAAAAGAGTGGGGAAGTAAATGGAAAAAGCAATGATTGAAGTAATCAAGCCAGGGCTTGCAACGTCTGTTCAGGATTTAGGACGGAGCGGCTATCAGCAATTAGGAATGGTAGTGGCAGGTGCAATGGACCATTTCGCCCTTCAAGTTGGAAATATTCTTGTTGGAAACAGACGAAATGCAGCAGGTCTTGAAGTTGTCTTAATGGGGCCGAAACTAAAGTTTTTAAAAGACACGGTCATTGCCATTTGCGGTGCCGACCTGTCGCCTGCAGTTGACGGCACCCCGATTCAATTATGGAAATCCTATTCACTTTATGCAGGGCAGACCTTATCCTTTGGAAAGCCTGTCACAGGAACGTACGCTTATATTGCAGTGAGCGGCGGGATTCAGACGCCGGAAATAATGGGAAGCCGGTCAACTTATGTAAAAGCAAAAATCGGTGGATTAAATGGGGAATATCTTGTAAAAGGCGATAGACTGCCAACGGGGGACCCCATAATGAAAAGTTCAGGCAGAGTGCTCCCTTCTCGTCTCGTTCCAGATTATGATAAGCAAAGGAACATCCGCGTGATTCTTGGTCCTGACGCCAAAGCTTTTACAAAACAAGGAATCCGTACATTTTTAACAGGAACTTACAAAAAGTCATCACAAACAGACCGGATGGGGACCCGGCTAATCGGACCGGAAATTACGCATGCAAATGAGGCGGATATTATATCTGACGCAACTTTCCCCGGAGCAATCCAAGTACCGGCGAATGGTCAGCCCATTATTTTGCTAGCTGACAGGCAGCCAACAGGCGGGTACACAAGAATTGCCACCGTCATAACGGAGGATATCTCAAGAGCAGCGCAGATTCAGCCAGGAAAAGAATTGACATTCGAAGCAGTTACGCTTGAATTCGCCCAAGAATTATATATATGCCGCGAGCGCCTGCTGAAATGGCTCAGCATAGCGGGACGAGAAGTCCATCCTTAATGAACGGAGTAGGATAGACGACCCGTCCCGTTTCTTCTATTATTTTCTACCTTTTTAACCCCATGTTCATGATAGAACAGAACTTCCTCCAGGCTGTTCGCCGTCCAGATTAACAATACCCGTCAGATCTATAATTTGAGCAGGCTCCTAGGTTTTCGTGCCTAATTTGTCTAATAGGAGCCTTCTATTAGACAGAATCCTAGGCGTGGAGCAGAGTCTGTCCGATAGAGCTCCTGTCAGAGACAAAATCCCGTGCGTGCAGCAGAATCTGTCTGATAGAGCTCCTGTCAGAGACAAAATCCCGTGCATGTAGCAGAATCTGTCTGATAGAGCTCCTGTCAGAGACAAAATCCCGCGCATGTAGCAGAATCTGTCCGATAGAGCTCCTGTCAGAGACAAAATCCCGCGCATGTAGCAGAATCTGTCCGATAGGGCTCCTGTCAGAGACAAAATCCCATGCATGCAGCAGAATCTGTCTGATATAGCTCCTGTCAGAGACAAAATCCCGTGCATGCAGCAGAATCTGTCCGATAGAGCTCCTGTCAGAGACAAAATCCCATGCATGCAGCAGAATCTGTCTGATATAGCTCCTGTCAGAGACAAAATCCCGTGCCTGTAGCAGAATCTGTCTGATATAGCTCCTGTCAGAGACAAAATCCCGTGCATGCAGCAGAATCTGTCTGATATAGCTCCTGTCAGAGACAAAATCCCGTGCGTGCAGCAGAATCTGTCCGATAGAGCTCCTGTCAGAGACAAAATCCCGCGCATGTAGCAGAATCTGTCTGATATAGCTCCTGTCAGAGACAAAATCCCGTGCATGCAGCAGAATCTGTCCGATATAGCTCCTGTCAGAGACAAAATCCCGTGCGTGCAGCAGAATCTGTCCGATAGAGCTCCTGTCAGAGACAAAATCCCGTGCATGCAGCAGAATCTGTCTGATATAGCTCCTGTCAGAGACAAAATCCCGTGCATGCAGCAGAATTTGTCTGATAGAGCTCGTCTACGAGACATTAATCCCGTGCATGGAACGAAATCCGTCCAATATAGTGCATCTAAGAGACAAAATCCCGTGTATAAAGCGGTATTCGTCTAATTCATTTCTAAATAAATTATATGCTTCTAAGATTGAACTGCTCGTATGAAAGGATATGAATTCGATTTGTAATAGCATTGTAATTATCGTATCATGTAAATTTATGATAAAATAGTAAGGGTGTTTACTTGCGATTAGGAGCGTTCAAACATGTCCAAGAAAGTTTTACTCATGACCCAGAATTTCTATCCTGTCATCGGCAGCTCTGGGAATCGGATGAAAAACATCTATCAATTGCTGAATGAAAACGGCATAGATGCAGATGTTTTAACAACCGAACCGGCCTACCCGAATAAAAACATGTACAAAGACAGCGAATTTTGGGATGAAGAATCATTAAATGAAGAAAAATATAAAATAATACGAGTTCCCATTAAAAATAATCGATTTCAGAATCATATTTTAAGCAGATTATTTTTTTATTTGGAAATCATGTACCGCTTCTTGCTCGAACTATGGAAGCTGAGGAAGAACGGCTACGATTATATATTAGTAAGTACACCGCCAATCTTTATTGTATTCTCCGCCTTTGTCGGGAAATTCGTCCTAAAATCGAAACTGATTCTTGAAGTCCGTGATCTTTGGCCGGATAGTCTTATTGGAGTGAAGACCTTTCATAATAAACCGATCATCAAAATCTTCCGCTTTCTTGAAAAGAAGATGTACGGAAAAGCCGACTCGATTGTTATTAACAGTATCGGATTCTATGATCATATCAAAGGAAAACTCAAGCAAGACAAGCCAATTACTTATATGCCAAACGGACCGAGGGTGCATGAAATTACAGAAGATAATCCTGAAACGAAAGAATTCCGTGTTGTGTACACAGGTAACCTCGGACTCGCCCAGGATATCGACCACCTCAAACTGGTAGCTAACTTGCTGCATGCGGAAGGAATCCGTTTTGATGTAATCGGTTATGGTGTGCGGACGGAAGAATTTGTGAACTACTTAGCAGAAAATGACTTAAACACCGTTCATATTCATAAACCGACGACAAGGAAGAAGAGCCTTGAGCTCATTAAGAACAGCAACGTTGCAGTCGCTTTTTTAAATGACGAAGAAGTGTTTTCCACCGTTTTACCAGGGAAAATCATCGACTATATGACGTGCAGGACACCAATCATTGCCGGTGTGAAAGGAACAGCCGCAGATATGATTACGGAGAACGAAACCGGGTTCACCTTCGACCAGACAGACGTCGAGGGGATCGTTGCGAAAATTGTCGAATTGAAAAATGACAAAGCAATGGAGCAGCAGCTCGGGGAAAATTGTATCCGCACGGTCAAGGAATATTTTCTTTGGGAAAACAACATCAAGAAGTTAATTGATATTATGAAGTAATGAGGGAAAAATAAATGAAACGTGTAGGAATGTTTGTATGGAATCATTTCACAAATGATGCAAGGGTTCTACGGGAATGCACGGCATTATCCCAAAATGGGTATGATGTCGAACTCATCTGTATTGATGACCCGAACGATCCGGATGTGTTGCAGTATGAAGAAGTGAATGAGCATTTCCGAGTTCACCGGATGCGCAGGTACCCGGTCACACTCGAACTGCTTCAGAAAGCATACCGCTTCACCGCAAGACATAAATGGCCAGCACTTCCAATTTTAGCAGTCTGGGGCTTGATGCTTTATTTTATCCCAATCCTCACGATTTTGCTCACGATTCTAGTCGGCCTATTATTAAAAACAAAAGTAAGAGTTATTTGGATCCGCGGTGCATTGATCCTCCGTATGATGATCAAAGGCCACCGTGGCAACTATGATATCTATCATTCCAATGACTTGAACACGATGCCACAAGGGTATGTCAGTGCGAAATGGCGTTTTAAAAAGAAGCCACTTATCTATGACTCGCATGAAGTACAGACGAGCAGAACCGGCTATGACAGCCCGTGGTATAAACGGTTTGAACAATTTTTCATTAATCGCATGGACAGCATGATTGTCGAAAACGACACTCGCGCGAAGTTTAATGAAGAACTTTACGGCTTCTACCCGCATGTATTGCATAATTACCCATCCCTTGAGATCCAGCAAGTGGATGAAAAAGTTGATTTGCATGCCATGCTTGGTTTACCGCAAGATGAGAAAATTCTCCTTTACCAAGGGGGAGTTCAAGCAGGAAGGGGTCTTGAAAAGCTGATTGACGCCTACCCGCTCTTTAAGGAAGGAACCCTCGTTTTTATCGGCGATGGGAAAATTAAAGACAAGCTTGTGCAAACGGTGAAAGAAAGGAACTTGGAAGACGGCATCCGTTTCATTCCAAAGGTTCCCGTAAGAGACCTGCCGAAATATACGAAAAATGCATATCTCGCGTTCCAAGTGTTGAACAATATCAACTTCAACCACTGGTCGGCTTCATCGAATAAATTATTCGAGTATATGATGAATGAAGTCCCGGTCGTTGCTTGTGATTTCCCCGAAATTAAAAAAGTCGTAGAAGAAAGCGAAGTCGGTGTCACCATCGACCCGCACAAACCGGAGGAAATCGCTAAAGGGGTTAACTATATGCTTGAAAACCCTGATAAACGAGCCGAATTCAGCGCTAATTGCAAAAATGCCCGAAAGAAGTATAATTGGGAGATAGAGCAAAAATATCTGCTCGAAGTTTATGAGAAGTATTAATCAAAAGCGGAAGCGCGCCTTGCAGGTTAAAAACGCGATTCGTTTCGCAACACCTGGGACTGCGATTACTCGTCCCACCGAAGGGTGTTTGCACTAGCACATCCTGTGCGTCGTAGCGACGTACGGAGGTGAAGGAAATCCGCTAGTCGCTGGGCGCTGGAGCTAGACGTTGTTAAATATAAAAATCTATACTTAAAAGAAAGAAGGAATTCATTGTGAAATTATGTACCATCGGATTAGGATATATCGGACTACCGACTTCCATTATGTTTGCAAACTATGGAGTAGAAACAATCGGCGTCGATGTGAAAAAAGAAGCAGTGGACATGTTGAATAATGGAACCATTCATATAGAAGAACCAGGTCTGCAAGAAGCATTGGAAGAGGCAATGGAAAAAGGAAACTTCCGTGCGTCCTTAACACCGGAGAAGGCGGACACATTCATTATCGCCGTCCCAACACCAAACAAACCGGACGAGCACCGCTCCATGGACATCACGTATGTCATGCAAGCAATCGACAATATGATTCCGGTTCTTGAAAAAGGAAATGTTGTAATTGTTGAGTCAACCATCGCACCACGTACGATGGATGACTATGTAAAACCGCGTCTCGAAGAAGCAGGCTTTACAATCGGTGAAGACATCTATCTTGTGCATTGCCCGGAACGTGTACTTCCAGGACAAATCATGGACGAACTTGTGAACAACAACCGTATCGTTGGGGGTATCACAGAAGCTTGTACGGATAAAGGCGCTGACGTTTACCGCACATTTGTTAAAGGTGAACTCATTAAAACAAATGCCCGTACAGCAGAAATGTCTAAACTAATGGAAAACACATACCGCGACGTGAACATTGCGCTAGCAAACGAACTTGCAAAAGTATCGAACGAGCTTGGCATCAATGCGCTTGAAGTAATCGAAATGGCAAACAAACACCCGCGTGTGAACTTGCACACGCCTGGACCAGGAGTCGGCGGACACTGCCTCGCAGTCGATCCGTACTTTATCATATCGAAGGCTCCAGAAGCATCAAAAATCATCAGCCTTTCCCGTGACGTAAACAACTCGATGCCAGAATATGTTGTCGACGCAGCGGAAAAACTAGTGAAAAAACAGAACGGCAAGAAAATCACAATCTTCGGCCTTACCTACAAAGGAAACGTCGACGATATCCGTGAAAGCCCAGCAATGGAAATCTATGAAATCTTAAACAAAAAATCAGAATACGAAGTGGTAGCCTACGATCCGCACGTAACTTTAAGCTTCGTCGAACAAGACCTCGCGGGAGCACTCGACGGATCCGACCTGGTCCTAATCCTAAGCGACCACAACCAATTCAAAGAACTAACCGACGAAGCATTCAACAAAATGAATAACAAACAAATATTCGACACCAAAAATATCGTCCAAAAACACACAGACGATATCGCTTATATTAACTACGGTAATTTATACGAGTATTTATAAAAGTCTTTAACGTGTCTTTAAACTAATTTAGGTTGGAAGTGGCTTACTCTTTTTCAGCTCCGGGAATATACGGAGACTCCAACGGGAGCAGAGGCATCGATGAGACCCCGCAGCGCGCCAGCGCGAGGAGGCTCATCAGCAGTGAAGAATGAACTGCAATTCTTCATTGCCCGTGGAAAGCGAAGTATATTCCTGGAGCGGGGTTTGAGGCACAGGTAAAAGGATTTTTTAAATGTATAAATTATTTTATAAAGGAAGCTAATGCATATGTTTAATTCAGTAAGACAAGTAGTCAAGGAACAACTTGACCATAAAGATCTTATTTTCCGAATGGCCAGCTTTGACATCAAAGGAATGTACCAACTACATTACCTCGGATCACTCTGGCAAGTCATCAACCCAGCCATTCAAGTAAGCATTTACTGGTTTGTATTTGGATTAGGAATCAGAGGGGGAGAACCGGTACAAACATCAACCGGTGAAATTCCCTTTTTCCTATGGATGCTAATGGGACTCATTCCTTGGTTCTTCATCAGCCCATCCATCATCCAAGGCTCAAACAGTGTCTATCAAAAAGTGAACATGGTTTCCAAAATGAATTTCCCTGTCAGCTTACTGCCGACCATCCGGATTATCGGCAACAGCTTGCAGTTTTTCATCTTAATGACACTGTTGATGATCGTATTATTCTTTTACGGGTTCACACTGACGATTTATTTCATACAAATCATTTATTATATCATTAGTATGTTCGCTTTCCTGTTTGCTTTTGCATTACTCAGTTCTACGATATCGACGTTAATACGGGACTATCAGATGCTCCTGCAGTCGATGGTACGGATGATTCTGTACTTATCTCCAATCCTTTGGGACCCGGCAGGTGGACGCGTTCCGGACTGGATGGCTGACGTCCTGCAGTTGAACCCGATTTACTATATTATTGAAGGTTTCAGAGATTCCTTCCTGGGAAGAGGCTGGTTCTTTGAAGACCCACTCTATCTTATCTACTTCTGGACACTAACTTTGACCATTCTCGTCATCGGTTCCAGCGTCCATTTGAAGTTCCGGAAGAATTTCGTAGATTATTTATAATAAATGAGGGTCAGTTATGAAAAAACAACTAAAAGTAGAATTTAAAAATGTATATAAAGCATTCGAAATGCATGCCAAGCAGAAAGAGAAACTAATGGAACTCTTTTCAATTGAGCGCAGGAAGCAGCGAAGAGAATTCGTCGCTGTTAAAGATGTCTCCTTCAAAGTATATGAAGGAGAAAGTGTCGGGATTATCGGCCTGAACGGCTCCGGGAAATCGACTATTTCGAATATGCTTGCCCGCGTCATTCAACCGACAAGCGGTGAAATCACAATCAATGGGGAAACGTCCTTGATTGCTATTTCGGCAGGGTTAAACAATAACCTGACAGGTATTGAAAACATTCAGCTGAAATGTATGATGCACGGCTTGAAGGATGAGGAAATTGAACGGCTCACACCGGATATCATTGAATTCGCCGAAATTGGTGATTATATTAAGCAACCGGTGAAAAACTATTCAAGCGGAATGCGCTCCCGTCTCGGGTTCGCGATTTCCGTTCATACAGATCCTGACGTTTTAGTCATTGACGAAGCATTATCCGTTGGTGACTCGACTTATGCCCAGCGCAGCTTAGAGAAAATGAATGAATTTAGAGAGCGCGGCAAAACAATCTTCTTCATCAGTCACTCGGCTGCCCAAGTGAAGCAATTCTGTGATACAGCAATTTGGATCCACTACGGGGAAATGAAGATGATGGGTGATTCAGGAGAGGTACAGAAAGAATACCAGAAGTTCATTAACTGGTTTAATAAATTAAGTACAAAAGAAAAACGAGCTTATAAAAATAAAATGCTCGCAAGTCAAACAAGCACACCAGACAATGAATTAGTTCCACGAAAAGAAAATATCAAAAAAAGAAACACAAAAAATCTCGTTACAAGCGGGGTCATGCTGTCTATTGTGGCAGTACTGGGGGTCCTTTTAGGATTAGGCTACTAAACCAAAAGCGGAAGCGCCCGTTTAGCGACGTTTGGCAAGGCCAATCGGCAAGTCTCCTTTATCGCACGAAGGTGAAGGGCGTCTCGCCAGTCGCTGGGCGCTGAAGCTGCATGTAGCTATAACTAAAGCTAAAGGGGAGACACAGCATGATTTTTAACGAATCAACTTATCAAGGAAGCACAAAAGAAGTAACCTATGTCTTGGAAGAAGCAGCGTACAATACGGATTATTTAATCATTGTCTTTTCTGGATTCGCACCGGTGAGATCTCTGAACCAGTACCGTTATAACTATGTTCGTACCTTAAGGAGAATAGATGCCCATAAGCTGTTTATCCTCGATAAGGACAGCACCCGCGGCAGCTACTACTTAGGGAAAGAAATGAGCTTCGACTTTGAACAGTCTGTCAGCGAACTAATCGAGGACACGATATCAAAGCTTCATATCGATAAAGCAAAAGTAATCACGGCGGGCACATCAAAAGGGGCAAGTGCAGCCCTTTACTATGCATTAAAATATAAATTCGGCCAAGCAATCGCTGGCGCCCCGCAAACGCGAATCGCGGAATATATTACACAATATGCCAAAGAAACCGCAGCATACATGCTCGGCGACGTGGACGATGAAGCGAAAGTGGCAGAGCTCAACAATGTGATTTATAACCAGCTGGATACGAATAACGAGACACTCCTCACCATTCTAGGAAGCGTTCATGACAAGCAATACCCCGATCATATCGTTCCTCTAGTCGAGGAGATGGATAAACGAAATCATCCGTACACCTTATTGCTGGATGAAAATATTAAGAGTCATGGCGATATAGCAAAATATTACCCGGATTTCATCGTTAATAAACTGCTGGATCTTATCCATGGGTTCACGGTCCATCCTGTTCATTATGAGTTTGCAGATAATGTATTCCGGATGACGACAGACAACGTACCGCCAGCCGGTTACACAGCGAAAATTCGCATTTACGAAGAAGATGATATTTTAAAAGAAATGAATTTCGATAACAACAAGCATCTTTTTCATTTAAATTTATCTAAGCCAACTCACGTTACGGTTGCCTATTGTCTCGTAAAGGGTGACCATACCGTGTACAGAGAAGATGTAGGCGAACATTTCATCAGTGACACGAATGTCATTTGCAATCCTGCTATTGAACAAAAAGACGGTGAAATCCACTTTGCTTTGAACCTTGATACCGCATTGAATGTTAAATTTGCTTATTATACCTATTATAATGGCAAAGTTATTGATAAAATAATGTATCAAGGAAAGCAAACCATGACCTATAGACCGGAAGAGCCTGGAAGATACTTTATAAAATACTTCATCATGCTGCCCTCAGGTGAGAAGGTCACTGGTAAGACAAAAGAAATACATATAGGTGAGATTGGAGTTCTAGAACATGAAGAAAAACACGGATCGAGTTAGTGAAGCATATTATGATGAGCTGGGAACAGAGTTCGGAAAGAAGGTAAGGGACCGGATTCACTGGATACTGGCATCAAGTAAAGGTGAAACGATACTGGATGTCGGCTGCTCCCAAGGACTTGTTTCCATTCTGCTTGCTAGAGAAGGGAAGCAGGTTACGGGCATCGATGTTTTAGAAGATGCGATTAACTATGCAAAAGAGCAGCTCGAACAAGAAGAAGCTCCAACAAGAAAACATCTGGAACTGATTCATGATAATTTTGTGAGCCACACCTTCGACACGACCTTTGATTGTGTCATCATGGGTGAAATTCTTGAACACCTATCCGATCCCGAACGTTTTATCGAGAAGGCAGTTACCTTGCTGAATCCTGGCGGGAAGCTGATCATCACCGTACCATTCGGAATAAATGATTATTTCGACCACAAACATACGTATTATGTTAAAGATTTATATGCGTTCCAGACGAACGAACTCCATCTATCCGAGGTGAAATTCCTGAACGGTTGGGTCGGTGCCCTCTACGAGAAGGACGAGACATTAACGAATAAACCAATCGACGAAGCAATGCTTACGGAACTTGAGACAGCCCTCGTCCAACATGAACGGAAATATGTGAAGCAGCTGCTCGCATTAAAGGAAGAACGGGATGAGCTGAAAGACAGTACAGAAGATAAATACCTTCAGGAAAAGATGGAAAAGGTAAGAGCCCAGCAAGAGCTTTACCAGCAATACCAGGCCGAAGAAAATCTGCTCCGGAATTTCGATCAGCTCGAAGAAGAAATCAAAAGCCTGCGTATGAAATACAACAACTTGAAGTCATCGAAGTTAGGAAAACTAACGACGAAATATTGGAAATGGCGAAGAAAAAGGAGTAATTAGATGTATTCCAATAAGACAAGACTAAAGACAATTCAAAATAAGAAGAGGGAACTGCTGAATCGCATGCTGAAAGAAGTGGAAATGCTTCAGGATGCAGGAGTAGAGGTTGATCCTGGCTTACTGAAACTCTCTGAAAAAGCTATTGAACAATTGAGTCCAGAAGAACTGGCGATGGGTTATCAACAGCTTAAGGAAGAGAAGAGTGATGTCGATTTCTTAGAAAGAATTCAACCAATCCTTGATACGGTCCCTGTCACAAACGGTGGACGTTACTATCAACCGATTGATTTAAAAATTGGAATCATCGCTGATGAATTTCTCTTTTATTCTTACGAGAATGCCGCAAACATGGTTTACATTACAAGAGAGAATTACAAGGAGCATGAGGACATCGACGTATTCATCGTCGCCTCCGCCTGGAAAGGTCTTGACCTGTCCTGGAAGGGGCTAGGGAATCCGAACAATACGAAGCTCCGTGAAGAATTATATGACATGATTTCTTACTACCGCACGAAAAATATAAAAATTGTTTTCTACTCGAAGGAAGACCCGACAAATTACGAGGCATTCGTCGATATCGCGAAGTACTGTGATTATATTTTCACGACCGCGAAGGAAAAGATCAATGATTATAGAGAATACTGTAATAATGACAATGTCTTCGCCCTCGAATTCGGCTTCAACCCGATTTACAATAACCCCGTTGGAATGAAGCAGACGGAGAAACTGGACGGGGCAATCTTTGCCGGGTCCTGGTATGAGAAATATCCGCATCGTCAAAAAGATACGAAAATGATTTTCGACGGAGTCATCCATGCAGATAAAGAATTAAAAATCATCGACCGGAACTATCATCTGAACTTGAATCGACATTTTTTCCCGCGGAAATATATACGTCATTTATCGCCAAGCATCGAGCACCAGACATTACAGAAAGTGTTCAAACTGTATAACTGGGTCATCAATCTGAATTCCGTCCAGAAGAGTGAGACGATGTTCGCAAACCGAGTTTATGAGCTGCAGGCAATGGGGAACCTGATCCTCTCGAATTATAGTCTCGGTATCAATAATTTATTCCCGAATATCTTCATGATCGACAGCTCCGAAGAAATTAAAGACATCATGAATAACGTGACGGATAAGGAATTGTACATGCACCAGATGGAAGGCGTACGGACGGTCATGAGGCAGCATACGACATTCCACCGCTTAAACGACTTGCTGCAAAAAATCGGTTACGAGCAGTCTTTTATTAAAGATCGAAAAATCGCGGTCGTAGTCGAACAAGAAGACGACAACATAGCTGAGAATTTCGAGCGTCAATCTTATCCGCATAAAACAATCGTGACACAAGAATATATACAAGACCATTACGAAGAATTTGATTATATTACTTTCTTCCACCCGGATTACGAGTATGGCGAGTATTACTTAGAAGACTTGATCAACGGTTTTAAATATACCGATTCCGCTTATGTTACGAAAGACGCCTACTATAATCACGGGGAACTGCAAGAAGGCGTGGAGCATGACTTTGTAACGGTTGTAAACGACAAGTATAAAACGGTGTTTGACACGAATGATTTTACAGTAGAAGAACTGCTTGAGTTAGATGGCTCACTGGAAAGAGGGAACGGCTACAGTATTGATTCCCTTGAACTAGATGTGAATCCGGCAGAGGACCGTAAAGACGGTGCAGCATACAAATTATCCGTCATCATTCCAGTTTATAATAATGGCCGTCATCTTTACGGCAAATGCTTCATGAGTCTAAAGCGTTCCTCTATCTTCCATGATATGGATATTATCCTTGTGGACGATGGCTCTACGGATAACGAGACACTGAAGATGGTTGATCGTCTCGAGCGCCTCTACCCGAATATCCAAACATATAAATTCGCGGACGGTGGAAGCGGCAGTGCATCTCGACCAAGAAACAAAGGATTCGAGCTTGCAAAAGCAGATCTCATCACCTATCTTGACCCAGATAACGAAGCAGTGAACGACAGCTATGCATACTTGCTGGAAGAGATGGAAAATAATCCATACCTTGACCTTGTTGTCGGTGACATTATTAAATACGATACCGAACGCAAAGTGATGAACTACTCGAAGAACGCGTTCAAATGGGATACATCCGGCATCGTATCCGATACCCGCGCATATTTGCACGACTCGATGCTCCGTGCCCAAAGTATCCAAGCATTAATCGTCAAAAAAGAAATCATTGCAGACAACAACTTACAAATGGTGGAAAGAGCGGTCGGACAGGATACCTTGTTTTTCCAGCAGCTCATTTTGAATTGTAATACATTTAAAGCAGTCGATCGGATTATCCATATTTACTATGCAGCCGTCACGACATCGGTAACAAACAGCATTTCGAAGCGTTTCTTTGAAAAATATCTCATCTTGGAAAAAGAAAGATATGCATTCTTAAGAGAAGAAGGTCTGCTTGACCTGTACCTGACAGACCGTTTCAACAGCTATTTTGTCGGCTGGTACCTCATCCGAGTGCCGCGTTTGAAAGAGGAAGAAGCGGAAGAAAGCTTGAAGACCCTCTATCAGATTTACGACATCTATCGTAAGGAAGTAGTCGACAAAGCATCGATTATCGAGATGTTCGAAAAATGCATGAAGAAAGGCGAATACGAAGAGTTCATCAACTACTGCCGTGTTCACTTTAGCATGGAACGGGTGAAAACGAAAAAATCAAAAGTAATAGCTTAAATCTGGGGGATTCGACTCCCCCTCTTTTTTATGGGAAAAACATGTCTGAAAAATGTCAAAACAAGGTAGAAAAACCAGTATAAATTATGGTATCTTTAGAGGTATAGAAATGATGAGGAGGAAACGAACCATTGAAGAAACAGGTTAACAAGTTATTCGTTATAGCCGTCGCAATCCTGGCATTTGGAATTCTATCATTCCAGCACGTACATGCAGAAGAAAACGGCGAAATCACCTTTGACTTCGGGGAAAACAATGTAGAACTGACAGACACCTTGCAGGTTGAAGTAGTGAATGAGGAAGAGAACGCTACGATACGGATTACAGATTCAGGTGAGGAACTTTATCAAGAAGAACTCTCCTTTGTACAGGTCACGAACTTTTACCAAGTAGAATCAGAGAGTGAGACTTATGGTATTATTACATATCGCATGGATGGTTCAGGAAATGGACTATACTTTGATGTCGTAAAGCTATCCCCAGCAGGAGTGGAGAAAGTATACACTTCTAACGTATTTGAACGGGCAAATTTTGCCGTTACAAATGACGGGATCGCAATCGAATACCCGGAATATGAGGAAGATGATGCAATGACCGAACCATCTGGAATGGTGGAGCAGCACTTTACGATTAAAGGCAGCCAAGTGGAAGCTGGACAAGCATCCCTCACAGATATTACAGAAGAAAAAGAAGCTGCCGCACAAGTGAACTATAAATACAAAAATCCATCTTATGCAGAAATCAACAAGATTTTAACAGAAGAAGCTCTGAATGCCAATGTATCCCCAGAAATTGTAAAAGCAATTGCTTACCAGGAAAGTAACTGGCAACAATTCTGGAACGAGGTACCAAGCCGTGTCAAAAATAGTTGTAAAACAACAGATGGTAGAAAACTAGCTTGGGACGGGACGAACGCCCTGCTCGGCTATGATTGTATCGGTATTGGTATTATGCAAGTTTCCAACCATATGTATTTAAGTGAAGGTTCCGCAAAAGATAAATATATCAAACGTTTGAAAGAAGATATCCGCTTTAACGTCCGAGAAGGAATCCGTATTTTAAAAGATAAGTGGAATTATAAAGATGCTAAAACCCCTATTATCCCAACCGTGAATAATGGCGATCCGATGGTTATCGAAAATTGGTATTTCGCTATTATGGCTTACAACGGAATGCTGCCGAGAAACAACCCATTGGAAAATCCATATACAGCTTATCAGGAAAACGTGTTTAAGAGATTACGAGATTTAACCTTAATCGATATTACACCGTTCCCGACACAAAAACTTGAACCATATCAGTTATCTAATGGTCAACTGCGTTTTCGTTCGAATAAGTATCAAATGGATGGACCGCAGCATTATTCCAGCCAATCACTGAAAAAGGGTGAGACAGCATACACGAATACACGCTCATTGAACTTGCGTAAAGAACCAAGCACAAGCTCAAGTGTCGTGGCAAGTCTTCCAAAAGGAACGAAATTAACGATTACAGGGGAATACAGAGGAAATAATTCTCGAGTGAACCAATACGTCTGGCTGCCAGTTCGTACAAGCTCTGGACAAACCGGTTGGGTTTCATCCAGTTACGTGACAGCAGGAGAATATGTCGATGTTTACCCGCTTGAAGGACCGAACCGTTTTGAAACAAGTGTAGCCATATCGAACCATGGCTGGCACTGGGAGCAGCCGGAATACGTTGTGATCGGCCGCGGAGACCTGCCGATTGACGCATTAACGGGAAGTGTGCTCGCTTCAAGTCTGGATTCACCATTACTGCTAACGAGAAATGACCGCTTAACACCAGCTGTTGAGCAGGAATTAAAACGAATTCAACCGAAATATGTTTATATTCTAGGTGGTAAGGGTGCAATTTCTACAAATGTGGAGAAGCAACTACAAGATATGTTTAGAAGCTCCCGTGTAGAACGAATCGAAGCAGATCTTCGTTACGGTACAGCTGCTAAAGTTGCAGATATAGTCGCTTCCAAGAAAAAAGTAAATGAAGTATTTATTACAACAGGAGACGAGAAGTCATCCGACCCACTCGCAATCGCACCATACGCAGGAGAGAAGAACATTCCAATCCTGCTTACGAATACGAAGAAATTAAGTGAGGAAGCACGAAACTTTATTACGAAAAATAACGTTTCTAAAGTAACAATTATCGGCGGGAAGACAGCTGTTTCCGCTAATGTGGAAAATGAGCTGAAGAAATTAACCGGCAAAGTCGAACGCGTTTCTGGAAAAGCCCGCTTTGATACGGGACTTGCCATCATCAACAAGTATTACAACAAGAACCAATTAGATAATATCTTCGTCGCACAAGGGATGGATATAGCAGACGCACTAAGTGCCGCTCCACTAGCAGCGAAGAAAGGGAGCCCGCTCGTGCTCACGCTATCCGACCAAGTTCCTAAATCGGTAAATACATGGTTGAAATCAAACACACCGACAAAACCGGATATTTACTTCTTAGGCGGAAACAGTGCGATCCAAGATAAAGTGCGTACTAACATTATCAATCTAGTGAAGTAAATACTAATTTTCGCATAAGAGGAAGAGACCTCGCTTTACGCTAAAGGTTCTTAACAACTGTTAGAATGCGGTTTTGGGTCAAACGGGTGTTTGGGAGTGTTCTCAACGCCCGTTTGAGCTGCAATTCGGTTGGCTCGGTCGAATATAGGCTCTCTCAACGCCCGTTCCACCCGGATTCCGGTATAATCCGGCAGAGAGAAATCCGCTCAACACCCAAAAGTATCATTCTTCCCGAATTCGGGTAGTAAGCCACGCGAAAGTTAAAATAAAACATAAAAATAGAGAAAATCTCTCCAAATCAACGAGAGACTTTCTCTATTTTTTTAACTTTATTTGAGTAATGGCACCAATTCATCTCGTACAAAAGGTGCGAGTGTACTAGAATAAGTTGCTGTAATATGATGGCTATCCGTATAGACTAGCACATTCCCGACGACTGCTTTACAGGAACCATCCTCACAGAATCGGTCGGTGAAATCAGCATAATGTACATTTGCTGGCGGATTCTCTAACTGATCCCACGGTGCCTCAGCAGGGAGAATCTCTTCTTGTTCCACCGCACATTCTATACTATCTGGACCATTTTCCTCCACACAGGAAGGAACATCAAAGGTGAAGCGCGGGTTATCCCGAACGGCAAATACTTGAATATCATGCTCTTCTAAGATTTCCCATGCCTCAACATATCCGTCAGGAACTTCTTGATGCTGCGTAACATCTGCCGTTGTAAATACGAGATCCGGATCTAATTCAAGAATAACGTCCATTAAATTCGTATTCCAATCGGTACAATCTTCTGCATCAAATTCTTCCGTGGAAAAACGACAACCACTTTTCGTGTACGAATTGATTTGAATTTTTTCTTCTTCGGCAAATCCTTGTAATGCCGGCAGCCAGTGGGCAGAATGTGAGCCGCCTACAAGTGCCACGGTGTATTCCGGATTTTCCGTCTCCCCGTAAATACATTCAATGACTTCCGTTTCTCCGATAGCTTGGTGACAACCATCCGCATATAAATCAGGTTGGTCATTTCGCGCTTGCACCGGTGTAGGAACGACCGGTTCATCTGTCTCGGCGCTCGTTTCGGCAAATGCTGTTACCGCAGCACCTGGATAATCTTCTTCATTCACCATATCCGCCAACTGATTCTGCTGCTTAGCAATCGTTTGGGACCAGAAGCCGGAGAGCACTAAGACCGGGAGGAGGAAGAGAACAGCAACCGTTGCTGTCTTCCATTTCACGTTCAAGCTCTTTCTGTTTCGAATTGGCTTCTCGACAAATTCTGTTGTCACATAAGCAAGAATAGCCGATAGTACCATAATGAGTAATCCTTCAACAAGGCTAGCTGTTTCATTCCCTGTAATAAGGAAGTAAAAGATTAAGATTGGCCAATGCCAGAGGTAGAAACCGTACGAAATTCCGCCAAACGCAATGAGCGGCTTCGAACTTAGTAAACCATAAGCACTATATTTTCCACCTTGATTTCCAGCGATTAAAATAAAGATCGCACTCAGTACCGGCCATAATGCCGCGTAACCTGGGAACACGGTTGATACTTGCAGAACTAAACCACAGCTAACTAATCCAATCAGACCGAGCCAGCTCAAAACAAAGCTAAGTGATTTATTCACTTTAATATTTGCAATGAGTAAAGCAAGCAATCCGCCTGCACTAAATTCCCATACTCTCGTGAACGTGTCGAAATAGGCCCAAGGTTGGTTAACATCCGTCATGTAAATGGAATAACCAAAGGAAATGAAGAACACGACAATCAATGTCCCAAAGAACACCGGTCTTACTTGCTTTTTGAAAATAAAACGAGCAAGCAAAATCGTTATGAATAGAAGGAGCGGCCAAATAATATAGAATTGCCCCTGTAAGGACATCGCCCAGAAGTGTTGGAACGGGCTCGCTTCATTATTCTGTGCAAGATAGTCCACCGAATTAATCGCTAATTGCCAGTTTTCGAAATACAAGGCAGCAGCAAGCAATTCCTGAACGGTTTGAGCCCATCTAACTTCCGGGAGCCAAATGATACAGGCAATTCCTGTAATAAACAGCACGGTAAAAGCTGCTGGGAACAATCGCTTCATCAGCCGCAAAATAAATCCGCTGAAATCAATCTTGCCGGACCGTTCATAGCGGCCAAGCAGGGAAGTCGTAATTAAAAATCCTGCCACAACGAAGAATACATCGACCCCGCCGGACACATTTCCGAGCCAGATATGATAGACAGCAACTAGAATAGAAGCGACAGCCCGCAAGCCTTCAATTTCCAGCCTGAACTTTCTGTCGGCTTTCTTATATAAATCCATGAATCTCACGCTTTCTTTTTCAATGTTTACGATGCTTTTATTCTATAAAACTCCCTAAAGTGAATAAAGCACACCCTTAAGTTTATCGAATTCCAAGTAACTTGTCTAATCCATATAATTCCTCGCGTTTATTCGAGCTCATGATACGGACTAACCGGGTTCTCCTCCAGGGTTATAAAATATTCCGGTACTGACTTCCAGCCGATCCCATACATGCCTTTATCCATATCTACTTCCTTATAAGCCCGGCTCGCTTCAATAATGGTCTCGAGATAATCCTCCTCATAATGGTCTTCTTTTATCTCGACGTCCAGCGGAGTAAAGTTATTTCCAAAGTAAAAGGTTCCATCCTCAATGATTCCTTCCTTCATTAGATTACGTAGCGCATGCCCAGCATTCGCGTGGTCATGATGTGGATCGTGATAGCTGAATGTTTTATGGCTTGCATCCGGATAACGTTCCTGATATTCCCGGATGACTTCTTCTACATCTTCTACTTGCAGATCCCCATCTGCGTGCCCAAGCTTTTCCACATGATCTGCATCAACTCCGAGGATTTCCACGGCCAGATCGAACTCCCGATTCCTTGCTTCGGAAAATTCCTCTTTTGTTAAATCAAGCTGATGCCGAACTGCTGAATTCGCCCCGTCAGTTAAGAGGACAACATGCACATCATGACCCTTTTCGACATGGTCATGGATCGACACGCCAAAGGTAATTACTTCGTCATCCTGATGCGGAATATAATAGATGACTTCATTTAAATCTTTATGTAAAATATCAAACCGGAAAAAGATTGCCAGTACGATTGCAGAAACGAGTACGATGACCCCGGCCGTCAGATACTTTCTTCTATCCATCATGCTACCTCCTTTCTCTGCTATTATATACAATATTCGATACGAACAATTAGTTTATGGTAAACTTTTTAAAGGTTATAATAGAATTTATGTTTAATAAGTATAAGAATAGGGAATGTGATAGGATGAACGCGAATTTAACTACTAGAAAGAAGAGCAGAATCTACTCGTTGGATACCACACGAGGGTTTATTGTTTTTCTATCTATCTTTACATTTAGTGTTCCGGGAGTATTTAGTCATGCTCCTTGGTACGGGCTGACCATGCTCGATACGATATTTCCGGCTTTCGTTACGATTTTCGGAACGAGTATGGCCATCGCTTACCGCAAAGGTGTCAGTGCGAAGCGGCTGGGCCTCCGGACATTTCGATTGATTATTTTTGGTTTGTTGTTTAACATGGTCGCTGCTTGGTCATTAGACTTAGCTACTCTCAGATTCACAGGCGTGCTGCAGTTATTTGCCGTTCTCGGTGTTCTAACTGTTGTGATTACAAAATATATCAAACGTATTGGAGCATTAATCGTTCTGAGCTTTATCATATTCGGTATTTACGGTGCATCCTTGCTCGTAGTAGGAGCGGGATGTGAAGACGCGCTGCCGCAGATGGGGTGCAATCCATCCCATATAATCGATCCGGTAATATTCGGAGAAAATCATACATATGCTCAGGGGGAACGTGGTCACGACCCGGAAGGAATACCGACGATATTCTCTGCACTTGGAAATGTGCTGCTCGGTTTCGTGGCTGGGAAGATTCTCTTAAATAAAGGGAAAAAGGTCGGAATGCGCTTATTTACATTTTCGACTGCCCTCATCCTCTTATCCCTAGTTGTGAATGTAATTATTCCATTTAATAAAAGACTATGGTCCCCGTCGTTCGGAATCATTACAGCGGGACTTACGATATTCATTCTAGCAATCTGTTATGTCATTTTTGATAAAAACCAATCTAATGAAATAAAACCGTTTAAAAAATCTGTACATTGGGTGTTAGAAGCATATGGGAGAAATAGTTTCCTCGTTTACTTCGGGAAATACGTCCTGTACGCAGTGCTCATTAACACAAGCGTCACGATTGGAGAACGATCAACCTCGCTAAACACCCTTTTGATGGATTTCTCGGGAAGTTTCGGGCTTCCTGCCGAAATAATTTATTTTATAATCTATTTTGGAATCTGGTTAGTTATCACGCTTTATGCTCATAAAAATAAAATATATGTCAAAATTTAGCCTTTCTTCCTATAAGTCTATTAGTACTAAAATATCAAACAATTATTCTCGGAGTATGTTATAATAATTTCCAGAACTTGCTATTCGTTTACTAAACAACAAAAAATCTATTTAACCTCTGCAAAGCGGGTGACGGATTCATCGTTACCACCATACATAATAGAGCAGACACCCAGGACAATACCGCTGACAAGAGGAGAAAGGACGGTGAAAATAGCAGCTGATTTCTTTGTTGTTTGTAATATAACTTTGAATCTATTTCCATTCCAGGAGGGATTTTGTGGTCAAGAAACGTTTTAACTTACTTAGTTTGTTCACTGCGTTGATCATGGTGGCGTCACTATTCTCACCAATTTCAATTTTTGCACAGACTAATTCAGTTGAGGGGAAACTCTCTAGTAACCTAATACAAGAATTTGAAGAGAACGACGAAGTTTCATTTGTTGTAGAATTCAACGAAAAGGCTGACACAACTGCAGCAAAGCAAAGTGTAAGCCTATCTGGACTATCTGAAGAACAAGCAGAAGTTCAGCAACGTGAAGCAGTAATTAATGCTTTACAGACAACTGCTGATGCAACACAAGCAGATGTTTTAAGTTACTTAGAGGATAACGCAGATGTAGCGGAAGTTAATTCTTTCTATATCGCTAACATTCTTGTTGTAACAGCAACTCAGGAAGTTGCTGAAGAAGTTGCAGCATTCTCTGAAGTTAAAAGTGTTACAGCTAGCCCGGAAATCAAACTAATTGATCCGGTTCAAAAAGAAAACAGCCTGAATGAAAGTATTATCGATGAATATCCATTAGGCTGGAACGTTGATCATGTTCAAGCTCCAGAAGCTTGGGAAAAAGGATTCAACGGTGAAGGTATCGTAATTGGTAACATTGACTCTGGTGTCCAGTGGGATCACCCGGCAGTCCAAGATAGCTACCGTGGTTATAATGCAGAAACAGGCGAAGTTAATCACGCAGCAAGCTTCTATGATGCTATTAATGGCGAAGAAGAAGCATACGATGACAACGGACATGGTACACACGTAGCTGGTACTACATCCGGTCAAAACTTTGAAATTGCAGGTTACTCCGGTGATTTAGGTGTTGCACCAGGTTCAACTTGGATTGCAGCTAAAGCTCTTAACTCAATCGGAAGTGGCCCACTACCTGCGTTTGTTGAAGCTGCAGAGTGGATGCTAGCTCCAGGCGGAGACGCGGCTAACGCACCAGACGTTATCAACAACTCATGGGGCGTTGACTCAAATGGGGAAACTTTTGATAACGAATGGTTCCGTGACGTACTTGTTTCTTGGACAGATGCGAACATCTTCCCAGTATTTGCAGCAGGAAACTTAGATAATCCTGAAGAAGGATCGATCTTCGTTCCAGCACTGTACCCAGAAGCATTTACAGTTGGTGCAATTGATAAGGATAACAGCCTTGCTGATTTCTCAGCAAAAGGACCATCACCATATGGTGAAGTAAAACCTGAAGTTGTAGCTCCAGGTGTAACAGTTCCATTTTCTTACCCTATTGATGATGTTGCATGGGCTGACGGTACTTCCATGGCAGCTCCAGCAGTTGCGGGTGTTGTAGCACTTGCTAAACAAGCAAATGCTGACGCAACAATTGAAGAAATTGAAAATGTTCTAACTGAAACAGCAACAAACTTAACGAACGATGAATTCTCTGAAGAAGTTAACAATGGATTCGGTCATGGACTAGTAAATGCTTCAGCAGTAGTTGATGCAATTGCGGAAGAGCCAGCTCCAGAGCCAGAACCAGAACCAGAGCCAGAACCAGAACCAGAACCATCTCCAGAAGAGCTTGAGCGTATCTTCGGTCATAGCAGATACGACACAGCTATTGAAATTAGCCAAGCTTGGGAAGACGACTCTGTTGATACCGTAATCGTTGCCCGTGGTGATGACTATGCAGACGCTCTAGCAGGTGTTCCTTTAGCACACTTACTAGATACACCAATTCTTTTAACAACAGACAATGATAAAATTGTTGAAAAAACATTAGCTGAAATCGAAAGACTCGGTGCTGACGAAGCAATCGTTCTTGGAGGAGAAGGTGCAATTGCTCCAGAAACGTATAACAGATTAGCTTCAGCAGTTCCTGATATCAATCGTTTAGCTGGTGACTCTCGTTTCGATACTGCAGCAGAAATTGCAAAAGCATTCGCTGAATTAAACGGCGGCGAACTGAATGAAGTTGTTGTAGCAAACGGACTAAACTTCCCGGATGCACT
Source organism: Oceanobacillus alkalisoli (assembly GCF_021556485.1). Classification (GTDB taxonomy): domain Bacteria; phylum Bacillota; class Bacilli; order Bacillales; family Amphibacillaceae; genus Oceanobacillus; species Oceanobacillus alkalisoli. The sequence goes on along the minus strand of NZ_JAKGBW010000004.1, from coordinate 125,199 downwards.
GACAATTGGTTCATTCGCAGCTCAAACAGAAACTCCAATTGTATTAACATTGGATGACCGTGTACCAGAAGCAACTCAAGCACTCCTTGATGAGTACAATGTAGCTGAAACTACAGTAGTCGGTGGAGAAGCAGTTGTTAACGCTGATGTAGAAGAAGCTCTTCCATCTGCAACTCGTCTAGCTGGTGATGACCGTTACGGTACTAACGTTGCGATCTTAGAACACTATGACTTTGCAGACGCTGGTCTTTACATTGCTACAGGTAAAGATTACGCTGACGCTCTTACAGGAGCAGTTCTATCAGCTAAGGACGAATCTGCAATTCTATTAGTACATGATAGAATCCCAGCAGAAATCGCACCTTACCTAGAAGCAAATGACGTTGACTTCTCTGCAATCTTTGGTGGTCAAAATGCAGTAAGTGACGATGTTAAACAAGCTCTAGAAGACTACCTGAACGAATAAGTTCGGTATGAATCTACGAAAACATCCTATAGAGTAGCCTAATACTCTGTAGGGTGTTTTTTTGTGTTTAATTTTAGTTTGTAAGGGTTATCAGTATGAACTTATTTTGAAGTATAGAAGTTATCTATCTATTTGTCTAGTAAAATATACCCGATTCACCTATAATGGGTATAGGGAAAAAATAACAGAAGGGAAGGGAAATTGGATGAAAAGAAAGTTTAGTAGAATTACATACGGCTTTATGGTGTTAATCTTATTTCTTAATGTTTTCCTGCCAAGCTCTATATTGGCAGCTCAAGCGGAGGATGTTGCAACGGATCAAGTTGGAGAAATTCTAACTTTTGAAGAACTTGAAATTATTGAAGAGGAAGACCAAGCTTCTGCTCAACAAACTGAGCAGGACTATGACGTTATTTTAAATAGTCAGGCTTGGAATTTTGCTGCTTTTGACAACGATGTCTATATTGGACCAGATGCAGTTGTTATTGTTAACGGTTATGGATTCGTACCAGGAGATTTATATGTTTATGGCGCGTTAGATGCTCGCGGAGGATTATCAGTTGGCGGAACACTATATGCCAAAAATGTAAGCTATGGAACAACTGGTGGACCATATTACCATGGAAGCGTTAAATTATCTGGTCCAAACTCTGTTTACTCTGTACATGTTGGTAATCAACCTTATCATGTTCCATTTGTAGTGTTTACGGATGATTTAACAAATGAATCAGGTACGGTAATGATTGAAGGTCAAACACTACCATTCCTTGAAGTATATGTTCAAGGACAAGAAGTTACTTTAGATGACAAAGGATTCTTTACAGTCACATTAAATAATTTCACGTCCAATAGCGTGGAGTTTGAATTGGTCGATATTTTTGGCGGCCAAACATACAAGAGTGTAAGCATTGCTGATGTTTTGCCACCAAATAACGTATCAGATTTTAATGTTGACCAGTACGGGTCAGATTTTATCAATGTAATTTGGGAAGGCGTTAACGATGCTGATCTTTCACACTATAATTTATATGTAAATGATGAGAAAATTGATGAAGTATATACTGGAGAAAATAGCTATACATTCACTAACCTAGAAGCTAATAAAGATTACAATCTTTCTATTTCAGCTGAAGATAATAGTGGAAATAAAAGCGAAAAAAATACTCTTGAAATAATTACGAATGCAGCGATTCCAGTTGTTAATGAAGTGACAGACCAAGATGAAAAAGTAACTGGTACATCAAGTTCAGACGCTGTCATTAAAGTAAGTGCTGCAGGAAAAGAATTAGTAATAGGTCATGCAGACTCAAAAGGTGCATTCAACCTAGCTATATCAAAACAAACTGCGGGAACAGAGTTGACAGTAGTTGCAGCTGGAAAGAATGGAAAGGAAAGTGAAGCTGCGAAGATAACGGTGTCAGACACCACACCACCTACAGCTCCAGAAGTTAATGAAGTAACCGACCAATCAACGGAAATTACCGGTAAAGCAGAAGCTAATGCAACGGTCATTGCAAAAGTAGCAGATGAGGAAATTGGCCAGGCGACAGCAAGCGCGAACGGTAATTTTACAATAAAAATCGCTAAACAAGCTGCTGAAACAGAAATCGTCGTCACCGCGACAGATAAAGCAGGAAATGTTAGCGAGGCAAGTAAAGTTGTTGTAAAAGACGTAACTGCTCCAGAAGCGCCTGCAGTTAACCAACTAATAGACCAATCAACGAAAATCACTGGAACAGCAGAAGCAGCATCTGTCGTAGTTGCAACAGCTAACGATCAGCAGATCGGTCGCGTGACTGCTGAATCTGACGGTACATTCGAAATGCCGATTAAAAAACAAGCTGCAGATACGAAAGTTACCGTAACAGCAAAAGATAAAGCTGGTAACGAAAGTAAAGCAGCAACCATTATCGTGAAAAAACAAGTCGAGCGTATCTCTGGATACATGCGCTACGACACAGCAGTGGAAGCAAGTAAACGAGGCTGGGATAAAGCAGAAACGGTCATTATCGCGCGTGGCGATGATTTTGCAGATGCCCTTGCAGGAGTACCGCTAGCTCATAAACTGGATGCACCCATTCTAATGACACCAGGCAACAAACTATGGGATAACAGTCTCACAGAAATCAAACGCCTTGGTGCGAAGAATGCGATCATCCTTGGTGGAGAAGGTGCGGTAAGTAAAACAGTAGCAAATGAATTAACAAAAGCGGGACTGAAAGTAGAACGAATCGATGGTGATTCTCGTTTCGAAACAGCAGCATTGATCGCTAAGAAAATTGCACCAAATGGAACGAAAAAAGTAGTCGTAGCAAATGGCATGGATTTTCCTGATGCACTTTCCGTCGCATCTTATGCAGCAAAAGAAGGTCTGCCAATTCTTTTAACACTAGATGACCGTGTTGCAAAAGCGACCGAGTCCGCAGTGCAATCACTCGGCGTGAAAGAAACGCTTGTCGTTGGCGGAGAATCGGTAGTTTCTAAAAAGGTAGCACAAGCATTGCCGAAAGCCGAGCGTTTAAGCGGTAAGGACCGTTATGAAACGAATATTGCAATTGCAAAACACTTTGGTGTAGACAGCAAGCATATTTATGTCGCAACTGGTCAGAACTATGCTGATGCATTGACTGGCGGAGTACTTGCAGCGAAAGAGAACAGTGCAATTTTACTCGTCCATCATAGCGTCCCGGCATCTGTTACAGCCTATATGAACAAACAAAAATTCCAGAGTCTCTCCATCTTCGGAGGAACCGGAGCAGTTGACGACTCCATCAAAAATGAGTTAACAAAACGATTGAAGTAAGTATAAGGAATCCCCTGTAGAGCAGACAACCTGCTTTACAGGGGATTTTTTTCCCCATTAACTGGTAGGAAAGACCTTTTCTGAAAATTAACTGTTGACAGACACCCTGCTCATTATGTAGAATGATATTTAATTCTTACTAATCACATATGAATTACCTTTATCAAGAGCCGGGGTAGGAATCTGGTCCGTTGACCCCGCGGCAACCATTACGTTTCGTAATAAGGTGCTAATTCCAGCAAGCAGATGCTTGAAAGATGAGGGGTGAAGCTATCAAACAAACTCTTCCTCATCTTGGGAGAGTTTTTTCATTGCCCTAAATCTGATTAAAAAGATAGGAAAAGTAATATATGGTAGTGAGAAGAATGAATTTCATAATTACCAAAGTCGGCTTTTCCATCACCATATGTAGTTGGGAACGAACCAACTCAATTACATATGGTGATGGTGAAGCATTAAATACGTATTATGAAATTCATTAAGAAAGGTAAGAAAACAAAAAAGGAGTGGCTAAAATGAGCAACAAGAAACAAATTCATTTAAACGGTTTCATTCAAAATTCACCATCCCCACATTCTACTGGACTATGGAAACATGAAAAAGATGAAGGACGGAAGCATAATAGTCTAAACTACTGGGCGGAAACAGCGAAAGTATTGGAACGTGGTAAATTTGATGCTGTATTTATCGCGGATGTGTTAGGAACCTATTCCGTTTATGGAAACAGTCATGATGCAGCAATCCGCCATGCGGTTCAGTTGCCTGCCCATGATCCGTTATTAATTATTTCTGCCATGGCACAAGTAACCGAGCATATTGGCTTTGCACCAACCGTTTCCGCTACATATGCCCAGCCCTATGCATTGGCGCGGCAATTGTCTACATTGGATCATTTAACGAAAGGCCGGATTGCATGGAACGTTGTTACTTCCTATTTGGAAAGTGAAGCGATTAACCTTGGCTTGTCTGGGCGTCTGCCGAAGCGTCAGCGGTATGACCGGGCGGATGAATTTTTAGAAGTCGTTTATAAGCTTTGGGAACATAGCTGGGAAGATGACGCGGTAGTGCATGACAGAGCGAAAGATACGTTTGCAGATCCAGAGAAGGTTCATGCCATCAATCATCACGGGGAGTTTTTCAATGTACCGGGAATTCATTTAACGGAACCATCCCCACAGCGTACACCGGTATTATTCCAAGCTGGTGCTTCCCCAAGGGGGCGGGATTTTGCAGCGAAACATGCGGAAGGCGTCTTTACGAAAGGACATTCTCTTGAAGCGCAGAGGAATTACTCCCAAGACTTACGAAAGCGGGTCGTCGAACAAGGAAGAAATGCAGATAGTGTTCGCATCTTCCCAATGGTTCTGCCGATTGTCGGTTCTACAGAAGAAGAAGCTTACGAGAAATACGAGGATTTGAAGAATCATGTCAGTTATGAAGGAACGGCAGCAATGCTTTCCGGTCATACAGGAATTGATTTCTCGAAATATGACCCGGATCAATATATTGAAGATATTGAAACAGAAGCTGTTCAAGGGAATCTGGACATGTATACGAAGGACCCGAATAAAAAGTGGACATTACGAGAAGCAATCCAAAATCATGGCCTCGGCAATGGAACAGCGAAATTCATTGGGACACCAGAGCAAATTGCAGATCGGATCCAAGAATGGGCAACAGAAGGTGATGTCGACGGATTTAACATCGCACAAAGCTATTCCTTGGAAACGTTCCGTGAGTTTGTCGATCATGTCGTACCGGAATTGCAAAAACGCGGCATCTACCGGAAGGAATACACAGGAAAAACATTACGGGAAAACCTGTTTGATACCGATTCCGCTCGTTTACCTGCGAATCATCCGGCAAAAAGAATTTCTACACTAGTAAAATAATAAACGCGAGAAAAAGTTTTAAAATGCTTTATCGGAAGGAGGAAAATCTTGAACAGTGTAACGGTCTATACATGGGTTGGTTTTCTATTGTTTCTTGGGATTATGTTGGCACTCGGCTTACTCGGAACGAAGCAAACAAAAAGCGTCCGCGACTTTGCGATCGGTGGAGGACTTGGCCCGGTTGTGCTCGGCCTTTCTTTTGCTGCCACCTATTTAAGTGCAGCGACGTTTCTAGGTTATCCCGGCTGGTCCTATGATTGGGGGCTGACCAACCTCTGGTTAGTGATCGCCATGATTGGCGGAGGAGCCATCGGGGTCTTGATGGTTGCAAAACGAATCAGGGCACTAAATAAAACGCAGCAGTCCCTTTCCCTGCCGGATTGGTTAGGCGACTATTATAATAGTGATATTTTACGGGTAGGGACAGGCTTGATTTTACTGTTTAATATCTTCTATATCGCCGCCCAGTTTGTAGCAGGTGCAAGGATTTTCGAATATTTACTCGGGTTGGATTATACAGTCGGACTCATTCTCATTACGGCCGTTGTTGTGCTGTATGTTTTCGGCGGAGGGGCATTAGCAGATATTTATACAGATGCGATCCAAGTCATCTTAATGGCGATTGCAGGAATTATCGTATTCATTTCCGGGATTGTGATTTTCTGGAATGACGGGATTACAGCCACTTTCTCCGGAATAGTAGACAATTTAGCTGCGCAAGATGGCAATTTGGTGAAAGTATTTAACCCCGATTCTGCCCATTTTTATTCGATTGGTGCCGTTATCGGTGCGATTACGATTCAGTGGGCGTTTGCCTCAGCTCCGCATCTATTTAACAAAGTATTGGGCTTGAAAAATGAGAAAGATCTAGGGAAAATGATTCTCACCTACGTCATCACGGCTTCTCTCTGTGTCGTTGTTTTATTCGGTGGACTTTACAGTAGAGTTGCGCTCGGACCAGCAGATATCGTTGCCGACTTAGCCTTAATGGAATATGTCACATGGGCATTCCCGGCTATTATTGTCGCATTCTTCGGAGTGGTGATTCTTGCTGCGGCGATGTCCACGACAGATGGATTATTCGTATCGATTTCCACTGTCTTTGCGAATGATATTTTCCTGAAATTCCTCGTAAAACGCGGAATTGTTCAAGTAGATGATGAAAGGGCGGAAAAGATAGCATTACGGATTAGTAGAATAGCAGTACCAGTTGTCGGGCTGCTCGCATTTCTCATTGTTCTCAAACCACCGATGTATATGGGAGACGTCATGTGGATTGGAATTTCCGGGATTGCAGCTGGAACCCTTGGACCAATTTTATATGCGGTGTATGGAAAACGGAAAGCATCACCCCGGGCAGCAGAAGGTTCCATGATTATCGGTTTACTCGCTTATCTGATTTTATACTTTGGCGGAATCATACCAAGCACGATGACGGCCGGTGCAGTCGCCACGGGTATCGGAATCGTTTCTATGATTCTACTCGCTTTCATTATGAAAGATAAGCAGCAAGTCGCTGAAGATTTAGCAAAAGCAGAATGAAGGGAGAAAGATCCATGTTCGTTAATGAAATGCTATCCGTCTGGCTCTACGGTTCACTTATCATCTATGCCATTATCGGCCTTTCTCTGTGGAAATGGTACTTTAAAAAGTAGCGGAGGGGTTATAGAGAATGAAAGATACTTAAGATGTTTTGATAGATAAGTTTAATGATCGTACTGGTGAGTTTCACTGGCGAAATTGAGCAAGGACAATGAAATTTAGATGTTCATAAGATCTCTCAGCCCGAATGAACTGAAATTCGGTGCATTCGGTTGATTAGAGCGCTTCTATTCACTTGAACGAACCGGAATCCTTCAATCGGGCGATTAGAGCGCCTCTATTCACTTGAACAAACCGGAATCTGTTTCACTCGAGCAATTAGCGCCCTTCTATTTACTCGAACAAAAAGGAATCTATCTCGCCCGAGCGATTAGAACCCTCTATCATTCGAAAAAAGTCTTAACATCATGTCCATCACTATAATGAACGATTGCTTTCATTAATTCAGCGGAGGATACTTACTGCTTCAGACCGTGAAATTTGAATTATTTAGCTCCGAACGAACAATCAGCTCCGGAAAGATAAGAGACACCAGCCGTTCATAGCAAGCGGATTATCCCCGGAGCGGTTTTACGATGCAGACTTTTCCTTTCTCTATGAGTATATGCATCTCTTTTTTTGCCAACATTGCTGCTTTCTTAGTAAATTATCGTTCTATCATATATAATAGAAAAAGAGAAAAATTACCAACTAGAATAGAAAGGAGAACAAAATGAACAACAAATCATCAAAGAGAGTTTCATCTATTTTCATGGCACTCGTTCTAGCGCTAAGCATTTTCCTACCGGTGCAAACCTTTGCCGCAACTGGTGAAGCTCTATCAGAAGACAAGGAAGCAAATGTTTTAAAAGACATTGTAATCGATGACAACGAGGACTATTATGTGACAAAAGGTAACGAAGAATGGTCGAACACTGTTATCAATACAGACGTTTATATCAGTCCGAACTCCATCCTTACAATTAAAAATAACGTAAAAATTAACGGAGACATTTACGTTTACGGCGGATTACGCAGTGAGGGCGGCCTGTTTGTTAACGGTACGCTTCATGCGAGAAATCTAACGGAAGAAATTAATACTCCAATCTATCAAGGTGAAGTACAACTCGAAGGGACAAATGATATCGACGAGCGTGTCATCGGTAAAGAAGCTTACGATGTTCCTTTCGAAGTATACAATGAAGATTTAACGAACAAATCACGCAGCGTTACTATTGAAGGAAAGACGTTACTATTCTTAGATATCGCTACCCGCGGTGAAGCAGTCGAATCAGATGACCGGGGAGAATTTACGGTTACGATCGACGACATGGTAACAGATCAGGTTGTATTTGAACTTACGAATAACTTCAAGCAAACGATCACAAAAACAGTAGAAGTTACGGATGTCATTCCACCTGAATCACCAGAGGTAGAGCAGGTGACAGATGAAGCAACCGAAATTACGGGAACAGCAGAACCGGGCACGACCGTATCAGCCGTTATTGCTGGTGAGGAAATTGGTGCTGCAACAGTCGAAGAAGATGGCAGTTTCGTAATTGAGATTGAGGCACAGGAGCATGATACAACGATTACACTGACAGCAACAGACAGAGCGGGCAATATTAGCTACCCTGTCATTGTGAAAGTAGTCGACATTACAGCACCAGCAGCACCACAAGTCAACACAATCTCGGAAAAAACGACAACGATTACAGGAACAGCTGAAGCCGAATCTACCGTTATCGCCAATGCAGGAGATAGCCAGCTTGGTAGAATCACTGTTCCGGAATCAGGTGAATTCGAAATTCCGATTGTAAAACAAGCAGCTGGAACAGAAATTACAGTAACAGCAACAGATAAAGCAGGCAATGTAAGTAAAGCAGCTGTTCTTACGGTAAAACCGGAAGCAGAGCGTCTCTATGGCCATACAAGATATGACACGGCAATCGAAGCAAGTAAACAAGGCTGGGATGAGGCAGACACCGTTATTATCGCTCGCGGTGATGACTTTGCCGACGCGTTAGCTGGCGTACCACTAGCACACAAGCTGGACGCGCCAATTTTAATGACACAGCCGAATAAACTTTGGGAAAATACACTCAAAGAAATTAAACGTCTCGGTGCAGAAAATGTCATTATTTTAGGTGGAGAGACAGCAGTTAGTAAAGATGTCTTTGAAGTATTAGCGGAAGAAGGACTGGAAGTCGAGCGTCTGAACGGAGATTCCCGTTTCGAAACAGCAGCATTAATCGCTGACCTCGTCGCGCCAGAGGGAACAAAAGAAGCCGTTGTTGCAAACGGAATGGACTTCCCTGACGCGCTTTCTGTAGCATCTTACGCGGCAAAAGAAGGCTTGCCAATTCTTCTCACATTGGACGACCGGGTTGCTCAAGCTACCGGAGAAGCAGTTGAAAGCTTAGGTGTGGAAGAAACGATTGTTGTTGGAGGCGAAGCAGCAATTTCTGAAGCGGTAGAAAAAGCACTCCCTGACGCAACCCGTCTAAGCGGTAAGGACCGTTACGAGACGAATATTGCCATTGCTGGTCACTTCGGTGTTGACAGCAACCATGTATATGTCGCAACAGGAAATAACTTTGCCGACGCATTAACGGGCGGAGTACTCGCAGCGAAAGAAAACAGCGCGATTCTCCTCGTTCACCACGATGTACCGGCATCTGTCGCGAGCTATATGAACACGAAGAACTTTGAAAGTCTAGCAATCTTCGGTGGGCCAGGTGCAGTGGATGAACCAATTGAAGAGAAGCTGACAGACCTATTGCAATAAGAACAAAGGCGGAAGCGTCTGTTTAGCGACGTACAAACTCATGGAGTGTGAAGTTTGATAGTCGCTCGGCGCTGCAGCCGGCCGTGGCTAATAGCAGTAAATATAGTTAGCCACCGTATCTTTATTTTAAATTACGAAACATGCTAATGAATTTCATAATACGTATTTAATGCTTCGCCATCACCATATGTAGTTGAGTTGGTTCGTTCCCAACTACATATGGTGATGGTGAAGCTGACTTTGGTAATTATGAAATTCATTCATGCGTTAAAAAATACTCTATGAAGTCGATATGCTAACTTCATAGAGTATTTTTCATGAATATCTAATTTCCATAGAACTGGTAACTATGAAGTGTTAAAATGGTATCTATACGAGTTACATAGTCTAAAAGTAAGGAGAATGAAGCATGCAGAATAAAACGATTAAATTGTTGTCTGTATTAGCGGTTGTTCTCGTCTTTTTGCAAAGCATCTTGCCAGGAGCAGCCTTTGCAGCAGATAAGACAGAACCCGCGGGGAATAAGGGAAAGCTTTCATCCGAACTTCTCAGTGAATTTGAAGAGGAAGAGCAGACCTCTTTCATCATCACGTTTACCGAGAAGCCAGAGGTGGAGAAGATTGCGAGGGCAGCTGCTGCAAAAGCAGGTGCGACACTATCTGACGCAAACGTAAAAGAATTGCAGCGGGAAGCTGTCGTAACAGAATTGCAACGAGCGGCGGAAACGTCACAAGAAGAAGTGATGCAACTGCTTGAGGCAGAAGCGGAACAAGGAAACGCGGCAGATATTAAACCGTATTATGTTGCGAACACGGTAGCAGTTACGGCAACAAAAGAAGTTGCAGAGAAAATCAATAATCTGGACGAAGTAGAAAAAGTCGTACCAAATAAACAAAAATACTTACATAACACAACGAATGCAGAAAAAGCAGCACTCCCAACAAGCGTAGTATGGAACGTTGACCGAGTGAAGGCACCAGATGTTTGGGAACAAGGATATGATGGTACAGGAATAGTAATAGCAACGATTGATTCTGGAGCGGATTGGACGCATCCGGCAATCAAACAGAACTACCGGGGCTATAATGCAACAACTGGTGAAGTGAATCATGCTTACAGCTGGTATGATATTACCGGTGATTCCAGTGAACCGGTCGATGTCGTTGATCACGGAACACATGTAACGGGCACGCTCGTCGGCAAGAATGGCGAGCAAGGTATTGGTGTTGCACCAGGTGCAGAATGGATTGCGGTCCGTGCTTTTGACAGTAGTGGGTACGCTTATGACAGTGATCTGCTGGAAGCAGCCGAATGGGTACTCAATCCGACTGATGCAAATGGCGTGGAACGACCAGATCTTGCTCCTGATATCGTGAATAACTCTTGGGGCGGCGGTGGCGGTTACGAAGAATTCTACCGTGATATCGTGAAAGCTTGGGTGGCAGCAGGAATTGTCCCTGTTTTCTCAACTGGAAATGATTATAATCAGACACCAGGCTCCGTCGAAGCACCAGCCAACTACCCGGAATCAATCGCTGTCGGTGCGGTTGACCAAGAAAATGAATTAGCACCATTCTCATTACTCGGTCCGTCTCCCTATGGGGAAACCAAGCCCGATGTTGTCGCACCAGGAGTAAACATTTATTCTTCTATCCCAAATGGAAGGTATGGAACAAAGCCGGGTACTTCGATGGCAAGCCCAGCAGTATCTGGAGTCGTGGCACTCATGAAGCAGGCGCATTCGAACTTGTCTGTGCAAGAAATTCAGACCATTATCCGTTCATCTGCAACACCACTGACGGACGATGAATTCACAAGTCACCCGAATAATGGGTACGGATATGGCTTGCTCAACGCAGCAGCTGCGATGGAGAAGACGTTAGCAGAGAAAGACAAATCCGTGCAACGAATCAGTGGCTACTTACGCTATGACACAGCAATTGAGATTAGCAAGGAAGGCTGGGATCGTGCGGATACCGTTGTTTTAGCAAGAGGCGATGACTTTGCCGATGCACTCACATCCGTCCCGCTTGCTTTTAAAGAAGATGCACCGATTCTCTTAACCGCCTCAAGCAAACTGTATGACAAGACATTGCGTGAGATTAAACGATTAAAGGCTAAAAATGTCGTCATTATCGGCGGAACGGGCGCAATCAGCAATGGCATCCAATCCACTTTACAAGATGAAGGTTTAAATGTAAGAAGAATTAGCGGATCCAGCCGGACAGATACAGCACTTCTTATTGCGAAAGAAGTGAAGCCGAGCGGATCAGACCAGGCATTTGTCGTAAATGGCTACGATTTCCCGGATGCACTATCCGTAGCACCATACGCAGCGAAAAATGGCATTCCAATCCTCGTCACGCAGAAGGATAGAATCCCAGCTGCAACGACGAAAGCACTGAACGAACTGAAAGTAGAGGAAACAATCGTTGTCGGTGGTGCAAGTGTTGTAACAAATGGCGTGAAGAACAAGCTGCCACAAGCAAATCGCATCAGTGGAAGCGACCGCTATGTTACCAACACGTTACTTGCTCAGCATTTCAACCCGGATGTTGAAAATATGTATATTGCAACGGGAAGAAACTTTGCCGATTCATTAGCAGGTGCGACACTTGCAGCGAAGAACAATACAGGAATCCTCTTAGTACATGACCGGATTCCAGCAAGCGTCACGAAATTTATTACGGAAAATGATGTTGAGAATTTAACCATTTTCGGAGGGAAAGGCGCTGTAAGCGAAGATATAAGAAAAGAATTACTTGATTTATTAAACTAAAAAAATAAACCGGAGCATGACGGACTTGACTGCAGATAGTCTGCGAGGAAGCTAGTTATGGTCCGGTTTTTAATTCAATCAGCTGAGGTGATGATAATGAAGAAATTAATAGGGATCCTTATTCTGTTGGCAGCACTGATTCTTACAGCTTGCCAGGGAGAAAACGATGAAGGGCAAGAGGAGCAACCTGAAGACAATAACGGACAAGAGGAACAGGAAGAAAATGGAACAGAGGAAGAAAACGAAGGAGATGAAAATGTGGACACCGAGCTTAACTTTGCACTAAACGCAGAAGGTGATCAAATGACCTACACCGTACAAAACGATGGAGACACTGCAACAACATTACGTTTTTCGACGAGCCAAAAGTATGAATATGAAATAAGTGATGAAACTGGTGTAATTTCGACCTATTCAGAAGGTAAGGCCTTCATGCAAGCGGTAGAGGAAATTGAATTAGCTGCCGGTGACGAGCAGACATTTGATGTCGAACTGCCATCACTTGATCCAGGTGAATATACCATCAAAATTTATCTGACTGCACGTGATCTTGCCGAAACATCCGAAAAAGTTGAGACATTTGAAGTAACTTCAGATAATTCCCTTAATATCAATTGACTAATAATTTCAGAACAAATATAATAATATGTAAATCTTTGTCATTAGATTTTAATCTATTTGTTGAAAGGAGGATAGATGCCTCTATATTTGTTCTGAAAATGATGTTAAAAAGGGGAGGTTTCTAGTTGAGGAAGTTGAAGAAAAGTCTTACTCTATTTGCAGCATTTCTATTAGTCTTTTCGAATCTCACATTTGTAGCAGCTACACCATCAACCATCACCACGAAAGAAGTCACAAAAGAACTGGAACGCAGAGACCAAATCAGTAAAGAAGAACTGGAAGAGCAGTTCAATCCAGATGATGAAGTACGTGTCATTGTAGAAGTTGAAGGGGATCCTGCGATCAAAGCAGCAACTGCGAAGGGGAAGAAGTTCAGCGATTTATCAGAGGCGGAGAAGCTAGACTTGCAAGCTAAGAATCTAGCAACACAAGATAAAGTAAAACAAGCCTTGAATAGTGAGAAGCTGGACATAGCTTACAAACAATCCTTTGCAACCGCATTCAACGGATTCAGTGGGGTTGTTACATTCAAAGATATCGAAAAAATTGAGAAAATAGCTGGTGTCAAAAGTGTAACAATCAGTACGGAATACGAACGTCCGGAAGTTGAACCGGATATGAAGTACAGTAAAGAAATTGTCGAAGCACAAAAGACATGGGATGAGTACGATTATGACGGGGAAGGGATGATTGTTGGAGTAATCGACTCCGGAGCAGACCCGAATCATCGTGACTTTATCCTTTCAGACGATACAGAGCCAGCACTATCCAAATCCCAGGTGAATGATTATATTTCAGGTCATGATTTACCTGGTAAATATTTCAATGAGAAAGTTCCATATGGTCATAACTATATGGATGAAAATGATGTCATCCAGGACAAGGGTGACGGGGCATCCATGCACGGAATGCACGTCTCCGGTACTGTTTTAGCGAATGGTGACGAAGAAAATGGCGGAATCAAAGGTGTTGCACCGGAAGCCCAGCTTCTAGCGATGAAAGTATTCGGAAATGACCCGAATATGGGCTCCACTTGGGGTGACATTTACATTAAAGCGATTGATGACGCACTTATTTTAGGTGCCGATGTTGTGAACATGAGTCTTGGTTCGGTTGCGTCTTTTGTTGATCCGGAAAATGCGGAACAGGAAGCAATCCGTAATGCAGTAGAAAATGGAATTCTTTTCTCCATCTCTGCTGGTAACTCCGCACATCTTGGAAATGGGTTCTTTAACCCGTATGCATCCAATCCTGACATCGGAGTAGTCGGTGCACCTGGCTTAACGTATGAATCATTGCAGGTTGCATCATTGGAAAACAGTCATATGGATATGGATGCGCTGAACTTCAGTTATGGTGACACAGAAGGAGCAGCACCATTCCTATCTGCAAGCTCCGTTCATCCGAATGAACTCGACGGCACATTTGAAATTGAAGAGGTCGGAATTGGAGATGAAGAAGGCTTTGCAGGAAAAGATTTAACAGGTAAATTTGCATTCGCCGTACGTGGAAATACATTTACGGATACTGCATACAATGCGATGGATGCAGGTGCAGAAGGTGTAATTGTTTATAACCATTCAGATGGATGGGTAAGCATGGCGTCAGAACCAGGGATTACAATTCCGCAGCTGTTCATGGCGAAAACCGATGGTGACGAGCTAAAAGCAGCACTTGATGCTGGCGAGACCGTAACAATTTCCTTTAATGAGGAAACAACAACGGTAGTGAATGAACTGGCAGATTCCATGTCTAACTTCACATCTTGGGGTGTGACACCAAACTTAGACTTTAAGCCAGAAATCACCGCTCCAGGCGGAAATATCTTATCAACACTTGAAAATGATGCGTACGGCTCCATGAGCGGTACATCCATGGCCGCACCACATGTCGCTGGTGGTTCCGCACTGATCTTAGAGCGTGTGGACAATCAGTTTGACTTAGAAGGTGCAGACCGCGTTCAAATGGCGAAGAATATTTTAATGAACACCGCTAAACCAGTAAGCGACAAAGGTGAATTCAATGCAGACTACGGAGACGGTGAAACACCTTACTCACCGAGAAGACAAGGTGCTGGAATCATGCAGCTCCACGCAGCAGCGAGCACACCGGTTGTCGTAACTGAACAGAGTACTGGGGAAGCGAAAGTTGCACTACAGGAAGTCGATAATGCGTTCAGCTTTACACTCGTAGCAAGAAACACAAGCAATGAGCCTGTTTCTTATGACGTGAGTGCGAACTTGCAAACGGATCTCCAGATCTTCGGTGTGCTTGGAAATGCCTACCATACAGGTGCACTTGACGGACTTGAGGCAGCTGAAATTGTAGATGCCGATGTGGCAATCGACAATGGAAACACTTCCGTAAAAATCCCTGCGAATGGTAGTGTTCTAGTGAATGTCGATGTAGATCTAAGCAATGCAAAAGCATTAACAGTGACAGATGATGGCGCTGTTGACCATGTAGACCCGAACGAGATTTTCCCTAACGGTTATTTCGTTGAAGGTTTCGTAACATTTGCAAACGAAGCATATCCAGAGCTATCCGTTCCATTCGTTGGATTTAACGGGGACTGGAATGAAGCACCAATCCTGGATGAGTTCATTTACGATGGAGCAGATTCCTTCTATGAGCAAGCTGGATTTGTTTATGATGCAGGTGACGGATTATATGATTATTTAGGAATTGATCCGACAACGGAAGAAGGTTCTGTAGAGAATCTGGCAATCTCACCAAATGATGATCAAGCACGCGATGAGATTATCCCAGTTTTATCCTTCCTGCGTAACGCAAAATCTGTGGAGTACCGTGTGCTTGACAGCAATGGGAAGGAACTGCGGAAATTACTTACAGATAAGAACGTAACAAAGAACTATTATGATGGAGGAAGTGGACCAACCTTCTACCTGAATCCGCAAGCGGCTTGGGATGGAACGGTGAAAGACAAAGCAGTCGCGGATGGTGAATACTTCATTGAGATCGCTGCAACGATTGATTATGAAGGTAAAGATGCACAAACCGTACGTGTTCCTGTGAAAGTCGATACGGCTGCTCCAACCTTAATGGCAACACTGAAAGATAAGGTTGCGACATTGCATGTAGCTGATGAATTATCAGGTGTCTCACATATCGAAGTGATGGTCGATGGCGAACTAGTTGACATTGTGGCAGCTGATGCGAATCAGTACACATTCGATGAGTTATCAGAAGACAACCGTGTAACCTTTGTAGCGGTGGACTATGCTGGTAACGAAACAACAGTTGATGTTTCAAATGGCACGGACGGAGATATCCCGAATATCTATGTGGAAACTCCAGAAACGTTTGAAGCATTCAATACAAATGAAGTTCAGATTACCGGTACAGTAGAAGATAAATCAGAGATAGTGGAATTTACGATTTCTGGTGAGGATGTCGAATTAACGAAAGAATCCCAAGGCGTATACAGCTTCGACACTGTTCAAGAATTTGAAGATGGTGTGAATAAGCTTGAAGTGTACGCGAAGGATGAATTCGGTAATGAAGCTTCCTTATCCAACAGTAGATCATTCTATGTTGACACAGCACCTGCCGTTATTGATGTTGCGGCACCAGGTCATGTGAAACATGATGTTGCTTCTGTGGAAATGGATATCAATGTAACGGATAACGCAGAGAATCTCCGCCTCTATCTTGATGGCAGTGAGATTGCATTTTATGAAGAATCTGGCTATGACATGGTAGCAATTGATGAGACAGAAAACGTTGAAGTTTCCTTAGAACCAGGTCAGAATACGTTTGAAGTAAAAGCGGTCGACCTTGCAGGAAATGAAACAGTAGAACAGGTGAAGATTTACCGTGCAACATCTGCAGACGATGAAGCGGTCTCCCGTCTCTATGGCGATTCCCGTTATAAGACTGCAGTGGCATTAAGTAAAGATGGCTGGGATTCCGCAGATACAGTCGTTCTCGCTCGCGGTGATGACTTTGCAGACGCCCTTGCCGGTGTACCACTTGCACATAAATTTGATGCACCGTTACTCTTAACACAAACGGATCGCTATACACCTGTAACGAAAGAAGAAATCGAGCGCCTCGGTGCCTCTACGGTTTACGTCCTTGGTGGTGTCGGAGCAATCAATGAAACAGTCGAAAGTGAACTGAAAGCACAAGGAATTGAAGTAGTCCGCGTATCCGGTGATTCCCGTGATGCAACCGCTGCAGAAATTGCAACAATCGTGACAGATGGTGAGCCAGTGGACGAAGTAGTGCTTGTGAACGGCTATAACTTCCCTGACGCTGTTTCCATTGCAGCATACGCGGCTGAAGAAGGAATACCAATCCTCTTAACCCAGGACGGGCGACTTCCACAAGCTACGCAAACTGCACTATATGACTTGAAAGCATCCGAAACACTTGTCATTGGTGGGAAAACCGCAATCCATGACAGCGTATTGCGTCAAGTACCGAAAGCGAACCGCGTATCCGGTGCGGACCGATTTGCTACATCAGTTGAAATCGCGAAGCACTTTGACTTAGATACAAAAGAATACTATGTAACTACTGGAATGGAGTTCCCTGACGCCCTTGCCGCAGCAGCAATCGCAGCAAAAGACGACACCGGAGTAATTCTAGTAGGAAAATACGTCCATGATTACATGGAAGAATTCATCACAGCAAAAGACTTCGACATCCTTACCATCGTTGGTGGACAAGCCGCAGTAAGCGACGAAATCTTTGAGGAATTTAAACGCTTGATTGACTAAATTCTAAATCTTCTCCGGCTTTTTAAAAGCTGGAGAAGATTTTTTGGGGTTGGGGCTGGGACAGGATCGGAGGCTTGCCCCACTTGTCAGTACCTTGTAGTGCTGTGAATTAGCTGAGGTGGGCACTGATAGGAGCAGTCAGTTACCTAAAGCGCTGAAATTCAGCGGGATCGGGCACTGACCAGCCTTGTCAACGACCTACAGCAGGGATATCTTCTGGGAAAGGTAACAGAGAGGCACTCTCTAAGCCCTATTAACAGCGATTCATTGAAATACTGTCCAATAGAGTGCTTCTATTGGACAAACTTAATCGAAAATCATGCCAAGCTGTCTAATAAAGTGCTTCTATGAGACAACCTCAACCGGATCTCATGCAAAATTGTCTAATAGGGCCCTTCAATCAGACAAATTCAACAACAATACATACATAACAGTCCAATAGAAATAAATCAGCACGTAATAAGTTAAAAAAAATATACACGATACAAGGTCCGAGCACGCACCCGACTGGGACAAAAGCTCTGACCCCGCTGTTCCGCCAAAAAAATCCAGAAAAACTAACAAATTTCGCTATTATTCTGGTATGATAGACTTAAACTGCCATTCTATCAAAGTAAAACATCGCACTTTTAGACAGTTAATAGGCATTAATAACTATATTTCGTTTGGTAGAAATTTTAAAGAAAATAATAGGAGGGAACCATGAAGAAGCTAAATTTGCTCACTGTTTATACGCTCATACTCGCGTTGTTACTACCTACGCCCTTGGTTGTCCAAGCAGAAACAGAACTGGTAGAAAAAGCGGAAGATGAGCCACGTGGGGACGTATACAACGTACACGGCATCAAGCAAGGCACGATCATCTACGGAGAAGACATCAGTGAACTCCCTGAAGAAGAACTACAATATATCCCGGAAGGCTGGCGTGACGGGGAATTCGAAGAGCCGCACGGGACGGTTGATGAGGATTATGATCCAGAGGGAACGAAGGGTAAGCTGCAAAGCAATTATCCTGATGTCAACAAGTACATAGCAAACATGGAACATGCCGAAATCGAATATCAGCATAAGCAACAATTTCCCCGTTTTCCTTACCGTTACGGTGTAGGAAGACCAGAAGGTGTTGTTGCCCATGATACGGGAAATCCGAATAACGACAAGATTGAAAACGAAATTGCTTACATGGAACGGAATTATCATAACGCATTCGTCCATGCTTTTGTCGATCATAATCGGATTATTGAAATCCATCCGCCAGATTACGGGGCATGGGGTGCTGGACGTTATGGAAACCAGCGATTCATCCATGTGGAATTAACCAACTTACGTAATTTTGATGACTTTGCCAAGTCGATCAACAACTATGCTTACTACATCGCAACCCTTTTAAAAAACTATAACTTAGGTGTTACGAGTGCTGAGTTAAGCGGAAAAGGATCACTTTGGTCACACTGGGCTGTGTCCAAACATCTCGGCGGAACAAACTCGCCTGACCCGCATCAATACTTCGAAAAATGGGGATACAGCTGGTATGAATTCACTCAGCTTGTTGTCCAGAAATACGAAGAACTAGATGTTACTAGAATTTCCGGTGGCAGCAGATACAAAACTGCCGTGAAAGTAAGCCAGTCGGGCTGGGATCGTTCGAACAATGTTGTCCTCGCTCGTGGCGATCAATATGCCGATGCACTAGCAGGCGTTCCACTCGCTGCAAAACATGACGCACCATTACTTTTAAGCCAATCGAATAAATTAACAGAAGTGACGAAGAACGAAATTAGCCGCCTGAATGCCAAAACGGTTTACGTTCTCGGCGGGGAAGGTGCGCTGGATAAAACAGTCGAAAGCGAGCTGAAGAAGCTTGGTGTCACGGTCAAACGAATTAGCGGCACGACACGAATTGGAACAGCAACCGCAATCGCAAAAGAAATCGGCGGGAATAAAGCAGTTATCGTAAACGGCTATAACTTCCCAGATGCGTTGTCTGTTGCGGGCTATGCTGGACAACTCGGCATGCCGATTCTGCTGACACAACCGGAACGCTTGCCAGAAGAGACGGAGCAAACACTCGCAAACTACTCTGAAACAATTGTCGTTGGTGGTAAAGGAGCGATATCGAATGACGTTTTAAACAAGCTGCCAAAACCAACACGAATCAACGGAGATAACCGCTATGCAACAACTGCAGCGGTAGCGAGACATTTTAACCTAGATACGGATGAGTATTATATTGCAACCGGAACGGATTTCCCTGATGCTCTTTCAAGTGCGGCTTTAGCTGCGAAAAATAAAACCGGTGTCCTGCTCGTAAATAGAGGAGTGCCGTGGCAAGTGCGTGAAGTTTTAAAAGATCATAAGATCGAAAAAGTAACCATCATTGGTGGACCAGCAAGTGTCGCACCAGGTGTGCAGCGCAACCTTTCAAATATTATCAATTAAAAAAAGAGAGTCAGATGAAAATAATCATCTGGCTCTCTTTTCACATTTTATTCATAACCGGAAACTTGCTCATAGCTATTATTATAAGAATCTTGTTCTTGTTCTTCTTGCTGTTCATACGGCTGCTCATATTCATTCGTCGCAATCTCCAAATGTTCCTTCAACTCCATCTGAACCGCATATAAAGATTCTTCGTCTGCAATTTGGTAACTGACGCCATTAATCATCGTTGGATATGTCTCGACATTCAGCTTTTCAATCTTGTTCGTATTGAAGCCGGCATATTGTTTTGCAAAGCCGAGTCCCTCTGAAACTTTAAGATTTGTTTCGACATTTCTACCAATCTCTTGAACGAGATCATCAACTTTCGTAATCGTGCCAACAGATACAGCTTTATCGATAATTGCTGAGATTACTTCTTGCTGGCGCTCATTTCTGCCGATATCACCACGCGGGTCTTCATATCGCATACGCGCATAAGCAAGCGCATATCTGCCGTCCAGTCGCATTTCACCTTCATAGAATTGAAGTTTCTCTGCTTTCCGGTCATCACTGTTTTGCTGGAAATCAAACGGTACATCAACCGTGATTCCACCAAGAATATCTATTATATTTTTAAACGCGTCAAAGTTTACTGTTGCATAGTAATCAATCGGGATACCTAGGAAGTTCTCGACTGTATCAATCGTCATCGTCTTCCCGCCAAATGCATGGGCGTGGTTGATTTTATCTTCATAGCCGCGGCCAGCGATTTCTACCATCGTGTCACGCGGAATACTGACGAGCTTCAATTTCTCATCATTCGGATTAAAGGTTGCGACCATTAAGGTATCGGTCCTGCCTAAATCTCCATCCGACTGATAATCCTCAATACCCATTAATAATACGGAAACGGGATCATTACTAATCGAGACTGCTTCTTCCCGCAGTTCGGATTTCTCTCTCCCAAGGTCATCATAGGATTCACTAGCAGCTTGCATCGTTTGTACTGCTAAATATCCACCGAAACCAACAACTCCTAGGAACAACAGCAAAACGATGAAAAGAAACACCCGTAAGCGTCTAACTTTTTTTCTTTTTCTTCTAACTACTCGTTTCCCCATGGTTATTACTCCTTTTAATGGTTATCCTCATTATTATAAGTTCATTCTCGGAACATTGCAATCTTAATTTTTGGTAATACACCCATATCATTCAATAGGAATGTGTATGTTTACTGGTTGGCTACGTCCAGCTCCAGCGCTCAACGACTAGCGGCGTCGTTACGAGAGCTTCCTCCTCCGAATTCGCCACTCTCTATTATAGACGAACTAAACCTCTAAAAGGTTACAATTACAATACAAATTTCTTAGTTTCATAGAAAATATGTAATGAAATTGTCTTAATTTGGAGGTTGGTACATTTCTTCGACAAATGGCTCGAGATCTAGATGTCTTCGCATTGTCTCTTGGATTTCTCGTCTGCTTTCTTCGTCGACTTGGAAATACCAGCCGCCGTCTGCCATGTAATCGCCAATTCCATCCAGATTCAGTGTGTCAATCTGAATATTGCCATCTAACGCATAGGAGAAAAATCCGCGAATCTCCGGCATTCTGAGATTTGTACTCATATTTCTTCCAACCGCTGTCATGACGTCATCCAGCTTCAATAGGGAAGAGGTGGATAACACTTCATCGGCAATTGCCTTGAGAATTTTCTGCTGTCTTTCTCCGCGCTGGATATCACTGTCATATTTCCGAGTTCGGGCGAGTGCCAATGTCTCTTCCCCATCTAGATGCTGATAGCCTGGATAGAGACGGATGGAATCCCGTTTATTCCCAGAGTTCGGCTCGGAGATTTCATACGGTACGTTATACCAAATCCCGTCAATCGCGTCGACAAGATCGACAAACGCATTAAAATTTACCCGGACATAATAATCAACCGGTACATTTAAAAAGTCTTCCACCGTTTCCACCGTCGCCCGGGCACCGCCAAATGCGTGGGCATGGTTGATTTTAGTGTAATAGCCGACTTCCGGGATATGGACATAAGAATCCCGCGGAATGCTGAGGAGTTTCACGGTGTTTGAATCTTTATTGAACGTCGCAAGCAAGAGCGCATCTGACCGGCTCCTGTCATTCTCAATCTCTTCACCGCTATCAACCCCGATGAACAGAATCGATACATGGTCATCAACTGGATCGATTTCTCCTGTTCGGAGGGCAGATTTTTCATTCTCCCGCCCGATCTCCTCATGTGCATCGGAGACGAGATTATTTGCTTCATTATATAAATAAGCCGCATAACCGATCATAGCGGTAAATGCGAGGCCGACAATTACAAGTACTGTAATGATAATTTTCTTTTTTCTGCTCAATGTTTAGACCCCTTTTGACAATCTTCTTCTAGTTTAACGCGAATCTGCTTTCCGTCATAGTGTAAAAATCAATTTTCTCTATTATTATGGATGATTTTTTCGTAATTCATGCAAGCTTGCATTGGAATATTTCTCGAAAATGTTGAGTTACCTATGATGTTTGGGGTATGATTGATTTGTTAGACATGATTTACAAAATAACAAATTGATAAATAGAATAATTGGAGTGACATATAATGACGAAACCAATACGAGTAATGACGATTTTCGGTACGAGGCCGGAAGCAATCAAGATGGCGCCCCTCGTGCTAGAACTGAAAAAACGTCCAGAAGAATTTGAAGCGATTGTAACCGTAACCGCTCAGCACCGGGAAATGCTGGACCAAGTGCTTGAAATCTTCGGAATCACACCGGATTTCGACTTAAACATTATGAAGAAACAGCAATCCCTCGCACAAATTACGACCCGTGCGTTAGAAGGATTAGATGAAGTAATGAAAAAAACACAGCCGGATATCGTGCTTGTCCATGGTGACACGAGCACAACATTCGTAGCCGGTCTTGCTGCTTTCTATAACCAGATTGCAGTCGGCCACGTGGAAGCGGGTCTCCGTACATGGGATAAATACTCCCCGTACCCGGAAGAGATGAACCGTCAGTTAACAGGTGTCATGGCTGATTTGCATTTCTCACCGACAGAGAAATCAAAGCAG
The DNA here is from genome assembly GCF_021556485.1 of Oceanobacillus alkalisoli. Taxonomy (GTDB): domain Bacteria; phylum Bacillota; class Bacilli; order Bacillales; family Amphibacillaceae; genus Oceanobacillus; species Oceanobacillus alkalisoli. The sequence continues at coordinate 102,013 of NZ_JAKGBW010000004.1, read as the reverse complement.
AACCTACTTAATGAAAATAAACCAAAAGATGCGATTTCCGTTACAGGAAATACTGCGATTGATGCACTGAAAACAACGGTTGACGAAAATTATTCTCACCCGATCTTGGATGAGATTGGTGACCGTCGCCTCGTACTCATGACCGCACACCGCCGGGAAAACTTAGGTGAAAATATGCACCAAATGTTCCGCGCGATCAAACGTCTAGTGGAGACGCATGATGATATTCATGTTGTTTATCCCGTACACTTGAACCCAGTTGTTCAAGAAACGGCTAATGAGATTTTAGGAAATGACGACCGCATTCAATTAATCGAGCCACTGGACGTTGTCGACTTCCATAACTTCGCGGCCCGTTCATACTTAATCTTAACTGACTCAGGCGGGGTACAGGAAGAAGCACCGTCCCTCGGCGTGCCAGTTCTCGTATTACGTGACACAACAGAACGCCCAGAAGGAATCGACGCAGGTACACTGAAATTGGCAGGAACAGAAGAAGAGAATATCTTCCAGCTGGCGAATGAATTGTTATCCGATGAGGATGCACATGAGAAAATGGCCAAAGCTTCGAATCCGTATGGTGATGGGGAAGCCTCCCGCCGGATTGCGGATGCGATTACGGCGCATTTTCAGAAGTAGTCGGATGGTGGGGTTGGAGTAAGGGAATTTATAAACTCCTGAACGAGCAGTATTTATGGAGATTTAGTTGTTGAGGTAGTGTATAAACTCCTGAACGAGCAGCATTGATGTAACTTCGGTTGATGAAGTAGTGTATAAACTCCTGAACGAGCAGTATTTATGTAACTTCGGTTGATGAGCGGGCTTATAAACTCCCGAACGAGCAGCAATTAAGTGAATTCGGTCGATGAGCGGGCGTATAAACTCCCGAACGAGCAGCCTTTAAGTAACTTCGGTCGATGAGCGGGCGTATAAACTCCCGAACGAACAGCATTCAGGCAAATTCAGTCAATGAGCGAGCCCATAACATACCGAATGAATGGCATTCAATCAAATTCGGGCAATAAGAAAGCCTATCAACTATTAAACAAGAATTCTCCGCCCCACTCCGGGCTATTAACCAAGAAAAGAGCAGTGAACTGATACAGGTCACTGTTCTTTTCTTTATTTATACTATCCTCTTGAACTCCAAAGCCGGATATCGAAGCCATTCATCCGTGAAAGGATAATAAATATCCAATCCAAACATATAATTTATCGTCGGGTGGAATACAACAGGAGAGGTGACTTCATGTCTTATGAAATATTGCTTTACGGGGAGTTAGTCTGGAATTTTCCACTTTTGGCGATACTCGCAGGGATTCTTTTTCTCTATTTTTATATACTTAAACGCTACACAACGGTCAAATTATACCGTAAACCACCCGTCCTATTTCTTCTGTCTATCTGTCTTTTGTATTTCACGATAGGCAGTCCTTTATCCGCTTTCAGCCATCTTTCATTCAGTCTGCATATGTTCCAGATGAGCATCCTTTACTTTATTATCCCCCCTTTACTTCTCGCAGGCATACCACCCCAATTCTTTGAAACGATCCATCCTAATCGCACAATCAAATGGATAGGCAGCATCTTTTTACCAGCTAAATTCGCATTAATATTATTTTCCTTCTTATTTTTGATCTATCACTTACCAGTTGCGATGAGCCTCTTTTCCCAATATCCTATCGTCCAGAATGGACTGTTGTTCTTTTTATTTTTTCTCTCTTTTAACTTATGGTGGCCGGTCCTTTCTCCAATCCCAGAGCAAAGACTTTACAAGGAACGAAAAAAACGTTATCTCTTTCTGAGCGGCATTTTGTTAATGCCCGCTTGCACGATATTTATCGCTCAGGCGCTCATCGATGGGGCACAACATCCATTCCTGCATCAACTCTCCGCCCAACTTTGCTTTCCACCAGAAGCCATGGATTTGAACATCTTGCCGCCGTTCTTCCATACAAAATATGACCAAGTGATTGCGGGATCTTTAATGCTTGGAATCCACAAGCTGGGCATGGTCCTCTCAAGTCGCTTAGTCCCTGATGTCGAAGAGGAGGGCCAAAATCCTTTGTCATAATAACCAGACAGTCTAAGTAGGATTAAATAGGTGTGAGAATAGGGGAGATAATAAAGGTGGTGAAGCAAAATGAGGGAAACGATATTTTTAGAGATCAAAGGAATGCATTGTCCCGATTGCCCGGCAAAAGTCGAAAGAACCCTATCAAAATTGGCGGGCGTAAATCAAGTCACAGTTGATTATGAAAATGAAAATGGGTATGTTACCTATAATCAAAGCCTTACAAGCATCGAGGCTATTACCGAGAGGATCAGCGGGTTGGGGTTTGAGGCTAAAAACATACAACGGAATGCGAAGTAAGGGGTTAACTTGTGGTTGTAAAAAGACTTATACTGACCGGGAAGCAAAAGTTGACTTATAGCGGAATAAAGCGAATCAGAACAAGTTCTCACTGGAAAGCCAGAATGTAAAGCTGGACATGAGGTGTGGATTCGATCAAGCAACAAGCAACGCCAAATCTTGCCTGCTCACTCCAGACAAGTAGAACTAGCTTTTGCCAGTCTGATTACTTCGTTGATCAATAAAGTAAGAAATATAAAAGGCCTGTTTGTACCTAGTAACAGCGATATTTAGCTGTGAAAGGTGCGGAGAGGTCTTTTTTGGATTTAAACCAGGAGAGAATGCTCAAATTCACAGTGGTTATGCTGTAGATGACAAAAAACTTTCGAAGTTCAAAATTTATTTACCGAATTTCATAATTAAACTGGGACAGTTGCTCTCTCCCCAGTGTCCCGCTATCTTGATCGATTAAAAGAGACCGAGATTTACAGAAAAAACCCTATATTATATAATCTATATTATAAGAAAATTACCATTACGATAAGGGAGAGAGCCATTTGACAAACAAGAGGAAAGTAATCATCGTAACCGGAGCTGGAGGCGGCATGGGGAAAGCTGTCGTACAAAAGCTGCTGGGACAAGGGGCAAGCGTTATTGGATTAGATTTATCGAAAAAAGGGATGGAAGAAATTAATCATGAAGCTTTTTATAAAGAAGAAATAAACTTGCTGGATGAGGATAGCGTAAAGGCTGTTTTCAAGAAATACTTTGAGAAGTTTGGCAAGATTGACGGTCTTGTGAATATCGCAGGAATTGCTCAAGCAGGGAAGCCGATTCAGGAAGTAACCTTGGATGAATGGAGTAAATTGATCGGCATTAATGCAACGGGCGTATTTCTGACCTGTAAGGAAGCGGTATCTTATATGAGGCAAAATCAGTATGGGGCGATTGTGAATGTTGGATCTGTCTCTGTCGCGCGGCCAAGACCAGGACTCCAGTCCTATATCGCCTCTAAAGGTGCAATGGAAGCATTTTCTAGAGCGCTAGCAATCGAGACGGCTTCAGATAACATTCGAGTGAATGTATTGCACCCGGGACCTGCCGAGACAAATATGCTCGGACAGTTTTCATCCGTGGAAAAGCAAAAAGAAGGGCTGAATAGGGATGTATTTAAACAGAGTGTGCCATTAGGGAGTTTAATTCAGCCAGAGGATATCGCGGAAGGTGTTAGTTATTTGCTTTCAGATGGTGCGAAGATGGTAACTGGGACGTCGCTTTTTGTAGATGGAGGAAGAGGGCTTTAATAGCAGCAAAAATCGAGGGGAGATACATATCATGAGTAAATATGTAGAATTAGCATGGCCAATCTATGAAGGAATGCCGGTATATCCAGGATTACCAGAGGTGAAGCTTGAGGGGCGTGAGCGGCTGGACAAGGGAGATCCGTGGAATGGCACCGTTTTAAGTATTTATTTACACGCCGGTACCCATGTTGACGCACCATGGCATCATATGCCAAACGGGAAGGGAATTGACGAGATTCCGATAGAAGACTTTATTTACAGTAACCCGTTATTGATTGACTGTCCGCTTGGTCCGGATGAATTTGTTACATTAGAACATTTGGAGAAATATGGGGATGCATTATTTGAAGCTGACATTCTTATATTTAATACGGGATATTGGAAGCTAAGAAATCAGAATTTTAAGGAATACTCGAATAATTTCCCGGCAGTTTCCCCCGAGGCGGCAGCGTATATTCGGACACAACTTCCGAAATGTAAAGCAGTAGCGATCGATACATTAAGTATTGAAAATTTAACAGAAGCAGCAGACAATGGCTATTTTGTCCACCATGCCTTCCTAGACGACGAAAAGTATAGCGAACCAACCATGCTCATCTATGAAGACATTAACCCAGAGCCACTCATCGGAAAAACGCTAAAATCCGCATTCTCAGCACCACTACGGATTAAGGGACACGACGCCTCTGTTGTGAACTTGATAGTAGAAACAGAGTAAAGCCTAGATTGGGGACATCCGGGTCAGAGCAACTGTCCCGCTTTCCAGGAAAGATTATTTCATTAATCGAACAGATCATCATTATAAAAGGCCTCTCCGTACATCATAACAGCAAAATTCAGCTGTGAAAGGTGCAGGGAGGCCTTTTTTGGATTTAAATCAGGGGAGAATGATCATGTTCATCGATAAAAAGCTCAAATTCACAGGACATCCGCTCATGTTCACAACTTAAATGCTCAAATTTACAAGTGGATATGCAGGGTAGTTATTAAATTTACGATCCTACTGATTGCTAAAGGTTAGAATTATGCTACTCCACCCTCCTGACGAATGAAGGAATTATCAACTATAAACAATATACGGACCATCATAATTATGCTATAATTAAGACATAATTATGATGAAGAGGTGATTTATCATGGCCGAAATTAGACCGATAAAGGATTTGAGAAATACAGCCGAAATTTCAGAACTTTGTCATAGCACCAAGGAACCTGTATTTATCACCAAAAATGGGTACGGTGATTTAGTTGTAATGAGCATAGACACTTATAGAAGAGAAATCGCTCGGGCAGACCTTTATAAAAACCTTGCTGAAGCAGAAGCGCAACTTAATGACGGAGAGTTACTTTTAGATGCTGAAAACGTTTTTGAGAAGTTGAGAAAAAAGTATGGAAGAAAGTAACTACAGTGTCAAAATAACTCCAAAAGCAAATGATGACTTAGATGATATTTATAGCTACATTTCTGGAGAATTGTTGAATCAAACTCGGCAGATGATCTTTTAGACAGGATAGAATTAAGTATTATGAGACTAAAGGATTTTCCATTTTCATGTAATTTTGTGGCAGATGAATATTTACAGAAAAAAGGGTATCGAAAACTAATAATTGATAACTATGTTGCTTTATATTTGGTGGATGAGATGGAAAAAGAAGTAGTTGTAATGAGAGTACTCTATAGTCGTCGCAAATACGAAGATTTAATCTAATTTTAGGTGTTGGGGATAGAGTGACTGTTCTGCTTTTAGGAGTTAAGTATTTCAGTGTTTGAATAAATTAATAATTATAAAAAGCCTCTCCGTACATCATAACAGCAAAATTCAGCTGTGAAAGGTGTTGGGGGGCCTTTTTTAGATTTAACTGAGGGGAGAATGCTCATGTTCATCGATAAAAAGCTCAAATTCACAACTGAAACCCTGAAGTTAACAATTGTACTGGAACAGTTCGTCCGACCCTATGCCCCACTCGTATTGGGATAACTGCTCTCACCCCAATGTCAACCTCCACGTTTCATTTAACTGGGAGTTGGTTAAAATGGTAGTAAGGGAGGTTTTTCTCATCGGATCATTTACGGTATTAGGTGCAATCGTTATCCTCACTGGGTGGTTTGCGCTTATGGAATACGATCAATATCCCGAAGCAGAACGGAAAAGAATTGTAGAGCGAATTAAAAGTAGCCCTGCAGCCATCATTGCTGTTGCTTTAATGCCTGTTGGGATTGTCATCAATATGTTAGGAAACGCAATTGGCTCTTTATGGATGGTAATCATCGGTGCTACGCTCATATTTGTGCAAAGCATCATCGTTTCCCTCTTATTCTGGAGAAGAAAACGCTGGAAAAGTATTGTATTGCTTATTGCCATGATTGTGCTGGGAGTTTTCTTATATATGCCATTATTTATGTAAAATCGCTTTTAACTTCATCGCACCCCACAACAGCAAAAATACTGCTCATTTAATCCAAGAATAATATATTAGAATTATTGCACAATTTCTTCAAAAGTTATTGCTTAATCCATCCGCTTCTAGGATAATGGAATTATCGTATATTATCAGGGGGGATGGATATATGAGAAAGTATCTAATACTATTGTTGTCCTTCTTATTCTTAGTTGCTTGCTCCGAAGAAACGGTAGATATGGATGGCGAGGCAATTCATTATGAGGAATTACAGGACAAAATTTCAGAAGCTGAAGAAGAATTAAAAACAGTGCAAGCAGAACTGGATTCCGTTAATGAGGAAGTAGATGACGCGAATACGGAACTAGCAAAAGTTAAAGATGCAATCGATGAAAACAAGGATAAATATGAAGGGTTGGAGGAGCTTGCTGCCAACCGAGATAGCATAACGAAAGAAGTTGAAGACGCAGAAAGTGACTTGGAATCGCTTCAGGCTGAAATTAGTGAACGGCAAGAAGAGCTTACTGCAATGACAGAAGAAAAAGAAACAGAAGAAGTCGAGGTAGAAAAAACGGCAGAGACATCGTCCGAGGAAACCTCTGAAGCTAATTCTGAAGTTACATTGTCACAACAAAATGCAGTGGGTGCTGCTAGAAGCTATTTAGACTTTACATCATTTTCAAAGAGCGGTTTGGTAGAGCAATTGAAATTTGAAGGTTTCAGCAATGAAGATGCCACTTATGCAGTAAACCAGGTCGATGTTGATTGGCGGGAGCAAGCAGTAAAAATGGCTCAGGATTACTTGGACTACTCCAGTTTCTCAAGAAGTGGGTTAATAGAACAGTTGATATTTGAAGGTTTTAGTAATGAAGACGCTAGTTATGCGGTGGATGAAATAGGGTTATAAGCCCATGTTGTAGAAGAAAGTAGGCGTGAGAAGCTTTATTAGAAGGGAAGATAAAAGGGCTGTAATATGTATAAAGATTTAGTCCCTTTGTTTCTAGAGATAAAATGGGCAGTTGGATTAACGATAAGCACACAATAAAACAGCCCCCTGCTTGGTTGTGGGCTGTTTTGTTGTGTCAAAGTCCGGAGTGCTAGACGTTGCGTGCTTTTATTAAGATGTTCTGCCGGTTTCTTTCCTGGATCCACTAATCGGGCATCCCTATTAGACCGTTCATCAGATCTAAGTTTATCCAATAAAGCGCCTTTAGAAAATCATAATTGTTTGAGCGATGTCAATTAATGATATAAAAATTAATAGATTAATGAGAAGTAACTAGGACAACTAACCAAGCTTTTATAAATACTCACAACCAAGTTCTTCTAACTTTTCATTTACCCATGGGCGATTGTAAGTGCCTTTTTTTACGATTTCTTCCATGATTAATGTTTCCTTTTCCGTTACTTTCCTAGTTTGCTTTGCTAGTTCCTTTGCATCTTCTGGTTTTATAATGACCACACCATCCTGATCACCAACAACAATATCACCAGGACAAACAACTTGTCCCCCGATAGTTACCGGGGTATTAATTTCACCGGGACCATTTTTATATGGCCCATTAGGAGTGACACCTTTTGCGTATACAGGAAAGTCCATTTCCTCAAGCGCATCCGCATCTCTTACACTGCCATCTACAATCACGCCGGCAATTCCTCTTGATTTACAATAGGAAATCATTAATTCACCAAGAATAGCGCGATGTTTATCCCCTCCAGCGTCAACCATAATGACATCTCCGGGCTGTGCGATGTCCATCGCTTTATGGAACATTAGATTGTCTCCTTCCGGTACTTTTACGGTGAAGGCAACCCCTAATAACGGTGTTTTATTCAGTGGGAAGAAATGTGAATCAATCGCTCCCATACGATTCATACAATCATCAATATTTGCAACTGGAAGATCTTTAAATAAGTTAACTAATTCTACGTCCGGTCGATTAAAATCACTTACAATACGACATCCTACATTTTTCATATTATTAACTCCTCTATTCAAAAGTAAATTCTAAGTTGGCATTGCAAATATCTCCGTTTGCTACATATTTCTTTTGCACTCTTCGTTCGTTTAATGCTTGACTTACAAGTTCATATGCCCAATTTAATTGGGTTCGTTTAGATCCTTCACCGTAAAAAGCACTGTGGGGTGTAAGGATTACATTTTCCATTTTTAAAAGTTTAGAATCCTTGCTTATCGGTTCGCTTTCAAATACATCGAGACCAGCAAAACGGATCTCCTCTTCTGTTAGGGCTTTGATTAATGCTTCCTCATCAATCAAAGGCCCTCTCGCAATGTTTATGATCATGGCATCATTTTTCATTTTTCGAAATGCATCATGGCTAAAAATATGTCTTGTCATATCATTAAGGGGAGCGTGGATAGAAATAACATCAGATTCTTTTAACATCGTATCAAAATCCACAAATTCAACATCAAACTGTTCTCGAATAGCTTCTGGTATATAGGGGTCACAGGTAATCACCCTTGAGCCAAATCCTTTTCTGAATATTTGATATAAAGGTCTGGCGGAACCACCAAATCCATATAGTCCGAGTGTCATTTCAGGAACTGCCTTTGGAGCAAAATATGTTGCCTTAGGCCATTTTCCATTCCTTATCGAACGGTCATAATAAGTGGTATTTCGAATTAAACTAAGAATTAATGAAGTAGCATGCGCTGCTAATTCATCTACACAAAAACCTGGCATAAATAATGCAACTTTGTTATTCTTTGTTGCTGCTTGTAGATCAATAGAATTGACTCCTATTCCAAATCTCTGAATTACTTTAAGATTTGGTAGCGAGCTTAATACCTTTTCTGTAATCGGAGGATTACCCGTCCCTAAAATAGCCTCCGCGTCTTGACATTCAGCTATAATCTTCTCTTCTGTATCAAAATGTGCTAACTCTAAATTTATATTATCTTTCGCAAATCTTTTTCGAAGCGAATCTAAATCTTTATCTGTCACACTGCCATAGTCTTTATCAACAACTATTGCCTTTTTCATTATAATAGTTACCTCCTATTCAATTTTATAAAGGCCAGAATATCGGGATGAGTATCATACAGGAAATCAAGATAACTGCTGAAAGCCCAATCCCTGGAACAAAGAAATCTCTAAATGAAAGATTCCCCGGTTTAATGATCAATGTGTTCGTTCCTGAACCCACTGGCGTTAGGAATGGAGAAGAGGCAGCTACGCAAATAGCTACGCCAATTGCAACTGGGTTAACATTAAGAGTCAATGCAATTGGGATAAATAATGGTGTAACCAAAAGTACGGTCGATGTATTCATCATCATATTTGTTAAAAGCATTGTTAAAAATAAAACAAGGAATAAGAAAATGAGTTTATTAGGATTTTCACCTAACATTAAAACTACGCCATCGGCAATCATAGCGCCTGCACCGCTTTCAGTCATTGCTATTGATACAGCACTCATTCCTCCGACAATAAATAAAGTCGGCCAATCAATTGATTTTATTGCCTCTTTTTCCGTCATACAGCCTGTTAAAATAAGCAATATTGCCCCGACTGCTGACACAAAATACATAGGAAAGCTTTCGTGATTAATAGCCATAGCAATTAAAACAGCCACAAGGATTATACCCGCAATCATAGCTTTTCCAGGACTAAATGTTGGATTTCCACCGCTTTTTTCAGTGTACTCATTTAGATACTTCGGGTCAGATGAGTCTCCTTGCGTTAACGCTTTCTTACCAATGGTAAGGAAGTAAACCAAGAAAAGGATACTGATCGGTAAACCGATTTTGCCTAATTCAAAGAAAGATAAAAATGAAATACCCATATCTTCAATTAAACCAGCCGTACTTATATTACTTGCTGCCCCGGCCAAAGTAAGGTTACCCCCGATACTAGCGGCAAATGCTAACGGTATCAGCTGTCTAGAGACAGAAACCTTGGCTTTCATGCTCATTGCAATAACAATTGGCAGCATCATGGCTACTACTCCAAGCCCACTTGCAATGGAAGAAAGTAATAAGGCAACTAAAACAACTGCAATCATAATTCCGTTTTCGGAGTTCCCTGTAAACTTTGTAATCCAAATACTTAACTTTTCTGCAATCCCAGTATGGAACAACGCAGATCCTACAATCATCATGGATGCCAATAAAACAATTGTCGATCCTCCCATGGAATTAAAGACAACTGATTTATCTATGATTCCTAATGAGGCAAGAACGATCGCCCCAGTTACTGAGGTTACTGCTAATGGTATTTTCTCAGTTACAAAGAAAATTACCATGATGGCAAGAACAACCAATGTAATAATCGCTTCTATGTTCATTTCCTATTTCCCTCCCCTATTATATATAGGTAAATGAATAAAGTTACTTGACTATGCGCATAACTGCATATTCTAATCCAAAATTCCATGTAAACCTCTCGAGAACGCGCTTACATTTAATGGAATCAATGAATCGAGTATGCTTTTCAGTATATTCATTGTATAATAGAATCCATTTGAATCCCAATGGTACTTGGATTATAGTTATTATAGACTTATGGCTATAATGGAGAGGGTGAATGAAGTGTTATTCAAAAACTATGAATATTTTTTGGCAATTGTAGAAGAAGGTGGGCTAACCAGGGCAGCAGAGAGATTATATATTACTCAACCTTCTCTCAGTAAATATTTAAAACGACTAGAAATGAATCTGGGAGTAGAATTGTTTGACCGCAGTAGTTCGCCATTAAAATTAACGTATATGGGTGAACGATACTATACATATATCATGCAAATTATGACGTTAGATAAACAGATACAAAAGGAGTTTTCAGAGATACAGGCGAACGAACGAGGTAAAGTTAAAATAGGGCTTGCTTTATGGAGGGGAACTAACATTTTACCAGATATTTTACCAACCTTTTCAAGTAAATATCCCAATATAGAAGTAAGTATTACAGAAGGTAAATCTGATTTCCTTGTAAATGAATTACTCTCAGAAAGACTGGATTTTGCTATCATGAATTTACCAACTAATATGGATTTTACAAAATTAACCTACGATACACTTATACAGGAACAAATATTGCTTGCAGGCAATAAAAATCACGAATTAGTAAAGGAGGCAGAAAGCATTCAAGATGATTCTAATGGATACCTTTTTATTGATACGGCTCGATTGGTTAATGAACTATTTATCATTACAAAGACAGGTCAAAATTTGACTAAAGCCATATTACAACACTTTAGTAAACGACATTTAGATCCTAAGAATATATTAGAGATTGAAAATCTAACAACAGCTATTAATTTAGTTTCAGCTGGAATGGGGTTTACATTTATTCCTGAAATTGGCGCAAAAGAAGAACATTTACCGGAAAACATCTCAATTTTTACAGTAAATGACCCGGTTCTTATCTGGCCCTTAGCTATAGTGTATAAAAAAGATACCTACACAACGAAGGTGTCTAATCTTCTTATTAATATGTTAAAAGAACGTTATCAATTGAACGGAGGGAGGAACAACGTTTTTTGAAGTGATTCATTAATAGTCTCACATAGCAGGATAATGGAATGAGAACTTCTGCTATTTCTAATTTAATAATACTTATAACCGGATAATTATACTCCCGGCTGATAGACTTGATGCGGATTACAAATGCCGAGTGGTGGATAGGACAATGAATCCTCCGCCGATTTTTTGAAAATCCGCTAATAATCTCATTCTATTGCCATACCTTCCTTCTGCTACCCCTTTATTCATTGCCAGTTCATTCTATCTGCACGTTACCAGCTGGAACGTTTATTTTATTCCTATCTCAGATCTATCAAAAACTATTTCAAAAAGTTTCTCGTACCCACACCCCCAATCCCCACCCCCCTTCGATTATAGAGTTGAAAGGGAGGTGAGGCACATGGCAACACAAGACTTAACACAGTCGACACTGCAACTCGTTTTTCTGACAGGGGTTGACCCGGAATCGGGTAACTCCACGTACAAGAATAAGAGCTTTAACAACGTGAAAACGAGCGCAACGGCGGATCAGTTATATGAAATCGCGATTGCGTTCGAAGGGTTGCAGCAGCACCCGCTCACGCAGATCAACCGTCGTGACAACTCCGAGATTCGCGAAGGCTAAGCTCGAACACGCAGCCTAGATCCAAGCGAACCAATCAACTACAGAGAGGAGGGGGACCATGAAAAGGTTACAAATGCAATTTGAAAACCAAGAAGGAAAAGTCGTCACGTATACACTGGATGACCCGGTTGAGCCAATCGACCATGAGGCGGTAAACGAGGCAATGGATACGGTTATTGCCCAGAACGCGTTCAATTCCAGTGGCGGTGAATTAGTTGCGAAACGAGGCGCTCGTGTCGTTGAACAGATAACAGAAGAAATCGAGATTTATTAAAATCTAGAGATTAGCGGGGCCCCAATTGTTCATCTGGACGATTGGGGTCTTACGCTATATTAAAGAAAACGAATCAATCACTTTCAAGAAGGAGGGATGAGAAATGGATGCTTGGTATTCGTTTGTCGCGGAAGTTGGCTTCCCGATTGCGGTGACTTTTTATTTACTCTACCGGATCGAAGGGAAGCTCAACCTGCTCATCGATTCCATTCACCAGCTGCCGGATAAGATGAAATAATAGATGATGATTCCAGTTTATTCTTGCATAACAAAAAAACCTTATTCCGACAAATGAAGGAATAAGGTTTTTTGGACTTTTTAGCAAGCTGCAATAGCTTGATGCGCCGTCTTGGCTGCACGTTATATTATTTCATATCCAATTCCTAATATTCGAATTCCCCATGTGGTCAAATAAAGAAATGGATCTACGTCAATATTTTGGATACAAAAAAGTTAATTTATCTAAATTTAATGAATTTCATAATAGTATTTAATGCTTCGCCATCACCATATGTAGTTGAGTTGGTTCGTTCCCAACTACATATGGTGATGGTGAAGCTGACTTTGGTAATTATGAAATTCATTCAATTGAATGTTAAAAGAGGTAAGACGGAAGGATTTGATGACTGGATGAACTTTTTTAAACGAACATATTGATCAAGTACTCTTAACGTTAAAAGATGAGAAAATGTATGTACGGGTGACGTCAAGAAAATGCGGATTTACAACGCTAAGCACATTTTCCTGACGCCACCCGAGAATAGACTCTTAAAATCAAAAATTAATTTTCCTGTAACTCTTTCAAATTTAGTTCAACGGAAGGGTGTACCTGCTTTCCAAGTACCCTTCAAAAGATAGGAAGAGTGAAGATTTTCTGTTTTAAAATGCCGGAACTGCTGATTCTCCTTCACGTTCCTCCAAGAACTCTCGTACTTCTTCACTTGTCATTGCTTCAGATAATTTTTGAATTAACTCTGAATCTACGTTATCTTCGCGGGCTACTAATGTAATAGCAAATTTATTATCTTCTTTTTCAGTGATAAGCGCATCATCAGCCGGTGTTAAATCTAAATGACTCGCATGCGTTGGATTCATAATGACACCATCCACATCTTCGTATAAACGTGATAACGAAGCAATTTCTGCTTGCTCAAAACTGTAGTTGTGTGAGTCATCTATGATATCTTCTAATCCATATTGCTCTCCGTCAATCTCACTTAACTCAATTAAACCATGTGAATCCAATAAGCGTAAAGAGCGATCAACATTAGATGGATCATTGGCAATACCAATTGTTATGTCATCTGGTAATTCATCAATACTTTCATATCCATCTGCATAAAGACCGAAGTTAGCAAAGTAAATCGGTTGAACGTCAACTAAGTTACCATCTGCGTTTTCATTAAATTGTTGCATAAATGGTATGTGCTGTGAAAAGTTTGCATCAATCTCTTTATTTTTTAATGCTTCGTTTGGCTGAATATAATCGCCCATCTCCACAACTTCTAGCTCAATACCATCTTCAGCGAGAAGTTTTTTTGCAATTTCTACAACATCTGTCATCGGTGACTCTACAGCTGCAACTCTTAATGTTTGTGCGTTATTTTCTTCATTTGTATTATTATCTTGGTTATCACCACATGCAACGAGTAAAGTCACAAGTGCGGCGATCATTACGAAAAGTGATTTTTTCATAGATTGTTCCCTTCTTTCTATCGTTTATCTATTTTTCTTGCTAAAGTGATTCCTGCATATTGGATCAGTTGTACAAATATTACGATAATGATAATGATATAAATCATTAAATCTGTGCGATATTGTAAATAACCATAGCGAATGGCAAAGTCTCCAATTCCGCCACCACCGACAACCCCCATAATCGTTGAATAAGAAATAAAACTAATTGTAGATGTTGTCATACTTAGAACGAGTGCAGAACGTGCTTCAACATATAAAAACTTAAAAATAATATCTTTGACGGATGCTCCCATTGAAACAGCTGCATGAATCACCCCCTTTGGTACGTCAAGAAGGGATTGCTCCACAAGACGTGAGTAGTGCGCAATTGCGATCACCATCATTGGAAGTGTTGCGGCAGCTGTGCCAATTGCTGTCCCCATAACAAAACGAGTAAATGGAATCATAAAAATAACGAGCAATAAAAATGGGAATGATCGAATAATGTTCACGATTAAATTTAATGATGAGAAAACGAATCTGTTCTCAAGCAATTGCCCTTTGCGACATAAAAATAAAAATGTTCCAATGGGTAGTCCAACTAACAATGCTGCTATTACTGAAAATCCTACCATAATAGATGATTCGCTAATCGCCACCCAAATCTCAGATTGATACTTAATTAATATATCAGGAAAGATTGGTATCTCCCCCTGACTTCAGCTGTTCGACAAATGCTGCTGCACCTTTTTCAATTTTATTTACACCTGTCGGCTCTATGTCTACTACATCATAAATTTGACCATCTGCCATAACTGTCACTCGCTCAGCAAGGCTTCGAATGACTTCCAACTCATGGCTCACAATAACGATTGTTACGTTAAATTGCTGATTAATTTGTTTTAGTACCTCAAGTATTTCTGTTGTCGTTTTTGAATCAAGTGCTGATGTTGGTTCGTCACATAACAATACTTTAGGATTATTAACAATTGCGCGTGCAATAGCGACACGCTGTTTTTGTCCACCACTAAGTTGGCTAGGATATTGATCTTTATGTGTTTCTAGACCGACGAAACGCAAGCTCTCCATAACGCGTTCTGTTCGGTCCTTCTTTGTTATTTTAGCTATTTCTAATGCCACAGCGACATTATCAAAAACCGTTTTATTGCCAACTAAATGATATCCTTGAAAAATCATGCCTAAGAACTGACGTATATGACGAATCTCTTTACCTTTTAAATGGTTGAGTTTTTTATTATTAATAATGACATCGCCTTCATCAGGCTTTTCAAGTAAATTCATCATACGTAACAGCGTTGATTTTCCTGCACCGCTTGCACCAATAATACCGTGAATTTCACCAGCCTTAATGTTTAATGATATTGACTGAATCGCTTTAAACGTGCCATATCGTTTGGTAACATTGTGAAGAGTAATCATATAAATCTCCAATCTTGACTAAAGTTCATTCGGTATATTTCTGTATTCATTTTCAGGTTGTTATAGTTTAATCTCTATGGCGAGTGTAACAGTTATGTTCTGCTTATTCAAGGGTTAAAAATCTGTTATAGTCAATTAAGGGGGGCTGATCAACTGTTCTTAAATAATGTAGAATTTTATTCTCATGATGAAGTAAAGGAAAAAATTGCTAAATGGCTGAGTTAAGATGAGCAATATTAGCAATAAGTGATTTAGATGATAGCATAGCAAATAGGATTAAAAGGACTTCCACCAGCTGAGGGAGATATTGAAAGACCTATAGGGTAAACCGATTTGTATCGATGAAGAATCGGGACTTTTCGTGTACTTTTTAATATCGACCATCAAAAGCAAATCGTTTATATCGAAGCCATTGGAAATCGCGGGGATATTTATAAATAAACTTTTAATCCATGCTGTTTCAGCTTTTTGTGCTAAAGGGTGCGGAAAGTTAAATAAGAGCAACGCAAAATTTGTGCGTTGCTCTTGTGCAATTTAAAATACTTTCTGTCATATGCTGGAGAACCAATTAACAGTATTAAAGACACTTAATATCCTTAATCAGGCAATAAATTGATTGATTAATCCGTTTTCTGCGCAACCAGCATGTATAGAGATTCCGATGGGAAGTATTTCTCCGTTATCTGGAAGCCTGCCTCTTTCATTTCTCTTTCCATTCCGTCCAAGGTAATTCTTGGTCCTGAATCGGAACCTCCTTTTGGTTTCAGTTCCAAACATATGAAATAGCCATCTTTTTTCAGTACATTTCTCAATTGCTGCAACAGTGGTCCGAGCGGCTGAATTTCATGCATTACGAGAGAAGCGATGATCACATCGACAGTGCCAAGTGACGAAAGTTCCCTGGTACTTCCTTTTAAAGGGACAATGTTCGCAAGCTGTTCCTTCAAGGCTTTTTCTTTAATTATTTCTAGCATAGCAGGATCGATATCCAGCGCGTATACATCACCTGTCGTCCGCTTTGCGATTGGGATGGTAAAATACCCAGTTCCAGCGCCAAAGTCTAAGATGCTATCTGTCTCTTTTAAAGGAATCATGTTCAGTAACCCTTCTGGTGAAAGTTCTTTTCTTCGTTCAGGACTTTCCAAGTACGATATTTTTCCTTTGCTATGCTTGCCATGTGAATGATGCATCTATATTCCCCTTTATAAATAAATTTAACTTTTTTTCTGTTTGGCTTTCGCTTCGTCGGCAATGTCGTTTAAAAGCATGGATTCCAGTTCACTCTTCATATTTTTCTCTGCTTTCCTCATGGTACTTTCAATCAAGCAGCCTTCATGATGAATCGTGCATTCAAAAAGACTAGTATCTCCTTCAATCGCATGAATAACATCCAAAAAAGATATTTCATGTTTTGTTGTGGAGATTTTATAGCCCCCCTTCGCACCTGGTGTCGACTGAATCAAACCAGCTTTCGTAAGCTTGGTTAATATCTTAGAAAGGTACGTTGGCGAAAGACGTTGCATTTCGGCCAATTCCTGCACTCCCACCAAGCTCTCCCTGGGCTGCAGCATTAAATGGACGATTGTGTGCAGGGCGTAGTTTGTCGCGTTTGAATACCTCATACATATCCTCCTTATCCTTAAAATAGATATTACAGATTCTTGTTGTCCTTGATGTGAATTAGATTATCACTATACATGAAGGAAGTCAACTGTTTAAGAACATATTTCCTTGGGCATAGTAATATATATATTAACGAAAACCATAAAGCAACTTCTACCTGCCGATCTAGACAAAATTCTAGAAAAATATGGTCATTTGTTTCAAGCCTACAAAAATCTAAGCGATAGCGATTCCATTCACCAGCTGCCGGATAAGATGAAAACGTGTGAAGGAAGAGGAAAAGAATGTGATATAATAAGCTAGTCCTTTCTTCTGGTAGAGAAGAGGAGTTTTTTCTGATGTAAGAAAGTTTACTCCTTGATAAATTGTTTGCTTTTCAAACAATATGGTATAATAAGAGTAATAAATACATATACTGTCTCTTATAGGGATGTGGGTATATGGAAAGTAAAAATAAGGGTGATGTAAAAATGACCACTCTCAGACTAAGTGATATCGAAGCAAGGGTTTCGGGTAACTCAAAGAAATATAAAAAAACGATTGATCAGATGACTTTTAAAATTAAAAACAAAAACTTAATCAAGGCATGCATCCGTTCAAGAGACCCTATAGAAGCCAAGATTCTTGCAAGATTTACTAAAAAATAGGTGTTATATGAATATTTACCTTGAAACTGTTTAACGCACTGTTCATTCAATATGTCAGTGTGTTTTTTCGTGTACATCCCATAACTTAACAATTACTTTTTCATTGCCTACATAAGCAAATAACTATATACTTATATACCAACCCAACTAAAAAGGAGGAACAGCTATTTTGCAAACAACGATTGAAATAGATAAAGCATCTATTATTTTAAAACTGCTTGGCGACGAGACCCGTCTGACCATGTTGAAGTT
The DNA here is from genome assembly GCF_021556485.1 of Oceanobacillus alkalisoli. Lineage (GTDB taxonomy): Bacteria > Bacillota > Bacilli > Bacillales > Amphibacillaceae > Oceanobacillus > Oceanobacillus alkalisoli. Next base: position 83,933 of record NZ_JAKGBW010000004.1, on the reverse strand, counting down.
AATGGATGAGCATGCTTGTTGTGTATGTGAGTTTGTAGAAATCTTTCAAATTAGTCAGCCGGCGATTAGTCAGCACTTACGCAAGCTGAAAGATTTGGGGCTTGTAGAAGAAGAGCGACGGGGACAATGGATTTTTTATTCGATGAATAACAACCATGAATATTATGCTTTCATACAATCCGTTTTGAAACAATTACCGAACCAAAATTATCGGATAAAAAAATTGGAAGAAGAAGGTACAAGAATTTCATGTTGTTAAATGGGAGGTATCATGTTGCAGGCAACGCTCATACTCGCACTTTTAATATTTATAGCTACCCTAGTCCTGGTTATTTGGCAGCCTAGAGGATTAAACATCGGCTGGTCTGCGATGGGCGGGGCAGTTGTAGCTTTATTAGCAGGAGTTGTCGGATTTAGTGATGTAATGGCAGTGACGGAAATCGTATGGAACGCGACGCTTGCCTTTGTGGCTATTATTCTAATATCCTTACTATTAGACGAGGTAGGATTGTTTGAGTGGGCTGCCTTACATATGGCGCGATTTGCAAAGGGAAATGGGATAAAAATGTTCGTCTATATTAGTATCTTAGGTGCGATTGTTGCCGCCTTATTTGCGAATGATGGTGCTGCACTGATACTCACACCGATTGTACTGGCAATGGTACGGAATTTACAGTTTAAAGAAAAAATGATCTTTCCCTTTATTATGGCAAGTGGATTTATTGCAGATACAACCTCATTACCGTTTATTGTTAGTAACTTAGTGAATATCGTATCAGCCGACTTCTTTGGTATTGGATTTGTTCAATATGCTTCACGCATGGTTATCCCAAACCTATTCTCGTTGATAGCAACGATTTCCGTACTGCTCATCTACTTTAAGAAAAATATCCCAAAGGCGTATGATGTTTCTAAATTGGATGAACCGAAGAACGCAATTAAGGACAATAAAATGTTTCGTCTATCATGGTATGTTCTTGGTTTATTAGGAATTGGCTACTTTACGAGCGAATTTATCCATGTACCGGTCTCCATTATTGCTGGAACGATTGCTATCTTATTCATTATAATGGGCAGACAAAGTCCTGCTGTCGATACAAAAAAGGCAATAAAGGGTGCCCCGTGGGATATTGTGTTCTTTTCCATCGGAATGTATGTCGTTGTATATGGGCTTGGAAATGCCGGTCTTACATCTGCACTGTCAAGCTTGATTGAGGCTACTGCTGAAAAGGGCTTGTTTGTTGCGACAATTGGAATGGGATTCATTGCTGCTTTCTTATCATCGATTATGAATAATATGCCGACTGTGATGATTGATGCGTTGGCAATTGCCGAAACGGATACTTCTGGTGTAGTAAGAGAAGCACTTGTCTATGCTAACGTTGTAGGATCTGACTTAGGGCCGAAAATTACGCCGATTGGTTCTTTGGCAACGTTAGTCTGGCTTCACGTATTATCGCAAAAAGGTATCAAAATTTCTTGGGGAACCTATTTCAGGACTGGAATTATTTTAACGATACCAATCCTGTTTATCACGTTACTAGGTCTATATGTAACATTGATCATTTTTTAAAAAAGGAGCATTGATATGGATAAAAAAACAATCTATTTCTTATGTACGGGAAACTCTTGCAGAAGTCAGATGGCAGAAGGGTGGGCGAAGAAACTGCTTGGAGAAGAATGGGTGGTTAAGAGCGCTGGTATTGAAGCACACGGATTAAATCCCAATGCTGTCAAAGCTATGGATGAAGTAGGGATAGATATTTCGAACCAGCAATCAGAATTGATTGATACAGACTTTCTCAATCATGCCACGTTAGCCGTAACGCTTTGTGGTGATGCAGCTGACCGTTGTCCAATGACACCGCCACATGTAAGAAGAGAACATTGGGGATTTGATGATCCAGCAAAGGCGGAGGGAACCCCTGAAGAGAAATGGGCCGTATTTCAGCGTGTTCGGGATGAAGTCGGAGACCGCATTAAACGTTTTGCAGAAACTGGGGAGTAAAGATAGGTCATCTCTAGAAGCGAATAAGTTATCTAAAATACTTCTATCTACTATGTCTCATTGTCGCAATATGGGTCTACCTTCTTGTGGCTGATTTCATGTACAATAATTGATAAGACCAGCCGGCGGACAATATAACATGGTAGCGTAGTTAAAAAGAACCGAACGTAATATAATCAAATCTTTCCCAGCCCTTCTTATAATAGAGAAGGGTTGTTTTCATGCATTATAAAAAAATACCCCCAACCCGAAACCTTCTGCTAAACAATTCCGTATTACGAATTAATATAAATAACAAAGAATGGTAAAATGCAATATAGGAACTAGATTAGAAGTCGAATGAAAAAGCAGAGCATTAAAATATAAAGTTAAACAGATTGTACGAGAACGGAGACCATACATAATGCAATTAAAAAAATATATGCAAACAAACTTCCGAGGCCTAACGCTAAAACCAAATCTCACCTCCGAGTGGAAACCAGGTCTCCATCTCGAACTAGCCAAAGGACTTTATCCATTCAAAGAGGGGAGTGACGAGCTAAATCCAGTTTATTTTCAAACCGTCTATCATCAAGCCATCTCCCTGTTTCACGACCTATTCTCAGCCGAAGATGAAATACTATTGGTAACGAATAGTTATCGGTATAAAAAGGAAAGGAGAAAGAAGAGAAGAAAGCTTGGAGTATATCTTCATTATATTAAAAGTAAAGATGTCCGTTCGCGCTTAACACAAGCAACCTTACCTTATATGTTTGAGGACGACGAGGAGAAGGAAGAAAAATATACATGCCAATTTTCTTTACGATGCTGTAAGCAAGACATCCGGTATTCTATTTTAATAAAGGCAATTTGCAATCAGGATTTTCCGTCATTGAAGCCAAGCATACATAATCCATCTAACTTGGAGGAGCCGGATATATTCTTTATGAACACGACGAGAAATATTATTTTTAACATGTATGATGATCGCGGGTGTGAGGTGATCGCAAGGGATAGAGAAGCGATACGCCCTATTTATGAAAAATATGCGGATTGGTTGGATGAAAGCAATCGGGCAGAGATCGATCAATACTTTACATGAAGTTGGAAATGGGGAATACTCGAATGAGCGGCTGCCCTCACGTGAAACCGAGATTACCACTCCATTATATACAGCATGAAGTTATAGAAAAACAAAAGGGGAAATACAGTTATGCCAGAATCCAATGATGATTCATTTCGTAATATGAATAAAAAAGAAAAAATCGCAACCGTTGTAGGGATAGCACTTCTCATACTGTTTGTCGCAGGTTTTATATTTGGACTTTATTTCTTTGGACTCGCAGGGGTTTTTAAAGTGCTCGGTGTCCAGTATGATTCGGTCTGGTCGTTAGCTATTTTTGTTGTCAATTTGCTTGTGATCGGCCTCATTTTTGAAGTGTTTTCCAACGTCATATTCAAATTATCCGTCCGAAATATGACGGGAAAAGCAAAAGTGCTCATGATCCGATTTCTTATCGAGGCAATCACGAACTGGGTTGTCATCTTTACAGTGGATGAGCTGATGAGGAGTATCACACTATCGCTTCAAACAGAGATTATCATTGCAATCTTTATTGCCACACTCGAAATTGTTTTCGATGATAAAGATACGAAGAAAAACACCGCGGAGTGAAAAGAAAAATAGAAGGGGAAATTACATATGATTGGTTTGCTTCATGTTGGGAGTCTCGTACTTGGACTGATTGCTTGGATCCTGCCTGTCATCAGTCTATTGAAATATAGAAGCACTAACAATACGAATTGGGTCACGCTTTCCATTCTCAGTTTGAGTGCTTGTGCGATTTCGCTAGGTTTCCAGATGTTTTACAATTATCATCTCGTGAAAATGGAGGACTGGGCTGCTCTGATGGATACAGCTGGGGCGGTTGTTTTTGCCGCCACAGTTTTACTCATCGTGACGATTCTATTAAATGCCATTACGCTGTTCGTCTTTCGTTATAAATCAGCAAAGTAGGGCAATGAAAAAAACATGAGGTTGAGGAGCAATGCAACTTGCATTATGTTAAGTTTCTTATTCAGGAGTCGATATTATTTGGGTTGATTATCATCGTGAATTATTTTTACGACATTCATCTTGGCCCACCGTTTACGAAGGTTGATGTCCTAGCGAGCATCATATGTCTTCCTATTCTAGGCTATTTATTATTTTTAGCGTTTACGTTATTTAAACGTTTCGATTCGTTATCATTAAAAAGTAAAATCATTCTTTCTATCATTAACTTCACGATAATAGCATTCATGATTGGAATTATATTCTCGAGTGTTGGTATAAAGTGATAAATCTTAAAAGCCAAGAGAGGAAAACAACCATGACCCAATATATTTATCTCGCGTCCCCCATCAGACTGCCAAAAGGTTCGTTTGGACAGTCACCTTTAGCGCCTGAACAACCGAATATCTTTAACAGTGAATTGGATTTTGCCCACTTACATTTTGAAAACAATTATGATCCTGAATTAAAACAGAGATTTTCCTATAGCCCGCACTTTTCCTTCAAGCATCAAGTAGCCGCAGATGCTCGCAACATCCCGTTGAAACTTCAGTTACGAGGGACGGCGGAGGAAGCGAAGTGTTTAGGCATTCTGCATGCTTATATAGAAGAAGCTCTCCAGGCAAGCGGCGTTGTAGAGTATTTCACTTGTTTGAACGGTAAAGAGGAATCCGCCATTTCAAAAAGACGGCACATTCGCTGGTCGGATGTGTTGGAACCTTATGATTTGGTCCTCGAAGACCTGGAGTTCTGGGAAATCACTTTCTAACGTTATTTTCCCGCGTCAACCGGGAAAAATCAGTTACTTTCGTCTCATGCTTTCCGAAAGCCTTCTCCGAGTAGAGAAGCAATATTTTTACAAAAAAATCCACAAAAATTGTAGTCAAATAGTAAGTTTTCGTGTACACTTAGAAAGTATTTTTCACGTGTTTAACAAAAATGATATTAAATACACGTTGAATTAGATATAATAGTAATGATGTTTTGTTGAGAACCAAAGAATAGATATTAAGACTCATCCTTTAGGAGGAATGAAGAAATGAAAATTGTTAAAGTGAAAGATTATGAGGAAATGAGCAGAAAGGCTGCAGAAATCGTAGCCGAGCGGATGAACGCGATTGAAAAGCCGAACATTGGCCTTGCGACTGGCTCGACTCCAGAGGGTATGTATCAGATTCTGATTGAAAAATATAACAAAGGCGAAATTGATTTTGCAAATACAACGACATTCAATTTAGATGAATATGTCGGCATCACAGACGATGATCCGAACAGCTACCATTACTTCATGGATGAGCATCTGTTCAAGCATGTCAATATTCCAAAAGAGAACACGCATGTTCCAAGTGGCATGGCAGATGACTTGAATAAAGAATGCCGTGAATATGAAGAAGCGATCCAAGCTGCAGGCAATATTGATCTTCAGTTACTTGGCATCGGAAATAACGGCCATATCGGTTTCAACGAGCCAGGTACTTCCTTTAACGAGCGAACTCATATTATCGGCCTTAAAGATGAAACGATTCAAGCGAATGCTCGTTTCTTTGATTCCATTGATGAAGTTCCGACAAAAGCAATTACAATGGGAATTGGCACGATTCTTGACAGTAAAGAAGTTCTCATGATTATCTCTGGTGAGAATAAAAGAGATGCCGTGACAAATCTGCTTAAAGGTACTATCTCAGAAGACATCCCAGCGTCCGCTCTATATAACCATCCGAATGCAACGGTTATTATTGACGAAGCGGCTTGGGGAGATAATGAATAATAAATAATACTATGAAAAGAGGCTATTGTCCAGACAATAGCCTCTTTTTACGCAAAAAAATATTAAACACGCTTCGCAAGCAGCACCTTCGAATACTGCCGCACGACTAAATCTTCCAATTGATCTGCCCGCAATAAACCGAGTTCAATCGCCGCCTGAATCTTCGCCTTATCCGGCCGTCGTACCGTCTCAATCAAGTCTTCCATTCGAAGCTCCTCCAACCGATGAACCGTTCGTTCCTCATCAAACTTCTCCGTTTTCCGTATTTGCCGTTTCAGGTGATAACCATCTCGAATAAACTCACCCGTTTGATTCTTGCCAACCGACTCGTCAAAAGCTTGATTGAATTCCTTCTTTAGTTCACCTAATTCCTGCTCAATCTCCCGTTTCATCTCCTGCAGATTATAAAACCGTTCCAGCTTGTCCGTGTTGATTTTATTATCCATTTGGCATGCCCCCTGTCACCATTCTATTGAGAGCTGGGGGAAAATATTCTGTTCATCTGGAAGTAGAATAAAAAAAGTGGCATTTTTGGTTCGTACGCGGTGCGTGAATTCCTGGGGGCGTGCGAATTTGTTTTGGGGTGGTGCGCAACTTCCAGTGCGTCGTTCGTTTTTGTTCGGGGGTGGTGCGCAAATTCCAGGGAATTGTGCGACATTCCTAGCTGACGTGCGAATCTGCTTAATGATCGTGCGCTAATCGCAGCAAAATCAACAGCGCTTATAAAGATAGATAAAACTTAAATTCAACATATATCATTTTGTCTAAATCTCTTTTATTGACAATTCCAGAGAAGTATTCTATTATATCTGAAAATGCAGATAGAAAGGAATAAATATATGATTCTCCGTAAACGAAACAAACCACTACCTTTGCAAAAATATGAAGCATTACAAGCTCGGCTTCCAGCAAACTCTGAACATCATCCCCTCATCGAACGTCAAATCGAGCATGCGACCCGTGGGTATCAAGGGGAGTTGCATACCGACAAATATTTAACGATTCCTTCCACCAGGTTTACCATTCTAAAGGATGTCTGCCTCGTCTCCGATAAGCAAACATTCCAGATCGACACCATCGTCATCACTCCGAATGCCCTCTACATCATCGAGGTAAAATCACTGCGCTCGAACTTAACCTTCGACACGAATCTCGACCAATTTATCACCGGAAGTGGCAACCGACAATCCGGCTACAATCATCCAATCACCCAAGCAAAAGCACAGAAGCTCAAATTGCAAAACTGGTTATTTGAACATAATCAGCCCAACATCCCGATCCACATCTTCATCGCAATTAGCGCCCCCAGCACGATTATAAATGTCATCGGTGACCACGAAAAAATAGCCAACACGGTTACCCACAGCGAAAATATCCCTTGGAAAATAATTGAATATGAAAAACAATATACAACAAATCAAAAATATCAACACCAAAAAATAGGACACGTGCTCTTGCGGCGTTGTAAAGACTTTGATCTTGATATTCTTACCGAACAGGGGATTCTACCTGGGCAATTAATTCCGGGGATTCGCTGTCACCATTGCAATCATTTGGGTATGAAGCGTTGGGTCTGCCCGAGCTGTCAGTATAATGATAGAATGGCTGCGATAAAAGGAATAGACGAATATCTCTTGCTGGTGAAACCGTGGGTAACAAATAAGGAAATTTTAAACTATCTAAATATAGACTCCAGGTATACCGTTTCACGATTACTGAAAAAACATCCGAGATTGCAGTATTCTAAGAGAAGGAGGAGATGGGAGAGAATACAGGTTTGAGCGATGGAGGGGTGGGGGATGAATGGTAGGGGTGGTGCGTGTTTCCAGCTTAGCACCGCACGTTGTCGCCGAAAAAGCGCACCACTTCAGCCTGACACCGCACGTCCTTGCCGTAATTGCGCACCATCTCTGCCTTGAACCGCACGCCTTCGCCGTAATCCCGCACCACCTCAGCAGAAACCCGCACGCTCTTGTCAGAAAATCGCACGACACCCGCTCGAACCCGCACGCCACAACGCAACCTCGCACCAGTCCGGCTTCCCCCTTACCACAACACAAAAAAAGCCTCCCACCCTGGGAGGCTTCTACTATTCAAGCTGTTTAATAAAATCGCTTATAGCTATCGAAGTGTTTACCCCAATAAGAGTCGTTCACGTTTGAAATGGTTACACCAGTTGATGATCCAGCATGGATGAACTGGCCATTCCCAAGGTAAATTCCCATGTGCGAAATACCTGATTTATAGGTGTTAGAGAAGAAGACAAGGTCTCCAACTTGTGGTGAATTGACATAGAACGAACGGTCAAAATACCCTTGTGTGGATGTCCGGCTAATACTCATGCCAGCATTTTTGTACGCGTAATAGATGAACCCGCTGCAATCAAATCCGCTAGGTGTGGTACCTGCCCAGACGTATGGTACGCCAATATGGTTACGTGCCGTGCTGATGAGCTTGTCTACATTATAACCAACATTATTTTTCGGTTGCTCTTTTGGTTTATTATTGGCAGGTGGAGTTGACTTGCTTCCATTAATGTTCAGTTTCTGGCCAATATAAATCATATCAGAAGATAAATTGTTCCAGCTTTTCAGGTTTGCAACCGAAACACCGTACTCTTTTCCAATTTTTGATAGTGTGTCTCCAGATTTAACAACATAAACAGTGGCGTTCCCTGTTTTTGGTGTGCTTGGAGTTTTCTTTGAAGGGTTTGAATTCTTCGGTGGTGTCGACTTACCTGAATTACCCGGATCTTTCACATGGAATACATTCCCTGGGTAAATGAGCGTTGTATTGAGATTGTTCCACTTCATCAGGTTTTGTAAAGAAACGCCGTGGCGTGATGCAATTCCGCTTAACGTGTCTCCAGCCTTCACCGTGTATGTATTTCCGGAACTGCTGTTATTTGAGTTATTGTTGCTCGGCTTTGAACTGCTCGGTTTTGATGGCGTTGCTGAACCGGATGTTTCAATTACTTGGTTCGGATAAATAATATCGGATGTTAGGTTGTTCAACTTCTTTAATGTTGATACATTCGTATTGTACTTTTGTGCAATCGACCACAGAGAATCACCTGATTGTACCTTGTGCGATGCTGCAGATGCTTCGTCCGCTCCAAATAGTGCTGCTGCAATCGCTGCTCCTGCTGTTACGGACATGTAGATTTTCTTATTTGCCAATTAAAAAATCCTCCCTCTCATTCATGTTGTATGATTTACAAGATTCATACTCTGAAAAAATTGTCGTATTTATTTGTTAAATGCCTGCAAGATATCAAAATTAGAAATAACTACCATCCATTATAGCGTAAAATCGCTAGTTTGATAGAAAATTAATGGATTTGTAATGTCTTTGTAATATAATAGAGAAACATTGGAGAGGGTGTTGTGGTAGAATTGGTTGAATAATTAGATTGAAGATTTATTTTACAACTATTTCCACACTATAAAAGTTTAAGATCTAGCTGTAGTACATAAGTTTTTTTCTATATAATACCAACTAGAACATCTAACCATCTAGCAAACTCTGAAACAATTCTAAAAAACCCCCTACTTTTTTCCCGGTTATGTGTTATAATCACATATTGTAAAGTGCAAAGTCTGAAATAAACTAAATTATATTAGTGGCAATGTCCGCAAAAATTAGAATACTAAAGGAATATGGAGGTAACACCATGGAGGAGACAATTTCCTTAAAGGAAATATTTGAGGTAATCAAGCAGCGAATCCTGCTTATTCTAGCAATCACACTTGGTGCAGCTGTTATAGCGGCAGTTTTAAGTTATTTTGTTCTTACGCCGACTTATGAATCCAGTTCACAGTTCATTGTGAATCAAAGTGCACAGGAGCAAGAAGTTCCATATAATGTTAACGATATTCGGGCAAACGTGGAAATTATAAATACTTATAATGAGATTATTAAAGCTCCGGCAATTTTAGGAGAGGTCATCGATGAACTTAACTTGCCATATACTGTTGCAGCACTAGGTCAAAATATAAGTGTCGCCAATGCAAATGAATCACAAGTCGTAACTGTGACAGTAACGGACGAAAATCCAGCAATGGCAGTAGATATTGCTAATACAACAGTTGCTGTATTCCAAGATAAAATTCAAGATTTTATGAATGTAGATAACGTGGGCGTGCTAACAGAAGCTCAACTTAGCGCAAACCCATCTCCTGTAGCGCCTAATCCAATTTTGAATATCGCAATTGCAGTAGTTCTCGGTTTGATGATTGGTATTGGTTTAGCTTTCTTACTTGTATATCTTGATAATTCGGTTACGACAGAAGATGATGTAGAAAAACATCTTGGACTTCCGGTACTTGGGGTTATCTCACATATTAATTCAGAGGATGTCCGTACGAATCAAATGAGTTTCCAGCCAAATAGGCAGAAGAGAGGTGGATTTAATGCTGCGCAAAAAGAATCTGTCTAAAGTCAGCAGTAATGTCCGTCACTTAATCACAAAAGTAAATCCGAAGTCTCCAATATCGGAACAATATCGTACAGTGAGAACAAATATGCAATTTTCTTCTGTTGATAATGATTTAAAATCATTTCTTGTAACTTCATCCGGTCCGGCGGAAGGTAAATCATCAACAACTGCGAATTTAGCGATTGTATATGCCCAACAAGGCAAGCGTGTATTACTTGTCGATGCTGACTTAAGAAAGCCAACCATGCATTATACATTCCGACTTGATAACTTGCGGGGATTAAGCAATGTGCTTGTAGGGGAAATCTCACTTGAAGAAGCGGTGAATGAAACGGATATCGATACACTTGATGTGATGACTTGTGGGCCGATTCCTCCCAACCCTTCCGAATTGCTTGGGTCAAGAAAAATGGAGACCCTTTTGAAAGAAGCAAAATTAAGCTATGATCTCGTTATATTTGATACTCCGCCTGTACTAGCAGTAACGGATGCCCAGATTCTAGCTAATATAGTTGATGGTTCAGTGCTCGTTGTCCGAAGTGGCAGTACAGAAATTGAGCCAGCTCAGAAAGCGAAAGAAGCGCTTGAACCTGCGAAGGCAAAACTACTCGGTGTAGTTTTGAATGATCGGGAGAAAAAGGCATCTAATTATTATTACTATTACGGCACGAACTAATGATAAAGCTCCTTCCTTTCGCGGAATCAGCGGCAGAGGGAGCTCTTTTTGCGTGGGTTTGATAGATTCATTGAATTGTACTTTAAATCTACATTAAGTATTTGGGAAGGTCTATTAAAACTCGACAAACTTTGCTATAATGGTATATCAAATAATTTATTTGTACGAAGCTTGAAATATATTTTAGTATTTGTTCAATTGATATAGAAACAGAGAAGGGGAGTGTCTAAAATGATTGATATTCATTCACATATTCTTCCTGGTATAGATGATGGAGCTCAAACTGAGGTAGATAGTTTACAGATGGCAAGAGCTGCAGTAAAAGAAGGAATTACTACGATTGTTGCGACACCTCACCATCGGAACGGAAAGTATGATAATGAACGAGATAATATCGTTCGTTGGGTGGATACGTTAAATGAATTAATTACGAATGAAGGCATTCCACTTACTGTACTTCCAGGTCAAGAAACACGAATCAATGGTGATATGATTGCAGAACTGGAGAAGGAGATCATCTTGCCAATCAATAATACAAAGTATGTGTTTGTAGAGTTCCCTTCAGCTCACGTTCCTCGTTATGCCAGTCAGATGTTATTTGATATTCAAGTTGCAGGTTATATACCAATTATTGTTCATCCAGAACGAAATCAGGAATTGATTGAACATCCGAATAGACTGTATGAATTTGTGAAAAAGGGTGCACTTACGCAAGTTACAGCAGCGAGCGTAGTAGGGAAGTTTGGGAAAAACATTCAGAAATTCAGCAGGCAAATTATTGAAGCTAATTTAACTCATTTCATCGCATCGGATGCTCACAATACAACAACAAGAGGTTTTGCAATGAACGAAGCCTTTCAACTGATTCAGAATGATTATGGTGATGACTATGTGTATATGTATCTTGAGAACAGCCAACTACTGATAGATAACCAGAATGTGAATCGTGTAGAACCGTCCAATATAAAAAGAAAAAAGTTCCTTGGTCTATTTTAGTATTGACCAAGGAAGTCTTCATGTGTATTTGGTACATAAGCGTAAAATAATACGTAAATTAAGTACTGCTCTTCTGTGATATATATACTAGGATTGTCGAATTAAATTCACAATCTTGATATAAAGTGTCTTCGTATGGCAAAAGTCACTTAAAACCCGATTGCAATTTTAGTAGAATATTGTATGTGACTTTAACTAGGAAGGCTCTACTTGGTAAAATTAAGCATTTACTATTGAATTCATAATCCGACTTTAGTACCATTAAGTCGTAGTCGAAAAACTATCTAGCTTTTACATAAAATAATCTAACTGACATGAAGGCTTAAACCTCATGAGAAAGGAGAACTCATGTCTTATTCAAAACGTTTATCATTACTCTTCTTACTTGATACGTTGATCGTTGCAACAGCAATATTCGTTGCGGCATGGATTGTGTATCCTGCATATACCGACATACTTACTTCAAATGCAATCATTACATCCGCTATTGCACTCGTCATCTTTCATCATTTATTCGCAGCAGTTTTTAAACTTTATAATAAAGTGTGGTCTTATGCAAGTGTCGGAGAATTGGTCGCCATCGTAAAAGCCGTAACACTTTCTATAATTTCTGCTGGTCTCGTACAGCTCTTTTTAAATGATTTTACAATACTTCGGCGGGCTTTGGTTGTTGCTTGGCTCTTACACATTATATTTATTGGAGGGTCTCGATTTATATGGCGTATGTACCGAGATCGTTACATAAGTAATAATAATAAGTCTCAAAAACGTACTCTTATTGTTGGCGCTGGAGCCGCTGGGGCAATGATTGTACGTCAACTACAAAATGAACATAATACTGAACTGACACCAATTGCGTTTGTTGATGATGACTTAAGTAAACAAAAAATGGAAATGTATAATCTTCCCGTTGTCGGATCCGTCAATGATATACCAAGGATTGTTGAAGAATATAATGTTGAACATATTGTAATTGCGATTCCCTCATTAAGAAATGGAGAACTAAAAAACATTGTTGAAGCTTGTGCTAGTACGTCTGCCCAAGTGCAAATGATTCCGAAAATCGAGGATTTGATGACAGGGAGAATCACTGTAAGCAGTCTGAAAAATATTGAAGTAGAAGATTTACTAGGCCGTGAACCTGTTAAACTTGATATTAATGCCATTTCAGAATATGTAACGGGGAATACGGTTATGGTCACCGGAGCCGGCGGATCGATAGGATCTGAGATTTGCCGTCAATTGATGCGTTTTACCCCCAAGAAGATTCTACTTGTCGGACACGGTGAATATAGCATTTACAACATCGATATGGAATTAAGGAAAACATTTGGTGAAGAACAGACCGAGATTGTTCCGATTATTGGTGATGTGAAAGACCGAAAACGTATTTTTGAAATTGTCGGGGAACATTTGCCGGCAATTATTTATCATGCAGCAGCACATAAGCATGTTCCATTGATGGAGTATAATCCGCACGAGGCTGTAAAGAACAACATTATTGGCACGAAAAATGTCGCGGAAGCTGCTGACAAGTTCTATGTAAGGACGTTTGTTTTAGTATCTACGGATAAAGCAGTGAATCCAACGAATGTGATGGGAGCATCGAAACGTATTGCTGAAATGGTCGTGCAACATCTAGCGAAGAAAAGTGATACGAAATTTGTCGCTGTTCGGTTTGGAAATGTGCTTGGAAGCAGGGGGAGTGTTATTCCGTTGTTTCGCAAGCAAATTGAAAATGGCGGACCGATAACGATAACCCATCCGGATATTACAAGATACTTTATGACAATCCCTGAGGCGTCCAGGCTTGTAGTTCAGGCTGGAACACTTGCGAAGGGTGGAGAAATCTTCGTGCTGGATATGGGTGAGCCTGTGAAAATTGTTGACTTAGCAAAGAATTTAATCAAGTTATCGGGCTATACGGAAGACGAAATCAGAATGGAGTATTCTGGTCTAAGGCCTGGAGAGAAAATGTTTGAGGAATTACTCGGTGAGGATGAGGTTCTACCTGGTGAGGTTTATGAGAAGATTTATGTGGGGAGAACGGTTGAGGTAAACCCGAGTCTAATTGAAGGGCTTCTAGAGGATTTTGTGGAGTTTGAACGTGTGGAGTTAAAAGAAGAATTGATGAAGATTGTTTATTTGGAGCGGGAGCAGCTCGCTGTTCAGGCCTAATTTAGGTGTAGATAAATAAAATTATAATACAAATCGGAGGACTTAATATGAAAAGAGTAAGAAAAGCTATCATTCCGGCGGCTGGACTCGGTACAAGATTCTTGCCAGTAACAAAGGCGATGCCGAAAGAAATGCTGCCGATTTTAGATAAGCCAACGATTCAATACATTGTAGAAGAGGCAATTGAATCTGGAATAGAAGATATTATTATTGTAACAGGTAAAGGCAAACGGGCAATTGAAGATCATTTTGATCATAACTACGAATTAGAACAGAACCTATTGAATAAAGAAAAGTATGATGTCCTTGAAAAAGTGAATCACGCTTCCAATATTGATTTACACTACATTCGTCAAAAGGATCCAAAAGGATTAGGGCATGCAGTTTGGTGTGCACGTAAATTTATTGGGGACGAGCCTTTTGCAGTACTTCTTGGTGATGATATTGTACAGGCTGAGAATCCAGGCCTGAAACAACTAATTGAACAATATGATGAAACAGGAAGCTCAGTTGTAGGTGTTCAGCAGGTTTCTGAAGAGGAAACTGATCGGTATGGTATTGTTGATCCTGGTGAAAAAGAAGGTAGAAGATACGAAGTTAATAAGTTTGTGGAAAAACCGGCGAAAGGAACGGCACCTTCAAACTTAGCAATTATGGGGCGTTATGTATTTACTCCTGAAATATTTGATCTATTAGGTAAACAGGAAATTGGTACTGGTGGAGAAATACAGTTAACTGATGCAATTGAGAAACTAAACATGATTCAAAATGTCTATGCTTATGATTTTAAAGGTAAACGGTATGATGTTGGTGAAAAAATGGGGTTCGTAAAAACAACGATTGATTTTGCCTTAGAAAATGATGATATGAAAAATGAATTATATGAGTACCTTGTGCGGAAGGTAGAGGAAATAACATTAAAAGTCAACTAAACTAGTTAACATGTGGGAGCTATCTAGCTTCTTGAATCATCAAAGTCTGACTTATGTAAACACTATTTTCGGTAGTCTAAATTTAAGAGTTAAATCAATACAGTGTGTTAGTGAATTTGAAGGTGAGTTTAAAATAGAAACTTGATATCGACTAAAGTCTAATTTACTTAAAACTTATTTAATATAATTTACATTCGATTAAATAAATTATCTTAAACCTAAAGTAGGATAGTGTTTTATTGCAAAGTGAGGGATATAGATTGTTAAATATTGAGAAAAGAGATATACCTTTTTCTCCTCCAGATATTACAAATGCTGAGATAGAAAAAGTTATTAAATCTTTGAAATCTGGCTGGATTACGACAGGACCAAAAACAAAGGAATTTGAAAAGAAAATAGCTGAGTATGTAGGTGTCAATAAAGCGGTGTGTTTGAATTCCGCAACATCATCAATGGAGCTTACGTTACGAATACTTGGAATAGGGCCTGGAGATGAAGTAATCACCTCTCCATACACTTATACTGCGTCTGCTTCTGTAATCGAACACGTAGGAGCAAAAATCATACTTGTCGATACAGAACCGAATTCTTTTGAAATGGATTATGACCAGGTAGCTGATGCCATAAATGAAAATACAAAAGCTATAATCCCAGTAGATATTGCCGGAAAAATGTGTGATTATGATAAAATATATGAGATTATTGAAAGAAAGAAGGAACTATTTAAGTCTAAAAACGAAATTCAAACTCAAATTAATAGAGTAATCGTTATGGCAGACGCCGCACATTCGTTTGGTGCTGACAGAAAAGGGTTAAAAAGCGGACAAGCCGCAGATTTTACTTGCTTCTCGTTTCATGCAGTAAAGAACCTTACAACTGCAGAGGGAGGAGCAGTTGTATGGCGTAATGACTTAGGATTGGATGATGATTGGCTTTATAAACAATTTATGCTTTATAGCCTTCATGGACAATCGAAGGATGCACTTACTAAATCAGAAAAAGGCTCATGGGAGTATGATATTGTTTATCCGGCATATAAGTGTAATATGACTGATATCACAGCAAGTATTGGTTTAGTTCAGCTGGAACGTTATAAAAAAATGTTGCAAAGACGGAAAGAAATTATTGGGATGTATGATCAAGCATTTTCTTCTATGAATGTCCAAACACTTAAGCACTTTGGAAAAGAATATTCTTCCTCAGGTCATTTGTATTTATTAAGGATCCTTGGAATTAACGAAGAAAGAAGAAATAATATTATCTCAAAGATGGCAGAAGTTGGAGTTTCTTGTAATGTCCATTATAAGCCGTTACCAATGTTTACAGCATATAAAAATTTAGGGTTTGACATCAGAGAATTTCCGAATGCTTATGAGCAATATAAAAATGAGATATCACTCCCTCTTCATACTTCTCTTAGTAATGGAGATATAGAGTATGTTATATCCTGGTTAAAGAGTTTTATTGCGGGAAATTAGAGAGAAGAAAGGGGGGGACTTGATGGAGTTAAGTTTTAGAAGAGTGTTAAAGAATGATGAGAACATGATAAATGAAATATATAAGATAATTACACTCAGCGGTCAAGATATGTTTGAAAAGCAAGGATTGGTTCATTGGAAAACTCCGTATCCTATAGAATCAATTAAAGCTGACTGTGAAAATAGAGAGGTTTTTTTAATTAAAGATTTACAATCAGACCTCTATGTTCATACTTTTCAGTTAGAATTTGAGCCTAAAACTATGAATAATAAAATCAAGGGATATGTTAGCTTTGCGTCAATAAATAAATTCGCTACACTCCCAGTTGTTTCTGGAAAAGGCATAGGAAAAAAAAGTATGGATTTTATAGAAGATTATTGTCGTGAGAAAGAAGTATCTAAAATTACTTTAGACGTTTACGACAAAAGTGAGAAAGCAATTAAATTTTATAAGAATCGTGGATTTAGCATTACTTCTTCTAAACCAACCAAGCACTTCTCGATATATATAATGGAAAAAATATTATAATTATAATATTGTTTTTTACAAAAGGATTGATTATATTGAAGAAAATTTTAATATTAGGTGCCGGTTTCTTACAATCGTTCATGATAAAGAAAGCTAAAGACATGGGTTATTATACCCTCGCAATAGACAAAAATCCAAATTCAGCTGGGTTTAAATATGCTGATGAATACGAGATAGTTGACATTTTAGATGAACATGCTTGCCTCCAGTATGCTCACTCAAAAAAATTGATGGAGTTATAACAGCTGCGACAGATTATGGTGTATTATCTGCTGCATATGTTGCCCGAGAGATGAATCTTCCGGGTCTTGATTACGATGTTGCAAAAATAATTAAAAATAAATATTTAGTTCGGCGTAACTTGTCTGAAAATCAAGTTGATGATATAAGTCAGTACTTTGAAGTTGAAAATTTAGATTTAATAGCTGAACTTAGAGATAAAATAAATTATCCGGTAATTGTTAAACCATGTGATGGTTCGGGAAGTAAGGGTATTAATAAAGTAAAAACATATGAACAGTTAGTTACTGCTTGCAAGGAAGCGATGAATGTTTCTTTAGTTGGTAGAGCATTAATAGAAGATTTCATTGTCGGGGAAGAATTCGGAGTTGAATCTTTTGTTTATAATGGAGAAGTGCATGTGCTTGGGGTCATGGGAAAAGAAATGACAAAACCACCTTATTATGCCGAACTGGGTCATTTTATCCCGAGTGGTTCCTCAATGGAGGAAAAAATCAAAAGTATTGTAATTAAAGCTATAAAATCATTGGGTATTAATTTCGGATCAGTTAATATGGACTTATTAGTAACGAAAAATGGCGATGTTTGTATCATTGATATTGGTGCTCGTATGGGAGGGAATTTAATAGGTACCCATATTATCCCATTAAGTACTGGTATAGACTATCCAAGTATTATAATAAAGGCTGCAACAGATAGCCCATTCGAGATAAGAGAGCGAGTTCAAGTTCTAAAATCGAATGTTGTTACTAGGATACTGGCATTATCGCCAGGTAAAGTAAAAAGCTTACCTGATTTCAAAGTGATTGAAAAAGAGTGTCAAGTAAAAACTTACCATAGTTTAGAAGTCGGAGATGAGATTAAAAAATATCAAAATAATTTAGATGGCTGTGGTTACATAGTATCAGTATCGCCAAGTGTTCAAAATGCTTTTAAAAAAGCTATGAAATCTAAAGAAATAATCGATAGAGGAATTATCAGAGAATAAACTATCTAACACTGGGGGGTGAGTAATATGTACTTAAAATTTTTCAAGCGTACTATAGACATCTTAGTAAGTATAATTGGGTTACCATTTTTTATTTTGTTATATATTGTTCTTGGTATACTAATAAAAATAGAGGACAAGGGTCCTGTATTATATAAAGCCGATCGAATTGGGAAAAATTCCAAGATATTTAAGATGTATAAATTTCGATCAATGAAAGTTAATGCCCCAGTCTTATTAAATTCTGATGGAAGTACCTACAATTCAGAGGTTGATCCTAGGGTCACTAAAATAGGTAAGTTTTTAAGAGAAACTAGTATTGATGAAATTCCTCAAATTTTAAACGTTCTTAAGGGTAATATGAGTATAATTGGCCCTAGAGCTAGTTTAGCAAGTGTTCTTGATACTTACCAAACTGATGAAATTGATAAAATGAAAGTCAGGCCAGGTATTACAGGATATACCCAAGCGTACTATAGGAACAAACTATCCAATAGAGAAAAAAGACTTAAAGATGCATGGTACTCAAATAATTTAACATTTTGGTTAGATATAAAGATTCTTATCAAGACTTTTTTAACGGTGTTTAGAAAAGAAGGTCTATATACTAATAACGAAGTGAATGAAAGTACGAAAAAGAAACAGAAGTATACTTAAGATAGATTTATAAGATTGAGGTGTGATATGAACGTTGCCATATCTGCTATAAGAACTAAAAATATAAGAATAAATAGGCATGAATTAGTAACAAGTTTACAAGATATAGGACACGATGTTTATTATGTCGGACAAGAATCCAAAGATGAGCTACACCCTGATTATGAAAAATATAATGTCCAATTTATACCTATTTCAATTGGTAGGAGTAATACTAATCCCTTAAAAGAAATACATACCATATATAAAGTCAGTAAAGCACTTAAGAAAAACAAAATTAATACAATAATTGTGTATGGGATAAGAACGTTTCCTACAATGGTTATTGCAGCAAAATTAGCAGGGGTAGATAAGGTTTTATGCGTTGTTAATGGATCCGGTCGCTTATTTGAACTTAAAGGAATTAAAGGTTTACTTGTTAAACTTATTTCTTATCCTATGTTGTTTCTAGCTTTTTCCTTATCTGACAGTATATTATTTCAAAATAAAGATGATCAAAACATGATTAAAAGAAAAGGACTATTATGGAAAAAAAATTATAGTTTAGTTAACGGTTCAGGTGTAAATTTACAAGAATACTACCCAAGTAAATTAGAAACTAGGCCTGTATTCATTATGATAAGTAGGTTAACTGGAAGGAAGGGAATTAATGAATACATGGAGGCGGCTCGGCAGGTGAAAAAGAAGTATCCTAGAGTCGAGTTTTACCTAGTAGGGCCTATGGACGACGATGATGATAGTATTGATATAAATAGACTACAACAACTAGTAAATGAAAATGTAATAAATATAAAAGGTAAAACTAATGATGTAAGATCATATATAAAAAAGTCCAGAGTCTTTGTTCTTCCATCGTATTATCCAGAAGGTATACCAAGATCTATTCTCGAAGCTATGGCTATGGGAAGACCTATTATTACAACCGATTCACCTGGATGTCGCGAAACGGTAATTAATGGACTTAATGGTTTTATCGTTCCCCCTAAAGATGTAGACTCTCTTGTAGAAAAAATGGTCTGGATGATTGAAAATGAGAGTCAGGTTAATAAGATGGGAAAATTAAGCAGGAGTATTTGTGAAGAAAAGTTTAATGTTCATGAGATTAATAAAATAATGTTACATAAATTAGAATTACTTTAAATAGGTGTGGATATTAAATGTCTAAAATAAATAAAATTACTTTTATATTGGGTAGTATGGCAGGAGGAGGAGCGGAGAGAGTAATCTCAAATTTAACTGAATACTACCACAATCAAAGTGTCAATATCGAGATTTTAACGCTTCTCAATGATCGCCTGGATTATGAGCTACCGAAAGGTGTCAAGATTAATTATTTATCGGCAAAAAACTCTAGTGGAGTTTTTCGCCCTATTGCTTGGTTATGGAAGATAAGAAGATATGTTAAAAGTGAACAACCTGATGTAATAGTATCTTTTTTTGCCAAAATTAATATTTTAGTTTTATTTGCCTTACTTAGAAGTGATATACCGGTGTTTGTCTCCGAAAGAAATGACCCAAATGCTGATAATAGAGGTTTAATTGTGAAATATTTAACTTTTATTTTATATCCTTTAAGTACTGGTATCATATTCCAAACTAAGCATGCAAAAGATTGTTTCCCAAAACATATTCAAAGAAAGTCTACAATTATAGCTAACCCAATCAACATTAAATTTGACTTTACCAAAAAGAAAACATTAAATAACACAATAATTTCCGTAGGGAAATTGATGGAGCAAAAAAATCATAAGCTTTTAATTAACGCATTTTCGTTAATAGCAGAAAAATACCCTGTGTATAAATTATGTATCTATGGTGAAGGTGAGCTAAGAGAAGAACTTAAGGAGTTAATAATTGAAAAGAAACTTGAGAATAGAGTCTTCTTGATGGGTAGAACTAAAGATGTTTTTCATGTTGTCTATAATGCAGATATGTTTATATTGTCATCTAATTATGAAGGTTTATCAAATGCTCTTCTTGAAGCTATGATGCTTGAAACACCCGTTATATCAACTAATTGTGCTGGATCAAATGAGTTAATTGAACACGGAATGAATGGTATATTAGTTAATATAAATGATCTGGAATCCTTAGCGCTAGCTATTGAAGATATAATTAACAATTATGATGATGCTGTTACACGTGCTACAATTGCAAAAAAACAAGTTTTGAATTTTTCGTCAGATAATATATGTGAAAAATGGGATGACTTTCTAAAAAAATGATATGGTTGATAATTATTAATATATGGAATCACAGTAGATAAGAAGTGTATAAAGTTTGTTTAACTTATAAAAATTGCTGTCTTGTGGAAAGGAGTGAAAATATATGTTAAGTTTAAAATCTTGGCCTGGAATACTACCGGCGTATGTACTTTCCTTTTTCTTTGTAAGTTATATAGCAGGTACAGATTTGGTAAGTATTCCCTTATCAAATACTTACGTATCTCAATTACTTTTTGGAAGCATAGTATATATTTTATTATTACACTCAGTTAAAAACAAACCACAATTTAAAAAAATAAATAATCTAAAAGGCATATACTTTTACTTAATAATACTTTTAGCGATATTATCATTTTGTACATTTTACTCCCTTAACCCAGTATATTCTTTTCCGAGGATGTTATATTCAATTTTAATGCTAGGTATTATTTTGACTGTTTTTTATACTATTCAATTAAATTATCTTAGTCAAATTAAATGGAGGAACTTTTTTGAAATAATTTCATTTCTATTTCTCTTACTAATAATTATTGGTCAACTTACAATACCAGAATGGAGTTTCGGTGTAGGTGGATTAAGATTAAGTGGTGGAACTAATCCCAATTCAATAGCTTTTGTGGTTTTATTTATACTTTTACAGACGCACTTAAATGCACTGCTAAATAACAGTTGGAAAAAATTCCAAATTGTAGTTTGGATAACGGCTCTAATCGTATTATTGTGGACCTTTTCTCGAAATGTACTTTTGACATTTTTCATTGTTTACTTTATATATATTTCTTACTTTATGATTAAAAAAATTTTTGCTGGATTTAATGCAAAAAGACTATTTAAGTCGTTGATCCAAATGATGTTTGTTATATTTATTTCTTTTTTAACTACAATCATTCTTAAAAATAGTAAGTATTATGATTTAATAATTATTCGGTTATTTAACACAGAAAATCTAGAGACAAGAAGTGGAGCATCAGATATAATGTTTCAATACTTCTTTCAAAATCCACTATTTGGAGGATTGGGATGGTGGGGAAGTCAACAATTACTACAATCTGCAAATATAGATGCGGCTGCGGCTAGTTCTCATAACCTATATATAAGATTAATATCAGAAGTCGGTGTTGTTGGTTTGGTAGCTATATTATTTCTACCAGTTTGTATAGCAATTTTAGTATTACACAAAAGATTTATTATAAAATTTAAGTTTTCTAATCATATTGCAGTGTTATCTTTTGCTATAATAATTGCTATCTTTTTCGGACAGTTCTTTGAAGATCGTTACTTAACGGGACTGTTTGATGTTAATAACAATATTATAATCTGGTTTTTAAGTTTTGCATTAGCTGTCTATTATTTTTCCAAAGAATATTATTGCAAAAATCAATAGTAATAAATGAAAGGATATTAAAACAACTTAGTTGTGCTTAATGAAAAACTACTTTTAAATATTAGAGGGGTGGAAAATCTAAAGTATTATTTATTGTTTACCACTCTATAGTTATAAATTAGGGAAAGACTAAGGAATCAAAAAGACAGCTGATGTTGGTATGGGACTAACTTTAAAGCATACATGAAGTAACGATTGTATTGACAGTGTTAATACAAGATTATTAAATCATCTAAATTAAGAATATACTTATACAATTTGAACTTTTATAATCAACAGACTTTTTATTTATTAGGTTGAATAATCATCCCTTTTAATAAAAAAATTTAAAAGACAGGAAGAGGTTTAAATGGTTGATGTAAGTGTAGTAATACCAACTAAGAATAGAGCTGATTGCATAGAAAGAGCAATGAACAGTGTGTGTAATCAGATAAAATATAAGGTCGAAATCATAATAGTGGATGATGGGTCATCAGATAATACTCATAATATAATTCAACAATACATGGAAAGGAATAAAGTTGCTATAAAATATATTAAAAATAAGATTTCTATGGGAGGAGCTAAGGCTAGAAATATAGGTGCTAGTAAAGCTTTAGGCAAATATATATCTTTTTTAGATAGTGATGATGAATGGTTACCGAGTCATTTGGAATCGGGCATTAGACTTATGGAAGAAAGTAATAGTAAAGGTGTATTTGGTGCATTTTATGTTCAAAATTCGGAAGGAAAATTAAATCCGAATAATGTAAGAGATATTCCTACAAATATGAGTATTACTGACTACGTACTTTCTAGATATGGGGATACACGAACTTCTACATTTATTTTTGAAACTAAATGTTTCAAAGAAGTTGCTTTTGATGATCAACAAGCGAAACATCAGGATTGGGATCTTACTATCAGGTTTGCTAAAAAACATCGGTTAGTAGTAAATAAAGAAAAAACTGTAATTTTGCATTATGATGTAAGTAATAGAATGAGTAATTCACTGAACCATAATGCAACAGAATACTTTTTAAGTAAACATGAAAAGTATGCAAACCCTAAAAGTCTAGTGAATTTTTATTTGTTTCTTTTAAGAAGTACTATTAAATTTGAAGGGAAAAATAATAAGTATTATGAATATCAAGATATTTTAGACAGGATTATAAAAAAAAATAAATTATCACTAAAATATAAAGATAATTTAAAACGTTTCTTTTTAAAATATATGCCAGAAAAGGTAATTAGGTATATATTAATTAAATAGATCTCTTACCTTTACTTATGGCTATTATACTGTTTAAATGTTTATATATTTTTTACCATTTCTGTCCATTCATTTAAATATCAAAGGTAATATTTTAGTTCTTATATGATGATTAAAACGATAAAGAGGAGAGCCTAAAATTGAAAACAAAAGTTTTACATTTGATAGGACATTTGAAAATGGGGGGTGCCGAAACATTAATAACCGAATATGCACTCAAAATTAATAAAGAAAAGTTTGATATAGTTATAGTCACTACATCGAGCCGAACTAACTCAATTAATGAAACTAAACTAAAAAAGGAAGGTATAAGAGTAATATTTTTAGGTGACAATGATATATTTCAAAATCCTAATAATAAGTTAAAGCGTCTAATAAATACCTTTAACAGATACAAATTATTTATAAATCTGGTAAATGTTGAAAAACCAAATATTATTCATACTCATTTAAGAACAATTCCTTACGTTTTTGCAATTAACAACAAAAGAAAAAATATAAAACTTTTCTATACAGTTCATAGTGAAGTAAGAGTTTTATTTAAAAAGTATTATCTGAGAATAATGTCCAAATATTGTATACACAGAAAAGGGATGACCCCGATAGCATTACATAACAGAATGAAACAAGAAGTAAATACCTTTTTTAATACTAATACCTGCATAGTTTTACCTAATGGTGTCGATATGAACCGCTTTAAAAACATTAAAAATAGTAAAACAGAACTCTTAGATGCCTTACATATTAATAAAGATGCATTTATAATTGGACATATTGGTCGTTTTGTAGAAGTTAAAAATCATAAATTTCTGGTAAGCTTATTCGCTGATTTTAAAAAAAAGTGTCATTGTGCTCATCTTGTTCTTGTAGGTGATGGGGTACTTAAAGAACAAGTTAAAAAGCAAGTTATTGACTTAGGGATTCAAGATAGGGTGAGTTTTCTAGGTCAACGTGGTGATATACCAGAGCTATTAAATATAATGGATGTATTTGTGTTTCCCTCATTTCATGAAGGATTTGGTAATGTATTAATTGAAGCGCAAGCTATGGGCGTTAAATGTGTAGTATCAAACAACGTACCTAAAGATGCTTTTGTAACAAATTTAGTGACTCCAATTTCATTAAATGATTCAATTGAAAAATGGTCTCAAGCAGTTAATAATTTAAATCCTACAGAAAAAAATGCTAGAGATTTAAGTAAATATGATATTAATCACATTATCAGAAAGCTAGAAAATATATATATAAAATCATTAATAAGATAAATCAAAAAATGTATTTAACTTATGTTGATTATTTTAATTGATAAATAAAACTCTAATTAACTTAAAAAAGAGCATTTCCTTTTTCCTTAAATTAGTACCTAACAGGTTAATTTTCAAAACGCCATAGTAAATTAATTCACAAAAATAACGGGATTTTCAAAAAAAGATCGGTGAGCAATGAATTAGTAGGAGCTTAACATGAAAAACAAAATCACCAAATTAATAAAATCATCTTTCGTTCGAAATGTATTAATTATGTTAACAGGGACCGCTGGAGCGCAAGTAGTGGCAATGGCTTTATCTCCTATTATAACTAGGTTGTATGGTCCTGAGGCATTCGGTGTCATGGGCACATTTAATTCAATGATTAGCATTCTAATACCTATTGTCGCTCTAACATACCCAATAGCTATTGTTTTACCTAAAAGTGCGCAAGACGCAAAAGGACTTGTACGTTTATCTTTGATTATCACTGTCTTTTTCTCTTTTCTTTCTCTTTTAGTTTTGTTTTTTTTCCAAAATCAAATCGTCAATATTTTTAACTTAGATGAAATTGCTCCCTATCTATATTTAATACCATTAGTAGTAATTTTTTCGGGCTTATTGCAAGTCTCCGAACAATGGTTAATTAGAGTAAAACAGTTTTCTATTAGTGCCCGTGTAACTTTCTTTCAATCAATTATATTAAATGGTAGTAAAGTGGGAATTGGGCTTATATACCCTGTTGCAGCAGTTTTAGTGGTTATAACTGCTATAGGTAACGGTCTAAAGGCTATGATGTTAATAACCCTTTCTAAGAAAAATAATCAAGATACAAATAAGTCAATAAATGAAAAAAAGAAAACACTAAAAGAACTAGCGACAGAATATTATGACTTTCCTTTATATAGAGCACCAGAATCATTCCTTAGTGCAATAACCCAAGGATTACCAGTACTTATGCTTACTGCTTTCTTCGGTCCAGCCTCTGCGGGATTTTACTCTATAGGTAGAACAGTATTGTCAATACCAGTACGGTTTATAGGAAAGTCTGTGGGTGACGTTTTTTATCCTCGTATTGCTGAAGCGGCAAATAATAAAGAAAATGTAACTGAGTTAATAAAAAAAGCAACGTTAGCTTTATCTGGTGTGGGTATCATTCCTTTTGGTGTGGTTATGTTATTTGGACCATTTATATTTTCGCTTATATTTGGATCTGAGTGGGAGATTGCTGGAGAATATGCTAGATGGATTGCTTTATGGTCTTTTACAAATTTTATTAACAGACCTAGTGTAAGATCGCTGGCGGTTTTAAATTCTCAAAGATTTCACCTGGTCTATACAGTTGTTATGTTTATTATCAGAACGGTAATGTTGGCTATAGGTTTCTACTTATTCTCTAGTGACCTTGTTGCAGTAGCATTATTTAGTATATCGGGAGCGATATTAAATGCTGTATTAATATTAGCTACATTAAGTATCAGTAAGAAGAAATTTAAATTAAATGATTAATGAGTTAATATTGAAATGGTCAATTGAACATAAGTCGTTAGATTAGAATAAACGGTATAGTTTTCCAATTAAAGTTCAATCATACTATTTCTGATTTCGAAGAGAAGCTTATTCTATATCTATTATTGGGGTTAGTAAATGACTTTAAGTTTTTAATGAAATGTTTATGTTGAAAGGTAAAGATATTAAACTAGATTTATGAGCATATTAATTATTATATCAAAGTTTAAGTAGGTGCTAAATAAATGAGTGTTTTTAAGGTATTTAAAGATAAAATGAAAGAATTCTTTTATAGATTCTTAGTCACAGATAAAATTCTGATCAATATAAGATTTAAACATAGGTTAGGAAGAAAGGTAGAACTAGAAAATCCCGTAAAATATAATGATAAACTTCAGTGGCTAAAATTACATTGGCGTGATCCATTGGCTACAAAATGTGCTGATAAATATGAGGTACGGCAGTTTGTAACTGAAACAATTGGAAGTAAATACTTAAATGATCTCTATGCCGTTTATGACTCAGTTGATGACATAGACTTAGATAAGTTGCCAAACTCATTTGTTTTAAAAGGGACTCACGGTTCAGGATTTAATTTAATTTGTAAAGATAAAAGTAAAATGGATTGGAAACTAGAATTTAAAAAAATGAAGAGATGGCTTAAAACTAATTATTATTGGTCTAGGAGGGAATGGGTTTATAAGGATATAAAGCCAAAAATAATATGTGAGAAGTTCATTGAGCAAGATGATTTAGAGGAATTAAGAGACTATCGGTTCTTTTGCTTCAATGGAAAGCCCAAATTTATTACTGTAGATTTGAGTATAAATGATAAAAAGAGAACGAGAAGAAATCTATATGATTTAGAATGGAACCTTATGGATGAAGAAATATTCTATCCTAAGGAGTTAGACATAAAAATTAATAAACCTGAAAAATTAGATGAGATGATAAAATTAAGTAAAAAGTTATCTTCCAAATTTCCGCATGCAAGAGTTGATTTTTATTATGTAAAGGGTAAAATCTTGTTTGGAGAAATTACATTTTTCCACCAAAGTGGGATGGGAGAAATTAGACCACTAGAATTTGAAGAGAAAATGGGGAGTTGGTTGGAGCTTCCTATACCTCATCGCTAATTAATTATATAAATTAATAGGAGTATAAGGGTTTATATAAGAGGCGTTTTAATGAAAATCTTAATTTCCGGATTTGGTTATGTCAAGGAATCGAAAGTAATGTATGAACCGACATTTTCAGATGTTTTTTTGGCAATAATAGAGTCATAAATAGCGATACATTTAATAAAAATGCTGATGAAATTATAGTAAACTGAATATCAAGTGTTACAAGAGGTAAAGAACAAGGTATACACAAGTGACCTATTTTCAGAGATTAGGAGTGTTAGAAAAATGTTATATCAACCACTTGAAACAAGTAAAACCTACCTCATTACTGGCGCAGCAGGATTTATAGGAAGTTATATATCAAAACGATTACTTAACGATGGCTGCCAAGTTATTGGGATAGATAATCTAAACGATTACTACGATGTAAATCTTAAAAAAACTCGTTTAGAACAATTAGAAACCCAAGAAGGTTTTACCTTCATCAAAGAAGATATTTCTAATAAGGAAGCAGTAGAGAAAATATTTAATGAATACAAACCCCAAATTGTAGTAAATCTCGCTGCACAAGCAGGTGTCAGATATTCAATTGAGAACCCCGACGTATACATACAAAGCAATATTATAGGATTTTATAATATCTTAGAAGCATGCCGTCACTATCCAGTAGATCATCTAATATACGCTTCCTCAAGCTCAGTTTATGGGGCAAATAAGAAGGTACCATTTGAAGAGACAGACTTTGTGGATACTCCTGTTTCTTTATATGCTTCGACTAAGAAATCAAATGAATTAATGGCTCATACATATAGTCACTTATATAAAATCCCTGCAACCGGATTGCGTTTCTTCACCGTCTATGGTCCAATGGGACGTCCAGACATGGCTTACTTTGGTTTTACGGATAAATACTTTAACGAGGAACCAATTAAGATTTTCAATAACGGTGACTTTGAGAATGATCTATATCGTGATTTCACGTATATTGATGACATTGTAGAAGGAATTGTACGATTGCTTCACAATCCACCACAAGGTGAAGATGTTCAGCATAAAGTCTTTAATATTGGAAATAATAATCCGGAAAAACTAATGGTCTTCATCGGAGCACTTGAGAAAGCTCTGGGCAATGCTTTAGATAGGGAAGTAGAATTCAATAAGGTATATGAGCCAATCAAACCAGGCGATGTTCCGGCAACTTATGCATCAACTAAACTATTACATGAAGCTGTTGGCTTTAAACCGGAGACACCAATTGAAGAAGGCCTACAGAAGTTTGCTGATTGGTACGTGGAGTATTATAACAAGAAATAGTTGTTTGTAAACTTTGATTTAAGATAACAATTTAAGAATAAGTAAGGAGCATAATCCCATGAAAATAACAGTGGCAGGCACAGGCTACGTCGGTTTATCCAATGCAGTTCTCTTAGCGCAGCACAATGAAGTAACTGCATTAGATATCATTCAAGAAAAAGTGGACATGATCAATAATAAAAAGTCTCCAATCGCAGATACTGAAATCGAGACTTTTTTAGAAACAAAGGAATTGAATTTAAAAGCTACAACAGATTCAGCTGAAGCTTTTAGAGATGCCGAATTTGTTATCATCTCTACTCCTACAAACTATGATCCGGAGCAGAACTACTTCGATACAAGTTCTGTTGAATCGGTTATCGAAAATGTTATGGAGGTAAATCCGGATGCAGTTATGATTATTAAATCAACCATACCAGTTGGATATACAAAGGAAATACGTGAGAAGTTTAATAGTGATAATATTATTTTCTCTCCAGAGTTTCTAAGAGAAGGTAGAGCATTGTACGATAATTTACACCCTTCTCGAATTATTGTTGGAGAGCGGTCAGAGCGTGCTAAAAAGTTTGCAGACCTTTTAGCAGAAGGTGCGATTAAAGAAGATATCCCTGTATTATTCACAGATTCCACCGAGGCTGAAGCAATTAAATTATTCGCTAATACATATCTCGCCATGCGTGTATCATTCTTTAATGAATTAGATTCCTATGCCGAGGTAAAAGGGTTAGACAGTGAGCAAATCATCGAGGGTGTCGGATTAGATCCGCGAATTGGTGGCCACTATAATAACCCTTCTTTCGGATATGGCGGTTACTGCTTACCAAAGGATACAAAGCAGTTGCTTGCTAACTTTGAAGATGTACCGAATGAAATCATTCGAGCGATTGTGGACTCGAACGATACCCGTAAGAATCATATTGCAGATATGATTACAAAACGAAATCCAAAAGTAGTCGGCGTCTATCGTTTAACAATGAAGACTGGTTCCGATAACTTCAGGCAGTCTGCGATTCAAGACGTTATTAATCGAATCCAGGAGCAAGGTGTAGAAGTAGTAATCTACGAGCCTGTGCTAGATGCTGCGGAGTTTGAAGGTTCACGTGTGTTTAAGGATTTTGAGGCCTTTAAAGCGGAGGCAGATGTGATAGTTGCTAACCGTTTGTCTGAAGAGTTGAAGGATGTTGCAGAGAAGGTTTATACGCGGGATGTTTTCAGCAGAGATTAATAAGATTTAAAATGAATATGTTTTGTTTAAGTTGAGTAGCTGCAACTATTAAGTTAGATTACACTATGAACATATATGGTAAGACGATTATCACCACAGGTGAAAGTTACATATCAAAGTCAATTCTCGTGGAAAAGTGCCATCCAGCCCAGTATATTAAACAATAAACCGTGCTGGATGGCGTCTTTTTTTCCATGATACTTTTATGAAGTGAAGTTATTATACCAGTCGGTTATAATAGACTAAATTAAATTATTTATCTAATCTATACTTCTCAATAACAGAAAGATTAAGTGTTATTCCAAATCCTGGTCCATCGGGTATTTTATAAAATCCATTTTTAAACTCATTTCTATTCTCAATAATCTCATAAAACAATGGATCACGGTCAGGATGAAAGACTTCTAGAAATGTTCCTGTAGTCGTAGAACCCAATAGGTGAGCTGATATATGAGGCTCTTCGTGGTGAGCCATGTCAAAACCTAATGCTTCTGCTGCTCCAGCAGCTTGTTTCCAAGCGGTAGGTCCTCCACTCCAACTAGCGTCGAAATTACATACATCTATTGATCCAGCCTTCATTAGCTCAATGCATGCAGCTGGTGAATCTTCACTTTGGCCTGCTGCAACTGGAATTCCAGACATTAAACGAATATCTTTCATAGCATCTCTGTCGTAGCTCCAACGACAAGGTTCTTCAAACCATCTAATATTATAATCCCTGACGCCTAAAGCAAACTTTAGCGCATCGTTTCTGTCCCATCCTTGGTTAGCGTCTACCGTTAAAATAAAATCATCACCTGCTGCTTTTCTAGCGATTCTGACTCTCTCGATATCGACTTCAGGCGATCTTCCACCTACTTTAAATTTACAGGCTGCAACACCCATTTCTTTATATGTTTCTATATCTTGGATAATCTTCTTTTCATCTACATCTTTGTCCTCGGTGTAATAGCCACCTATTAACATTACTGGAAGTTCTTCTTTTGAACCTCCCCATAACTTTACAAGGGGCATACCGAGAGTTTTACCAATAGCATCATGGACGGCACTATCAATACAAGCTAAAGCGTTTAGAGCAATTTTTCGATCAGCAAGAATATTGAATGTTAATGGATATAGTTTTTGCCATATTTTCTTCACTTCGAATAAATTTTCGCCAATCAATAAGGGAGCCATTTCATTCTTAATCATCTTAACAATGAGATTCAGGTCATCTAGCTCATCACCGTTATAAATTTCTCCAACTATTCCATCTTCTGTGGTAATCCGGGTAATTACTGTAACTCTGTACTCCATGAAATAGTTACTCCCTTTAAACACACGCTTTAATGGCATTTTAATTGGGATTGCCTCCACATCAACAATCTTTGAATTTAATTTACTTGTATTTAATTTCTCATTTTCAATATCTAGCATCATACTTCCTCCTCTATTTTTTTATAGATACTGGTTTGCAGGATTCTCTTATTATAAAATTTGTAGGAATTACGACAGGCTCTAACTTTCCATATGTTTCGGGGTTATCAATATAATTAATTAATGTATTGACGATACTTTTCCCCATTTCATCAATTGGTCTATGAATTACGGTAAGTGGTGGGTCGAGTAATTCCATTAGTTCACTATCTTCAAAAGTGATAAGTGAAATATCGTCTGGGTATTTCAGCTTTGCTTTTCTCATACCCCGTAGCACTCCATAAAACATTTGATTATTTAAGCATAAAATAGCTGTTAATTCTCCTTTTTGAATATCGGGTAATAACTCATTAAATAATGCTTCTCCTGATTCGCTTGATAATTTTCCGTTCTTAATATAATTGTTATTTAGTTTAACCCCGTTTGATAGAAAAGCATCCTTATAGGCACTGATACCTTCCCGAGTTGGTCTGATTTTCTTATCGCCCCCAATAAGAGCGATGTTTCTATGTCCTAGACTTAATAAATAATCGATCGCTTCATTTACTGAAAAATAATAATCTGTTACTACCCCTGCAGGAAGAATTGGTACATCACGATTAATCGTAACTATAGGTACCTTAATATTCGCTAGGGATCTATTTAACTCAAAATCATCTTCTTTAGGGATAGACAAAATAATACCATCCGATTTTCTACCTTCTAAAAAAGATGAAATTTTATTACCAATATCTTTTTCACCGATATTACATAAAGATAAGGTATACCCGTGTTTGTCTAGTTCAATTTGTGATTCCTTTGCAATTTGTGCGAAAATAGGGTTTGATATATCAGCAAAAAAGGCGATATTTTTATATCTTTGTGAACGCATGCTTTGAGCAACATTATTAGGAGTATATCCTAGTATTTTAATGCTCTCTAAAATTTTTTCTTTTGTACTCGTACTGATATTTGGATTCCCATTAATTGCACGCGAAACTGTTCCAATACCGACACCAGCATGTTTAGCGACATCTTTGATTGTAATTTTTCTACTCATAGCATTGTCTCCAAATCAAATGTAATGATTAAATTATTTGTCCACTAGAAGTAAAGAGATTTCAGGTATAAATATAACCAATATTAAACAAATAACCATAATGATAAAGAATGGGATGACACCTCTTACCACGGTACCTAATCTTTCTTTTGTAATTCCGCTTACAACAAAAAGATTGAGCCCGACTGGTGGGGTTATCATCGCTAGTTCCATGTTAATCGTCATTATAATCGCAAAATGGATTAAATTGATATCGAAAAATAGTAAAGCAGGAAGTAATATTGGTAAGGTTATCAATATAATAGCCACCGCTTCTAGGAACATTCCTAGAATAAAGAATAAAGCATTAACTCCAATTATAAACATCCATTTATTTGCACTGTTGTCTGCAATCCATTCTGAGAAGAATTGAGGTACTTGTTCAATCGTAAGAAATGTAGAGAATATCAATGCAGAAGCAATAATTAAGAAAATCATTGCAGTTGTATTTATTGATTCTTTGACAATCTCTATGAATTTCTTCATATTCATTTCTTTATAAATAAATACTGAGATAATAATAGAATAAAATACTGCAACAATAGAAGCTTCTGTTGGCGTTACAGCTCCCATATATATACCACCAATAATTATTACTGGCAGGAAAAATCCCCAAATTGCTTTAATAGACTTTTTCCTTCTTGTGTCCCAAGTGGCTTTCTCTAATCCGCCAAGGTTGTGTTTTCTTGCATAAATAATGGCGAAGATTATTAACATTAATCCTAAAAGGATTCCAGGAATAACACCTGCAATAAATAGATCACTAATGGATTGTTCAGTAATCGAACCATAAATAATTAACGCAATGGAAGGGGGGATTAGAATTCCTAGAGTTCCACCAGCAGCTATTAAGCCCATTGCATACTTTTTACTATAACCAGCATCTATCATAGCAGGAATCATAATGGATCCAACTGCAGCAGCGGTTGCTGGGCTTGAACCAGAAATTGCTGCAAAAATCATACAGGCTAGGATAGTTACGACAGCTAAACCACCTTTGATATGACCGACCCAAGACTTTAAGGCTTCTATAAGATGATAGGATATCCCTCCTTTTGCCATTATCAATCCTGCAAAAATAAAACCAGGTATTGCCATTAATATAACACTGTCAACTGCTGAAAACATGTTGTGGGGAATGGTTCTTATATTGAAATCAATGAGCACTAGTCCCCCTATACTTGAGATACCCAAGCTAATACCTATTGGAACTCGCATAACAAGAAGTAAAGCAAAGGTAATAAACAAAACGATAACAGCATTATCCTGCAAGAATTCCATCATTCTGTTCCTCCTCTTGCCCCTTATTTTTGAAGAACATTATGATTTTCTCTATATATGCTAGTAATAAAAGGAGCCCTGTCAACGGCATAATTAGGGAAGTAATCCAAAGAGGGATTCTTGCATCAAGTGAAACCCCTCCAATTTTAAAAGCTTCGATTACCATTAAGGTGCCATAATAGAGGAAGAAGATAGAAAATGCGATCCCTAAAAGATATCCAATAAAGTCTAAAACTCTTTGTGCCTTTTTTGGCAATACTGCATATACAAGATCTAAAGCAATATGGTTGTTGTTTTTCAAAGCTGTGCTAAACCCAATGAATATGGCCCAAACTAATGTTAAAGAAAATATCTCTTCAACCCAATGAACAGGACTGTTAAAGATATAACGCATAATTACTCCAAAAAAGCTTACACACATTCCAGTTAAGAATAGGGGTACCATTATAAACTTTTCCAGCATTTCAATTCGATGCAATGTAATCCCTCCTATATCTAATTAATTTAGTTACCTGTTTAACGCATCTTCTACGACATCCTCACCAAATATTTCTTTGTACTTCTCGTATACTGGTTCAAATAACGTTCTAAATTCATCCTTCTCCGCGTCAGAGAATTCGTGTATTTCAATGTTTCCTCTTTCCTGCATTGCTTCAAGACCTTCTTCATTAAGTCTTTGTACCTCAGATCTAGCTGTTTGTGTTCCCGCATCAATTCCTTCTTGGATTACTTCTAGAGTCTTCTCATCCAAGCTATCCCAAAAGGTGTTATTGGTTAATAATACATAGTCAACTCTACTAAAATTATTTATAGTCAAATATTTTTGAACTTCGTCAATATTAGCCGACGCAATACTGCTTAGTGTGTTTTCTTGACCGTCTATTGTGCCTTGTTGAAGTGCCGTATATACCTCATCAAAAGCTATGGAAACGGATCCTGCCTTTAAGATATCAAATACATCTGCAAGCACCTCTCCACTCGATGTACGAATTTTTAACCCCTTATAATCCTCTGGACTTTTAATAGCATTTTTATTATTGGTTATGACTCTAAAGCCGTTTGGCCACATTGATAATGCTTTAACTCCTTCTTTTTCGATCGTCCTCATAATATCTTGTCCATGTTCACCATCCCAGAAATCCTCAGCCGCTTCATCTGAATTAAAAACTAATGGTAACGATGCCATATCAAAGGCAGGTTCGTACTTTACCAATTTAGACATATCAGGAAGAATAAACTGCACGTTATTTGAAACTAGGTTTTCAAATTCATTTTTATCATTGTATAGAGAGCTGTTAGAATAGACTTTTACTTCAATTTCTCCGTCAGTAATTTCTTCTATTTTTTCCTTCATAGCCATGGCTCCTACGTGTTTAGCAGTGTTTTCGGGTGCTACATGAGAGATCGTAATTTCGTCAATGGAATAGTTACTTTCCTTAGAGCTTGTTTCATCGCCACAGCCAGCAAGAATGATCAATCCCCCTAAAAACAACATTAAAAAAACAGTTTTCAACTTCATAATATTCCTCCTTTAAATTTGGAAACGTTTCCATATTTGTTTTCGATTATAATTTATATTCAGATAAATAGCAAGGTGAATTTTATAAAAACTTTATAATACTTGCTTATTATTTATAAATAACACTGGAGTTATAAGCTTTAGCATGTTATTTATTTATATCTTTTCGGTGATTATTTATTTTGGAGAGACTTTTTAGGCCTGAATTTAAATATTTAGTCTATACAATTAAAAATATTGTGTTAGAATTATTGGCAATTAACTTTCAATATAAAAAATTATAAAATTAGGAGGAGTTAATTTTGAAAATTGTTGATGTGAAAATTATTCCCGTTAATCGCTTTTTGTTTGTCGAAGTTCATACCGATGAAGGAATCACGGGTGTAGGGGAGTCTGGAAGTTGGGGATTTTTAGATGCATCTGCTGAAGCCGTTAAAACATTTAAGACATATCTTATCGGACAAGATCCTTTAAAAATTGAACATCATTGGCAGTACATGTATCGTAGTTTTCACTTTCGTGGTGCAGCCATTATGGGAGCTTTAAGTGCTATCGATATAGCATTATGGGATATAGCAGGAAAATATTTTGATACTCCTACTTATCAATTACTAGGTGGAAAAACACGTGATAAGGCTAGGGTATATTATCATGTTGGGGGCGATACTACAGAAGATATAATTGATAATTTAAAAGAGGCAAAAAGACTGGGTTATACTGCTGTGGGACATTTGACTCCTTTTTTAGACGAGGACAGAGCTATTCCATACTATGAAACGCATGCTCAAAAGATAGGAAATGCGATTGACAGAGTTAGAATGTACAGAGAGGCGGTGGGGGATGAAGTTGATCTTTGTATTGAAATTCATAGAAGACTAAAACCAGCCGAGGCTATAGCTTTAGCTAAAGGAATTGAAGAATACCATCCTTTATTTTTTGAAGATCCAACAACACCTGATAATTTCGATTCAATGGTTAATATAGCAAATAATATTAGTATCCCGCTTGCTACAGGGGAAAGATTTCATACACCGCAAGAATTTACCTACCTATTGCGGAGGGATGCTGTTGACTATGTTAGACCCGATGTTTGTATGTGCGGAGGGATCACAGGAGCTAAGAAAATCGCTGCCCTAGCCGAAGCAAATGATGTTATGGTAGTTCCTCATAACCCTTTAAGTCCGGTAAGTACCGCAGCTTGCATTCAGATTGCGGCATGTATTCCAAACTTTGCATTGCAGGAATATCCAGGTGATGATAGAGCTTCCGCGACTGAACGCTATATTTCAGCTAAAACTGATGATGAAGATAAAAGCTTTAGACAATCGGATATAGTCAAGAAAACATTAGAAGTGGAAAATGGTTATATAATTATACCGGAGAACCCGGGGATTGGTGTGGAATTGGTTGAAGATGTTGAAAATCTATTTCCATACTCTAGAAGAAGTATAGAGACTCGGCTCCATGTTGATGGTTCTGTGGTGGATCAGTAGTTTTAGATAATTGATGCTTAGCTGTAATATGAATAGGAGTTAGTTGTTTATTAAAATATTAATAATTAAATGAGCTGAATGGTTATGATTTGCCATTCAGCTTATTTGGTTGGCTATTTGCTTACAATTGGTTCTCATTATCATCCCCGTCCTCTACTAAACATAACAATTCATTCGTATCCGTAATATCCAATGCCTCCGCAACTTTACTCAAATGTTCCGATTGGACGCGCTGTCGCTTTCCGTTTGCTAATTCACTTAAAGTAGCCCGCCGAATGCCGGTTTTAATATGCAATTGTGTAATGCTGAGATTATGCGGATGAAGTAACTCGTTGATTTGTAACTTTACCTTTTTTAAATTAATCCTACTCCTTTATAGACTGCACCTTCAAAAGTACGGTGCAATAAGGTTAATGTTGTACGATAAAGATACGGAATTAAACATTAATTAGGAGGAGTGATCACATGCTAAGGGAAAGGTCCTGAAAGAAAACCTTGTCAGAAACCTGTATCGTAAACTTACCCTGGTAGAAATCGAAAGAGAACTCATTAAAATATCCTGTAGTTTGATGGAAGATGATGTATACACTGTTGATGATGCGGTAGGTGAACTAATAGAAATTATAGATTTGATAGAAATGGAACGGCAGGGGATTGTGAGTGATATGAGGATTTCTTAATATGTAAACGAGACAAGCGAGAAACTAAAAATATTTGAAAATGAAGTAAGCTGTTAAGCTAAAAAAATTAACTTAACAGCTTACTAGATGACTATGTACATTTCGTTATACACCAAAAGTAGGAAAGTTATTAAATAAGGTAATAATCCCGATAACCGAGTGCAACTTGTTGAAATTAGTTCATCAAGTCTTAATTTTTAGGCGCTCGATATCCAGCCTGTTCAGCCTCTGTAGACGAACAAAACCACTGCGCAACATTTTTTGTTTGGTTATAATATCGACTTCCAGGAGTATGATAAATCCCGTTCACACTTCCTTTTATGTCACATTCTCCAGTTTGAGTTTCACTAGTTGAACTACTAGAGCTAGTGCTACTACTTGATTGACTGGTGCTACTCGTTGTATTTGAGGCAGCAGTTTGATTCTCGCTACTACTATTGGATGCTGAATCTTGCTCGGAACTACTGGCCGTTTTACTACCCCCACTATTTGTACTAGAACTTGATTTATTGTTCGAATCACTGCTTGCAGTACTTTTTTCCGCTTCAGCTATCTTTTCGGCCTCTGCGGCGGCTGTCTTAAGTTCATCTAGTTCTTCTTCCATAGTAGTAATTTCGTCAGTTAAATTTCCATTTTCTTCTTCAAGTGAGTCATATTTCTTTTGTAAGGAGTCTTTTTCCTTGGTGACTGCAGTTAATTCGTCTTCCAAATCAGAAATTGAAATCTCTAATTTCTCCAGTTCCTCTAACTCCGATTCTAATTCTACCTTACTGTTTTCTAGGGCCGTAATATTTTGAGAAAGTTCTTCATTTCTTTCTCGTTCTTCTGTGAGATCGTTTTGAAGTGTATCGTCGATTGTGATGAAACCAAGGATAGTAAAAAAGACAAGCAAAGTAGCGGCGGAATACCCAACTTTCTTCCATCTTCCCATATCTTTTACACGAAACCATACCTGAAATAAAGTGACAAATAATAGCAATATCAAAGTTATTTCAATCATTTCTAACCCTCCAATTGTATTAGTTAATTTGAACTAGCATTAGTGCAAAAAAATATAATGAACATGCACATTATATTTTTTGTATACAACTTTAAAACCGCTGCATTTTCTAAGGAGTTATTCATGGTGTGAGTTAGTGTTGGATACAAGTGGCTACTGAATGAGTCTATTTATTTTAGGGGTGATACCTGGCAATTGCTTCATAAAGGTAGGGGAACTCTTAATCATAGCTGTTTTGTTAAATGGGAGAATTAATCTTCTTTCTTCGATGCTCTTAATTCTTCCTTTGCTTCATCAACGATCGTTTGAGTATTGATTCCTAGTGTTTGGCAGACTTTATAGAAAGTCGGATACAAAGGGATAATTTCAGCTCGTTCAATCTTACCTAAATGCTTTTCACCCAGCCCTGCCTTATATTCGATTTCTTCTTGGCTTTTTTGTAGCTGGATCCTCTTAATTTTTAATTTTTCTCCAACCTTTTTATATAACGTTTCATCAAACAAAATAATCTTCCTTTTTAACTAATTATTTAGTAAAAGAAAGACGGATCCCACAGAAGGGAATACTCCAAAGGTGACTACGCGAAATAAAGTTGGTTTATTGCAATTATTTTTCGCTATGATGCTGAAAATCTCGGTATCTGTCATCGTCACATAATTGGTGATTCTAGATTGAAATCGTGTTTATCTATTATTTGCCGGCAATATTCAGCTCGTTGCATCTGGCTTTTTAATATGTAAGTAGACACTGGCAGTATAATTTCTGTGCCATTCATGAACAGGACGATAGAGGACTTTGAATCTGGTGAATGTGGTGTGATGTCGTAAATATGTTGGGAGGATATCCAGTAGCAATCGATATGGTTAACGGCATGTGTAGGAAACATAATCTGGTTTGGGCCAATCAGAATGGGAACTTTCCGTTTAAAGCTTGTATGATAAATCATCGCTTGCTTTCTACCTTCATATGTAGAGTAATTTTCCAGACAGGATGTTTGAATTAAGTGGAATGCTGATGAATTAACATAAACCTCTCTTTCCTTTTCTAGTATTAATGTTTCGCATGTTATTTGTCTGCTGGGGATAAGTGCCATTGTTTCAGGATGAATAAGATAATCAGAAGAGATAGTTTTCACGAGGAGACACTCCTTTATGTTTGGAAGACTTGTGAGGGTGGAAGGGGGAGCATATTATCTTGCTAGAGTATATAAAGTAAGATGTGACGGAAGCAGTGTAATTCTTTCGTTTCTTGTTTTTCTAAACCCAAGCTTGAAAGATTATATACAGCCAGGCAAGAGAATCTTCCTTGTTGTATTTATTATTAAGAGTTTTGAAAGACTTTTAAACAGAATGGAATGCTCTTAGTTTGGGATAGGGCAAACTTGTTTGCAATAAGGCGGGAGGATTGAATTTTCTATCGCACTAATTTGTGCTCCTGATGAAAGAGTTAACTAAAGGTCTCGTTTCTTATTCTCGCAAAAAGGGTCTTATTTAGAGAAAAAGCTTTAAAATTAAATTGTGCAATACCCATTGGACCAAGTTTTATAGAAATGCATACTATTTTTAGCCTTATTTTCGCTCCTTGTTGGTTTTTTAGCGAAATAAGGCTCTTTTTCAAGTGGGGCATTTTTTCTTATGATGAATGGAGGGTGAAAAAACTAAATAAAGGAGAGGAGTTTTACAATGACAGATCAAAAGCATCTTACATTCGAGGAGATTTTCAAACAAAATGAGCGGAGAATCCATTACCACATTCACCGCCTGGGCATCCGTGATCCACATCAAGATTTTTACTCAGAAGGTCTCTTCGCCTTATGGACGGCCCATCAAAAGTACAACCCCAACAAAGGCCCCCTCGGCACCTACTTCAACTACACCATCCGCAATCGCCTCGTCGATCTGCTCCGTAAAGAAACCCGTGAGATGGAGAAGAAAGATTCCATTGTAGAAACAGAAAAGCAGCGAATCAGCGATGCAACGACGGAACTCAGGAATACGACGATAGATATGCCGGGGAGTAAGCTGGAAGAGCGGGAGATGTGGCAAGACGTGAAGGCTGAGCTGACCGCTAAACAGTGGGATTGGGTGTATTACTATATCATCCAAGGCATGCGAGTCAAGGAAATTGCGGAAATGAAAGGCGTTTCCGTTGAGGCGGTGAAGGGCTGGGGGAAGGGAGCGAGGCGGAAGTTGCGCGAGTGGGCTGCCAGGAAGCATCCGAATCGTCCAAAGTGAGGATTTATCGAACGTGAAAAAAATCCCAGCTGAAGTAGCATGTTCAGCTGGGATGATTGGTGTATTTTTTTATTTTAACCTAAAGAGAAATTGGAAAGGAATAGATAAAGATGAATTACATAAAAGAGATTAATGCGTTTTATGATCACCAGGAACGGGAGCCGCTTTCCGGAAGTGCGGTTGCATTGTGGTATGCCCTCATGCATATGAACAATAAAACGAGATGGAAAAATACATTTACTTCCCCTGGATCGGTGCTCCAAAATAAGGCAGGCCTCTCCGCAAGTAGTTTTAAGCGGGCGCGGACGGAGCTTGTGGATGCAGGGTATATTGAAGTAGCGTCACAAGGAAGAAATAAAGCTCCAATTTACAAGATGCGTAGTTTAGTTGTGGAAGTGGTGGAAGAGGATGGGCAGGTACCCGATCGTACGACGGAACCTCGTCTGGAAGAGAACGGGCAGAGCGGGCAATCTTCCGCTTATCTGCCGAATCAAAATGAAAACCATTCATTACTCCAACCGATGAACCACTCTTCGGACCAGCACCAGAACCTCCATGTGGACCACTCCCCGGACCACCATCCGAACCAAGCCCCGACCCCTTTAATTAAACAATACAAGAATAATACCAATACAAAAGAAAACCAT
The DNA here is from genome assembly GCF_021556485.1 of Oceanobacillus alkalisoli. Classification (GTDB taxonomy): domain Bacteria; phylum Bacillota; class Bacilli; order Bacillales; family Amphibacillaceae; genus Oceanobacillus; species Oceanobacillus alkalisoli. The sequence continues at coordinate 42,385 of NZ_JAKGBW010000004.1, read as the reverse complement.
GATGATGCAGCTGCAGCAGGTGTGCGTACGTTTATTTTTAATCATGAAAAGAAAGAGCAAGATAGAGGAGCACCGGACGCGTTGAAGTTTTATCAGGAGAACTTCGGTGTGGTAAGTCCGTTTGTCGCGGAATCACTGATGGACTGGATTCGGAGTTTGGGGGAGGAGTTGGTGATGGAGGCGATGAAGCGGGCATTGGAGCGGAATGTTTTGTCTTGGGCTTATGTGAGGAGTATTTTGAAGGCGTGGGAGGGGAAGGGGATCCGGACGGTTGCTGGAGCGAAGGCGGAGCTTGTTGGTTTTCAGAGGGAGCGGGGAAGGAAGTATGGTGGGGGTGGTGGGTATTTTGGTGGGGAGGATATTGTGCCGGATTGGTATGATGAGGAGAAGGAGAGGCAGCGGTTGCGAGAGGCTATACGTGAGGGGGAGAAGCGGGGCACAAGGGAGGAAGTGGAGGAAAGAATGCGGGAATTGGGAATTGGTGCTAAGTAGGTGGTGGAGTTGAAGATTATATGGAACAGGCAACTCGTCCCAGACGGATAGGACGGTAGGACAACGAAACTGTCACTCCGTCCCTAGCCCGTCCCATTTCCGAGCTTCTCGGGACCTCTAATTGAAATATGATAAATTAGTACAACAAAAAGAACTACTTATTGAATAAAACCGGTTCTCAGGTAATCTTTTAAAAATCCGTGAGAACCTTAATCGTCAATATGCGAACCTCAAACCTTCAAATGGGAACTTGCTTATTCCGCGAAGTTGATTTTAAAGCAATCTAAGGGTTTTACTACAAGGATATTTTTAAAAATCCGTGAGAACTTCAATCGTCAATATGCGAACCTTTTAACTAAAATAGGAACTAGGCATATCTAGTTCCATTAAGTTTTTCCTGATATTAGTTGTTTTTAAAGGTATAATATTGATTTGGGTCATTTAACGCTGTTCTTCTTAACTCCAAAATATTTTTATCACATAAATCACCTAAAATTTTCTTTGCATAATTGGTACTCCTCGATATTAGAGTTGCTAATTTATGTGTAGTAATCCTACCTCTGCTATAGATATACTCAAGCGCAATTTGTTCTTCTTTTGATAAAATCTCCCATTCTTTTGAGATTAAGTTTGTAATTCGCTCATGTCTTCTGATTCTGCGCATCTGAATATTGTTTTTTAATATAAGCCGCACGGAATTCTCGTTTTCTTCGTATACAGGGTCATCTAAGAAAAAAGCATTCATTTCTTTAAACATACGTTTAACGCCTTCTCCTAATTCTCTAATCCAGCCTAATTCAGTTAAGGCTCTTGCTACTCGAGGATTGCGGGAATAGCGTACTTTTTTAGGTTCTCGACATTAACAACATTCGGAAAGTCACCTGGGCTACTAATTTCCAATCGGTCATCGAACATCTTGATCTTAACATCGTCTCCTTGAATACTATAAGAACGGTGGGTAACTGCATTTACAATACCTTTCTTCATATAGTAGTTGGAATTCTAGCGCTTGTCCCTCACTTATTTCGAACCCTAATTTTTTTAGAGTTTCTTTTATACGAAATATATGAGATTCTTCCAGAGTCCAAATTTTATGCTTTACATTGTTGAATGCTATTTCACTATGGATTTGAAAAGTTTGATGAAATTGATTGGAGTTTATCAGTATCTGGAAGCAATCAACGATCGATTTTGTGTACGACTTTAATGTTAAAAACAAAAACTGAATTTATAAAGTCTTTAATTAGCGAAAGAGAGCACTAGCTAAGTTATCACGTTTAATTAAGAGGCTGTAAAGGGCTGGTGGCATTAAAATATGATGTTGCTAGTGAAGAAGACTAGAAAACGGTGTACAGGACTTTTGTTTTATGGCAGGCTCTCTCTGAATCGGTTATAATTTTTGTTAATATAATCGTTAATTTTAAACTGTAATAATAAGGAGAGGAATTGATGGAGAGAAAGGTAGCGTTAATCACAGGTAGCAGTACTGGAATCGGGAGAGCAATTGCTTTAAAATTGGCTGGAGAAGGCATGAATATCATTGTTAACTACTCTCGGTCAGAGAAAGATGCTTACAAAACAAAAAAAGATATTGAGAATCTAGGAGTAAAATGTCTGGTTTTCAAAGCGTCAATTGAAGACGAAGAAGCTGTAAAAAACATGATCGAGAAAACAATCCATGAATTAAATCGGTTGGACATCCTTGTAAATAATGCAGGAGTAACAAACTTTGTTGATCACGAAGATCTGGATGGGTTAAAGGACGAGTATTGGGATCGAGTAATGAATGTAAATGTGAAGGGGACTTTTTACTGTTGTAAACTTGCCTATCCGTATTTGAAAAAGCAATCCGGCACGATTGTGAACATTACTTCTGTTGCAGGACAAACTGGATTAGGCAGCTCCATTGCATATGCGGCTTCGAAAGCGGCAGCCAATAGTTTAACTAAATCATTGGCTCGTGTAATGGCGCCGAAAGTTAGAGTGAACAGCATTGCACCTGGTCTTGTAAGTACTCGCTGGATCCAAGATAATGAAGATGATATGAGACATTTGGCTGAAGGCACACCGCTAGGCCGTATAGCTACTCCTGAAGATATTGCAGAACTTACTTATGCGGTTATTAACCATGCAGGATTTCTAACCGGGGAAATAATAAGAGTGGATGGTGGAATGTTTATCAATTGAGATGTTTTGCGCCTGTTTTATAAATAATTTGAAGAAACCCTGTAGTCTATTGATCATAGATGACAGGGCTTTCATTTTTGGCTTTCTACTGGAATTTAAAAATTCAACTATAGATAAAAACCATAAAATATAAATAGAGTTACATTATACTATTGGTGTTGTTTTGCCATACTTACGAACACGTAATAAAGCTTGTTCGGCATGTCCAGCAAAGTTTTCAAGTTGGCAAAGCCTTGCTGCGTACTCACCAATATATGCGCTTTCCTCGTCGGATGTTATTTTTTGATATGTAACGGTTTTTAGGAACTTTCCGACCCAAAGCCCCCCTGTATATCTGGCTGCACTTTTTGTTGGAAGCGTGTGATTTGTACCGATTACTTTGTCGCCATATGCAACATTTGTTCTAGGACCGAGGAATAAAGCTCCGTAGTTGGTCATATTTCCCAAGAAGTAATCAGGATCTTTTGTCAGTACTTGAACATGTTCATATGCCAATTCATCCGCTACCTCTAGTGCCTCCTTCTCATCTTCCACTAAAATGATTTGTCCGTAATCATCCCACGCAGACTTAGCGACAGCTGCAGTAGGTAATACTTTTAATTGTCTTTCAATCTCTTCTACCGTTAATTCTGCAACTCTTTCACTTGTTGTAATAAAGGCAGCTGGTGATGTCGGCCCGTGCTCACATTGTCCCAAAATATCTGTCGCAATCATTTCAGGATCACTTGTTTCATCAGCAATTACTAAAACCTCGGTTGGTCCGGCTAACAAGTCTATTCCAACACGCCCGAATAGTTGGCGCTTCGTTTCAGCAACAAAGGCATTACCCGGTCCAACAATCATATCTACCGGTTCAATGGTTTCTGTTCCAATCGCCATAGTAGCCATGGCTTGAATACCACCGAGTATATATATTTCATCTGCACCTGCCAAGTGCATTGCATAAACGGTGGCAGCTGGTATTTCCCCATTGATTGGAGGTGTACAGGCAATCACTCTTTTAACACCGGCAACCTTCGCTGTCAGTATACTCATATGGGCGGATGCCACCATCGGATAACGTCCGCCAGGAATGTAGCAGCCGACGCTGTTTACAGGAATATTTTTGTGGCCGAGGATAACTCCAGGCCTGATCTTAACTTCTATATCCTGCATAGATTTCCTCTGTTCCTCTGCAAAATTTCTAATATTATCTTGTGCAAATTTTATATCTTTAACGGTTTGCTCTGGTATTGTTTCGCAAATTTGCACTATTTGTTCATCTGACAAGCGGAAACTTTTTGGATTCCAGTTATCGAACTCTAATGATAACTCCCTAATTGCACTTTCGCCCTCCAATTCAATTTTTTCAATGGAAGACTTGACACTTTCAAAGACCTTGGCATCCTTTTTTTGGATATGATTGCTTTCTTTTCCGACTTTCAAGTATGTAGCCATTTTTTTCTCCCCTATCTCTGAAGTATTTACAATATTTTATTTATAAGTAATTACTAACACACATTACAGTACAAATCAAACTGTTTTTAATAGATTGTATATTTAGGGGGGGATTAAAATTTCGCATATAGTAGAATGGTTAGAATTGTGCGATAAATAAAAGTTTGTTCAGACTATTAGGATTAGTGTCCTTTTATTAATAAATTAAAATTTTCATTGACATCTTAATGTAAACGCTCTTATAATACAGTTAAACGTTTAGCTAATCGTTTAATTTAAATTTTCCGTTAATAGTAATTCTTTTTTGGGGTGAGAGGATGACGAATACAACTATAGCAGTCGGGATGAAAGAGGTTGCCAAAAGAGCTCAAGTTTCAATTGCGACTGTGTCAGCTGTAGTAAATAATACAAAATTTGTTAGTGATGAATTAAGACATAGAGTTGAAGAAGCTATAAAGGAGTTGGGCTACCGACCTAACAAGGTAGCGAGAAGATTAAAAGGGAAGACCTCGAATATTATTGGCGCTACAGTTACAGAAATGACGAACCCCTTTTATCCTTACATGCTAAAAGGAATAGAAGACTCTGCTAAAGAACAAGGGTTTAACCTGCTGCTCAGCACAACGGGGGATATTGCGGAAGAGGAAGAGAGTATTATCGATACGATGATTGATCAAGGGGTTGATGGAGTCATCTTATCGACAGTAGAAGACACTGAAGCACCAATATTGAAAAAACTTGATACATATGGAATCCCTAAAGTACTAATCAATAGGGTTCCCGAGGGATACAAAGGCAGCTACGTTGGCATCGATTCATTAAAGGTCGGCGAGCTGGCCACAAAACATCTGACGAACTTAGGTCATTCTGAAATAGCCTTTGTAGGCGGTAACAGATTTAACAGCCGACTGCGAGAGAAGGGTTTCCGAAAGGTGCTTTATGAGCAAGGTATCCCGATTCGTGAGGATTGGATTATAAATGGTGATTATGATTTTAGTGAAGCATACAAACAAACTATGAAACTATTTAAAAAATACAATAACAAAGTACCTACAGCAATTTTTGCTGCAAGTGATGTAATGGCTATGGGGGTGATTAAGGGTTGTCTTGATTTAGGTCTATCTGTACCGCATGATGTATCCGTTATTGGTTCAGATAACATACTTTACTCAGAGTATTTTAAAGTTTCGTTAACGACTGTTGATGTTCAGGCTTATCGTATGGGGGAGGAAGGGTTCAATGCTCTGAAATCTCTTATCGATAGTAAAGAAAACCATCAACCATTGCAACTCTTTTTAGAACCAAGGTTAGTAGTGAGAGAAAGCACAATTAAACAATAAAAAAATAAAGGAGAGAATAAAATGAGAGAAGTAGTTATTGTAAGTACTGCAAGGACTCCAATTGGTAAAATGGGTGGACAATTAAAGGATTATCATGCAGCAGATTTAGGAGCTCGTGCCATTGAGGCGGCAGTGGAGAGGGCTGGAATTGAGAAAGAAGTAGTGGATGAAGTTATTTTAGGGTGTGTCGGTCAGGTAGCAGAAAATGCTTTTATTGCTAGAATGAGTGCATTAAGAGCTGGTTTGGATAAATCATCTACGGCTTTCACTGTGAATCGGTTATGTGGCTCCGGACTTCAAGCAATAAATAGTGCTGCACTTCAAATCCAGTTGGGTGAATCGGAAGTTGTTGTTGCCGGTGGCACAGAAAATATGGACATGCTGCCATTTTATGTAAGAGATGCTCGTTATGGCTACCGCATGGGGCATGCTGAGCTCGAAGATGGATTGGTAACAGCACTGACTGATCCATTTAGTAAGGCACACATGGGAATCACTGCAGAAAACGTAGCAGAACAATTTGATGTTAGTAGAGAAAGGCAAGATGAGTACGCTCTATTAAGTCATCAACGAGCACTTGATGCAATAGACCAAGGCAAGTTTAAAGAAGAAATAACTCCTATTGAGTTAAAAGATAGAAAAGGTAATGTGACAGTTGTCGATACGGACGAACATCCGCGGCGAGGACTCACGATTGAAAAGTTAAACAAATTACGACCAGCTTTTAAGGAGAATGGTACTGTAACTGCAGGTAATTCTTCAGGTATCAATAATGGAGCAGGCGCACTAGTCATGATGTCCACAGAAAAAGCGGAAGAGTTAGGTCTGAAGCCGCTAGCAGTAGTCAAACAGCAAGCTGTTGCCGGTGTTGATCCGTCCATCATGGGATATGCTCCTGTACCAGCTGTTAAAAAACTATTGGAAAAAGCTAATCTGTCTGTTGAAGATATTGATCTAGTAGAACTAAATGAGGCGTTTGCTTCCCAAACATTGGCTGTAATCAGAGACTTGAACCTGGATGTGGAAAAGGTGAATGTTAATGGTGGTGCAATTGCTTTAGGTCATCCAATTGGTGCAAGTGGTGCGATTGTTACTGTGAAATTACTAAGCGAATTGCGACGCCGTGGATTAAAACGTGGCATATCGACGATGTGTATCGGCGGTGGCCAAGGTATTGCGACATTATTTGAATTAGTAGATTAATAAGTTTAAGAAAGGAAGTATAAAATGATTGATCTAACAGGAAAGACTGCAATTGTTACCGGAGCAGCACGTGGGCTCGGTTTTGGGATTGCCGGTAAATTGGCAGAATTGAATGCACATGTCGTCATAAGCGATGTTAATGAAGAGGGGGCTAAAGCAGCAGCTGAGCAAATCATCGAGAATGGTGGCAAGGCAGAGTATTATGTAGCAGACGTTTCTGATTATGAATCTGCAACTAATTTAGTGGAAGAAACAATAAAAAAACTTGGGAAACTGGATATCTTAGTAAATAACGCCGGTATTAACCGTGATAGTATGCTGCATAAGCTTGAACCTGATAACTGGCAGCAAGTAATTGATGTAAATCTTACCGGAGTTTATAACATGATGAAACCTGCAGTCGTCCATATGAGAGAAAATGAATCGGGTAGGATTATCAATATCTCCTCTGCCTCTTGGCTAGGGAATATAGGGCAAGCAAATTATTCAGCAGCAAAAGCTGGTGTTGTAGGCTTAACTAAAACTGCTGCAAGAGAGCTTGGAAGGAAAAATATAACTGTAAATGCAATTTGTCCAGGATTTGTTGATACTGATATGACACGAGGTGTACCTGAGAAAGTTTGGGATCTTATGATCTCTAAGATCCCAATGGGTAAAGCAGGAAAACCAGAAGATGTTGCGAATTGTATTGCATTTCTTTCGTCTGAACAGGCAAGTTATATTACGGGAGAAGTCATCAATGTTGGCGGAGGTATGGTTCTATAATTTTATGAAAGGGGACTTATTCTATGGATATAAAACGTATTGCCGTCATAGGTGGAGGCTTAATGGGAGCTGGTATTGCCCAAAATGCAGCTGAATCTGGAAGAAGGGTAACTATCATCGAGGTGAATGAAGACAGAGCGGCACAATCATTAAAGAATATTGAAAAACAACTAAATCGTAAAGTTGAGAAGAGTAGAATTGATGAGCAGGCTAAACAAAAAGCACTTGACTTAATTGAAGCTAAGACTTCTATGGATGAAATTAAAGATGCTGAGATTGTTATTGAAGCAGTCCCAGAAGAGTTAAGCATAAAAAAGGATACATTTGCTAAGATTGACCAGTATGCGAATGAAAATGCAATTCTGGCTTCCAATACATCTGGATTATCCATAGCAGCTATTGGTGCCGCTACTAGCCGTCCGGAGAAAGTAATTGGTTTCCATTATTTTTATCCGGTACCGGTGATGGGATTGGTGGAAGTTATACCATCAATAATTACGGATCAGTCTACCATTGATACGATGTATTCTTTTGCTGAGATTATTGATAAAAAACCTGTCCTTTGTCAAGATTATCCAGGATTTATTGTGAATCGATTATTGATTCCGATGGTGAATGAAGCCGCATACTTAGTAATGGAAGGTGCCGACCCAAGGGATGTCGACAATGCAATGAAGTTAGGTGCAAATCATAGAATGGGACCAATTACTTTAGCTGATTTCGTCGGTTTAGATGTCCTCCTTGCGACAATGGAAGGTTTGTATCAAGGTTTTCAAGATTCTAAGTATCGCCCTTGTCCCCTTCTTAAGAAAATTGTAGAATCAGGAAATTATGGTAAGAAAACTGGAAGAGGTTTTTATCAATATGACAATGATGGAAACCAATTAGAGCCGGTAATTGGAAAATAATTAAAAACTTAAAGAGGCTGGAGATATATATGAAGAATAAGAATGTATCTGCGAAAAAGGCTGTAGACGTAATCAAAAATGGAGATACCATTGCACTTTGTGGTTTTTCCCTAGTTGGTGCTTGTGAAGATATTTATACAGAGGTTGAAAATCGCTTCTTGCAAACTGGTAGCCCTAGAGATTTAACAATACTTCATGCTGCGGGTCACAGTGGAAGAAAAGATGGGATTGAACATTTTGCTCATGAAGGATTAACTAAGAGAGTAATTGGCTCACATTGGGGACTAGCACCAAAAATAAGTGAGATGATTACAAAAAATCAACTTGAAGCACATTGTCTTTCGCAAGGTCAGTTAGTCCATTTGTTCCGTGATATGGCTGGTGGTAAGCCAGGTACGTATTCAAAAGTAGGGCTTGGAACATTTCTTGATCCCCGTCAAGAGGGTGGAAGAGTTAATGAAAAAGCGAAGAAGACAAGTAGTCTAGTACAAGTTATTTCAATTAATGGTGAAGAATACTTGTTTTACAATAAAGTTCCGATAGATGTGTGTATTATTCGTGGTACTACTGCTGATGAGTATGGCAATATTTCATTCGAGGAAGAAGCGTTAAAGTTGGAAGCTTTATCAGTCGCTCAAGCAACCAAACGTTTCAATGGACAAGTAATTGTGCAAGTCAAGAACTATGTCAAAGGCGGCAGTATACCATCGAAAGAAGTAACGATTCCGGGTATTTACGTTGACCATGTAGTTATAACGGAAGACTTTACAGAAAAGCATAGACAAACATCAAGTACTTCTTTTAATCCAGCGTATACCGGAACTGTCAAATCTGTATCAAGCAAAATGGAACCGCTACCATTAAGTGTGAGAAAGGTAATTGGCAGAAGGGCAGCACTAGAACTTTTTCCAGAAGCAATAGTAAATTTAGGGACAGGGATTCCTGGAGATACTATTGGTCCTGTTTCTAGAGAAGAAGATATTTTAGATCAAATTTATTTAACAGTTGAGTCGGGAGCAATTGGCGGCGTTCCACTGGGTGGTACAGACTTCGGTGTAGTTGAGAATCCACTAGCAATTATTGAGCACGGTTATCAATTTGATTATTACGCTGGTAGAGGAGTAGATATAACTTTTATGGGTGCCGCTGAAATTGACAAGCAAGGCAATGTAAATGTCAGTAGCTTTGGTAATCGTACAGCTGGTTGTGGTGGTTTTATCGATATTACTCAAAATGCGAGGAAAGTTGTGTTTTGCTCTACTTTCACAGCTGGAGGATTTATGTCAGAAGTTAAAGATGGGCAACTATCTATTGTAGAAGAAGGTAAGTTCAATAAATTCATTGAAAATGTTAAACAAATTACCTTTAGTGGAAATATTGCGCTTCAAAACAAGCAAGAAGTTTTATATGTGACAGAAAGAGCTGTATTCCAACTTACTGATGCTGGCGTTGAATTAATAGAGATAGCTCCCGGAGTTTCTGTTGAAAAAGACATTTTACCATATGTCGATTTTGAATTAGCAGTTAGCTCAAAATTAAAAGTTATGGAAGCAGCCATATTTAGGGATGAACCAATGAATCTTGCGGCTCAATTTTTCGAAGAGGTTGATTCAGTGGTAGAGGTAGCTCAATTATAAATTATAAAGGGGGATAAAAAATGAAATTCAAAAAACACTTACTAGTAGTTTTTGGAATTATTGGATTAATGGTACTGGCAGCATGTGGTGATGCTGAGGGATCAAGTGCGAATAGCGATGGAGAAAATATTGTAATTGATGTGAGTTTGCCGCTTGGAGCTGAATCTCAGCAAGGCGTTGGTGTGTTGAAATTTGGTGAAGAACTAGAGGAGTTAACAGATGGACGGATTACTATAAGGCCTCATTATGATAATGCTTTAGGTGGAGAACGTGAAGTTTTCGAAGGTATGGGTGTTGGAACTATTGATGCGGGTATTATTTCAACTGGACCGATGGGTGGATTTATAGACGAATTTTTACTATTTGACCTCCCATATGTTTTTGAAAATCATGATCATGTATATGCTTTTCTAGATAGTGAATATGGTGATGAATTGGCGAAATTAGTGGAAGAAGAAGGAAATATAAAGTTGTTAGCATGGATGGAAAACGGATTCAGACATAACACAAACTCTGTAAGAGCGTTTGAAAAACCCGAGGATCTAAATGGAATTGATCATCGAACTCAGGAAAGTCAAGTACAAATCGATACATGGACAGCGTTAGGTGCGAATGCTACTCCGATGGCGTGGCCAGAAGTGTATACAGGATTACAGCAAGGTGTAATTGACAGTCAAGAAAACCCGTTGCCAACAATTTATGATGTAAAGTTCTATGAAGTACAAGATTATTTGAACCTTACGAAACATGTGTATCATCCAGCACCTTTAATGATGAGTAAAAAACTGTTTGATTCATTTACTGAAGAAGATCAAGAACTTATTTTAGAGGCGGCAGCTACAGCGTTACCTGTCCAACGTGAAGCGAGTCAAGAACAGGAAGTAGAATTTTTAACTGAACTGGAAAATGAAGGAATGACAGTTACCGAACCAGATCTGGCTCCCTTTAGAGAGTTGGTTCAACCTGTAATTGAAGAGTGGAAATCAACAGTTGGTGAAGATTTAGTAGATGCTGCGCTTAATTTTGAGTATTAATTCGTTTCAGAATAGAAGAGAGCGGATTATTCTGCTCTCTCTATTTTTAAATCTCTTAAGAATAGAGAATGAGGTGATGGGATGAAATTGTTAACTGGTTACAACAAATTGATGGGCAAAGTAAATCAGTTTGTTGGGTACTTTCTTGCGTTGCTTTTGCTTATAATGACAATTTTGATAACATGGCAAGTGTTTGCTCGATTTGTTGTAGGGAGTCCACTTACTTTTTCAGAAGAGATAGCTAGATTCATCATGATTTGGCTGACAATGTTGGGTTCGGCATATGCATTAAGAAAAGGAACATTAATTTCTTTAGATGTATTGCTTGAGTTCGGAGGTAAAACGGTTGGGGCCATACTTAAATATATTATCCCTATTATTAGCATATTATTTGCTCTAATATTAATTATTTATGGATTTCAATTAACAGGAATGGTTTCATATCAGACGGCTCCTAGTACAAGAGTTTCCATGATGTGGCCTATGTTGGCACTTCCGGTATCTGGAATAGTGATAGTGCTGAATTCGATAAGTCTATTAATTGATCAGATAGTTGGGAAGGAGGAGAAAAAAGCATGATAGCAATGTTATTCGTACTATTACTTGTATTGTTATTATTAGGTGTACCAATCTTTTTCTCACTAAGTCTCGCTTCTGCCATTACGATTTGGAATGGCGACCTTACAGATATGGTAGTTGTAGTTCAACAAATCTTTAACTCTATCAACTCCTTCCCGTTAATGGCTATCCCATTCTTCCTACTTGCTGGTAGTTTAATGCAGCATGGCGGTATTTCCCAGCGGCTTGTAAATTTCGCCAACTCATTAGTAGGGAATATGTCTGGGGGACTTGCCCTTGTTGCTATCGTAACTTCAATGTTCTTTGCAGCGATATCCGGTTCCGGTGCCGCAACAACAGCTGCAGTCGGAGCAATACTGATTCCAGCTATGGTGGATAAAAAATATGATTTAAGATTTGCGACAGCGAATCAATCCGCAGCGGGTGCTCTAGGGATCATCATTCCTCCGAGCATCCCAATGATTCTATATGGGATTGCTGCAGGTACCTCTGTTGGGGATATGTTTATTGCAGGTATAATACCAGGAATAGTAGTTACACTTAGTTTGGCAATCTATGCATATATTTACTCTAAAAAGAATGGATATAAAGGTGATGGCGAAAAAGGTTCCATAAAAGACGTTCTTGTAGCAGGCAGAAAAGCAATTTTAGCTATTCTTATGCCGGTCATCGTACTTGGTGGAATCTATGGTGGAATTTTTACTCCTACTGAAGCAGCGGTAGTGGCGGTTGTATACTCCTTTGTCGTAGGTCTTTTTGTTTATAGAGAAATCACATTTAAGAAATTTGTCAATATATTAGTTGATTCTGCAATAACAACTGCAATTATTTTAGGAATTATTGGCGGTGCCGGCTTATTTAGTAGAGTAATGCAACTGCTAAATGTCCCTGAAGTTATTTCCAATGCAGTATTAAGCACTATTGATAGTCCGATCGTCTTTCTCTTACTCGTTAACCTTATCCTGTTAATAGCGGGTATGTTTATCGAAGCCGCAGCAGCAATATTAATGTTGGTACCAATATTACTACCGATTGCATTACAGTTAGGTATCGATCCTGTACACTTCGGAATCATCATGATTGTTAACCTGGCAATTGGAATGTTCACACCTCCAGTCGGGCTTAACTTATTCGTTGCTTCTGAAATTTCAGGAGTGTCTGTTGCAAGGCTGACGAAGCCGATAATACCTTTCGTATTGGTAATGATTGTGGCTTTACTGGTTATCACATTTATACCGGAACTTTCAACATGGTTACCGTCGTTATTAAAATAAATTAAAGGGAGGACGTCACATGGTTTTATTTGATTCTATTAAAGGTGCAAATGTTTTGATTACAGGTGGTTCCAAAGGAATAGGAAAGACCACCGCAACTTATTTTACACAATTGGGTGCTAACGTAGCCGTAGTTGCTCGTAATCCTGAAACACTTAGTGAAACAGTGGACGATTTAAAAAAAGTTAATAACGATACCATTGGAATTCAGGGTGATGTTTCAAGTATTGAAGATATAAAGAGAATCGTGGAAGAAACAGAATCAAAATTAGGTGATATTGATGTATTAGTCAACTGTGCTGGTGTAAACATTCCCAAACCAGTATTAGAAGTAACTGAAGAAGACTGGGATACGATTCATAACATTAACTTAAAAGGTGCATTTTTCCTTTCCCAAGCAGTAGCGAATAGAATGAAAAATCGAAATAGAGGTAAGATCATCAATTTATCTTCTCAGATGGGACATGTGGGATATTACGATAGGGGTGCATACTGTGCCAGTAAAGGTGGTTTGGAGCTGGCGAATAAAGTGCTTGCATTGGAATTAGCACCTTGTAACATACAAGTTAATACAGTTTGTCCAACGTTTATTGAAACACCGTTAACTGAAGGATACTTCAAGGATGAAAAGTTTAAAGAAGCAGTATTAAACAAAATCCCATTAGGTAGATTAGGGGAAACGAAAGATGTTGTGGGAGCGATATTGTATTTAGCATCGGATTTGTCCAATTTAGTCACCGGAACAGCGCTTAAAGTGGACGGAGGATGGACTGCATGGTAAAAGACCCGACTTTAGAAAAATTAGCTGTTATCGGCACGGGCACGATGGGGCATTCCATTGCATTAAGTATCGCTCTAGCCGATATGGAAGTGACAATGATCGGACTCGATGATGCAGACGTGAAAAAAGGCGAGAACAGTATCAATGAGAAGTTAGATATATTGATGGAAAATGAGGTGATTTCTCCTCAAGAAAAGATCAAAGTGCAGAATAACATCTCTACTCCCATCAGCCTAAAGGATGCGTTGGCGGATAAAACATTCGTTATCGAAGCCGCTCCCGAAAACTTGGAATTTAAACAAGAACTCTATAAAGAAATAGAGGGTTATTGTGACAGGGAAACTATTTTGGCAAGTAATACTTCCAGTTTAAAGCCTTCTGATATCAGCAAAGATATGATCGATCCGAACAGAATGTTAGTGACACATTTTTGGAATCCTGCTCATCTGGTCCCACTAGTGGAGATTGTAAAAAACAAATTCACTAAGGAAACTGCAGTAGATCGAGCGGTGGAGCTTATGCAACATATTGGGAAATATCCAATTAAGGTTGAAAAAGAAGTACTTGGATTTGTGGGCAATAGACTGCAATATGCTCTCTTTAGAGAGGCACAGTACTTACTGGAAGAAGGGGTTGCGACCGTAGAAGATATTGATGCTGCTATCCAGATGAGTATAGGCAGAAGGCTGGGAGTTACGGGACCTTTCTTGACTGCAGATATGGGAGGGTTGGATGTCTTCAGTTCTATCTCGGATTACATTTTCCCAGATTTATCAAATGATAGCAAGTCCTTGCCGAATTTAGTCGAGTTGATCGATTCTAGTTCCTATGGCCAAAAAAATGGTAAGGGATACTATGTTTGGGATGAAAAGTTCCATAAGGAAATGAATAATAAAAGAGAAAAAGAACTCATTAGGTGGTATAAAGAGGACTTCAAAAATAGTCCAAATGGTTAAAATGGAATTATTTTTAAATGTGATTCTTTTACTATTAAAGAACATTGGCAGATAAGTCTAATAATTCTTCATCAAGGAGATGATGAGATTCATGGTTAAATTTGTAACTGAGGAAGAAGTTGCAGCTTTAATGGAAAATGGTAGTACGGTTGCAATGGCCGGGTTTGGCGGGATGAGCCAGTGTGAGAAGATACTTAAAGGGATCCGAAATCGGTTTTTGCAGGAAAATCAACCTAATAACCTGACAATCTACCATCCATCAGGTCAATCTGATGGTAAAAATGGAATAGAGCATATTGCGTTAGAAGGGTTAGTCAAAAGAGTCATCGGCGCTCATTGGGGCTTAGCACCAAAAATGAGTAAATTAATAGAAGAAAATAAAGTGGAAGCTTACTGCTTGCCACAAGGTCAGTTGACACATCTATTCCGTACCATTGCAAATAAACTGCCTGGTCATATATCCCCCATCGGTTTACGTACTTTCGTCGATCCGAGAATCAACGGTGGAAAGGTAAACCAAGTTACAGAGAATAAGGAAGACATTATTGATGTAGTTCATATAGATAATCAAGAATACCTATTCTATAAAAGTGTTCCTTTTGATTATGTTCTCATTCGAGGTACAACGATTGATGAAAATGGGAATCTGTCAACAGAAGAGGAACCATTGAAATTAGAAATATTGACTGCTGCACAAGCTGCCAAGGCATCAGGTGGAAAAGTAATTGTACAGGCAAAGTATCTAGCCAAAAAGAATACGCTTCACCCGAAAGAAGTTCAAGTTCCTGGATTTTTAGTGGATTATGTTGTCATTGCGGATGATTATGAAGTTAATCATCGACAAACACCGGACTATGTCTACAATCCTGTTTATAACGGGAATCTCATCGAGCCGGAGCACAAAAGTGAGAGGACTCCTATGAACGAACGGAAAATCATTGGGAATAGAGCTTATCTAGAGCTGCAACCGAACAGTGTAATCAATTTAGGGATTGGTATTCCAGGCGATGTAATCGGCCCTATCATAAAAGAAAAAGGCAGAGATTTAAATATAATTTCCACTGTCGAATCAGGACCGATTGGAGGAGTTCCCGCTGGCAAAAACCAATTTGGGATATCTAAAAACCCAGAGGCGATTATAAGTCAGGCAAGTCAATTTGACTTTTATCATGGGGCTGCTGTTGATGTGACCTTTATGGGTGCGGGTGAGATTGATCAATATGGAAACGTTAATGTAAGTAAATTCTCCAATAGAATTGTCGGCTGTGGAGGCTTTATGGATATCACCCAAGCTGCAAAGAAAGTAGTGTTCTGCTCCACCTTTACAGCTGGCGGTTTTGCCATTGATATTAATGACTCCAGCATTTCTATAAACCGTGAAGGAAAGATTAAGAAATTCGTTGAAAATGTTGATCTGATCTCCTTCAGCGGTGAATTTGCTCTCGAGCAAGGTATAGAAGTATATTATATTACCGAACGGGCTGTATTCGTCTTGACCACTCAAGGTCTAAGGTTAATTGAGATTGCAGAGGGAATTGACTTGGAGAAGGATGTATTGGGCCAAATGGAATTTCAACCGATAATCAGCAGCAGTTTAAGAAAGTTTGACCCGTCCATTTACACAGATGAAGAAGAATCAAAAGCACATAGCAATATTATTTGATAGATATAAGAAGATGATAAAGCAATAGCACTTTGCGGTAAAACATCAAGTGCTATTGTTATTTCTATAAAGTTATAGGTGAAATAATGACAATAATAGCAATCATAAAGCCAATTCTTATATTAGGAGTTATTGGGTTAATCGGATTTTTAACCTCCTTAAGAGTGGAAGTGACGAAGGAATCAAAGAATCTATTAGCTTCCATCGTCTTGAATATTGCCTTACCGGCAGTGATTATTCAAAGTATTTTTCAATCAACCATCACGAAGGAAGACTGGATCAACTTTAGTTATGTAGTATTTATTGCATTACTTTTAAATGGAACCGGAATCACTATTGGTTATTTTATTTGCAGAAAGCTTGTTCATTTATCCGTTTCCAATTCAAAGAAAGTAGCAGTTCTGTCAGGTTGCGGTAACACAGCATTTATGGGGATTCCAGTTGTCAGTATGTTTTTAGGTACGTCTTCCGGATTATATGCTTCCATTTATGATCTTGGGACGGTGCTGACGGTCTTTACAGTTGGTGTCATGCTTTTACAGTCGAGTAAATTCACATTCAAGCAACTCAAATCTGTACTTAACGCTCCATTCATCACGATTGTCATTAGTTTATCTTTAGTATCTCTGAATATTGGTCTTCCTGATTTCCTTTTGGAATTATCTGCTATGCTGGCTGCAGTAGCGGCACCGCTTTCCATGCTGTATATTGGAATGTTATTTACGAAAGAAAAACTATCTTTGCTTCGTTCTCAATACAAGAAACTTATTTTCACTGCAACATTTGTGAAGACTTTTTTCTTGCCGGCTGTTGCTTTGATTATCATTATATTTTTACCATTAAGTATAACGCTAAAGCAGGTTATTGCACTCCAGGCTGGGATGCCATCCTTCTTGACAGCAAGTGTACTTTTTGAGAAATACACTGGTTCGGAAGGAGTCGGTACGATCACAATTATGTTTACTGCGATGTTAAGCTTAATAACTTTACCTGGTATATATTATATTTCAATCTTTTTATAGAAAGTAGGTAGTCTTAAATGAAAATCTTAATATAATCTGGATGAACCAATTCATAGATTTTAGGAGGAATTACATGAGTGAGTCATTCCTGTATCAATCCCCGCAAATAATCAAATATGGATTAAACGCTTTTGAAAGGTTGGGAAAGGAAAGTGCCTCTCGAGGAAGAAAAGCGTTAATCATTAGTGATAAGGTAATGGATAGTCTCGGTTACGTCGATAGATGTCGAAATATTCTTTCCAGTAGAGGAGTTGATAGCGAGTGCTATCTTGGAGTAACATCTGAGCCGACAGACAAATATGTGGCACAGGCATTAGATTTACTTCACGAGGAAGCTTGCGATGTCATAATATCTCTTGGAGGAGGCAGCTGTATAGACACTGCAAAGGCAGTCGCAGTTGTTGCGACTAACGGAGGTTACATAGGGGACTATGTGAGGTAGAAAGATTGCAACAATAAGCCCGATTCCACATATTGCAGTTCCTACCACAGCAGGGACTGGTGCCGAGGCAACGGATGTAACGGTCATAACGAATACAACTAGCAACGTAAAAATGATGATAAAACAATCTGCTATTATGCCTGAAGCGGCAATTGTTGATCCCATACTTACCGCCACCTCCCCAAAACAAGTAACCGCAGCAACTGGTGTCGATGCACTTAGTCACGCTATTGAAGCCTACATCTCAAAACGTGCAAACCCAATGACAGATACCATGGCGCTTTCAGCAATGAATCTGATTGTAAACAATATTTTAACAGCTTATGAAGACGCAGAAAATATTAAGGCTAGGAAGAAAATGTCATTAGGAGCATTACAAGCTGGGTTAGCATTTTCTAACTCATCTGTATGTCTTGTGCATGGAATGTCGCGCCCGATTGGAGCATTATTCCATGTGCCACATGGGTATTCTAATGCGATGTTATTGCCAGCTATACTTGAATTTAGTAAAGACGCTTCCATTGATCGCCTAGCAGATTTGGGGAGAATCTTTATGTCTAAAAAAGAACAACTTTCTAATGATGAAGCTGCTGACATTGCCGTATCCTCCGTAAAAGACTTATGTATGAAGTTTAGTATACCTAACCTCAGTAGCTGGGGGATTGAACAGGGAGATTTTGAAAGAGCTATCAATAAAATGGCGATGGACGCTCTGGATAGTGGAAGCCCGCAGAATAACCCGAAAGTTCCTAGACTGTCTGAGATTGAAGAATTATATAAAATTTGTTATAGCTATGAATTTGTCTAGAGCGATATGTTGGGTGCCGGGCTTTGGTGTGCCTGTACCTCCCGAATGTGACTGGTTTACGATAGTAAACGATTTCTCAGCTCGTGACATGCAAATGAAAACCCCTCAGTGGATGTTAGGAAAAATATCTGACGATTTTGTCCAGTAGGGCCTAATATCGTAACAAAAACAACGATTTCTAATCCAAATAATTTGGTATTAAAAACAATCCTTAGCTGCGAAGTGAAGTAGGATTCGAATAGATATGATATTTTCTTGTGAAGAAATTGTTAGTTACCTTTCAGAGTATCTGACACTGTTACCAAAGATGTAATTTTAACACGAACTCCAGAAAATGTGATTTAGGGGACCGGAAGATGAGCGTATGTGTTTGAAAGATGGAGATGAATTAATAGTAGAGATTGAGAAGATTGGACAATTGAAAAAAACATGGTAAACGAAGCTTGAGTGCTTGGGAATAATCCTATAATTAGAGCTTTATTATACTTGGAGGAAAAAAGATGGATGTTAAGCAGAAAAAAGATATTATTTTAATTGGTGCAGGTATTATGAGTGCAACACTTGGCACGCTATTGAATAAACTAGAACCCGATTGGAATATTAAACTTTTTGAGAAACTTGATCAAGCTGGAAGTGAGAGTTCTAACGAATGGAATAACGCTGGAACAGGACATGCTGCTTTGTGTGAGTTAAACTATACTGTTGAATTGCCGGATGGGTCCATTGATACTAGTAAGGCGATTGAAATTTTTGAACACTTTCAAATTTCAAAGCAACTTTGGGCTTACTTGGTTGAAGTAAATGAAATTCGTGATCCGGAAAGTTTTATTCGACCATTGCCACATATTAGCTTTGTGTACGGTGAAAAACATGTTGACTTCTTACGGAAACGATTCAATGCCTTATCTAGGCTGCCTATGTTTGAAACGATGACTTATTCTGAGAAAAGACAACAATTAGCAAACTGGATGCCATTAATGATGGAAGGAAGGACGGCGGAAAATCCTATTGCTGCTACTAAAATGGATTCAGGAACTGACGTGAATTTTGGTGAGCTGACACGTCAGTTGGTTGCCAATCTAGAGAAAATGGAAAATATAAGTGTACAATTTAACAGTACCGTCACGGATATAAAACGTGCAGAAAATGGCTCATGGGAGGTAAGTGTTCGTAACTTCTCGCAAAACACAATTGAATATCATACAGCTGATTTTGTTTTTATCGGAGCAGGCGGAGGTGCAATTCCGTTATTACAAAAAACAAAAATTCCTGAAAGTAGGCATATTGGTGGTTTCCCAATCAGTGGTGAATTTTTGGTTTGTACTAATCCAGATATTGTAAATCAACATGAAGCGAAAGTTTATGGAAAGGAACCAGACGGTACGCCGCCAATGACTGTCCCCCATTTAGATAGGCGGTATATAGAAGGAAAAAGCACTCTGTTATTTGGCCCATTTGCAGCAATTGGTCCTAAATTTTTAAAACAAGGGTCTAATTTGGACCTTTTTAATTCTATAAATGGAAGTAATATCTTAACGTTGCTGGCTGCGGCTACCAAAAATACCTCACTAATCAGATATTCAATTGAAGAAGTCCTTGCTACGAAGGCAAAACGAATGGAAAAGTTACGTACCTTTGTACCAGAGGCAAAAGATGAAGATTGGGAATTAAGAGTAGCTGGAAAACGTGTGCAAGTGATTAAAGATACTAAGAATTTAGGAAGAGGAATAATTCAATTTGGAACGGAGATTGTCCATTCGGAAGATCACTCAATGGTAGCATTACTCGGTGAGTCGCCTGGGGCTTCAACATCTGTAGCGGTTATGCTCGATGTTTTAAAGTACAATTTTTCTCAATATCTCGAAGTTTGGCAACCAAAACTTAAAAAAATGATTCCTTCTTTTGATGAATCATTAATAGAAAATGTGGAACTCCTTAAAGAAATTGATAGATCAACTTCCGAATTACTACATTTGTCTAAGAAGGAAGCAGATCTTGTGAACGTTTGAGTAAGGTATAGTTGGAGGGATACTGTCAGGGTATCTATTCTTAACAAAGCACCAACACCGGTTATAAGAACTGGTGTTGGTCTAAAAAATCCGATCTTACCTTTCAGACTGGCTAGTATATTGAGAAAGACTGTATACAGTCGAAAGAGCTTCTTTGTTGAATCTTAAGCCAATGCTGTAAAACGGGTACCTCCATATCTAGTTCCAGTTGCTGTTATAGGAGCAGGTGGTTTAGGAAGTTATGCCATTCAATTTTTAAATGTATTAACTACTGCAAAAATCATAGCTATAGACATGAATGAAAGCAGACTGGAAATTGCAAAACAATTAGGGTCAGATGCAGCTATTATTGGTGTGGATAATGATACAGAAGCAGCGATAAAAGGTTTGACAAATAACCGTGGTGTTGAGGTTATTTTAGATTTTGCAGGCTTTGACAGCACAATAGAATTTGCATTGAAGGTAGTCCGTAAGTGCAGAGCCTTTGGGTTGATTGGTGCAGGTTAAGGAAAAATTGATACACCTTGGTACGGTAGTTTTCCTTTGGATACAGAAATCTTCAATTTTAGGAAGGATCTTTGTTGGATGTAAAAGAAGTAATTGCTCTAGCGGGAATGAAGACATCCAAGTTATTGCAAAAAGAATAGGCGACGATTTATGGATTCAAACAATATTAAGTTGAAATAATAAGTAGAACTTTTACCCCGGTTGTCGAATGTAGTAAATACAGGGGAGTTTTTGGATGATGGAACTTATTATAGGTCAACAGGGTACAGCTATATTAAATGGGGCAAGGTGATATCATAAGTACAGGACATTCGATAACGCTAATTTATGATAGAATTGGTTTAAGATAATATGTAGAAGTAAGGTGTTAATCATGAATGGTAATAATATTGCTTTAAATAAGCTATTCACCCGAAATTCCCTTTGGAAACTAATAAATAGTAAAGGGAGTGAACTGTATGAACTCTGTATTCAGCAATATTCACTGAAGGGCAGTAATACAACAAATAAGGAAATAATTAGTAGTATTTATAGGTATTTAATGAAGGAATATAGAAATGAATATTTTTATAAAAATACTTTATTAAACAAGTTATTGCTAGCGAGACACAGTCTTCATACGACGACTGCTTTAAATGAAGTTCCAATTTCTAAGTCAAAGGCTGATTTTGTTTTAATAAATGGTAAAGCAATCGTCTACGAAATAAAGACAGAATTAGATTCCTTTGAAAGGCTGGATAGTCAAATAAATGATTACTACAAGGCTTTTAAGCATGTTTGTGTCGTAACTTGTGAGTCAAATTACGAAAAGATAAGAGGTATGCTGAAAGATACACCTGTGGGAATATGTATATTAACAAAAAGAAATACAATTAGTATGAGAAAAGAACCGGAAGATTTTGAGCAAAAACTAAATCATACACTGATATTCAAGGTTTTAAGAAAGAAAGAGTACGAGAATATTCTAATGAAGCATTATGGTGAGTTACCAGATACAACACAAATGAATTATTATAAAGCTTGTCTGGAGTGGTTTGAAAATATAGAGATAAACATTGCACATTCCTATATGATTGGTGAATTAAGGAAGAGAAATATTAAAGAGGTTGAGGAATACAGAGGTGTGCCTTACGAGCTAAAGTTCCTCGTATACTTTTCAAGTTTTAAGAAAAAGGATTACACCAAACTTAATGATTTTTTATATGAACATTGGAGGGAATAGTTGATGTATTTTCCTTATTTGAGAGGGCGTCAATTTGAATTGATAGCGCTAAGAGAATTAGTTGAAGATGGCTTGATTGGCGAAAATATCATTCCTGACTTGATGTGAAAGGTTTAAAATCTATTATTGAATTAGCTGTTATCAATGCAAAATTTAATTAATAGTATACCTCTGCTTCCTCCAACCCTGCTCTTGTTCCTGCTCCTGCTCCTCCTTAAACTCAACGTATGAATTACCTTCTGATCCTAAGCATTTGAAATGTATTTTAATTATTCAGACAAATGTTTTAAGATTCCTTCCAGAATAAAATTTTTTATGTTTTAGATTGCCATTTAATTATATCCACCAGCAAAAAAGGGTACCCCGAGTTAAAGAGGGTACCCATATAAATATAGTTTAACTTTAGTTATATTTATTCAAATACTTTAAAGCAAAGGAGCTCATTGCGATAATTCCAGTCGGAATGGCATCTTCATCAAAAATAATTCCAGGATTGTGTAAAGATCGTTGTGAGGCTTCATTTTCGTTTCTTGTTCCTATTCTAAAGAGCATCCCATCTCTTTCTTGAAGATAGAAGGAGAAATCCTCTCCCCCTAGGGAAGGTTCCCGTAGATATACAAGATTGTTATCTCCTAAGTTTTCTTTGACTGCTTCGGACATAATATCCACTAATTTATCATTATTAATAACAGGTGGACTCCCGGGAAAAAAGGTCACGGTAATACCCGTATTAAAAGCTTTTCCTATATTTTCGCTTATATCCTTTATTTCTTTTTTTATGCTTTCCCTCAATTCATGACTCAAAGACCGTATTGTACCCGAAATTGTAACATTTTTTGCTATTGTATTGTTTGTGTTCCCGCCATGGATTTGACCGAGAGTAACTACGGCTGAATCAAGTGGTGAAGTTCTTCGGGAAATGATAGTCTGGAAAGCTCCAATAATTTGGCCAGCAACAGGAATAGGATCAATACTTAAATGAGGATGGGCTGCGTGTCCTCCAGACCCTTCTATAATAATTTCAAATGTATCAGTTGCTGCCATAATTGGTCCTTTTCTTACTCCAATTTTACCAGAATCCACTAATGGCCAAGTATGTAAGCATATGATTTCATCAACTTTAGGTTCTTTTTCCAATACACCTTCTTCAATAATTAATTTAGCTCCTTGCATGATTTCTTCTCCGGGTTGAAAGATGAATTTAATGTTACCCGACAATGTATCTTTTATTCGGTCTAGCACCAACGCAGTACCTAGCAAGACAGTGGTATGAAGATCATGACCACACGCATGCATGATTCCTTCACGCTTGGAGGTGAAGGATAGACCTGTTTGCTCGTTTATTGGTAAAGCATCAATATCAGCACGCAATCCCAATGTCCTACCATCATGACCGCCGCGTAATACCCCAATAACTCCGGTATCGCCTGGCAATTTAGTTAGAGCGATGCTTGTATTTTTTAATGTATCCATAATTAATTCGGTTGTTTGATATTCCTGCATGCTTAATTCCGGATGTTGATGAATATGTCTCCGGATTTGAATCATTTCGTCTTTTATTTCGTTAGTTAATGCTTGAATATCCATTTCATTTGGCCTCCCTATTTAAGCTATATAGAGAAGGTAATTAACCTTCTCTATATACAATCTAGTCCAATTCTGACTGTCCTATTTCTACAATTTTCCTATAATCTTCTTCTCCCCATATTTTAAATCCTAAACTATCCCTTACAGATTGGGTGGCTTCCTTAAAAGCTTCGATATCTGGATCAAGGAAAGTAACTCCGCTTTCTTCCATTATTTTTATCATTTCTTCTTCACCGAGTTCCAATTGTTCTTGTGCATATTCTCTGCCTTCATCTGCAGCTTTCTCTACTATATCTCGGTATTCTTCCGGCAGACTTTGGAAAAATTCTTCATTTATTGAAACGAAGGCTGGCTTAAACATATGGTTAGAATTAATAATATATCTTTGAACTTCATGTAATCCTGAAGAATAAATAGTTTCCAAGGGATTCTCTTGACCTTCCACTACACCAGTTTGCAGTCCGCTGTATAGTTCCCCCATATCCATTGGCGTAGGATTAGCTCCGAGAGCTTCAAAGGTTTGCACGTAATAATCAACAGCAGGAGTTCTGATTTTAAACCCATTGGTATCTTCAGGGTTAACTATTTCTATGTTTGAAGAAATAACTCGTACGCCTCGCGGTAGAATATCAAGTGTTCTCACTCCCTGTACATTAATTAGCTCATCATTCCACTCTTGAGCTACATCAGATTCTAATACGGCCGTCCAGTGATTATTGGATGCCATCAAATAGGGTAATGACAAATATTCAATTTCGTCCAAGCCTGGGTCTCCACTCGACATCATTTCAATAATCCCTAGTTTTAACTGTTCCATTTGTTCTATTGTGGAGCCAAGTTGGTTTCCGGGATATAAATCCACCGTTATATTACCATCTGTTTCCCTTTCAACTATTTCTTTGAATTTTTTCATACCATCAAAAGCTGGCTCACCTTCGTTAGCCCAAGTACTATATGATATATTGAAACTCTCAGATTCTTCACCACTGGCATCTTGGGTACATGCGGACATAAGGATACTAACCCCTAAAATTATGATTAAAATTAGTCTATTCATTCTAAACCACCTCATTTTACTAGGTCGGGTATGGTAAAAAATTGTTACTCTAGTGACATTTTTGACTTTAATACCTTTTCGACTAGCTGTACACCATAATCAGTAAGTTCATTAAATATTTTCTCTCCTCTTTCCGCTGAAGAGTTAGTAGGATTACCCAATATTCCTTCTTTTGAAATTTCGTTCATATTAAAATAAATATTTGCTGATGAATCTCCGAGCTTTACCTGTTTAAAACTATTTACTTGGAATTCTTCCCATTTCTGATTGTTCGACCAATCATCGAGTAAATCTAGCCTCATTTCTTCTGGATAAAGGTAACTCATGACAGAAGTGAGTGGTTCACCCCCATGTCCCGAAGGATCTTTTTCTTCATAATAAATTTTGGCTTTCTTTTCTTTGCTGAGTAATTGCCATAAATCAACGGAGGCGATCATTATTTTTTCTTCACGTCTTACTTTTCTAGCAACTTGATCGATTGCGGATGAATTTCCTGCATGTCCATTGAATACCACTATCTTGGTAATCCCATGTTCAATTAGACTTCTGAAAATCTCATCCAGTATTCGTAAAACTGTCTCCTGTGAAAAAGAAATTGTTCCTGGGTAACTTCTGAAATACTCTGAGTTTCCAAACGGAATGGTAGGGATGTAGTAAGCATTAGCTTTTTCCGCCACTCTTTTCGCTAATTCGGTGGCAGCTAAATAGTCTCCTGTAATAGAGTGTGGACCATGTTCCTCTGTCGATCCAAGTGGAACGATAACTACAGGATTTTCTCTAAAAGCCTCTTCGATTTCTTTCCATGTCATAAGATGCAACGCGCTCTTATTTTTACTCATAATAAGCCTCCTCAATTAAAATTAATCCATAAATAGATCAACAAAAATTAGTGATAATGATGGGAAGAATGCAGTGATGAATGCAGCGACAATTAGCGGAATATACATTGGAAGCATTTCACGAACCAAGGTTGTATACCGGAGCTTTGCTATATCTGCTACAATGTATAATAGAATTCCGACTGGAGGGGTCGCTCCTCCGATAGTTAATGTTAAAACCATTAATACACCAAAATGAATAGGATCTATTCCGATCTGCATGACAATAGGCGTCAAAATTGGTGCAAAAACGATAATACCTTCAGAAGGCAACATAAATAAACCAATAATTAATAAAAATATAACCATAATTGATAGAATGATATATGGATTAGTAGATATTCCTAATAGGAAATCTGCTAATACTTGTGAGATGCCTGAAATAGTAACAACCCATGCAAAAATTGTAGCTGCAGCTAATGTAAAAAGAACATTTACAGAGTCAAAGCTGGTCTTTTTCAAAATTACAAAAAGTGATCTGACATTTACGTTTTTATAATAAAAGAACGTGATGACTAAACCATATAGAACTGCTATGGCAGCAGCCTCTGTAGGTGTGAAGATGCCGCTTACAATACCTGCAACAATAATAATCGGGAGGAGCAACGCTAGAAAACCTGATGAGATAGCGCTTTTAGCCTGCTTAAATGTAGCCCGTTCATATTTTGGGTATTCTCTTTTACCCGCCAATATATAGGTGTAAATCATTAGTGAAACGGAAACCAATATACCTGGAATGATTCCCGCTATAAGTAAGGGGCCAATGGGCTGCTGTGTCACAATTCCGAAAATAATCAAGGTAATACTTGGAGGAATAATCGGACCAACAATAGAGGAAGCGGCTGTAATAGCAGCTGAGAACTTTTTGTCATAACCTTCCTTTTCCATTGCTGGTATTAACACAGAACCTAAGGCAACTGTATCGGCAGTAGCAGAACCAGAAAGTCCAGCGAATATGGTACTGGCGAAAATATTGATTTGAGCTAACCCGCCTTTTAAATGGCCAACAAACACTCTGGCAACATCGATGATTTTATTGGTGATCCCACCTGAATTCATTAGCTCTCCTAAGAGCAGAAAAAATGGAACTGCCAGTAATGTGAAAGAATCTACTCCTCGTACAAGACTTTGTGCTACCATAGCTAAGTCTACGCCTTCCAAAATAAAGTAAATGACAGATGTTAATCCAAGCGCAAATGCTACAGGCATCCCTAATACAATTAATACAACCATTGCAATGAGAGTAATAAAAATCATTCGGTAAATTCACCTCCAGTTGACTCATTTTTGTTAAGCTTACCGGATTTATAGTTTTTGATATCGATGATGCTTCTTATTATGGTGTAAGCAATGACTAATACAAAGCCTACCGGAACAGCGGCTCTCCAATAAGAAAATGGGATATCTAATGCACCGGAGCTATTATATTGTGCTACAATGACTAAATCGATTGCTGCGTATGCTACAACAGCTAAGTAAGCAATAATAACTACCCTCATTACTAAGTCTGTAATTAACCTTGTTCTAGGTGCCATATCTTCTTGAAAAATATTTACTGCTAAATGTTTATCATCGAAGGATACAGCTGCAGCTCCCACAAAAACCATCCATATTAAGAAGAATCTAGACAATTCATCGGTCCAAGTAAGCGGACTTCCTAGCACAAATCTAAAAATCACTTGAGCAATTGTCATTACTATGATTAAGAACAATAATACAGCGCTTACAATTCGTACCCATGAAGCAAAGTCTTTGTAATTCCTCAAAATTCTCACTCCCTTTGTATAATTTAAGAACTCATCATATGGCTTCATGATTAATCTAATTATAATTCCAGATGTTTACTGTCTTTGGAAAATAAAATTTTGTATGGCCAATTATCTGTGTTTACATAGTACTCAACGTATTCTACAGGTTCGTAATTGGAATTATAGGAGATTCTTTTAGATTTAAGAAGTGCTTTACCAACTTCAGTATTTAAATAGTGACTTAGCTGAAGATCTGCATTACAAGCCATTAATTCTTCGTCAACATATTGAAATTCAATCTCTAGAACTTGAGAAGCGAATTGTCGCATATAGAGGATATCTCCAGCTTCCTTGATTTTCTCCATATCAACATCTACGTAGTAATGTTTTAATAGGAACATAGGTATGTTATTTTCTTTCCTGACTCTAGTTACTTGTACTAATGGAGTTTCTTCAGCAACTTTCAACCTGTCCGTTATGCTTTTATCTACAATAGCTATAGATACGTCAATGGTGTTACATTCGATATGTGATGTTTTATTACGAAAATGATAACTAAATCCTCCCATTGGTGCCCAGCGAGAAAAAACTGTATTTTCGGCAACTACCGATCCTACTCCAGCTTTTCTAACAATAAAACCTTCATTTTGAAGTCTTTTCAGAGCCTCTCTAACAGGAGCTCTGCTTACTCCATAAATCTCTAGCATTTCATATTCTGTCGGAAGCAGGTCTCCAACAGAATAATAACCTGTTTTGATCTTGTTATAAATGTCTTCAAAGATTTGTTGCGTTAAAGTAAGTTTTATTATTTCCACCCCCTTAAATGGATAGTTTGTTATAACAAAGTTATTAATTAGTATAATAATTATATATGTCCAAATTGTCAACATCTTTAGTTAAATCAATTTCGTATGATTATACAGACAAATTAAAAATGTCTATATTTATTAAGAGAGGGAGCGGGATTTTGGAGTAAGGTAGTCTTTTGGCCTGCAATCAACCGTAGGAACAATAAAACGGGAAGATCCATACCCCCGGTTAGTGTGGTTGTAAAAGGATAGAAACTCGAAAGTCAAATAGTGCGGGTTTTTTATAAAGTTCATAGAAAGCCTTATTCTACCCGTAGTTTTCTCTTGAATCCTGCAGTTTATCTCAATTGTTTTAGTTTGTAGACTTCCTATCTATTACTATTTTTTCAGTGTTTCGGAAAAAACATCCTATAAATGTTTTCTCCGAAGAAATAGATGCTTTTGAATACTCATTAAAGGAGGAGATCCGCCCCAGTTGAACTTTTATATCAACATCCTCCAATATCTTAGTTTATTCAAAAATAAATATAACCAATGAAGCCGATGATAGATTTAATAAAGACGATGTCAGCAATCTTAAGGGATTACTGGTCATATTTTTTTACGTGGGGAAAAGTACCCTATGTATAGAAATCAATCCAGAATGGTATCTGCTGTTAATCGCACATGAAAAGTGAGGAATAGGGAAGTTCAATTTGAAACCTCACAGACTATTATGAAAGAAAAAAGGCGTTCTTTCTTATAGTCTGTGCCTAGTGCTTCGGCATTAAATAGCATTTAGTGATAAAGAATGCGATTCAAAAAGTTTTGGTGTTTTTCTCTGAAATATGATTATTTGAGTAATTGGGGTCAGACCCCCGCCAAGTTGGTATATTGGAGGTATTGTGGGGCTATTGGGGGTTGTTGTTGGGCTGGTTGTTTATATTGGGAGGTTGAAGAAGAGGTAGAAGTGGATGTTACTTCTAAAGCTGGGAAGTACTGCAAATCCTCTTAATTTTATTTTTCAATAAATTTCTTGGGGAATTGGGGTCAGACCGTGCACTATGTAGTTTTTTTAGTTAATTGGAAATGATATAATAAAGAAAACTTAAATTGCGAGGTGTCCATTTATGGCTGCTCTAAAAAAAGATATTCTTCATGAGTTCGATAACCTGATTAAATCTCTTTCTGAAGAAGAACAACAGATTTACGTTGACCGGGTTATGTGTATCAAAGAAAAATTTGGGCAGTTTTTAAGTCAGGAAGAAGATGACTTATATGATGGAATTGTTTACGAATCGCTTAAAGAAGCTTGGGATAACGAAAAGGATGACGCTTATAATGACCTTTAAAAGGTAAGATATAGTTATGGTTCCTTTTCCATTTAGTGATAAACCATTATTTAAAAAAACGACCAGTGAATCGGTTACACTTAGTTGCTTATAGATAAAAATTGCAAAGTTTACTAAAACAATGTTAAATTTATTATAAAATAAGGAGGAGTTTATATGGAAGAATTGAAAGTAAATAAAAACCCAGGTTTCTTTGCTCGAATAGAAGCTTCTTACCCAAAGCTAAGGGGGGCGGAGAAAAAGGTGGTGAGCTTTATAGAAGAGAATCCCGAAGAAATTATTCACCTTTCAATTACAGAAGTAGCTGAACGGAGTGATACTAGTGAATCCTCTGTTGTTCGTTTATGTAAGAGATTAGGTTATAAGGGGTTTCAAGACTTAAAAATTCATTTAGCAAGAGATGTTATTTCTCCTGAAAAACAAATTCATGAAGTGATTGAAAAAGAGGATGATGCACTTACTATCAAGAAAAAGATATTTCAATCAAATATTCAAGCATTATATGATTCATTAGAAGTTTGCAGTGATGATGAAATTCTGCGTGCGGTAGAGGCGATTGCTAAGGCAAGAATAGTTGAATTTTATGGGACAGGTGGATCTGGTGCAGTTGCAATAGATGCTCAGCATAAGTTATTAAAAATGGGAATGAAAACATATGCTTATAGTGATGCAGTCTTACAGTCGATGTCTGCCAGTGTGTTAAGTAAGGACGATGTAGTGATAGGTATATCGCATACGGGGGCAAACAGAGATGTCCTCCATGCTATGAAATTGGCTAAAAAAGCTGGCGCAACAGTAATTTGTATTACTAATTCATCTAAGTCACCGATTACCCAAGTATCGGATATATTGTTACATACCGCATCTAAGGAAACCTTGTTCCGAACTGATGCTATTTCTTCTAGAATCGCTCAATTAACCATTATTGATGTATTGGTAGCAGTTTTGGCAATGAATGACTATGAAAATTATTATGATAATTTACAAAAAACAAGAAACTCCACTATTGAAAAGAAAATCTAATATAAAAATAACTTTTATTTTTTTGAAAAAGTGTTGAAGAAAATTCCCACTAATGATACTATGTATATAATGAAAAAATATTCTCAGATAAAAACCTGTAATTTTAAACAGGGTTTTTATTTGGACTTTGAAGAAAGCGCTGTCATTCGAGTGCAATATTAAAAAATGGGGGGAAACATTATGAAGAAAGTTTTCAATGTAACATTATTCGTGATTTTGACACTAATGTTAGTCGCCTGTGGTCAAACAACAAGTGGGGAGCAAGGCAGGGATACTGTTTCTTTTAGATTAGCAACACCTGACCCAGAATCTTCACCTATAACGGAAGCGGCAAATGAATTTGCAAAAGTTGTAGAAGAAAAAAGTGAAGGATCGATTGAAATTTCTGTTCATCCAAATGGAACCTTATATGGCGGAGATGCTTCGGCAGCTGTTAAGCAACTAGGTGAAGGAAGTTTAGACATGTTAGTGCTGTCCACATCTTTATACGCAAACTTTGAACCTAAATTTAATGCGATTAGTATTCCTTATTTATTTGATGGCGCAGATCAATTTACCTCCTTCTTAAATAGTGACCTTGCCGAGGAACTGCTAAAAAATACGAAGGATGAATTAGGTATTGAAGGGTTAGGTTTATGGTCACGCGAATTTAGACAGATTACTAATTCTTTAGGTCCTATTACAGAACCTGAAGATTTAGATGGGGTTAAGTTACGAGTGCCAAATAACCCTCTATGGGTAGAGTTCTTTGGAGGTGCTGGAACAGCAACTACTCCAATGGATTTTAGCGAAGTATACAACGCACTTCAACTAGGTACCATTGATGGACAAGAAAACCCATTAGGGGTGATTTTATCTTCGAACATACATGAAGTTCAGGATTACTTAACTATCTCTAATCATATGGCTGAAGCATGGGTTGTTGGCGTTAATGAAGATAAGTTTAGTAATTTGACTGAGGAACAACAACAAATCTTAAGAGAAGCAACAGAAGAAGTCCAAGAATGGAAAGTAGATAACGATGCTTCAAATGCAGAAAGAATAATTGAAGAGCTTGTTGCACAGGGGATTGAAATAAATGAAATAACTTCTGAACAACAAGAAGAGTTTGTGAAAGTCTCCCAAGAAGCTTATCCAACTTTTAAAAAATTAGTAAAAAATGATGAGTTCTTTAATCAAATCCTTGAATTTGTCGGAAAAGACGAGTAATTAAAATACCACAGTAGTCTCCATATTCTAATATGGAATCATTATGGAGACTACTCCTTTTCTAACATACCGTAAAGAATTTAGTTTTAAATATTCTTTTATGATTGAAAAAATTTGTAGCTAAGAGACGTTGTATTAGTTAGATTCATGTAGGGGGATAAAAATATGGATGGAAATCAGAATAAACAGTATGCTACAATTTTTAGACATTTAAATAAAACAAGTGATTTTGTTGCTGGAATAATTTCCGTAATGCTTTTTGTTGTAGTCATTATTCAGGTGTTTGGAAGATTAATAGGGACTTCTGCACCTTGGACAGAAGAAATGACTCGATATATTTTTATTTGGATGATTTTTATTGGAGTAGGAATTGGTTTTCGAAAAGCGGAATCACCACGGGTAACCTTCCTGCTTAATATCATGCCGGAAACAGTGAAACGTTTAGGGAGATGGATTTATGCCGTAGCAACTATAGGATTCCTGTTGTTCATGGTTATATATGGGGTAGACCTAGTAAGGCAGCAAATTAATATGAATGAGACTAGTTCTGTGTTATTGATCCCAATGTGGATTATTGGAATCAGCATTCCAATTTCAGCAACACTTGGGATTATAAATACTATCCAATCTTTAATTTATCATCGTGATTTAATTTAAGGGGTGAATAAAGTTGTCTATTTTTCTATTGATATTATTTTTTATTCTATTGTTCATAGGAATACCGATAGCTGCCTCGCTTGGTATTTCTGTTGTTTTGACTATTTTGCTCTTTACTGATGTCCCCTTAAGTATTGTTATACAGTCCATGTATAGTTCTATGAATAGTTTTGTAATGGTCGCGGTTCCCCTGTTCATATTAGCTGGAATTATTATGGACGAGGGTGGAATCGCTACACGAATTTTTGATTTTGCAAAAAGTGCTGTCGGCTGGATGCGTGGAGGACTAGGTCATGTGAATGTATTTGCAAGTTTAATATTTGCTGGTATGGCAGGATCGTCCATAGCAGACGTAGCAAGTACAGGTCGTATGACAATTAATGCTATGACAAGAAATGGTTATTCACTAAGCTACTCTACAGGCATAACCTTAATTTCTTCCATGCTAGCATCTGTAATTCCACCAAGTATATTAATGGTGGTAGCTGCTTCAACCGCCGGGGTATCGGTAGGTACTGCTTTAATCGGTGGATTAATTCCAGGTATCATTTTAGCTATGATTTATATGATATATAATTACTTTTACTGTAAAAAACATGATATTGGAGCGCCAGTTAAGTTTGAGTTGAATGTATTGGGTAAAGAGTTTGTAAAAGCAATACCCGCTTTGCTTGCTCCGGTTATATTAATTGGTGGAATTGTCAGTGGTTTATTCACACCTACGGAAGCAGCAGCTGTTGCTGTATTTTACACATTAATTGTAACATTATTTATTTATAAAGAAATTTCCCTTAAACAGCTACCAAACATGTTTTTAAGAACTACAAATATGACAGGTACAATTTTATTTATAGCGGTAACAGCTCAACCTGCAAGTTGGATTTTTGAATATGATGGTTTACCAACTCGTATTGCTACTGGAATTACTAATTTTAGTGAAAACCCAACTATTATATTGTTGCTTATTTTTGTATTCTTAATTATTGTTGGTATGTTTATGGATGCCACTGCAGCTATTTTTCTACTTACTCCAATATTAATGCCAACAGTCACTGCCGCAGGTATCGATCCTATATTTTTTGTGATTTTTATGGTCATGCTCCTTTCATTTGGACTAATTACTCCACCAGTTGGGGTAGTTTTATATACAGCTAGTAGCGTAACAGGACTTTCGGTAGAGCAAGTTTCAGAGACTACTCTCCGTTGGATTATATTAACATTCCTTATTATGTTAGTTTTCATTTTCATCCCACAACTAATAACAGCGCCTTTGGAATGGTTCGGAATATAGTAAACAAAAGTATTTCCAACAGGAACAAAAACATATTTGTGAATTTTATTTCAAATAAATCAATAAATGCTTGAAGGAAATTACCATCAAGTGTATAATGTTTTTAATGAAGGAATTTTACTACAAAATGAAGGGGGATATGAATATGAAAGCAGCAGTATTTTATGGACCAAATGATATTAGATTAGAAGATGTAAAAACACCAGAAATTACTGAAAACGAAATATTAGTTAAAGTAGATATGGCTGCTGTCTGTGGCACTGATGTCAGAATATATCAAGGAAAAAAGACAAAAGGGGTTCGAACTCCTTCAATTATCGGACATGAGTTGGTTGGAACTGTTGCTAAAATAGGTCGGAATATCAAAGATTTTGAAATGGGTGATAGAGTAGGGGTAGCCCCTGTTATTCCGTGTGGACATTGCTATTATTGCCAAAATGATATGGAAAATGTTTGTGCAAATCGCACTGCTATTGGGTATGAGTATGATGGAGGCTTCGCTGAATATGTCCGTATACCTAAAACGGCACTTCAATCCAAAAACATTTTAAAAATACCTGATCATATTACATTTGAAGAAGCAGTTATTGCAGAGCCATTGGCTTGTTGTATAAATGGTATTAAGAAAGCAAGTGTAAAAATGGATGACGTTGTTGTTATTATTGGTGGAGGACCTATTGGTCTTTTACATGTACAGTTAGCTAAAATATCTGGGGCAAAAACAGTAATTTTAAGTGAATTGATTGAACATCGTCGTGAAAAGGCAAAGATTGCTGGTGCAGATATTGTTGTAAATCCAGAAGAAGAGTCGTTGAGTGACATTGTATTAGATTCAACTGACCAGTTAGGAGCAGATATAGTTATAATGGCAATTGGCGTTCCGCAATTAACAAATGGTTCACTCGGTTTATTAAAGAAGGGTGGAGTATTAAATCTTTTTGCGGGATTTACTAAAGGTGTACTATCTGAAATTGACCCAAATATCATTCACTATGATGAAATTACTCTTAACGGCACCTCTTCCTTAAAGCGCTCTTACTTCCGTGAGGCATTATCTTTAATTGACTCAGGAAAAATTAATACAGAAATTATTACAACAACTGGATTTACGTTAGACACAATTCAGGAAGCTATTGAATCGGTACGTAATGGAATTGGGATGAAGTCAATTATTCATATAAAACAACAATAATGGGAGTGGTAAATTATGTTATTGGGTAAACAAATTCGCTTAAATCGTCTACTAAATGAAGATGGTCGTCTTTTAGCTGTAGCAGTTGACCAAGCAACTGCTCGTGGAGTTTTTGATGAGTTAATGCCAATTGATCGGAAGATTAGTGAAATTGTTGAAGGTGGCCCTGATGCCATGACAATGCATAAAGGGATTGCAGATTCTTGCTTTCATCAACATGCAGGTAAAACCAGTTTAATTTTTAAAGCATCTACATTTTCTCCATTTCAACCTAATTCCGATGTTCAAACTGCAACGGTCGAAGAAGCAATTCGTCATGGTGCTGATGCAATTTCTATGGGGGCTATTGTTGGTGGAGAAGATCAACCAGAACAACTATTCAATTTGTCCAAACTTTCCGGAGAAGCACATGCGAAAGGTTTGCCGGTAATTGCACATATTTACCCGCGTGGAAACTTAATTCCTGAAGAAGAGAGAGACAACTGGAGAAATACCGCTTATGCAGTACGTACCGGAGCTGAACTAGGTGTAGATATCGTTAAAACAAAATATACTGGAGATCCTGAAACATTCCATAAAGTAGTTTCATCTACTCCTGCCAGAGTTGTTTGTGCAGGGGGAGATATTGGAAATAATGTAGAGGATTATTTTAAGATGGTTTACGATGTAATTGATGCTGGCGGCACTGGTATTACTTTTGGACGAATTGTATGGAATCGTCCGAATCCTACAGCTATAGTAAAGGCCTTCAAGCATATTATTCATAATCATGGTACGGTGAAGGAAGCGGTAGAGCTCCATGAACATTTATTAAATGAAGCTTAAAGATATTTCACAAAACTTAAGGGAACAAGAGTTTATATAATAAGTAAGAAGGTGACAAAGTATGTCTCATATCATCGGTATTGACATTGGAACGAGTGGAATTAAAGTAGGGGCGGTTGATAAAGAGGCAAACCTTACTTTCTTTATTAAACAATCATATTCTCTTTTATATCCCGAGAGTGGTTGGGTAGAACTTAACTTTCCGGTTATCTGGAAAAAAGTGAAAACAATTATTGAAGAAATGATAAAAAAGGTGAGTGAAATTAGTGGAGTAGTGGACGCTATTTCACTCTCCACCTTCTGTAATTCTTCGGTTCACCTGGATGCTCGAGGAAAAACATTAAGTAATGGGATTATCTACTTAGATCGAAGGAGTATAACACAGGCTAAACATGTACGAGAAACGCTTAGTGACGAATATATATTTGATATAACCCGTAATCGTTTAGAACCGGGAATGTACACGGTTACTTCTCTTTTATGGATGAAAGCAAATCAGCCTGAGATATACAATAACACTGATAAATGGGGCAACTTATCTACATATATTCTTTATAAGCTTACTGGTGAATTTGTAATGGACTGGACCCAGGCTTCGTATACAGGACTTTACAATGTGATTGAATATAAATGGTCGGATGAAATTTGTGAACTATTAGGTGTAAGTAAAAGTATTTTACCTGAAGTAGTCTCGCCGTTTGAAATTATTGGTAACTTCAAAGGGATTCCAGTTGTTGCTGGAGCAGCGGATACGGCATGCTCAAGCTTTTCATTGGGATTAAAGCCGAGCCAAATGTTTGAATCGGTGGGAACCTCTAACGTGTTAACAGTTTGCACTGACGACCCAGGACAAATGGACAGACGATTTTTAAATAGGTGCTATATATGGAAAGGGCAATGGTTATCCCATGGGGCGATGTCTACGCCAGGTGCATCAGTTGATTGGTTCTATAGAAACTTTTTAGAAAATGAAAAATCCATCTCTATACTAGAAAAATTACCAAATGAGTCAGAAATAGGATCTAATGGTGTTTTCTTTTTGCCCTATATGTTAGGGGAAAGAAGTCCAATTTGGGATCCAAACGCACGTGGGGTTTTTGCAGGATTACAATTGACTTCATCAAAAGCTGATATGTTACGCGCTATATATGAAGGTGCTGCTTTTGGTTTAAGACAATTATACGAGATTATCGAAAAAAAATATGATTTACAGTTAGAAACGTTTCCATCTATAGGTGGTGGTTCAAAAAATAAAATATGGGCACAAATTAAAGCGAATGTGTTAAAGAAGGAAATTGAAATTAAGGAAGTATCCGAAACTGGGGTTTACGGATCATGTTTAATTGCTGGAAAATCAATAGGTTTTTTTGATAACTTGGATATTGTTAAAAATAAAACAGTCTCCCACGTAATTCCAGAGGAATCAACGTTTGTAAAATATGATGATTTATATTACAAATTTAATTTATTATACCCAGCAATGAAGGATTTTTTTCAAATTATAGCAAAATAATTAAATATATATAAAAGAGGTGTTTAGCCTTGAAGCCCAAAATATATGTTACTCGAAAATTACCGGAATCTGTAATTACTAAGTTGAAAACTTTTAGCGAGGTTTCTATATGGAATGAAGACACTCCTGTTCCTCGTGAAGTGCTACTAAGGGAAGTAAAAGAAGTGGACGGTTTATTTTGCTTGTTAACAGAAGATATTGATAAAGAGTTATTTATGCATGCTAATAAATTAAAAGTTGTTGCAAGTATGGCGGTAGGTTTTAATAATATTGATGTAAATGAGGCGACCAAAAGAGGTATTCGAGTCACAAATACCCCTGGTGTACTAACAGAAACAACTGCTGATTTAACATTTGCTTTAATTATGGCAACCGCTAGACGACTTGTCGAAGCTTCTGATTATTTACGAGAAGGAAAATGGAAAACTTGGTCACCGATGCAATTAACTGGACAAGATATTTATGGTGCAACTCTTGGAATGATTGGAATGGGTAGAATTGCACAAGCTGTGGTAAAACGTGCAAGGGGTTTTAATATGAATATTATCTATCATAATCGCTCTAGAAAACCCGAACTTGAAAGTAAATATGAAATGGAATTTACTGATTTAAGCACATTACTAAAGGAATCAGATTTCGTTTGCGTATTAATACCATATAGTTTAGAAGTACACCACTTAATTGGAGAAAAGGAAATAGAAATGATGAAAAACTCTTCTATTCTCATCAATACTGCTAGGGGTGGAATTGTGGACGAAGTTGCTCTATACCATGCTCTTAAAAATAAGCAAATTTGGGCTGCTGGATTAGATGTGTTTGAAAAAGAGCCAGTAAGTGTAGATTATCCTTTACTAAATTTACCAAATGTGATCACATTGCCACATATTGGTAGCGCTAGTAAAGGGACAAGATTAAAAATGGCAAACTTAGTAGTGGAAAATCTTCAGAGAGTTTTAACTGGAGAAAGTCCGCTAACAGCAGTGAATTAGTCTTACAATTGGAGGATTTAGAGAATGAGTTATGATTCCGAACTTAGAATATTTGCATTAAATTCAAATAAACCACTTGCACAGGAGATTGCTGAAATTTTGGGAGTGCAATTAGGAAAATGTTCCGTAGGTCGCTTTAGTGACGGCGAAATTCAGATTAATATTGAGGAAAGTGTTCGCGGTAGGGATGTTTACGTCGTTCAGTCTACTTCAGACCCTACTAATGAACATTTAATGGAATTAATAATTATGGTTGATGCATTAAAAAGAGCATCAGCAAAAACTATTAATGTTTTAATACCATATTATGGTTATGCACGTCAGGATCGTAAGGCACGTTCACGTGAACCAATTACCGCAAAGCTGGTTGCAGATTTATTAGAAACATCTGGAGCACATCGTGTAATTGCAATGGATTTACATGCGCCACAAATACAAGGATTTTTTGATATACCAGTAGACCAGCTTCTAAGTACTAATATATTATCCGAATATTTTATAGAAAAAGAACTGGAGAATGTTGTAATAGTTGCTCCCGATAATGGAGGGATTAGTCGCGCAAGAAGAATAGCAAACCTCATGGATGTGCCGATAGCATTTATTGACAAACGTCGTCCAGAACCCAATGTTGCGGATGTAATGAACATTGTAGGTGATATTGAAGGAAAGCGGGCGATTATAATTGATGATATAATCGATACTGCTGGAACCTTGACAGCAGCGGCAAAAGCAGTAGCTGAAAACGGTTGTTTAGAGGTATATGCATGTTGTACACATCCGGTATTATCGGGGCCGGCCATTGATAGAATAAAAAATTCCAAGATTAAAGAGCTAGTAGTTACAAACTCTATATATCTCACTGAAGATAAAAGAATTGATAAAATTAAAGTTTTATCGATAGCCCCTTTACTTGCGGAGGCTCTGCTTCGAATTCATAATAAAGTATCTGTAAGTGAATTGTTTGATTAATTGATGTTAGACTAAAAATTGGACACACCGAATTGAGTTTGCATAATAGAATCCTAGCGACTAGATCGGAGTGTTTTAAATGGAAAAACAAAAAAGTTATGACAAAGAATTTAAAATATATGCAGTAAAACTGATAGAAGAAAAAGGCCGAAAAGTCTCTGAAACAGCTAGGGGCTGTGGAGTCAGATCCAATGTCATTAAAGCTATGGGGTCAGCCTCACGCCCCGTTACAGTTTAATGCTAATTGTCATTGTTATGGGCGGTATTCAGCTTGGAATATTCATGGAAGCGGTGGTGTTAACATGTATGATAGTGCTTTTAGTAGCCGCTTCTGGTGTTATGTCATGGATAATGTCATTTACGGGTATTCCACAGATGATTAGTGAAGCACTATTAGGAATAACTTCGAATCCAATACTTATTCTATTATTGATAAATATATTTTTACTGTTTATTGGAACATTTATGGATATAACTCCAGCTCTATTGAGATTTACACCTATTTTTCTTCCGATTGTATCCAATCTTGGAATGGATACAATACATTTTGGAATTATGTTAGTTATGAACTTATGTGTTGGTAATATTACCCCGCCTGTAGGAAGTGCATTATTTGCTGGGGTAAGCGTAGCAAAAATTGAGATTGAAGATGTTATAAAACCACTATT
Source organism: Oceanobacillus alkalisoli (assembly GCF_021556485.1). Classification (GTDB taxonomy): domain Bacteria; phylum Bacillota; class Bacilli; order Bacillales; family Amphibacillaceae; genus Oceanobacillus; species Oceanobacillus alkalisoli. The sequence goes on along the minus strand of NZ_JAKGBW010000004.1, from coordinate 2,373 downwards.
GCCGTTTTACGGAGCTATTATTGTTGCGCTTTTATTAGTTACGTTTATTCCCCAACTCTCTCTATGGCTACCTAACTTATTTGGTTTGCTATCAAATTAATATGCCTTGCCTATCTAAATCGTTCTTAACGATAGGCAGGTATCATGGTTATTTTCAAGGTAATCCGGCTTAGGGCTATCAAATCTATCATTGTATACGGTGTTATATGAAGACTATTATGTCAGGGGGGATGTGTACAAATGAAAATTGTAATGGCACCAGACTCATTTAAAGAGAGTATGACAGCAAAACAAGCTGCGGAAGCAATTAAACTAGGTTTCCGGTCTGTTTTTGGTGAGTCATTAGACATAGATATCATTCCGATGGCGGATGGCGGAGAAGGGACAATCGAGTCTTTAATGGATGCCTTACACGGAAGTCTGTATGAAAAGGTTGTTACCGGCCCACTCGGTGAAAAAGTAAGGGCGACATACGCCTTATCTGGAGATCAATCACTAGCGGTTATAGAAATGGCTGAAGCGTCCGGACTCGCACTTGTTCCAGCGGAAAAGAGAAATCCGTTGATTACAACAACATATGGGACTGGTGAATTAATAAAAGACGCACTTGACCATGGAGTAAAAAAAATCATTCTTGGCATCGGCGGCAGTGCGACCAATGATGGAGGTGCTGGAATGATTGAGGCACTTGGTGGGGAGTTTATTTATCGTGATTCCCAATCATCAAATCGTGGCGGTGGAACTTTAGTAGATTTGATAGACATCAACTTAGCAAATTTTGATTCACGAATAGAACAGACTGAAATTATAGTTGCCTGTGACGTCGATAATCCACTTTTAGGCAAACATGGTGCAAGTGCGGTTTATGGACCTCAAAAAGGGGCAACTGAGGAAATGGTTGAGCAATTGGACAAAGGATTGGCCAATTATCATAACGTGCTTGCTAGAGTAACAGGTAGAGACGTGAAAGACATTCCAGGTGCAGGCGCAGCTGGAGGACTTGGCGCAGGCTTGCTTCACTGTTTCGATGCCCTTCTTGAGAAAGGTGTGGAGATTGTCTTGAAAGAGACAGACTTTTATAAACGAGTAACTGGAGCAGATCTAGTAATCACAGGAGAGGGAAAAATAGATGCACAATCGATTTATGGGAAAACCCCAGTTGGTGTAGCACAAGCCGCGAAAAGTCAAGGTGTGAAAAAAGTAATTGCCTTTTGTGGCACCCTGGGTAAAGACTATGAATTGATTTATGAAGCCGGTATTGATGCAGTTTTCAGTATTACTGAGGGTTCCTGTGCGTTGGACGAAGCATTGGCAAAAGGTCCTGAAAATCTAGAGTCCACGGCGAGAAATGTTGCTAGGTTGTTGGCATGGACATAGGCTGATTGTCTACAAGTTCTATAATACTACGGGTGCTGTGTCAACTCGAAATATGTCGATATTATCAGATGAAAATATATTAAAAGCTAGGCGTAATGAAAAATGTCCTAGTTTTTAGGATATTGGGGTCAACGTATAATGGAGAATTAGTCAAGTGTTCATTTCAAGCAAAAAAGACCGACCTTAAGTAAAACTATCAAAAATTAGCTCTGGACCTATTTACCATTTTCCGAGTGCCTGTCACCACCCGAAATTACGATTGGGTGAATTGAAGCTGGGTTAACTAGTCCTAAAGTTGACACCTTATTAAAGATATGTAAAGCATTGGAAACACTCTTTATCATTGATGGGACAACAATAAATAAAGGGGTTAAGCAAGGTTTATTCGTAAAGTTGCAGGGGGCGTTCACTGTCACTTCTTGAATTTATGGATTTGGCGTCAGATTCTGGGCACTAACTATCGCGGAATTAGGGGCTAACCGCAATATTCTATTACTCGCCAAACGTGACGCTTTCATTCGGTTGAATAGAGTGGTTCTAATCGATCGAATGGACTCTGGGGTCAGAGCCCAAAGCCCAAAGCCCAGAGCCAAAGTAGTGAAGTTTCACTTTATTATGGGTCCCTACCTTTCACCATTTCTAATAACTTGCTCATATCCTGCTTATTCCCCACCTCAAAATATCTCTCAAAAGGACATTCGAATGATTGCACGCGTTCTACCATGTTTCCGATCGTAAAGGAAGCGGGTGTCAAGTCTTCGTTCACTTCATGCCAAAATAATGGTGCTGAAACCGTTCCTTCTTTTGTCTGCCGCGGCGAGTAGAGAGCTATCAATGTTTTGTCTTTACGATGCGGAACGTAATCAATATGAACTGCGCCCTGTCAAGTGGACAGTAAAAAAATAAAAATCTATGCCGCAGCCTGGTACCGATATTCTAACGGTGTTAGGCTGTTTAATTTCGTTTGGTATCGTTCTTCATTATAAAATTCCATAT
>NZ_JAKGBW010000049.1 GCF_021556485.1 Oceanobacillus alkalisoli | reverse complement strand
CCGAGGCCACTGAAAAAGTCTCCTTAGAACAGCTAACAAAAATGATTTGTTAGCTGTTCTATTTTATAATCAAAGTAATAACGATGAAAGTAGCGGGTGATTACATGTTACAAAAGCAAGAGAGTCTTTCGTTTAGTCCATATGAAAGCCTTTATGACTTAATCATAGAGGAAGATAATGAGTTACGCCGAATCAATGAATTGGTTGACTTTTCCTTTATTTATAAGGAACTGGAGGATAACTATTCTCTCACGAATGGAAGAAATGCAATCTGCCCGATCCGAATGTTTAAGTATATTTTATTAAAGCGAATGTATAAATTGTCCGACGCAGACGTGGTGAAGCGTTCTAAATATGATATGTCTTTTAAGTATTTCTTGGGGATGGCTCCAGAAGCTTCCGTTATTGATTCGAGTTCCTTAACTCATTTTCGCAAGTTACGCTTGAAAGACATTAATCTACTGGATTTACTGATCGAAAAAACAACTGAAATCGCAAT
>NZ_JAKGBW010000048.1 GCF_021556485.1 Oceanobacillus alkalisoli | reverse complement strand
GGGAGTAATGAAGCGCATAGTCCTTAGGATCCACCACTCCACCCACACCCTGGCCCTGTAGCAGCGGCCTTCTCGCTTCCTTGACATACTGCTTAACCGCCGCCGAGACGAGCTGGGTGACCGTCCAGTCCAGAGCCATACAAGCAAGAGCAATAAACTCACCAGTTCACCATGGCAACATTCAGCTACAACTATCTCCTTGTCTTCGCCGTCCTCCTCTCAGGAACCTTCTTAAGCTCCGCAGCTGCTCTCTGCGATAAGCAGGGAGAAGCCGTGCTAGACACCAACGGCAAGCATGTCCGCATAGGCCACAACTATATGATCAAATACACCGCATCCAACAGCCAGAACGGCATGCTTGGTCTAGTCCAAAACAAACAGAGCCAGTGTGAGAAGTACGTCGGGTCAACCAGCCGCCGCCAAGCCGAGTTGGTACACTTCACTTCAGGCACTGATATGTCTGAAGATAACACCATGAGGGAGGGTGGCCGCTACGCCTTCAATTTCATTGCACAATGGAACCACCCTTGCAAG
>NZ_JAKGBW010000047.1 GCF_021556485.1 Oceanobacillus alkalisoli | reverse complement strand
ACAAATGCAAGTAGATTTCGGAGAAATGTTTGTTCCTACTGAATTTGGATCAAGAAAGAAGCTTTACGCAGCTGGATTTGTTCTATCTCATTCACGTTTCAAATATGTAGAGTGGATTGATCGTCCTGTTCGTACCTCGGACTTAATTAGAATGCAGGAGAATGCGTTTCAATATTTTGGAGGTATGACGGAAGAAATTGTGTATGACCAAGACCGTTTATTAGCAGTAAGTGAAAACGCAGGCGATTTAATCCTTACCGAATCCTTTACAAAGTATCATGAAACGAGAGGGTTTAAGATCTACTTATGCCGGAAAAGTGATCCAGAATCCAAGGGCAAAGTTGAACAGCTTATAAAATTTGTGAAGAATAACTTCGCAAACCACCGTATTTTCCAAGATTTAGAGTCTTGGCGGGACTCTAACTTAAGGTGGCTAAAGAGAACTGGAAACTATAAAATTAATCACAATACAAAGAAAAGACCCTTTGAAGCGCACGCCCTCGAAAAGCAGCATCTTCAAAAGGTCAATGGATATTACATT
>NZ_JAKGBW010000046.1 GCF_021556485.1 Oceanobacillus alkalisoli | reverse complement strand
TTTGTAACATCCATCGCGCAATGGGCAGACCTTACACTTTTCGATGTCAAATCGATACTGAACTTCGGAATTTCGATCTTTCCTTTTTACGGATCGTTTCCCGGTAGCTAAATGCCCCGCTGGACAAACATACAAATCGGCGTCCTTATTAAACTCGAAACCGGTATCTTTTCGTTCATTTGTTAGGATAGGGTGGAGTTTCGAAACTAATTGAAATTCCTTTTCCTTGGCTAGAATTAAATTATCTTTTCCAGAATAGGCTGTATCTCCAATTACGGTTTCAACTTCCAATCCTGCTTGTTCACTTTTTTCGACCAGTTCCTCTAGATACTTTCCGTCACTTTGTTCACCAGAGGTTACTTTTGCGGCAACGATTAAACGTTCTGTTGTCATGGCTAGATGTGTTTTGTAACCAAAGAAACTCGTGTCTTCTGATTTGTGACCTGTTCGGGCATCGGGATCGTTGGAAATTTCCGTTCCTTCTTTACAATCTTCTACAATCTCTTTCAAGTAGTTCATTTTTTCTTTGACCGCCGGAACTTCACGGATTCC
>NZ_JAKGBW010000045.1 GCF_021556485.1 Oceanobacillus alkalisoli | reverse complement strand
CCGCCGAAGGTGGGACCAATGATTGGGGTGAAGTCGTAACAAGGTAGCCGTATCGGAAGGTGCGGCTGGATCACCTCCTTTCTAAGGATATAAATAAGAAAGCGCAAGTGGCTGTTTACCGGCCACTGGAGCTAGACTATTTTCGGAACATACTGGGTTGTTTGGTTCAGTTTTGAGAGAGCAAAGCTCTCTATTTGTACCTTGAAAACTAAATAAGAGTAACAACGACATCAAAAACAAAAGGCTAAGGCGACTGTTCAGAAACGCAACGCTAGCAAGGGGCTGGAAAACGCTTGTTTTTTTAGCGTTTGGAAGACCATTGCTTATGACGGGAGTTTCTAGGAGCTGAAGCTAGATTCAATAGATTGGTCTTTAACAGACCAACAAGGCAAAACAAGCTATATTTACTGTAACTTAGTTAAGTGAATAAGGGCGCACGGTGGATGCCTTGGCACTAGGAGCTGATGAAGGACGGGACTAACACCGATATGCTCCGGGTAGTTGTAAGTAAACGTTGATCCGGAGATCTCCGAATGGGGCAACCCACTGTCCGTAATGGGACAGTACGTA
>NZ_JAKGBW010000044.1 GCF_021556485.1 Oceanobacillus alkalisoli | reverse complement strand
TATCCCTTTCGGTATACTTAAATCGGAGTATGTCGAAGGGGGAGGAAATAAGGAGTGGAAAAGTGGATGATTTACCAAGAGATACATCGTTTAAAGAAAAAAGGATTCTCAAAGAGCCAGATTGCAAAGAAATTAAAGATTTCTAGAAACAGAGTTATCGATTATTTAAAGATGACACCAGATCAATTCGCAGTGTTTATGGCATCTTTACAAAACCGGGCGAAGAAGTTGGACCCTTACAGAGATTACATACTGGGGTGGTTGAAAGAGCACCCAGATATGACAAGCGCCCAAGTATATGATTGGTTGCAGGAAAAGTTTGAGGTTACATCGGTAGCCGAGAATACAGTACGAAATTATGTGAATGATTTAAGGGATAGATATCATATTCCTAAAGAAACGATTGGTCGTGAGTATGGAACGGTAGAAGAACTTCCGATGGGTAAACAAATGCAAGTAGATTTCGGAGAAATGTTTGTTCCTACTGAATTTGGATCAAGAAAGAAGCTTTACGCAGCTGGATTTGTTCTATCTCATTCACGTTTCAAATATGTAGAGTGGATTGATCGTCCT
>NZ_JAKGBW010000043.1 GCF_021556485.1 Oceanobacillus alkalisoli | reverse complement strand
ACCGCCATTAATGCAAAGGCTAATTCATTTGTCGCCTTTTGTTTTCCTCGAACGGAAAAACGAGTGAAACCTAAATTAGCCTTCAAAAATCCGAAAACTGGCTCCACGTCAATTTTACGTTTGCCGTAAATTTCACCTGTTTTCTCGTCTGAAAGCTTCGTGCGTACATATTCTTTTTGTGATTCCCACTTCTCGTTGAGGAATACTTTTCTGTTATTTCCTGGTTTGGCTTTCGTGCACAAATCACGAAGAGGACAACCGGAACAGTCTTCACATTCATACACTTTAAATTCACGTGTAAATCCATATCTGTCCGTTCGTTTCGAATGATAACTAAATTTCACTTTTCTTCCATTTGGACATACATATGCATCTTCTTCTTCGCTGTATTCCCAGTTGTCTACATGAAAAGCATTCTCTTTGTGTTTCTTTTTCTTCTCCTTTCGATATTGATTGTATGTAATGAGTGGCGTTCGATTTCGATTTTTTAGGATATCTTCGTAATTCTGTTCACTACCATATCCGGCATCTGCGACAATAAATTCCGGCAGCTCAAAAAAGTTAGCTTCAATCGT
>NZ_JAKGBW010000042.1 GCF_021556485.1 Oceanobacillus alkalisoli | reverse complement strand
GCCAAGGCATTCACCGTGCGCCCTTATTCACTTAACTAAGTTACAGTAAATATAGCTTGTTTTGCCTTGTTGGTCTGTTAAAGACCACTTTCTTGCATTTATAAATCTAGCTTCAGCTCCCAGAAACTCCCGTCATAAGCAATGGTCTTCCAAACGCTAAAAAACAAGCGTTTTCCAGCCCCTTGCTAGCGTTGCGTTTCTGAACAGTCGCCTTAGCCTTTTGTTTTTGATGTCGTTGTTACTCTTATTTAGTTTTCAAGGTACAAATAGAGAGTTTTGCTCTCTCAAAACTGAACCAAACAACCCAGTATGTTCCGAAAATAATCTAGCTCCAGTGGTATTCAACTAATGTCGAACAGCCACTTGCGCTTTCTTATTTATATCCTTAGAAAGGAGGTGATCCAGCCGCACCTTCCGATACGGCTACCTTGTTACGACTTCACCCCAATCATTGGTCCCACCTTCGGCGGCTAGCTCCAAATGGTTACCTCACCGACTTCGGGTGTTACCAACTCTCGTGGTGTGACGGGCGGTGTGTACAAGACCCGGGAACGTATTCACCGTGGCATGCTGATCCACGATTACTAGCGATTCCGGCTT
>NZ_JAKGBW010000041.1 GCF_021556485.1 Oceanobacillus alkalisoli | reverse complement strand
CACTACCATTCATGCTTGGATGCGCAAATATCAACTACATGGTGTAGAGGGCTTAAAAGAATCAACGAGCCCGAAAACGTACCCTAAAGAATTGAAGATGCAAGCAGTCGAGTTTTACTTGAACCATGAGGGTAACTTAGAAGAAACCTGTAAAAAATTCGATATTTCAAGTCGTTCTGTTTTATCCCGGTGGGTAAAGCATTATACTAGTGGGAAAGAATTTAAATCTACTGGGGGAAGAGAAGAAATGAATAAGGGGCGCAAGACAACATTTCAGGAGCGCATAGAAATTACTCAATACACCATTGCCAATAACTTGAATTACCAAAAGGCCACAGAGAAATATCAGGTTTCCTATCAACAAGTCTATAGCTGGGTTCGTAAATACCAACAGGATGGGGAGCGAGCTCTTCAGGACCGACGTGGAAAGTCGTTAGATTCGAAGCCGGTATTGACAGAGGAAGAAAAATTACAACTTCGTATTCAGGAGTTGGAGCATCGTAATCAATACTTGGAGGCGGAGAATGGTCTATTAAAAAAGTTAAAGGAAATCGAAAGGGGGATGGGTCGGGAAGATTAGGCATTCATTTAGCTGAATTTCAGGCTATTCATGACTATCAT
>NZ_JAKGBW010000040.1 GCF_021556485.1 Oceanobacillus alkalisoli | reverse complement strand
GGACTCTAACTTAAGGTGGCTAAAGAGAACTGGAAACTATAAAATTAATCACAATACAAAGAAAAGACCCTTTGAAGCGCACGCCCTCGAAAAGCAGCATCTTCAAAAGGTCAATGGATATTACATTTTTGAAAATATCTCATCTATTAATATAACAAGAATGATTCATAAAGACAACGTTATTCGTTATAAAGGAAATCGGTATAGTGTTCCGCTCGGAACTTTTCGAAGTAGTGCAGAAAACATTGCTTATCTGGCTATTTCAGAGCAAAGTTTGAGCATCTCACTTCACCCGAGTGATAACCCAATTGCCATTCATGAAATATCAAAAGAAAAAGGAAAAGTCATCACAGATCCTAAACATCGCCGTCGTTCCCAGACAAAAAGAGATACTTTAGCAGAAGAAGTTATGGAGAGATTAGGTGATTGGGAAGACTCTAACTGGTTAATCAAGACGTTGCAGGAGCACTATCCTCGTCATACAATCGATCAATTAAAGGTTGTGCTTAAAGCTAGCGAGAAATATCCAAAGTATATCAATGACGCTTTGAAAGAAATGAGAAGGCTTAGATTGACCAGTGCCAATGATTTAAGAGATATTGCGATTTCTTTAGAAATCGAAGGTTACAGAGACTTGCCTCATGAAGAAGTAATCAATGAAAAATATAAGGATATCGTAGCTCCAGAGCGTAATCAAGATATCTACTTAGATGTTCTTCAAGGAG
>NZ_JAKGBW010000128.1 GCF_021556485.1 Oceanobacillus alkalisoli | reverse complement strand
TAGGGAGGCTCTATTGGACATAATCCCGATTAAGTTGCTGAATTTGTCTGATAGGGAGGCTCTATTGGACACAATCCCGAGCAAGTTGCTGAATTTGTCTGATAGGGAGGCTCTATTGGACATAATCCCGATTAAGTTGCTGAATTTGTCTGATAGGGAGGCTCTATTGGACACAATCCCGAGCAAGTTGCTGAATTTGTCTGATAGGGAG
>NZ_JAKGBW010000127.1 GCF_021556485.1 Oceanobacillus alkalisoli | reverse complement strand
ATTCTCTTCGATATGAACAAAGCTAGTCTTGGTGGAATAGCCATTTGAACGGCGAATAAAGGATTTCAAACCTAATTCAATCATTAAACGTCGAATGCGTTTGGGGCTGTACTTTTTCTTATAGTGGCGATTAATCGCCATCGTTATTCGCCGATAACCCCAAGTGCCTCGGCGCTGTTTAAATATCCTCTGGATTTTCTCCATCAGCCATTCATTTTCTTTTTGTTGATCTGTAGGTTCGTGTTTCAGCC
>NZ_JAKGBW010000126.1 GCF_021556485.1 Oceanobacillus alkalisoli | reverse complement strand
ATTGATTGTATGTAATGAGTGGCGTTCGATTTCGATTTTTTAGGATATCTTCGTAATTCTGTTCACTACCATATCCGGCATCTGCGACAATAAATTCCGGCAGCTCAAAAAAGTTAGCTTCAATCGTTCTTCTTCAATCAATTCCTTCTCCACCAATTGATTACGAAACTGCACAAAACATTCTCGTAAGATATTTTCAACAAGGGGATTTGAACGAAAGCGATTAATCGTGCGATAAGTCGGCTCGTAGCCT
>NZ_JAKGBW010000125.1 GCF_021556485.1 Oceanobacillus alkalisoli | reverse complement strand
CATGGTGACATGTGGAGCTGACGAATACTAATCGATCGAGGACTTAACTAACTTCTATATCTTGATGTCGTGAATTACTCTTATTTAGTTTTCAGGGTATGAATATACTCTTGCATTAAAGTTAAATTTTGTTATAATATAGTATATGTCTGGTAATGAGGGCGGAAAGGTCACACCTGTTCCCATACCGAACACAGCAGTTAAGCTTTCCAGCGCCGATGGTAGTTGAGACCTTGTCTCTGCGAGAGTAGGACG